>NZ_JAOWGA010000015.1:0-471756 GCF_030333395.1 Citrobacter sp. CK194
GTACGGCCGCCTTCACGGATTGCGAAACGCAGACCGTCGTCCATCGCGATCGGGTGGATCAGGGTAACAACCATTTTGATGTTGTCGCCCGGCATTACCATCTCTACGCCTTCCGGCAGTTCGATGGTGCCAGTCACGTCAGTTGTACGGAAGTAGAACTGCGGACGGTAGCCTTTGAAGAACGGAGTATGACGGCCGCCTTCATCTTTAGACAGAATGTACACTTCAGATTCGAACTTGGTGTGCGGCTTGATGGTGCCCGGCTTAGCCAGTACCTGACCACGTTCGATTTCTTCACGTTTGATACCACGCAGCAGAACACCTACGTTCTCACCAGCACGGCCTTCGTCCAGCAGTTTGCGGAACATTTCAACGCCAGTACAGGTAGACTTCGCAGTCTCTTTGATACCAACAATTTCAACTTCTTCGCCCACTTTGATGATACCGCGCTCTACACGACCGGTAACAACGGTACCACGACCGGAGATGGAGAATACGTCTTCGATCGGCAGCAGGAACGGCTTGTCAATCGCACGCTCTGGTTCCGGGATGTAGGAATCCAGGTAGCCAGCCAGTTCGATGATTTTCGCTTCCCACTCAGCTTCGCCTTCCAGCGCTTTCAGAGCAGAACCACGAACGATCGGCGTGTCGTCGCCCGGGAAGTCGTACTGAGACAGCAGTTCACGCACTTCCATCTCAACCAGTTCCAGCAGCTCTTCGTCATCAACCATGTCGCATTTGTTCAGGAACACGATGATGTACGGAACGCCTACCTGACGACCCAGCAGGATGTGCTCACGGGTCTGCGGCATCGGGCCGTCAGTCGCAGCAACAACCAGGATCGCGCCGTCCATCTGCGCAGCACCGGTGATCATGTTTTTAACATAGTCGGCGTGGCCCGGGCAGTCTACGTGCGCGTAGTGGCGAGTCGGGGTGTCGTATTCAACGTGAGAAGTGTTGATGGTGATACCACGAGCTTTTTCTTCCGGCGCGTTATCGATCTGGTCGAATGCACGAGCAGCACCGCCGTAGGTTTTAGCCAGTACGGTAGTGATTGCAGCAGTCAGAGTAGTTTTACCATGGTCAACGTGGCCGATGGTGCCGACGTTAACGTGCGGTTTTGTACGTTCAAATTTTTCTTTAGACACGGCTATATTCCTTACTATAGTGCTCTCCCCTTCAGGAGAGAGCACGGGACTTAGGTTTTAATCCTGTGGATTATTTACCACGGGCTTCAATAACGGCCTGAGCAACGTTGCTCGGTGCATCATCATACTTCAGGAATTCCATAGTGTATGATGCGCGACCTTTGGTCAGAGAACGCAGCTGAGTTGCATATCCGAACATTTCAGACAGCGGTACTTCAGCGTGGATCTTAACGCCAGTAACTTCGGATTCCTGACCGCGCAGCATACCGCGACGACGGCTCAAGTCACCAATTACGTCACCGGTGTTCTCTTCCGGCGTTTCTACCTCAACCTTCATGATCGGCTCAAGCAGAACAGGTTTCGCTTTCTTAAAGCCTTCTTTAAAGGCAATAGACGCAGCCAGTTTAAACGCCAGTTCAGAGGAGTCAACGTCATGGTAAGAACCGAAGTGCAGACGGATACCGATGTCAACAACCGGATAGCCAGCCAGCGGGCCTGCTTTCAGCTGCTCCTGGATACCTTTATCAACGGCCGGGATGTATTCGCCAGGGATTACACCACCCTTGATGTCGTTGATGAACTCGTAGCCTTTCGGGTTGGAACCCGGCTCCAGCGGGTACATGTCGATAACAACATGACCGTACTGACCGCGACCACCAGACTGCTTGGCGTGTTTACCTTCGATATCGGTAACTTTCGAGCGAATCGCTTCGCGGTAAGCAACCTGAGGTTTACCGACGTTCGCTTCAACGTTGAATTCACGCTTCATACGGTCAACGATGATGTCGAGGTGCAGCTCACCCATACCGGCGATAATGGTCTGGTTAGATTCTTCGTCAGTCCATACGCGGAAAGACGGGTCTTCTTTAGCCAGACGGCCCAGAGCCAGACCCATTTTTTCCTGGTCAGCTTTGGTTTTCGGTTCTACTGCGATGGAAATTACCGGCTCAGGGAATTCCATACGTTCCAGAATGATCGGCGCGTCCGGGTCACACAGGGTGTCACCCGTAGTTACGTCTTTCAGACCGATAGCAGCAGCGATGTCGCCCGCGCGAACTTCTTTGATCTCTTCACGTTTGTTAGCGTGCATCTGAACGATACGACCGAAACGCTCACGTGCGGATTTCACGGAGTTCAGTACGGTATCACCAGAGTTAACCACACCAGAGTACACACGGAAGAAGGTCAGGTTACCCACGAACGGGTCGGTAGCGATTTTGAATGCCAGTGCAGAGAAAGGCTCATCATCGCTAGCATGACGCTCAGCCGGAGTATCTTTACCGTCGTCCAGGATACCGTTGATCGCAGGTACGTCAACCGGGGATGGCAGGTAATCAATTACCGCATCCAGCATCGCCTGAACACCTTTGTTCTTAAATGCAGAACCACAGGTTACCAGGATGATTTCGTTGCTCAGAACACGCTGACGCAGAGCTTTTTTGATCTCTTCTTCAGTCAGTTCTTCGCCACCCAGGTATTTTTCCATCAGCTCTTCAGAAGCTTCCGCAGCGGACTCGATCAGGTTCTGGTGCCATTCTTCAGCCAGTTCCTGCATGTCAGCCGGGATATCTTCGTAAGTGAAGGTAACGCCTGCATCTGCTTCGTTCCAGTTGATGGCTTTCATTTTCACCAGGTCAACAACACCGGTGAACGCTTCTTCAGCGCCAATCGCCAGTTGCAGCGGAACAGGGTTCGCGCCCAGACGGCTTTTGATCTGACCAACAACTTTCAGGAAGTTCGCACCCATACGGTCCATTTTGTTAACGAACGCAATGCGCGGAACTTTATATTTGTTTGCCTGACGCCATACGGTTTCAGACTGCGGCTGAACACCACCAACTGCGCAGTAAACCATTACTGCACCATCAAGAACACGCATGGAACGTTCTACTTCGATAGTGAAGTCAACGTGCCCCGGGGTGTCGATGATGTTTACGCGATGCGGTTCATACTGCTTAGCCATACCAGACCAGAATGCAGTAGTCGCTGCGGAGGTGATGGTAATACCACGCTCCTGCTCCTGCTCCATCCAGTCCATGGTAGCTGCGCCGTCATGAACTTCACCGATTTTATGGTTTACACCGGTGTAGAACAGAATACGTTCGGTAGTAGTGGTTTTACCGGCGTCGATGTGCGCACTGATACCGATGTTACGGTAGCGTGCGATGGGTGTTGTACGAGCCATTTGATTCCTCGTTTTATCTTCTAGGCGTTCAATTTAAGTAGCCCAAAGCGGGCTGCTTGCTGGAAGCGCCCGCCTGGTGACTAAAATTCCGAAGGGATTACCAACGGTAGTGTGCGAACGCCTTGTTGGCTTCTGCCATACGGTGAACGTCTTCACGTTTCTTAACTGCAGTACCTTTGTTGTCTGCAGCATCAGTGAGTTCGTTCGCCAGGCGCAGAGCCATGGATTTATCACCGCGTTTACGAGCAGCTTCAACGATCCAACGCATTGCCAGAGCATTACGACGAACCGGACGGACTTCAACTGGTACCTGATAAGTAGAACCACCAACGCGGCGAGACTTAACTTCGACAGTCGGGCGCACGTTTTCGAGAGCTACTTCGAAAGCTTCCAGTTCAGATTTACCAGAACGCTGAGCCAGGGTCTCCAGCGCGCTGTATACGATAGTTTCGGCAGTAGATTTTTTACCATCTACCATCAGGATATTTACAAATTTAGCCAGCAGTTCTGATCCGAACTTCGGATCCGGAAGAATTTTACGCTGACCAATGACGCGACGACGTGGCATGGAAATACTCCGTTGTTAATTCAGGATTGTCCAAAACTCTACGAGTTTAGTTTGACATTTAAGTTAAAACGTTTGGCCTTACTTAACGGAGAACCATTAAGCCTTAGGACGCTTCACGCCATACTTGGAGCGAGCTTGCTTACGGTCTTTAACGCCGGAGCAGTCAAGCGCACCACGTACGGTGTGGTAACGAACACCCGGGAGGTCTTTTACACGACCGCCACGGATCAGGATCACGGAGTGCTCCTGCAGGTTGTGACCTTCACCACCGATGTAGGAAGTCACTTCAAAACCGTTAGTCAGACGAACACGGCATACTTTACGCAGCGCGGAGTTCGGTTTTTTAGGGGTGGTAGTATATACACGAGTACATACGCCACGTTTTTGCGGGCATGCTTCCAGCGCAGGCACGTTGCTTTTCGCAACTTTGCGAGCACGTGGTTTGCGTACCAGCTGGTTAACTGTTGCCATTAAATAGCTCCTGGTTTTAGCTTTTGCTTCGTAAACACGTAATAAAACGGCCTCACACAATATGAGGACGCCGAATTTTAGGGCGGTGTCGAAAAGGTGTCAAGAAATATACAACGATCCCACAATCACCAGGCCATCTGGCTGGGATGCTTAACCGCAAGTCTGACGAAGTCAGTATAGTCAACCCTGACGACACTGTCTGAAATTTGACCGCTCAAACCGCGAGCATCGATATCTTCTTTCAGTGCGTAAACCGTTATGGGGGCGTTACGCAAACTTTCAAGGAAACGGCTACCTTCGATGGCCGCCGTAACGCCATCCTGTAGCAATAAAAGCGCATCGCCTTCTTTGCACACGCGAAGAAGCGCGGAAACGTCACTGAGCCATGCGGAACGATGTAATGTATGCAGGATAGTCACGTCAGAACCTCAGGATAACATCATAATTGTCCAGTTCACCGCGCAACGCTTCAGGTTCAAGCGGCGTCGCATCCACAATGAAACTCGCCCCCGTCTCCAGACCGCGCTCACGCAACGAAGCGGCGCACAGCCAGCATTGCTCGATATCGTACAGCCCCAGCAGTTTGAAGGTGGCGATGTAATCCCGCGCCAGCACGACATCAGGCGTTTGTCCCGAAAGAATCTGAAAAACGCCGTCGCCGATAAAAAAGACGCCAGTCTCTTCCGTCAGCGCCGACGTCGCCAGTAACGCATCCAGTCCTTCGCGGCCCGACGCGCTGCCGTGCGGCGTGGTGGAAAATACAAAAGCAATACGTTTCATCAAAACTGCACCACGCGATCGCAGGTCAGGGAGGCTTCCGCCAGCGCGCCAAGCCCGCTCAACGAAAACCCTGGCTGTAAGTTGGCTGATGCCAGCGCCAGCCTTTTTGCTTCGGTCTCATCCACAATGCCGCGACGTAGCGCCGCCGCAACGCAGATATTCAACGCGACGCCATGCTGCGCGCCCAACTGCTGCCATGCGCGCACCAGGTCGAATTCATCGCTGGCCGGAGAGGTCAACTGGTTGGCGTTATACACGCCTTCCCGGTAGAAAAAGACGCTGCTCAACTCATGCCCTTCGTTAACTAAGGCATGTGCAAACTGCAACGCGCTGCTCGCTTGCTGCGTTCCGTACGCTGGCCCCGTCACCACAATGGCAAAACGCATTACTTATCTTGCCCCTGGAAGTCGCCGCTTTTGAACTGACGAATATAGAGGTAGACCGTATGTTTGGAGATGTTCAGGCGGTCAGCCACCTGGTTAATCGCATCTTTAATATCGAAGATCCCCTTCTCATACAGATTCAGCACAATCTGACGATTCTTCGCGTTATTAGAGACATTGCGATCGGCATTCACCTCTTCAATGGTGAATTCCAGCGTCTGAGTGACCAGATCCTCCACCGAGGAGGCAAAGTTCACGGCGGAACCCACTTCCGGCGTTTCCGGAGGAATAAAGGTATTCATAATCTGCGAGAACGGCACATCAAGGTTCATGTTGATGCACAGCAGACCAATTACGCGATGCTCGCGGTTGCGAATGGCAATCGTCACTGACTTCATCAGGACACCGCTTTTCGCGCGTGTGAAGTAACACTTCGATACGCTGCTATCCGCACCCGTCATATCATGCAGCATGCGCAATGCAAGGTCAGTGATCGGCGAGCCAATTTTGCGCCCCGTGTGTTCACCGTTGGCAATGCGAATGGCTGAGCATTTCAAATCCTGCAAAGAGTGCAATACGATTTCACAATGGGAACCAATGAGCATCGCTAACCCGTCCACCACCGCTTCGTAGGATTTCAGAATATCAAAGTCGGTTTGATCGAAAGGACGTTGATCCAGTAAGTCAAGCTCACTGGTTTCGTTGGTTAAAAGCGACCTGGTCATGAAAAAAAACACTCCTTTTCAGGAGCCTGTCGTTATGTTTTCAGGGCAGGCTCATTATTTACGCGGATGATTAAATTAATACAGCGGGGGTTCCGCTTTCCAGTATTAATTATATCCGGCCTGCAATAAAAAAACCGCCGCCATGACAGGCGGCGGTTCTCAGTTTTTATTTTTTAGCAGCATCTGCCGATTTGGCGTCGGCCGCTGCGTCTGGTTTCGCATCGGCTTTCGGCGCCGGTTTGATGTCCAGCAGCTCTACATCGAATACCAGCGTGGAGTTAGCCGGAATACCCGGAACGCCCGTTTTACCGTAGGCCAGATCCGGTGGGATAACCATCTGAATCTTACCGCCTTTCTTAATGTTCTTCAGGCCTTCAGTCCAGCCTGGGATCACGCCGTCCAGACGGAAAGAGAGCGGTTCGCCACGGGTGTAGGAGTTATCGAACTCTTTACCGTCGATCAGCGTACCTTTGTAGTTAACCACAACGGTGTCGCTGTCTTTTGGCGCTTCGCCAGTACCGGCTTTCTCTACTTTATAAACCAGACCTGTTGAAGAGGTTTTCGCCCCTTTCTCTTTAGCAAATTTCTCGCGGAACACTTTACCTTTCGCTTCGTTATCAGCGGCGTCTTTTTCCATCTTCGCCTGAGCGGAGGTCTTCACGCGCGCTTCAAATGCCTGCAAGGTCTGCTCGATTTCCTGGTCAGACAGTTTGCTCTTGTCTGCAAATGCATCCTGGACACCCGCGATCAGCTGATCTTTATCCAGTTTGATCCCCAGTTTTTCTTGTTCCTTCAGGGAGTTTTCCATGTAACGACCCAGCGAAGCGCCCAGCGCATAAGCAGATTTCTGGTCGTCATTCTTGAACGCGGCTTTGCTGTCAGCAGTTGCAGCTGGTTTCGCGGCGTCCGCAGCGAAAGTGAGCGGTGCATGCAGAGCAACGGCCATCGTGGTCGCCAGCAGCGTTACTTTAAACAGTGATTTCATCCATATCTCCAGGGCCGGGGCATCTCACCCCAAGGTTAACTTACATGAGAAGCGTACTATAAAACGTTGTAGAACAAATCAACATACGGACACGCCCTATTATCACCCCTTTTCAGACTCTTTTTGTTTAAATTAGTTTCGTAGAGGGCGAATGAGTGCTGTGTAATCCGATAAAGTTCAGTAGAATCCGCCGCGACCCAAGAAGTGCCGGAGACAACAAGAGAGGTGAATCATGCAAGATATAACGATGGAAGCTCGCCTGGCTGAACTGGAGAGCCGTCTGGCGTTTCAGGAGATCACCATTGAAGAACTCAACGTAACGGTGACCGCGCACGAGATGGAGATGGCGAAACTACGCGATCATCTGCGCCTGCTGACGGAGAAGCTTAAAGCCAGCCAACCGTCGAATATCGCCTCGCAGGCCGAAGAGACGCCGCCACCGCATTATTGAGACGTAAAAAAAGCGGGATATTCCCGCTTTTTTGTGCCGATGGCGGCGTAAACGCCTTATCCGGCCTACTGTAGCCCTGATAAGCGTAACGCCATCAGGCATTACAGACGATTAATGGCAACCGCAGCCGCCGTTACCGCCACAACCACCTTTGCCATGCTCATGACCGTGGTCATGATCGTGGCCGTGGCCGCCGCAGCAACCGTCGTGACCGTGGTCGTGGTCGTGACCGTGCGCGCCGTGAACGTGGCCATGAGCCAGTTCTTCTTCGGTCGCTTCGCGGATCGCCACAACTTCCACGTTAAATTTCAGGTTCTGGCCAGCCAGCATGTGGTTACCGTCAACCACAACGTGGTCGTCTTCCACTTCGGTAATTTCTACCGGTACCGGGCCCTGGTCAGTTTCCGCCAGGAAACGCATGCCAACCTGCAACTCGTCAACGCCCATGAAGACGTCTTTAGGCACGCGCTGCACCAGGTTTTCGTCATACTGACCGTAAGCGTCGTTCGCGCCAACAGCCACATCGAATTTGTCGCCAACGTCGTGACCTTCCAGCGCTGTTTCCAGGCCAGAGATCAGGGAACCGTGACCATGCAGGTAGTCCAGCGGCGCACTCACCGGAGACTCATCAACCAACACACCGTCTTCTGTACGTACCTGATAGGCCAGGCTGACCACCAGGTCTTTTGCTACTTTCATGATATCTCCTGAGCATGGGAAGAATAGTGGCGCAGATTGTAGCGGAATTCTGCACCCGTGTACCCACTAGCTTAAAAAAACCTGCGGCATATCGCTAGTCTGGATGAAAAATCCCGATCACTTGCTCTTCTTTGCGAACGTGCTCGCGGGCCGCTTTATCGGCTTCACGCATCTGATGGCCGCACTTAACACACTCAACAATATCGACATTATTTTCGCGCCACATCGCCATTGAATCCTGCGCCTGGCAGGCCGGACACGTCGCCCCTGCAATAAAACGTTTACGAATCGCCATACCTATCCTCTACTCAAACTCATCCCAGCCATCCAGCTGGCGCCGCTCTTGCTGCATCTCTCGCTGGAAAATCTCCTCCAGTTCGCGTCTGGCTTCTCTGGCACGAGAAATTTGCACCATATCGGTATGCATCGGAATAAGCTCCCTTAGCATACGCATATCCAGCCGACGGAAATGCAGTTGCGCACGCTGCGCCTGGTGTGGGTGCATCCCTAACGACACCAGCGTCTTACGCCCCAGTTCCAGCGCGCTGGAAAACGTCTCGCGGGAAAACTGCGTGACACCCGCCTGTAATAACTCATGCGCTTCCACACGTCCGCGCGCTCGCGCAAGAATATGCAAATGCGGGAAATGCTGCCGGCATATCTCTACCAGCTTCATGGTGTCTTCCGGTTCATTACAGGTAATGACGATAGACTCCGCCGCTTCCGCTCCCGCCGAACGCAGTAGCTCCACCTGAGTCGCATCGCCGTAATACACTTTGTAGCCATATTTTCGCATCAGGTTAACGGCGCTGATATCGCGCTCCAGTACGGTGATGCGCATTTTATTCGCCATCAACAAACGGCCAATTACCTGACCAAAACGCCCGAATCCCACGACAATCACCTGCGGTTTATCATCATCCACCCAGGGCTTTTCATCTTCCTCTTCCGGGCCGTTAAGCTGTCTGGAGAGCCATTTATCAACGAGCTTCATCAGCAGCGGCGTGGTCATCATCGACAACGTGACGGTGACCAGCAGCAGCGACATCTGGTCGCCCTGAAACAGCCGCTGGGATGAGGCGGTGGAAAAGAGCACAAACGCGAACTCGCCCCCCTGACTCAGCACGCCCGCAAACTGCATCCGCTCCGAACTTCGAATCCCGTACAGACGCGCCAGCAGATAAAGCACCAGCGTTTTCACCGCCACCAGCACGATGACGCTCACCGCCACCCACAGCAGGTGGGTATAGAGCACGCCAAGGTTTAACGACATCCCCACGGAGATAAAGAACAACCCCAGCAGCAGCCCTTTGAACGGATCGATGGCCGTTTCCAGCTCATGACGGTATTCGCTTTCCGCCAGCAGCACGCCTGCGATAAACGTGCCGAGCGCCATCGACAGCCCCAGCGCATCCATAAATAAAGCAGACCCCAGCACCAGCAACAGCGTGGCGGCGGTAAACACCTCGCGCACGCCGGAATCGGCGATAAAGCGGAACACCGGGCGCAGCAAATAGCGACCGCCAATCAGCATCCCGGCAAAGGCCAGCACCTTCATGCCGACTTTAATCCAGTCAAAATGTTCATCTGCCGAGCCAGCCAGCAGCGGCACCAGCGCCAGCGCGGGGATCACCGCCAGATCCTGAAACAGCAGCACCGAAAAACCCAACTGGCCGGATTCGCTGCGGTTCATCCCCTTTTCCCGCATCAGTTGCAGCGCCATCGCGGTCGATGACATCGCCAGACCAATCCCGCCGATCACCGCCGCCTGCCACGAGAAATCGGTAAGCATCAGCAGCCCGGCCAGCACGACAGCGCTCAGCATCACCTGAGCCGCCCCGACGCCAAAGATAGAGCGACGCAGTTGCCAGAGTTTGGAAGGGTTGAGTTCCAGGCCGATGATAAACATCAGAAAGACAACGCCCAGCTCAGAAAAGTGGAGGATTTCATCAACGTCGCTGATAAATCCCAGCCCCCAGGGGCCAATCGCAATCCCTGCCAGCAAATATCCCAGTACCGCGCCAATACCCAGCCGCGATGCCAGTGGCACCGCAGCGACCGCCGCGAAGAGGAACATCACCCCCGCCGTCAATAAATCAGAACCTTCCATTAGCGACCTCCCGCCAGAACAGGGTTTGCCAGCCATTCGCCGTAGGCTTTCGCGTGGCTGGCCAGTTCCTGCTCACTTTGTCGCCTGGCCCAGTAGATAATAATCGGACTCATCCAGTGCATCCGGCACATCGCCGCCGTCAGCTCAAACGGTCGCAGCACATCGGTCATCGGATAGCGGTTCAGCGCATCGTAGCGATACGCGCTTTCCGGCTCGCCGGTGGTAATCACGCTCCGCCAGTACTTTCCCGCCAGTTGGTTCCCCCCTGGGCCACTGGCGAAACCACGGCTGAGCACGCGGTCTAACCACTCTTTAAGCAGCGCCGGGCAGCTATAGGTATACAGCGGATGCTGGAAAACAATCACGTCATGTTCACGCAATAGCGCCTGCTCATGCGCGATATCGATAAAAAAATCAGGGTAGTGCGCGTAGAGATCGTGCACCGTCACATTACTGAGTTGCATGGCCGGTTTAAGCAGCACCCGGTTCGCGACCGAGTCCTGAGATTCTGGATGGGCATACAGCAGCAGTACCTTTGCTGGCTGGGACATCATCCCCCTCCCGGTTATTTTGTGTATCGTTATTGTTTTGGGCTACCATTGCGCTCCGGCGCGGCAGAATGCCCGCATATTACATTATCATAATGATAAATTAACATAGTCTGAACATACGGCGCCTTATGATTGTTTTCTCCTCGTTACAAATTCGTCGCGGCGTGCGCGTCTTGCTGGACAATGCCACCGCCACCATCAACCCGGGACAGAAGGTCGGTCTGGTGGGTAAGAATGGCTGCGGTAAATCTACCCTGCTGGCATTGCTGAAAAATGAAATCAGCGCCGATGCAGGCGGCGTGACCTTTCCCGGTAACTGGCAGCTGGCGTGGGTGAATCAGGAAACACCCGCGCTTGCACAACCTGCGCTGGAGTACGTGATTGATGGCGACCGCGAATACCGCCAGCTGGAAGCGCAGTTGCACGACGCCAACGAACGTAACGACGGGCACGCCATCGCCACCGTACACGGCAAGCTCGACGCCATCGACGCCTGGACCGTGCGCTCACGCGCCGCCAGCCTGCTCCACGGCCTCGGTTTTAGCAACGAACAGCTTGAACGTCCGGTCAGCGACTTCTCCGGTGGCTGGCGTATGCGCCTTAACCTGGCCCAGGCGCTGATTTGCCGTTCTGACCTGCTGCTGCTCGATGAACCGACCAACCACCTCGATCTTGATGCCGTTATCTGGCTGGAAAAATGGCTGAAGAGCTATCAGGGCACTCTGATTCTGATTTCGCACGACCGCGACTTCCTCGATCCGGTGGTAGACAAAATCATTCATATCGAACAGCAAACCTTGTTCGAATACACCGGCAACTACAGCGCATTTGAAGTGCAGCGCGCGACCCGGCTGGCCCAGCAGCAGGCGATGTACGAGAGCCAGCAGGAGCGCGTGGCGCATCTGCAAAGTTATATCGACCGTTTCCGCGCCAAAGCGACAAAAGCGAAGCAGGCGCAGAGCCGTATCAAAATGCTGGAGCGTATGGAGCTTATCGCCCCCGCGCATGTCGATAACCCGTTCCACTTCAGCTTCCGCGCGCCGGAAAGCCTGCCCAACCCGCTGCTGAAAATGGAGAAAGTGAGCGCCGGGTATGGCGATCGCATCATTCTGGACTCCATTAAGCTGAATCTGGTGCCCGGTTCACGCATCGGGTTGCTGGGGCGCAACGGCGCCGGTAAATCAACGCTCATCAAGCTGCTGGCGGGCGAGCTTGCGCCTGCCAGCGGTGAAATCGGTCTGGCGAAGGGCATTAAACTCGGTTACTTCGCTCAGCATCAGCTGGAGTATTTGCGAGCGGATGAATCGCCGCTGCAACATCTGGCGCGACTGGCGCCGCAGGAACTGGAGCAGAAGCTGCGCGATTACCTCGGCGGGTTTGGCTTCCAGGGCGATAAGGTCAGCGAAGAGACCCGTCGCTTCTCCGGTGGTGAAAAAGCGCGCCTGGTGCTGGCATTGATCGTCTGGCAGCGCCCTAATCTGCTGCTGCTTGATGAACCGACCAACCACCTTGACCTCGATATGCGTCAGGCGCTGACCGAAGCGCTCATCGAATTTGAAGGCGCGCTGGTGGTCGTCTCGCACGACCGTCACCTGCTACGCTCCACCACCGACGATCTCTATCTGGTTCACGACCATAAAGTCGAGCCGTTCGATGGCGATCTGGAAGACTATCAGCAGTGGCTGAGCGACGTGCAGAAACAGGAAAGCCAGCCTGATGACGCCCCGAAAGAGAACGCTAACAGCGCCCAGGCGCGTAAGGATCAGAAGCGTCGCGAAGCCGAACTGCGTGCCCAGACCCAGCCGCTGCGTAAAGAGATCGCCCGTCTGGAAAAAGAGATGGAGAAGCTGAACGCGAAACTGGCGCAAGCGGAAGAAAAACTGGGCGACAGCGAACTGTACGACCAGAGCCGCAAAGCGGAACTGACGGAATGCCTGCAACAGCAGGCCAGCGCCAAATCCGGGCTGGAAGAGTGCGAGATGGCCTGGCTGGAAGCACAGGAACAGCTTGAGCAGATACTGGCCGACTAACTTCGGGAATATGACGATGAATCCGCTGATAACCAACGATATCACCTTTCGCAAGTTAAGCATCTTCATGACGTTTATGGAGAAAGGCAATATTGCCCGGACGGCGGAGGCGCTGGATATCAGCGGGGTCAGCGTTCATCGCGCGCTGCATACGCTGGAAGAGAATGTTCGCTGTCCGCTGTTCGTGCATAAAGGACGTAATCTGATCCCGCAACCGGCGGCGTGGACGCTGCTGGAGTATTGCCAGGAGGTCAGCCAGTTGATGGCGCGCGGGCTGGAAGAGGCGCGCAAAACGGCAGGGATCGGCCAGGGGCGTCTGCGCGTAGGTACGCTCTACTCTCTGACGCTGGAAACCGTCCCGCATCTGATCATGGGGATGAAACTGCGCCGACCGGATCTCGAACTGGATCTGACAATGGGCTCCAACGAAGCGCTGCTGAGAATGCTGGAAGACGGAATGCTGGATGCGATCCTGATCTCCATTTCGGAAAGCGCTATCGATCGCAACAGTCTGGAAGTGCTGCCGCTGTTTCATGACGATATTTATCTCGCCGCACCGGCGACGGCGACGCTTGACACCTCCTCGCCCGCCGATCTGCGTGATTACCGGGATCAGAAGTTTGTCTCACTGGCGGAAGGCTTTGCCACCTATGCGGGCTTCCAGGAAGCCTTTCATATTGCCGGGTTTGAACCAGAGATTGTCACCCGTGTGAACGACATCTTCTCGATGCTCAGTCTGGTGCAGGCGGGTGTCGGTTTCACTCTGATGCCGGGACGCATGAAGAAGATGTACGAGAATTCCGTACAGTTGCTGAAGCTGTCGCAGCCGTACCAGATGCAGCAGCTCATCGCCATTGTCTTCGCCCGCAACCGCGAGCGCGACCCTAATCTGCTGGCGCTGGCCGCCGAAGGGCGCATGTACGCGCGTAGCCTTAATCCGGGCGCCTGATCGCCGGATGGCGGCGCTGCGCGCCTTATCCGGCCTACAACTACAACGGGTGCGAGCCGTAGGCCCGATAAGCGCAGCGCCATCGGGCAACCGCACTAGCCTCTAAGCCGTTTTGCCAGATGCACCGCGACATCCACCCCGCTGCGCTCCAGCGAAACAGACTCACCTTCCCACTCCGCCTGTCGCGTTAAGCAGGTCAACACACCGCCGGGCGGCATTTCAATCGCCAGCCGCGCCTCGCGCTCGTTGGCGGAGATCGCCGCGTCCTGCCAGCGCACCGTCCGCGCCATGTTCATCGCCAGGTCGTCAGCAATACGTTCCGGCTGCCACAGCACGCGCCCGGTACTACCGCTGAGGTATGCACAGCGCGGACGGGAGAGCGTCACATGACGGAACGCCTCCACCAGCCGCTGTGCCGGTTCCGCCAGCAGAGCGCAGTGCGACGGCACGCTCACCGCCAGACGGTGGGCTTTACTCGCGCCTTTATCCAGCGCCCGCTTCGCAACATCCGCCATCGCCTCATCGCTACCGGCAATCACAATCTGGGTTTCCGCATTCAGGTTAGCGATAAAGGTTCCACTGCCTGCAACCAGCGACTCCACCTGCGGCAAGGTCAGCCCCATAATCGCCGTCAGGCCGTAACCGTGCGGATACGCCTGCTCCATCAAATCACCGCGCAGGGCCACCAGCGTCAGCGCGTCGGTAAACTCCAGCGCTCCGGCGATCACCGCCGCTGGATATGCGCCGATGGACAGGCCGCTGACAATATCCGGCGCGACGCCGCGACGTTCCAGCTCGCGCGCCCACGCCACCCCGGCAATCAGCAGAGCAAGCTGTACCGCCCGGGTGTGTTGCAGCGCGTCCGGGGTATCAAGCGTATTCGCCTCCGCCCCCAGCACCTCGCGCGCCAGCGCTAACTCCGTTCCCGGAAGGTTTTGCAGCATACCTGCATGCTGCGTCCCCTGTCCCGGAAAGGTAAACAGGATTTTCATTTACTCCTCCCTGTGCCACGGGTCGCTGACCAGCCGCGGCCCCTGCGACGTTTTTAACAGCGCCTTGCCATCGCGCAGCCATTCGTTCAGCGCAAACGCGCCGTGCGGCGTTTCCACCTGGGTATCCGCACGGCAAAGCCCGCCCGTCAGTTGCTGCCGCCATTTCTCCAGCAGCTCGCGAGAGAGCGGCTGCCGGGCGCGAATCAGCAAATCCAGATCGCTTGCGGCGTGGATCACCGGGAGCCCGGTCGCCAGCGCGTAACCGGTACTGCCGGTAATCCCCCACGTCCACGGCCATGCCTGTTGCGTCAGTAATAAAGCCACCTGAACCGGTGGCTGCGAGATAAAGGGCGAGCGCAGCAGCGTCTGTGGGTCAACCAGCGATTCCGGCGTACAGACGCGGGTAATGGCGTCCGGTTGAGCCCAGCCCGCCGCGCGCTGGTCGCGCTTTATGCCGCGAACGCCGACGGGAATGCGCCCCTGCGCATCAACATCACGCCGTACCACCACCGGCAGGCGGGTATGCCAGACGTCATCCACCCAGGATTCCGTGACACCTTCCAGCGCGCTCCGCGCGTTAAGCCAGATAAGATCGTGGGGGCGTAATGTTGTGTTCATGCTTTAGAGTCCTGAAGTCAACGAGATAAACAACGGCAGCGACAGGATACACAGGACCGAGCTTAGCAGCAGCACGGCTTCTGCATCCGGCGACTGCACGCCGAAGCGATTACCGAACACCACGCCGAAGAAACCGGCAGACAGCGCAATCATCAGGATAGCGGTGATCGCCACCGAGCCATGCAGACCGAAAATCAGCACGATCCCCCAGGCAATCGCCGGTTGAATCAGCAGCTTGGCAATGGTGGAGGTAATAACCATCGTGTTGATCTGCAACTTACGCGCAGAAAGAATCACCCCGGTCAGGAACAGCGCCGCCGCAGTGGCGGACAGGCCCAGCGGTTTGATCGCCGCCAGCACCAGCTCCGGCATCTTGATACCGATAGCAGAGAGAATAACCCCCAGCAGCGGCCCCATCACGATCGGTTTCTTGATTGAACGCCACATCAGCACCGGCAGCATCGACAGAGTAGAACCTGAGTTGCCGCCTTCCGCACGCGCCTTCTCACGCTCCAGAATCAGCAGGCAGAACGGCGTCATCAGCACAGAACCGCAGGCGATGGAAACCGCGACGGAGAGCGACGTTGACGGCCCTTCGCCCAGCACGCTACCGAGAATCGGCAGGCCAAGCGCGGCATAGTTTGGCAGAGCGACGGTCAGGGTCAGCACGGCCGCATCCTGCGGTGATTTTTTAAATACCTTCGTTGCCAGAAAATAGATAGCGACGTAGGTGATCCACATCGCCAGCGTCAGCACCAGAATCAGCGGCGACTGCGCGACAATACCCGTCCAGGGCGTTTGTACCGTGGCGCTAAACAGCGCAGCGGGGAGTGCAAAATCCATGACGAAAATGTTGAGCAGGGAAACATTCTTGTTATCAACCATTTTGGCCTTCCCGGCCCAGAACCCCAGCAACATGATGACAAAAATCGGTGCAAGAGCATGAACAATCACGTAAGTCATAAATCACCTGTAATGAATAAAAGAGTTAGCACGGACGCGATGATTATTATTTTCAGGATGCAGGTCGCCTCACGGACGCAACGGGCGCGCCCGTGGGGTTATGCATCTGGCAGGTCTCTTTTACTTACCAGCTCGCCCGCATGCGTTCGCGTACAAGAGCAGAACTACGACGATTGTCGGCACCCAGACGATTTTTCAGCGTCGGCTCCTGACGAGCATCGCTGATGGCCTGTTGCAGAGTAGCCGTCACCAACGTCAGATCGTTTGCCGAAGGAGCATCTGGATTACTGATATCCAGCAGACTGGAGAGCAGTCCCAGCGTGGCGTAGTTACTGATGTCGTACGCCATCGGCGGAATGGTGGCCGCCAGTTTTTCCAGCGACTCAACGGTACGCAGGGTGATACGTGCCGCAGACTCTTTGCCCATCGCGTGGATCAGCACGCCTTTGTCGTTGAAGGCAATCAGACGGTTGGCCTGATAACCGTGCGCCAGAAACGCGCCGGACATCGCCTTGCCGACGATAAGGCCAATCACCGGATGTCCCGCCAGACGCGCATTGGCATACGCCGCTGCCGCACCGGCCAGCGCCTGGTGAATACCAAAGCCTTCTTCACGGCGACCGTAGGCCTGGCTGGGCACATCAATCACCGCCACGATCGGGCGCTTAACAGCGTTGTCAGCATCGGCAGCCACGGTTTCGCTGACCACTTTTGCAAGCGTCCAGCCTTCCAGCAGACCAACCTCGCCTTTTGCGGCGCGTGGGTAATGGTTGTTAGCATCCGGCACTACCGCGATAAAGCGCGCCGTTTCACCGTTCAGCTCACCGTCTGCGGCCTGCACGGAGGGGCACAGCCCTTCGAGCCGTCTGGCGTTCGGTACGAGGGCTTGCAGCCATAACTCGCCACGACTTATTGCGTTACTCATCATTTCACCTCCCGGGCAAAGAGCGCGTTAATCTGTTCTGAATCGGCCTGTTTGCGGGTGTCGAACTGGCTCAGACGGTTCAGATAATCGTCGTAGTTATCGGTGCGGTGTTTTGCCGGAACGCCTTTCGCCAGCGCATCGTTCATCGCCGCTTTCACCGCGTTGACGCCATCGCCAACCAGCGCATCCACCAGCCCGCTTTGATAGCGCACTTCGCCACCGGTCATGCTCCAGATAAACGGGCGGTCACGGGAGTCATATTCTTCAATCCCGGCTTCCTGTTCGATAACCTGCGGGCCGTTCAGACCCAGACGCGCTTCGCGGGTGACAATCAGATAGCTACACAGCGCAGCGGCGATAGACATCCCGCCGAAGCAGCCGACAGTCCCGGCCACAATGCCGACCACCGGGGTATAACGACGCAGGTCAACAATCGCCGCGTGGATGTCGGCAATCGCCGCCAGGCCGAGGTTGGCTTCCTGCAAACGCACGCCACCGGTTTCCAGGCTCAACACCGCCTGCGTCGGAATACCGTTACGGTTATCTTCCGCCGCCAGCTCCAGCGCCGCCGCCATTTTAGCGCCGGACACTTCGCCCATGCTGCCGCCCTGGAATGCGCCCTCAATCGCCACAACCACCGCTGGTTTGCCGTTAATAGTGCCTTTCGCCACGACCATGCCGTCATCGGCCTGCGGCACGATGCCCTGCGCGCCCAGCCACGGCGACATCACGCCTTCAAACGGGTCGAGCAGTTCGCGGTAGCTGTCTTCATCCAGCAGCGCATGGGCGCGCTGACGCGCTTTTAATTCGATAAAACTGCGGTCATCACGCATAGCTCACCTCTTCAAATACCTGTTCGATACGAATGCGCGCTACGCCCGGCGTCGCGCCGAAGTCGTGGATGGTCAGTTTGCCTGCCGGCAGGCTGCTGACCGTTTGCAGACGGGTAAACAGCGCTTCCCAGCGGCTGCGGCTGTTATCGACGGAAGTGGTGATATCAATGGTTAACGTCTGGCCCTGGTCGGCGGTGAATAACACCTCCATATCCCCGGAGCCGACAACCCCTGCCAGCGCCCTGCCGCGTAACGCGCGGCTGGCTGGCACGGTCAATGTGATTTTTTCCATAACATCCTCTTAATGCTTTGAATAAGACGTTTCGACGCGATCGAGAAACAGGGTGGCGGCGAGCAAGTCCGCCGCGCCGCCCGGCGAGGCGTTCAGCGCCAGCATCTGACGGTCTAAACGGGCCAGCGCCTGCGACCCTGCCGGGTGCGCGCTACCGCCCGCATGGAGAACGGCGCGTGCGCCGTGCTGCATGGCATCCAGCCCCTCCATCCCGGCGCGAGAAAGCACGCAGGTGTCGGTCAGCGAGGTCATGATGGCCATCAGCGCATCCAGCCGGGCGTGCATTTCACTGCTGCCGTTCTGTCGGCTTAGCCGAAGCTGCGGCAGCGCACGCTGCATAATGTGTGGAAACGCCTGCTGTGCCTCTTCTCTGGCGCCCGGTACGCGATAACGATGGGTGGCGCGCAGCCCTTTACTGAAGACTTTCGGCGCGGCGTCATCCGGCAGTTTTGCCAGTTCAGCGGCGGTTGCCGTCACCTGCTGCGCCCTGCCCGCGCCGCCGTGCATCGCCACGGCGCTCACCAACAGCCCCAGCGCCCAAATCGCGCCACGGTGGGTGTTCACGCCGCCCGTTGACGCCATCATCAGTTGCTCGCCTTCGCGACCGAGTCGCCCTATGGTTTGTCTGAGCGCAATATCAGCCGGACGCCGCCAGCTTTGTTGCGCCAGCGCCTGAAACGTGGAGGTCAGGCTGTGCGCCGAGCGCTCCATCAGCGCAAGCGATAAATCGTGGTGCGCGCCGTTCCCCCGACTGTCCACCAGACCGGGCTTCGGGCTTAATCGTGCTTCGTCGATCAGACACTGTGTGGCGGTTCGCGCCAGCCATTCGGCGCCGCCTTCAACCTGAATCCGGGGCAGAAGTTTCATTACCAGCTCCGAAATTTCGCAGGTGGGTTGTAGAGCCCCCCGGACCATTCCACCAGGTCAGCAACGCTGCCGGCCGCCAGCAGAGAGCGGGTGGCGTCGGTACGACGAATGCCCATATCTTCCGGGTAAACCACCTTGCCGCTCTGACGCAGTTCGGCGACGCGCCGGGCGTCTACGCCCAGACCGATATCGGTGATACCGGCCACCGCCGCAACCATCGCGCGACGCTCTTCCAGACTTTCCGCCCGATAGAGATAAGCGATACCTTCTTCGGTCAGAACGTGGGTCACGTCGTCGCCGTAGATCATCACCGGCGCCAGCGGCATACCGGAGGCTTTCGCCACGTCAACCGCATCCAGTTTTTCCACGAAGGTCGGTTTCACGCCCGCCTGGAAAGTTTCCACCATCTGCACCACCAGCTTTTTACCGCGCTGCATGGGGTCAGGTTCGGTGATCATGTTCAGCCAGGCGGGGGTAGCGTGACGGCGACCGTGCGGGTCGTGGCCCATGTTTGGCGCGCCGCCGAAGCCGGACAGACGACCGCGAGTCACCGTTGAGGAGTTAGCCAGGCCATCAACCTGCAACGTGGAGCCGATAAACATATCGACCGCGTACTGACCCGCCAGCTGACAGAAAGCGCGGTTAGAACGCATGGAGCCGTCGGCGCCGGTAAAGAACACGTCAGGACGGGCGCGGATGTACTCCTCCATCCCCAGCTCGCCGCCGAAGCAGTGCACGCTTTCCACCCAGCCGCTTTCAATCGCCGGGATCAGCGTCGGATGCGGGTTCAGCGTCCAGTGTTTACAGATTTTGCCGCGCAGACCGAGTTGCTCGCCCCAGGTCGGCAGCAGCAGTTCAATAGCGGCGGTGTTGAAGCCGATACCGTGGTTCAGCGACTGCACCTGGTGCTCTGCGTAGATGCCTTTGATGGCCATCATCGCCATCAGGATATGTTCCTGTTTGATCAGGCGCGGGTCGCGAGTGAACAGCGGTTCGATAAAGAACGGTTTGTCGGCAACCACCACATAGTCGATCCACGAGCCCGGAATATCGACGCGCGGCAAGTCGCACTCGTCGTCCACCAGCTCATTCACCTGTGCGATAACGATACCATCGTGGAATGCGGCGGCTTCCACCAGCGCCGGGGTATCTTCGGTACTCGGCCCGGTGTAGAGGTTGCCTTTGCGGTCAGCTTTGTAACCGGCAATCAGCGCCACGTTTGGCGCCAGGTCGACGTAAAGACGGGAATAAAGTTCGATGTAGGTGTGGATGGCGCCAATTTCCAGCAGGCCATCTTCCAGCAGTTGCGAGATGCGCAGACTTTGGGTGCCGGAAAAAGAGAAGTCCAGCTTGCGGGCGATACCCTTTTCGAAAATATCGAGATGCTCGCTGCGCCCAACGCTTGGCATGATCATATGCAGGTCATGCACTATCTGCGGGTTGACCTCCGCCAGCATGCGGGACAGGAAATCTGCCTGCTTCTGGTTATTCCCTTCTAATACCACGCGGTCACCCGGCGCGATCAGTTTTTCCAGCATTGCGGTCAGGTCTGCGGTTGGCAGCACCTTGCCCTGCACCGGAACAGAAGCCAGACGCCGCTGCTTCTCGGTGCGGCGCGTGTTCCAGACTCGTGCTGGCGTTTGCCCAGATAACATTATTAACCTCCTGATTCAGCTAATCATTTTGATTGCTTAACACTGGAAAGAGTGTGCGCCCTGGTGAGAAAGTCATCAATTAAGCGTAGAGAGGAATCATTAGCCTGAGAGTAATAATTTGAGTAATGAATTGTGATTAAGATCAGCGTCAGGAAGGTGTAAATCCGCTCCCCCTGCCTCATTTTCATAAACACCAGGGGAAAGTGACGGTATAGTAGGCGGCAGATTTAAAAAAACATCGCATAATTTATGACTCAAATAACCTCCCCCGACCTTGATATCACCGGTCACGATAGTGCGGAGTTCGTGCCAATGCGCGGTATCCGCAACCGCCACCTGCAAACCATGCTGCCGCGACTCATCCGCCGCAAGGTGAAGTTCGATGCGCACTGGCAACGTCTGGAATTACCGGACGGCGATTTTATCGATCTGGCCTGGAGTGAAGATCCACAGCACGCGAAGCACAAACCGCGTCTGGTGGTTTTTCACGGCCTGGAAGGCAGCCTGAACAGCCCGTACGCTCACGGGCTGATTGAAGCGGCGCAAAAGCGCGGCTGGCTGGGCGTGGTCATGCACTTTCGCGGCTGTAGCGGCGAACCGAACCGGCTGAACCGCATTTATCACTCCGGCGAAACGGAAGACGGCACCTGGTTTTTACACTGGCTACAGCGCGAGTTTGGCGCCGTCCCCACCGCCGCCGTCGGCTATTCGCTCGGCGGAAATATGCTGGCGTGTCTGCTGGCGAAAGAAGGCCGCGAGATCCCGATTGACGCGGCGGTCATCGTTTCCGCCCCCTTCGTGCTGGAAGCGTGCAGCTATCATATGGAAAAAGGGTTTTCCCGCGTTTATCAGCGCTATCTGCTCAATCTGCTGAAGGCCAACGCCGCTCGCAAGCTGGCGGCATACCCCGGCACACTGCCGATTAATCTGGCGCAGCTCAAATCCGTGCGCCGGCTCCGTGAATTTGACGATCTGATCACCGCGAAAATTCACGGCTTTGCCGACGCGATAGACTATTATCGTCAATGTAGCGCCATGCCGATGCTCAACCAGATCGCCAAACCGACGCTCATCATCCACGCGAAAGACGATCCGTTTATGGATCATCATGTGATCCCGAAACCGGAAAATCTGCCGCCGCTGGTGGAGTATCAGCTCACCGAGCATGGCGGGCATGTTGGATTTATCGGCGGGACGCTGCGTCGCCCGGAAATGTGGCTGGAGTCGCGGATTCCCGACTGGCTGACAACGTATCTGGAGGCGTCATCATGATGATCCCCTGGCAAGAGCTGTCTTCTGAGACGCTGGACAATTTGATCGAAAGCTTTGTGTTGCGTGAAGGCACCGATTATGGTGAACATGAACGTTCGCTTGAGCAAAAGGTCGCCGACGTCAAACGACAGCTACAGTGCGGAGAAGCTGTTCTGGTGTGGTCTGAACTGCACGAGACGGTCAACATTATGCCGCGTGGACAGTTTCGCGAATAATCCGCTGCTGACGGCCGACTATACTAAAACTTTTGTTGATTCATGGAGTTGTTATGTCTGCCAAACATCCGGTGATTGCGGTAACAGGATCCAGCGGCGCGGGGACCACGACCACCAGCCTCGCGTTTCGAAAAATTTTCGCGCAGTTAAATCTGCGCGCAGCCGAGGTGGAAGGCGACAGTTTTCATCGTTACACACGCCCCGAAATGGACATGGCGATCCGCAAAGCGCGCGACGCCGGGCGGCATATCAGCTATTTCGGCCCTGAAGCCAACGACTTCAGCCTGCTGGAACAAACCTTTATTGAATACGGACAGACGGGCAAAGGCCAGGCGCGTAAGTATCTTCATACCTACGATGAGGCCGTGCCGTGGAATCAGGTGCCAGGGACGTTTACCCCGTGGCAGCCGCTGCCGGAACCCACCGATGTGCTGTTTTACGAAGGGCTGCACGGCGGCGTGGTAACGCCGCAGCATGATGTCGCGCGTCATGTCGATCTGCTGGTCGGCGTGGTGCCGATCGTCAACCTGGAGTGGATTCAAAAACTGATTCGCGATACCAGCGAGCGCGGCCACTCCCGCGAGGCGGTGATGGATTCCGTTGTCCGCTCAATGGATGACTACATTAATTTCATTACGCCGCAGTTTTCCCGTACCCACATTAACTTCCAGCGCGTGCCCACCGTTGACACCTCCAATCCCTTCGCCGC
Source organism: Citrobacter sp. CK194 (assembly GCF_030333395.1). Classification (NCBI taxonomy): domain Bacteria; kingdom Pseudomonadati; phylum Pseudomonadota; class Gammaproteobacteria; order Enterobacterales; family Enterobacteriaceae; genus Citrobacter; species Citrobacter sp. CK194. Next base: position 23,377 of record NZ_JAOWGA010000015.1, read on the forward strand.
GAAAGGCATTCCTTCGCTGGACGAAAGTTTTGTGGTCATTCATTTCAGAAATCTGGAAGGGATTGATTTCCCGTGGCTGCTGGCGATGTTGCAGGGGTCGTTTATTTCCCATATCAATACACTCGTGGTGCCGGGCGGCAAAATGGGGCTGGCGATGGAGCTGATCATGTTGCCGCTGGTTCAGCGACTGATGGAAGGGAAGAAGATCGAATAATCTGTTCGCTGTTTGCCGGATGGCGGCTGGCGCCTTATCCGGCCTACAAGGTACGTTTGATATATGCCGGATGGCGGCTGGCACCTTATCCGGCCTACAGAGTGCGAATTCGTAGGCCTGATAAACGTAGCGCCATCAGGCAACCGGCATCACGCCGCAATCACTTCATACGAATGGGTAATATTCACCGCTTTTTCCAGCATCAGCGCCACTGAGCAATACTTCTCAGCCGAAAGATCGACCGCCCGCGCAACCGCCGCGTCTTTCAGGTCATTGCCGGTCACAATGAAATGCAGATTAATATGCGTAAACAGGCGCGGCGCTTCTTCACGGCGTTCGGACGTCAGCTTCACTTCGCAATTCGTCACATCCTGACGCCCTTTCTGCAAAATAGAAACCACGTCGATTGCGCTACAACCGCCTGCGGCCATCAGCACCATTTCCATCGGGCTTGGCGCTTTATCACCGGAGTTGCCATCCATTAAAACCTGGTGGCCGGAGGCAGACTCTCCCAGAAAGGTTAACCCTTCAACCCACTTTACACGCGCTTGCATATTCGGAACTCCAATGTGTCAATTTTCCTGACAGATTACGCGCACATAACAAATCTCGCAACGGAAGGCGACCTGCGTCATGCTGAAGCGAGACACCAGGAGACACACGGCGAAAGCTATGCTAAAACAGTCGGGATGCTACAGTAATACATTGACGTACTGCATGTATGCAGAGGACATCACATTCAGGCTGCAGTACATTTTCGACAGCCCCCTTCCCAGGAATTCGGGAAACCTATTTTTGCAAACCCAGAGGCAGTGTCGTGTTCTGGCTCTGGAGACAGCTTATAACAGAGGATAACCGCGCATGGTGCTTGGCAAACCGCAAACAGACCCGACTCTCGAATGGTTCTTGTCTCATTGCCACATTCATAAGTACCCATCGAAGAGCACGCTGATTCACCAGGGTGAAAAAGCGGAAACGTTGTACTACATCGTTAAAGGCTCAGTGGCAGTGTTGATCAAAGATGAAGAAGGGAAAGAAATGATCCTTTCTTATCTGAATCAGGGCGATTTTATTGGCGAACTGGGCCTGTTTGAAGAGGGTCAGGAACGCAGTGCCTGGGTACGTGCCAAAACGGCCTGTGAAGTCGCTGAAATTTCTTACAAGAAATTCCGTCAGTTGATCCAGGTAAACCCGGATATTCTGATGCGCCTGTCTTCCCAGATGGCTCGCCGTCTGCAAGTGACATCTGAGAAAGTCGGTAACCTCGCCTTCCTCGACGTAACGGGCCGTATCGCTCAGACCCTGCTGAACCTGGCGAAACAACCTGACGCGATGACTCACCCGGATGGCATGCAGATCAAAATCACCCGTCAGGAGATCGGCCAGATCGTTGGCTGCTCCCGTGAAACCGTGGGGCGTATTCTGAAAATGCTCGAAGATCAGAATCTGATCTCCGCTCACGGTAAGACCATCGTCGTCTACGGCACGCGTTAATCCCGTCGGAATGGCGCATTACCGGGTAATGCGCCATTTTTGTTTGCACCGATGTGGCGAAGACTGATTTACCATCCTGAGATCAACTACGCACTACGGCAAACGCTGGTGCTGTGCCTGCCTGTGGCTATCGGCCTGATCATCGGCCAGTTGCACCTGGGACTGCTGTTCTCGCTCGTTCCCGCCTGCTGCAATATTGCCGGTCTTGATACCCCGCATAAACGCTTTTTCAAACGCTTAATCATCGGCGGATCGCTGTTTGCCGGATGCAGCCTGATTACGCAACTGCTGCTGGCGCGCGACATCCCCCTGCCGCTGATCCTCACCGGACTGACGCTGCTGCTCGGCGTCACGGCGGAAATCAGCCCGCTGCATGCAAGGCTGCTGCCCGCTTCACTGATTGCCGCCATTTTCACGCTAAGCCTGGCGGGGAACATGCCGGTCTGGGAGCCGCTGCTCATCTACGCGCTCGGCACGCTATGGTACGGGCTGTTTAACTGGTTCTGGTTCTGGCTGTGGCGCGAACAGCCGCTGCGCGAATCGCTCAGCCTGCTGTATCGCGAGCTGGCCGACTATTGCGAGGCCAAATACAGCCTGCTCACGCAGCATATCGATCCAGAAAAAGCGCTGCCGCCTCTGCTGGTGCGCCAGCAGAAAGCGGTGGATCTCATTACCCAGTGTTACCAGCAAATGCACATGCTGTCGGCCCAGCACAATAATGACTACAAGCGCCTGCTGCGCGCCTTCCAGGAAGCGCTGGACTTACAGGAGCATATCTCCGTTAGTTTGCATCAGCCGGAGGAGGTTCAGAAGCTGGTGGAGCGCAGCCACGCGGAACAGGTTATTCGCTGGAATGCGCAAACCGTCGCTGCCCGCCTGCGCATCATCGCGGATGACATCCTGTATCACCGTCTGCCCAGCCGTTTTTCGATGGAGAAGCAGACTGGCGCGCTGGAAAAAATCGCCAATCAGCACCCGGAAAACCCTGTCGGGCAGTTTTGCTACTGGCACTTTAGCCGTATTGCCCGCGTATTACGCACTCAGCGTCCGCTGTACGCACGCGACCTGATGGCTGATAAACAGCGTCGCCTGCCGCTGCTGCCCGCGCTGAAAAGCTATTTATCGTTTAAATCGCCCGCGCTGCGCAACGCCGGGCGAATCAGCGTCATGTTAAGTATCGCCAGTCTGATGGGCAGCGCCTTACATCTGCCCAAGCCGTACTGGATTCTGATGACCATCCTGTTCGTCACGCAAAACGGCTACGGCGCGACGCGCGTACGCATTCTGCACCGTTCGGCGGGTACGCTGGCCGGTCTGGTGGTGGCGGGCGTCACGTTGCACTTTCGCATTCCTGAAGGCTACACGCTGGCATTAATGCTGATCATTACGCTGGTGAGCTATCTGACCATTCGCAAAAACTACGGCTGGGCGACGGTTGGTTTTACGGTGACGGCGGTCTATACCCTGCAACTGCTGACGCTCAACGGCGAACAGTTCATCGTGCCGCGATTTATTGATACGGTCATTGGCTGCCTGATTGCTTTTGGCGGAATGGTCTGGCTCTGGCCGCAGTGGCAAAGCGGCCTTTTGCGTAAGAATGCCCACGACGCGCTGGAAGCGGACCAGGAGGCCATTCGGCTGATCCTCAGCAACGACCCGCAGCCAACGCCGCTGGCGTATCAGCGAATGCGGGTGAACCAGGCGCACAATACGCTGTTTAACTCGCTGAATCAGGCGATGCAAGAACCGGGGTTTAACACGCACTATCTGGAAGATATGAAACTGTGGGTAACGCACAGCCAGTTTATCGTTGAGCACGTCAACGCCATGACCACGCTGGCGCGCGAGCATACGATGCTGACGCCGGATCTGGCGCAGCGCTATCTGGAATCCTGCGAAATTGCGCTCCAGCGCTGTCAGCAGCGGCTGGAGTATGACGCGCCGGGCGGTTCCGGGGATGTGAATATTCTGGAGTCATCGGAGATGCTCTCCCACGGGCCACTCAGCACGCTGGAACAGCATCTGCAACGCGTGCTGGGGCACCTGAATACCATGCACACCATTTCGTCAGTGGCATGGCGCCAGCGCCCGCATCACGGCATCTGGCTTAGTCGCCGGTTACGGGATATGAAGGGTTGACGTTGTTTGCTGTTTGTTGTTTGTTGTTTGCCGGATGGCGGCGCAAGCGCCTTATCCGGCCTACAGGGAAAACACGATTTGTAGGCCGGATAAGCGTAGCGCCATCCGGCAATCAGCCAACCACTTTCGCCACCGCCTGCGCAAAACGCTGCATCCCTTCGTCAATATCCACCTCTTCCACCACCAGCGACGGAGCAAAGCGCATGACATCCGGCCCGGCATTCAGCACCATAACGCCTTCATGCGCGCCAGCGTAAAGGAAATCCCGCGCCCGGCCTTTGTACTGCGGCTTCAGTTCCGCGCCAATCAACAGCCCCATGCCGCGAATATCGCTGAAAATGTCATACTGCGCGTCAATCTTCTGCAAATGCTGAACAAACCGCTCGCGTTTAGTCTGAACGCCGCTCAGCACGTCAGACGTATTGATGATATCGAACGCGGCCCCGGCAACGGCGCAGGCCAACGGGTTGCCGCCGTAGGTGGAACCGTGCGACCCAACGTGGAACGCGGACGCAATCTCCTGCGTGGTCAGCATAGCGCTGACCGGGAAGCCGCCGCCCAGCGCTTTCGCACTGGTAAGAATATCCGGCGTCACGCCGTAGTGCATATAGGCGAACAGATCGCCGGTGCGCCCCATACCGCACTGAACTTCATCAAACACCAGCAGCGCCTGATGCCGATCGCACAGCTCGCGCAGGCCTTGCAGAAACGCTGGCGTTGCGGCGGTGACGCCGCCTTCTCCCTGGATCGGCTCCACCACCACCGCGCAGGTATGGTCATCCATCACCGCTTTCACCGCGTGCAGGTCGTTGAAAGGAACATGGATGATATCCGCCGGTTTAGGGCCAAATCCGTCGGAATACTTCGGCTGACCACCAACGGAAACGGTAAACAGCGAGCGGCCATGAAAAGCGTTATGGAAGGCGATGATTTTGGTTTTAAACGGGCTATGACGCACGCAGGCATAGTGGCGCGCCAGTTTGAAGGCGGTTTCGTTGGCTTCGGTGCCGGAGTTCATAAACAGCACGCGCTCGGCGAAGGTCGCGTCGATCAGTTTACGCCCCAGACGCAGCGCAGGTTCGTTAGTAAAAACGTTGCTGGTGTGCCACAGCGTTTCACCCTGCGTTTTCAGCGCGTCCACCAGCGCCGGATGGCAATGCCCTAAGGCGGTAACTGCAATCCCACCCGCGAAATCAACGTACTCTTTACCCTGCTGATCCCAGACCCGGCTGCCCTTGCCTTTTACCGGAATAAACTCTGCCGGTGCATAAATCGGCAGGATAACTTCATCGAAAGTCGCGCGCGTAATTGCAGTTTGTTCAGTTGCCATCTTATGCCCATCCAGCTAAATGAAATTTCAGTCATAAAATATGCATAAAAAATCACTATATAGCAACCACAAATCAGCGCGACAGGAAATTAGCCAGCAGTTGATGTCCCTGCTCGCTCAGAATACTTTCCGGGTGGAACTGCACCCCTTCCAGATCCCACTCCCGGTGGCGAATCCCCATAATTTCCTGCGTGTCGCTCCAGGCCGTAACGTCAAAGCAGGCGGGAAGCGTCGCAGGATCGATCACCAGCGAGTGATAGCGCGTGACGGTAAGCGGGTTCGATAGCCCCTGAAAAACGCCCTGGCCGCTATGGGTGACGGGAGAGGTTTTACCGTGCATCACTTTGGCCGCCCGCACGATCGTCGCACCAAAGGCCTGCGCCATCGCCTGGTGTCCAAGACAGACGCCGAGCATGGGAAGGCGCCCGGCATAATGGCGGATTACTGCCAGGGAGATGCCCGCGTCATCCGGCGTACAGGGCCCCGGCGAGATCACGATTTTTTGCGGATTCAGCGCGTCAATTTGCGCCAGCGTCAACGCGTCATTCCGCCTGACCAGGACATCAGCGCCCAGTTCGCAGAAATACTGATAAAGGTTCCAGGTAAACGAATCATAGTTGTCGATCAGCAGAATCATGGCGGCTCCGGTACGTAAGAACCGCGCTATTCTACTCAGTTTCCTGGGCTTCGCTTACCCCTTTACGAAATATTGCCTGTAATCCCGACAGGTCGCCCATCGCGCCGCTCTGGTTCGCCTGGCTCCATTCGGCCACCTGAATGCCGCTCCAGCTCAGGATATAACCGGCGTGGAGCGCCAGTTGCTCAAAGAAGATGCGCTGCGCCAGTCCGCTGCCGATGCGAAAAGGATGCAGCACATTAATTTCACAGTAATAGTGCGCCAGACGATCGGCGAATTTCTCTTTCGTCAGCCCGACCAGATACCCCTCTTCTTCCAGATCCTGCATCAGGGCGTTGCCCTCTTTTTCGATGTAGGCAAAATGGCAAAAACGGGTATCTCCCTGATATATATCGACCTCGCGCAGTTGCCCGGCCCAGTCAAAAACATCCTGATACAGCTGACGATGAATGGCGCGAAGGTGAGGCAGTCCGCGCACCAGGGGGCCAGGTTCAATCGTCGCGGCACGCAGTGCGGTCAGTTCATACGCCGCCTGCTCCAGACGCTGAACCTGCCGGATGCCTAAGCGGTTACGCATGATATTCAGGCCGGGATACAGATAGGGGTCGCGTCCATCACCAAACTTATCGCTCATAGTGCCTCCTTAATTCTGCCAGGCGCACCAGTGCTTCTTCGGCGGTCAGGGTAACTAACGGGATGTCCACCCCTTCCAGACGTCGACTCTCCTGGAAATTGATATTTCGTCGTTGTTCCCAGAGGCGAGACTTTTGTTTATCGGTGAGTTTTTTCACGAGACCTCCCTGAATGTGCCTGCACTTGCCACAAGTATAAGCAGCAAATTCAGGTTACGCAGAGGTCAGGAATCGCGCGGGCATTACTGGCCCGCGCAGAATGCCATTACGGCAGGACTTTGGCGGAAAGGATAACTATCGGTTTTGAAGGAACATTTTGGTAAGGGCCGACATCGTGCGTCTGCACCTGGGAGATTTTGTCAGCGACATCCATCCCTTTCACAACTTTACCAAATACGGCGTAGCCAAAATCGCGCTGGCCGTGATCCAGGAAGGCGTTGTCTGCAACGTTGATAAAGAACTGGCTGGTTGCGCTGTCTTTATCTGCGGTACGCGCCATCGCAATGGTGCCACGGGTGTTGCGCAGCCCGTTGTCCGCTTCGTTCTTGATCGGCGGGTTAGGTTTCTTTTGCTGCATCTGCTCGTTAAAACCGCCGCCCTGCACCATAAAGCCGGGGATCACACGGTGGAACGTGGTGTTGTTATAGAAACCGCTGTTGACATAATCGACAAAGTTTTGCACTGAAACTGGCGCTTTCTGGCTATTCAGTTCCAGTTCAATATTTCCGGCGGAGGTCGTCAGCAGAACATGTGGGTCACCTTTCGCTGCCAACGCTACAGGAGAGAGAGCAGAAAGAGCGAGAACAGCTGCAACAGCCGCCAGAGTCGATTTGAGCATGAGATTTCCTTAACGAGAGCAGTAACAAAAGCAAGTAGATTGATTCTAAAGAGCCTTCAAGGAGCAGGCCAGCCCTTTACCTAATTTTACGTATCTGAAACAAATGTAACCTTACGATTTTGTTGTGCTTTTCGGCATATTAATGTGATCAATGTCACGTTAAAAAATGTAACGCTTACAATAATTGCTAATAAACATTTAAATACATCACTAAAACGCCTAAAATCTGCCCGCTCACGGCGCTGTCAACGCGCTTTACACCTCTATACACAGGCCAGTCATGACTAACAGCAATCGCATCAAGCTCACATGGATTAGCTTTCTCTCCTACGCCCTGACAGGCGCGTTGGTAATTGTCACCGGGATGGTGATGGGAAACATTGCAGAGTATTTCAACCTGCCCGTTTCCAGTATGAGTAACACATTCACCTTTCTTAACGCCGGTATCCTGATCTCTATTTTCCTGAATGCCTGGCTGATGGAAATTATCCCGCTGAAAACGCAGCTGCGTTTTGGCTTTGTGTTGATGGTGCTGGCCGTGGCCGGGCTGATGCTCAGCCATAGCCTGGCGCTTTTCTCTGCGGCAATGTTTGTACTGGGTCTGGTGAGCGGTATCACCATGTCGATCGGTACTTTCCTGATCACCCAGATGTATGAAGGCCGTCAGCGTGGTTCTCGCCTGCTGTTCACCGACTCCTTCTTCAGTATGGCCGGGATGATCTTCCCGATGGTCGCCGCTTACCTGCTGGCGCGCAGCATTGAGTGGTACTGGGTATACGCCTGCATCGGTCTGGTCTACGTGGCGATTTTCATCCTGACCTTCGGCTGCGAATTTCCGGCGCTGGGTAAACACGCGCCGAAAACGGAAACGCCGGTGGTAAAAGAGAAATGGGGCATTGGCGTTCTGTTCCTGTCCATAGCCGCGCTGTGCTACATCCTCGGTCAGTTGGGTTTCATCTCCTGGGTGCCGGAATACGCCAAAGGTCTGGGCATGAGCCTGAACGACGCCGGTACGCTGGTCAGCGATTTCTGGATGTCGTACATGTTCGGCATGTGGGCCTTCAGCTTCATTCTGCGCTTCTTTGATCTGCAACGTATCCTGACGGTACTGGCGGGTCTGGCGGCGGTGCTGATGTACCTGTTCATTAAGGCCCAGCCGGAGCATATGGCGTGGTTTATTCTGACGCTCGGCTTCTTCTCCAGCGCCATTTACACCTCAATCATTACGCTGGGTTCGCAGCAAACCAAAGTGCCGTCGCCGAAGCTGGTTAACTTTGTGCTGACCTGCGGCACCATTGGCACCATGCTGACCTTCGTGGTGACAGGCCCAATCGTGGCGCACAGCGGCCCGCAGGCCGCGTTGCTCACCGCAAACGGTCTGTATGCCGTGGTGTTTGTGATGTGCTTTATCCTCGGGTTTGTTACCCGTCATCGCCAGCATAACGTGCCAGCAGCGCACTGATGATGATTTGCCCGGTGGCGCAAGCTTACCGGGCCTACATGTAACTTGTAGGCCGGATAAGACGCATAGCGTCGCCATCCGGCTTTTTAGCCCGGCTTTTTAATCCTGCTTTTTCGCGCAATTTCCCCCTCCCCCTGACGGCGTAGACCTCGCATTCTTTAGAGGTAGACCTTCTTACGCTAATAACCCCTCATTTTGTACGTTATTTGCACAACAACGAAATGTCTGACAATTCCGTGACTTATAAAAATGCTGACAAATCAGCAATATACCTCTTAAGGAGTATATAAGGCCGAATTTGATTTACATCAATAAGCGGGGTTGCTGAATCGTTAAGGTAGGCAGTAATAGAAAAGAAATCGAGGCAAAAATGAGCAAAGTCAGACTCGCTATTATCGGTAATGGTATGGTCGGCCATCGCTTTATTGAGGACCTTCTTGATAAATCCGACGCTGCCAATTTTGACATTACCGTGTTCTGTGAAGAACCCCGCAAAGCATACGACCGTGTCCACCTGTCTTCCTACTTCTCCCACCACACCGCTGAAGAGCTGTCTCTGGTGCGTGAAGGCTTTTATGAGAAGCACGGCGTTAACGTTCTGGTCGGCGAACGCGCTATTACGATCAACCGTCAGGAGAAGGTCATCCACTCCAGCGCGGGTCGTACGGTTTATTACGATAAACTGATCATGGCGACCGGTTCCTACCCGTGGATCCCGCCAATTAAAGGTTCCGAAACCCAGGACTGCTTTGTTTACCGTACCATTGAAGATCTCAACGCCATTGAAGCCTGCGCCCGTCGCAGCAAACGCGGCGCGGTGGTCGGCGGCGGCCTGCTGGGTCTGGAAGCCGCTGGCGCGCTGAAAAACTTAGGTGTCGAAACCCACGTTATCGAATTTGCCCCCATGCTGATGGCAGAACAGCTGGATCAGATGGGCGGTGAGCAGCTACGCCGTAAAATCGAAAGCATGGGCGTGCGCGTACACACCAGCAAAAACACCAAAGAGATCGTTCAGGAAGGCGCCGAAGCGCGTAAAACCATGCGTTTTGCCGACGGTAGCGAGCTGGAAGTCGACTTCATCGTTTTCTCTACCGGTATCCGCCCGCGTGACAAACTGGCCACCCAGTGCGGCCTGGACGTCGCTCAGCGCGGTGGTATCGTGATTAACGACGCCTGCCAGACGTCTGACCCGGATATCTACGCGATTGGCGAATGCGCCAGCTGGAACAACCGCGTGTACGGTCTGGTCGCGCCTGGCTACAAAATGGCGCAGGTTGCCGTTGACCACATCCTCGAAACCGAAAACGTGTTTGAAGGCGCAGACCTCAGCGCCAAGCTGAAACTGCTGGGCGTGGACGTCGGCGGCATTGGCGATGCGCATGGCCGCACGCCGGGCGCGCGTAGCTACGTTTACCTCGACGAAAGCAAAGAGGTCTACAAACGCCTCATCGTCAGCGAAGACAACAAAACCCTGCTCGGCGCGGTGCTGGTGGGCGATACCAGCGATTACGGCAACCTGCTGCAACTGGTGCTGAACGCGATTGAACTGCCGGAAAACCCGGACTCGCTGATCCTGCCGGCACATTCTGGCAGCGGTAAGCCTTCCATTGGCGTTGATAAACTGCCGGACAGCGCGCAAATCTGTTCCTGCTTTGACGTCACCAAAGGGATGCTGGTCGCCGCCATCAACAAAGGCTGCCACACCGTTGCGGCGCTGAAAGCGGAAACCAAAGCCGGTACTGGCTGCGGCGGCTGTATTCCGCTGGTTACTCAGGTTCTGAACGCCGAACTGGCGAAACAGGGTATTGAAGTGAACAACAACCTGTGTGAGCACTTTGCGTACTCGCGTCAGGAACTGTTCCACCTCATCCGCGTGGAAGGCATTAAAACCTTTGAAGAACTGCTGGCGAAACACGGTAAAGGCTACGGCTGCGAAGTGTGTAAACCGACCGTCGGTTCTCTGCTGGCCTCCTGCTGGAACGAATACATTCTGAAGCCACAGCACACCCCGCTACAGGATACCAACGACAACTTCCTGGCGAACATCCAGAAAGACGGCACCTACTCCGTGATCCCGCGTTCTGCGGGCGGCGAAATCACGCCGGAAGGTCTGGTGGCCGTAGGTCGCATCGCGCGTGAGTTTAACCTGTACACCAAAATTACCGGTTCTCAGCGTATCGGTCTGTTCGGCGCGCAGAAAGACGATCTGCCAGAAATCTGGCGTCAGTTGATTGAAGCGGGCTTCGAAACCGGTCACGCGTATGCCAAAGCGCTGCGTATGGCGAAAACCTGCGTGGGCAGCACCTGGTGCCGCTACGGCGTGGGCGATAGCGTCGGCTTCGGCGTCGAACTGGAAAACCGCTACAAAGGCATCCGTACCCCGCACAAAATGAAATTTGGCGTCTCCGGCTGTACCCGTGAATGTGCGGAAGCCCAGGGTAAAGACGTGGGGATTATCGCCACGGAAAAAGGCTGGAACCTGTACGTCTGCGGTAACGGCGGGATGAAACCGCGTCATGCAGACCTGCTGGCGGCGGATATCGACCGCGAAACGCTGGTTAAATACCTCGACCGCTTCATGATGTTCTACATCCGTACCGCCGACAAACTGACCCGTACCGCACCGTGGTTAGATAACCTGGAAGGCGGTATCGACTACCTGAAGTCGGTCATCATCGACGACAAACTGGGCCTGAACGCGCATCTGGAAGAAGAGATGACCCGCCTGCGTGAAGCGGTGGTGTGCGAGTGGACGGAGACCGTAAATACACCGTCTGCGCAGGTTCGTTTCAGACACTTTATCAACAGCGATAAGCGCGACCCGAATGTTCAGGTGGTGCCTGAGCGTGAACAGCATCGTCCGGCAACGCCGTACGAGCGCATTCCGGTAACTCTGGTGGAGGAAAACGCATGAGCCAGTGGAAAAACATCTGCAAAATCGATGACATTCTGCCGGAAACCGGCGTCTGCGCGCTGTTAGGCGAAAAGCAGGTCGCCATTTTCCGTCCATATCACAGTGACCAGGTATTCGCGATCAGCAACATCGACCCGTTTTTTGAGTCCAGCGTGCTGTCGCGCGGATTGATTGCCGAGCATCAGGGCGAACTGTGGGTTGCCAGCCCGCTGAAAAAACAGCGTTTCCGTCTGAGCGACGGTCTGTGCATGGAAGATGAAAGCCATTCCGTCGCGCACTACGAAGCTCGCGTGAAAGACGGCGTGGTGCAACTGCGCGGTTGATGAATTTGGGGAGGCGCAACGCCTCCCTTTTTGACGTCTTTGTAGGCCTGATTTGTAGGCCTGATAAGCGCAGCGCCATCAGGCAAAAACATACCGCCGGATGGCGGCATAAATGCCTTATCCGGCCTACGGTTTTACGATTTCTTTTTTAATTTTATTGTTTTTACTTCAAGGATAATCAAATGTTTACAGACACTATTAACAAGTGTGCGGCTAACGCTGCGCGCATTGCACGCCTGTCGGCAAATAATCCGCTCGGTTTCTGGGTGAGTTCCGCAATGGCTGGCGCCTACGTCGGTCTCGGCATCATTCTTATTTTTACCCTCGGCAATCTGCTTGACCCTTCCGTTCGCCCGCTGGTGATGGGCGCTACCTTCGGCATCGCCTTAACGCTGGTGATCATCGCCGGTTCTGAACTCTTTACCGGCCACACCATGTTCCTGACGCTCGGCGTAAAAGCGGGCACCATCAGCCACGGTCAGATGTGGGCGATTCTGCCGCAAACCTGGCTGGGCAACCTGGTGGGCTCCGTGTTCGTCGCGCTGCTGTATAGCTGGGGCGGCGGCAGTCTGCTGCCGGTCGATACCAGCATCGTTCACACGGTTGCGCTGGCGAAAACCACCGCGCCCGCCACGGTACTGTTCTTTAAAGGCGCGCTGTGCAACTGGCTGGTTTGCCTGGCGATCTGGATGGCGATTCGTACCGAAGGCGCGGCGAAATTCCTCGCTATCTGGTGGTGTCTGCTGGCATTCATCGCGTCCGGCTACGAGCACTCCGTCGCCAACATGACGCTGTTCGCCCTCTCCTGGTTCGGTCATCACGGCGACGCCTACACGCTGGCGGGAATTGGTCATAACCTGCTGTGGGTGACTCTCGGCAATACTTTGTCCGGTGTCGTATTCATGGGATTAGGTTATTGGTATGCTACGCCAAAAGCGGAGCGTCCGGCTCCGGCAAAAATCAATCAAACTGAAGCTACTGCCAATAATTAAGAGGTAATGTCGTGGACCATTTGCCTATATTTTGTCAATTACGCGATCGTGACTGTCTGCTCGTCGGCGGTGGCGATGTCGCAGAACGCAAAGCGCGGTTACTGCTGGAAGCAGGCGCTCGATTAACGGTCAACGCGCTGGCGTTTATTCCGCAGTTCACCGTGTGGGCAAATGAAGGCATGTTGACGTTAGTTGAAGGGGCATTCGAAGAATCCCTGCTCGACGGATGCTGGCTGGCGATCGCCGCGACCGATGATGACGCCGTGAACCAGCAGGTGAGCGAAGCCGCTGAGTCACGCTGCATTTTCTGCAACGTGGTCGATGCGCCAAAAGCCGCCAGTTTCATCATGCCCTCCATTATCGACCGTTCGCCGCTGATGGTGGCGGTCTCCTCCGGCGGCACCTCGCCCGTTCTCGCACGCTTGCTGCGCGAGAAACTGGAGTCCTTGCTGCCCCAGCACCTCGGCCAGGTTGCGCATTACGCCGGCCAGCTCCGCGCGCGGGTGAAAAAGCAGTTCGCCACAATGGGCGAGCGCCGTCGCTTCTGGGAAAAACTGTTCATCAACGACAGGCTCGCGCAGTCGCTGGCGAATGCCGATGCGAAAGCGGTGTCGGAGATCACCGAGCAGATGCTTAGCGAACCGCTGGATCACCGTGGTGAAGTGGTGCTGGTGGGCGCGGGCCCTGGCGACGCCGGGCTGCTGACGCTGAAAGGGTTACAACAGATCCAACAGGCGGATGTGGTGGTGTATGACCGTCTGGTCTCCGACGACATTATGAATCTGGTACGCCGCGACGCTGACCGCGTGTTCGTTGGCAAACGCGCGGGCTATCACTGTGTTCCCCAGGAAGAGATTAACCAGATCCTGCTGCGAGAAGCGCAGAAAGGCAAACGCGTGGTGCGTCTGAAAGGCGGCGATCCGTTTATCTTCGGTCGCGGCGGCGAAGAGCTGGAAACGCTGTGCCACGCCGGTATTCCGTTCTCGGTTGTTCCCGGAATTACCGCGGCCTCCGGGTGCTCGGCTTATTCCGGCGTTCCGCTGACTCACCGCGACTACGCGCAAAGCGTGCGTCTGGTCACCGGGCACCTGAAAACGGGCGGCGAGCTGGACTGGGAAAACCTGGCGGCGGAGAAACAAACGCTGGTGTTCTATATGGGGCTGAATCAGGCGGCGACCATTCAGGAGAAGCTGATCGCATTTGGTATGCAGGCCGATATGCCTGTGGCGCTGGTCGAAAACGGTACTGCCATCAAGCAGCGCGTGGTCAGCGGCGTTCTTGCGCAATTAGGCGAGCTGGCGAAACAGGTCGAAAGCCCGGCGCTGATTATTGTCGGTCGGGTGGTCGCGTTACGCGATAAGCTAAACTGGTTCTCAAACCATTAATAAATATAGATGCCCTATATCAGGGCATCTTTTTTTTAACACTTTAACGATCATTCATTCTTACATTACACTTTAAATAAGCTAAATCCATTCATTGCGTAAATATAAAAAAGAATAACGCCATAAAATACCGCACAAAACATCCATTATCTCTTTTTTATTCGCTAAATAAATTCACCGCACAAATATCGGCAGAATAAAGGCTGGATTGACGCCCCCTGGGTAGTCAGTGGCAAAATAGCGCCATTCATTAATTTTGCAAATAAAGGTTGTCTGTCAGGGCCGCCTTATATTTCTTATTTTATTTACAGGATGGCAACTATGTTTATGCAAAGGAAAAAACTCCTTGCAGTGGGTATTGCGATTGCACTGCAAACATATTACTGCCCGGCAATTGCGGCAGAGAATACCGAAGATGAGAAAGAATGTCCGGTAAATATTTCGTCGTTATCTCAGGCGGAACGCAATAAGTTACCGGCGAAATGTCTGACGGCAGAAGCCGGGCAGGATAACCATTGGGCATGGGTCGCCAGCGGCGTAGCGGCTCTGGCGGCGGGCATCGCCATTGGCAATCACAGCGACGGCGACTCTCACCACCATTCAACAACGCCAGTCCCGCCAGACGACGGGGGCGACGTTACCCCAACGCCGCCGGATGACGGCGGAGATGTCACCCCAACGCCTCCCGATGATGGCGGCGACGTCACACCGCCCGATGATGGCGGTGATACGCCAGTACCGCCTGACGACACGTCCGTGACGACCTTCAGCAATCAGGTGACGCTGGATAAAGGCACAGACACCCTGCACTTCGACGACATCAAACTGGATAACGGCGAGCACCTCGGCGAAGCCACGCTCAGTTATTCCGAACAAGACGCGCAGTGGCAGTTAACCACCCAGGACGGCAAAACGCTGGCGATTTCCGGCTGGAACGTTACCGACAGCAACGCGGCCGTGATTGAAGGCGCTCAGGCCAACGGCTTTTACTGGAAGTACGACAGTCGGGGCTATCTGATCCTCGCGGATAACAATACTCAGGTTGTCACCGGAGACGGCAAGACGCACACCACCGATCGCGAACTGGATATCAGCGGGAAAAATCGTACCGGCGTCATTATCTCGGGCGATAACACCCGTAATACGCTGAACGGGGATTCCACCGTAACCAATGGCGCAGTTGGCCTGGTTATTAGCGGCGACGGCACCACTAACGCTATTTCAGGCAAAAGTACGGTAGATGGCGCTACCGGGGCGTTAATTTCCGGTAATGGCACCTCGACCTCGCTCTCCGGCGATATCACCATCAGCGGCGGCGGTACGGGCATCGTTATCGATGGTGATAACACCCTCATTGATAATGCGGGGACTTCCAGCATTAGCGGCGCAGGTTCTACCGGTTCCATCATTAACGGCAATAACATTCGCCTCATCAACAAGGGGGAATTAAACGTTTCTGACGGCGGCACCGGGGCAAAAATCACCGGCGACAATGCTATTGTCGATAACAAAGGCCATTCGACAACCCGCGGTACCGGCTCTACTGGGCTATATATTGAGGGCGATCATGCGCTGGTGATTAATGAAGGTAATCAGCTCATCGCCGATGGCGCGACGGGCGTGCGCATTGATGGCGACAACGCCCGCGTACTCAATACCGGCAATATGGCTGTCGACGGCGCTGGCTCAACAATCGCCACCATTACGGGCAATAACGCTGACATGACGCAGAATGGCGATCTGTTGGTTATGAATGGCGCGACGGGCCTGACCATCAACGGCGAAGAAAGCGAACTCACAAACAGCGGCAACACCACCGTGCGTAACGACGGCTCTGTCAGCTTCGTTGTGGCTGGTACACAAAACGCCTTCAACAACAAAGGTGATATCAACGCCAGCCTTAACGGTACGGGAACGCTGATCAGCGGTACTGAATCGCAGGTCAGTCTGACGGGCGATATTAACGTTGTCTCAGTGCAGGACAGCAGCGGCGTATTTCGTGGGGCAACCGGTCTTAACGTTTCTGGCGACACGAATACGACAACTATTCTGGGTAATGTGAACATCGAGGGCAGTTACGCGCAAGACGCTCAAATTAAAAGCTATGAGCAGTTACAAGGCATTACCGTCAACGGCAATCAAAATACGGTCAATCTGGATGGCGCGATGAATATCCATCTTGACAGTTCTGATATCAGCTCTGGGTATGCGAGCGTTGTCGGCCTCGATATCAGCGGCAGCGGTAACACCGTGAATGTCGCCGGTGGTATAAACATCGACTTTTCCCAAAACGAAGCGGCTGCTGGCTCTGAAGCTATCGGTATCAACATTGATGGTGACAACACGTTAACGCTAAGCGGTAAATCTACCGTGGATATGACCACTATCTCAGGTGGCCAGGCCACGCTGGCAAACGTTAATAATGGCGGCTCCCTGCTCGTTACCGATGACGCCACAATTGAAGTGAACGCCGACTATCTGTACTCATATTACTCCGTCGGAAATAAAGCCCTGCTGTCAGCTCATGGCCAGGGCTCGACGATTGAAAATCAGGGCGATATTACCACCCACGGAACGGCCAACGTTCTCCTTGCCGATCAGGGAGCGGAAGCGAGCAACAGCGGCAATATTCTCGTCTACGGAAGCAGTGACGATACGGGAGATGACCGTTCTGCCATCACCCGTGCAAATCGCGAAGATGCGGTCGTACACAACAAAGCGGGGGCCGATATCACCCTCTTTTCTAACCAAACGCCAGAGTACATTGACGGCATCAATCTCTACCCGGAAAGATGGTATACCCACACGCTTTACGCCATGCTGGCGTCCCAGGGCGGCAGCGTCGTTAATGATAAA
This sequence comes from Citrobacter sp. CK194, assembly GCF_030333395.1. Classification (NCBI taxonomy): domain Bacteria; kingdom Pseudomonadati; phylum Pseudomonadota; class Gammaproteobacteria; order Enterobacterales; family Enterobacteriaceae; genus Citrobacter; species Citrobacter sp. CK194. The sequence goes on from NZ_JAOWGA010000015.1 coordinate 40,593, forward strand.
GGAGCGACCGTCCATTTACAGGGCGCGGGAGCATATGGCGTCAGTGCCAGTGTAGGGACGGCGTTAAACGAAGGCGATATTTATCTGGACGGTTTTATCCCGACGCTGGACGATGAAAACAATATCATCAGCACAGACTACTGGCAGCCGACACACCTCTATTTGACCAGCTCGGCAATGGTTGCCGGTTCCACCGACATCGGCTACGGTGACGCCACGGCCATCAACACCGGCACCATCACCGTCAACAACGCCGGGTTCGGTATGATGGCGCTCAACGGCGGCACGGCCGTTAACCAGGGTACTATTACGCTGACCGCTGATGAAGGTGTGACCGGCGAGGAAAACCAACTGGTGGGGATGGCCGCATTAAACGGCGGCACCGTCGTGAACGACACCACCGGCACCATCAATATTGATGCCGACTACGGTCAGGCGTTCCTTAGCGACAGCAACAGCTACATCATCAATAACGGCGCCATCAACCTGAACGGCAGCCCGATGGACGAAAACGACCCGCATATGGGTTCCACGCCAACCGATAAAATCTGGATACGGTCGCTGCCCGGCAGCGGCGACAGCGATAGCCAAACTTCAGAAGCGGGCTTTTTCACCACCGGAGCGCTGGCGAATTACGGCAATGAAACGCTGAACGGCGATATCGATGTTAACGGCTGGCTGTACAACGAAGCAGGCGCCACGCTGACCATCAACGGCGATATGGCGATGAATGCCGGAGGCGATCTGGAAAACCACGGGACGATGCATGCCGATACGATCAGTACGTATCACAGCCTGTTCAACCGCGCAGACGGCAGCCTGACCACTGACCTCCTGACGCTTAATGGCGATATCACCCTGTTCAACGAGGGCAGCTTTACCGGCTCAATTACAGGAACCTCTTACGCCCAGGAAGTCGTCAATACCGGCAATATGACGGTGGCGGAAGATGGCAAATCGCTCATCAACGGCAGCTTTGCGTTTTATAACCAGGAAGGCGCAACGCTTACCAACAGCGGCAACGCGGTAGAAGGCGGCGAAAACACCATCATCAACATGACGCGAACCGACAGTTCCATCGCTCAGGTGAACAGCGGCACCATTACCGCCACCAACGGTTACAGCGCCATCACCACCGCGAATGCCAGCAACACCCCGATGTGGATCTGGAACACGGAAACCGGCGTGATTAATGGTATTAACCCGGACGCCCCTCTGATCAACCTCAGCCGTGGCTATAGCTTTGGCAACGAAGGGACCATTAACGTCCAGGGCGACAATGCCGTGGCGATCAGCGGCGGCACCAGCAGTTATATCATCGACCTGGTCAACAGCGGCACCATCAACGTCGGCACCGAACAGGGGCAAATAGACGGAACCAACGGCACCGGACTTATCGGCATCAAAGGCAACGGCAACGCCACCACCATCAACAACACCGCCGATGGCGTGATCAACGTGTACGCGAATGACTCTTACGCGTTTGGCGGCCAGAGCAAAACCATCATCAATAATGGCGAAGTGAATCTGCTGTGCGACACCGGCTGCGGCATCTACGCCCCTGGCACTACGGGTACGCAGGACGATCACAACGGTACGGCGGATATCGTGATCCCGGATGCGATTGTCGCGCCGACGCAGGGTGATATTCCAGCGCCTCCGGCCGATCCGAATGCGCCGCAGATGTTAAGCAACTACATTGTGGGCACCAATGCCGACGGCAGTTCCGGTACGCTGAAAGCGAATAACCTGATGATTGGCGACGACGTGAAGGTGAATACCGGCTTTACCGCAGGTACGGCAGAGACCACCGTCGTGGTCGATAACGCCTTTACCGGCAGTAATATCCAGGGCGCGGACAATATCACCTCCACCAGCGTGGTGTGGAACGCCCAGGGCAGCACCGACGGCGACGGCAACGTTGACATCACCATGACCAAAAACGCCTATGCGGATGTGGCGACGGAGAGTTCCGTCAGCGACGTCGCACAGGCGCTGGACGCCGGGTATACCAACAATGAGCTGTACAACAGCCTGAACGTTGGCACGACCGCAGAGCTGAACAACGCCCTGAAACAGGTCAGCGGCAGCCAGGCGAACACCGTCTTCCGCGAAGCCCGCGTACTCAGCAATCGCTTTACGATGCTGGCGGACGCCGCGCCGCAGGTGAAAGACGGTCTGGCGTTCAACGTGATGGCGAAAGGCGATCCGCGTGCCGAACTGGGTAACGACACCCAGTACGACATGCTGGCGCTGCGCCAGACGCTGGATCTGACCGCCAGCCAGAACCTGACGCTGGAATACGGTATTGCGCGTCTGGACGGCGACGGTTCGCAGAAAGCGGGCGACAACGGCGTGACCGGCGGCTACAGCCAGTTCTTCGGCCTGAAGCACAGCATGACCTTTAATGAGGGTCTGGCCTGGAACAACAGCCTGCGTTATGACGTGCATAACCTCGACAGCAGCCGCTCTGTCGCCTATGGCGACGTCAATAAAGTGGCGGATTCTGACGCCCGTCAGCAGTACATGGAGTTCCGCAGCGAAGGGGCAAAAACCTTTAACCTGATGGACGATGCGCTGAAAATCACGCCGTATGCGGGCGTTAAGCTGCGTCACACACTGGAAGAAGGTTACAAAGAGCGCAGCGCCGGGGACTTCAACCTGTCGATGAACAGCGGCAGCGAAACGGCCGTAGATTCCGTGCTTGGCCTGAAAATGGACTACGCCGGGGAAAACGGCTGGAGCGCAAGCGCCACGCTGGAAGGCGGCCCGAACCTGAGCTACACGAAAAGCCAGCGTAGCGCCACGCTGGCGGGTGCAAGCGACCAGCGCTTTAGCGTTGACGACGGCCAGAAAGGCGGCGGTCTGAACGGTCTGGCAACGATGGGCGTGAAGTACAGCGCCCAGGACAGCAGTCTGCATCTCGACGCTTATCAGTGGAAAGAGGACGGCATCAGCGATAAAGGCTTTATGCTGAACTTTAAGAAAACATTCCGTTAATTAAATAAACGCCACGGCCTGGAGAATATACATCATCTCCAGGCCGTTTTTATTATGCTGAATCTACGCAAAGCATATTACCCGCAGAATAAGAAGTCCTTATCTGGACTACCTCGCCCCCTTATTAATTGATATGGTAACGTCCGCAAAATGGATTTTTCCATTTATCTCATACAATTAAAATTGTTTTATTTACAAGGATTTTGTCATGTTTAAAATTGCAAAGATTGCCGTTGTGGCAGGGATGCTGGCTACGCTCACCGCGTGTACGGGTCATATCGAAAACAAAAAGAATGATTGCAGTTACGATTATTTACTTCACCCGGCAATTTCTATTTCAAAAATTATTGGTGGTTGCGGCCCAGCCGCGGATCAATAATCGAAACCGTTGTCGCACGATACAAAAAAACCGGGGATTCCCCGGTTTTTTCATGTGTATCATTGTAGGCCTGATAAGCGCAGCGCCATCAGGCTTCCGTGCGCGCATACATGCCGGATGGCGGCGCAAACGCCTTATCCGGCCTACGGTGCTGTACGCTGTAGGCCTGATAAGCGCAGCGCCATCAGGCTTTCGTGCACGCATACATGCCGGATGGCGGCGCAAGCGCCTTATCCGGCCTACGGTGCTGTACGCTGTAGGCCTGATAAGCGCAGCGCCATCAGGCTTCCGTGCGCACATACATGCCGGATGGCGGCGTAAACGCCTTATCCGGCCTACGGTGCTGTACGCTGTAGGCCTGATAAGCACAGCGCCATCAGGCTTTCGTGCACACATACGCGCCGGATGGCGGCGCAAGCGCCTTATCCGGCCTACGCGGTGTTGTGCCATCAGGCTCACAGGCTTTCCCGCAAAATACGTAACACCGTTTCTTCGCCGCTGCGGTTGGGATTAATACGAATCGCATAACGCGCCAGACCCGGACGGGCCGCACGAAACGTACCGGAAAGGCGATAAAACAATGGCGGGATTTCATATTTGGACTCCGCGCCCACCGGGTAAGGCAACGCCCCGCGCTTTTGCGCCTCCTCCAGCACCTTTTCGGCAACGGGCTGGTGGAACTCCACAATCAACACTTTCGATTGCGCATTCGCAATCACCGCCTGCTTCACTTCCGGCACGGTTCCACTGTTTAACAAGGCGAGTAAACGTTCCGTCACCCCGGCCTGCACTGCGTGCATCACTGGCGCGAAAACCAGGCCACGAAGCACCGCCTGCGCCTGCGCGCCCTGAATCTGGCTGCCGCCGGAATACATCGTCGCACGTATTCTGGCGATGGCTTCCGCCTCCCCCACCACCGCGCCGGTGCCTTCAGGCCCGAAGAGTTTAAAACAGGAAAACGTGGACAGCGTGGCCCCACATTCACAACCAATACGCGCCACTTTCATCACCGCATAATTATCGTCGGTCAGCGTGGGGACGCCGCATCGCGCAAGCTCCGCCAGCACCCCGGCCAGAGAATAGCAATCCTGCGGTTGCTGACGCGTATGTTGCACCAGCGCCGCATGGGGCCGATGCTCTGCGATAACCTGCGTTATCGTCTCCAGATCGTTGAAATCCGCTCTGACAAGCACAATCCCCATCTGCTCGACGATCCCCTGCGTTGTGGGATAAACCGGCGCATCATGCACCAGAAGGCGTTGCCCCGGTTTCAGCAGCGCGGCCAGCCCGGCCCGAATCGCGCCAGTTCCCGCGCCCTGCACCAGCACCGCGTCCTCAGCATGAAACGCCTCCGCCAGCACCTTTTCCACTTGTCGGGTGGTTCCCGGCTGGTTAAGCCCCGGACTTAACCCCAGATCGCCACCCTTTAAAAAATCCGCGCCCGGAAAATAACGACACACCGTGTCCACCAGCGCAAACTGCTTCTGCTGCGCCTCGGCGAGCGTCAGGCTTTGCAGGGGGAAGGTTTTCATTTAGACGCCTCCTCAGGCCGGAATAAACAAACCGAACCAGTAGAGAATATTCAACAAGATACCGGTAATCATCACGGCCACGACCGGCGCGGCCATCTTCTGCACCGGGCGCCCCAGCGACTCGTTGAGGAAGTAGATAGCAATCGCAATCGAGAAGCCGGTATAACCCGCCATCTTGATCGCCGCAAAAATAGAGCCGATCAGTAGCGCGGTTTCCATCAGCATATTCATCGCGTTACGGATATTGTCCGACGCATTGCGCACCGACGGGTAGCGTCCAAGCCACTTCCCAATCGAGCGCAACAGCAGCACTTCCGCAGAAATCACGACCGCCCCCAGGATGGCGGCAATCCACGGATTCGGCGCCAGATAGCCCACGGAATACACAAAGGTAAAACCGGCCACCGCATACACGCCCGTCGCCAGCGCCGTTGTGGCGATCATCGGCACAAAGCCAAGCCCACGCATGAACTCCGCCAGCGCCGCCTGATGAAGCAAGGTCTGCGACTCTTCAGGCGTAACGCCAGCAGAATAGGCTTTCTCAAGGGTAAAGATCGACACCTCGCTGCCGGCAAAAATATTCATACTGGCGACCGCCGCAATCAACGCGCCGACGATCGCGATATACGGTAAGTTTTTAATAATGCGGGAGGTGCGCTCCTCAAAGACGGATAACCCACTGCTATCCATCTCCTCATCGCCACGGTGGCGCAGGTCGTGCGTAATCGCAATCGCCAGCAGCATCACCATGCCGATAAAAATCTCAATCGATTCCGGGTTCAGATGCGGGAAGTAACGCACCACCAGGACACGCGCCATCAGCACCACAACCGCAGCGATAAGACTGTGTTTCCAGCCGAATTGATAAAAAATCGCCACCAGCGGGAACAGCGCAAAACCGGCGACAACCGGGGAACTCAACTCGCCAAGGCTCCCCAGCACGTCAACCGGCAAGGCGGTAAGCAGATGGTTCACCGGCAGCAGACAGGTCAGAATCAGCACGCCCCAGGCGGCGCCAAGCCCAAACGCCAACAGGCTATTGATCGCCAGTACGCCAAGAATATCGGTAGGTAAAAACAGCAGCCAGGCGTTAAGCAGCCCCGTTTTGAGGGTAAATGAGATCCCCACCGACGCCACAAAACCGATACTCAAACCAAACGCGATACTCCCCGCCTCCCGGCGGTTCATATAGCCTTCGATCAGCTGCGGTAAGATCGGGCGAATCCCGTCATGGAAAACGGCGGCTGAGCGATGCGCCAGTAGCGACGTCATCCCCGTCAGGCAGGCCACCACCAGAATCTGAATATACAGCTCCATAAGCATGCCTTTTATTTCAAGTGGTTAACCAGCATGGGAATCGCATGCTCAACATGTTCGACAGAGAGGCCAAACGCCACTTTCCCTTCCGCGACCATCTTTGCGATATGCTCGTCTTTCGCTTTAATACCCGGCTTAGCGATGGTGCAGCTTTTGTTGTAGCCAATCACCGCAATCGCTATCGACAACGCCGCGCCAGCGCCGGTATTACACGCGCCGATGTAATAATCCAGTTGCCCGGACTTCACTTTCATCGCCGCTTCCATATCGTTGTGAATGGACACGTCAAAGCAGCCGGGCGCCACGGTCTCGATGGTTTTTTTAATCTGCTCACGCTGTAAGCCAGCAACACCAATCTTTTTCATCTTTCTGTCCTTATTGGAAAAATTGTGAGGGGTTATCACGCAACATCGTGTCCACATCGGCCTGACTGAATCCTGACTGGCGCAGCTGTGGGATAAAGGTGGTTAACAGGTAGTCGTAGCCATTGCCGCCATTGGCTTTTAGATGGGAGCGGCGGGTAATATCCATCGAAAGCATCACGCGGTTGAGCAAACCACGCTGGCGCAGCGCATTCAGCATGTCGATGCGCTTTTCATCCGGGTAGTAGTTGTTTTTGCCGATGGTGTCGAACTGCACGTATGCGCCGAGATCGATCATCTGCAAAATGCCGTCGAGGTTATCTTTCAGATCGCAATGACCAATCACCACGCGGGAGAGATCGACGCCCTGCGCCTGCAACAAGGCCAGTTGCTCCAGCCCCATCGTACTGAACGAGGTATGGGTGGAAATGGGGCGTCCGGTTTCATTGTGGGCGCGCGCGGCGGCGATAAACACCTTCTCTTCCAGCGGCGTAATCACCCCTTCACTGGAGCCGATTTCCGCAATAATTCCGGCTTTCAGCGTCGTGTTATCAATACCGATGACGATCTCATCGATCATCTCCTGCGCAAGCTGTTCCACGCTGCGGGTCGCGACATGCTCAGGGAAAAATGCGTCCTGGTAGTAACCCGTGCAGGCCACCACGTTTATCCCGCTATCCCGCATCAAATCGAGCATGAATTGCGGGTTGCGCCCCATATAGCGGTTGGTCATTTCAATGATGTTGCGCACGCCCAACGCCCGCAGATCTTTCATCTCCTGACAAATGAGATCGTACTGATCTAACCGGCAGTCGAGGTTATTTTTGAACCCGGAGAGATCGATGTGCAGATGCTCATGGGCCCAGGTGTAGCCTGACGTATCAAAATTCATACGGCGTCTCCTGTGAGCTGTAATGACGAAAAGAAAGAGGTGCCGTTTTGTGGCGCGGGCGCGCCAAAGAACTCACAGACTGTCGCGCCCACATCCGACAGCGTGGCGCGAAGGCCTAACTGAACAGGCTTCAGCCCCTGCCGGTAGACCAGAATCGGCACTCTTTCACGGGTATGGTGACTGTGACCTATCGTCGGATCGTTGCCGTGGTCGGCCATCACCAGCAGACAATCATCGGGTGTCATCTCGCTTGTCAGCCGCGCAAGATTACGGTCAACCACCTGCAAACGTTCCGCATAACGTGCGACATCCTGGGCGTGTCCCGCCAGATCGGTTTCCTGGATGTTGGTGCAGATAAACGCGTGCCGGGCGGCACTGAATTCATCGCGCGTGATATCCATGATGCGCTGGCTGTCCACCAGGTTTTGCCAGCTACGTCCGTGAGGATTCGCCACGATATCCGCCACTTTGCCGATCAGCACGGTCGGCACGCCAACCTCATGCAGTTTTTGCGGCACCTGAACCCGCTCATCCACGCCATAGCCCATATGAACAACCTGAAAACCGCTCTCATATGCGCCGGATCGCGGCGCATTGATGCCAATAAAACGCCCCTCTTTCGCTTCTGCGGCGTCCAGAATCCGCTGGCTGTCGTGAAGCGTGCCACCGAATGCAATGACGCGCCCCACCTGCGCGTGTTCACGCACAATGCGGCCAATCTTCAGCACCTCGTCAAAGGCGATGGCGGAAAGGTTGGCGGTAATGTTGTAAACCTGCCCTAAATCCGCTTCGAGGTTATCGCCTATCGCCACCGACTCATTGACCCACAGGAACGCCAGTTCGCCGCCACGTCGCTCTACCTGCCAGCCCGCCGCCTTCAGCGCCAGCTCAACGCAATCAATCACCTCGCTAAACGGCATACGCAGCGGCGCCTGCGGACGCGTGCCTAAAATCTCCTGATGCCCCATGAAGGTATCCCCGCCTTCATGCTGCAATTCCGCGATCCCCCACACTGCCGATGCCGAGGGAGCCATAACGCCTGGCGCATAGCCCAGCGCGTTAATCAGCCCCAGTTTCTCCAGCGTCGGCAGATGTAGCTGCGGGAGCTGACGCAGAATATGTCCGCAGGTATTCGCCCCGACATCCTGCGGGCGAACCTCCGCCACATCCTTCATTGCGCCGACGCCGAAGCTATCAATCACCAGCACCACAAAACGAGCCATTACGCCTCCAGTACGTTTCCGAGACTGTCATAACGGGCGACGATTTCCGCCGCGCCGCGCTGAATGCCAGACACCAGCACCACATCACTGCGCGTCACAAAAATTTGGGTACGAAAACAGAGCACCACGGCGCTGCTCACCGGAAACGTCCCTGCAAGCGGCAGGTAGTAGTCGATACTGCTGTCATCGACGGGTTCCAGCGTCGTCTTCGCGGGAACGTCGTTTTCCGGCGTAAAAACGAGCGCGTTGCGCGCATGTCCCCGGCGGTAATAGCCGCCGCCATAGCAGTAGCTGTTGCCACGAAAATGGTGCGAAATTTCACTCAGCCAGAGCATCGCAATGCGTTCAGGCTGATCGCCTTGCTGATTCGACGGAATGGTGCCGGTCAGCGCATGGCCCGGTTCGGCATGGGTGACGCCATACCGCGCCAACAGCGGCAAAGACGCGCAGCTGGTTGCAGAGGGCGCATTAAGCTGCTCAATGGCAATCTCCCGCTCTTCCAGTTGCTGCCTCGCCTTGACCAGGGAATGCAGATTGGGCGTCGGCCTGGTCTCACCTGATGCGTCATCCCACAGCAGGCAGGGGAAATGCGTTAACCCCGTGATATGGAGCCCCGGCAGACGGCGAATGTCATTCACCGCGTCATCAAGGCGCGCCAGCGGGAAGCCGCTCTCCTGCCCCGGATAAAGAAAATCCTGCTCGCCGTAAATCTTCAGCATTACCGCCTGCACGCGCCCGGCCTTCACCGCCGCCGCCGACACTTCACGCGCCTTCTCCAGCGAAAAGAGCGTAATAATGTCCGTCCCTTGCTCCACCGCTTCGCCAATCTGCCGGGAGGGGATCTGCACTAAATGCCCCTGATGCGCCACCGGCAATCCGGCGCGACGCATGACCCTGGCCTCTTTGTAATCCACCGTGACAATTCCGGCATATCCCAGCGCCAGCAGCTTTTCCGCCAGCCAGGGATTGCGCCCAAGCTGTTTTGTCATCAGATACAGCGTGATGCCGTATTGATGAGCCGTATCAACCAGGCGCTTCCCGTTTTCCAGCACCTGATCAACATCAATCACCCAGCTGTCCGGGACGATCCTTCCCTGCTGCCAGAGTCGGATCGCGGCGGTAATCAGCGCCGGATTCTGGCGTTTCAATGCGTGTATAAACATCTTTGTGCCTCGGTTTCTAATCCCTGAATTAAATATTCATTTTTTTGAATATTTAAGGTGTGGTACGTTGATGTACGGTGTTCCTCACGACGCTTCGTGCGCCGCCATCCACAGCCCATATAGATTTGCCAACAAATAGCCTTCCTCATTGGCATGAAGCGAAACCGTAAACTCCGCCAGCAGCGCCTGGTGCGCCAACAAAATCGCGGGCCAGTGGGGAGATTGCGTCAGTTCCGCCAGCAGCTCGCGATCCAGCGCGTCAATCACCTCTCCCCGACGACTGCGCATTAACGCGCTGGCCATGTGGGTTATCGCCATCGTTCCCTGCTCGGTATGCACCGGCAGCTTCCACTCCTCGTCCAGTCGTCTGACGACCTGCAACATGCCACGGCAAATATCTTCGTCGATAACCCCTGCGTCACACAGCAGGCTGAGTCTGTTTTCCATTTACAATGCCTTTGATTAACTTAGTAACTGGGTTCCTGTTCACCGCTGACCACACGTTGCTGATGGGCGAGCAGCGCCTGTTTGTCCACCACGGCGCGCAGCAGTTGCTGCATCGGGTAATCGTCCGACCGGGTCAGCACCACGGCTTCGGTGGCCTGCAAGAATCGGGGATCGCGGGTGAGCGGCGTCGCTTCTAACCCCAGCAATGCCAGCTCCGCTTCCGCCACCACATTCCAGATCACCGCATCCACATCGCCTTTTACAATGCGCTGGAGACTTTCGTGATAAGAGAGGTCTATCAGCTCCACATCACTTTTGCCGAAACAGGCTTCAGTCATGATTTTCTGATCTGCCGAACGGTTATCCAGCCCCACTCGCTTCACCCGGTCGGATTCGCCTTTACGGCAGATCAACTGGTGCTCGCCGACATAGGTGTGTGGCCCCAGTTCCAGCGCGATGCGCAACCCGTTTTGCGCCAGATAGCTCTCTGCGGCCAGACGCGACACCACGGCCATGTCGTAGACGCCATTCAGCAGGCACTCAACCCGGATGTCCGCCCCACGCATGTGCGCGTAATAAAATGGAATCCCTTCAAACTGCGCTTTCAGCCCGCTCGCCAGCCCTTCATACAGACGGGTGTACGGCAGCGGCATCGCGCAAACAACGTTGCTGATGTCCACATGCGACAGCAACGTTTTGTTATCCATCTCCACCAGGAAGCTGCCGTTGCGCCCACGACGCTCAATACGGATCGCCCCGGAAGACTCCAGCGTTTTTAATGCGGCCTGCGTTAACCCCACTGATGAGTGGCATTCATTAGCCAGTTCATCTATCGTTTTCAAACGGTTACCGCATTTCTCACCTAGCAGGTAGCGGGCCAGGGTCGTCAGCACGACCCCCTCTTTTTTGATAAATGTTCGACGCATCATAAATTTTCAGTAAAGTGAATATTTATATATTCATTAAAATGAAGATATCGCGCAATGACGATGTGCGTAAACGGCGAGACGCCTCACAGTTTTTCGTCACGGGTACGCAGAGAGACAAAAAAACCGGGAAATCCCCGGTTTTTTAATGTGTGGTGTCGCACCACTGTAGGCCCTCGCCGTGTTTACGCCGGGTGGCGGCGTAAACGCCTTATCTGGCCTACGGCGCGGTGCGCATTACGGCTTGGCGACAAAGCCGATCGCTTCGTAGACCGCTTTCAGCGTTTCGGAAGCACGGGCGCTGGCTTTTTCCGCCCCTTCTTTCATCACTTTCTGCAAGAAGGCTTCGTCGCTGCGGAAGCGATGATAACGCTCCTGCAACTCGGTCAGCATACCGGAAACAGCTTCAGCCACTTCACCTTTCAGATGACCATACATCTTGCCTTCGAAATGCTGCTCCAGCTCAGGGATGCTCTGGCCGGTTACGGCGGAGAGGATATCCAGCAGGTTAGACACCCCCGCTTTATTCTGGATGTCGTAGCGCACTACCGGCGGCTCGTCGGAATCCGTCACCGCACGTTTGATTTTTTTCACCACCGATTTCGGGTCTTCCAGCAGGCCGATGACGTTGTTACGGTTATCGTCCGACTTGGACATCTTTTTGGTCGGTTCCAGCAGTGACATCACGCGCGCGCCGGATTTTGGAATAAACGGCTCAGGAACGTTAAAGATATCGCCATACAGCGCGTTAAAACGCTGCGCGATGTCGCGGCTCAATTCCAGATGCTGTTTCTGATCTTCACCCACCGGCACCTGATTCGTTTGATACAGCAAAATGTCTGCCGCCATCAGAACCGGGTAATCAAACAGACCGGCGTTGATGTTCTCGGCATAGCGCGCGGATTTGTCTTTGAACTGGGTCATCCGGCTCAGTTCGCCGAAATAGGTGTAGCAGTTCAGCGCCCAGCCCAGCTGCGCGTGCTCCGGCACATGGGACTGAACAAAGATGGTGCTTTTCTCAGGATCGATACCACACGCCAGGTAGAGCGCCAGCGTATCCAGCGTCGCCTTACGCAGCTGCTGTGCATCCTGACGCACGGTGATCGCATGCTGGTCAACGATGCAGTAAATGCAATGATAGTCATCCTGCATGTTCACCCACTGACGCAGCGCACCCATATAGTTGCCAATGGTCAATTCACCTGAGGGCTGTGCGCCACTAAAAACGATGGGCTTAGTCATTTTTCGATTCCTGATTTTCGCTATGCGGAAGCCCGAGAGCGGGCAGAAGGTCATTAATAGTGTCGTAAATCACATCCGGCTGGCTAAGAGCGATTGATTCGCCATAGTTGTAGCCGTACGTGAGGCCGACCGACGGGCAGCCAGCCGCTTTTGCAGCCTGAATGTCGTTACGCGAATCGCCCACAAAGAGCATCTGTTCAGGCGCGACGCTCATCCGCTTTGCCACCAGCAGCAGCGGATCGGGATGCGGCTTTTTGTTCTGCACATCGTCGCCGCCAATGACCACGCTGAAGTATTTGGCGATATCCAGCGCTTCAAGCAGCGGCGCCACAAACGGCGTCGGCTTATTGGTCACCAGTCCAAGCGGCAGCCCTTTGGCATGCAGCGCGCCCAGCGTATCGGCTACGTGCGGGAACAGGAACGTCCCTTCTTCCGCCACATCGCCATAGTAGCGGTCGAACAGCTTACGCAAAATACGCACCTGCTCTTCGGCGGGGATCTCATCATCAACAGGCGGTTTGCCCATTGTTTTACGTAACGTAGCGCGTTCCTGGCGAGCCCAGGCGAGCGCACGCTCCATCAATACATCCGCGCCGTTACCAATCCAGGTAATTACGCGATCTTCGCCAGCGGTAGGCAGTTCCAGCGCGTATAACGCCATATCTACCGCAGCGGCTAATCCCGGCGCGCTGTCGACCAGCGTGCCGTCGAGGTCAAAGGCGACACCCCGAATATCCTGCAATTTATCCATGACTTACCTTTGCCAGTTCACTGCGCATTTCATCAATGACTTTTTTGTAGTCTGGTTGGTCGAAAATCGCGGAGCCTGCCACAAACATGTCTGCGCCCGCCGCGGCGATTTCGCCGATGTTGTTCACCTTGACGCCGCCGTCCACTTCCAGGCGAATGTCATAACCTGACTCATCAATACGACGGCGCACTTCACGCAGCTTCTCCAGCGTGTGCGGAATAAAAGACTGGCCGCCAAAACCCGGGTTGACGGACATCAGCAGGATCACATCCAGCTTATCCATCACGTAATCCAGATAACTCAGCGGCGTGGCCGGGTTAAACACCAGACCCGCTTTACAGCCGTTTTCTTTAATCAGCTGCAAGGTACGATCGACATGCTCGGAGGCTTCGGGATGAAACGTAATGATGCTGGCGCCCGCTGCGGCGAAATCCGGCACGATGCGGTCAACCGGCTTCACCATCAAATGCACGTCGATGGGGGCGGTAATACCGTATTTGCGCAGGGATTTCAGCACCATCGGGCCGATGGTCAGGTTCGGCACATAGTGGTTGTCCATGACGTCAAAATGCACGACATCCGCACCAGCAGCCAGCACTTTCGCGGTGTCCTCACCCAGGCGGGCAAAATCAGCCGACAGAATTGAGGGGGCAATCAAATACTGTTTCATCCGCTTCTCCTTGAGAATTATTTTTTCGCAGGCGTTACGACTCCTGGTTGGTACAGAGCCAGCAGTTCGTCCACCTTTTTACGTGTGCCGCCATTGCTGCTTATACTGCGACGCACTTTGACCTGAAAATGTTTCGCCGCTTTGTACCACTCGCGGGTATCGGGCGTGTCATGGTTCGAAATTAACACCGGGATCCGCTTGCTGACCAGCTTTTCTGCCATCTCCGCCAGGCGCGCCTGCTCTTTTGGGCTGAAGCTATTGGTATGATAAGCGGTGAAATTCGCCGTCGCAGAAAGCGGTGCGTAAGGCGGATCGCAATAGACCACAGAATTGCTATCAGCACGATCCATACACTCTTCATACGAAAGGCAATGAAACTCTGCATTCTGCGCTTTTTTGGCAAAATGGTACAACTCCGTCTCCGGGAAGTAGGGCTTTTTGTAACGGCCAAACGGCACGTTAAACTCCCCACGCAAGTTATAGCGGCACAGGCCATTGTAACCATAGCGGTTCAGGTATAAGAACAGGACCGCGCGACGGAACGACTCCCGGCTCGTATTGAACTCTTCACGGAGTTGATAGTAAACCTCGGCCTGATTCGTCTCAGGCGTAAACAGCTCGCGGGAAGCCCGCACATACTCTTCAGTACGCGACTTCACGATTTTATAGAGGCTGATAAGGTCACTATTAATATCGGCAAGAATATAACGAGAAAAGTCGGTGTTAAGAAACACCGACCCGGCACCCACAAAGGGCTCAACCAGACATTCACCTTTCGGTAAATGCCGTTTGATGTCATCAAGCAGGGGGTATTTCCCCCCTGCCCACTTCAGAAAAGCGCGATTCTTTTTCATGCTGACTAACTAATTACACCTTCTCCGGCTGTGGAGAAAGCTCCGACAGCATCCTGCGCTTTAACATGACTATTACTTCAGATCGGCCTGCACCTGATGCAACGGTTTTGCCCACGGGTTTTTCGCCTGCACATCGGCTGGCAACGTAGACACCGCACGTTTGGCATCATCTTTAGACGCATACACACCCGTTACCAGAACATACCACGGCTGACCGTTACGCGTCGTCTGATACACCACATAGTTTTTCAGGTTTTCTTTCTTCGCCCAACCGTTCAGGTTGTCGTAGTTAGAAGAACTGCTGAGTTGCAGGGTGTAATGGCTGGAAGGCGCAGACTTCAGCGAACCCACGTTACCTGTGCTTTTCGTACCAGCCGCACTGCCGGCTGCCGCTGTGGTTTGCGCTGGCGCAGTGCTGGCGGTGGCTTTCGGCGCGGTCGTTGCCGCTGGCGCGGAAGTTGCTGGCGCTTTCGTCGTCGCGACCGGCGCGGCAGGTTCGCTACGTTTCGGCTGCGTGGTCGGCTTCGGTTCCACTGGCGTCGCTTTCGCGGTGGTCTGCGGTTTCTTCGGCTCAATCACAACCTGCTTACGTTCCGGGCGCGTAGTGGTCTGACGCTCGCCCGATTGCGTCGTCGCCGTCTGACGCGGCGCATTGCCGTTGCGGATTGGCGCAACGGTGGCTGGTTCCGTCGGCAGCGTGGAGTTCGCCACCACATTGTTAACCTGTTCCTGACCCTGCGGCTGAGTCAGCGCATTGTTCAGATCGCCCTGAACTTCCACACGCTGTTGGCCTTCGGTCGCGGCAGGTGCCTGACCCTGCGTTGGCGTTGAGGCGATCGGCGGCAGAGAAACATCCTGCTGCGTGTTTCCGGCGGTCTGTTCAGCGTCTGGCGCAGGCTGCGTGGCGCTCGCCTGATCGGTCGCGTTATTGCCGGAAAGATCGATGCTTTTCTCGGCAGACGCCGTTTGATCGCTGGAAGAGGAGGGTGAAGGGGCTTTCAGCGCGGAACCAATACCGATGATCAACAGCAGCAACACCAGAACGCCGACACCCATCATGATGTACTGACGGGAAGCGGGTTTGCTGGCGGCTTTCTTACGTTTGCGGGGACGACGCTCTACGCGCTCTTCATCCACTGCATCATCGGATTCATAATCGTCTTCGCTGTACTGCTCTTCCTCACGCGCCTTTCGCGCACGCCCTGGACGACGATCGTCCGTATCCAGGTCGACGTCATCGAAATTGATCTGTGGATCATTATCGCGTTCAGAAGATTGACGAGTACGACCAGTACGACGATCGCTGGGATCGGGTTTCAGCTCGTCTTCTGGTTTGAATTCATCCATTTAACACCCCACTCAAAGGTTAATGCTTACGACGTTGCAGTTAACCTGAATTTAAATGACCAATACCGTGCAGTATCAGTCCGACCTTTCTTGTTGTTACGCCTGCTGACAGTCAGCAATAGCGCTGAGAACGATTTCGTGCGGCACTCCGCCGCGTACTTCACTTTTCCCTATCGCCAGCGGGAGCACTAAGCGCATCTCGCCCGCCAGGACTTTCTTATCGCGCAGCATGTGTGGCAAATACGCCTGAGCAGACATCTCACGCGGCCCGTGAACAGGCAGACCTGCGCGCTGGAGCAGCGTAATAATGCGTTGCGTATCCGCAGCGCTAAACTGACCGAGACGCTCTGACGTGCGCGCCGCCATCACCATACCAGCGGCGACGGCTTCACCGTGTAACCAATTGCCATAACCCATTTCAGCTTCAATGGCATGACCAAAGGTATGTCCCAGATTCAGTAAAGCACGTAAGCCCGTTTCACGCTCGTCTGCTGCGACAACTTCGGCTTTCAGCTCACAACAACGGCGGATACAGTACGCCATTGCCGGACCTTCCAGACGTAATAACGCGTCCAGATTGTCCTCAAGCCAGGTGAAAAATTCACCGTCAAGAATGATGCCGTATTTGATCACTTCCGCCAGACCCGATGCCAGCTCACGCGCAGGAAGCGTTTTCAGACAGTCGAGATCCACCACCACAGAAGCAGGCTGGTAGAACGCGCCGATCATGTTCTTGCCGAGGGGATGGTTTACAGCGGTTTTCCCGCCTACGGAGGAGTCGACCTGCGACAGCAATGTCGTCGGGACCTGGATAAAGCGCACGCCACGCTGATAGCTGGCGGCGGCGAAACCGGTAAGGTCGCCAATCACGCCGCCGCCGAGGGCAACCAGCGTGGTATCGCGACCGTGCGGTTTTTGCAGTAACGCGGTGAAAACCGTATCAAGTACCGTCAGGCTTTTATACTTTTCGCCATCGGGCAGGATAACGCTATCTACGTTAACCCCCGCCTGTTCAAGTACGCTACGGATCTTATCAAGGTAAAGGGGAGCCAGGGTTTCGTTGGTCACCAACATAACCTGATCGCCCGATTTCAGCGGTAAGAATGAAGCTGGTTCGTTAAACAAACCAGCCGCGATGGTGATAGGGTAACTACGTTCCCCGAGAGTAACTGTAATCCTCTCCATGACGCGACATCCACCTTAGTTACTTGTACCCGCTTACCGAGTATGTATTAAGCCAGAATCAGTTGCTTTCCAGCATATGAATAATCTGGTTTGCCACGACCTTAGCGCTCTGATCGTCGGTACGAATGGTCACGTCGGCAATCTCTTCATACAGAGGATTGCGTTCGTTGGCCAACGCTTCCAGAACTTCACGAGGCGGAGCTTCTACCTGCAACAGCGGGCGTTTCTTGTCGCGCTGCGTACGCGCAAGTTGTTTTTCGATTGTCGTTTCAAGATACACCACGACGCCACGCGCGGAGAGACGGTTACGCGTTTCACGTGATTTTACAGAGCCACCGCCGGTTGCCAGCACAATACCCTGTTTTTCCGTCAACTCGTTGATGACTTTTTCTTCGCGATCACGGAAGCCGTCTTCACCTTCTACATCGAAGACCCAGCCCACATCAGCTCCGGTTCGTTTCTCAATCTCTTGATCAGAATCGTAAAATTCCATATTGAGTTGTTGAGCTAACTGGCGCCCAATAGTGCTTTTTCCGGCACCCATAGGCCCAACCAGAAAGATATTGCGTTTCTCTGCCATTTTTTCGGTACTACTAAGACAATTCGTTAATGATAAACCCGCGTCGCAGACACCTTGCGCAGCAGGACATGAACTGAAACCTCATAAGATATTGCGAGAGTCAGACTGAAAATTATCTCAATACTCCAACGGGTTTGGCAACTGAATAAATTACCAAGACATATTGTAGACAACCCCGGAGGCAGCGTCGCCGGATAGCGACGAGAAGAACCAACTCTCAAATCGGTACTCCTTGTATGCTAAATACACCCCCACGTCAAATCCCTGAAACGTGTTCAGTGCAAAAACAGCGCGATTTCAGGCATAAATTATTCTGCCGCAACCAGTCTGGGGGTAATGAACACCACCAGTTCGCGCCGCTCGTTCTCTTTTCCATCATGGCTGAAAAGGGAACCAAGCCAGGGGATATCGCCTAACAGCGGGACGCTATCTTTAGCGGATTTGTTCTTGCGCGAAAAGATGCCGCCCAGCGCCAGCGTTTCGCCGCTTTTAACCTCGACCTGCGTGTCGATCTCCTGCTTATCGATCGCCAGCACTTCGCCATCCGCCTGCTGTAGCACCTGACCGGGAACGTTCTGGCTGATGTGAAGCTTCAGGCGAATGCGCCCCTTCGGCAAAACGGTGGGCGTCACCTCCATCCCCAGCACCGCTTCTTTAAACTCCACGGACGTCGCCCCGCTCTCGCCGCTGGAGACCTGATACGGGATTTCGCTCCCCTGCTTAATACTGGCGGGTTGCAGGTGCGAAGCCAGCAGTCGTGGGCTGGCGATAATATCAAGTTGCTGCTTCTGCTCCAGGGCGGAAAGCTCAAGATCCAACAAGCGACCGTTGATGCGCCCGATGTTAAACCCGACGCGAGACGTGGCGGCCGCGACGGAAAGATCGCTGGCAAGCGACGTCACCTGCCCTGGCGACCCGGCCTGTTGCGCGTCCGCCAGCGTCCACTTTACCCCCAGCTCACGCAGGCTTTTTTCATTTATGGTGACGATATGCGCCGCCAGTTCAACCTGCTCAACGGGGAGATCCATTTGCGCCGCCCACGTTTCCAGCGCCGCCAGCGCAACGTTGTTATCCCGAAGCAATAACCGGTTGGTGCGCTTATCTACCGTCATACTGCCTTTGGCGCTCAGCAGTTTTTCTCCCGCTTTTGCCAGTTCGGAGGCATCGGCGTATTGCAGAGAAATACTGCGATCCTCCAGCGGTAAGTTGGCCCGAATCCTTGCCTGCTCGGCCTCCTGCCGCGCGGCGTTTTCGTTTTGCCAGTGAACCGAGTGAACATGCAGAATATTCCCCTCCTGGCGCAGCACCAGCCCGGCGCTTTTTATGACCGTCTGCACCGCCTGCTTCCACGGCACATCCGTCAGACTCAGCGACAGCGAACCGCTGACGTCAGGCGAGACCACCAGATTCTTCTTCTCCTGCGCGGCAAGCGCCTGCAATACCTGAACAACAGGAACATCATCCACCACCAGCGTCACGTTTTGCGCTTTCCCCGCCTGTACGGCGGGCATCACGGCGATCAACGCTGCGGCTATCCATCGCTTCATTCACTTCTCCTTGTCGTTGCCACCGCCACTGCGACGGTTCACAGCCTTTACCGGTCTCAAGCGTTATGCTGTCTGCCGTCAGTCGGGAAATCGTCCAGCCGTTCTCCAGCACCTGATATTGTTCGACGCGCCGCCACTTCTGCTGGCTGTCTTTGAGAATGCCAGTCAGGCGCTCTCCCTGACTCACCACGCCCTGGTAACGCCACATCGGCAGTTCAGCGATCCGGCATCGGTCCTCCGGCGGTTTGAAGGGGTCGCGCATTCCGGTCAGCATCAGCAGGCAGCTACAGACCAACAGCCAGCGCTTAGTCATCAGTCAGCCGCTCCAGCTGTAGCGTCAACAGCAGTTCCGTCTCCTGCGGAACAAGCGAAAAGCGGTTGATGCGTATGCCGCGCTCCGCCAGCCGACTGAACAGTTGTGGAACCGCCTCCCAGGAGGATGCCAGCGCCAGCTCGCCTCCCTGCGCGGAAGGCTGCCAGTGAAGGAGGCGTACCGGAGAGCGCTGAAAATCCAGAGGGGAAAAAGGCACGCGCTTGCTGGCCGACGCTAAACGAGACATATCCATTGATGCGGCGATCTGGCGCAGGCTTCGCCACTGCCGGTCGATAGCCGCCCGCTGTTGCGCCAGCGCCGTTCGTTGCCGCTCCTGTTGCTGCGCACCCGAAGAAAACGCACATAAACACGCCAGTAATCCCAGCCCCAGGCTCCAGCCTAACCAGCAGAAGAGGCGGGTTCGCGGCAATAACCCGCACCAGAGGTCAAAAAGCGCGGCCATCTGCGAGGCTCCTTTTTAACGGGTAATGAAATTGCCAACGTCCCTGCGCATCCTGCTGCGTTGCCCCACTCCCGGCTAACGGGAAATCAGGATGACGACGCAGCGCGGTTTCCAGCGTGTTTAACGCGAGAAATGTCGTCGCGTATCCCTCAAGTTCCAGCGTTCCCTGCTGCCAGGATAACCGGGTTAGCCACGCCTGCTCGGGCAACAGCGCCGCCATCCCTTCCAGCACGCTCTGCCAGCGCCGCGTCTGCTCATATTCCGTTTGCCGCTGCAACGCTTGCTGCCACGCGGTCTGCCGCTGCTGTAAGCGGGGTTGGATCGCCAGCAGCGCGGCCGCGCGCTCTTTCTCTGCGATCGGCCACTGCGCATCCGCCCGTTTTTGCGCCGTGAGCGTAACCTCATGGATGCACGCCAGCGCAATGGCCAGCAGCAGTGAACCGCTGAACATAACGCTCCAGAATCGCAGACATTCGCGCCGCCGGGACTGGCGCCAGGGCAAAAAGTTGACCGGATGACTCATCAGCACGGCGCCCCCATTGCTAATCCCAGCGCGATGGCAAAGGTATGGCCTTCCGGCGGAACGGGAGGCTGGCGAATGGCAACCGCGCACCAGGGTTCGAAGCCGCCCGCGCCGCACACCGTCAGACTTTCCGGCGCAATGGACAACGTCGCGGCAAGACTGTTGGCGCAGGCCGCCTCTTGTAGCGGTTTTCGTCCCCACGCATAGCGCGTCGCCCACAGCCACTGTTCTTCGTCACGCCAGGCCAGACACTGCTGGTGCGCCAGCAGATAAGGAATAAAGCGCTGTAATGCGCAGGCATCCGGCGTAATCGCCGTCACCTGCATTTTCAGTTTTTGCGCCAGCGTTAATAAGGTCGCCACCTCCTTGCTTTGGGCGGCGGTCACGTTAAATGCCGGAGTCAGGGTATCTTCGCGATAGTCAAAGCGCAGGGCGTCGGGGGGCATATCCAGCTCACGCGCCATCGCGCCGGTCAGCCACGCCGTTTGTTCACGTTCGCGCAGCGCCATTTCCGGGCGCGGAAAATGCTTTTGCAGCGTCCGGCTGGCAGGGAAAGAGAGATAAATATGATGCCGGTGAGGAAGCGAACGACGCCACGGAAGCAATGCATCGACGAGCTGTTCTGGCTCGCGGAGATGCCCGTCAACGAAGGTACGTCCCGCCAGCGGCACCCGCCACCAGCGTTGTAAAGACCAGCCTGACGCGCCGCGAACCACGGCGACAGCCAGCGCCTCATGCTGCTGAATATGAAGGCCAATTTGCCAGAACCTGAAAGCCATTGCTTATGATCTCCTTATCAATGGTCGCTCTTACGGGTATATCAATGCGTCTGGCTTGCCTTTATACTACCGCGCGTTTGTTTATAAACTGCCCAAATGACACTAAATGGGAAATCTCCAGTGAAGTTCGTAAAGTATTTATTGATCCTTGCAGTATGTTGCATCCTGCTGGGAGCAGGCTCTATTTATGGCCTCTACCGCTATATCGAGCCGCAACTACCTGACGTCGCGACCTTAAAAGACGTGCGTTTGCAGATTCCGATGCAGGTTTACAGCGCGGATGGCGAGCTGATCGCGCAGTATGGCGAGAAACGTCGTATCCCGGTCACGCTTGACCAGATGCCGCCGGAAATGGTTAAAGCCTTTATCGCTACGGAAGACAGCCGCTTTTACGAGCATCATGGCGTCGATCCGGTAGGGATCTTCCGTGCGGCCAGCGTCGCGCTGTTCTCAGGCCATGCCTCACAGGGGGCAAGTACCATCACCCAGCAACTGGCGAGAAACTTCTTCCTGAGCCCGGAACGCACGCTGATGCGTAAAATTAAGGAAGCGTTCCTGGCAATCCGCATTGAGCAGATGCTGAGCAAAGATGAGATCCTCGAACTTTACCTGAACAAGATCTACCTCGGCTACCGTGCCTACGGCGTCGGCGCGGCGGCGCAGGTCTATTTCGGTAAGACGGTCGATCAGCTCACCCTGAGCGAAATGGCGGTGATTGCCGGTCTGCCGAAAGCCCCTTCCACATTTAACCCGCTCTACTCGATGGATCGGGCGACGGCGCGTCGTAACGTGGTGCTGTCTCGTATGTTGAGCGAAGGCTACATCACCCAGGCGCAGTACGATCAGGCGCGCGGCGAAGCGATTGACGCCAATTACCATGCGCCGGAAATCGCGTTCTCAGCGCCGTATCTGTCGGAAATGGTGCGCCAGGAAATGTACAGCCGTTATGGCGAAAGCGCCTATGAAGACGGGTATCGCATTTACACCACAATCACCCGCAAAGTACAGCAGGCGGCGCAGCAAGCCGTGCGTAACAACGTGCTGGACTACGACATGCGCCACGGCTATCGCGGGCCGTCGAACGTGCTGTGGAAAGTAGGCGAAACCGCCTGGGACAACAAAAAAATCACCGACACGCTGAAAGCCCTGCCAACCTACGGGCCGTTGCTGCCCGCCGTCATTACCGGCGCGAATCCGCAGGAAGCCACCGCGATGCTCGCTGATGGCACCTCCGTGTCGCTGCGGATGGAAGGCGTACGCTGGGCGCGCCCTTACCGTTCGGATACCCAACAGGGCCCGACGCCGCGTAAAGTGACCGACGCCGTACAGACAGGCCAACAAATCTGGGTTCGCCAGATGGGTGATGCCTGGTGGCTGGCGCAAGTCCCGGATGTGAACTCGGCGCTGGTTTCCATCAACCCGCAAAACGGCGCGGTTCTGGCGCTGGTCGGCGGTTTTGACTTCAACCAGAGTAAATTCAACCGCGCCACGCAGGCGCTGCGTCAGGTCGGGTCGAACATCAAACCGTTCCTCTATACCGCCGCGATGGATAAAGGTCTGACGCTGGCGAGTATGCTGAACGACGTGCCGATTTCCCGCTGGGACGCAGGCGCCGGTTCCGACTGGCGGCCAAAAAACTCCCCGCCGCAGTATGCCGGGCCAATCCGCTTACGTCAGGGTCTGGGTCAGTCGAAAAACGTAGTGATGGTGCGGGCGATGCGCGCGATGGGCGTGGATTACGCCGCAGAGTATCTGCAACGCTTCGGTTTCCCGGCGCAGAACATCGTGCATACCGAATCGCTGGCGCTAGGCTCCGCGTCCTTCACCCCAATGCAGGTGGCGCGCGGTTATGCGGTAATGTCTAACGGCGGCTTCCTGGTAGACCCGTATTTCATCAGCAAGATAGAGACCGACCAGGGCGGCGTGATCTTCGAAGCGAAGCCGAAAATCGCCTGCCCGGATTGCGATATCCCGGTCATTTACGGTGATACCCAAAAATCCAACGTGCTGGAAAACAATAACGTTGAAGATGTCGCCATCTCTCAGGAGCAGCAAAACGCCACCGTGCCAATGCCAAAACTGGAGCAGGCTAACCAGGCGTTAGTGGCGCAAAGCGGAATGCAGGAATATGCTCCGCATGTGATCAACACGCCGCTGGCCTTCCTGATTAAGAGCGCGCTGAACAGCAACATCTTCGGCGAACCCGGCTGGATGGGCACCGGCTGGCGCGCGGGTCGCGACCTGCAACGTCATGATATCGGCGGAAAAACCGGGACCACCAACAGCTCGAAAGATGCCTGGTTCTCCGGTTACGGCCCGGGCGTGGTGACTTCTGTGTGGATCGGCTTTGACGATCATCGTCGCGATCTGGGGCGCACTACCGCGTCCGGGGCGATCAAAGACCAGATTTCTGGTTATGAAGGCGGCGCGAAAAGTGCGCAACCCGCATGGGATGCTTACATGAAAGCCGTGCTGGAAGGGGTTCCTGAAGAGCCGTTGACGCCGCCTCCGGGCATCGTGACGATCAATATCGACAGAAGCACCGGGCAACTGGCAAACGGCGGTAACAGCCGCGCGGAATACTTTATCGAAGGCACTCAGCCAACGCAGCAGGCGGTGCATGAGGTGGGCACCACCATTATCGATAACGGTGAGACACACGAACTGTTTTGATCTTTTGCCG
The DNA here is from genome assembly GCF_030333395.1 of Citrobacter sp. CK194. NCBI lineage: Bacteria > Pseudomonadati > Pseudomonadota > Gammaproteobacteria > Enterobacterales > Enterobacteriaceae > Citrobacter > Citrobacter sp. CK194. The sequence goes on from NZ_JAOWGA010000015.1 coordinate 64,771, forward strand.
GATGGCGACGCCTGAGACGTCTTATCCGGCCTACATTTTGTTGTAGGCCAGGTAAAACGTCAGCCGCCATCCGGCAATATAAATTACAACCGCCCCTGCCCCTTCAGCCACTCACGGACCAGGAACAGCGCGCTGACGTTTCGCGCTTCACTGAAATCCGGTTCTTCCAGCAGATCCATTAAATGCGTCAGCGGCCAGCGCACCTGCGGCAGCGGTTCCGGCTCGTCGCCTTCCAGTGATTCAGGATAGAGGTCTTCCGCTATCACAATGTTCATTTTGCTGGAAAAATAGGACGGTGCCATGCTGAGCTTTTTGAGGAACGTCAGATCGTTCGCGCCAAACCCAACTTCTTCTTTCAGTTCGCGGTTCGCCGCTTCAAAAACGGTTTCGCCAGGGTCGATCAACCCTTTGGAGAACCCCAGCTCATAAGACTCCGTGCCCACGGCATATTCACGGATCAGAATCAGGTGATCGTCTACGATCGGCACAATCATTACCGCTTCACGAGTGGACGGACGCATACGCTCATAGACGCGGCGCACGCCGTTGCTGAATTCGAGATCCACACTTTCGACGTTAAACAGCCGGGATTTCGCGACAGTTTCAACTTTCAAAATGGTGGGTTTTTGTAATGATTTGCTCATCGTGAGAATCTATGCAGTGAAATCTGGTGCCATTGTGCGATATACAGCACGGTTTCGGCAATGTGAATTGCCGTTTATTTACATTTATGTAACGTAGTAAAAATTAATTCCCATTTAAAATTAAAAGTCAATAGGTTGAAATAACTCCAGGAATTTGCTGATATTCCGCTTTTGGTGGGTTTGCTATGATCCGCGTTCACTGGGATGCGCGTAAAAATGCTCAAGTTCAACTCCACGCTTGCCGATAGCCAACCACAGCATCACATTTATTCGACAGGGTGCGACTGACCACGCCTGACAGACTTAGTAAGATGGGGAAAGCATGAGCACCATTTTGATTTTCTTAGCTGCTTTGCTGGCCTGCTCTCTACTGGCAGGATGGCTACTCAGAGTAAGAGCCAGGCGGCAGAATCTGCCCTGGATCAGCGCCTTTTCAGACGCCGCGACGCGCAAGCTAACGCCGGAAGAGCGCAGTGCGGTTGAAAACTATCTCGACAACCTCAGTCAGATTCAGCAGGTGCCGGGGCCGACAGGCGCCAGTACCGCTCCCGTGTCGTTAACGCTGAATGCCCAGAGTAATAACGTCATTATTCTGACCCATTCCATTACGCGTTATGGCATCACGACCGACGATCCCAATAAATGGCGATATTACCTTGATTCCGTTGAGGTTCATTTGCCGCCGTTCTGGGAACAGTACATCAATGACGAAAATAACGTTGAGCTGATCCATACCGATACGCTTCCTTTGGTCATCTCGCTTAACGGCCACACGTTGCAGGAATACATGCAGGAGACGCGCGGCTATGCGCTACAGCATACCTCCTCCACCCAGGCGTCGATTCGTGGCGAAGAGAGCGAGCAAATTGAACTGCTGAACATTCGTCAGGAAACTCACGAAGAGTATGCGCTCAGCCGCCCTGCTGGGCTGCGCGAAGCATCGCTGATTGTGGCCTCATTCCTGCTGTTCTTCTGTTGCTTAATTACGCCGGATGTCTTCGTGCCGTGGATTGCGGGCGGCGCAATTTTGCTGCTCGCCGCAGGTCTCTGGGGGCTGTTCGCACCGCCATCTAAAACCTCGCTGCGGGAGATTCACTGCCTACGGGGAACCCCGCGTCGCTGGGGGCTGTTTGGCGAAAACGATCAGGAGCAGATCAACAATATTTCGCTGGGAATTATTGACCTGATTTACCCTGCCCACTGGCAACCCTATATCGCACAGGATCTCGGGCAGCAAACGGATATTGATATCTATCTGGATCGCCACGTCGCGCGGCAAGGGCGTTTTCTCTCCCTGCATGACGAGGTGAAAAATTTCCCGTTGCAACACTGGCTGCGTAGCGCCGTTATTGCGGGCGGATCGCTGCTGGTGCTGTTTATGCTGCTCTTTTGGATCCCGCTGGACATGCCGATCAAATTCACCTTGTCGTGGATGAAAGGCGCGCAAACCATTGAGGCCACCAGCGTTAAACAGCTCCACGACGCCGGAGTTCGCGTGGGCGATACGCTGCATCTGAGCGGCAAAGGCATGTGTAATATCCATCAGTCTGGTAGCTGGACTGCGCAGCCGAACTCCCCTTTTATGCCGTTTGATTGCTCGCAAATCATCTGGAATGACGCGCGGACGCTGCCGCTGCCCGAGTCCGATCTCGTCAACAAAGCCACGGCGCTGACCCAGGCCATCAACCGCCAGCTGCACCCGAAGCCGGAAGATGACTCCCGCGTTAGCGCGTCGCTACGTTCGGCGATTCAAAAGTCCGGGATGGTATTGCTGGATGATTTCGGCGACATCGTATTAAAGACCGCCGATCTGTGCGCCGCCGAAGACGAATGCGTGCGCCTGAAAAACGCGCTGGTGAACCTCGGCAATAGCAAAAACTGGGCCGCGCTGGTCAAACGCGCGAATGCGGGCAAACTTGACGGCGTGAACGTTCTGTTGCGCCCTGTCAGCGCGGAGTCGCTCGATAACCTGGTGACGACCTCAACCGCGCCGTTTATCTCCCGTGAAACCGCGCGCGCCGCACAGGCGCTTAACAGCCCCGCGCCGGGCGGCTTCCTGATTATCAGCGATGAAGGCAGCGATCTGGTTGATCAGCCGTGGCCGTCGATGTCCCTGTACGATTACCCCGCGCAGGAACAGTGGGGCGCATTCCAGCGCCTGGCGCAGATGTTAATGCAAACGCCGTTTAGCGCCGAAGGGATCGTCACCCGTGTCTACACCGACGCCAACGGCACGCAGCACATCGGCCTGCACCGCATCCCGGATCGTTCCGGTTTATGGCGCTACCTTGGCACGACGTTGCTGATGCTCACCATGCTGGGCTGCGCCGCTTACAACGGCATTCAGGCGTTCAGACGTTATCAGCGTAACCGCACCCGTATGGCGGAAATTCAGGAATATTATGAAAACTGCCTGAATCCAAAGCTGATCGCCTCCCCGGAAAGCCTCATCTGACAGCTCACGGTATGCTACCCTGTAGCGCATATCCGGCAAAAGCCGCCAGGATTTGGCGGCAATCTCATCTGGAGAATTCCCATGCATATTGATATTGCCTGGCAGGACGTCGATACCGTTTTGCTGGACATGGACGGCACGCTGCTCGATCTGGCATTCGATAACTATTTCTGGCAGAAACTGGTGCCGGAAACCTATGGCGCACAGCAGGGAATCACTGCACAGGAAGCCCAGGACTATATTCGCCAGCAGTATCATGCCGTGCAGCATACGCTAAACTGGTACTGTCTTGATTACTGGAGCGAGCGGCTGGGTCTGGACATTTGCGCTATGACGACGGCACAGGGGCCGCGCGCCGTGCTGCGCGAAGATACCGTGCCGTTTCTGGATGCGTTAAAAGCCCGCGGTAAACGCCGCATTCTGCTGACCAACGCGCACCCGCATAACCTGGCGGTGAAGCTGGAACATACCGGTCTGGCATCACACCTTGATTTATTACTTTCCACCCACACATTTGGTTATCCCAAAGAGGATCAGCGGTTATGGCACGCAGTGGCTGAAGAAACGGGAATAAGCGCAGAGAAAACGCTGTTTATCGACGACAGCGAACCGATTCTCGACGCCGCCGCCCAATTCGGCATTCGTTACTGCCTCGGCGTGACCAATCCCGACTCCGGCATTGCGGAAAAGCAGTATGCACGCCATCCGTCGTTGAATGATTACCGCCGACTGATCCCCTCACTGATGTGAAGGAGACGCCATGAAAGAAAAGCCCTCTGTTGAGGTCCGACTGGATAAATGGCTGTGGGCCGCACGCTTTTATAAAACCCGTGCATTGGCCCGCGAAATGGTTGAAGGCGGTAAGGTGCACTATAACGGGCAGCGCAGCAAGCCGGGCAAGATTGTCGAGCTGAATGCGACGCTGACCCTGCGCCAGGGCAACGACGAGCGGACGGTAGTCATTAAAGGCATTACCGAGCAGCGCCGTCCGGCGAGCGAAGCCGTTACGCTGTATGAAGAAACAGCGGAGAGCGTGGAAAAACGCGAAAAAATGGCGCAGGCACGCAAACTTAACGCATTAACCATGCCGCACCCGGACAGGCGACCGGATAAAAAAGAGCGCCGCGACCTGTTACGATTTAAACACGGCGACAGTGAGTGACTGTCACCCGCAAGAGAGATGATTATGCCGCAACATGACCAATTACATCGTTATCTGTTTGAAAACTTTGCCGTGCGCGGCGAACTGGTGACCGTATCGGAAACCCTGCAACAGATCCTCGAAAACCACGCCTATCCGCAGCCGGTCAAAACCGTGCTGGCCGAGCTGCTGGTCGCCACCAGCCTGCTGACCGCCACGCTGAAATTTGCCGGTGACATTACCGTGCAGCTACAGGGCGACGGCCCGCTGAGCCTGGCGGTGATCAACGGCAATAACAACCAGCAGATGCGCGGCGTCGCTCGCGTACAGGGCGAAGTGCCGGAAAACGCGGATCTGAAAACGCTGGTGGGCAACGGCTATCTGGTGATCACCATTACGCCGGAAGAAGGCGAGCGTTATCAGGGCGTGGTCGGTCTGGAAGGCGACACGCTGGCGGCGTGCCTGGAAGATTACTTCCTGCGTTCCGAACAGTTGCCGACACGCCTGTTCATCCGCACTGGCGAGGTGGAAGGCAAACCGGCGGCGGGCGGAATGCTGCTACAGGTAATGCCCGCGCAGAACGCGCAGGCAGACGACTTCGATCACCTGGCGACGCTGACCGGAACCATCAAAACCGAAGAGTTGCTGACCCTTCCGGCTAACGATGTGTTGTGGCGTTTGTACCATGAAGAAGAGGTCACGCTCTACGACCCGCAGGACGTTGAGTTCAAGTGTACCTGTTCTCGCGAACGCTGTGCGGGCGCGCTGAAAACGCTGCCGGATGAAGAAGTGGACAGCATCCTGGCGGAAGAAGGCGAGATCGATATGCACTGCGATTACTGCGGCAGCCACTATCTGTTCAACGCGATGGACATTGCGGAAATCCGCAACAACGCCTCCCCTGCCGACCCGCAGGTGCATTAATCACCGGTAAAAGGCCTGATGGCGAATCGCTCATCAGGCTTACTCATTTACAGGTCGGATAAGACGCATCCGCGTCGTCATCCGGCCTGCTCCGCAAAATTCCGCACTTTTTGTTCATTTTTTCCTTCGTGGTGAATCGATATTTTATATGTAAGGGTTTCGTAAATTTCTTACATGAATGCGATTACACTCACAACATTCCCGCAGAATACACTCATTTTTAACGTTTTAAGAACATTTTCCACAACAAAAAAGGGTTCTCTGCCATAATAAGCGCCGCTTCGTGACAGGAGTCACAGCGTTTTCGGTCAATCGTGATTTTGTCCAGATACGTAAATCTATGAGCCTCGTCGCGGTTAACAAACCCTAAAAAACCCTACAATTTCAGGTAATACATATTGGCTAAGGAGTAGTGACATGCGCGTTAACAGCTTAACCCCGCAAGATCTCAAGGCTTATGGTATCAATGACGTTCAGGATATCGTTTACAACCCCAGCTACGACCTGCTGTACCAGGAGGAACTCGATCCTACTCTGGAAGGTTACGAGCGCGGCGTATTAACGAATCTGGGTGCCGTTGCCGTTGATACTGGTATCTTTACCGGACGTTCGCCGAAGGATAAATACATTGTCCGTGACGACACCACGCGTGACACGCTCTGGTGGTCCGACAAAGGCAAAGGCAAGAACGACAACAAACCGCTGTCCCAGGAAACCTGGCAGCACCTGAAAGGGCTGGTAACTCAGCAACTCTCCGGCAAACGCCTGTTCATCGTTGACGCCTTCTGCGGCGCTAACGCGGATACCCGTCTCTCCGTTCGCTTCATCACGGAAGTCGCCTGGCAGGCGCATTTTGTCAAAAACATGTTCATCCGTCCTACGGACGAAGAACTGGTGGATTTCAAACCAGACTTTATCGTGATGAACGGCGCGAAATGCACCAACCCGCAGTGGAAGGAACAGGGGCTGAACTCTGAAAACTTCGTGGCCTTCAACCTGACTGAACGCATTCAGTTAATTGGCGGCACCTGGTACGGCGGCGAAATGAAAAAAGGGATGTTCTCCGTCATGAACTACCTGCTGCCGCTGAAAGGCATTGCTTCCATGCACTGCTCCGCCAACGTGGGCGAGAAAGGCGACGTCGCGGTCTTCTTCGGGCTTTCCGGCACCGGGAAAACCACCCTCTCCACCGACCCGAAACGCCGTCTGATCGGCGATGACGAACACGGCTGGGATGACGACGGCGTGTTTAACTTTGAAGGCGGCTGCTACGCGAAAACCATCAAGCTGTCTAAAGAAGCCGAACCGGAAATCTACAACGCTATCCGTCGCGATGCGCTGCTGGAAAACGTCACCGTTCGCGAAGATGGCTCCATTGATTTCGACGATGGTTCCAAAACCGAGAACACCCGCGTCTCCTACCCGATTTATCACATCGATAACATCGTTAAGCCGGTATCAAAAGCGGGCCATGCAACCAAAGTCATCTTCCTGACTGCCGACGCTTTCGGCGTGCTGCCGCCGGTTTCTCGCCTGACGGCTGACCAGACGCAGTACCACTTCCTGTCTGGCTTTACCGCTAAACTGGCCGGTACTGAGCGCGGCGTTACCGAACCGACGCCAACCTTCTCTGCCTGCTTCGGCGCGGCGTTCCTGTCGCTGCACCCGACGCAGTACGCTGAAGTGCTGGTAAAACGCATGCAGGCATCTGGCGCACAGGCGTATCTGGTAAACACCGGCTGGAACGGCACGGGCAAACGTATTTCCATCAAAGATACGCGCGCGATTATCGACGCCATCCTGAACGGCTCTCTGGATAATGCGGAAACCTTTAATCTGCCGATGTTTGACCTGGCGATCCCGACCGAGCTGCCGGGCGTAGAGACACGTATTCTTGACCCGCGTAACACCTACGCGTCACCGGAACAGTGGCAGGAAAAAGCCACCGCGCTGGCGAAACTGTTTGTCGAGAATTTCGAGAAATACACCGATACCCCAGCCGGTGAAGCGCTGGTCAGCGCCGGGCCGAAGCTGTAAAAAAACACGCCGGATGGCGGCTGCGCCTTATCCGGCCTACAGAGCACACGCTGTTGTAGGCCCGGTAAGCGTAGCGCCACCGGGCGCAATGCCGGATGGCGGCTGCGCCTTATCCGGCCTACGAAGCACACGTTATTGTAGGCCCGGTAAGCGTAGCGCCACCGGGCGCAATGCCGGATGGCGGCTGCGCCTTATCCGGCCTACGGAGCACACGCTGTTGTAGGCCCGGTAAGCGTAGCGCCACCGGGCGCTGAGAAACGAAAAGGGAGGCATTTCGCCTCCCTTTTCTTATGCGTCTTTCGTCGAACCCGGTACGCGAGCGACCGGAATCGGCAGCCAGGCGCGAATAGAAAGCCCACCGCGCTCGCTGGAGCCAATCTCCAGCATACCGTTATGGTTATCCACAATACGCTGCACAATCGCCAGACCCAACCCGGTGCCGCTGGTGCTGCGCGCGCTGTCGCCACGCACAAACGGCTGGAACAGGTGCTTACGCTGTTCCGGCTTAATGCCCGGCCCATCGTCTTCAACCTGGAACCAGGCGCGATGCGGTTCCGTACCGCTGCTGACCTTGATCCAGCCATTGCCATAACGGGCGGCGTTGACCACCATATTGGCGATCGCGCGTTTAATCGACAACGGATGCATTTTCACCTGAATACTGCCCGGTTGCAGCGCGGTATCAATTTCCCGCTCGTAGCCGCTTTCCGCCGCAATAACCTCACCCAACACGGCATTCAGATCGGCCATCTCCATCGGCATTTCCTGACCGGTACGCAGGTAATCGATGAATTGTTCGATAATGGCGTTGCACTCTTCGATGTCCTTATTAATGGACTCCGCGAGATAGCCGTCCTCTTCACCCATCATTTCGGTAGCCAGGCGGATACGCGTCAACGGTGTGCGCAAATCGTGGCTCACCCCCGCCATCAGCAAGGTACGGTCATCAGCCAGTTGCTTCACGCCTGCTGCCATATGGTTGAAGGCGCGGGTCACAGAGCGCACCTCCGACGCGCCATACTCGCGCAGCGGCGGCGGAATCATGCCTTTCCCCACCTGCAACGCGGCATGTTCAAGATCGACCAGCGGTCGGTTCTGGATACGAATAAACAACCATGCGCCGCCTATCGCCAGCAGCATAATCGCCAGCGTATAGCGGAACAGCGGGGAGAAATCGCCCTGATGGATTTCCGTCAGCGGCACGCGCACCCAGATATTGGGCGACAGCCAGGTTTTCAGCCAGACCACCGGCGAGCTTTTGTTGACCTCAACGCGTACTTCCGTCGGGCCGCCCAGCTGCTGCGCCATCTGATGGCTTAAGAATTCATAGTGTTGCGCCCAACGCAGCCCGGCCTCTTCGGCAGCCTCGTTGGAATAGAGAGAAATTCCCAGCTCACGATAGATTTCCCGGCGGAACGCAGGCGGCACCACCAGTTGCGTGCCGTCCTCCAGTTGCAGCTTGTCGGTCATCAGCATACGAACTTCGTAGGCCAGAACCTTATTAAACTGCTGGAGGCTCGGCAGAATCGCAAAGTTCAGCACCACCAGATAAGTCGTCACCAGGCTGACGAACAGCAAGGTGACGATGAGCAGTAGCGTGCGGGCAAATGAACTTCGCGGTGAGAAGCGCATTCGCCTCATGCTTTAGAACCGTCCGGTACAAAGACGTAGCCCAGGCCCCAGACGGTCTGAATGTAACGTGGATGCGCCGGATCTTCTTCCACCATGCGGCGCAGACGGGAGATCTGCACATCGATGGAGCGTTCCATCGCAGAGTATTCACGACCGCGCGCCAGGTTCATCAGCTTATCGCGGGAGAGCGGTTCGCGCGGGTGGCTGACCAGCGCTTTCAGTACCGCAAATTCACCGCTGGTGAGCGGCATCGGTTCGTCTTCGCGGAACATTTCGCGGGTGCCGAGGTTCAGCTTGAACTTACCGAAGGCGATTACCGCTTCTTCCTGCGAAGGCGCGCCCGGCAGTTCGTTCGCCTGACGGCGCAGCACAGCGCGAATACGCGCCAGCAGTTCACGCGGGTTGAACGGCTTCGGAATGTAGTCGTCAGCACCGATCTCCAGACCCACAATGCGGTCCACTTCTTCGCCCTTCGCCGTCACCATGATGATCGGCATAGGGTTGCTCTGGCTGCGCAGACGGCGGCAAATTGACAGGCCATCTTCGCCAGGCAGCATGAGGTCCAGTACCATAAGGTGGAAGGACTCACGGGTCAGCAGACGATCCATTTGCTCGGCGTTTGCCACGCTTCGAACCTGGAAGCCCTGCTCGGTCAGATAACGTTCCAGTAGCGCGCGCAGGCGCATATCGTCATCCACCACCAGAATCTTATAATTCTCTTGCATTGTTTTACTCCCAAAGGTTCGCAACAATTGAATGTGTGTATTCTTAAAAAAGCTTACGTTCGTCACCAGCGAATTCTGGTATAAATTCCAGGCTAAATTGTTACAAAGCATATTTAACAGCAGCTTAAGTATACAATTAATCTTGCGACACATTATTTATTCTGCTGCGGCGATCACGTAATACGTATTGTGCGCATCGCCAAATAGTCAAAGGTAAATCAACGAGATGAAAACGCCCCTGATTACCCGGGAAGGGTACGAAAAACTCAAACACGAGCTGAATTATCTCTGGCGGGAAGAGCGCCCGGAAGTCACCAAAAAAGTGACCTGGGCTGCGAGTCTTGGGGACCGCAGCGAAAATGCTGACTATCAGTATAATAAAAAGCGCCTGCGTGAGATCGACCGTCGTGTTCGTTATCTGACCAAATGCATGGAAAACCTGAAAATCGTCGATTATTCCCCGCAGCAGGAAGGCAAAGTGTTCTTCGGCGCGTGGGTGGAGATCGAAAACGATGAGGGCGATATCCGCCGCTTTCGCATCGTCGGCTACGATGAAATTTTCGGTCGTAAGGATTACATCTCCATCGACTCGCCTATGGCGCGGGCGTTGCTGAAAAAAGAAGTGGGCGATCTCGCGGTAGTACACACGCCCGCCGGAGAGGCCAGCTGGTACGTTAATGAGATCGAGTACGTAAAATAGCGCCGGAACAATCCGAAGCCCCCGCTGATGACTGGCAATTTTGCCAGTCAATCCGTATAACTATCCCCTGATTTTTTACTCAGATGAAACTAAATCCATGATGAATGATTCTTTCTGCCGCATTATCGCAGGTGAAATTCAGGCACGCGCCGAACAGGTAGACGCTGCCGTTCGCCTGCTTGACGAAGGGAACACCGTGCCGTTTATCGCACGTTATCGTAAGGAGATCACCGGCGGGCTGGATGACACGCAGTTGCGTAATCTGGAGACCCGTCTGGGATATCTGCGTGAACTGGAAGACAGACGTCAGGCCATTCTCAAGTCCATTTCCGAGCAAGGCAAGCTGACCGATGAGCTGGCTAACGCCATCAACGGCACGTTAAGTAAGACCGAACTCGAAGACCTCTACCTGCCCTACAAACCCAAGCGTCGCACGCGCGGGCAAATCGCCATCGAAGCCGGACTTGAACCGCTGGCCGACCTGCTGTGGACAGACCCGTCCCACACCCCGGAAACGGAAGCGGCAAAATATATCGACGCTGACAACGGCGTGGCGGACGCCAAAGCGGCCCTTGATGGCGCGCGCTATATCCTGATGGAGCGTTTTGCCGAAGACGCGGCGCTGCTGGCGAAAGTGCGCGATTATCTGTGGAAGAACGCCCACCTGGTCGCGACCGTCGTGAGCGGCAAAGAGGAGGAAGGGGCGAAATTCCGTGATTATTTCGATCATCACGAACCGATCGCCACCGTCCCTTCACACCGTGCGCTGGCGATGTTCCGTGGCCGCAACGAAGGCGTGCTGCAACTGTCGCTTAATGCCGACCCGCAATTCGATGAGCCGCCCAAAGAGAGCCACTGCGAGCAGATCATCCAGGATCACCTCGGCCTGCGTCTGAACAACGCCCCGGCGGATAGCTGGCGCAAAGGCGTGGTGAGCTGGACATGGCGTATCAAAGTCCTGATGCATCTCGAAACCGAACTGATGGGCACCGTGCGTGAACGCGCGGAAGATGAAGCCATTAACGTCTTTGCCCGCAACCTCCACGATCTGCTGATGGCGGCGCCTGCTGGCCTGCGCGCGACTATGGGTCTCGATCCGGGTCTGCGTACCGGCGTGAAGGTTGCCGTAGTGGACGGCACCGGTAAACTGGTCGCCACCGACACCATTTATCCACATACCGGTCAGGCGGCTAAAGCTGCGGTGGCGGTTGCCGCGCTGTGCGAAAAACACAACGTTGAGCTGGTGGCGATTGGTAACGGCACGGCATCGCGCGAAACCGAGCGCTTCTTCCTCGACGTGCAGAAACAGTTCCCGAAAGTGACGGCGCAGAAAGTGATCGTCAGCGAAGCCGGAGCATCGGTGTATTCCGCTTCCGAGCTGGCGGCGCTGGAGTTCCCGGATCTGGACGTTTCGCTGCGCGGCGCGGTCTCTATCGCCCGTCGTCTGCAAGACCCGCTGGCGGAGCTGGTGAAAATCGATCCGAAATCCATCGGCGTCGGCCAGTATCAGCACGACGTCAGCCAGACCCAGCTTGCCCGTAAGCTGGATGCCGTTGTGGAAGACTGCGTAAACGCCGTCGGCGTCGATCTCAATACCGCGTCCGTACCGTTGCTGACCCGCGTGGCAGGCTTAACGCGCATGATGGCGCAGAATATCGTCGCCTGGCGTGATGAAAACGGTCAGTTCCAGAACCGCCAGCAGTTGCTGAAAGTGAGCCGTCTGGGGCCGAAAGCCTTTGAACAGTGCGCGGGCTTCCTGCGCATCAACCACGGCGATAACCCGCTGGATGCCTCTACCGTTCACCCGGAAGCCTACCCGGTGGTCGAGCGTATTCTTGCCGCCACCCAACAGGCGCTGAAAGCGCTGATGGGCAACAGCAGCGAGCTACGCAATTTGAAAGCGGTGGATTTCACCGACGACAAATTCGGCGTGCCAACCGTTACCGACATCATCAAAGAGCTGGAAAAACCGGGCCGCGACCCGCGTCCAGAGTTCAAAACCGCACAGTTTGCTGATGGCGTAGAAACCATGAACGATCTGCAACCGGGCATGATTCTGGAAGGCGCCGTAACCAACGTCACCAACTTTGGCGCGTTTGTGGATATCGGCGTACATCAGGACGGTCTGGTGCACATCTCTTCCCTGTCGAATAAGTTCGTCGAAGACCCACACACCGTGGTGAAAGCGGGCGACATCGTGAAGGTGAAAGTGCTGGAGGTTGACCTGCAACGTAAGCGCATCGCGCTGACCATGCGTCTGGACGAGCAGCCGGGTGAAACCAACGCCCGTCGCGGCGGCGGCAACGATCGCGCTCAGGGCAACCGCCCGGCGGCAAAAGCGGCGAAGCCGCGTGGTCGTGACGCGCAGCCTGCGGGCAACAGCGCCATGATGGACGCGCTGGCGGCCGCAATGGGTAAAAAACGCTAATCAAGCCTTATGCTTGTAGGCCGGATGAGGTATCTATACCGCCATCCGGCCGTTATATTTGAAATTAACAATTAAATCTTACGAATTAAATTGCTTAATTCATTACCCGCCTGTTGCCAGCACTGGTAATTATCAATTCATTAACAGATGAAACCTTAATTAAACATTAGCAACGCTGAATAATGTTTAAATCAACACGTTCTTTTTAAGACGAATAAATGTTGAGCCATGTCAAAACTGACTCAATTTATTATCCATTTCTACATTCCGTCACATTTTAATCATTGATGATAAAAACCATTCTCATTATCATTGTCTTGTTGATTATTTAATCTTTCTTTCGTTGGCTAATCATCTGGTCTTATGCCGCCTTCTGAGCGCGCATGAGGTATACGTCCAGTTAGCGAGAAACAAGTAGGCCCCCTATGCAATTCATTCCAGACACGGCGTGGAAAATTACCGGCTTTTCCCATGAAATCAGCCCGGCATATCGTCAGAAACTGCTTTCACTCGGCATGTTGCCAGGTTCTTCATTTAACGTAGTGCGTGTCGCCCCATTAGGCGATCCTATTCATATCGAAACTCGCCGCGTGAGCCTGGTATTACGTAAGAAAGATCTGGCGTTATTAGAAGTGGAAGCGGTTTCCTGTTAATTCGGTGAGTCTATAAAAATGAAAAAATTAACCATTGGTTTAATTGGTAATCCAAATTCCGGCAAGACAACATTATTTAACCAGCTCACCGGCGCGCGTCAGCGTGTGGGGAACTGGGCGGGTGTTACCGTTGAACGCAAAGAAGGTCAGTTCGCAACAACCGACCATCAGGTCACGCTGGTCGATTTACCCGGCACCTATTCACTGACCACCATTTCGTCACAAACTTCCCTCGATGAACAAATCGCCTGCCATTACATTCTGAGCGGCGACGCAGACCTGCTGATCAACGTGGTGGATGCCTCTAACCTTGAGCGCAACCTCTACCTGACGCTGCAACTGCTTGAGCTGGGCATTCCCTGCATTGTGGCGCTCAACATGCTCGACATCGCGGAGAAACAGCAGGTTCGCATTGATATCGACGCGCTGTCCGCACGCCTTGGTTGCCCGGTTGTGCCGTTGGTTTCCACACGCGGCCGTGGGATTGAAGCCCTGAAACTGGCTATCGATCGCTATAAAGAAAACGAAAACGTTGAGCTGGCACATTATGCCCGGCCGTTGCTGCGCGAGGCCGAATCGCTGGCCGACGTCATGGCAGCGGATATGCCAGCGCAACAGCGCCGCTGGCTGGGCTTGCAGATGCTGGAAGGCGATATCTACAGCCGCGTTTACGCCGGTAATGCCGCGCAAAACCTTGAGGCGTCGCTCACTCGCCTGAGCAAAGAGATGGATGACCCGGCGCTGCACATCGCCGATGCGCGTTATCAGTGCATCGCCGCGATTTGCGACGTGGTCAGCAACACCCTGACGGCGGAACCCAGCCGTTTCACCGCAGCGGTAGATAAGGTCATCCTGAACCGTTTCCTCGGGTTGCCGATTTTCCTGTTCGTCATGTACCTGATGTTCCTGCTCGCCATTAACATTGGCGGCGCGCTGCAACCGCTGTTCGACGTGGGTTCCGTGGCGCTCTTTATTCACGGCATTCAGTGGATCGGCTACACGCTGCACTTCCCGGACTGGCTCACCATTTTCCTCGCGCAGGGGCTGGGCGGCGGTATCAATACCGTTCTGCCGCTGGTGCCGCAGATCGGCATGATGTACCTGTTCCTCTCTTTCCTGGAGGACTCCGGCTACATGGCGCGTGCGGCGTTCGTTATGGACCGTCTGATGCAGGCGCTGGGGTTGCCGGGTAAATCGTTCGTGCCGCTGATTGTCGGCTTTGGCTGTAACGTCCCGTCCGTGATGGGCGCCCGTACCCTGGACGCGCCGCGTGAACGTCTGATGACCATTATGATGGCGCCGTTTATGTCCTGCGGCGCACGTCTGGCGATTTTCGCCGTGTTTGCCGCCGCGTTCTTTGGGCAAAACGGCGCGCTGGCGGTTTTCTCGCTGTATGTGCTGGGTATCGTGATGGCGGTACTGACCGGCCTGATGCTTAAACACACGATTATGCGCGGCGAAGCCTCTCCGTTCGTGATGGAACTGCCGGTCTACCATGTGCCGCACATCAAAAGCCTGGTGATCCAGACCTGGCAACGCCTGAAAGGCTTTGTGCTGCGTGCCGGTAAGGTCATCATCATCGTCAGTATTTTCCTCAGCGCATTTAACAGCTTCTCCCTGAGCGGAAAAATCGTCGATAACATCAACGACTCTGCGCTCGCGTCCATCAGCCGCGTGATTACGCCTGTCTTTAAACCGATTGGCGTTCATGAAGATAACTGGCAGGCGACCGTTGGCCTGTTCACCGGCGCAATGGCGAAAGAGGTGGTGGTGGGGACGCTGAACACCCTCTATACCGCTGAAAATATTCAGGAAGAAGAGTTTAACCCGGCTGACTTCCATCTCGGCGACGAGCTGCTGGGCGCGGTCGATGAAACCTGGCAAAGCCTGAAAGACACCTTCAGCCTTAGCGTACTGGCTAACCCAATCGAAGCCAGCAAAGGCGACGGTGAAATGGCGACCGGGGCGATGGGCGTGATGGACGCGAAGTTTGGCAGCGCCGCTGCCGCATACAGCTATCTGATTTTCGTTCTGCTGTATGTACCGTGCATCTCGGTGATGGGGGCTATCGCGCGTGAGTCCAGCCGCGGCTGGATGAGCTTCTCGATTCTGTGGGGGCTGAATATCGCCTACTCGCTGTCTACCCTGTTCTATCAGGTTGCAAGCTTTAGCCAGCATCCGACCTATAGCCTGGTCTGCATTCTGGCGGTCATCCTGTTTAACATTGTGGTGCTGGGGCTGTTACGGCGCGCCCGCAGCCGGGTGGATATCGAACTGCTGGCAACGCGTAAAACGGCCAGCGCCTGCTGCGCAAGCCCTGCCGGCAACTGTCACTAAGGTTGAGAACAATGGCGTCACTTATTCAGGTTCGTGATTTACTGGCTTTGCAGGGGCGTATGGAGGCAATGCAGATTAGCCGCACGCTGCATACGCCGCAGCCGATGATCGACGCGATGCTGAATCAGCTGGAGAATATGGGCAGGGCCGTGCGGATTCAGGAAGATCCCGACGGCTGCCTGTCCGGTAGCTGCAAAAGCTGCCCGGAAGGAAAAGCCTGTCTCCGGGAGTGGTGGACGTTGCGTTAACGTTCTGCCGGATGGCGAACGGCAGCTAACCTGTAGGCCGGATAAGGCGTTTACGCCGCTATCCGGCACTGCATAGACAATAATTATATCTTCTGCTTTAACGCCATCAACGCCTGACAAAATTCGCCGGGATGCGAAATAAACGGCGCATGGGCGGCCTTTGCAAACACCTGCGATTCACTCTCCGGCCATGCGGCATCCAGCATCGGCACGACTTTGCGCGGCACCAGACCATCCAGATAACCATACAGACGCAGGAACGGCATGGTCAGCGATTTAAGCGGCTCGCGCAGGTCGGCCGTTTTCAATATCTCCAGCCCACCGTTCAGTACCGCAACCTCCGGCATCGGCAACGCCAGCACGGCACTTTTCAGCGTGCGGGCATCCTGACGCGCGGTTTCAGTGCCTAACGTTTGCAGCGCCAGAAAACGCTCCACCGTACGCTGGAAATCTTCGCTGAGCTGCTGTTGAAATCCCGCCAGGATATCCGGCTTAATACCCGGCCACGCTTCGCGAGCGCTGAAACAGGGCGATGACGCGACGGTCACCAGCGCCTGAACGCGTTCAGGATGGATTAACGCCACCTGGCTCGCCACCAGTCCTCCCAGACTCCAGCCAAGCCAGACGGCTTTATCAGGCGCCTGTTTCAGCACATGCTCCGCCATCTGCTCCAGCGACATCGAGCCAAAACCCTGGCTGCGGCCAAATCCGGGTAAATCGACAAGATGCAGCGTGAAATGCGCGCTGAGTTCCTCACGAATGCAATTCCACACTTCCGCATTCAGTCCCCATCCGTGCAGCAGCACAAGATGGCAATTTCCCTGACCTTCAGTCTGCCACCAGATGTCATTCATCAGTTACTGTTCTCTTTTGGCTAACAAGGATGAACATATGCTAACAGTACCGGGATTATGCTGGCTATGCCGAATGCCGCTGGCGTTGAGTCACTGGGGGATTTGTTCGGTTTGCACGAGAGCGGCGCGTCGCCGCGTCAGCCTGTGCCCGCAGTGTGGGTTGCCCGCTGCGCACGCCGCCATTCCCTGCGGGCGTTGTCTGCAAAAACCCCCGCCGTGGCAGCGTCTGGTGACGGTCAGCGACTACGTACCGCCGCTGAGTTTACTTATCCACCAGCTAAAATTCTCTCGCCGCAGCGACGTCGCCGCCGCCCTTTCACGCCTGCTGTTGCTGGAAGTCTTACACGCGCACCGCGCATCGACGCTTCCGCTACCGGATCGCTTAGTCAGCGTGCCGCTCTGGCAGCGCCGTCACTGGCGCAGGGGATTTAACCAAAGCGATCTGCTGTGTCGCCCCCTGGCGCGCTGGCTGGGCTGCGGCTGGGACAGCCGAAGCGTCACGCGCCTTCGTGCCACCGCCACTCAGCACCATCTCAGCGCCCGATTGCGCAAACATAACCTGAAAAATGCGTTTCGCCTTGAATTGCCGGTACAGGGACTCCATATGGTCATTGTGGATGATGTCGTCACTACCGGAAGTACCGTCGCGGAGATCGCGCAGCTGCTTTTGCGCAACGGCGCGGCGACTGTCCAGGTATGGTGCCTGTGTCGAACCTTGTAGAGCCTCGATGATGGGCGTATTATAACCAAGTAAAATAGTCAACTATTAGGCCATTACTATGATCCATATTTCCGATGCTGCACAAGCGCACTTTGCCAAACTGCTGGCAAATCAGGAAGAAGGGACACAAATCCGCGTATTTGTGATCAATCCCGGTACGCCTAACGCTGAATGCGGCGTTTCTTATTGTCCGCCGGACGCCGTGGAAGCAAGCGACACTGCCCTGAAATTTGACCTTCTGACCGCTTATGTTGATGAACTGAGCGCGCCGTATCTGGAAGATGCCGAGATCGATTTCGTCACCGATCAGCTGGGTTCTCAGCTGACGCTGAAAGCGCCAAACGCAAAAATGCGTAAGGTTGCTGATGATGCGCCGCTGATGGAACGTGTGGAGTACATGCTGCAATCGCAGATCAACCCGCAGCTTGCCGGTCACGGCGGTCGCGTCTCTCTGATGGAGATCACCGACGAAGGCTACGCCATTTTGCAGTTTGGCGGCGGCTGTAACGGTTGCTCGATGGTCGATGTGACCCTGAAAGAAGGGATCGAGAAGCAGCTGCTGAATGAATTCCCTGAGCTGAAAGGCGTTCGCGATCTGACCGAACACCAGCGCGGCGAGCACTCTTACTACTAAGATTCTGCCCGGTGGCGCGTCGCTTACCGGGCCTACAATGCATATCCCGTAGGCCGGATAAGGCGTTTACGCCGCCATCCGGCGTTTTGCCCGGTGGCGCATCGCTTACCGGGCCTGCAATGCATATCCCGTAGGCCGGATAAGGCGTTTACGCCGACATCCGGCGTGATGATATCTTCCGCTTTTCCCCTCCGATAACATGACCTGCCTCTCATAATTTAAATTTTGCCTGCCAGGGTGATTCTCAATCGCTATATGTTACCCGTATCATTCATATGGGCACCAAACATCCCCATAACAGCCGACTAAACCAGATAGTGTTAAAGTCAATCAGTGTTGGTGCCGTTACGCTTCTGTTCCCGGTTGGGACAAGCGGAATTTTTCGTCGACACACCGACGTTACCCATAACAAATGAAAGGCCAGGTAAATCATGCCATTAGTCATCGTCGCTATCGGTGTAATTTTGTTATTACTCCTGATGATCCGCTTCAAAATGAACGGTTTCATCGCTCTCGTCCTGGTGGCACTTGCTGTTGGATTGATGCAAGGAATGCCGCTGGATAAAGTCATTGGCTCTATTAAAGCTGGTGTTGGTGGTACTCTTGGTAGCCTCGCCCTGATTATGGGTTTCGGCGCCATGCTGGGCAAAATGCTGGCAGACTGCGGCGGCGCACAGCGCATCGCGACCACGCTGATTGCCAAATTTGGTAAAAAACACATCCAGTGGGCAGTGGTATTAACCGGTTTCACGGTAGGTTTCGCACTGTTCTATGAAGTGGGCTTCGTGCTGATGCTGCCGCTGGTATTCACCATCGCAGCGGCGGCCAGCATTCCTTTGCTGTATGTCGGCGTACCGATGGCGGCAGCGCTGTCCGTTACCCACGGCTTCCTGCCTCCGCACCCGGGCCCGACCGCCATCGCCACGATCTTCCACGCCGATATGGGTAAAACCCTGCTGTTCGGTACAATTCTGGCTATCCCGACCGTAATTCTCGCAGGCCCGGTATTTGCCCGCTTCCTGAAAGGCATCGATAAGCCGATCCCGGAAGGTCTGTACAGCGCAAAAAACTTTACTGAAGAAGAGATGCCTGGCTTTGGCGTCAGCGTCTGGACTTCTCTGGTGCCGGTTATTTTAATGGCCATGCGCGCCGTTGCAGAAATGGTGCTGCCAAAAGGTCATGCCTTCCTGCCGGTTGCTGAGTTCTTTGGCGACCCGGTAATGGCAACGCTGATTGCGGTACTGATTGCGATGTTTACGTTCGGTCTGAACCGTGGCCGCTCAATGGATCAGATTAACGACACGCTGGGTTCCTCAATCAAAATCATCGCGATGATGCTGCTGATCATCGGCGGCGGCGGCGCATTCAAGCAGGTACTGGTTGATAGCGGCGTAGACAAATACATCGCGTCCATGATGAACGAAACCAACGTTTCTCCGCTGTTCATGGCGTGGTCCATCGCAGCCGTACTGCGTATCGCGCTCGGTTCTGCCACCGTGGCTGCGATTACCGCGGGTGGTATCGTGGCGCCGCTGATTGCAACGACGGGCGTAAGCCCTGAGCTGATGGTTATCGCCGTCGGTTCCGGTAGCGTCATTTTCTCTCACGTAAACGATCCAGGCTTCTGGCTGTTCAAAGAATATTTCAACCTGACCATCGGCGAAACCATCAAGTCCTGGTCAATGCTGGAAACCATTATCTCCGTCTGCGGCCTGATTGGGTGTCTGCTGCTGGGAATGGTGGTGTAACCGAGACGGCCTGTAGGCCGGATAAGGCAAAGCCGCCATCCGGTAATGTGCGCCAGAATTGCCTGATGGCGCTGCGCTTATCAGGCCTACGTGTTGCCATCATAAAAAAGCCGGGAAATTCCCGGCTTTTTTTACTTCTTCTTCGCGGCCGCTTTTCGCCGTTTGTCCAAATCTTTAAGCAGTTTATTCACCTTGTCATCGGCAAACATCTTCTCAAGCGTCGTGGACAGCTTGCGCCGCCAGTTCTTGTACTGGTCGCTGGTGCCTGGAATATTGACCGGCTCCGCCATATCCAGCCAGTCTTCCGGCTGCAACCCCAGCAATGCGCTATGGCTGTCCGCAATGTAACGCTGCATTCCACGGTTGAGGATCGGCGTCATCGACATCAGCGACGCCTTATGCCCGGCGCGTTTCGGCAGGCAACCGTATTTGTGCAACGCGTCCAGCAGACCCTGCTTCGCCAGCTCACGATCCTGATACAGCCCACGCAATATCACTTCATCCGGGTAAAGCCCCAGCGTTTTGCCGAGCGTCAGGTCGCCGCTGTCCCAGTAGCCACGCAGCGTAGGAAGGTCATGCGTCGTCGCGACTGCCATTGATTGTTCCGGGTACGCTTTCGGCGCGCGGAAGTTCTTCTCATGATCATTCTCGAAATAGAGCACTTTATACGAGTAAACGCCGCTGTCGCGCAGTTTACCCACGATTTCCACCGGCACCGTCCCCAGATCTTCGCCAATCACCATGCAGCGATGACGTTTACTTTCCAGCGCCAGAATAGAGAGCAGGGCGTCCACCGGGTAATGCACATACGCCCCGTGATCCGCCGTTTCACCGTAAGGAATCCACCACAGACGCAGCATCGACATAACATGATCGATACGCAAAGCGCCGCAGTTCTGCATATTGGCGCGCAGCAGTTCAATAAACGGCTCATAGGCGCGAGCGGCGATGATGTGCGGGTCCATCGGCGGCAGTCCCCAGTTCTGCCCCAGAGGGCCGAGGATATCCGGCGGCGCGCCCACCGATGCTTTCAGGCAATACAGCTCACGATCGCACCAGGTTTCCGCCCCGCCCTCCGCAACCCCTACCGCCAGATCGCGATACAGGCCAATCGGCATATCATAACCCTGGCATACCGCCCAACAGGCGGCAAACTGGGTATACGCCAGCCACTGTAACCAGAGGTAAAAGTCCACCTCATCACGGTGATCTTCACAGAACTGTTTCACTTCCGGCGAGTTCACTGACTGATACGCTTCCGGCCAGACCGGCCAGCCCCAGCGCAATTCATCTTCCTTCACCTGATGCGCGTGCAGCGCGTCAAATGCCGCCTGCCAGTACAGGCTGTCGCCTTCCTGGGCGACAAAGTGGCGAAACGCCGCCATCTGCTCGTCATCACGAAGCGCAAAACCTTTCCATGCCATCCGCAGGGCGGTCATTTTCAGCGCGGTAACAGCAGAATAATCAACCCATTCGGCATCCCGTGCGCGCTGCAATGTCTGCTGCGTCGCCGGCATGTTCCACCAGGCCTGCGCCTCTTTGCTCAACCGGAAATCGTCAACGGCATTCACGTCAATATAAATGACATTCAGCCAACGGCGGGATGAGGGGCTGTACGGGCTGGCGCTCTCCGGGTTTGCCGGGTAGAGGGCGTGAATCGGGTTCAGGCCAATAAATGCGCCGCCGCGTTTCGCAACATCCGTCAGCATCGACTGGAGATCGCCAAAGTCGCCAATCCCCCAGTTTTTTTCCGAACGCAGGGTATAAAGCTGAACGCACGCTCCCCACAGCTTCTGTCCAGTCAGCAGCGCCTGCGGCTCATAGCAGCGTTTCGGCGCCACGATGATCCGGCAGTGCGTGCGCTGTTCGCCCTGAGTCAGGGTCAGCGTGTGATACCCCTCCGGCAGCTTTGCCGGGAGCGTAAAGGCTTTACCGCCGGTGGCGTGCCCCTTGTGCTGTACGCCCTCCTCGGTGGTCAGCAGCCAACTAAAATCGCCGCTGCCTTCTACCGCCAGCGGCATCTTCTTGCCTGCGGTATACACCATCACATTCGGCACTGGCGTTACCGCCACCTTCGTGGCGGCGGTGGCGCGGTGCATCGCATCAAGCAAACGCCGTTTGGTTTCGGCGCCAATCGACTGCGGTTTACCGTGGGCATTGATGTAATTGGGGCTGATCCCCGCCGCCAGCGCGGCATTATCCAGACGTTTGCGTTCCATGGCGCTTCCTTAGCGTTTTGCCTGCCAGATACGAGCCTGATAATCGCGGATGGAGCGATCCGAGCTGAACATCCCGCAACGCGCGGTGTTCAGGATCGTCGCCCGGGTCCAGGCATCCTGGTCGCGATACAGCACGTCCACCTGCTTTTGTGCCGCAACGTAGGCGGCAAAGTCCGCCATCACCAGGTACGGATCGCCCCCCTGTTTGCCAATGCTGTGCAGCATCTGATCAAAAGCGTGCTTGTCGCCGTTGCTGTATTTGCCGCTTTCCAGCTCCTTCAGCACCGCGTCCAGCACTTTGTCTTTCTTACGCCATTTCACCGGGTCGTAACCCTTGGCCTTCAGCCGTTTCACCTCTTCCACGGTATGACCGAAGATAAAGATGTTCTCGTCCCCGACCTGTTCGGCGATCTCAACGTTCGCCCCATCCAGCGTACCGACCGTCAGCGCGCCGTTCAACGCCAGCTTCATATTGCCGGTGCCGGAGGCTTCTTTACCGGCAGTAGAGATCTGCTCAGAGACGTCCGCCGCCGGGATCAGCATTTCCGCCGCCGAAACGCAGTAGTCCGGCAGGAAGACCACTTTCAGCTTATCGCCGACTTTCGGGTCGTTGTTGATGGTTTCCGCCACCTTGTTAATGGCGAAGATGATGTTTTTCGCCAGATAGTAGCCCGGCGCCGCTTTTGCGCCAAACAGGAACACGCGCGGCACGCGGTCTGCTTTCGGATTTTCGCGGATCTCTTTGTACAGCGCCAGAATATGCAGCAGGTTCAGGTGCTGGCGCTTATATTCGTGCAAGCGCTTAATCTGGATATCGAAAATCGCCTGCGGGTTGATTTCAATCCCGGTGCGTATTTTCACAAATTCGGCCAGGCGGACTTTATTCGCCTGTTTAATCTCACGATACGTTTTGCGGAACGCCGCGTCGTCGGCGAATTTCTCCAGGTTGATCAGCTGATCGAGGTCGTTAGCCCACTCGTTCTTCAACGACTTATCCAGCAGCGCCGCAAGTGCCGGGTTGCACTGTTTGATCCAGCGACGCGGCGTAATGCCGTTGGTCACGTTGTGGAATTTGTTCGGCCACAGCTGGTGATATTCCGGGAACAGATCCTTCACCACCAGATCGGAGTGCAGCGCCGCAACGCCGTTGACCGCAAAGCCGCTGACCACGCACATATTGGCCATCCGCACCTGCTTGTCGTGCACTACCGCCAGCTTCGCCCACACATGCTTATCGCCCGGCCAGGTTTTATCAACCTGTTTCTTAAAGCGGTCATTAATCTCTTTGATAATCTGCATATGGCGCGGCAGCAGCGCTTTCACCAGTTTCTCATCCCAGCACTCCAGCGCCTCCGGCATCAGCGTATGGTTGGTGTAGGCGAACGTTTTACTGGTGATAGCCCAGGCGTCGTCCCAGCTTAGCTGGTGCTCATCGAGCAGCACGCGCAGCAGTTCAGGGATAGCGATGGTCGGGTGAGTATCGTTGAGTTGAATGACCTCATACTCCGCCAGCTCATGCAGTTTGCGCCCCGCCAGGTGGTGACGGCGCAGAATATCCGCTACCGAGCAGGCGCACTGGAAATACTGCTGCATCAGGCGCAGCTTTTTGCCTGCGGTGTGGTTGTCGTTCGGATAGAGGACTTTCGTCAGTTTTTCCGCGTCGATACCCTGCTGCTCCGCACGCAGGAAATCACCGTCGTTGAATTTGGTCAGGTTAAACGGATGCGCATGCGCGGCCTGCCACAAACGCAGCGGCTGTGCGACGCCGTTCCGGTAGCCGAGCACCGGCAAGTCCCACGCCTGCCCGGCGATCACAAAACCCGGTTCCCAACGCCCGTCCTTCGTCACTTTACCGCCAATACCGACCTGAACATCAAGCTGTTCATTGTGACGGAACCACGGGTAGCTACCGCGATGCCAGTCATCCGGCGCTTCCATCTGTTGCCCATCGACAAAAGACTGACGGAACAGCCCATACTGGTAGTTCAGGCCATAGCCCGTTGCGGACTGGCCTACCGTCGCCATAGAGTCCAGGAAACATGCCGCCAGACGTCCTAAACCACCGTTGCCCAGCGCAGGATCAACCTCTTCCTCCAGCAGGTCGGTCAGGTTGACATCGTGCGCTTTCAGCACATCGCTCACCGCCTGATACCAGCCCAGATTCAACAGGTTGTTCCCGGTCAGGCGGCCAATCAGGAATTCCATCGAGATGTAGTTAACATGACGCTGGTTCTTAGCCGGTTTTGCCGCAGGTTGCGCGCTGAGCAATTCAGCCAGTGCGCCGCTAACGGCCTGCCACCACTGGCGAGATGTCATCTCATGAGCCGACAGTAAACCGAAACGCTGCCACTGACGCATCAGGGCAGCCTGAAAGTGATCTTTGTTGAAGGTAGGCTGTGACATAGAAATTCCGAATCCTCAGGTAATAAAACAACGTTATCGTTAGTTTGCCTGGCTCGATGTTGACCTTCCTCATCCCACCCGGGATTAGGCAGGGAGGAGTAGTGGGGATGAGCATAAAAGTGTGATCGCCGCCACTTAAAGGTAGTGGATTGCCGATGAATACGTCGAATTACCGCACAGCATACCTGCGACTGCACGCCGTTTTACGCACGATGACACAAATAATTAAATCGCGGCGGTTTATTGAAAGTGAATATGTAAATGCGGAAATAGTTTCTAACCTGAAATATCAAACCCATTCAGTTATTTCCGTTCCTGAATAATTCCCTGAGTTCATTACTTCCTGACTTTCATTAAAAAGTACAGTAACCACACAGAGGAAACGGCATTATTTGGGGCAGGCAGGATCGGGCACCATCCCAGTCTCCACGCACACTCAGACCGTGCTAAACCGTTTCTTGCAATGGATATTTAGAATTGTGACAGAGTGCAAATTCAGACACACAAAAAACTTGCATAGCTTGCATTAAACCGGTTTCTGTCCGACCTTATATCTATTAATTACGAAGCGCAAAAAAAATCGCATTTCCCCATTTCCTCACAGTGAAGTGATTACTATGTTGATTCCGTCTAAATTAAGTCGTCCGGTTCGACTCGACCATACGGTGGTTCGTGAGCGCCTGTTGGCTAAACTTTCCGGCGCGAACAATTTCAGGCTGGCCCTGGTAACAAGCCCTGCGGGCTATGGGAAAACCACGCTTGTTTCACAGTGGGCAGCCGGGAAAAACGAGTTAGGCTGGTTCTCGCTGGATGAAGGCGACAACCAGCAGGAGCGATTCGCCAGTTATTTAATTGCCGCGCTTCAGCAGGCAACGGGCGGGCATTGCTCCACCAGTGAAGTCATGGTGCAAAAACGCCAGTACGTCAGCCTGACCTCCCTTTTCGCGCAACTCTTTATTGAGTTGGCTGAGTGGCATCGCCCGCTTTATCTGGTCATTGATGATTACCATCTGATCACAAACCCGGTGATCCACGACGCGATGCGCTTTTTCCTGCGTCATCAACCCGAAAATCTCACGCTGGTCGTGCTGTCGCGTAATTTACCGCAGCTCGGCATCGCTAATCTGCGCGTTCGCGATCAGCTGCTGGAAATCGGCAGCCAGCAATTAGCCTTTAACCATCAGGAAGCAAAACAGTTCTTTGACCGTCGTCTGTCCTCGCCTATCGAAGCCGCCGAGAGCAGCCGGATGTGCGACGACGTCGCCGGTTGGGCAACCGCGCTACAGCTTATCGCCCTTTCCGCCCGCCAGAACAATAACTCCGCGCACCAGTCTGCGCGACGCCTGGCGGGAATCAACGCCAGCCATCTGTCTGATTACCTGGTCGATGAAGTGCTGGACAACGTGGACGTGAGTACCCGACATTTTCTGCTGAAAAGCGCCATCCTGCGTTCGATGAACGATGCGCTGATCGTGCGCGTGACGGGCGAAGAGAACGGGCAGATGCGTCTGGAGGAGATTGAGCGTCAGGGGCTGTTCCTGCAACGCATGGACGATACGGGCGAATGGTTCAGCTATCACCCGCTGTTTGGCAGTTTCCTGCGTCAGCGTTGCCAGTGGGAACTGGCGACCGAGCTGCCGGATATCCACCGCGCTGCCGCCGAAAGCTGGATGGCGCAAGGTTTCCCCAGCGAAGCCATTCACCATGCCCTGGCGGCGGGCGATGCGCATATGCTGCGCGATATCCTGCTGAATCATGCGTGGGGGCTGTTTAACCACAGTGAGCTGGCGCTGCTGGAAGAGTCGTTAAAGGCCCTGCCGTGGGAAAGTTTGCTGGAAAACCCGCGGCTGGTTCTGTTGCAGGCATGGCTGATGCAAAGCCAGCACCGCTACAGCGAAGTGAATACCCTGCTGGCGCGCGCTGAGCAAGAAATTCAGGGCATGATGGACGGTACGCTGCATGCGGAATTCAACGCCCTGCGCGCTCAGGTCGCGATTAATGACGGCAACCCGGATGAAGCGGAACGGCTGGCAAAACTGGCGCTGGATGAGCTGCCGATCGCCTGGTTTTACAGCCGTATTGTCGCCACCTCCGTACACGGCGAAGTGCTGCACTGTAAAGGCGATCTCTCCCGTTCACTGTCGCTGATGCAGCAAACTGAGCAAATGTCGCGTCATCATGACGTCTGGCATTACGCCCTCTGGAGCCTGCTCCAACAAAGTGAAATTCTCTTCGCCCAGGGCTTTTTGCAGGCCGCCTGGGAAACCCAGGAGAAAGCGTTCCAGCTGATTAAAGAGCAACATCTCGAACAGTTGCCGATGCACGAGTTCCTGATGCGCATTCGCGCGCAGCTTCTGTGGGCATGGGCGCGTCTTGACGAAGCGGAAGCCTCCGCCCGCAGCGGTATTGATGTGCTTTCCGCATTCCAGCCGCAGCAGCAATTGCAGTGTCTGGCGCTGCTGGTGCAGTGCTCGCTGGCGCGCGGCGATCTGGATAATGCCCGCACGCAGTTGAACCGTCTGGAGAACCTGCTGGGCAACGGCCAGTATCACAGCGACTGGATTTCCAATGCCGATAAGGTTCGCGTGATTTACTGGCAGATGACGGGCGATAAGAAGTCCGCCGCCAACTGGCTGCGTCATACGCCGAAACCAGAATTTGCCAACAACCACTTCCTGCAAGGCCAGTGGCGTAATATCGCCAGGGCGCAGATCCTGCTGGGTGAGTTTGAATCCGCAGAGATTGTGCTGGAAGAGCTAAACGAGAACGCCCGTAGCCTGCGTTTAATGAGCGATCTTAACCGTAACCTGCTGTTGCTTAATCAACTGTACTGGCAGGCCGGACGTAAAAACGACGCCCAGCGGGTGTTGCTTGATGCGCTGCAACTGGCGAACCGTACCGGTTTCATCAGCCACTTTGTGATTGAAGGCGAAGCGATGGCGCAGCAACTGCGTCAGTTGATTCAGTTGAATACGCTGCCGGAGCTTGAACAACATCGCGCACAGCGCATCCTGCGGGAAATTAACCAGCACCATCGACATAAGTTCGCCCATTTTGACGAAGGCTTTGTGGAGCGGCTGTTAAATCACCCGGACGTACCGGAGCTGATCCGCACCAGCCCGCTAACGCAGCGTGAGTGGCAGGTTCTGGGACTGATCTATTCCGGCTACAGCAACGAGCAAATCGCTGGCGAGCTGGCGGTTGCGGCCACAACCATCAAAACGCATATTCGCAATTTATATCAGAAGCTCGGCGTCGCGCATCGTCAGGACGCCGTACAACATGCGCAGAGGCTTTTGAAAATGATGGGGTACGGGGTGTGATGATTGCCCGGTGGCGCTTACGCTTACCGGGCCTACAATCACGATCAGCACAACTCTAACTGAATATGGTGGTCGGTAAGCACCTGCAATACCCCTGCTGGCGGCGTCATATCGGTATAGACGGCATCCACCAGGCTAATGCTGCCCATATTCACCATCGCATTACGACCAAACTTAGAGTGATCCACAACCAGCATCACATGACGTGAATTTTCAATAATCGCGCGTTTCGTGCGTACTTCGTGATAATCAAATTCCAGCAGCGACCCGTCGCTGTCGATACCGCTGATCCCCAGAATGCCAAAATCCAGGCGGAATTGAGAGATGAAATCGAGCGTCGCTTCGCCAATAATGCCGCCGTCACGGCTGCGAAGCTCACCGCCAGCGAGAATAATGCGAAAATCCTCTTTCACCATCAGCGTGTTCGCCACGTTGAGATTGTTGGTCACAATGCGCAGGTTACTGTGATCCAACAAGGCATGCGCCACCGCTTCCGGCGTCGTGCCGATATCGATAAACAGCGTTGAACCGTTGGGGATTTGCGTGGCGACTTTCCGCGCAATACGTTCCTTCTCCGCCGTTTGCGTCGCTTTACGATCGTGCCACGGCGTGTTTACCGAGCTGGAAGGCAACGCCGCGCCGCCGTGGTGGCGCAGGATCATATTCTGCTCCGCCAGGTCGTTGAGATCCCGACGGATGGTTTGTGGGCTGACGGAGAAATGTTCCACCAGTTCTTCAGTGCTGACGTATCCCTGCTTTTTTACCAGTTCGATGATAGCGTCATGACGTTGTGTCTGTTTCATTGTTATTCCCTGGAATTTTGCCGGATGGCGACGCCTGGCGTTTTATCCGGCCTACCGACCGTGCATTTTTAGTAGGCCGGATAAGGCGTTTCGCCGCCATCCGGCGCAACCCCAATCATGTTCGTTTTCGCGCATTCACCGTGTCAGCAAATGCCATCGCCAGCCCCACGGCCAGCCCGGCGATGTGCGCACCGTTCGCCATCGACATGCCAAACACATCAAACCACCCGGCAACAATCCAGATCAACGCAAAAGCAATAAGCCCACGCTGTAGATATATGCCGCTTTGCGGATCGCGTTCACCACGTAGCCAGGCGTAGCCCATCAGCGCGTAAACCACGCCGGAAAGCCCACCAAACCACGGGCCGCTGAACTTCTGCTGTACATAACCGCTCAGCAATGCGCTGATGACGGTAATAACGATCAGTTTTCCGCTGCCCAGACGCTTTTCCACCGCCCCGCCGATATACCACCACCACAACAGGTTGAAGAGGATATGCATTAACGAGAAGTGCATAAACGCATGGGTGAAATAGCGCCAGAACTCAAATTTCAGTGACGGATCAAATGGCCACGCCAGCCACACCATGACGCTCTGCGCGCCGACGATGCTCATCGCAACGAACACCAGGATACAGGCGATCATAATAAGCCAGGTGACCGGGCCCGCCCTCTCGCGCAATGTGGCGATAAACGGGAAACGGCGATAGTGCAGCCCGCTGCCGGTATGACCGGACTGCCAGCTTGCCGCCAGATAACGCGGATCGGCGGGATTTTCCAGAAAGCGCGCCAGCTCCGCCCGCACGCGCTCGGCCTGAGATTCGTCCGCCAGCCAGACATCGCTTTGATGATGTTGTTGAATCGTCAGGATAACGCCCTGCGTCGCCATGTAATCAACAAATGCCTGCGCCACGCGGGGGTTAGCAAAAGAGGTAATCATCAACATTGTTGCTGTCGCTTAGTCCACACAAAAGAGGACAGTATATAGGCCCTTCCGGCTTCAGGCTGCATCTTTGTGGGCTTAAGCGCCAAATGCCACCTCTGAGGGGAAATGGCGGTGCCAGGCATCAAACCCGCCATCAATACTGTAAACCGCGTCATAACCCTGTTGTAGCAGGTACTGTGCCGCGCCTTTGCTGCTATTGCCGTGATAGCACATCACCATCACCACGGTATCGAAATCATGGTCGCGCATAAACGCGCCCAGCGTATCGTTGGTCAGATGGAACGCCTGCGGCGTGTGGCCCATCGCATAGCTTTGCGGATCGCGGATATCCACCAGCACCGCCGTTCCCTGGTGCAGTTTCTGGTGAGCTTCTTCAACATTAATACATTCAAACTGATCCATGAGTCTCTCTTTCTTTTATATGCAGGCTTTATATGCAGATGGCTATTTTACCGTTCAGTGTACGTCGCCGGGGTAAGTAAACGCCATAATGTTATATGTATCACTCTAAAATGTTTTTTCGATGTTACCACCAGCTCGTTTTTTTGCTATTATGCTCGATAACGAACATTTTTGAGCTTTAACGAAAGTGCAAGAGGGTAGCATGGAAACCAAAGATCTGATTGTGATAGGCGGGGGCATTAACGGTGCGGGTATCGCGGCAGACGCCGCCGGACGTGGTTTATCCGTGCTCATGCTGGAAGCGCAGGATTTGGCCTGTGCAACCTCTTCCGCCAGCTCTAAATTAATTCACGGTGGCTTGCGCTACCTTGAACACTACGAATTCCGCCTGGTCAGCGAAGCGCTGGCCGAACGTGAAGTGCTGCTGAAAATGGCGCCGCACATCGCCTTCCCGATGCGCTTCCGCCTGCCTCACCGCCCGCACCTGCGCCCGGCATGGATGATCCGAATTGGTCTGTTTATGTACGATCATCTGGGCAAACGCACCAGTCTGCCCGGTTCAACCGGTTTGCGTTTTGGCGCAGATTCGGTGCTGAAACCGGAGATCGTGCGCGGTTTCGAATATTCTGACTGCTGGGTAGACGATGCGCGTCTGGTTCTGGCAAACGCCCAAATGGTGGTGCGTAAAGGCGGGGAAGTGTTAACCCGTACCCGAGCGACCTCTGCCCGTCGTGAAAACGGTCTGTGGATCGTAGAAGCGGAAGATATCGATACCGGTAAAAAGCACACCTGGCAGGCGCGTGGTTTGGTCAACGCCACGGGGCCGTGGGTAAAACAGTTCTTCGACGACGGTATGCACCTGCCTTCACCCTACGGCATTCGTCTGATCAAAGGCAGCCACATTGTGGTGCCGCGCGTGCATACGCAGAAGCAGGCTTATATCCTGCAAAACGAAGATAAGCGTATCGTATTTGTGATTCCGTGGATGGATGAGTTCTCAATCATCGGCACCACTGACGTGGAGTACAAAGGCGATCCGAAAGCAGTGAAAATTGATGAAAGCGAAATCAATTACCTGCTGAAAGTCTATAACGCGCACTTCAAGAAACAACTGGGCCGCGACGATATCGTCTGGACCTACTCCGGCGTGCGTCCGCTGTGCGATGACGAGTCCGATTCTCCGCAGGCGATCACCCGTGACTACACGCTGGATATCCACGATGAAAACGGCAAAGCGCCGCTGCTGTCGGTATTCGGCGGTAAGCTGACCACTTATCGTAAGCTGGCCGAACACGCGATGGAAAAACTGTCGTCCTATTACCAGGGCATTGGCCCGGCCTGGACTAAAGAGTGCGTGCTTCCTGGCGGGGATATCGGCGGCGATCGTGAAGATTACGCGGCCAAACTGCGCCGCCGCTATCCGTTCCTGACGGAGTCGCTGGCGCGTCATTATTCCCGTACCTACGGCAGCAATACCGAGTGGATACTCGGCGAAGCCACCTCCGTTGCCGAGTTAGGTGAAGATTTCGGTCACGAACTTTACGAAGCGGAGCTGAAGTATCTGGTGGATCACGAATGGGTACGTCGTGCGGACGACGCGTTGTGGCGCCGCACCAAAGAAGGGATGTGGCTCAACGCCGAGCAGCAGTCCCGCGTGAGCCAGTGGCTGGCGGAATATATTGGCAAACGTCAGTTGTCGCTGGCGTCGTAATGACAATACCGGATGGCGGCTACGCCTTATCCGGCCTACAAAACAGTCCACAGGCCCGGTAAGCGTCAGCGCCACCGGGCCTTTTGCCGGATGGCGGCTAACGTCTTATCCGGCCTACAGGTAGTCCTGTCCCTTGTTACAGCCTTACTGAATCAATGTGCCAGATATTTTCGGCATACTCCTTGATCGTCCTGTCGGAAGAGAAATACCCCATATTGGCGATATTGAGCATCGCTTTCGCGGTCCACTCTTCGGAATGACGATACAATTCATCCACCTTATCCTGGCAATCAACATAGCTACGATAATCCGCCAGCACCTGATAGTGGTCGCCAAAGTTAATCAACGAATCCACCAGATCACGGTAGCGCCCCGGCTCTTCCGGGCTGAACACGCCGCTACCGATCTGCGTCAGCACCTGGTGCAGCTCCGCATCTTTTTCGTAATACTCGTGCGGTTTATAGCCCTGCTTGCGCAGTTCTTCCACCTCTTCCGCCGTATTGCCAAAGATAAAGATATTCTCCGCCCCCACATGCTCCAGCATCTCGACGTTTGCGCCGTCCAGCGTACCGATGGTCAGCGCGCCGTTAAGCGCAAACTTCATGTTACTGGTGCCAGACGCCTCCGTACCCGCCAGCGAAATCTGCTCAGACAGGTCGGCGGCAGGAATAATGACCTGCGCCAGGCTCACGCTGTAGTTCGGGATAAACACCACTTTCAGCTTATCGCCAATCTGCGGATCGTTGTTGATCACCTTAGCAACGTCATTGATCAGGTGAATAATGTGCTTCGCCATGTAATAAGCCGAAGCCGCCTTACCGGCAAAGATATTCACGCGCGGCACCCATTCCGCCTCAGGATCTTCCTTGATGCGGTTATAACGCGTAATCACATGCAGCACATTCATCAACTGACGTTTGTACTCGTGAATACGTTTAATCTGCACATCAAACAACGCCTTCGGATTGACCACCACGTTCAACTGCTGAGCGATGAGTATTGCCAGCCGTTTTTTGTTTTCCAGCTTCGCCTGGCGCACCGCGTGATTCACCAGCGGGAAATCGCAATGCTGCTGTAGTTCGCTTAGCTGGCTGAGATCCGTACGCCAGGTGCGCCCGATATTTTCGTCCAGCACCTCAGAAAGCGACGGGTTCGCCAGCGCCAGCCAGCGGCGCGGCGTCACGCCGTTGGTCACGTTGCAAAAGCGGGTCGGGAAGATACTCGCAAAATCAGCAAACAGCGACTGCACCATCAGGTTAGAGTGCAGCTCCGATACGCCATTCACTTTATGGCTCACCACTACCGCCAGCCACGCCATACGGACGCGACGACCGTTGGACTCATCGATAATCGACGCCCGCCCCAGCAGAGCGGTATCGTTGGGATACTGCTCCTGCAACGTTTTCAGGAAATAGTCGTTAATCTCAAAGATGATCTGCAAATGACGCGGCAGGATTTTACCCAGCATATCCACCGGCCAGGTTTCCAGCGCTTCGCTCATCAGCGTGTGGTTGGTGTAGGAGAAGACCTGGCAGCACACCTCAAACGCATCGTCCCAGCTGAATTTGTGCTCATCAATCAACAAGCGCATCAGTTCCGGGATCGACAGCACCGGGTGGGTATCATTGAGGTGAATGGCGATTTTATCCGCCAGGTTGTCATAGGTTTTATGCAGCTGGTAGTGGCGGCTCAGAATGTCCTGTACCGTTGAGGAAACCAGGAAGTACTCCTGACGCAGGCGCAGCTCGCGCCCCGAATAGGTGGAGTCATCCGGGTAAAGTACGCGGGATACGTTTTCAGAGTGGTTTTTGTCCTCTACCGCCGCGAAATAGTCGCCCTGGTTAAATTTACCAAGGTTGATTTCGCTACTGGCCTGAGCGCTCCACAGGCGCAGCGTGTTGGTGGCGTCGGTATCATAACCCGGGATAATCTGGTCATAGGCCACCGCCAGAATCTCTTCGGTTTCAATCCAGCGGGCTTTCTTGCCTTCCTGCTGAATTCGCCCGCCGAAACGCACTTTGTAGCGCGTATTATGGCGTTTGAATTCCCACGGATTGCCGTATTCCAGCCAGTAGTCCGGGGACTCTTTCTGCCGCCCCTCGACAATGTTCTGCTTGAACATGCCGTAGTCGTAGCGAATTCCATAGCCGCGCCCCGGCAGACCCAGGGTCGCCAGCGAATCGAGGAAGCACGCTGCCAGACGGCCAAGACCGCCGTTGCCAAGACCGGGGTCGTTCTCTTCATCAATCAGTTCTTCGAGATCCAGCCCCATCGCTTCCAGCGCCCCTTTAACATCGTCGTAAATACCCAACGATAACAAAGCATTGGAGAGGGTTCGGCCAATCAAAAATTCCATCGACAGGTAATAGACCTGACGGGTTTCCTGCGACAGTTGAGCACGGTTAGAACGCAGCCAGCGTTCCACGAGGCGATCGCGCACCGCAAACAGCGTGGCGTTCAGCCATTCATGTTTATTGGCAATGACCGGATCTTTACCAATCGTGAACATCAGTTTGTAGGCAATAGAATGCTTGAGCGCTTCTACGCTAAGAGTGGGCGATGCATAAGTAAATGGAGCATTCATATAGGTGATTCCTGGATAACTATTTCAAGCGATAGTAAAGCTCGCGGTAAGACTTCGCCGCGACTTGCCAGCTAAAATCCATGGCCATAGCCTGCCGTTGCACAAACCGCCAGAGCGAAGGTCGGGACCACAACACGAAAGCACGCCGGATCGCCCGTAACAGAGACCAGGCATTACTATCTTCAAATACAAACCCACTGGCGATGCCGTCCGCCAGATTTTCCAGCGAACTGTCCGACACCGTATCAGCAAGCCCACCGGTACGCCGCACCAACGGCAGCGTGCCGTACTTCAGTCCGTATAACTGCGTTAAGCCGCACGGCTCAAAGCGGCTGGGCACCAGAATGACATCCGCCCCGCCCATGATGCGGTGAGAGAAGGCTTCGTGATAGCCGATCTGCACGCCCACCTGACCAGGGTGTTCCGCCGCCGCCGCTAAAAATCCCTCCTGCAATACCGGATCGCCCGCGCCCAGCAGCGCCAGTTGCCCGCCCTGCTCCAGCAATCCCGGCAACGCCTCCAGCACCAGATCCAGCCCTTTCTGGCTGGTCAGACGGCTGACCACGGCGAACAGCGGCGCTTTGTCATCCACTTTCAGCCCCATCGCAATCTGTAGCTGGCGCTTGTTCTCCGCTTTCTCCTCCAGCGAATCACGCGTATAGCGCGCCGCCAGCAGCAGATCCGTTTCCGGGCTCCAGATTTTCTCATCCACGCCATTCAGCACGCCGGACAGGCGCCCTTCCTGATGACGCTGACGCAGCAGGCCTTCCATCCCGTACGCGAACTGCGGCTCGGTAATTTCACGCGCATAGGTCGGGCTCACAGCCGTAATATGGTCGGCGTAATACAACCCCGCCTTCAGGAATGAAATCTGCCCGTTAAACTCCAGACCATGCATGTTATAGAACGACCGTGGCAGTTGGATGTCATCCATGTGATGTGCATAAAACATGCCTTGATAGGCCAGGTTGTGTACGGTAAACACCGATTTCGCCGGACGCCCGCGCGCAGCCAGATACGCAGGCGCCAGGCCTGCATGCCAGTCGTGCGCATGCACCACATCCGGGCGCCAGAATGGATCAAGCCCGCAGGCCATTTCACATCCCACCCATCCCAACAGCGCAAACCGCAGGACGTTATCGGTATAGGCGAATAAATTCGTATCGTGATAAGGGCTTCCCGGACGGTCATACAGATGCGGCGCATCAATCAGGTAGATTCCCACGCCGTTATAATGCCCGAACAGGAGCGTAATTCTTCCCGCAAAGGTATCGCGCCGGGTCACTACCTGCGCATCCGGGATACCCCGACGAATATCAGGAAATGCAGGAAGCAGCACACGAGCATCCACACCATCCGCAATCTGTGCCGCAGGCAACGCGCCAATCACATCCGCCAGACCACCTGTTTTTAGCAGGGGGAACATCTCTGAACATACATGTAAAACCTGCATTATCGCTCCTGTTTGACCTGCAATTTGCGCAGCATTTCACGCGTGACCAGCACAATGCCTTCCTCTGAACGGTAGAAACGACGGGCATCTTCTTCCGCGTTTTCACCAATCACCATACCTTCCGGGATTACACAGGCGCGATCGATGATGCAACGACGCAAGCGGCATGAGCGTCCAACCCAGACCTCTGGCAGCAGGACTGCCGAATCGATGTTACAGAATGAGTTCACCCTCACGCGCGGGAACAGGACGGACTGCACCACCACCGAACCGGATATAATGCACCCGCCGGAGACCAGCGAGTTGAGCGTCATGCCGTGGCTGCCGGAGCGATCCTGAACAAATTTCGCAGGCGGCAGAGACTCCATGTGCGTGCGGATCGGCCAGTCCTGATCATACATGTCGAGTTCCGGCGTCACCGAGGCCAGGTCGAGGTTGGCTTTCCAGTAGGCTTCCAGCGTACCCACATCGCGCCAGTAAGGTTCAGATTCGGGATCGGACTGCACGCAGGACAGCGGGAATGGATGCGCATATGCCATACCGGCTTTGGTGATTTTTGGGATGATATCTTTACCGAAATCGTGGCTGGAGGTGTCGTCTTTGTCGTCCTCCTCCAGCAACTCATACAGATAATCGGCGTTGAAAATGTAGATCCCCATGCTGGCGAGAGATTTCGTCGCGTCGCCAGGCATGGCTGGCGGATTCGCCGGTTTTTCAACAAACTCGATGATCTTGTCGCCCTCGTCCACCGCCATCACGCCAAACGCGGTGGCCTCTTCAATCGGCACCGGCATACACGCCACGGTGCAGCGCGCTCCTTTTTCGAAGTGGTCGATCAGCATGCGCGAGTAGTCCTGCTTGTAGATATGATCGCCCGCGAGGATCACCACATATTCCGCTTTATAGCGACGAATGATGTCCAGGTTCTGGGTCACGGCATCCGCCGTTCCACGATACCAGTTTTCACCCTGCATCCTTTGCTGGGCGGGAAGCAGATCGACGAATTCGTTCATCTCTTCGCTGAAGAATGACCAGCCGCGCTGAATATGCTGTACCAGAGTATGAGACTGGTATTGCGTGATCACGCCAATACGGCGGATCCCGGAGTTAATACAGTTGGATAAGGCAAAATCGATGATGCGGAACTTACCGCCAAAGTGCACGGCAGGTTTGGCACGTTTGTTGGTTAAATCTTTCAGGCGTGTACCACGGCCACCGGCCAGGATCAGGGCAACAGATTTTAATGGCAGCTGGCGCGCCAACATTACACGATCGTTCTTCTCTAAACTCACCATGACTAACTCCTTTTTTATCATCTCTGGAACACACACAGTCCGTGCGCAGGTCCCTGCCAGACAGCCGTAATCACCGGATTATCCTCTCCAGCGAATGGGGGAATAGCGTGCCACTCCCCTTCAGGTAAAACGATATCTGTCACCTCAAGCGTGGCGTTTATCGCGATAAGGAAGCGGTCTGAAAGCAGGATCTGCATCTGTTTCGGCCCGTTTTCCCACTCGCCCGCGCTTAAGGGCTCTGCATTTTTATTCAGCCAACGAACATTGCCGTCATTTTCTTCCCACCAGCGATTTCCCACTAATGCCGGTATCTGCTGGCGAAGATGAATCAATGCAGCGGTAAAGGTGGTTAGCCCACTGTTTGCCTGCTGCCAGTCCAGCCAGGTTAATGCGTTATCCTGGCAGTAAGCGTTATTGTTGCCGTGCTGGCTATGGCCGTGTTCATCGCCCGCCAGCAGCATCGGCGTTCCCTGAGAGAGCAACAACGTGGTCAGCAGGGCATGAATGCTGTCGCGCCGCCGTTCAATCAGATCCAGCGTGCCGCCTAATCCCTCTTTACCATGATTATCACTGTAATTGTTGTTGGTGCCGTCCCGATTTTCCTCACCGTTCGCCTCATTGTGTTTCTGATTGAAACAAACACAGTCGCGCAGCGTAAAACCGTCATGCGCGGTGATCAGATTGACGGACGCATTGGGCAGGCGATCGTGGCGTTTAAACACATCGCTGGAACCGGCGAAACGTCCGGCAAACTCGCCGAGGGGCAGATTGCGTTGCAACCAGAAGCGGCGGGCCGCGTCACGGAAATGGTCGTTCCACTCGGCAAACGGCGGCGGGAAATTCCCCACCTGATAGCCGCCTTCGCCGATATCCCAGGGCTCAGCAATAAGCTTCACGCTCGACAATACCGGGCAATTGTTGATGGCGGTAAACAGCGGCGCATCCTGACGGAACGCCGGGGTGCGCCCCATCACGGAGGCCAGATCAAAACGAAAACCGTCCACATGGCATGTTTCAACCCAGTAGCGCAGGCACTCGCACGCAAACTCCACCACACCGGGATGGCTCAGATTGAGGGTGTTGCCGCAGCCGGTCCAGTTGTGGTAATCGCCATCCTCCTTGATCCAATAATAGCTACGGTTGTCGATTCCGCGCAGGGAGAAGAGCGGCCCGTCGAGATCCAGCTCCGCGCTATGGTTCAGCACAATATCAAGAATGACTTCAATACCGGCTTTATGCAGCGCTTTGATGGCATCGCGAAACTCATCCAGCGCCGTTTCCGGGGAGCAGGCATAAGCCGGATGCAGCGCGAACATCGCCACCGGGTTATAGCCCCAGTAATTCGACAGCCCCAGGCGCTGTAAGCGCGGTTCACTGGCAAAATGCGCCACCGGCAACAGCTCCAGCGCGGTAATGCCCAACTGCTTGAAATACGCGATCATCACCGGATGGCCCAGCGCCTTCCAGGTGCCGCGAATCTCTGACGGGATCGCCGGATGCAGGTACGTCAGCCCCTTCACATGCGCTTCGTAGATGACCGTGTTGCCCCACGGCGTGCGCGGCGGGGCATCATCTTCCCAGTCATAGCGGTCGGCAGTGACAACGCATTTCAGGGCAACGGCGGCATTATCACGATGATCCGGCTCGTCGTACCCGCCGTGCAGCAGCGGGTTATCCTTCAGCTCTCCTTCAACGCGGCGAGCGCAGGGATCGATAAGCAGTTTTGCCGGGTTAAAGCGGTGCCCTTGCGCGGGTTGCCACGGGCCGTGTACGCGATACCCGTAGCGCAGGCCGGGTCTGGCGTCGGCAAGATAGCCGTGCCAGACATCGCCGCTGCGCCCCGGCAGGTCATACCGCTGCTCATTGCCGAGCGCATCAAACACGCACAGTTCAACGCGCTCCGCATGCGCCGAAAAAAGCGTGAAGTTGACGCCATGACCGTCATACGTCGCGCCATGCGGTGTCGCTTTGCCGGTTGCCAGTTGCGTCATTCACCCTCCCGCACAAGCCAGATGGTGGCCAGCGGCGGCAGCGTCAGACTCAATGAGTGCTGGCGGCCGTGGCTGGCGATCTCGTCGCTGTGCACCACCCCGCCGTTGCCGGTATTGCTGCCGTGGTAGTGCATGGAGTCGGTATTCACAATCTCCCGCCATTTCCCTGGCTGATTGATGCCAAAACGATAGTCATGGCGCGGCACCGGGGTAAAGTTGCTGGCGACGATGATTTCATTGCCGACTTTATCGCGGCGGACAAAAATCAGCACCGAACGTTCGTTATCATCCACCACCAGCCATTCAAAACCGTAAGCGTCAAAATCAAGTTCATGCAGCGCTTTATGGTGGCGATAGGTATGGTTGAGATCGCGCACCAGCCGCTGTACGCCGTGGTGCCAGTTGTCGCCGCCTTCCAGCAGATGCCAGTCAAGGCTGGCGTCGTGGTTCCACTCGCGCCCCTGGGCGAACTCGTTGCCCATAAACAGCAGTTTCTTACCGGGGAACGCCCACATCCAGCCGTAATAGGCGCGCAGGTTGGCGAATTTCTGCCAGGCGTCGCCAGGCATACGGTCGAGAATCGATTTTTTGCCATGCACCACTTCGTCATGCGACAGCGGCAGGACAAAGTTTTCGGTGTAGTTGTAGAGCATGCCGAAGGTCAGCTTATCGTGATGATACTGGCGATGAACCGGGTCCAGCTTCATGTAGTCCAGCGTGTCATGCATCCAGCCCAGGTTCCATTTGTACCAGAAACCCAGTCCGCCCATATCCTGTGGTCGGGACACGCCAGCGAAGTCAGTGGACTCCTCGGCCATGCTCACCGCGCCAGGCACCTGCTCGCCCAGAATACGGTTGGTATTGCGTAAGAACTCAATGGCTTCCAGGTTCTCACGCCCGCCGAACTCGTTGGGGATCCACTCGCCTTCTTTGCGGCTGTAGTCGCGGTAAATCATCGACGCCACGGCGTCTACACGCAGCGCATCAATGCCGAAACGCTCAATCCAGTAAAGCGCGTTCCCGACCAGATAGTTGCTGACTTCACGGCGCCCGTAGTTATAGATAAGCGTGTTCCAGTCCTGGTGATACCCTTCGCGCGGGTCGCTGTGCTCATACAGTTTGGTGCCGTCGAAATCCGCCAGACCAAAATCATCCGACGGGAAGTGGCCCGGCACCCAGTCAAGAATGACGTTCAGACCCGCCTGATGAGCGGCATTGATGAAATAGCGGAAGTCATCGCGCGTGCCGAAACGGCGGGTCGGCGCATACAGCCCGGTCGGCTGGTAGCCCCAGCTGCCATCAAAGGGATGTTCATTAACAGGAAGCAGTTCGAGGTGGGTAAAGCCCATCCATTTTACGTATGGAATAAGCTGATCCGCCAGTTCGCGGTAGCTCAGCCAGAAATTGTTATCGGTATGACGACGCCACGAGCCCAGATGCACTTCATAGATGGAGACAGGCGCATCGAACCGGTTGGCTTGTTTGCGCTCTTCCGTCTGCACCACTTTTTCCGGTAGACCGCAGATCAGCGAGGCCGTTTCCGGGCGCATTTGCGCTTCAAACGCATACGGGTCGGCTTTGATTCTCAGCTTGCCATGCGCATCGATCATCTCGAACTTGTACAATTGACCGTGTTGCGCGCCGGGAATAAACAGCTCCCAGATACCGCTCTCTTTGCGCAGGCGCATCGGGTGGCGGCGACCATCCCAGTAGTTGAATTGCCCAACGACGGAGACGCGCTGGGCATTCGGCGCCCAGACGGAAAAACGGGTTCCAGTAACGCCGTCCATTGTGTCGGCATGTGCGCCCAGCGTTTCATACGGGCGTAAATGCGTGCCTTCAGACAGCAACCAGGCATCCATTTCCTGGATCAGCGGGCCAAAACGGTAAGGATCGTCAATCAGATTCTGCTGTCCATGCCAGACAACAGCGAGCTGATAGCGAAAGAAATTTTTGCGTCGGGGGAGCACACCGCTAAAAAAACCGCGTGAGTCGATACATTCCAGTTTGCCGACTTTACGTCCGGTTTTCGGTTCAATCACCCACACTTCGGTGGCATCAGGCAATAGGGCGCGGACTTCCAGTCCCGCGGTGGTTTGGTGCATACCAAGTACGGAAAAAGGGTCCGCAAAATGGCCCGCAATTAG
Organism: Citrobacter sp. CK194; assembly: GCF_030333395.1. Classification (NCBI taxonomy): domain Bacteria; kingdom Pseudomonadati; phylum Pseudomonadota; class Gammaproteobacteria; order Enterobacterales; family Enterobacteriaceae; genus Citrobacter; species Citrobacter sp. CK194. The sequence goes on from NZ_JAOWGA010000015.1 coordinate 105,929, forward strand.
CGCGTTAATCACGTCTCTATCGATACGATCGGACATGGCTGTCTTCCTGTTTTATGGTGTCACCCCTTCCAACTGATCTTCGACATCAGGTTGTGACACTTCTTTGACCTGAACGGCGCAGCACCAATGTGCATCCTCTCTGCCCCGTCCCACCTTCAGGCTAAGGCTTAATACCTCCGGTATTAAGACACCCTTAAAGAATAGCCAATGCTTTATCTTACTCCTGGTAAATATTGGAACATCTGCGCTTACTCCTGTATTACGCAAAAAAAAGGGTGACTCAGCACCCAACATTTAAACTCTGTTTTGTTTGCCGGATGGCGGCGATGCGTTATCCGGCCTGATGATTCACGTTATTGGTGGGCCTGATAAGCATCGCGCCACCAGGGCCACCACAATTACGCCAGCTGACGCAGCATACGGCGCAGCGGTTCTGCCGCGCCCCAAAGCAGCTGGTCGCCAACGGTAAAGGCGGAGAGGAACTCCGGCCCCATGTTCAACTTACGCAGGCGGCCAACCGGCGTGGTGAGCGTGCCGGTAACGGCAGCCGGGGTTAACTCACGCAGGGTAATATCACGATCGTTGGGTACCACTTTCGCCCACGGGTTGTGCGCGGCCAGCAGTTCTTCTACGGTCGGAACAGACACGTCTTTTTTCAGTTTAATGGTGAACGCCTGGCTGTGGCAGCGCAGCGCGCCGACGCGCACGCACAGACCATCCACCGGGATCACGGAAGAGGTGTTGAGAATTTTGTTGGTTTCCGCCTGGCCTTTCCACTCTTCGCGGCTCTGGCCGTTATCGAGCTGTTTGTCGATCCACGGAATCAGGCTGCCCGCCAGCGGTACGCCAAAGTTATCAACCGGCAGGTCGCCGCTGCGGGTCAGGGTCGTCACTTTGCGCTCAATGTCGAGGATCGCAGAAGAAGGGGTCGCCAGCTCATCGGCTACGTGACCGTACAAGTGGCCCATCTGCGCCAGCAGTTCGCGCATATGACGCGCGCCGCCGCCAGACGCCGCCTGGTAAGTCGCAACAGAAACCCAGTCCACCAGGTCATTAGCAAACAGACCGCCCAGCGACATCAGCATCAGGCTGACGGTACAGTTACCGCCGACGAAGGTTTTAATGCCGTTGTTCAGGCCGTCGGTAATGACATCCTGATTAACCGGATCAAGAATAATGATGGCGTCGTCTTTCATGCGCAGCGAGGATGCCGCGTCAATCCAGTAGCCCTGCCAGCCGCTTTCACGGAGCTTTGGATAGATTTCGTTGGTATAATCGCCGCCCTGACAGGTCACAATGATATCAAGCGCCTTCAGCGCATCGAGATCAAAGGCATCCTGAAGTGTGCCGCCGGGCGTACCGCCGAACGTCGGCGCTGCCTGCCCAAGCTGGGAAGTAGAAAAGAAAACAGGGCGAATGGCATCGAAGTCGCGCTCTTCAACCATGCGTTGCATGAGTACAGAGCCGACCATACCGCGCCAGCCGATAAAACCAACATTTTTCATAGCGTTTTTTTCCTGCAAAGATGTGTGCTGTGTATGCAAACCAGTGTCCTACTGGTTCTTCCTTCACCATACAAAAAGCAGCCAAAGTCGCAAGTGAAATTAATCAATGATAGCGAAGCCATCAGTAATGCGACTTATCCCGCTTCCTAAGCAAGCAGAAAGTCCGCAGTAATTATCAGGGAATTTGAGTTATGAATGAAATCATTTCAGCGGCAGTTTTATTGATCCTGATTATGGATCCACTCGGAAACCTGCCCATTTTCATGTCCGTACTGAAACATACCGAACCAAAGCGCCGCCGGGCGATTATGGTTCGCGAGCTGTTTATTGCGCTTTTACTGATGCTCATTTTCCTGTTTGCGGGCGAGAAAATTTTGGCCTTTCTCAACCTGCGGGCGGAAACCGTGTCGATCTCCGGGGGGATTATTCTGTTCCTGATCGCCATTAAGATGATTTTCCCCAGCGCATCAGGCAACAGCGCCGGACTCCCGGCGGGCGAAGAACCGTTTATCGTACCGCTGGCTATCCCTCTGGTGGCGGGCCCGACCATCCTGGCGACGCTGATGCTGTTATCGCATCAGTATCCGAACCAGATGGGGCATCTGGTCATCGCTCTGCTGATCGCCTGGGGCGGCACGTTTGTGATTCTGCTGCAATCATCGCTGTTCCTGCGTCTGCTGGGCGAGAAAGGGGTTAACGCGCTGGAACGTCTGATGGGGTTGATTCTGGTGATGATGGCGACCCAGATGTTCCTGGACGGCATTCGGATGTGGATGAAAGGCTAGCCGGGTGGCGCTTACCCGGCCTACGGTGTGGATATGTGCTCACTTGCAGGCCCGATAAGCGGCGCGCCACCGGGCAACAAGACTCAGCTAAGAAGCTGGAACGCAATCATACCGACAATCGCGCCGACGGTGCCGAGAATGGTTTCCATCATCGTCCAGGTCTTCAGCGTTTGCGCTTCGGTCGCGCCAGTGAATTTACCGAACAGCCAGAAACCGGCATCGTTTACGTGGCTGACCACGATAGAACCGCCCGCGATACAGATAGACAATGCCGCCATCTGCGCGCCGGAGAAGTTCAGTTGTTCCACCACCGGCATCACCAGCCCCACCGCCGTTAAGCACGCGACGGTCGCGGAACCCTGAATGATACGCACCGCTGCCGCCAGCACGAAGCAGGTGATGGCAATCGGCAAGCCCATGCCGGTTAACGCTTCGCCCAGCGCCGGGCCAACGCCGGAATCCACCAGAACCTGCTTGAACACGCCGCCTGCGCCAATCACCAACAGAATAATGCCCGCCGGTTGCAGCGCCTGACCGCAGATCGCCATGACTTTATCTTTCGCCATCCCCTGACGCACCGCCAGGCCATAGATTGCCACCAGGCACGCCACCAGAATCGCGGTGAACGGGTGGCCGATAAACTCAAACCATTCGTAAGCGCTGGAACCTTCCGCGACAAAGCGCGCGGCGATCGTTTTCAGCCCTACCAGCACCAGCGGCAGCAGGATCAGCGAGAGACTGAAGCCAAACGACGGCATTTTACCTTCGCCCAGATGCGGTTCGGTAATGTCATCCGGGACGTGCAGTTCCACATAGCGGCCAATGAAATTACCAAACAGCGGCCCGGCGATGATCATGCCAGGGATTGCCGCGCACAGGCCAATCAGGATCATCCAGCCAAAATCAGCGTGCATTTGGGACGCCAGCAGCATCGGCGCAGGCCCGGGCAGCAGAAACGCCGCAGCCGCCGCCACGCCCGCAAACAGCGGAATGACCAGCTTCACAAGGTTTGTTCCGGTATGGCGCGCCATAGAGAATGCAACGCTGATCAGCAGCACAATGGCGACTTCAAAGAACAGCGGCAGCGCGCAAATCAGCCCCGCCAGACCAATCGCGTAATGCGCGCGGCTGTGGCCGAAAGATTTGAGCATTTTGACGGCAATCTGATCGACTGCGCCCGTCTCATGCAAAATTTTGCCGAACATGGCGCCCAGTGCGACAACAATCGCCAGGAAGCCAAGCGTACCGCCCATCCCTTTTTCCATCGTCGCCGCGATTTTATCGAGCGGCATACCGGAAAAAAGACCTGCGCCAATAGACACCACCATCAAAGCAACGAAGGCGTGCATACGCGCCTTCATCACTAAAAACAGCAGCAGTAAAACAGAACCTACTGCTGTTAAAACAAGCGTTAATGTACTCACTACTTACTGCCTTTGTTAATGACCTCAATGGTGCTTGCCACGACACCTTCCAGCGGCTGATCGATATTCACCACCAGTACATCGCTCTCGTCAGCGCCCGGCTCTTCCAGCGTGTCAAACTGAGTTACCAGCATCTGCGTTTTAAAGAAGTGGCCTTTACGTGCCTTCAGGCGGCTTTCGATAACGTCAAAATCCCCTTTCAGGTAGATGAAAGACAGGTTTGGGTTACCGTCGCGCAGCAGGTCGCGATAGTGTTTTTTCAGTGCGGAACAGACAATCAGCGATACCTTATTGGTTCGCTGCATCGCAAACGCCGCATCGTTCAGCGCCTGTAACCACGGCTTGCGGTCGTCGTCATTCAACGGCTCGCCGGAGGCCATTTTCATGATGTTGCAACGCGGATGGAGAAAATCGCCATCAAGAAACGCGGCATGCAGCTGATGCGCCACTTCGCTGGCGACAGCGGATTTGCCACTGCCTGATACGCCCATCAGAACGTAAATGTGGTGATCATGGTTAGTCGTGCTCAAAGTGGTGCCCCCACAGTACAAGGATCAGGAATTGTTACGGGTAACTGTTATCGGTAACATTGTCCGACCGGACCAGAATAGAAGCAATATCCATTCGTGGCAGAAGTGAATAAGTGTGAGCTACTTCAAATTTGTTGGACTAAATAGATCCACCCGGTGACAAGGTGAAACCTAAATCTAACATTTTAGGCGTCACCGCTTCACCGCGTATGCGCGCCAGCAGGCGCTCTGCGCCGATACTACCCATCCGCTCACGCGGCGTGAGTACGCTGGCCAGACGCGGTTCCATCACCTGACCAATGTCGTGGCCGTGGAAACCGGCAATCGCCATATCATCAGGAATTTTGAGCCCTAAACGCTGGCATTCGAACGCCGCCCCGACGGCAAGGTCATCGTTGGTACAGAAAATACCGTCCAGTTGTGGGTATTCACGTCTTGCCTGGCGGATCAGCTCAATCCCGGAAGAGTAAGACGACGATTGCTCCACCATCACGCTGTAGGGCACCAGCCCGGCGTCCAGCATGGCCTGTTCATAGCCTTTCTGTTTGATGATAGTACGTTCGTCGAGGCGCGCCCCCAGATAGGCGATATGACGATGGCCACGCGCGATAATCGCGGCGGTCATCTGACGCGCGGCTTCAAAGTTGTCAAAACCGACGGCGATATCGAGGCATGGTGATTTGCTGTCCATCAGCTCCACCACCGGAATGCCCGCGACTTCAATCATTTTGAGCGTGCGCGGCGTATGGGTACGTTCAGTGAGGATTAGCCCGTCAATGTTCCATGACAGCATCGACTCCAGACGTTCCTGTTCCATTTCCGGCTTATAGCCGTAGTGCGCCAGCATCGTCTGATAGCCGTGGGCATCGGTGACGGTCTCAATTCCGCGTAACACCTCGGCGAAAACCTGGTTGGTTAACGACGGCAGCAGAACGCCCACCGCACGGCTGGTCGCGTTAGAAAGAATATCGGGAGCACGATTGGGAATGTAACCCAGTTCATCAAGTGCAGCAGCGATCTTGCCCCGCAGCGCGACGGAGACCTGCTCCGGGTTACGCAGAAAACGGCTGACCGTCATTTTGGTCACGCCTACGCGGTCAGCCACATCCTGAAGTACGGGTCTTTTCTTTTTCATCGTCCTGAAAGGCATAAAAGGGATAGATTTCCCCAGTTTACCACGGACGTGCATGAACCTTCGCAGAGAAAACTAAGGTTGTTTTTGTATTGTGAGAAATACACTAAATCATTCGAGTTGCATCAAGGCGGCGACGCAGTGACAAATTCGTCAGGAACGAATTTGAACAACCGAAGGTTGCCTCTGGTGAGGGACAAGGATGTCCCTCATTAAATCCCCGGAAGCGTACATAAAGTACGCGACCGGGGTGAGCCAGGAAGCCAACAAAGATGCGGCTTGAAGGATGACGTGTATTTTTAAACTGGCGGCAGGTCGAACAGTAACACTTCGCTATCGCTGTCGGCATGGATGGAGATCGCCTGCTCATCCCAAATCGCCAGACCGTCGCTGGTAGACGCTTTGGTGCCGTTAATGGTGACGTTACCTTTCACCACCTGAATCCAGATGCGGCGTTCGGCGGAGATCTGGTGTACCGACTGTTCGTCTTTCAGCAGCGCCCAACGGTACAGCTCCATATCCTGATTCACTTTCAGCGAACCGTCGCGCGCATCCGGCGACAGCACCAGCTGTTTGCCCTGTACGGCGTCAAAACGACGCTGCTCGTAACGCGGTGTAATCCCGTTTTCCTGCGGCATGATCCAAATCTGATACAAACGCAGGCGGTCGGTATTGCTCGGGTTGTATTCCGAGTGACGAATGCCCGTCCCGGCGCTCATAATCTGGAACTCACCGGCAGGAACCTGCTCTTTGTTACCCATGCTGTCCTGGTGTTCCACTGCGCCTTCCAGCACATAGGTCAGGATTTCCATGTCTTTATGCGGGTGCGTCCCAAAGCCCTGGCCTGCTTCAATAACGTCATCGTTAATCACGCGCAGTGCCGAGAAGCCCATAAAGTTAGGGTCATAGTAGTTTGCAAAAGAGAAAGTATGCCAGGAATCCAGCCAGCCATGATTCGCATGACCACGGTCGTTTGCTTTGCGTAAGTAGATCATTGTATTCACCCCCCAGATGTTTTCGATGGAGTAAGTGTGAACCCAATCCAGACGGGATCATAGAGGGTGAAAATTGACTCCTCTGTTCAAAAATTATGAACAAGCCCAGAGGCGTTGATTTTGTTTATTTCGCAAGGGTTACTGTGGCCGGAGACGCCTGTTCAAACGCCCGCTCAAGGATCTCAAGGTTGGTGAGAACGTCAGATTCCTTGACGTAATTCGGCACGCCATGCGTGAGGGTCTCGAACAGGGCGTCATAAACGCGGCCATAGTCGCCGACCTCCGGTTTCATCTCTTCTTTCACCGTCACGCCTTCGTCATTAACGTATTCCAGCAGGCCGACAGAATCATCCGCCGCAAACCCCGGTTCGCCGGGCATGATATTGGCCTTCAGACTGGTTTCCTGCTGGTCGATGCCGTACTTCACAAACGAGCCTCTGGTGCCATGAACGATAAATTTCGGGTAATCGATCTTCACTAAATGGCTGGTTTTAACGATGGCTTTCAGATCGCCGTAAAACAGCTGCGCTTCGAACGTATCATCCGGGTTGGCTTTATTGCGCAGGCTGCGGATGTCATAAGCCACATGGTCCGGGCGTCCGAACAGCGAAATAATTTGATCCATCGTATGCACGCCGAGGCCGTAAAACGCGCCGTCCTGCGGCAGGCCAGGTTTGGTTTCCGCAACCGGTCGGTAGTAATCAAAGTGGCTTTCAACTTCAACAATCTCGCCCAGTTTACCGCTCTCAATCGCTTTTTTGGCGGTCAGGAAACAGGAGTCAAAGCGGCGGTTCTGGTACGGCGTGACGGTCAGCCCTTTGCTCCGCGCCAGTTCGAACAACACTTTCGCCTCGGCAAGCGTTGGCGTAAACGGTTTTTCCACCAGCACGTTTTTTCCCGCCTCCAGCGCGCGCCGGGCGTAGTCAAAATGGCTGTCCGCATGGGTACAGACGATCACCAGTTTTACCTGCGGATCGTTCAGCACTTCATCAAGATCGCTGGTGAAGTGAATATGCGAGTAGATCGGCGCCTGCTCTTCCGGCTTCGCGTGACGGCGGAAGATATGCGCAACATGCCAGCTGCCTTTACGGTTAAGAACATACGGCAGATGGTAGCGGGTGGTGCTTTTACCAAAGCCAATAAATGCGCAGTGTAAGGTCATGGGAGTGTCCTTTTTGAAAGGTGATTGCATACACCATAGCGCAAACAACATGTGGGAAATAGCGGTGAAACGATCGTAGGCCGGATAAGCATAAGCGCCATCCGGCGTCACAAGAACCATTGCCGGATGACGGCTTTGCCTTATCCGGCCTACAGCCTCAAGATCGGTCGTCGGCGTCGCGGTCAGATCGTAGGCCGGATAAGCATCAGCGCCATCCGGCATCACAAGCGCCATTGCCGGATGACGGCTTTGCCTTATCCGGCCTACAAAACTGACCAGCAAACCAGCCCGAAACTGATCCAAAAAAAAAAGCCAGCACCCGGCTGGCTAAAGTAATACTGGAAGCAATGTGAGCAATGTCGTGCTTTCAGGTTCTCCGCAAGGGTCTCCCTGAACGCAGAGCAATAATAATCATTCTCATTCGCACTTGTCCAATACTTTTTGCAAAAAAATGCAGTTGACTCCGTTTTTAAAGTCAATGATGTTTAAAAGGACTTTTAACCTGCTAAGGACACAGAAATGAGCGAGATAGTGATACGCCACGCGGAATCAAAAGATTACGACGCAATTCGTCAGATCCATGCCCAGCCGGAGGTGTATCACAACACGCTACAGGTTCCTCATCCTTCCAGTACGATGTGGCAGGAGCGGCTAGCCGACCAGCCCGGCATCAAACAGCTGGTCGCCTGTATTGACGATACTGTCGTTGGGCATCTCACCATTGCGGTCATCCAGCGTCCGCGCCGCAGCCATGTCGCCGATTTTGGCATCAGTGTTGATGCGCGGTGGCAAAACCGTGGGGTCGCCAGCGCGCTGCTCCGTACCATGATCGATATGTGCGATAACTGGCTGCGCGTGGAGCGTATCGAGCTAACGGTATTTGTCGATAATGAACCCGCCGTGGCGGTCTACAAGAAGCATGGTTTTGAGATTGAAGGCACCGGCAAGAAGTACGCACTGCGTAACGGTGAGTATGTCGACGCATACTTTATGGCGCGGATGAAGTAATTTTCGCCTCCCCTCTCTCCAGGAGAGGGGAATATCCCGTAATTAAAAGTAGTCCTGCCCAATTCAGAATATCCTCAATAATATTTGGCTAAAGTGAAAACATTTATTAACTCTGTATACGAATCTGAGAATAGAGCGTAAACAGATAATAAAGAAAGGATTCACGGCTAATACATTTAGCATGCCGTTATTAAAGGATAAGGTAATAATGGGAAATATTGTCTACCTGACAATAGTTGTATATGGAGTTTTATTTCTACCGCATCAATAGATTCGGTAGATGGGAGAAGTATCATTATATTCAACTGCGGGGAGCATTTCTATCAGGTATCCAACACCAATTCAGCGAAAATAATTTAGATACAGAAACAATAACCATCAGCTATGAATATATCCTCTGCAAACACCTTATTGCCAACACTGAATTCAGCTACCTGGCGTTGCCCGAGAACTACAACCGCCTGTTTATCCCCCGTCCAAAAACACCCGCAGATAATAGCCTCAAAACGTTAAGCAGCAAAGGGGTTGGCAGATTGCTTGCCGCCGGAGGTATCTACAACGGGAATATCGAAGGTTTCAGGGAAACGGCAGAAAAGTTGGGAGGCGTTGCTCCAGCGGGTTACGAGCAGGTTATGGATAACAAAGGATTGCTGATTCTTGGAGCTTCAATAGCTGCCAGCTTAACTATGGGAAGAATGAAACTTCCTGAATTAGAAGAACTGGAGCAGTTCGGTGCCTGGGGAACTGCATCAGGACGAACATTCGATCCCGAGCTTGCCGGAGGTCCAATAGAGAGCCTGACAACTGATGGTGTCATTATTAACAGTAAAGGTATCGCTACAGTTGAGAAACATATTTCCAGGTTCGTTCATGATCCTGCAAATGATGTAATGTTCGGCAGGTTGGAAGACATTGAAAAAGGGAAAATACCTCCAGAACAGGTCGATCTGAATTACTATACTCATGAATGCCGAGAATATCAGCGCTACTGTAATCTGGGATGGGAATTTGGGCAGCCTGAGGGGGATGCAGGATATAATCTATGGAATCATGCCCATACAGCCACGCTGGAAGATTACAGACTCAAGGGAACAGTTGACGACTTATACCACCAGGATGCACTTAACTATGATAACTGAAACTGAACTTAACGTACTAAAAGTTATGGCCGAAAAAGATATTAACTGGAACTGGATGAATCTGGATCGCACGCTTTCCATGAAAAGAATCCCGGGGTTCAGCAATGTCGTTAATATTGTGAATAAATTGGCTAGCGAGGGTCTGGTAAATATTGAAGATAGTGGGCATAAGTCCATGCCTTACTATCGCGTATCTGAAAAAGGATACAGGCTAATCAAGAATACTGATACTGACAATAACGTACCATAATCGCCGTGCAGAATAATGCTGTTGAAAAACAAGGTTACAACCAGAACTTCCTGATAAGCCCTCTTCCACCGAAGAGGGCCACTTACCTCAATACCCCGCCGTTAAATCATCGACTGAGCGCGGGTCAGACGCGCCGTACAGCGAACCATCCGGCCCCACCATGATGCTCTGGGTGCTGCCCATCGCTTCTTTCAGCGCGACTTTTTGCCCACGCTGTTCCAGGAGTTTCAGCGTATCCGGGCTAAAGCCCTTTTCCACGCGCAGCTCATCCGGCAGCCACTGATGATGGAAACGCGGTGCGTTGGTCGCCTCAGCGACATTCATCCCGAAATCGATGCTGTTGACCACCATTTGCAGCACGGTGGTAATAATCCGGCTACCGCCAGGGCTGCCTGTCACCAGCCAGGTTTTACCGTCTTTCACCACAATGGTTGGCGACATTGACGACAGCGGACGTTTCTTCGGCCCTACGGCGTTAGCATCGCCGCCCACCAGACCGTAAACGTTTGGTACGCCAGGTTTCGCGGAGAAGTCATCCATCTCATTGTTGAGCAGAATTCCGGTGTTTCCCGCCACAATCCCGGTGCCAAACGTGGTGTTCAGGGTGTAGGTGACGGCCACCGCGTTGCCGTCTTTATCCACCACCGAGAAATGGGTGGTCTGATTGCTTTCGTACGGCGCCAGTTTACCGGGGCGAATCTCGCTGGACGGTTTGGCTTTATTGATATCTATCTGATCGGCGATGGATTTCGCATACGCTTTACTGGTCAGCGCCTGCCACGGCACCTTCACAAAATCCGGGTCGCCGAGATACTCCGACCGATCGGCATAGGCATATTTCTCCGCTTCAGCCATTATCTGCATGGCATCGGCGCTGCCAAACCCGTATTTCTTCATGTCGAAGTTTTCAAGGATATTGAGGATCTGCACGATATGAATGCCGCCGGAGGACGGAGGCGGCATCGAAAAGACCTGATACCCGCGATAATCGCCGCTAATCGGCGTACGTTCTACCGCTTTGTAAGCCGCCAGATCCTCTTTGGTGATAAGCCCCCCGTTCTTCTGCATCTCCTGTGCGATCTGGTCGGCTATTGCCCCTTTGTAGAAGGCATCAGGGCCATTCTCAGCAATCATCTCCAGACTTTTCGCCAGGTTTTTCTGCACCAGCTTGTCGCCCTTCTTCAGCGGTTCGCCGTCTTTCCAGAAAATAGCCTTGCTGTTTTCATAATTCGGCAGCACCTCACTACCGTAGGTTTTCAGGTCATCCGCCAGCGCATCGTTGACGACGAATCCCTCATCCGCAAGTTTCATCGCCGGGCGTATCACTTTGTTGAGCGGCAGGGTGCCGTATTTCTCCAGCGCCAGCGAGAATCCGGCCACGGTGCCCGGCGTACCGGTCGCCAGGTGCGACGTCAGCGATTTTTTACTGTCAGGATTGCCCTGATCGTCCAGGAACATATCGCGGGTGGCATTGGCTGGCGCCATTTCGCGGAAGTCGATCGCCGTGGTATTCCCGTCTTTGGTGCGCAGCAGCATAAAACCCCCGCCGCCGAGGTTCCCCGCCTGCGGATGCGTCACCGCCAGCGCATAGCCAACGGCAACCGCCGCATCGACGGCATTTCCCCCTTGCTTAAGGATATCGACGCCGACCTGGGTCGCCATCGCATCCACGGATGCCACCATCCCCTGCTTCGCACGAACAGGGTGGAAAACATCCTCTTCAACACCGTATGACACCGGAGGTGGCGCAGGCGGCGCGGCAACAACACTAAAACAACTTCCTGAGAGCAGAGCAGCAATGGCTACCCGGCGCAAAAACGTCGGTTTCATCATCGTTATTCTCCAGAGATACGGGGTCAGCCCCCCACTAAGCCTGGTGCATAACTCTGAAATAATCATCGTTGCGACGGGAAAGGAGTAAACTTAATAGATCCCCCCAGAGGAGGAAAGACGATGAAACGACTCTTAATTTTAGCGGCGCTACTGCCGTTTTCCGGCTTTGCGCAGCCCATCAACACCATGAATAACCCGAATCAGCCGGGGTATCAGATCCCGAGTCAACAGCGGATGCAAACCCAAATGCAGACGCAGCAGACCCAGCAGAAAGGGATGCTTAACCAGCAGTTAAAAACGCAGACCCAGCTTCAGCAACAGCATCTGCAAACGCAGATGAACAATAACGCGCAGCGGGTCCAGCAGGGCCAGGTGCGTGAGCAGGTTTTACCAAACAACAATGGCGGGATGTTAAGCGGTGGAACCCGCCAGAGCAGCGGTCAGCAACATCTGCTGCCCCAGCGACAGAGTGGCGATATGCTCAATAACTCGCCGCAGTAAAATCCGGCCCAATCACATCAATGGCATCGGTACAGATGCAGTCCACGCCCCAGCGCAGCAGTTCCGCCGCGCGCTGGGGTTTGTTGACGGTGTAAACCAGAATGCGCAGTCCCGCCGCCTTGAGCGCTTTTACCCGCGCTTCATCGAGCAATTTATGGTTGAGATGAACAGAGACGCAGCCCAGCCGGGTCGTCAGCGCATGCCAGTCGTCACGCCAGTCATCCAGCAGTAAACCGCGCGGTAGCTCTGGCGCCGCCTGTTGCGCCGCTTCCAGCGCATCAATTTCAAACGATGAAAGTAAAGGCGCGGTCATTCCAGACCACAGCTCCCGCGCCGCCAGCGCCACCACTCTCCCCGTCAATGGCCCGGTGCCGGTCGTCGGTTTAATTTCAATATTCGCCATCATGCCGTGCTCGCGGCAGCGTTCCGCTACCTGAGACAACAGCGGCAACGGCTCGCCTTTAAACTTGCCGCTAAACCAGCTCCCGGCATCAACGCGCAGCAGATCCTGCCAGTTGACTTCCCCCGCCACGCCCCAGCCGTTACTGGTGCGCTCCAGGTTGTCGTCATGCAGCAGAAAGATCTCGCCGTCTTTCGACAGCTTCACGTCAAACTCAATCATCGTGTGTCCGCACCGCGCCCCCACGTCAATCGCCGCCAGCGTGTTTTCCGGTGCGAGTTTTCCGCCACCGCGATGCGCGACGATGTGGGGATAAGGCCAGTTACTCATACTCGTTGTCCTGTTTCGCCATCGAAAAGATGCAGATGATTTTCCGGCAAATGCAGCCATAGCGTGCTGCCTGCCGTCGGGCGTTGCTGATGCGCCAGCCGCACGACCATTTTTTGATCGCCCCAGCGTCCGTGCGCCAGGTTATCCGCCCCCAGCATCTCCAGCGTGTCCATCACCAGCGGTACGCCGCCTTCCGCTTGCGAGCTTAGCGCAATATGCTCAGGACGGATACCCAGCGTCATTTTCCGCCCGGCATAGCGACGATAGTTCCAGTTAACGGGCAGCGCCATCCCGCTCTCCAGCTCAAAATGGGTGCCTGCGGCGCTGATGCGCCCCTCCAGCAGATTCATCGCCGGGCTGCCGATAAAGCTCGCCACAAAGCGGCTGGCTGGCTTCTCATACACCTCTACCGGCGTACCGATTTGCTCCGCCACGCCTTTGTTCATCACCATCACCCGCTGGGCGAGCGTCATCGCTTCGACCTGATCGTGCGTCACGTACAGCGAGGTGGTTTTCAGGCGGCGATGCAGATGTTGTAACTCAAGGCGCATCTGGACGCGCAATTTAGCGTCAAGGTTGGACAGCGGCTCATCAAACAGGAAGACGGCCGGATCGCGCACAATCGCACGCCCCATTGCCACACGCTGGCGCTGGCCGCCGGAAAGCTCGCGTGGACGGCGTTTGAGCAAACCGTCCAGCTCCAGAATCCGCGCCGCCTCTTTCACCCGTTCGGCAATATGTCCTTTGCCCATGCCGCGAATCTTCAGCCCCCACGCCATGTTCTCCTCTACGCTCATGTGTGGGTAGAGCGCGTAGTTCTGGAACACCATCGCAATGCCCCTGTCTTTCGGCTCCATCTCCGTAACGCGCTGGCGGTCAATCCAGATATCGCCGCTCGTTACCCGCTCAAGCCCGGCCACCATACGCAGCAGCGTCGATTTACCGCAGCCGGACGGCCCAACCATCACAATAAACTCGCCATCCGCCACATCCAGCGTTAACGGCTGTATGACCTGGGTTTTGCCGTCCCAGCTTTTGGTTACTGCCTGTAATTTCAAACCAGCCATAAAATTTCCTACTTCTCACTGTCCACCAGGCCGCGTACAAACGCGCGCTGCATGGCTAAAACGATAACGACGGGGGGAATCAGGGTCAGCAGCATCGCCGCCATCACCTGATTCCACTGAGTGGTGCCTTCCCCGGTGGCGATCATGCCTTTAATCCCCGCAACGGCGGTGCCGAGATCAACGTCGGTAATAATCAGCAACGGCCACAGGTACTGGTTCCAGCCGTAGATGAAGGTGATGACGAACAGCGCCGCGAGATTGGTTTTCGACAGCGGCAGCACAATGTCGCGGAAAAAGCGCATCGGTGAAGCGCCGTCGATGCGCGCCGCTTCAATCAGCTCGTCCGGCAGCGTCATGAAGAACTGGCGAAACAGAAAGGTGGCGGTCGCTGAGGCCATCAGCGGCAGGGTCAGACCCGCGTAGCTGTCGAGCATTTTCAGATTGGCGATCACTTCCACCGTCGGGAAAATACGCACCTCAACCGGCAGCATCAGGGTGATAAAGATCATCCAGAAAAACAGATTACGCAGCGGAAAACGAAACCAGACAATGGCAAACGCCGACAGCATAGAAACGGTGATTTTCCCCACCGTAATGCCAAAAGCCATGATGAAACTGTTAAGCATCATCAGCCAGAACGGCGCGCTGTTCACGCCCACGCCGTTAACCCAGATCGTTGCCATGTTTTCCAGCAGATGCGTTCCGGGGATGAGCGTCATCGGCGTATCGAACACCGCGCTGTTGTCCAGCGTCGCCGCCACAAAGGCGACGTACAAGGGAAACAGGATCACCACAATCCCCAGAATCAACATAGTGTGGCTGAATATCGTCAGCCCGCGACGGTTCTCAATCATTGGTAACGCACCTTACTTTCCACATAGCGGAACTGGATAACCGTCAGAATGATGACGAGGAACATCAGCACCACCGACTGTGCGGCAGAGGCGGAGAGATCCAGCCCGGCAAAGCCTTCGCGGTAAATCTTATAAATCAGCGTGGTCGTCGCCTGTACCGGTCCGCCTGCGGTAGCGGCGTCGATCACCGGGAAGGTGTCGAAGAAGGCATACACCAGATTGACCACCAGCAGGAAGAAACTCACCGGTGCAATCAGCGGTAGCGAAAGTTTAAAGAAGCGCCGAACCGGACCCGCCCCATCAATCGCTGCCGCTTCCGTCAGCGAGCGGGGAATGGATTGCAACGCGGCAAAAAAGAACAGGAAGTTGTAACTAATCTGCTTCCAGACTGAAGCGAACACCACCAAAAACATGGCCTGGCCGCTGTGTTGCGCATGGTTCCAGTCATAGCCGAACCCGGCAAGAAAATGGGTGATTAGCCCGCGCCCGGGGTTGAACAGGAAGATCCACAGTACGGCGGCCACCGCTGGCGCAACGGCGTAAGGCAGCAGCATCAGCGTTTGATACAGGCGGCTTGCGCGTACCACGTAATCCACCAGCGCGGCGAAAAACAGCGAGACCAACAGGCCGCTTACCGTCACCAGCGCACTGAATTTCATCGTCGTCCAGAAGGAGTCGAGGTAGTAGCTGTCATGGAATAAGGCGACAAAGTTATCCAGACCGACAAACTGGCTGGACAGCCCAAACGGATCGACGCTTTGCAGCGAATACCACAGCGCTTCGCCCGCAGGCCAGATAAAGAAAATGACGGTGATCGCCAGTTGCGGCGCAACCAGCAAATACGGCAGCCAACGCGAGCGAAACACCGGACGGGATGATGACATGAAGATTTGATTCCTGAACAGTGCCGGGTGGCGGCTTCGCCTTACCCGGCCTACGGTCTTGTAGGCCCGGTAAGCGCAGCGCCTCCGGGCATATCATGCGTTACGATTTCGTTGACTGCTCAAAGCGACGCAGCAGCTGATTACCACGCTCAACGGCGGCATCCAGCGCCTGCTGCGGGGATTTCTTCCCGGTCCACACGCTTTCCAGTTCCTCATCCACAATGGTGCGGATCTGCGGCATGTTGCCCAGACGCAGACCTTTGGTGAACGGCAACGGCGGCTTGTTCAGCATCTGGCGCGTGGCAATATCCGCGCCGGGGTTCTTGTCATAGAATCCCTGCTCGCGGGTCAGGTCGTAAGCCGCTTTGGTGATCGGCAGATAGCCGGTTTTCTGATGCCATTCAGCGGCATTTTCCGGCTTCGCCAGGAAGTCGAGGAATTTCGCCACGCCGGTGTAGGTCTCTTTGTCTTTACCCTGCATCACCCACAGGCTCGCCCCGCCGATAATGGCGTTTTGCGGCGCATCTTTGGCGTCTGCGTCATAAGGCATCATGCCTACGCCGTAATTAAATTTGGCGTAGTGGCGGATATCCGCCAGAGAACCGGAAGAGGCGGTGGTGATGGCGCAATCGCCGTTGTAGAACTTCTCAGTGGATTCGTCTTTACGCCCGAAGTAGCTGAAATCACCCTTCTTGTTCAGTTCTTCCAGCAGCGCGATATGTTTCACCTGCTCCGGCTTGTTAAATTCCAGCACCGCGTCAGTACCGTCAAAGCCGTTATTTTGGGTGGCGACCGGCAGACCATGCCAGGCGCTGAAGTTTTCAATCTGAATCCAGCCCTGCCAGCCGCTGGCGTAGCCGCACTTCATTCCCGCCGCCTTCAGCTTCGCGGTGTACTCCGCCAGATCCTGCCAGGTTTTCGGCGGCTGCTCTGGATCTAAACCGGCTTTTTTGAAAGCGTCTTTGTTGTAGTACAGCACCGGTGTGGAGCTGTTAAACGGCTGGGACAGCAGATGTCCGCTTTTGGAATCGGTGTAGTAACCGGACACCGTCGGTACAAACTGCGACTCATCGAAACTGATGCCCGCGTCGCTGAACACTTCATAGACCGGTTTAATTGCTTTCGACGCCATCATAGTCGCGGTGCCGACTTCATAAACCTGCAACAGCGCCGGAGCGTTGCCGGTACGAAACGCAGCGATACCTGCGCTCAGGCTCTGTTCATAGTTGCCCTTATACACCGGCACAATCTTGTAATCAGGATTGGCCGCATTGAAACGTTGCGCCAGAGAATCAACCTCTTTCCCCAGCTCGCCTTCCATAGAATGCCAGAATGGAATGGTGGTAACGGCCATGGCGTTTCCCACGAATGCCAGGCTTAACGCCAGTCCTAACGCTGTATGTCGTAACGATGTCATTCGCTTATCTCTCTTGTTGTGCCGGATGCGCGATATCACGCGTTTTATGCTCGCGAGGTAACATGACATGCGCGAATGACAGAAAAATAACTTTTTAGTTACAAATAAATGACAGCCAAACGTCAGCAGGATGATAAGAAGATGATGGAATGGTGAAGATAATATGTAGGCCCGGTAAGCGTAGCGCCACCGGGCGACGGCTACCGACGCAAACGCTGTACAATTTCCTCTAGCGACAGACGTCCTGCGGCAGCTTCGACTGTCATATCAACATAATCGGGATTAGCAGCCAGAAAGATACCGTTACGTTTGAGAAACAGTAATGTGATGAACAATGCTGTTCTCTTATTACCATCGTTAAAAATATGTCCACGAGAAATAGCGAGTAGATGCATCGCCGCAAGGATCCAGACATCGGTAATACTTTCGTATTCGTATTTATTTAAAACACGGTACAACAGCGCTTCAGCCCGCCCAGGATCCGGCATTCCCGGAACGCCGGGCGTTACGCTCAATAATTTGTCATGAAAACGGATTATCTCTTCCGCTGAGATAAATTGAAGTGTCATTTATCGGCCAGTTCCCTTAATTCGTCGCCGTGAACGCCCATGATGGCATCAAATTCAGCATCCAGTTTTGCTGTCTGATAACGTTCAAATTCTTCTGCGCTGATGATAACCGCAGATTTATGCCCCCGACGCGTAATCGTCACCGGCGTACCCGTGGCAGCAGAATCAAGCACAGAGGCAAGGTTCTGCCGTACCTCACTATAGTTCATTGTACGCATATAGCCTCCTTTTAAGTACACATAAATTGTACAACTAAAACGTACAAAAAACAAAAAGCCGGGTGGCGGCTTCGCCTTACCCGGCCTACAGGATCGAGTAGGCCCGGTAAGCGTAGCGCCACCGGGCACACAGACGGTTCAGCCTCCGAGATATGCGCTGCGCACCGCTTCGTTGGCCAGCAACGCATCGCCGGTATCTTCCAGCACCACATGACCGTTTTCCAGCACGTAGCCGCGATCCGCCAGCTTCAGCGCCTGATTCGCGTTCTGCTCGACGAGGAAGATGGTCATTCCCTGCTCGCGCAGCTGTTCGATGGTATCGAAAATCTGCTGGATGATGATCGGCGCCAGACCCAGGGACGGTTCATCCAGCAGCAGCAAACGCGGCTGACTCATCAATGCGCGGCCAATCGCCAGCATCTGCTGTTCACCGCCGGACATAGTGCCCGCACGCTGGATACGACGCTCATGCAAACGCGGGAACAGCGCGTAAACCCACTTAATGCGCTCCTGAAACTGGTCGCGCTCGGCGAAAAAACCGCCCATCGCCAGGTTCTCTTCTACCGTCATACGGGAAAAGACGCGACGCCCTTCCGGGACAATCGCCACCGCTTCACGCATGATTTTCGCCGTCTGCCAGTCGGTAATGTCTTTACCATCAAACACAATCCGACCACTGGTGGCGCGCGGATCGCCGCATAACGTGCCGAGCAGCGTGGTTTTACCCGCGCCGTTGGCGCCAATCAGGGTGACGATTTCTCCCTGACGAATATGCAGGCTCACCTCGTGCAGCGCCTGGATTTTGCCGTAGTGGGCACTGACTTTGTCAAAGGACAACATGACTTTTTCCATCTTATGCGTCACCACCATTATGCTTCACCTAAATAGGCGCGGATCACGTCCGGGTTGTTGCGAACTTCTTCCGGCGTCCCGTTCGCCAGCGGCGTTCCCTGGTTCACCACGTAAATGCGATCGGAAATCCCCATCACCAGCTTCATATCATGCTCAATCAGCAGAATGGTGGTGTTGTGATGATTACGCAGCTCCGCAATTAATTCGTCCAGCTCTTTGGTCTCTCTCGGGTTCAGGCCCGCCGCCGGTTCATCCAGCATCAGGATCTCCGGCTGCGTTACCATGCAGCGGGCGATCTCCAGACGACGCTGGTCGCCGTAGGCCAGGTTGCTGGCCTGGCGGTTGGCGTGCTCCAGCAGGCCGATACGCTCCAGCCAGGTGGCGGCGCGATCGAGCGCTTCACTCTGCGCCCGACGGAACGCCGGAGTCTTCAACAGGCCCGAAAAAACGCCGGTTTTCAACTGCTGATGTTGCGCCACCAGCAGGTTTTCAATCACCGTCATCTCACGGAACAGGCGGACGTGCTGGAAGGTACGCACCACGCCCATACGGGCAATCTGCTGGCCCGGCAGCCCTTCCAGATGCTGATCGCGCAGCATAATGGTGCCGCCGGTCGGTTTATAGAAACCGGTCAGGCAGTTAAAGACCGTGGTTTTCCCGGCGCCGTTTGGCCCGATCAATGAGACGATTTCGCGTGGATGCAACTCCAGTTCAACGTTGTTTACCGCCAGCAGACCGCCAAAGCGCATCATCAGGCCGTTAACGGATAATAATGGCTGACTCATGCCTGCTCTCCTTTCGCTTCCCCGTTTTTCAGTTTCAACTGCGGACGGGTCATCGGCAGCAAGCCCTGCGGACGCCAGATCATCATCAGTACCATCAAACCACCGAGCATCAACATGCTGTATTCGTTGAAGTCACGCATTAGCTCGCGCGATACCACCAGCAGGATAGCGGCGAGAATAACCGCGAACTGCGAACCCATGCCGCCAAGCACCACAATCGCCAGTACAAAAGCGGATTCGGCAAAGGTGAACGACTCCGGGCTGACAAAGCCCTGGCGCGCGGCGAACAGCGTTCCGGCGAACCCCGCAAACGCGGCGCTGATGGTAAACGCCGTCAGCTTAATGCGCGTCGGGCTTAAGCCTAATGAACGGCAGGCAATTTCATCTTCACGCAGCGCTTCCCATGCCCGCCCCAGCGGCATACGCAGCAGACGGTTGATCACAAACAACGAGAAGACGACCAGCAGCAACGCCACCAGGTAAAGCCAAATCACGCGGTCGGATGGATCGTATTTCACGCCGAAGAAGTTGCTGAAGGTATCCCAGCCTCCTTCACGGGCGGTACGGCTGAACTCCAGACCAAAGAATGTCGGTTTCGGGATCTGGCTGATACCGTTCGGCCCGCCGGTCACTTCGGTGTTATTGAGCAGCAGGATGCGCACAATCTCGCCAAAGCCTAAGGTCACAATCGCCAGGTAGTCGCCGCGCAGGCGCAATACCGGGAAGCCAAGCAGGAAGCCCGCCGCCGCCGCAACCAGCCCCGCCAGCGGCAGGCAGGTCCAGAACCCCAGACCGTAATAGTGGTTCAGCAACGCGAAGGTATACGCGCCAATGGCGTAGAAACCGCCGTAGCCCAGCACCAGCAGACCAGACAGCCCCACCACCACGTTCAGCCCAAGACCGAGGATGATATAAATCATGGTCAGCGTGGCGATATCAACGGTGCCGCGCGACACCATAAACGGCCACACAACGGCGATGACCAGCAGCGCAATCAGGAACAGCTTCTGCTTCACGGTTGAGCCATCAATCGCTGGCAGAACAAATTTAGGCCCGGAAATGCCCTTCAGGCTTTTCTGGAAAATCGGTCGCAGCAACTGGAAGAAAAAGACCACAGCAGTACAGATAAACACCCACTGCCAGCGAATATCCGCAGCAGTCCCCACCACCAGTTTGGTGCCATCGAGTTCCAGTTGAACGCCCATAAAGACGCCCGCCAGCACGAAGAACATGGCGGCAGAGAGCAGCGCCATCGCAAAATGCATCGGTTTCATACTTTCTCTACCTCCGGGCGGCCCAGGATACCGGTCGGCATGACCAGCAGCACCAGAATCAGCAGCGCAAACGACACCACATCTTTATATTCGGTACTCAGGTACGCAGAGGAGAGCGCTTCGGCGACGCCCAGAATCAGGCCGCCAATCATCGCGCCAGGAATGCTGCCGATGCCGCCAAGCACAGCAGCGGTGAAGGCCTTCATCCCGGCCATAAAGCCAATATACGGGTTGATAACGCCATAGAACTGACCGAGCAGCACGCCCGCCACTGCCGCCATCGCCGCGCCAATCACAAAGGTCAGCGCAATCACGCGGTCGGTATTAATGCCCAGCAGACTCGCCATTTTCAGGTCTTCCGCACAGGCGCGGCAGGCGCGTCCCATACGGGAGTAACGGATAAACAGCGTCAGCGCCAGCATCGCCAGGAAAGTGACAATCCAGATGACCAACTGCATGGTGGTAATGCTGGCGGCGAAGTTCTCGCTGCTGCCGATAATCCACTGGCCGTTAAACAGGCTGGGGAGCGCCACGTCACGCGAACCTTCGGT
This sequence comes from Citrobacter sp. CK194, assembly GCF_030333395.1. NCBI lineage: Bacteria > Pseudomonadati > Pseudomonadota > Gammaproteobacteria > Enterobacterales > Enterobacteriaceae > Citrobacter > Citrobacter sp. CK194. Next base: position 127,394 of record NZ_JAOWGA010000015.1, read on the forward strand.
AAGACTGACGTAGTTTTGCAGGAAAATAGACATCCCGATCGCGGAGATGAGCGCAATCAGTCGCTTGGAACTGCGCACTGGCCGATAGGCCACCCGTTCAATACTCCAGCCATAGGCGCTGGCGATAATGATAGCCCCGACGAACCCGGCGGCGACCAGCAGCCAGCTGGTATCAATACCCATCATCATCAGCGCGGCGATGATCATGAAAGAGACATAGCTGCCGATCATATAGACCTCGCCGTGGGCGAAGTTGATCATGCCGATAATGCCGTAAACCATCGTATAGCCGATAGCGATCAGCGCATAGGTGCTTCCCAGCGTGACGCCGTTAAACATCTGCTGCAAGAAATAGAGAAACTGCTCGGACATAAGGTAACCTTTCTCAACCCGCCCGTTTTGCGCGGGCGGAGGGATAACTTGTCTTCAGGCGTTATTTGGCAACGGTCGATGAGCCGTCGGCATGCCACTGGAAGACACCAAACTCAAATCCCTTCAGATCGCCTTTTTCATCCCAGTTCAGCGGCCCAATCACGGTATCAGCCCCGTGTGCTTTCAGATCTTTCACCAGATCGAGCGGCGCTTTGCTGCCGGTACGATCCATTGCGGTTGCCAGCGACTGCACCGCAGCGTAGGTGATCCACACGTAAGGGCCGGTAGGATCTTTTTTGTCGGCTTTAAGGGCATCGACAATGCCTTTGTTCGCTGGGTCCTGGTCATAGCGTTTTGGCATCGTCACCAGCATGCCTTCTGCCGCCGCGCCAGCAATGTTAGACAGTGAGGCATTGCCCACGCCCTCTGGCCCCATAAACTGGGTTTTCAGGCCGATAGCGCGCGCCTGGCGCAACATCTGGCCCATTTCCGGGTAGTAACCGCCGTAATAAACGAAGTCGATATTCTCTTTTTGCAGGCGGGCAATCAGCGCGGAAAAGTCTTTCTCGCCAGCGGTAATCCCGTCAAAGAACACGATATTGGCGTTGCCCGCTTTCAGGCTGTCCTGTACGGAACGCGCCAGACCTTCACCGTACTGCTGCTTATCATGAATAATGGCGATACGCTGCGGCTTCACTTTCTCAAGAATGTATTTCGCCGCCGTCGGCCCCTGGGAGGAGTCCAGGCCCGCCGTACGCATGATGTGTTCGTAGCCGCGCTGCGTCAGTTCCGGGTTTGTGGCGCCCGGGGAGATCATCAGGATGCCTTCATCTTCATAGATATCAGACGCGGGCTGTGTGGAAGAGGAGCACAGGTGGCCGATAACGTACTGAATGCCGTCGTTGACGATTTTGTTCGCCACCGCGACAGCCTGTTTCGGGTCACAGGCGTCGTCATACTCAACGCCCACCAGCTTATCGCCTTTGATGCCGCCTTTGGCGTTGATGTCTTTAATGGCCTGACGCGCGCCGTTAAATTCCATATCGCCCCACTGCGCTACCGGGCCGGACATCGCCCCGACAACGGCGACTTTAATATCGTCCGCCATTGCCGTATGCGACATCGCCAGTGCAACCACTCCTGCGATGATCGTTTTCGCATTCCGTTTCATTTACTGAATCCCCATTCGTGACGTTATTACACTTCATCCTTCAAGCTGCCCCGGTGTTAGCTACGTGCGTTCACCCCAGTCACTAACTTATGTAAGCACCTGGGGATTCACGCTCTTGCCGCCTTGATGCACCTTGAATGATTTTGTGTATATATTTTGTATTTATGTGGTTAAAAAGCAGACTGTGCTTTTTTTGAACTATGCTATTTTTACCTGTTGCATTAATGGTTTAGCACAGCTTTTTATGCAAAATCAGAGTAAACACTCTATTTTTCAGTCGATTAAGAAAAGATAATATTCTGATTTCAGCTATAGATAAACAAAAAAAAGCGCGCTTGTCAGCATAAAATAACGGTACAAAGGGCGGAATAAAACGCTGCCTTCCAGGGGATTATCCTGCCTGTTTTTCATTCTCTGATGTTTCAAACTGTACTTATCGTTGCCAAAAAACTAATCGCCTGGTAAATGAAATAAAAAAGAGAAAGTGTCGGAACACATTATTTCGGTACACTGGTTCTCTCTTTGGTGATTTGGACATGCTGTCGATGAAGCTGACCATCGTTCGTTTAGAAAACTTTAGCGCCCAGGATCTCATCGATCTGGGTAAAATCTGGCCGGAATACTCCGCCTCGTCTTTAAGCGTAGATGATACTCACCGGATCTACGCGGCGCGTTTCAACGAGCGTCTGTTGGGCGCTGTGCGGGTAACGCTAAGCGGTACGCAAGGCGCGCTGGACTCATTGCGGGTTCGCGAGATCACGCGTCGTCGCGGCGTGGGGCAGTATCTGGTGGAAGAGGTGATCCGCAATAATCCGGGCGTTTCAGCCTGGTGGATGGCAGATGTCGGCGTCGAAGAGCGAGGCGTAATGGCGGCGTTTATGCAGGCATTAGGGTTTACGGCGCAGGCGGACGGCTGGGAAAAACGGTAATAAAAAAGCCGGATGGCGCTGACGCTTATCCGGCCTACGTGTTTCGCAACTCTCACGCAATTTTTCAGGCATGCGGGCCGGGTAAGACGAAGCCGCCACCCGGCACTCAATTACCTGGCGTCGGTTGCCGTACCGTCGGCATGCCAGGTAAAGACGCCGAACTCAAAGCCTTTCAGATCGCCCTTCTCATCCCAGGACAACGGCCCCATAACGGTTTCCACGGTATTCGCTTTCAGGTATTTGGCGATTTCAGCCGGATCGTCGGACTGATTCAGACCCGCCTGCAATGACTGCAACGCCGCGTAGGTGGTCCACACAAACGCGCCGCTTGGGTCCTGTTTCTTCGCTTTGATCGCGTCTACGATCGGTTTGTTCGCCGGAACCTGATCGTAGTTCTTCGGCTTGGTGACCAGCATCCCCTCGGCAGACTCACCGGCAATGTTAGACAGCGACACGTTCGCTACCCCTTCCGGCCCCATAAACTTCGTTTTCAGGCCAGCAGCGCGAGCCTGGCGCAGGATCTGCCCCATCTCAGGGTGGTAGCCGCCATAATACACAAAGTCGATGTTCTCTTTCTTCAGGCGCGCCACCAGGGTGGAGAAATCTTTCTCGCCGGCGGTAATCCCGTCGAAGAACACCACGTTGGCGTTGCCTTTTTTCAGGCCATCCTGCACCGCGCGCGCCAGGCCTTCACCGTACTGCTGCTTATCGTGAATAATGGCGATGCGCTGCGGCTTCACGCTTTCCAGAATATATTTCGCCGCCGTCGGCCCCTGATCGGAGTCCAGACCGGTGGTGCGCAGGATCAGCTGATAACCGCGTGCGGTCAGTTCCGGTGCGGTCGCAGCCGGAGTAATCATCAGAATGCCTTCGTCTTCATAGATATCGGACGCAGGCTGCGTGGATGAGGAGCACAGGTGGCCGATAACATATTTAATGCCGTCATTGACCACTTTGTTGGCTACTGCTACCGCTTGTTTCGGGTCGCAGGCATCATCATATTTCACGGCAACCAGCTTATCGCCCTTGATGCCGCCTTTCGCGTTGATATCGGCAATCGCCTGCTCCGCGCCGGTAAATTCCTGATCGCCGTACTGCGCTACCGGGCCGGACATCGCGCCGACAACGGCCACTTTGATATCCTTAGCAAACGCCATATTGCTCAAAGACAGGGCGATACATCCTGCCAATAACGCTTTACCCTTCATATTCATCCTGAGAATCCCCATTATTGTGGTTATTACGTATGTTGTGATGTTGTTGTTCAGCACTTTATTTCAATTAATGGTAAGCCACCCGTGCTTTAGCAGCATACTCTGCTAAAACATACCCGATTTTTATGATTTTGGAATAGCTAATTTGACAGTCAGATAACAAGTTGATGACAAAACGGGGCGTCGCCGCAACGGGCGGCGTCGGTTTATCGTGTCAGCGAACGCGTAATGATCTCCAGCGCTTTACGGAACTGCGCATCGGGGATCGTCAGCGGATAGAGGAAGCGAATCACGTTGCCGTAAACACCGCAGCTGAGCAGCAGCAGACCCTCCTGCAATGCGCGATCCTGCACCTGTCGGGTAAATTCCGGGAACGGCTGGCCGGTTTGCGGATCGGTAAACTCTACCGCCACCATCGAGCCCTGCGCGCGGATCTCGGCAATGAACGGGCAGGCGGCTTTCGCTTTGTTCAACACCTCAACCAGATGCTGACCAAGCTGCGTGGCGCGAGTGCAGAGATCGTCTTCTTCAATCACATCAAGCACCGCATGCGCGGCGGCCACCGCCAGCGGGTTTCCGGCGTAGGTGCCGCCAAGACCGCCCGGCGCAGGCGCATCCATCACCTCGGCGCGACCGGATACCGCCGACAGCGGCATACCGCCAGCCAGACTTTTAGCCATCGTGATGAGATCCGGCTGAACGCCGTGGTGCTCCATCGCAAACAGTTTGCCTGTACGGGCAAAACCGGTCTGCACTTCATCGGCGATCAGCAAGATGCCGTGGGTATCGCATAACGTACGCAGCGCCTGCATGAAATCCGTTGGCGCGACGTTAAAGCCCCCTTCCCCCTGCACCGGTTCCAGGATAATGGCCGCCACCTGGTCCGGCGCAATATCGGCTTTAAAAATCCGTTCGAGACTGTTCAGCGCATCCGCCGTGGTAACGCCATGCAAAGGATTCGGATATTGCGCGTGATAGACCGATCCCGGGAACGGCCCAAAGCCAATTTTGTAAGGCGCGACCTTACCGGTGAGCGCCATCGTCATAAAGGTTCGCCCGTGAAACGCGCCGCCAAAGGTAATCAGCCCCGGTCGTCGGGTACAGGCACGCGCAATTTTCACCGCGTTTTCGACCGCCTCCGCACCGGTAGAGAAGAAAGCCGTTTTCGCCGGGCCGTTGACCGGCACGCGCTCGTTAATACGCTCAGCAAGCGTAACATAGCTTGCATAAGGCACGATTTGATACGCGGTATGGGTAAATGACTGGAGCTGTTTTTCAATTGCCGCGATGACTTTTGGATGACGGTGCCCGGTGTTCAACACGGCAATTCCGGCGGCGAAATCAATCACCTCATTGCCTTCAATATCCCACAGCGTGGCGTTTTCCGCTCTGTCGGCATAGAAACCGCACATCACCCCGATGCCGCGCGGCGTCGCCTGCAACCGTCTTTCATTCAGTTCGTTATTTTTCACCTTCTCCCCCTAAGATGCGCACAACCCATCGGTAAGTGTTTGCCAGGGGGGAAGAATTCGCCAGAGCGGGGGAGAAAAAAAGCGTTATCCCCGTAGCCCGATAAGCGAAGCGCCATCGGGCATTTATGTCGGCCTGTTTGCCGGATGGCGGCGGTGCCTTATCCGGCCTGGAAAACAAAAAACCCCGGATTCTCATCCAGGGTTTTTCGGGCACTTCGCGGAAATTACGCTTCGATAGCGGCGCGCAGTTTCTTCATCGCGTTCTTTTCAAGCTGACGTACACGTTCAGCAGAAACGCCATAGCGGTCGGCCAGCTCCTGTAGCGTGGACTTATTGTCTTCGTCCAGCCAACGGGCGCGAATGATGTCCTGGCTACGCTCGTCCAGACCTTCCATTGCGTGGGTCAGTTTGTTTGCCGCCTGATCTTCCCAGTTATCCTCTTCAATGCCGTCGGCAAAGTTAGAGGTTTTATCCTGCAAATACAGCACTGGCGCCATCGGCTGGCTGTCAGACTCGTCGTCCGAAGACATGTCAAACGTCATGTCCTGCGCCGCCATACGGGATTCCATCTCGCGAACGTCTTTGCTGGTTACGCCCAGTTCGCGCGCCACCATTTCCACTTCATCCTGATTAAACCAGCCCAGACGCTGCTTGGTTTTACGCAGGTTAAAGAACAGCTTACGCTGTGCTTTGGTGGTTGCGACTTTAACGATACGCCAGTTACGCAATACGTATTCGTGGATCTCCGCTTTGATCCAGTGCACGGCGAAAGAAACCAGGCGCACACCCACTTCAGGGTTAAAACGGCGCACGGCTTTCATCAGGCCGATGTTACCTTCCTGAATCAGATCCGCCTGCGGCAGGCCATAGCCCGCATAGTTACGAGCAACATGAACAACAAAGCGCAGGTGAGACAGAATCAGCGTCTTAGCTGCTTCCAGATCGCCCTGGTAATGCAGCTTTTCAGCCAGTGCCCGTTCTTCGTCAGCCGATAACATCGGCCACGCGTTTGCAGCCCGGATGTAAGATTCCAGGTTACCAACAGGGGCTAAAGCTAAATTTTGCATTTCTTTGGTCATTCAAATCCTCTCAATTTATATCGTCTGGCACTGCAAATGAGCAACAAACGTGCCAGCGTTTATGAGCAACGAGAATAGCACTCACTCTTTTATCAGACAGTGATTTTATCCACAAGTTCAATGCAACGTTGTGAATAAATTACGCACAAAATGTGACACCGCTATGAAAAAACACTGTGGGCAGGGGAATGAGATGTTTTGATGCTCTTTCCCTGCGAACGGGAACTCATTGCAGGGAAAGAGTATACCACGCTTTTATTAATCGGGAGTAAAGTGACGTAAATGTTGCACAGTGGCAAGCCACGCCGCAACCCAGCCGATCATCGAGCACACCAGCAGCAGCAACAGGCACTCATCGAACGATAAGCCATTGATATCAAACTTCGTGCCGAAAACCTGCGCCACTTCCGTCACCGCTGACGACAAGCGCATCACCAAAATTTCTGACAAAATCAGTGAAAGAAATGCCCCTGAAAAACCGAGCAGCGCGCCGCCGTACAGGAACGGTCGCAGGATAAATCCATCCGTCGCGCCAATCAGTTTCTGCACGTTGATGGTGTCGCGGCGGGCGAAAATGCTCAGACGCACGCTGTTGCCGATGACGAGGAACACCGCCGCCACCATCAGCACGCCGATCATCGCGGAAACGCGACCTACCAGCCCGGTCAGCGCCGCCAGACGGGCAAACCAGCTGTCATCCATACGCACTTCATCAATGCCGTTAATCTGCGAGATGCGATCGCGTAGCGTATTCAGCGACTCCGTTCCCTGGAAATCCAGTTTCGGGATCACCACCGCCACTGCCGGAAGCGGATTCTCTTCCAGCATGTCCAGCGCGCCGCCAAAGCCGGACCAGTTGCGGAACTCGCCAAGCGCATCGTCGCGGGAGAGATAGTTGACCTTCTCCACCCCCTGCTCGGCCTGGAGCTGTGCGACCACCCCGGCGGCCGCGTCGTCATCCAGCGTCTTTTGCAGATAAACGGTGATCTGCGGGGACGGATAGTACTGCGTCGCCGCCTGGTTGACGTTCTTATAGACCATGTAGCAAACGCTTGGCAGCGTCAGAGAGATGGCAATCACCATCACCGTCAGAAACGTCGCCAGCGGCTTGCTTTTCAGATCCTGTAACGCGCCCTGGAACGCATAGCGCACCTGCTCGTTAAAGACGTTGGTTTTACGCGAGTTCGGCTTTGGCGAGGGTTTTGCGCGTCTCGGCGCATTGCGGCCGCCGTCGCCGGACGAACCGACAGATTTACGAAAACGGTCCAGTCTGCCGCCAAACTGCCTGATTTGGTTGATAGCGTCACGCTTATTCACTGACCAGGCCTCCATGCAAATGACCTTCGCTCAGGGTGAGCATACGGTACGAACGACGGGAGATAAGCCCGATGTCGTGCGTCGCCATCAATACCGTCACCCCAACGCGGTTAAACTCTTCAAACAGACGTAAAATCCCTTCCGATAAGGCATCATCCAGGTTCCCGGTCGGTTCATCCGCCAGCAGCACCGCAGGCTTGTTCACCACCGCACGGGCGATCCCCACGCGCTGCTGCTCACCGCCAGAGAGTTGAATGGGAAAATTCCTCGCTTTGTCCAGCAGCCCGACTTTATCCAGCGCCGCCGACACGCGACGACGGATGTCGTCCCCGCTGGCGCCAGCGATAATCAACGGGATCGCCACGTTGTCATAGACCGTACGATCCATCAGCAGGTGGTGATCCTGGAAAATCATTCCGATCTGACGACGCAGAAACGGCACTTCACGGTTTTTCAGGCGCGTAATGTCATGCCCGCTGAAGAAGATTTTCCCGGCGCTCGGCCGTTCAATCCCACAGATAAGCTTCAGCAGGGTACTTTTCCCCGCGCCTGAGTGGCCGGTCAGAAACGCCATCTCGCCTGGCTGCATGTGGAATGTGACTCCTTGCAGCGCTTGTCTCCCACCGAGATAGGCCTTGCTGACATGTTCAAAGCGAATCATTGTTAATCCTCTCGGGCAAAAAGTGCCTCTATAAAATCGTCCGCCTTAAACGGACGTAAATCCTCGATACGTTCGCCCACACCAATATAGCGGATAGGAATGCCAAACTGATCGGCAACCGAGAAGATAACCCCACCCTTCGCCGTACCATCCAGCTTGGTCAGGGTGATACCGGTCAGGCCAACCGCTTCATGGAACAGTTTGGCCTGGCTTATCGCATTCTGCCCGGTGCTGGCGTCGATGGTCAGCATCACTTCATGCGGCGCATCTTCGTCGAGTTTCTTCATCACGCGAACGATTTTTTTCAGTTCTTCCATCAGGTGCGCTTTGTTCTGCAAGCGACCCGCGGTATCGGCAATCAGCACATCCACATTACGCGCTTTCGCCGCCTGGATGGCGTCAAAGATAACGGAAGCGGAATCCGCGCCAGTATGCTGGGCGATAACCGGAATGTTGTTACGCTGGCCCCAGACCTGCAACTGCTCTACCGCCGCCGCACGGAAGGTATCCCCCGCCGCCAGCATCACGGATTTGCCCTGCTGCTCGAACTGACGCGCCAGCTTACCGATCGTGGTGGTTTTCCCCACGCCGTTAACGCCAACCATCAGAATAACAAATGGCGTTTTGCCTTCAATATTAAGCGGTTCGTCAACTTTTGCGAGGATATCGCCCATCTCGTCTTTCAGCAGGCCATACAGCGCTTCGGCGTCATGCAGCTGTTTGCGGCTGGCGCCCTCTGTCAGGTTAGCGATGATCTTGCGAGTGGTTTCCACGCCCACATCGGCAATCAGTAACTGCTCTTCCAGTTCTTCAAACAGATCATCGTCGATTTTCTTACCACGGAACAGACTGATAAATCCTGAACCGAGATTTTCTTTTGTTTTCAGAAGACTACGTTTCAGGCGCGCAAAGAAACCCTCTTTTGTCGGCTTCTCTTGCTCCTGAATCACCTCCTCAACCGGCGTCTCTTCTTCCGCCGCCGGCACGACAACCACCGCGTCTTCCGCCGCTTCCACCACCAGCGCCTGCGCTTCCCGTTCTTCGTCGGTCAGTTGCGGTTCGTTTTGCGCCTCTTCTTCTACCGCCTCCACGATCTCTACCGTTTCCGCTTCGGCCTGCCACTCTTCAGGCGACGTCTCTTCGACGTTCACCTCTTCCGGCAGCGGCAGTTCTTCATGTTCCACCACCGCCTGCGGCTCAACGATGTCTTCTTCAACCACGGGGTCAACAACAGGCTCTACGACAGGCTCTGGCTCAACCGGCTGCGGTTTTTCGCTTTCCTGAACCTGTTCGGTGACGTTCACCACGGCTTCGGCGAAAGCGTCGGTCTCCGCCTTGCCGTGGGCGTGCGTTTCCGCGTCGGCGTCTGCCGCCGTCTCAACAGGCGTTTCTGGCGCTAACTGTTCTTCAACACGCTGTTGTTCTTCGGTTTTTTGTTCCTGTTCCTGCTCTTTTTCACCAAAGCCCAGCCAGGAAAAGAAGCCACGTTTTTTCTGTTTTGCCATCTGCGACTGTACTCCTCGCGGTTAATATCTGGCGCTATATACATGGAAGCTAAAAAAATGATGAAATAGTCTACCACTTAACTTAATTCACATCACCGCCTGGAATGACACGTCAGCAGCGGATTGAGCAATAGAAATGAAAAAACCGAATCACTCTGGCAGCGGTCAAATCCGCATTATTGGCGGACAATGGCGGGGCCGTAAACTTCCGGTTCCCGACAGCCCAGGGCTGCGCCCGACAACCGACCGGGTTCGCGAGACGCTGTTTAACTGGCTGGCGCCGGTCATGGTAGACGCCCACTGTCTGGATTGTTTCGCCGGAAGCGGCGCGCTGGGGCTGGAAGCGCTTTCCCGCTATGCGGCGGGCGCGACGTTGCTGGAGATGGATCGCGCCGTGTCACAGCAGTTACAAAAGAATCTTGCTACGCTAAAGGCAGGCAACGCCCGCGTGGTCAACGCCAATACGCTGGTCTTTCTGGCGCAGACCGGTACGCCGCACAGCGTGGTATTTGTCGATCCTCCGTTTCGCAAAGGGCTGCTGGAAGAGACGTTAAGCCTGCTGGAAACGCACGGCTGGCTGGCTGATGACGCGTATATTTACGTCGAAAGCGAAGTCGAAAACGGTCTGCCGCCCGTCCCGGCAAACTGGTCGTTGTATCGTGAAAAAGTGGCCGGGCAGGTCGCATACCGCCTGTATCAACGGGAAGCACAAGGAGAAAGCGATGCTGATTAATCTGGGTCGATTACTGATGCTCTGCGTCTGGGCATTTTTAATTCTTAATCTGGTACAGCCTTTCCCGCGCCCGCTGAATATTTTCGTCAACGTCGCACTGGTCTTTATGGTGCTGATGCACGGTATGCAGCTGGCGCTGTTAAAAAGCACCATGCCTAAAGATGGCCCGCAGATGACCACCGGCGAGAAAATCCGTATTTTTCTGTTCGGCGTGTTTGAGCTGCTGGTGTGGCAGAAGAAATTTAACGTTAAAAAATAACCTTTTGCCGGATGGCGGCTGCGCCTTATCCGACCTACAACCCCCTCAGACCGTAGGCCCGATAAGCAACACGCCATCGGGCGAAATCTTATGGCTGGGCGACAAAATCGACAAACCGCGAACCTTTGTAGCTCAGCGTGCCTTTATCCCCGACCGTTAACGCATGGTACTGTTGGGCATCCAGCCGGAACGTCTGCTCAAGCCCGCCGCGTTGCGGTTTAAAGCTAACCTCATAGCGCATACTGGTGCCCGCTGGCGTCACCTGCTGCTGACGCGAGCGCCGATCGTTGATCGGCTTTTCGCGCTTATTGCTCACCACTACCTGCTTTTGCTGCAATGGCGCGGCATCGTTATCGGCTTTTTCTCGCCGCTGCGAAACAAAGCGAAACGACGCGGCGATAACAATCAAGCCAATGATAACAATGAAAAAAAGTGGTGGTTTACTCATCATTTTAACCCATCAGAAAATGCGGAAATAAGCATACTCTGCCCGTTATGGTGTTGTCATCTGCCTGCGCCGACCTCTACACTGGACAACAGGGCCGTGAGCATACCGCTCGCGAAAAAATAACGAATTCAAGGAACTAAGATGCTTTGGTCGTTTATCGCTGTCTGTCTTTCCGCATGGCTATTTGTGGACGCATCGTATCGTGGGCCAGCGTGGCAGCGCTGGGTCTTTAAACCTCTCACCCTGATTCTCCTTCTTTTACTCGCCTGGCAAGCGCCGATGTTCGACGCGATCAGCTACCTTGTGCTGGCGGGCCTGTGCGCCTCGTTGCTGGGTGATGCGTTGACGCTGTTGCCGCGCCAACGTCTGCTGTACGCCATTGGCGCATTCTTCCTGTCACACCTGCTGTACACCCTCTATTTCGCCAGCCAGATGACGCTGTCGTTCTTCTGGCCCTTGCCGTTAGTGCTGCTGGTGTTGGGCGGGTTGCTGATTGCGGTGATCTGGACGCGTCTGGAAGAGCTGCGCTGGCCGATATGCACTTTTATCGCCATGACGCTCATGATGGTCTGGCTGGCCGGTGAACTGTGGTTCTTCCGCCCGACCGCCCCGGCACTCTCTGCTTTTATGGGCGCATCGTTGTTATTCCTCGGCAACATCGTCTGGCTGGGCAGCCATTACCGCTGCCGCTTCCGCGCGGATAACGCTATTTCCGCCGCCTGCTACTTTGCCGGGCACTTCCTGATTGTCCGCTCACTTTATCTTTAATAACGCTTGACTCTGGAGTCGACTCCAGAGTGTATCCTCCGGTTAATGAGAAAATTATCATCAACCGGAGGATGCCATGTTGACACCCGATACTGATGGCAAAAAAGTCCCACAATTTTCATCCTTCAAGCTGGCGCCAGCCCCCCGGAAGGTAGATGACTGCTGCTGTGAGGGCGCCTGCGCAACGGAAGCTCTCGTTCCCGACACCATCGAAGGGACGCGTTACACCTGGAAAGTCGCCGGTATGGACTGCGCCGCCTGCGCCCGTAAAGTCGAAAACGCCGTGCGCCAGGTCGGGGGCGTCAATCAGGTACAGGTGCTGTTCGCCACCGAGAAACTGGTGGTGGATGCGAATGCCGATATCCGCCAACACGTTGAACGCGCCGTACAAAAGGCGGGCTATACCCTGCGTGATGAACAGGCCACAGCAGAGGCGCGCGAATCCCGGCTGCAAGAAAACCTGCCGCTGATCACGCTCATCATTATGATGGCGATTAGCTGGGGGCTGGAGCAATTCAACCATCCGTTCGGCCAACTGGCGTTTATCGCCACCACGCTGGTCGGCCTGTATCCCATTGCCCGTCAGGCGCTGCGCCTGATGAAAACCGGTAGCTGGTTCGCCATCGAAACGCTGATGAGCGTGGCGGCGATTGGCGCGCTGTTTATTGGCGCGACGGCGGAAGCGGCGATGGTGCTGCTGTTATTTCTGATCGGCGAACGCCTCGAAGGGTGGGCCGCCAGCCGCGCCCGCAGGGGGGTCAGCGCGCTGATGGCCCTCAAACCGGAAACCGCCACGCGCCTGCGCGATGGCGTGCGCGAAGAGGTGGCGATCAACACCCTGCAACCCGGCGACATTATCGAAGTGGCGGCAGGTGGGCGCTTACCCGCCGACGGCAGGCTGGTCTCCGGTTTCGCCAGTTTTGATGAGAGCGCGCTCACCGGCGAGTCGATTCCGGTCGAGCGCTCAACGGGCGAGAAAGTCCCCGCCGGCGCCACCAGCGTGGATCGGCTCGTCACGCTGGAGGTGCTGTCAGAACCGGGCGCCAGCGCGATTGACCGTATCCTGAAGCTGATTGAAGAAGCCGAAGAACGCCGTGCGCCCATTGAGCGTTTTATTGACCGCTTCAGCCGGATTTACACCCCGGTGATTATGGCCGTCGCGCTGCTGGTCACGCTGGTGCCACCGCTGCTGTTTGCCGCGTCCTGGCAAGAGTGGATTTATAAGGGACTCACGCTGTTACTGATTGGCTGCCCGTGTGCGCTGGTCATTTCCACTCCGGCGGCCATCACCTCCGGGCTGGCGGCGGCGGCACGTCGCGGGGCGCTGATTAAAGGCGGCGCAGCGCTGGAGCAGCTGGGCAGAGTCACTCAGGTGGCGTTCGATAAAACCGGCACCCTGACCGTAGGGAAACCGCGCGTCACCGCCATCCATCCGGCAAGCGGGATCGGCGAAGCGGAGCTGCTGGCGCTGGCGGCGGCGGTGGAACAAGGCGCGACGCACCCACTGGCTCAGGCCATTGTGCGTGAAGCGCAGACGCGTGAGCTGACCATTCCGCCAGCGCTGGAGCAGCGCGCGCTGGTCGGTTCGGGTATCGAAGCTCAGGTTAATGGCGAGCGCATCCTGATTTGCGCCGCAGGCAAACGCCCGGCGGAAGCCTTTGCCGGGCAAATCAGCGAACTGGAAAGCGCCGGACAGACGGTCGTGCTGGTGCTGCGCAACGACGACGTAATCGGCGTGCTCGCCCTACAGGATACGCTGCGCGATGACGCCCGCACCGCGATCGGCGAGCTTAATCAGTTAGGGGTGAAAGGCGTGATCCTGACCGGCGATAACCCACGCGCGGCAGCGGCCATTGCCGGAGAGCTGGGCCTGACGTTTAAAGCGGGCCTGCTGCCGGAAGATAAAGTCCGGGCGGTGACGGCGCTCAATCAGCACGCCCCGCTGGCGATGGTGGGTGACGGCATTAACGACGCCCCCGCAATGAAAGCCGCCGCGATAGGTATTGCGATGGGAAGCGGAACGGATGTCGCGCTGGAAACGGCAGACGCCGCCCTGACGCATAACCGCCTGCGCGGGCTGGTACAGATGATCCAGCTGGCGCGCGCCACCCACGCCAATATTCGTCAAAACATCGCAATTGCCCTGGGGCTGAAAGGGATCTTCCTCATCACCACGCTGCTCGGCATAACCGGTCTGTGGCTGGCCGTGCTGGCGGATACCGGGGCGACGGTGCTGGTGACCGCCAATGCGCTGCGGCTGTTGCGTAAAGGGTAGATTGTCGTCTGATGGCGCCAGGCTTATCAGGCCTACGGGGATCATGGTACGAACCCACGCAGGCCTGCTCATCCGGCGAAGCGAAGGCGCTTACTGCACGTCGGCAATCGCCTTCATCAACGCCTGGTGTTTTTCGCCATACTGCGCGCGTACCGGCTCGGTGGCCTTCACGAAATACGCTTTATCAATTTCGTGGAACTGCACGCCGCCAGCCTTCATCTTCGCTAATGCCTCCTGGTTGTAGGCATCCCACAATTTACGCTGCTCAAACTGCGCTTCGCGCGCCAGCGTCAGGATCTTCTGCTGCTCATCCGCAGTCAGCTTGTCCCACTTCACTTTGGAATAGAGCAGCATTTCCGGGGTGATAAAGTGCCCGCTGAGGGTGTAATTCTTCGCAACCGGCATGTAGTTATGCGCGACAAAAGTCGGCGGGTTGTTTTCCGCACCGTCAATCACGCCGGTCTGCATACCGCTAAACACCTCGCTCACCCCCATCGCCACCGAGTTCGCCCCCATGTCTTTCAGCGTATCCAGCGCCACCGGGCTTCCCTGCACGCGAATCTTCATACCGTGGAGATCTTCCGGCTTTTCCACCGGGTTTTTAGTAATCAGGTTGCGCGTCCCGGAGTCCATCCAGCCAAGAAACACCAGACGTGATTTCGGGTTGTTCGTCAGCTTATCGCCAATGCTTTTCCCGATATCGCCATCAATAATTTTGTGCATGTGGTCTTCGTCGCGGAACACATAGGGCAGCGTAAAGACTTCGATATCCGGCAGAATAGCCGCCACCGGCGCCATCGATACGCGAATCATATCAATCGCGCCGATTTGCGCCTGTTCAATCATCTGTTTCTCATCGCCCAGCACGCCGCCCGGGAACACTTTAATTTCCAGTTTGCCGTCGGTCTGTTGTTTGAGTTTTTCGCCCATTTTCTGCACGGCGACGACATTCGGGTAGCCCTGCGGATGGACATCCGCCGCTTTAATGACCTGCGCGAAAACGGAATGGGAAAACAGTATTGACGCGGTAGCCAGGCACAGGGAAGCCGCGAGCGGCTTGAGAGTCACTTTCATCGGGTCAGCTCCAGAGGTTGAGAGGGTAGCGTTAAAACATTGTTTTAGTTTTTACGCTTAAACCGTAGCCGATGCCCTGAAAGATGAAGGTGAAGTGCTTCACAAAAAAGCAGGAAAAATTGAAACGATGGTTTAAAAATGTCGCAGCGGTCACGCCGGTTTTATCCGGCTGAGACTCAATGCTTTTTACGCAGCAAATAGCGATACGGCAGCGAATCCGTCTCTTTCGCCATCAGCTCATGTTCCATAAACGTACAAAAGCCAGGAATATCGCGGGTTGTCGCCGGATCGTCGGCAATAATCAGCAGCGTTTCGCCCGTTTGCATGTTACGCACGGTTTTACGCACCATCATTACCGGTTCCGGGCAGCGTAGCCCCTGGGCATCAAGCGTATGGTCGGGGGAGGAAAACAGATCGGTCATCTTCGTCTCATTCACTAAAAAAACGGCTGTAGTTTACGCCCTGTTTGCCCGTAAGCAAATCAAGTTAACGATTGCGTGAAAAACAACCATTGCAATACGTTTTCAAAGCAGTATGATGCGGCGGTTTTATTGGGTTCCCTCACCCCAAATATCGATCAAAAAGGTACAATATGAACTCCTTTACTCAAATACAGCGCGTAAAAGCGTTGTTCTGGCTATCGCTATTCCACTTACTGGTGATCACCTCCAGTAACTATCTGGTACAGCTTCCGATCTCTGTTTTCGGGTTCCACACGACGTGGGGCGCCTTTAGCTTTCCCTTTATTTTTCTCGCGACCGACCTGACCGTGCGCATTTTTGGCGCGCCGCTGGCACGACGGATAATCTTTGCGGTGATGATCCCGGCGCTGCTCATCTCCTATGTCATCTCATCGCTGTTTTATATGGGTTCCTGGCAGGGATTTGGCGCGCTGCTGCACTTCAACCTGTTTGTCGCGCGTATCGCCACCGCCAGCTTTATGGCGTATGCGCTGGGCCAGATTCTGGATGTACACGTCTTTAACCGCCTGCGCCAGAACCGCCGCTGGTGGATGGCTCCTACGGCCTCCACGCTGTTTGGCAACGTCAGCGATACCCTCGCCTTCTTCTTCATCGCTTTCTGGCGCAGCCCCGATGCCTTTATGGCCGAGCACTGGATGGAAATCGCCCTAGTCGATTACTGCTTCAAGGTGCTCATCAGCATTATTTTCTTCCTGCCGATGTATGGCGTATTGCTGAATATGTTGCTGAAAAGGCTGGCAGATAAATCTGAAATCTCGGCATTGCAGACGAGTTAAAGGTTCATTTTCCGAGTTGTGATAAGATGGATGAATGAGCCGTTATGGCCGTTTATCGAAAGGAAGAAGTCAATGCGCAATCTGGTTAAATATGTCGGTATTGGCCTGCTGGTTATGGGGCTTGCGGCCTGTGATAACAACGATACCAATGCTCCGGCAGAGGGAACCTCTACGGAAAGCAACGCAACCGGACAACCTGTCAGCCTGCTGGACGGTAAGCTGACGTTCTCACTGCCAGCGGATATGACCGACCAGAGCGGCAAGCTGGGCACTCAGGCCAATAATATGCACGTCTACTCTGACGCGACAGGCCAGAAAGCGGTGATCGTGATTGTTGGCGATAACACCAATGAAGACCTCGCCGTGCTGGCGAAACGTCTGGAAGATCAACAGCGCAGCCGCGACCCGCAGTTGCAGGTCGTGACCAATAAAGCCATCGAGCTGAAAGGCCACACGCTGCAACAGCTGGACAGCATTATCTCTGCGAAAGGCCAGACCGCGTACTCTTCCGTACTGCTGGGCAAAGTGGATAACCAACTGCTGACCCTGCAAATCACGCTGCCAGCAGACGATCAGCAGAAGGCGCAAACCGCCGCTGAAAACATCATTAACACGCTGGTTATCCAGTAACGGTTAAGACGATGACACGGCCTCCTGCGATACCGCCGGAGGCCGTTTTTTTAACCGCCAGGTCAGCAACAGCGCAATCGCCACCAGACCCGCCGCCGCCAGATAGATAACCGGCACGCCCGCCCAGGTCATCAGCAGCCCCGCCAGCGGCCCGGTCACGCCCAACGATAAATCCATAAACACCGTATAGGTCGCCAGCGCCGCCCCTTGATTCTGCTGCGGCACCGCCTTTACCGCCACCACGCCCAGCGCCGGGAAGACCAGCGAGAACCCTGCCCCCGCCAGTAACACGCCAATTTTCGCCATCCACGGCATCAGCGCAACGCCCACCAGCAGCAGCCCGATAATCTCCACGCTAAAGCAGATCATCGCCACGTTTAAGCCGCCTAACCGATTGATGCCATTGGGGAACAATAAACGAGCGCCCACAAACGCACAGCTAAACAGCGTGAGCGCGAAGGCGGCGCCATCCCACCCTTTCGCGTCATAAAACAGCGTGATGAAGGTGGCGATAACGCCGAATCCCGCGGATGCCAGCGCCAGCGCCATTCCATACAGCCAGACGCGCCCAAGCACAGCGCGAAACGGCAGCGGTTTGCCCTTACTGGCTTTCACCGCCGGGCGCGGGAGCGCAAACAGCACGGCCAGCAGCGCCACGCCCATGATCGTCAACGCCAGCCCCTGTAACCCGCCCCAGGCGTAAAACAGCACGCCAAGCGGGGCGCCCATCGCCATCGCGCCATACGTGACAATACCGTTCCACGAAATCACCCGGCCAATATGCAGCGACCCCACCACGCCTACGCCCCAGAGCGTTGATCCGGTTCCGGCGAAGCTTTGTCCAATACCCAGAATGACACGCCCCAGGCATAACAGCAGCAGGCTTGCAATCGGCCAGCCGCTGGCGAATCCCGCCAGGAGATAGCTCAGGCCGCTCAGAAAGCAGCCGCACAAACCAAAGACGACAACCTTTTTCGGCCCCAGCAGGTCAGCGTAGCGCCCCGCATGAGGGCGGCTCACGAGCGTCGCAAAATATTGTAAGCTTATGACCAGCCCCGCCCAGAAAGCGCTAAACCCCATCACATCATGGACATAGCCCGGCAGGACTGCGAGCGGCAAACCGATCGTCAGATAACTGGCGAAGTTAAAAATCACAACAGAAACGATACGCAGATTGAGGCGTAATCCGCTAAGCGCCGGTTCAGCGACGGGTTCGGGCATGGGAGGTCACCACGTTTTTACAACAGTGTTTCATTTTTATCATGCTGAGTCGCGAAAATCAGTAGCAAGATTAAGAATATTGGTCTCAGGCCAGGCGCTACACTTAGAAAAAATGCAAAAAGGAAGATGACATGACAACCCCTCAACCCGACAAAACGGGGATGCATATTCTGCTCAAACTGGCGTCGTTGGTCGTCATACTGGCAGGGCTTCATGCCGCAGCAGATATTATTGTACAGCTCTTACTGGCGCTCTTTTTCGCCATTGTCCTCAACCCGCTGGTAACCTGGTTTATTCGTCGCGGCGTTAACCGCCCGGTGGCGATTACCCTCGTGGTGGTCGTGATGCTTATCGTGCTGACGGCGCTGATCGGCGTACTGGCTGCGTCAATCAATGAATTCGTCGCCATGCTGCCGAAATACAACAAGGAGCTGACGCGTAAGGTTCTGCATTTGCAGGAGATGCTACCCTTCCTCAACCTGCACATGTCGCCGGAACGCCTGCTGCAACGCATCGACTCCGATAAACTGATGACCTTCACCACCACACTGATGACCGGCCTTTCCGGGGCGATGGCAAGCGTAGTCCTGCTGGTGATGACGGTGGTGTTTATGCTGTTCGAAGTCCGCCACGTTCCCTACAAACTGCGTTTCGCGCTGAACAACCCGCAAATTCACATTGCGGGTTTACACCGGGCGCTCAAAGGCGTGTCGCACTATCTGGCGCTGAAAACGCTGCTGAGCCTGTGGACCGGCGTGATTGTCTGGCTAGGGCTGGCGCTGATGGACATCCAGTTTGCGCTGATGTGGGGCGTGCTGGCGTTTTTACTCAACTATGTCCCTAATATTGGTTCGGTCATTTCGGCGGTGCCGCCGATGATTCAGGCGCTGCTGTTCAACGGTTTCTACGAATGCGTTCTGGTCGGCGCGCTCTTTCTGGTGGTGCATATGATCATCGGCAATATCCTGGAACCGCGCATGATGGGCCACCGCCTGGGAATGTCCACGCTGGTGGTGTTCCTCTCTTTACTGGTGTGGGGATGGTTATTAGGCCCGGTAGGGATGCTGCTTTCCGTTCCGCTTACCAGCGTCTGTAAGATCTGGATGGAGACCACCAAAGGCGGCAGCAAGCTGGCGATTTTACTGGGGCCGGGTCGCCCGAAAAGTCGGTTGCCCGGATAATTAATTTACCTACCAACCAGGGTAGTTTTTATCTACGCACCTGCCCGGTAAACTGTCATGCGTTTTAAATATATGTGGCAGTTTACCTTAAATGAAATATGTCCTGCCGCCCGTTATTTAATAAATAAGAAACAGCATTCACCGGAATAAAGCGACTTAACTCAAACAGATATAACAATACCGCATTCAGTCGGTTTTCGCGTGAAATGAAAAATGCATAAAATAAAAACCGACGCCATTATGGCTGGCGTTCGTTATTAATAAATTAATAAGCACATTATTAGTCAACTAGTTAATTGATAGGGAGTTTTCATGAAACAATTCATTAAATGGTTTGCCGCTATTGCGGTTGTGGGTGCTCTGGCGGGTTGCGCGCGTACTGCGCCTATCGATCAGGTTCACTCCAGCGTGAGCGCGGGCCATACTCAGGAGCAGGTCAAAAACGCCATTCTGAAGGCAGGCGTTCAACGTCAATGGATCATGTCTGAAGTCGGGCCTGGCGTTATCAAAGGACGTCAGCAGACGCGCAACCACGTCGCTGAAGTGCGCATTACCTACTCCGCCACCAGCTACGACATCAAATACGACAGCAGCCTCAATTTGCAGGCTTCCGGCGGCAAAATTCACAAAAACTACAACCGCTGGGTACATAACCTGGACAAAGACATCCAGGTTAACTTGTCCGCAGGCGCGGGTCTGTAATTCAGGCGGTACGCACTTTCATTCAGGCGGCATTGAGCTGAACGTTCACGCGTCAAAAGCGGCGGCCTGAAAGATGACGCGGATTATTAAAGTCGGGTCGAAGACGGCCCGATAACTCGCTTTTACCCCCTCTTAACAGGTTGTCCCCATTATGTACGAACAGGACTCGCTTAGCGCACTGGATGCCATCACGGAAGCACAACGTATCGCCTTCGCCCCCATGCTTTTCCAGGCCGCATTGTGTCTGCGTAACGCGGGTGTGCTGACATATCTGGATCGGCAGGGTAAACGCGGCGCAACGCTCGACGATATCACTGAAAACAGCAGCATCAATGAATATGCCGCCAGCGTACTGCTGGATATGGGATTAAGCGGACGTATTATTACTCACAAAGAGGGGCATTATTATCTCGCGAAGGTGGGGCATTTTCTTCTGCATGACGCCATGACCCGCATAAATATGGATTTCACCCAGGATGTTTGCTATCAGGGGCTGTTTTATCTGGAAAATGCGCTAAAGGAAGGCAAACCGTCAGGACTGAAAATATTCGGCGACTGGCCAACGATTTATCCCGCGCTGTCGCAATTACCGCAGGCGGCGCGTGACAGTTGGTTCGCCTTCGATCATTACTATTCCGACGGCGCATTTGACGCCGCGCTGCCTTATGTATTCGCCAGTCGCCCGGCAACCCTGTACGATGTGGGCGGAAATACCGGGAAATGGGCATTACGCTGCTGCCAGTACGATGAAAATATCGCGGTCACTTTATTAGATTTGCCACAACAAATTGCACTTGCCCGTAAAAATATCGAAAATGCAGGATTATCTCATCGCATAGATTTCCATGCAGTGGATATGCTGGGTGATACGCCTTTACCTGGAGAGGCCGATATCTGGTGGATGAGCCAATTTCTGGACTGCTTTTCACCGGAACAGATTATCACCATGCTCAGTAACGTTGCCCGCGTGATGAAATCCGGCGCAAGGCTGTGCATTATGGAGCTGTTCTGGGATGCGCAGAAATTTGAAGCGGCCTCTTTTAGCCTGAATGCGTCTTCGCTTTATTTTACCTGTATGGCAAACGGCAACAGCCGTTTCTACAGCGTAGAGAAGTTTTATCACTACCTGGACATGGCAGGGTTCCAGGTGGATGAACGCCATGACAACCTGGGCGTTGGGCATACTTTATTGATATGCCAAAAGAAAAAATAACAAAGTGACGTTAAAAAAACGTCACTGGTATCACCGGATTACCGCGGACGCGCGTTGATGAAATTTGCACTAAACATAACAGACTGGCAGGCCAGAGCCCCAGGACTTAGCGAAGCGACCCACTGGCAGCAGTGGTCGCGGGAGCCGTACGCCATCGATCCCGCCGCGCCGCAGGCAAAACTGCACGAACTCCCGATGATGACCGCCCGGCGGCTCAGTTCCGGCAGCAAACTGGCGGTAGAGTGCGGGCTGGCCATGCTGCGTCGCCACGATATCGACGCGGTGCTCTATACCAGCCGCCACGGCGAACTGGAGCGTAACTACCGCATCCTGCACGCGCTGGCGATGGAACAGGCGCTCTCTCCCACCGATTTCGCCCTGTCAGTACACAATTCCGCGGTCGGTAATCTGACCATTGCCGCAAAACAGCCGGTTGTCTCATCCTCGCTTTCCGCCGGGAGAGACACCTTCCAGCAAGGGTTGTGCGAAGTGATGTGTCTGCTTCAGGCGGGTTATCAGCGGGTATTGATGGTCGATTTCGACGGCTTCCTGCCCGAGTTTTACCATCCGCGATTACCGCCGCAGATGCCGACCTGGCCTTACGCCGTCGCCTTTGTCATTGAAGCGGGGAATACGCTGTCCTGCGCCACGCGTCCCGGCGCGCCTCAGGATGAAACGCCGCTTCCGCAAAGCCTGCTGTTTTTACAGCGTTACTTACAAAACGCCGACGCCTTTACGCTGCCGGGCGAGCGGGTAGAGTGGCAGTGGAGCCGCGCGTGAATACGCTTCTGGCGCGTCTGGATTGGGCATGGCGACTGGTGATGACCGGTTTTTGTTTTGCCCTGTTCGGCATCGGCGGGCTGTTGCTTTCTGTCGTGTGGTTCAACTTATTGTTACTATTGGTATGGAACCCCGTCAGACGCCGCCGCCTGGCCCGTCGCAGCATTGCGGCCAGTTTTCGCGCCTTTTTAACGGTAGCGAAAACGCTTGGCGTTCTGGACTACCGCATCGAGGGGAGCGACGTGCTGCGACAGGAGAAAGGGTGTCTGGTGGTGGCGAACCATCCCACGCTTATCGATTACGTGCTGCTGGCTTCCGTCATGCCCGAAACCGACTGCCTGGTGAAGAGCGCACTGCTGAAAAACCCGTTCGTCAGCGGCGTTATTCGCGCGGCGGATTACCTGATCAACAGCCAGGCCGACGCGCTGTTACCGGCCTGCCAGCAGCGTCTGGATCAGGGCGACACAATATTGATTTTCCCCGAAGGGACGCGAACGCGACCCGGTGAAAAAATGACGCTGCAACGCGGCGCGGCCAATATCGCCGTGCGCTGCGGCAGCGATTTACGCGTAGTGACTATCCACTGTAGCGAGCATCTGCTGGATAAGCAGAGCAAATGGTATGACGTGCCTCCCGCGAAACCTCTGTTTACCGTAGAGGTGCGCGAGCGGATCGCGATCGACCCGTTTAACGATGCAAGTTTACAAGAACCGGCGCTGGCGGCAAGGCAGTTGAACCGGCATCTTTTGCTTCAATTACAACCAGGTGCTACACCTCTTTCAGGAATTAATGATGCAAGCGCTCTACCTTGAAATTAAAAATCTCATAATAAATACGCTGAATCTGGACGAGCTGTCCGCTGACGATATCGATACCGAGGCGGCGCTCTTTGGTGATGGTTTAGGACTGGATTCGATCGATGCCCTTGAGCTGGGGCTGGCGGTGAAAAACCAGTATGGCGTGGTGCTCTCCGCAGAGAGCGAAGAGATGCGTCAGCACTTCTTTTCCGTCGCCACGCTGGCATCTTTCATTCACGCTCAACGTGCCTGAGGCGAGTCCGTTATGACAGAACAACATGCCATTTATGAAGAAGTCTCCGCGCTGCTGGTCAAACTGTTTGAAATCGACCCTCAGGACATCAAACCTGAGGCGCGCCTGTATGAAGATCTGGAGCTGGACAGCATCGACGCCGTTGACATGATCGTGCATCTGCAAAAGAAAACCGGTAAGAAAATCAAGCCGGAAGAGTTCAAAGCGGTGCGTACCGTGCAGGATGTCGTCGACGCCGTAGAACGCCTGCTGAAAGAAGCGTAATACGCCATGTCAGGCGCTCACGCGCGTATGGGTATTCAGTTGCTGACCGGCCTGATGCTGCTGGCCTGGCCATTTTTGATCTGGTTTGGGCTGACGCATAACAGCCTCCACTGGCTGCTGCCGCTGATGGCGTTGCTGCTCTTTTTACGCTTTCGTCAGACCCGGCGACAGGCGGGGCCGCTGCGCGTCGTCACTCAGGTGGCGGCGGTGGCGGGCATAGCGCTTTGCGTCGCCAGCTATCTGCTTAAAACACATCAACTGCTGCTGTTTTACCCGGTCGTTGTTAACGGCGTCATGCTTGCCGTTTTTGGCGGCTCGCTGTGGACATCCATGCCGATTGTCGAACGTCTGGCGCGACTGCGTGAACCTGCGCTGCCGGAAGCCGCAGTGCGCTACACCCGTCGCGTAACACAAATCTGGTGCGCCTTTTTCATCGGCAACGGCGGTATTGCGCTCTTTACCGCGCTACACGGCGACATGGCGCTATGGACCGCCTGGAACGGCATGATTGCCTATCTGCTGATGGGCGCGTTGATGGCGGGCGAGTGGCTGGTGCGCCGCCAGGTGATTAAACGAGAAACACAATGAAGCAGACCCTTCCGCTCTCCCGCTGGCTCACCGCGCCACGCCCGGATGAAACGCCTGTTGCCTGGCTGGGTGAGGACACCTGGACGCTGGGCCACCTGCGCCATGACGTCGCGCAGCTGGTGAAACACCTGCAACAGCAGGAGGGCGAGCGCTGGGCGCTGTGTTTTGAGAACAGCTATCTGTTTATTGTTGCGCTGCTGGCAACGCTGCATAGCGGAAAAACGCCCGTTATTCCGGGGCATAACCGCGTCTCTCTGCTGGATGAGCAGCGCGCGCTGTTCAACGGCGTGCTCAGCGATAAGACGTCTGGCTGGCACGGCCCGCTGCTGGTGGTCAATACATCACGACAGTTCAGCGCAGAAGCCTTCACATTCGACGATATTGCCGCCGATGCCTTCGTTGAATTGTTTACCTCTGGCTCCACCGGTCAGCCCAAGCGCATCATCAAACCCATCGCGCGGCTGGATTGCGAGGCCGAACTGCTGGCGATGCGTTTTGCCGACCGCCTGGCAGGCTGTCGCGTCGTGGCGTCAGTCGTTCCTCAGCATCTGTACGGTCTGACTTTCCGTATTTTCCTGCCGATGGCGCTCGGCCTGCCGCTTCATGCCGCAATGCTCTACTACGCAGAGCAGCTTGCCGCGCTAAGCCACGACCACCGCTATGCGTTTATCAGCAGTCCGGCGTTCCTGAAACGCCTCGACCACCGGCTCACGCCGCCGCCGGTCAACATGATCCTTTCCGCAGGCGGTATGCTGCCCTGGGGCGATGTCACGCAAACTGCCGCCTGGCTCAATATCTGGCCGGATGAAATCTATGGCAGCACCGAAACCGGCATTCTCGCCTGGCGCTACCGCCAGCAGGAGGAGATCGCCTGGCTCCCCTTCCCCGGCGTACATTTCCAGCCGGAGGGCGAAGCATTTCGCGCCTTTTCGCCGCTGATCGTGCAGCAGGACGGCCTGTTGCTCGACGATATCCTCCAGTTTGATGAGAACGGCCAGTTCCGCCTGATGGGACGCCGGGGGCGCGTCGTCAAAATTGAAGAGAAACGGATCTCGCTCAGCGAAGTTGAACAGCGGCTGCTGGAGCTGAAGGGCATCCGCGAGGCGGTCGCGCTGCCTGTTTCACGCGGCGGTCGTCAGGGCATTGGCGTTCTGCTGGTGCTGGATGACGAAACCCGCCAACAATGGCAGCGCTGCGGCGGCAAAGCCCAGGAGCTGACCTGGCGTCGCTCGCTGCTGCCGTGGCTGGAGCCGGTTGCCGTACCTCGCTACTGGCGCGTGATCGACGAGATCCCGGTCAACAGTATGAACAAGCGTGTCTATGCGCAATTACAGGAGTTATTTCATGATACCCCATGAAATTGAGCGCCATCAGGCACAACCCCAACAGCTTGAGATCGTCCTGCATCTCGACCCTTCCCTGTTCTGGTTCAGCGGCCACTTTACCGTGCAACCGCTGTTGCCCGGCGTCGCGCAGCTGGACTGGGTGATGCATTACGCCACCACGCTGCTCACGCCCGGCTGGCGTTTTCACAGCATCCAGAACGTCAAATTCCAGGCGCCGCTGCTGCCTGAAACCACGGTGACGCTGACCCTGAGCTGGCAGGAAACCCGCCAGCTCCTGACGTTTAGCTATCAGCGCCACGATGGCGACGCGCGGCATACCGCCAGCAGCGGGAAGATCCGGTTATGCCGTTGACCTTCACTCCCTGCGTACTCATCCCCTGCTACAACCACGGCGCGATGATGGCGCGGGTGCTGGCGCGGCTACAGCCGTTTAATCTGCCCTGCATTGTGGTGGATGACGGCAGTGACGAAACAACACGTCGGCGATTAGCACAGCTGGCGGCTCAGGAACCGAACCTGACGCTGATCCGCCAGCCGGAAAACGCGGGCAAAGGCGCCGCGGTGATTCGTGGGCTACAGGCAGCCTCAGACGCGGGATTTACCCACGCGGTGCAGGTGGACGCCGACGGCCAACATGCCATTGAAGATATTCCGAAGCTGCTCGAACTGGCGCAGGAAAACCCAGCCGCGCTGATCTCCGGGCAGCCGATCTATGACGATTCCATTCCCCGTTCGCGCCTGTACGGTCGCTGGATAACCCACGTCTGGGTATGGATTGAAACGCTTTCGTTCCAGCTGAAAGACAGCATGTGCGGGTTTCGCGTGTATCCGGTCGCCCCTGTGCTGCAACTGGCGCAGCGCGTCACGCTCGGCAAACGGATGGACTTCGACACCGAAGTCATGGTGCGCCTCTACTGGCAGGGCAACACCAGCTATTTTGTCCCGACCCGCGTTACCTATCCGCTGGACGGGCTGTCCCATTTTGACGCGCTAAAAGACAACTGCCGAATTTCACTGATGCACACCCGCTTGTTCTTCGGCATGCTGCCGCGCATCCCGTCTTTGCTGTTTCGCCGCTCGTCGCCGCACTGGGCGCGCCAGCAGGAAGTTAAAGGGCTGTGGGGAATGCGTCTGATGCTGCTGGTCTGGCGTCTGCTTGGGCGTAAGGCGTTCTCGCTGCTGCTTTATCCGGTGGTCGGCGTCTACTGGCTGACGGCAGCGCATGCCCGCAACGCGTCGCAACACTGGCTGACCCGTGTGCGAACGCAACTGACGTCACGCCAGCGCCCCGTTCCGTCCCGGCTGACCAGCTTCCACCACTTTCTGCGTTTTGGCGAGGCGATGCTGGATAAAATCGCCAGCTGGCGCGGGGAGCTACAGTTTGGCCGCGATGTGGTCTTTGCGCCGGGCGCAGAAGCGACGCTCAACATCACGGCGCCAACGGGCAAACTGCTGCTGGCCTCGCATCTGGGCGATGTCGAAGCCTGCCGCGCGCTGGCGCAATTGCAGGGCAGCAAAACCATCAACGCTCTGGTGTTCAGCGACAATGCCCAACGTTTTAAACAGATCATGGACGAGATGGCGCCGCAGGCCGGGCTGAACCTGATGCCCGTCACCGACATCGGCCCGGACACCGCCATCCTGCTGAAAGAGAAGCTGGAACGCGGCGAGTGGATCGCCATTGTTGGCGACCGTATTGCGGTTAACCCACAGCGTGGCGGCGAGTGGCGCGTCTGCTGGAGCCGTTTTATGGGCCAGCCCGCGCCGTTTCCGCAGGGGCCATTTATTCTGGCCTCCATCCTGCGCTGCCCGGTTCAGCTTATTTTCGCTCTGCGCCAGAACGGGAAACGGCATATCCACTGTGAACCGTTCGCCGACCCGCTGCTGTTGCCGCGCGCCGAACGCCAGCAGGCATTACAGCAGGCCATCGACCGCTACGCCGAACGCCTTGAGCACTACGCGCTACAGTCGCCGCTCGACTGGTTTAATTTTTTCGATTTCTGGCAACTGCCGGATGCCAAAAACAAGGAGTAAAGGGTGCTTAACGATCCCCGTTTTACTGCTGAAGTAGAGCTGACCATTCCGTTCCACGACGTCGATATGATGGGCGTTGCGTGGCACGGCAACTATTTCCGCTACTTCGAGATTGCCCGTGAGACGCTGCTCAACCAGTTCGACTATGGCTACCGCCAGATGAAAGCGTCCGGCTACCTGTGGCCCGTGGTCGATACCCGCGTGAAGTACCGCAACGCGCTGACATTCGAACAACGCATTCGGGTGCGCGCCCGTATTGAAGAGTACGAAAACCGCCTGCGCATCGGCTACGAAATTTTTGATGCGCAGACGGGAAAACGCGCCACGACGGGTTACACCATCCAGGTGGCGGTAGAAGAGAAAAGCCGCGAGATGTGCTTCGTCAGCCCGGATATTTTGTTTGAACGTATGGGGGTAACGCCATGAGATTCCTGCCGCTGCTGGCGCTGATCATCAGCCCGTTCGTGAGCGCTCTGACGCTCGACGATCTGCAACAGCGCTTTACCGAACAGCCGGTTGTCCGCGCCCACTTCGATCAAACCCGGACGATTAAGGATCTGCCGCAGCCGCTGCGATCCCAGGGCAGGATGCTGATCGCTCGCGACCAGGGGCTACTGTGGGATCAAACCGCCCCGTTTCCGATGCAGCTGCTGCTGGACGACAAACGGATGGTGCAGGTGATCAACGGCCAGCCGCCGCAGGTCATCACCGCCGAAAACAACCCGCAGATGTTCCAGTTTAATCACCTGCTGCGCGCGCTGTTCCAGGCTGACCGCAGCGTGCTGGAGCAGAACTTCCGCGTTGATTTCGCCGATAAAGGCGAGGGACGCTGGGCGCTGCGACTGACGCCGATCACCACGCCGCTGGACAAGATTTTCGCCACGATTGACCTGGCCGGACAAACGTATCTGGAGTCAATCCAACTGAATGATAAACAAGGCGATCGCACGGATATCGCACTCACTCAACACCAACTGACGCCCGCTCAACTGACCGATGACGAACGCCAACGTTTTACCGCGCAATAACCGTAAAAGCCTCGCGCTGCTATGGGGTGTCGCCTGCCTGATTATGTTGGGCGCATTGCTGACGCTGCTGCCCCAGTCACGGCTGAACAGCAGCGTGCTGGCAATGCTGCCAAAACAGGCTTTAGGGAACATTCCGCCTGGCCTGAACGACGGTTTCATGCAGCGCCTCGACCAACAGCTGGTCTGGCTGGTAAGCCCGGGTAAACAGGCCGATCCGCAGGTGGCGCGCGACTGGCTCGCGCTGTTGCAAAAATCCCACGCGCTGGCGGACGTCAAAGGCCCGATGGACGCCGACAGCCAGCAGGCATGGGGCGCCTTTTTCTGGCAGCATCGCAACGGCCTGATCGATGAGGCCACCCGCGCTCGTCTGCAAAACGGCGGCGACGCGCAGGCGCAGTGGATTCTGTCTCAGCTGTATTCCGCCTTCTCCGGGGTGAGCGGTAAAGAGCTGCAAAACGATCCGCTGATGCTGATGCGCGGTTCGCAGCTGGCGATGGCGAAAAACGGCCAGCGTCTGCGGCTGATGGACGGCTGGCTGGTCACTCAGGATGAGCAGGGGCACTACTGGTATCTGCTGCACGGCGAGCTGTCCGGTTCGTCGTTTGATATGCAGCAGACGCACCAGCTCGTCACCACGCTCAGCGCGCTGGAAGGTGAACTAAAAACGCGTTATCCGCAGGCGCAGCTGCTGTCGCGCGGTACGGTTTTTTACAGTGATTACGCCAGCCAGCAGGCGAAACAGGATATCTCCACCCTTGGCGTGGCGACGGTTCTGGGCGTGATTCTGCTGATCGTGGCGGTCTTTCGCTCGCTGCGCCCGCTGCTGCTGTGCCTGATATCAATTGGCGTCGGCGCGCTGGCCGGAACCGTCGTCACCCTGCTGATTTTTGGCGAGCTGCACTTGATGACGCTGGTGATGAGCATGAGCATCATCGGCATTTCGGCCGACTATACGCTTTATTACCTGACCGAGCGCATGGTGCACGGCAACGACGCGTCGCCGTGGCAGAGCCTCGCCAAAGTGCGTAACGCCCTGCTGCTGGCGCTGCTGACCACCGTCGCGGCGTATCTGATCATGATGCTCGCTCCTTTCCCCGGCATTCGCCAGATGGCGGTATTTGCCGCCGTGGGATTAAGCGCCTCCTGCCTGACGGTCATTTTCTGGCATCCGTGGCTGTGTCGCGGGCTGCCTGTGCGCCCCGTTCCGGCAATGGTGCTGATGTTGCGCTGGCTGGCGGCGTGGCGGCGCAATAAAAAACTGTCCATCGGCCTGCCCGTGGCGCTGGCGATCTTCTCTCTGGCGGGCATCGCAACGCTGCATGTGGATGACGATATTTCACAGCTACAGGCGCTGCCACAGCAGATTCTGGCGCAGGAAAAAGCGATCACTGCCCTGACCGGGCAGAGCGTCGATCAGAAATGGTTTGTGGTTTACGGTCAGTCCGCACAGCAAACGCTGGAGCGGCTGGAAGCCTTTACCCCAGCGCTGGAACAGGCAAAACGTGACGGGCTGCTCAGCGGCTATCGCACGCTTCCGATCAACTCGCTCGCCCGTCAGCAGCAGGATCTGAAGCTATTGAAAAACGCCGCTCCGGCGGTGAGCCGCGCGCTACAGAATGCCGGGCTTTCCACGGTTAACCCGGATCTGAACGCCATGCCGGTAACGGTGGACGCCTGGCTTGCCAGCCCGGCCAGCGAAGGCTGGCGGCTGCTGTGGCTGACGCGGGAGAATGGCGAAAGCGGCGTGCTGGTGCCGGTAGACGGCGTGAAGCGGAGCGCCGCGCTGAACGCCCTCGCCACGCAATATTCCGGCGTGGCGTGGGTTGACCGAAAAAGCACCTTCGACACGCTGTTCGCCCTCTATCGCAATGTGCTGACGGGACTGCTGTTTGTGGCGCTGGCGGTCATTGCCTGCGGCGCGATGATCAGGCTTGGCTGGCGCAAAGGGCTGGTAAGCCTGGTGCCGTCAGTGCTGTCGCTGGGCTGCGGTCTGGCGGCGCTGACATTGAGCGGCCATGCGGTCAATCTGTTCTCGCTATTAGCGCTGGTGCTGGTGCTGGGGATTGGCATCAACTATACGCTGTTTTTCAGCAACCCACGCGGAACGCCGTTGACCTCGCTGCTGGCGATTACGCTGGCGATGATGACCACGCTGCTGACCCTCGGCATGCTGGTCTTTAGCGCCACCCAGGCCATCAGCAGTTTCGGTATCGTACTGGTCAGCGGGATTTTCACCGCATTTCTGTTATCGCCTCTGGCAATGCCCGGTAAAAAAGAGAAAAAAAGAAGATGATCAAACAAACAGCGCACTGGTTGAGACACCTTTTGCCGGATGGCGGCTTTGCCTTATCCGGCCTACGCCAGCGCACAAACCGCAGACCGGATAAGCGTAGTGCCATCCGGCAGTTTCTGCTGATGACCGCGGCGCTCATTCTGACCGGATGCAGCCACTCGCAGAAAGCGCCGGAAGGCCGCCCGCAGGCGTGGCTGGAACCCGGCGCGCGCGTCACGCTGCCTGCGCCGGGCATCTCTCCGGCGGTCAGTTCGCAACAACTGCTCACCGGCAGCTTTAACGGCAAAACCCAGTCGCTGCTGGTGATGCTCAATGCCGACGAGCAAAAAATCACCCTTGCCGGACTGTCGTCGGTTGGCATCCGCCTGTTCCTGGTCACCTATGATGAGAAAGGGCTGCACACCGAGCAGTCCATCGTGGTGCCGCAGCTGCCGCCCGCCAGCCAGGTTCTGGCCGACGTAATGCTCAGCCACTGGCCGATTAGCGCCTGGCAGCCGCAGTTGCCGACGGGCTGGACGCTCACCGACAACGGCGACAAACGCGAGCTGCGCAATGCCAGCGGTAAGCTGGTGACGGAAATTATCTATCTGAACCGCAAAGGCAAACGCGAGCCGATCAGCATTGAGCAGCATGTGTTCAAATACCACATCACCATTCAATATCTGGGTGACTGATATGATCTATATTTCTGCGATCGGTATGATCAACGCGCTGGGCAACGATACGGATGAGATCGCCACGAACCTGACGCGCGGCGTGGCGCCTGGTATGCGCCCTCGCCCCGGCTGGCTACAGGGGCATCCGCAGGCGGTGCTCGCCGGTGTTGACGGCGAACTGCCCGCCATCCCCGATGACTTTGCCGCTCACCGTTCGCGCAACAATCAGCTGCTGCTGGCCGCGCTCGCGCAGATCCAGCCCCGGGTGGATGAAGCCATCGCGCAGTATGGCCGCGATCGCGTCGCCGTGGTGCTCGGCACCAGCACCTCCGGCCTCGACGAGGGTGATGCCCATGTCAACCTGACGCTAAACGGCCAGGAAAGCCTCTCCTGGCAGTACCCGCAGCAGGAGCTGGGCGATCCGTCGCGCTTTCTCAACCACTGGCTGGCGCTTGATGGCCCGGCGTTCACCCTTTCCACCGCCTGTTCCTCCAGCGCCAGAGCGATCATCAGCGGACGCCGACTGATCGAAGCCGGTCTGGCGGACGTGGCGATTGTCGGCGGCGCGGACACCTTAAGCCGGATGCCGATTAACGGCTTCCACAGCCTGGAGTCGCTCTCTCCAACACGATGCCTGCCGTTCGGCCGGGATCGCAGCGGCATTACCATCGGTGAAGGGGCCGCGCTGATGCTGCTGACCCGCGAACCGCAGCCTGTCGCGCTGCTGGGCGTCGGCGAGTCCAGCGACGCGTACCATATTTCCGCGCCGCATCCGCAAGGTGAAGGCGCGATTCGCGCGATTACCCAGGCGCTCGATGACGCAGGCATCACGCCGACGCAGGTGGGTTATATCAACCTGCACGGCACCGCCACGCCGCTCAACGACCAGATCGAATCGAAAGTCGTGAGTGAACTGTTTGGCGAGAATGTGCCCTGTAGCTCCACCAAACATCTGACCGGGCACACGCTGGGCGCAGCAGGAATCACCGAAGCCGCCCTCAGCATGTTGATTCTGCAACACGACTTGCCGCTGCCGCCGCAGGATTTCAGCGATTCGCCGCGTGACCCGGCGTTGCCGCGCTGCGGTATCATCGAACAACCGCGCGCGCTTGAACGCCCGGTGATCTTATCTAACTCGTTCGCCTTTGGCGGCAACAACGCCAGCATTCTGCTCGGGAGGGTTTCATGAGTCGCTATTTATCACCCGGCGAGTATCTGCCGCATGACGCCCCCATGTTGCTGCTCGAAGACGTCGAGTGCGTCACGGACGAGTCCGCCGCCTGCCGCGTCACCGTGGCGCCAGGCGGCGTGCTGGCCCCGTTTCTTGACCCGCAGGGCAATCTGCCCGGCTGGTTCGCGCTGGAACTGATGGCGCAAACCGTCGGTGTCTGGTCAGGCTGGCATCGTCATCAACAGGGTCAGAGCGCCATCTCTTTGGGCATGGTGCTCGGCGCGCGTGAACTCGTCTGCGCCGCAGGCGCCCTCCCCGCCGGGGAAACGCTGACCATCAGGGCCACATTACTCATGCAGGATGAGCGTTTCGGCAGCTTTGAATGCACAATCGACGTGGGGGATGACACGCTGGCGACAGGCCGTGTAAATACGTTCCAACCCACGCAGGAAGAACTCACCACGCTATTTCAACAGGGAGCTGCAACATGAGTCGTTCCGTTCTGGTTACCGGGGCCAGCAAAGGCATCGGTCGCGCCATCGCCCGTCAACTGGCGGCTGACGGCTTTGTTGTCGGGGTTCACTATCACCGTGACGCACAGGGCGCGCAAGAAACGCTGGACGCCATTCTCGCCGTCGGCGGCGCAGGCCGTCTGCTCAGTTTTGACGTCGCCAGTCGCGAGCAGTGCCGCGAGGTGCTGGAGCAGGATATCGACGCGCATGGCCCGTGGTATGGCGTAGTCAGCAACGCCGGGATCACCCGCGACGCCGCCTTTCCGGCGCTGAGCGACGACGACTGGGATGCCGTGATCCACACCAATCTCGACAGCTTTTACAATGTGATTCAACCGTGCATCATGCCGATGATTAGCGCACGTCAGGGTGGACGGATCATTACCCTGTCATCCGTTTCCGGCGTGATGGGCAACCGTGGTCAGGTTAACTACAGCGCCGCAAAAGCGGGCATTATCGGTGCGACAAAAGCGCTGGCGATTGAGCTGGCAAAACGTAAAATCACCGTCAACTGCATCGCGCCGGGGCTGATTGACACCGGCATGATCGCAATGGAAGAGGCCGCGCTGAAAGAGGCGATGTCCATCATCCCAATGAAACGTATGGGCCAGGCAGATGAAGTGGCAGGGCTGGTCAGTTATTTAATGTCGGATATTGCGGGTTACGTTACCCGC
This sequence comes from Citrobacter sp. CK194, assembly GCF_030333395.1. Lineage (NCBI taxonomy): Bacteria > Pseudomonadati > Pseudomonadota > Gammaproteobacteria > Enterobacterales > Enterobacteriaceae > Citrobacter > Citrobacter sp. CK194. The sequence goes on from NZ_JAOWGA010000015.1 coordinate 161,272, forward strand.
CAGGTCATATCCATCAATGGAGGGATGTTATGACGCGTCGCGTTGTGATTACAGGCATGGGCGGCGTCACCGCGTTTGGCGAGAACTGGCAGGACGTTTCCACCAGACTGAAAGCTTACGAAAACGCCGTGCGCCAGATGCCGGAATGGCAGGTTTATGACGGACTGCATACGCTGCTTGGCGCGCCAGTCGATGATTTCACCCTACCGGCACACTATACCCGCAAGCGTATTCGGGCGATGGGCCGCGTGTCGCTCATGTCCACCCGCGCCACCGAACTGGCGCTGGAGCAGGCAGGGCTTATCGACGATGCGGTGCTGACCAACGGCGAAACCGGAATTGCCTATGGTTCTTCTACCGGCAGTACCGGCCCGGTGAGCGAATTCGCCACCATGCTGACGGAAAAACACACCAACAACATCACCGGCACCACTTACGTGCAGATGATGCCGCACACCACCGCCGTCAATACCGGGCTGTTCTTTGGCCTGCGGGGTCGCGTGATCCCGACATCCAGCGCCTGCACCTCCGGCAGTCAGGCGATTGGTTATGCCTGGGAAGCGATTCGTCACGGCTATCAGACGGTGATGGTCGCCGGTGGCGCAGAAGAGTTATGCCCGTCTGAAGCGGCGGTTTTTGACACGCTGTTCGCCACCAGCCAGCGCAATGACGAACCGAAAACGACGCCTTCTCCGTTCGATGAAAAGCGCGACGGTCTGGTAATTGGCGAAGGCGCAGGGACGCTGATTCTCGAAGAGCTGGAACATGCCAAAGCCCGAGGGGCGACCATTTACGGCGAAATCATCGGCTTTGCCACTAACTGCGACGCCGCGCATATCACCCAGCCACAGCGTGAAACCATGCAGATTTGCATGGAACAATCGCTGAAAATAGCAGGCTTAAGCGCACGGGATATAGGGTACATTTCCGCCCACGGCACGGCGACCGATCGGGGCGATATCGCAGAAAGTCAGGCAACGGCCGCAATTTATAGCGATAATGTGCCGATCTCCTCGCTAAAAAGCTACTTTGGGCATACCCTTGGCGCCTGCGGGGCACTGGAAGCCTGGATGAGTCTGCAAATGATGCGTGAAGGTTGGTTTGCACCTACGCTAAACTTGAGTCAGCCGGATACCCAATGCGGCGCGCTGGATTACATCATGGGTGAAGCCCGCAAGATTGATTGTGAATTTTTGCAAAGCAACAACTTTGCGTTTGGCGGCATCAATACTTCTATCATTATTAAACGTTGGCCCTGATATGTACCGGATTGTTCTGGGAAAAGTTTCGACACTGAGCACAGGCGCGCTGCCGTCGCCACTGTACGCACAGGCGCCGCAGGGCGCTCGCCGCGCGCGCTGGCTGGCCGGTCGCGTACTGCTTTCCCATGCCCTTTCGCCATTGCCGGAGATTGTGTATGGCGAACAGGGAAAACCTGCTTTTTCTCCTGACACCCGGCTCTGGTTTAACCTGAGTCATAGCGGGGACGATATCGCCCTGCTGCTGAGCGACGAGGGCGAAGTCGGCTGCGACATTGAAGTGATCCGCCCGCGAGATAACTGGCGGTCGCTGGCCAACGCGGTGTTCAGCCTTGGCGAACATGCGGAAGTGGAAGCCGAACATCCCGAACAACAGCTGGCGGCGTTCTGGCGCATCTGGACGCGCAAAGAGGCTATCGTAAAACAGCGCGGCGGCAGCGCCTGGCAAATCGTCAGCGTGGACAGCACGCTCAACTCGGCGTTGTCGGTCAGCCAGTGCCAGCTCGATACCCTGAGTCTGGCGGTCTGCACGCCGACACCGTTCACGCTAACCGCCGATTGCGTGCAGCGCCTGGAATCCATCGCGTAAATTTATTGCGGAAAAGGGGCTCACCCGGTGTCCCTTCCGCCGCCGCTACCATATGATTTTCGTATACCTTCCCCCTTTGACCGCCCAACTATTGATCCAGAACACGTCAAAAGTATGATGAATCCTTAGAATCGTCATACTCATTTAGTCGTACCTCTTTTTAATCGGGGCCACCATTTTGTCCAGACTACGCCGCACACTTTTTGCGCTGCTGGCCTGTGCGTCATTCCTCGCGCATGCCGCCGCACCTGACGAGATCACCACCGCATGGCCGGTAAACGTAGGGCCGCTAAACCCGCACCTTTATACGCCTAACCAGATGTTCGCCCAGAGCATGGTGTATGAACCGCTGGTGAAGTATCAGGCGGATGGTTCAGTAAAACCCTGGCTGGCAAAAAGCTGGACCCACTCGGCAGATGGCAAAACCTGGGTGTTTACGCTGCGCGATGACGTAACCTTCTCTAACGGCGAAGCGTTTAACGCCCAGGCCGCAGCAGAGAACTTCCGCGCGGTGCTTGATAACCGCCAGCGCCATGCCTGGCTGGAGCTGACGAACCAAATCACCGACGTCAAAGCGCTGAGTAAAACCGAACTGCAAATCACCCTGAAAAGCGCCTATTATCCTTTCCTGCAAGAACTCGCCCTGCCGCGTCCTTTCCGCTTTATCGCCCCGTCCCAGTTTAAAAACAACGAAACGATGAACGGCATTAAAGCGCCTGTCGGAACCGGGCCGTGGGTTCTGAAAGCGTCGAAGCTCAACCAGTACGACGTGCTGGTACGCAATGACCACTACTGGGGCGAGAAACCCGCGATCCGCCAGATAACGATTAAAGTGATCCCGGACCCGACGACCCGCGCAGTGGCCTTTGAGACCGGCGATATTGACCTGCTGTATGGCAATGAAGGACTGCTGCCGCTCGATACCTTCGCCCGTTTCAGCCAGACGCCGGAATACCGTACCCAGCTTTCCGCGCCGGTTGAGACCGTCATGCTGGCGCTGAACTCCGCCAAAGCGCCAACCAACGAGCTGGCGGTGCGTGAAGCGCTGAACTATGCGGTAAATAAAAAATCGCTGATCGATAATGCTCTGTACGGCACCCAGCAGATCGCCGATACGCTGTTTGCCCCCTCCGTGCCTTACGCCGACATTGGCCTGAAACCACGCCAGTACGATCCCCAACAGGCTAATGCGCTGCTGGAAAAAGCGGGCTGGACATTGCCTGCCGGGAAAACCATTCGTGAAAAAGCCGGTCAGCCGCTGCACGTTGAGCTGGCCTATATCGGCACCGACGCGCTGAGCAAATCAATGGCGGAAATCATCCAGGCCGATATGCGCAAAGTGGGCGTCGATGTGTCGCTGGTAGGCGAGGAAGAGAGCAGTATTTATGCCCGTATGCGCGATGGCCGTTTCGGGATGATTTTCTCCCGCACCTGGGGCGCGCCGTACGATCCGCATGCGTTTATGAGCTCAATGCGCGTACCGTCCCACGCCGATTATCAGGCGCAGCTTGGGCTGCCGGACAAAGCGCAAATTGATAAAGAAATTGGCGAGGTGCTCACCACTACCGATGAGGCGCAGCGTAAGTCTCTGTATCGCGACATCCTCACGCGTCTGCATAACGATGCGGTGTATCTGCCCATCAGCTATATGTCGATGATGGTGGTGGCGAAACCCGAGCTGGGGAAAATTCCTTATGCGCCCATCACCTCCGAGATCCCATTTGAACAGATCAACCCGGTGAAACCCTGATGCTGCGTTATATTGTGCGGCGCATTTTGCTGCTGATCCCGATGATTTTCGCCGCGTCGGTGATTATCTTTTTGATGCTGCGCATGGGCACCGGCGACCCGGCGCTCGACTATCTGCGGCTCTCTAACTTACCGCCAACGCCAGAGATGGTCGCCTCCACGCGGGTTATGCTGGGGTTGGATCAACCGCTGGTCGTGCAGTACGGCTCCTGGCTGTGGAAAGCGCTGCATCTGGATTTTGGCATCTCTTTCGCCACTCAGCGCCCGGTGCTGGAGGACGTACTGAACTTTCTGCCCGCCACGCTACAGCTGGCGGGCGCGGCGCTGGTGCTGATCCTGCTCACGTCTGTACCGCTGGGGATCTGGGCGGCGCGCCATCGTGACCGTCTGCCGGACTTCATCGTGCGGCTGATCGCGTTTCTCGGCGTATCAATGCCCAACTTCTGGCTCGCCTTCCTGCTGGTGATGTTCTTCTCGGTGTATTTAAAGTGGCTACCGGCAATGGGCTACGGCGGCTGGCAGCACATCATTCTGCCTGCGGTGTCGATTGCGTTTATGTCGCTGGCGATTAACGCCCGCCTGCTGCGCGCCAGCATGCTGGAAGTCGCCGGGCAGCGCCACGTCACATGGGCGCGTCTGCGCGGCCTGAACGCGAAACAAACCGAGCGCCGCCATATTCTGCGTAACGCGTCGCTACCCATGATTACCGCCGTCGGGATGCACATTGGCGAACTGATTGGCGGCACGATGATTATCGAAAACATCTTCGCCTGGCCGGGCGTCGGGCGCTATGCGGTGTCAGCCATTTTTAACCGCGACTACCCGGTCATTCAGTGCTTTACGCTCATTATGGTGGTGGTTTTCGTGGTCTGTAACCTGATTGTTGACCTACTGAACGCCGCGCTGGACCCGCGCATTCGTCGCCATGAAGGAGCGCATTCGTGAATTTTTTTCTCTCTGCACGCTGGCCGGTGCGCCTGGCGCTCCTCATTATCGCTTTGCTGGCGATCATCGCGCTCACCAGCCAGTGGTGGTTGCCGTACGATCCGCAGGCGATTGATTTACCGTCACGTTTACTGTCGCCGGACAGCCAGCACTGGCTGGGCACCGACCATCTGGGGCGCGATATTTTCTCCCGCCTGCTGGCGGCAACCCGCGTCTCGCTCGGTTCCGTAATCGCCTGTTTGTTGCTGGTGTTAGCGCTGGGGCTGATCGTCGGCGGCAGCGCCGGGCTGATGGGCGGTCGCGTCGATCAGTTCACCATGCGCGTCGCGGATATCTTTATGACGTTCCCGACCTCCATCCTCTCTTTTTTCCTCGTGGGCGTGTTGGGGACGGGGTTGACCAACGTCATCATCGCAATCGCCCTGTCGCACTGGGCCTGGTATGCGCGGATGGTGCGCAGCCTGGTGATCTCCCTGCGCCAGCGTGAATTTGTGCTCGCCTCGCGCCTTTCCGGCGCCGGGCATGTGCGCGTGTTTATCGACCACCTGGCCGGGGCGGTAATTCCCTCCCTGCTCGTGCTGGCGACGCTGGATATCGGCCATATGATGCTGCACGTCGCCGGGATGTCATTCCTCGGCCTCGGCGTCACTGCGCCAACGCCGGAATGGGGCGTAATGATTAACGATGCGCGCCAGTATATCTGGACTCAGCCGCTACAGATGTTCTGGCCGGGACTGGCGCTGTTTATCAGCGTGATGGCCTTTAACATGGTGGGTGACGCCCTGCGCGATCACCTCGACCCTCATCTGGTGACGGAGCATGCCCACTGATGCCACAACAAATTGAATTACAAAACATTGTGTTGCAAGCAGACAGACCGTTGGTGCACGGCGTGTCGTTAGCGCTCAGGCGTGGGCGCGTACTGGCGCTGGTAGGCGGCAGCGGCAGCGGTAAATCGCTGACCTGCGCGGCGGCGCTGGGCATCCTGCCCGCAGGCGTGCGTCAGACAGCGGGCGCCATTCTGGCCGATGGTCAGCCGATTTCCCCCTGCAAGCTGCGTGGAATTAAGGTCGCGACCATCATGCAGAACCCGCGCAGCGCCTTTAATCCGCTGCACACGATGGCGGCCCACGCAAAAGAAACCTGCCTGGCGGCAGGTAAACCGGCGGATGACGCCACGCTTATCGCGGCACTGGAGGCGGTAGGTCTGGAAAATGCCGCGCGGGTACTGAAGCTTTACCCGTTCGAGATGAGCGGCGGCATGCTGCAACGCATGATGATTGCAATGGCACTGCTGTGTGACGCGCCGTTCATCATCGCGGACGAACCAACAACCGACCTGGACGTGGTCGCCCAGGCACGAATCCTCGATCTCCTGGAAAGCATTATGCGCAGCCGCGCGCCCGGTATGCTGCTGGTCACTCATGATATGGGCGTCGTCGCGCGACTGGCGGACGATGTGGCAGTAATGGACAACGGCAAGATCGTAGAACTGGGTGACGTGGAAACGTTATTCCGCACCCCGCAGCATAGCGTGACGCGTAACCTGGTTTCGGCGCATCTCGCGCTGTACGGTATGGAGTTAGCCTCATGACGTTACTGACGGTAAGCGGTATTTCCCATCAATACGCGCACGCTAACCTCAGCGGCAAACATCAGCATCACACGGTGCTGAAAGAGGTGTCATTAAGCCTGAAAAGCGGCGAAACCGTGGCGTTATTGGGGCGTAGCGGCTGCGGGAAAAGCACGCTTGCCCGCCTGCTGGTCGGGCTGGAATCGCCGACGCAGGGCCGCGTCTGCTGGCGGGACGAGCCGCTCTCCACGCTTAACCGGGCCAGACAAAAAGCGTTTCGCCGTGATATCCAGATGGTGTTTCAGGACTCAATCAGCGCGGTAAACCCGCGTAAAACCGTACGCGAGATCCTGCGTGAACCGATGCGCCATTTGCTGTCGCTTTCCAGAGCCGAACAAATCGCGCGCGCCAGCGAGATGCTGCGGGCGGTGGATCTGGACGACACACTTCTGGATAAACGTCCGCCACAGCTGAGCGGCGGGCAATTACAGCGCGTCTGCCTGGCGCGGGCGCTGGCGGTCGAACCCAAATTACTGATTCTGGATGAAGCGGTCTCCAACCTCGATCTGGTATTGCAGGCGGGCGTCATTCGTCTGCTCAAAAAGCTGCAACAGCAGTTCGGCACCGCCTGTCTGTTTATCACCCACGATTTACGTCTGGTGGAACGTTTTTGCCACCGGGTAATGGTGATGGATGAAGGGCAGATTGTTGAGACGCGAACCGTAGGTGACACATTAACCTTTTCCTCTGACGCCGGGCGTGTGTTACAAAATGCGGTACTTCCCGCATTTCCCGTGCGCCGTCGCGCAACAGAAAAGGTTTAATTCAGATGCAACGTGTCACTATTACTCTCGATGACGATTTACTCGAAACGCTGGATAGCCTGAGCCAGCGCCGGGGTTACAACAACCGCTCCGAAGCGATTCGTGACATTCTGCGCGGCGCGCTGGCGCAGGAGGCCACGCAGGAGCACGGCACCCAGGGTTTCGCGGTGCTCTCGTATGTTTATGAGCATGAGAAACGCGATTTAGCCAGCCGCATCGTTTCCACTCAGCATCATCACCATGATTTGTCGGTGGCGACGCTGCATGTACACATTAATCACGACGACTGTCTGGAGATCGCCGTACTGAAAGGCGATATGGGCGACGTTCAGCATTTTGCCGATGACGTCATCGCCCAGCGCGGCGTGCGCCACGGTCATTTGCAGTGTTTGCCGAAGGAAGAGTGATTGCCTGTTTCGTTGCCGGGGGCGCTTCGCTTGCCCGGCCTACGTCCGTTTCCGTTGGTAGTTCGTAGGCCGGATAAGGCGTAGCCGCCATCCGGCAATAATGTTTACGCCATCGTGCCAATCGTCTTTCTGAAACGCAGTAGCGCTATCAGGAAGAAAGCGCTGCCGATCGCCAGCAGCGTCAGAAACTGCGGCCAGACGATGCCAAACCCGGCGCCGCGATAAAGTATCGCCTGCGCGAGGCTGACAAAGTGAGTAGTTGGCATCGTCAGCATGATGTCCTGCACCATCTGCGGCATACTTTCACGCGGCGTGGAACCGCCGGAGAGCATCTGCAACGGCAGCAGCACCAGAATCATCAGCAGCCCCAGTTGCGGCATCGAACGCGCCAGGGTGCCCATAAAAATCCCGATAGACGTGGTGGCGAACAGGCTTAACGCGACACCCAGCATAAACAGCGGAATGGAGCCCTCAATCGGCACGCCGAGTGCCCCCTTCACCATCAGCATCAGCGACAGCCCGGAAACCACCAGCACCACCAGCCCCATCGACCAGACCTTCGCCATCATGATCTCAAACGGGGTGATCGGCATCACCAGCAGGTGTTCAATCGTCCCGTGCTCCCGCTCGCGGATCAGCGCCGAGCCGGTCAGCACAATCGCCAGCATGGTGATGTTATTAATAATCGCCATTACGCCGCCGAACCATGCCGGGTCCAGATTCGGGTTGAAGCGCATCCGGGTTTCCAGCGAGACCAGCGGCTCGCTATTGTCGCGGTAACGCGCCACAAAGCTGTTCACCTCGCCGCTGATGATGTTCTGGATATAGCTGTTGCCGGTAAACGCCTGACTCATGCGCGTCGCATCGACGTTCACCTGAATATCCGGCTGCCGCCCCGCCAGCACATCCCGTTGGAAATTGGGCGGAATATTGACGGCAAAGGTGTAACGTCCGGCATCCAGTCCGGCGTCCATCTCATCGGCGGTGATCATCTCCGGCGGCAGGAACCACGGGCGATAGAAGCTGTTCACAATGCGATTCGACAGCTGAGACTGGTCCATATCGGCAATCGCGATTGGCGCAAGGTGCAGCGAACCCGGCAGAACGGTGGCGGAGGAGTACACCGAAATCGTGAAGGCAAAGACAATCAGCGTCAGCATTGCCTTATCCCCCAGCAGGCTGCGTAGCTCTTTGATACCGAGGTTATAAATGTTGCGTAATCGGCGCATCACCCCTCCTGTTTTTTCAGCAGCAATACGCTCAGGCCAATCACCAGCGGAATGGCGATCGCCAACGGCACGAACAGCGGCCAGAGATCCATCAGATCCAGCGCTTTCGAGAACGTACCGCGCGCGATCGTCAGAAAATGGCTGGTCGGGTAGATCTCGCCGATCCATCTCCCCGGCCCTTCCAGCGACGCCACCGGGTCGATCATCCCGGAGAACTGCGTCGCCGGGATCAGTGTAATGATCGAGGTGCCGAAAATCGCGGCGATCTGGCTTTTCATAAACGTCGAAATCAGCAGCCCCATTCCGGTGGCGATGGTGACGTAGAGCAGCGCCGCCAGGGTGAGCGTCAGGAAGCTGCCCTTATGCGGCACGCCAAAAACAAACACCGACAGCGCGCAGAGCAACAGGAAGTTCAGCATCCCCAGCGCGATGTACGGCAACTGTTTACCGAGTAAAAATTCGCTGCGGGTGGTCGGCGTCACATACAAGTTGATAATCGATCCCAGCTCTTTTTCACGCACCACGCTCAGGGCGCTGAGCATCGACGGGATCATCATCAACAGCAGCGGAATCACCGCCGGCACAATCGCTGGCAGGCTTTTCACATCCGGGTTGTAGCGATAGCGCGTTTCAATGGTCATCAGCCCGCCCTGGCTGCTGGCATTCGGCTGACGGCTCGCCACATCCTGTAGCCAGCTCTGGTGCATCGCCTGTACGTATCCCCTTACCGTTTCCGCGCGACTGGGCATTGCGCCATCCACCCACACGCCAATCTGCACCGGCGTGCCGCGGGCGATATCCCGTCCAAAATTGGGCGGAAGTTCTATCGCGACCGCCACCTCGCCCGAGCGCATACGCCGGTCAAGATCGTCATAGCTGGTGAGCGGCGGCTGCTCGATAAAATAGCGAGACCCCGCCAGGTTCAACGACCAGGCCTGGCTGCTGACGGTCCGATCGCGATCGAGCACGGCAAAGCGCAGGTTTTCCACATCCATGCTGATACCGTAGCCCATGATCAACATCAAAATGACCGTCCCCAGCAAGGCCAGCGTTGACCGCACCGGATCGCGGCGCAGCTCCAGCGCTTCACGGCGGCTGTAGCTGAACAGGCGTCGCAGACTAAAGCCCTGGCGCGGCGGTTTACTCGTTTTATGCGCGTCTGGCGCGTCCGTTGTCGGCAGCGGTGATACTGGCGCTGGCCCTGCGGCTTCCTGTAACCAGGAGATAAACGCCTCTTCAAGACTGGCAGCGCCCCGCCGCTCTACCAGTTCCTGCGGCGTGCCGCTGGCAAGCACCTTTCCGGCGTGCATCAGCGACATACGGTCACAGCGTTCCGCTTCGTTCATAAAGTGGGTGGAGATAAAAATGGTCACCTTATCCTGGCGCGACAGATCCACCATCAACTGCCAGAACATATCCCTGGCGACCGGGTCCACGCCGGAGGTCGGCTCATCCAGAATCAGCATTTCCGGGCGATGGATCACCGCCACCGCCAGCGACAAGCGCTGGCGAATACCGAGCGGCAGCGCCTCCGGCAGCATATCTTCGACGTCAGAGAGCATAAAACGCTCGCTCATCTGCGCTACACGCTGCGGAATCTCTGCGTCCGGGATGTGGAACAGGCGGGCATGTAGCTCCAGGTTTTGCCGCACGGTCAGCTCGCTGTAGAGTGAAAACGCCTGCGACATGTAACCCACCCGGCGGCGGGTTTCGATATCCTTCGGGTCAACCGACTGTCCGAACAGCCAGGCTTCCCCTTCGCTGGCAGGCAGCAGCCCGGTGAGCATTTTCATGGTGGTGGACTTGCCGCAGCCGTTCGATCCCAGAAAACCAAAAATCTCTCCGCGCGGGATGCGGAAATTGACGTGATCGACGGCGACGAAATTGCCAAACCGCATGGTCAGATCTTTCGCCTCAATGGCTATCTCTTCCTGCGTCGCATCATAAGGCGGGATAACAACGGGTTTGTGCGCCTGGCGCTGCGCCTCTGGCAACAGGGCGATAAACGCCTGTTCCAGCGTGGCGCTGCCGGTTTTGTCCCGCAGTTCTTGCGCACTGCCCGTCGCCATCACTTCACCTGCGTTCATCGCCACCAGCCAGTCGAAACGCTCGGCTTCTTCCATATAGGCCGTGGCGACCAGCACGCTCATGTTAGTCTGGCGCTGACGAATGCTGTCGATCAACGCCCAGAACTGGGCGCGGGAAAGCGGGTCGACCCCGGTGGTAGGCTCATCAAGAATCAGCAGTTCCGGGTCATGGATCAGCGCGCAGCACAGCCCCAGTTTTTGTTTCATGCCGCCCGAGAGCTTCCCCGCCGGGCGATCGCGAAACGGCGCCAGCCCGGTGCTGTTCAGCAGATCGGTAATTCGCGCTTCACGCTCCGCTTTATCATGCCCGAAGAGACGCGCGAAGAAATCGACGTTCTCATACACCGACAGCGTATGGTAGAGGTTCTTTCCCAGCCCCTGCGGCATCCAGGCTATCCGTGGGCAGACATCGCGGCGGTGCGTCGCGTCGCGCATGTCGCCGCCCAGCACCCGCACATTGCCCTGCTCGATAACGCGCGCGCCGGAGATAAGCGACAGCAGGCTCGACTTACCGACGCCATCCGGGCCAATCAGCCCCACCATACAGCGAGCGGGGATATCCAGCGTGATGTTGTTCAGCGCCACCGTTGCCCCGTAATGCTGACTCACGCCGTCAAGGTGCGCCACGGGAGGAATGGGAAGACGCGCCAGGTTCGTCATTGCGGCAGCCTCACCGCCAGATCGTCAGGCCAGGGGCGCTGTTCATCCAGCCGCACCCATGCCATACCCGGCAAACCGGTTTTAACGTATTCCAGATGCTGCTGTAACAGCGCTGGCGGGATACGCGCCTTCACGCGGAACATCAGCTTCAGCCGTTCATCGCTGGTTTCGACGGTTTTCGGCGTGAACTGCGCGACGCTGGCGACAAAACTGATGGTGGCCGGAATGCGCAGGCTGGGCGCGGCATCCAGCACCAGGCGCGCTTCTCCGCCAATTTTCAGCAGGCCGGCCTGCTCGGTCGGCAGGAAGAAGGTCATGTAGACATCGCTGAGATCGACCATATTCAGCACCCGACCGCCCGCAGACAGCACCTCTCCCGGTTCGGCAACGCGGTACTGGACGCGGCCATCTCGCGGCGCTTTTAATTCACTGTCATCGATGTCCGCCACAATGCGTCGCTCGGTAGCCTGCGCCGCGTCTACGCGGGTCTGCGCCTGAATAATGCTGGTGCGGGCCGCTTCAATCGCCGCTTTCGTCGCAGAGACCTGGGCTTTGGCGGATTCCAGCGCGGCGCGAGCGCTTTCGGCAGCGGCGCGATCGTCATCCAGCTGTTGAGCGGAAACCGCACCGCGCTGCGACAGCGAGCGGGAACGCACATGACGTTTGGAGACCGAATCCAGCTCTGCTTCACGCTGCTTCACCACCGACTGGGCGGCGCGCGTTTCGCTCTGGCGTTGCTCCAGCAGGGCGCGCGCGGCGGCAACCGCGCTTTCAGCCTCTTTGATTTGCGCGATGGCTTCCAGCCGCTGTTCCTGCAACACGCGGGTGTCCATCTTCGCCAGCACCTCGCCCTGGCGCACAAACTGCCCTTCCGACACCAGAATGGTGTCAATTCGACCGGCGATTTTGGTGGCAATATCGACTTCTGTTGCCTCAATTCTGCCGTTGCTGGCGGCAAAGCCATCCGGTACGCCAGCAGGACGTAGCATCCACCACGCTACGGCTGCTATTGCCACCAGGATGCCAACACTCCACCACACCAGATGACGCTTTATTTTGTCCATATCCGACCCGCCGTGATCCCTGTTAGCCAACAATGCGTGTCACAACACCCCCGAACACATGTTCAGCGGGATATTCCATCCGGGATAAGAAGGAAAAAAAGAAAATGGCCAGACGGCATGCAGGCGTCAGCGCGGCGCTCGCCGTAAAGGAAAGTGAATGACGGAAATGCTCGAAAAACGGGTACTAATGTTGTCATCATCAGCGTTCCTGGCCGTAAATGAAACACGCATACTCATATGTACTATCAATGAAATACTAACACCAATACCCGTGATGTCTATTCACTTCATTCTTTAATGGGTTTCGCTGGCTTTTATTGGCAGAGAGACAATGTGGTATATCAACCGTTGATAAACCATCTAAATTATAAACATTGTGAATGGTTAACATTCTCTATACTGGCGGCTCATTTTATCGATCTCGTTATGGCGAGGCTCCTGCACAAATATAAGTTACCGCCCTGCTGGTATCGAGAGAGACCACTCAGGGAAATACAGGCATCCATCGAATCAAGGTGTTGCCAAGGTAACTTCTGACGATATCACTATCGGGCAGATACGTTGTGCAGTGCTAAAACCAGGACGTAGGGATCTGCCTGTGCTCATCCTGTCTTGTTCGCCCCTATGAGAGCTTTTTATAGGGAATTACATCAATGTCATCCATCCACGTTTGCAACGCACATCACCCGGCTCCGGCTTTTGACGGCGATGCTATCGCGCAATATATGCGTACCGATTTTATTACGCTGCCGGATCATCTCAGCGTTCATGAGGCGCGTGAATTCTTTGTGTCGCAACTCACCTCAGATGATATTCCCGGCCAGGTGTTTGTGGTTGCGGAAAAACAGCTGCGCGGGGTTTTATCCATCAAGAAACTTTTGCAGGCAAGCGACACGGCGCAATCTATCCGCGCCTTAATGGACAGTTGCCTGTTTCGCGTCAAACCCGACGACGAACGTCCACACATCATTGCCGAGCTGACCGAACGCCAGCTCGATCTGGTGCCGGTCGTCGATAAAGGCGAGCTGGTCGGCTGCCTGATGGAAAAAGAGATTGCCCATCTTCTGGAAGATGACGTCACTGAAGACGTGCAGCGCCAGGGGGCGACGCTGCCGCTGGAGAAACCGTATCTGGACATCAGCCCGTGGACGCTGTGGAAGAAACGTTCTGTGTGGCTGCTGTTGCTGTTTGTGGCGGAAGCCTATACCAGTAGCGTACTGCAACATTTCGAAGAGGCGCTGGAGTCAGCGATTGCGCTGGCCTTCTTCATCCCCCTGCTGATTGGCACCGGCGGCAACAGCGGCACGCAAATAACCTCTACGCTGGTGCGCGCAATGGCACTGGGCGAAGTGCGGCTGCGCGACATGGGGCGGGTCATTCGCAAAGAGGCATCGACCTCGCTGCTGATCGCCATAACGCTGGGCCTGGCGGGTTGTCTGCGCGCCTGGATGATGGGTATCGGCGTGGAAATCACGCTGATCGTCAGCCTGACGCTGGTATGCATTACGCTGTGGAGCGCGGTGGTGTCATCAGTGATCCCGATGGTGCTCAAGCGCATCGGCATCGACCCTGCGGTGGTCTCTGCGCCGTTTATCGCCACGCTGATCGACGGCACCGGACTGATTATCTACTTTAAAATCGCCCAGTATTTTCTTGGCCTGAACTGACAACTGCGCCCGACCGCTCTCAGGTCGGGCAAACCCGTTATCCTTCGCTCAGCGCCTGCGCACATGCCCACGCGCTCGACCAGGCCCACTGGAAGTTGTAGCCCCCCAGCCAACCGGTGACATCCATCACCTCGCCGATAAAATAAAGCCCCGGCACTTTTCGGGCCTCCATCGTGCGCGAAGAAAGTTCATCGGTGTTCACGCCGCCAAGCGTCACTTCCGCCGTGCGATAGCCTTCCGTACCGTTAGGCTGTACGCGCCATTCGGTCAGCGTTTCAATCAGCGCTTGCTGCTCGCGTGCGTTCAACTGTTTCAGGGAAACATCCGGGATCTGCCCAAGCTGCTGTAAACATTCCACCAGGCGCTTCGGCAACTGCATCGCCAGCGTATTTTTCAGGCTTTGATTCGGGTGCGCGCAACGTTGTTCATTGAGGAAATCATCAGGATCGACCTCCGGCAGCAAATTGATGCTGACAAATTCGCCGGGCTGCCAGAAACTCGAAATCTGTAAAACCGCCGGGCCTGACAGCCCACGGTGGGTAAAGAGCAGATTTTCACGGAATACCATACCGTCCTGCGCCGCGATCACCGCAGGCACCGAAACGCCGGATAACACCTGAAGCTGCTCCAGCAGCGGTTTATGCAACGTGAAGGGCACCAGCCCGGCGCGGGTCGGCAGGACATCCAGACCAAACTGTTCGGCAATTTTATAACCCAACGGCGACGCGCCCAGACCGGGCATGGAGAGACCGCCCGTGGCGATCACCACTTTTTTCGCCGCGACCGTCATGCCGTTCAGTTCCAGGGTAAACCCTTCGTCATCACGCGCAATACTGAGCACTTCGCTGCGCAGGCGTATCGTCACGTTGCCCTTTTCGCATTCCGCCACCAGCATATCGACAATTTGCTGCGCAGAGTCGTCGCAGAACAGCTGGCCGAGCGTCTTTTCATGCCAGGCGATGCCGTGTTTGCCCACCAGATCGATAAAGTCCCACTGGGTGTAACGCGCCAGCGCCGATTTGCAGAAATGGGGGTTCTGGCTCAGATAGGCAGCAGGTTCGACATACAGATTCGTGAAGTTGCAGCGCCCGCCGCCGGACATCAGGATCTTACGCCCCGGTTTTTTACCATTATCGACGAGCAGCACGCGGCGCCCCGCCTGACCGGCCTGCGCCGCACAGAACATACCCGCCGCGCCAGCGCCTATAATAACGGCATCAAACCTTTCCACTTTGCGATCCTCTCTGAAAACAGGGCGTGAATTGTAAAGATTCCTCAGTGGTCGCACCAGCGACAAAATCAATGGATATGAGTATTTAATTGAATTCTATAAGATAATTCTTTAGTGGCATGGCATTAAGCAGGCGTTATATCAAAAAAAGTCTATATTTCACTTTGCCCGCGCCGCGAAAGTCACTGATAATGCGCCGCGTTCATGTCCTCAAAATGGCGTAACGTCCTATGCTACATTTGTTTGCTGGCCTGGATTTACATACCGGGCTTTTATTATTGCTTGCTCTGGCTTTTGTGCTGTTCTACGAAGCGATTAACGGCTTCCATGATACAGCCAACGCAGTGGCAACCGTGATTTATACCCGTGCGATGCGTTCGCAACTGGCGGTTGTTATGGCTGCGGTCTTTAACTTCTTTGGCGTTCTACTGGGCGGTCTGAGTGTAGCCTATGCCATCGTGCATATGTTGCCTACGGATTTGCTGCTTAACATGGGTTCCGCACATGGCCTCGCTATGGTGTTCTCTATGTTGCTGGCGGCCATTATCTGGAACCTCGGTACATGGTACTTTGGTCTGCCTGCCTCCAGTTCCCATACGCTGATTGGCGCTATCATTGGTATCGGTTTAACCAATGCAATGATGACCGGCACTTCAGTGGTGGATGCGCTAAATATACCTAAAGTTATCAATATCTTTGGGTCATTGATTGTCTCCCCTATCGTAGGCCTGGTGTTTGCTGGCGGTCTGATCTTTTTGCTGCGTCGCTACTGGAGCGGCACTAAAAAGCGCGCACGTATCCACCTGACCCCTGCTGAACGTGAAAAGAAAGACGGTAAGAAAAAGCCGCCATTCTGGACGCGTATCGCACTTATCCTCTCGGCTATCGGCGTGGCGTTCTCTCATGGCGCTAACGATGGTCAGAAAGGCATTGGTCTGGTCATGCTGGTTCTGATTGGCGTGGCGCCTGCGGGCTTCGTCGTCAATATGAACGCATCCGGCTATGAAATTACCCGTACCCGCGACGCCATCAACAACGTCGAAACGTACTTCCAGCAGCACCCTGATCTGCTGAAAAAAGTCACCGGCGTGGATCAGTTGATTCCCGCACCGGAACCGGGCGCGACAGAACCCGCAGAGTTCCATTGCCACCCGGCGAATACCATCAATGCGCTTGATCGCGCGAAAGGTATGCTGGCGAATCTGGAAAGCTACGACACGTTAAGCGTTGACCAGCGTAGCCAGCTGCGTCGCATTATGCTGTGCATCTCCGACACGACCGATAAAGTCGTGAAGCTGCCTGGCGTAAGCAATGACGACCAGCGTCTGCTGAAAAAACTGAAAACCGATATGCTGAGCACCATTGAGTACGCGCCGATCTGGATAATCATGGCCGTCGCGCTGGCGCTGGGTATTGGCACCATGATCGGCTGGCGCCGCGTGGCGACCACCATCGGTGAGAAGATTGGTAAGAAAGGCATGACCTATGCGCAAGGGATGTCGGCGCAGATGACGGCCGCAGTCTCTATCGGTCTCGCCAGCTACACCGGTATGCCGGTATCCACCACGCACGTCCTTTCTTCCTCCGTCGCGGGGACAATGGTTGTGGACGGTGGCGGTCTACAGCGCAAAACGGTCACCAGCATTCTGATGGCCTGGGTGTTTACCCTGCCAGCGGCGATTATTCTGTCCGGCGTGCTGTACTGGATCTCGCTGAAGATTATCTAAGCGCGACCGTGCCGGATGGCGGCGATACCTTATCCGGCCTACAAAAACGCAGCACGTAGGCCTTAAAGCGACGCGCCATCAGGCAAAGGAATGCAGAATCAACCGTATTGAGCGGGTCAGGAAACTGACCCGCTTTTTTTATATGCGCTGTTTTTCTATTAACTCTCTACTTTCATTAGGAAAATCTGAACACTTTTTGTTCAGATTATCGATACACGAGAAACTATCATGCCGGGCAGGATTAAAACCGAACACTGGAGGATGTATGGCTTCCGTTCCAACCCCTGGCCCTGGTTCAATTGTTATAGCTAACAACATGCGTGAAGCACGCCAAAATGGAATGTCTCGTAATATGGCCACGGCTTCTACTTACTACTGGTTCTATCAAAAAGTCAGAAATGGCGGCCCATGGGATTATAAAAAATTCGATCCGTATTTCGCAGCATTTGGCAATTTCAACTTCGGTGCCGCAGGGACTGCTGCAGGCATTCCTGCAAAGATCCTCCTTATTGGCGGGGGTTGGGCTCAGAACCGCGCAGGTACTTCAAAACCTGAATGGGGTAAATGGTACGATAAACCACCTTACGGTGATGACCCAACGGATCAGCGCAATATCAGAGAAGGAATAGACTATGCCATTCAGAACGGCTATTAGATGGCTCCATCGGCTTGTCACGCTTGTACTTCTCATCGTGGTTACAGGTTTTGCCTGGTTAAATCATCAGCCCGCCCCTCTCAGTGACGACGAGTTGCAGCGCGTTTATCAAGTTTCAGATTGCGTCTGGCTGTACATGACTGTGAATCATCAGGGTGGCGCAACCGTACCTACCATTTACCGATATTATCTGTCGAATAAGCTAGAGGGCAAAGACACAGACATTATCCAGCAACTCTCTACGAAATCTCCCGTCATTGAGGGTACTGGCACTATTACGAATGCCAGCCCAGATAAAAACGGGGCGGTGAGCATTTCTTATAGCGGTAAAGTTATCTCGATTCAGGACAATATCTCAGACCTCCGGTTCACAGTTGCGCCCTGAGCCGGATGATAAAAAGGCGAGGATATCCTCGCCTTTTTTATTTTTGCTCAGTGCCAAATCAACAGCGCAACCATACTGATCAGCACCAGACCGCATAATGCGCTGGTGAGGATGAACTGGCCGCGAACGCGTTCACAACGGCGGATGAATTCATCATCGTGGTGATCGCGATAACGTTGCGCGTAGATATACCACACCAGACGCATCTGTTTGTTGGGTTGACCATGCGAGGTAAAGAAGCCACCTCCATCCACATATTGGTAGAGCAATGGATCGCAACCACGCAGTACCACTAACAGCGCGCGTAACGATGAGAAATAGCGCGTCATATTAACAATGCAAACGACACATAAAGCCCAGAATAATGCGACGGTGCTTATCATACCTCCTCCCCGGCGACCCGCCCACGGAGCTCCTCTCCGGGACTACCGCTCCCCCGATACTCAGCCAGACAGTTCAGTGAAAGAGTCCTGCTAAACCGTTCACGCCAGTGCCCTGCATCCGAACGGCTCTATTAAATAGTGTAGGAGATCAGTTAATTTTTTTGCCAGAAGGTTAACCGCTATCAATGCAATTAACTGAAAATTTTGTTTAACTGATTGGCAAGCAAGGCGGATTGACGGATTATCCAGGTCGCTATAATGTAAGGATAGTCTTTACATTCACTTCTCGGCTGGGCTAGCCCCGCGCTGTAGTTCGCAGGACGCGGGTGACGTGGCGGCACAAGAAACGCTAGCTGGCTAGTCATCGACAACTTATGGAAGGAGTAACACTATGGCTTACAAACACATTCTCATCGCGGTTGACCTTTCCCCGGAAAGTAAAGTTCTGGTAGAAAAAGCGGTTTCAATGGCGCGTCCTTACAACGCGAAAGTCTCTCTTATCCACGTTGATGTCAATTACTCTGACCTGTACACCGGCCTGATCGACGTGAATCTGGGCGATATGCAAAAACGCATCTCTGAAGAAACACACCATGCGCTGACCGAACTTTCCACCAATGCCGGTTACCCTATCACCGAAACCCTGAGCGGCAGCGGCGATCTGGGTCAGGTACTGGTTGACGCGATCAAAAAATACGATATGGATCTGGTCGTTTGCGGTCATCATCAGGACTTCTGGAGCAAACTGATGTCTTCAGCACGCCAGTTGATTAATACCGTGCATGTCGACATGCTGATTGTTCCGCTGCGCGACGAAGAAGAGTAAGTTCCTGTTGTGCCGGATGGCGGCTGACGCCTTATCCGGCCTGGCATTCATCAGCCCGATATACACAGCGCCCGCCAATGCGGGCGTTTTTGTTTATGCCTTCCCTCGAACGCATTCCAGTACAACATTCCAGACCACAAATCATAATTAGTGTGATCAACTAATTAGATCGAAAACCATCTCTATAATAATCTATTCATTCGGTTAATGACCGCAGTCTATAACAGAGTCAGACTTTTTCGGCGCGTTTTGGCATACGCGTTCATACTTTTCGGGATGGCATTGAAAGGCGAAGGAATATGAATACAACTGCACCTACGGGCTTGCTACAGCAACCCCGTCCGTTCTTCATGATCTTTTTTGTAGAATTATGGGAGCGATTCGGCTATTACGGCGTCCAGGGCATCCTGGCGGTTTTCTTTGTTAAACAGCTTGGCTTCTCTCAGGAACAGGCATTTATCACCTTTGGCGCATTTGCCGCACTGGTGTACGGCCTGATATCCATTGGCGGCTACGTTGGCGATCACCTGCTGGGAACTAAGCGTACCCTGGTACTGGGGGCGATTGTCCTGGCGATCGGCTACTTCATGACCGGGT
Source organism: Citrobacter sp. CK194 (assembly GCF_030333395.1). Classification (NCBI taxonomy): domain Bacteria; kingdom Pseudomonadati; phylum Pseudomonadota; class Gammaproteobacteria; order Enterobacterales; family Enterobacteriaceae; genus Citrobacter; species Citrobacter sp. CK194. The sequence continues at coordinate 181,129 of NZ_JAOWGA010000015.1, forward strand.
TATCGTTACTGAAACCGAACCTGATTTTTATCGCGCTAGGGACGATTGCCGTCGGTAACGGACTGTTTAAAGCCAACCCTGCGAGCCTGCTGTCCAAGTGTTACCTGCCCAAAGACCCCCGTCTGGACGGCGCGTTCACCCTGTTTTATATGTCGATTAACATCGGGTCGCTGCTGTCGCTCTCCCTCGCCCCGGTCATCGCCGACAAATTCGGCTATGCCGTTACCTATAACCTGTGCGGCGCCGGGTTGATTGTCGCGCTGCTGGTCTACTTCGCCTGTCGCGGTATGGTGAAAGATATCGGTTCAGAGCCAGACCATAAGCCGCTGAGCTTCCGTAATCTGCTCGCCGTACTGATCGGCACCGTCGCCATGATTTTCCTCTGCGCCTGGCTGATGCATAACGTAAAAATCGCCAACCTGGTGCTGATCGTCCTGTCGATTGTGGTCATCATTTTCTTCTTCCGTGAAGCGTTTCGTCTGGATAAAACCGGACGCAACAAAATGTTCGTCGCTTTTATCCTGATGCTTGAAGCGGTGCTGTTTTATATTCTGTACGCACAGATGCCTACATCGCTGAATTTCTTCGCAATCAATAACGTACATCACGATATTCTCGGTTTTACCATTAACCCGGTCAGCTTCCAGGCGCTGAACCCGTTCTGGGTGGTGGTTGCCAGTCCGGTACTGGCGGCGATTTACACGCGTCTGGGGAGCAAAGGCAAAGATCTGACCATGCCGATGAAGTTTACGCTGGGCATGTTCCTCTGTTCGCTGGGCTTTCTGACCGCCGCCGCCGCAGGCATGTGGTTCGCCGATGCGCAGGGGCTGACTTCACCGTGGTTTATCGTGCTGGTGTACCTGTTCCAGAGTCTGGGTGAGTTGCTGATTAGCGCCCTGGGGCTGGCAATGGTTGCCGCGCTGGTGCCTCAGCACCTGATGGGCTTTATTCTCGGGATGTGGTTCCTGACGCAGGCGGCGGCTTTCCTGCTGGGCGGCTATGTCGCAACCTTCACCGCCGTACCGGAAAATATCACCGACCCGCTCCAGACGCTGCCTATCTACACCGGCGTGTTCAGCAAAATAGGCCTCGTCACACTGGCGGTCACCGTTGTGATGGCGATTATGGTGCCGTGGTTGAACCGGATGATTAATACGCCGGATAGCAGTAAATAAGCGTCAGCGCCGGATGCGGACATAGCCGCATCCGGCCTGCGTTCGGGCATTTACCCTTTACGCGCGTCAATCCATTCCTGCACTTCAACCACAAAGGTCTCTGGCGCTTTGCGGTACATCTTACGCGCCAGATCGAGAATGGTATGCTGCCCTAACGCTTCTTCCATACGCTGCTGCGCCATGTCCATTACCGAGCGCACGCCGCAGATACCTTCACAGGCCCACGCCGGAGGCTGCTCATCAAAAACAGCCAGACGCTGGCGAATTTCACGGCATTCAAAGATGCGCTTGTCACCGTCAATGGCGTTGACCACATCCAGCACCGTGATGTGTTCGGCAGGCCTGGCGAGCTGAAAACCACCGCCTTTGCCTTCGATGCTGCGCACCAGGCCCGCTTTCGACAGACGGGTAAAAATCTTGGCCAGATAGTCGTAGGGCACGCTTTGCAGGTCAGCAATTTCGCGAACGCTCATATCGCGGGCGTCGCCTTTGCTGTCCACCATACACATCAGGCTATGGATGCCGTACTCAACCCCGGAACTGTAGAATGCCATGCTCTTATCTCAGCCAAAATAATTCTGAGTTATTGTAGCTTTTTCGACAGGCGCTTGCCAGACAGAGAACCACAGCACATTAGGAATTAAAATTTAATTCATTATTTATCATAATGATAACCAACAGATCTGGATCATTTTCCACCGGATCGCACAAATGACATTGCATTCATTAACTACGACCAATAAAATCCGAGTAAATAACTTCATCGTTAACATTGAGTGCAACCTAAATGCGTAAACAAATTCTGATCGTTGGTGCAGGTTTTTCCGGGATGTGGGCCGCGTTGAGCGCCGCCCGTCTGGCAGATAAACACCAGAATGACACAATTGATATCACCGTTATCGCCCCACAACCCGAACTTCGCGTACGCCCTCGCTTTTATGAAAATGCCGTCCAGACGCTGGTCGCTCCCCTGCAACCGCTGTTCGACGAAACCGGCGTCAACTTCCTGCGCGGGACGGTTGCGCAGATCCTTCCCGACTCAAAAGAGGTGAGCTGGGCAGATGCCTCCGGCAAAACGCACTTACATCGCTACGACCGTTTGATTCTGGCAAGCGGCAGCCACGTTAACCGTTCACTCGTAACGGGCGCAGATGCGCATGCGTTCGATCTGGATCAACTGGAAAGCGCCGCCGTACTGGAGCAGCACCTGAAGGATCTGGCGAACAAAGAAGAAAGCGACGCACGCAATACCGTTGTTGTTTGCGGCGGCGGCTTTACCGGGATCGAGATGGCGCTGGAGTTGCCTGGCCGTTTACGTGATATTCTCGGCGCTGATGCTAAGACCAGAGTAGTCGTAGTTGAACGCGGCCCGCAGCCTGGCGCTCGCTACAGCGAAGAACTGCGCAACGTGATTATCGAAGCGTCGGCAGAGCTGGGCGTGGAGTGGCTGGTGAATACGGAAGTGGAAAGCGTGGACGCAACGGGCATCACGCTGAAAGACGGGCAAACCATCGCGTCGCAAACCGTCATCTGGACCGTCGGCGTTCAGGCGAACGATCTGACCGGGCAGATTGACGCTCCACGCGACCGTCAGGGGCGTTTACATGTGAATGCTCAGCTTCAGGTGGTGGGTCACGATGACATTTATGCCACTGGCGATGTGGCGTACGCCGCAACCGATGACAAAGGCAATCATGCGTTAATGACCTGCCAGCACGCTATTCTGCTGGGCAAGTTTGCCGGGAATAACGCGGCCGCTGACCTGCTGGAGGTCGCTCCTCTGCCGTATCGTCAGGAAAACTATGTCACCTGTCTGGATCTTGGCGCATGGGGCGCGGTCTACACCGAAGGCTGGGATCAGCAGGTAAAACTGACGCGTGCGGAAGCGAAAAAACTCAAGCTGTCGATTGTCAGCGAGCTGATCTATCCACCGAAGGCCGACAGAGCCGTGGCGTTTGAGATTGCCGATCCGCTGGCGCCGTTTGTTTAGTCAGCCTTGCCGGATGGCGGCGTACCCTGCACTGAACCGTAGGCCCGATAAGCGAAGCGCCATCGGGCAATTCGTTACTCCACCAACGCCGTACCGGCATAAATATCAAACCGGTGGCCTTTGGTGACAACCGCGTTCGGCGTGGCGACATCCGCTAACGGTGGCGCGTAATCCGGGCGCTTCACCACGACCCGTTTGGTCGCCAGCTGGCGCGCTGGCGCCAGCAAACCATCGGCATCAAGATCCGGCCCGACCAGCGACTGAAACACCCGCATCTCTTTTTTCACCAATGCGCTTTTCTGCTTATGCGGGAACATCGGATCGAGATAAACCACCTGCGGGCGCGGCGTGATATCCGTCAGCGCCGTCAGGCTGGAGGCATGAATCAACTGCAAGCGTTCCTGCAACCACGGGCCGATTTCCGGGTCGGCATACCCGCGCGCCAGACCGTCATCCAGCAACGCCGCGACCACCGGGTTGCGCTCCAGCATGCGCACTCGACACCCCACGGAAGCCAGCACAAAAGCATCGCGCCCCAGTCCCGCCGTCGCATCGACCACATCCGGCAGGTAATCGCCTTTAATGCCGACCGCTTTCGCGACCGCTTCGCCGCGACCGCCGCCGAACTTGCGGCGATGGCCCATCGCCCCGCCGACAAAATCGACAAAGATGCCGCCAAGCTTCGGCTCATCGCGCTTACGCAGCTCCAGATGCGCAGTCGTCAGCACCAGCGCCATCGGGTTGTTTTCGTCATGCTCTAACCCCCAGCGGGCGGCAAGAACAGATAAGGCGCCGTCTCCGGCGCCTGTTTCATCAACTAAGCAGATCTTCACGTACGCTATCAGCCTTTAATGCCGTAGTGCGTCAGCATCGCGTCCAGCTGCGGTTCACGGCCACGGAAGCGCTTGAACAGCTCCATCGGCTCTTCCGAACCGCCGCGAGTCAGGATGTTGTCGAGGAACGACTGCCCGGTATCGCGGTTGAAAATGCCTTCTTCCTCAAAGCGCGAGAAGGCATCCGCCGCCAGTACATCGGCCCACAGATAGCTGTAGTAACCTGCCGCATATCCCCCGGCGAAAATATGGCTGAAGGCGTGCGGGAAGCGACCCCATGACGGCCCCGGCACCACGGCGACCTGTTTTTTGATCTCAGAAAGCGTCTCCAGAATTTTCGCCCCTTGTTCCGGGTTAAATTCCGCATGCAGACGGAAGTCGAACAGGCCAAACTCCAGCTGACGCAGAATAAACAGCGCCGCCTGGTAGTTCTTCGCCGCCAGCATTTTATCCAGCAGTTCCTTCGGCAGCGGTTCGCCGGTCTCGTAGTGACCGGAGATAAACGCCAGCGCGTCCGGCTCCCAGCACCAGTTTTCCATAAACTGGCTCGGCAGTTCGACCGCATCCCACGGCACGCCGCTGATGCCGGAAACGCCCGCCGTTTCGATGCGGGTCAGCATGTGGTGCAGACCGTGGCCGAACTCGTGGAACAGGGTGATCACTTCATCATGCGTGAACAGCGCCGGTTTACCGTTAACCGGACGGTTAAAGTTACAGGTCAGGTAGGCGACCGGTTTTTGCAGCGAGCCATCGGCTTTGCGCATCTGGCCGACGCAGTCATCCATCCACGCCCCGCCACGCTTGTGCTCACGCGCATACAGATCGAGGTAGAAGCTGCCGCGCAGTTCGTTGTTTTCGTCATACAGCTCGAAGAAGCGCACGTCGGGATGCCAGACATCCACATCGTTACGCTCTCTGGCCGTAATGCCATAAATGCGTTGTACCACTTCAAACAGGCCGTTCACGGCTTTGTTTTCCGGGAAGTACGGGCGCAGTTGCTCATCGCTGATGCTGTAAAGGTGCTGCTTCTGTTTCTCGCTGTAGTACGCGATATCCCACGGTTGCAGTTCATCGACGCCGAACGTCGCTTTCGCGAAGGCGCGCAGTTGCGCCAGCTCTTTCTCGCCCTGCGGACGCGCGCGTTTCGCCAGATCGGTTAAGAAATCCAGCACCTGCTGCGGGTTTTCCGCCATTTTGGTGGCGAGCGATTTAAAGGCATAGCTGTCGAAACCCAGCAACTGCGCCAGTTCATGACGCAGCGCGAGGATCTCTTCCATCACCGGGCTGTTGTCCCATTTACCCGCGTTCGGCCCCTGATCGGAGGCGCGCGTCACATAGGCGCGGTACATCTCTTCACGCAATGCCGGGTTGTCGCAGTAGGTCATCACCGGCAGATAGCTTGGAATATCCAGCGTCAGCAGCCAGCCTTCCTGTTCTTTCGCTTCCGCCTGCGCTTTCGCGGCGGCAAGAGCGCTTTCCGGCATGCCCGCCAGTTCCGCGTCGTCAGTCACTAACTTCGTCCAGCCCATCGTGGCGTCGAGCACGTTGTTGCTGTACTGATTACCCAGCTCGGACAGGCGAGTGGCGATTTCACCATAGCGCTGCTGTTTTTCCTTCGGCAGACCAATACCGGAAAGCTCAAAATCGCGCAGCGCGTTATCAACCGCTTTTTTCTGCGCGAGGTTCAGGGTCGCGTAATGGTCGCCGTCGCGCAGGTCGCGGTACGCATTGTACAGACCCTCGTGCTGACCAACCCAGGTGCTGTATTCAGACAGCAGCGGCAGCGTCTGCTCATAGGCTTCGCGCAGTTCCGGGCTGTTTTTAACGGAATTCAGGTGGCTGACCGGAGAGAAAATGCGCCCCAGCACGTCGTCCACTTCCGCCAGCGGCTGGCAGAGATTTTCCCAGGTGTACGGCGCGCCCTGCGCCACTACCCGCTCCACGTTTTCACGGCAGTCATTCAGCGCCTTTGTCACGGCAGGCACCACATGCTCAGGCTGGATTTGGGAAAACGGCGGTAGCGAGAAAGGCGTCAGTAATGGATTGGTCATAAGCGCTGTCCTGTTGAATGAGGTGAATGAAGCGCGCATCCGGCGCTGTGCATATTTGTTTCAGATGGGGGTAAGTGTAGTGAATTTCAATGGCGAGCGTAGCGGAAAAATACCCGGTAGCGCTGCGCTTACCGGCCTACGGGTAATCTGCCCTTTTCTGCTGTAAACTGTGACAAATCGTCTATTTCAGCGGAATTTAATTACCCATGCTCAGTTATCGCCACAGCTTTCACGCTGGCAACCACGCCGACGTCCTCAAACACACTGTTCAGAGCCTGATTATCGAGTCGCTCAAAGAGAAAGAGAAACCGTTTCTTTATCTGGACACGCACGCTGGCGCTGGCCGTTATCAGCTGAGCGGCGAACACGCCGAACGCACCGGTGAATATATGGAAGGGATCGCCCGCATCTGGCAGCAGGACGATTTACCGGCCGAGCTGGAGCCTTATATCGGCGTGGTAGAGCACTTTAACCGTAACGGGCAACTGCGTTACTACCCGGGTTCCCCGCTCATCGCCCGCCAGCTGCTGCGTGAGCAGGACAGCCTGCAACTGACGGAGCTGCATTCAAGCGATTTTCCGCTGCTGCGTTCTGAGTTTCAAAAAGACAGCCGCGCCCGCGTGGAGCGTGCCGACGGCTATATGCAGTTGAAGTCCAAACTGCCGCCGGTTTCGCGTCGCGGCCTGATCCTCATCGACCCGCCTTACGAAATGAAAACCGATTATCAGGCGGTCGTCAGCGGCATCAGCGAAGGGTATAAGCGCTTTGCCACCGGCACCTATGCGCTGTGGTATCCGGTGGTGTTACGCCAGCAAATTAAACGCATGATTCACGACCTGGAAGACACCGGAATCCGCAAAATCCTGCAAATTGAGCTGGCAGTACGCCCGGACAGCGACCAGCGCGGCATGACCGCCTCTGGCATGATCGTCATTAACCCGCCGTGGAAGCTGGAACAACAGATGAACAACGTGCTGCCGTGGCTGCACAGCAAGCTGGTTCCAGCGGGCACCGGGCACGCTTCCGTCAGCTGGATCGTGCCAGAGTAATCACAGCCATCGGTGGAACCTTTTAATTCCAGGTATACAATCGCGAATATTTTGGCGAATGGCATTGCGCTCATTCGCCCTACAATGAACATGAAGGAGCGGTCATGACCAAACACTATGATTACATCGCGATCGGCGGCGGAAGCGGCGGTATTGCCTCGATTAACCGTGCCGCTATGTACGGTCAGAAATGTGCGTTGATTGAAGCCAAAGAGCTGGGCGGCACCTGCGTCAACGTCGGTTGCGTCCCTAAAAAAGTGATGTGGCATGCCGCGCAGATTCGCGAAGCGATCCATATGTACGGCCCGGACTACGGCTTTGACACCACCATCAACGCGTTCAACTGGGACACGCTGATTGCCAGCCGCACGGCCTATATCGACCGTATTCACACCTCGTACGACAACGTGCTGGGTAAAAATAACGTGGATGTGATCAAAGGCTTCGCCCGCTTCGTGGATGCCAGAACCCTTGAAGTGAATGGGGAAACGATCACTGCCGATCACATTCTGATCGCCACCGGCGGTCGCCCGAGCCATCCGTCCATTCCGGGTACGGAATACGGTATCGACTCCGACGGTTTCTTTGCGCTGCCTGCGCTGCCGGAGCGCGTTGCGGTGGTCGGCGCAGGTTACATCGCCGTAGAACTGGCTGGTGTGATTAACGGCCTGGGCGCCCAAACGCACCTGTTCGTGCGTAAACACGCGCCGCTGCGCAGCTTTGACCCGATGATCACCGAAACGCTGGTTGAAGTGATGAACACAGAAGGCCCGACCCTTCACACCCACGCGATCCCGAAAGCGGTGGTGAAAAACGCCGACGGCAGCCTGACCCTGCAACTGGAAGACGGTCGCAGCGAAACGGTGGATTGCCTGATTTGGGCGATTGGCCGCGAACCGGCAACCGACAACGTTAACCTTGCCGCCGCCGGCGTGAAAACCAACGAAAAAGGGTACATCGTCGTCGATAAATTCCAGAATACCAGCGTGGAAGGTATTTATGCGGTGGGCGATAACACCGGTGCGGTTGAGCTGACACCAGTCGCCGTGGCGGCGGGTCGTCGTCTCTCCGAACGTTTGTTCAACAACAAGCCGAACGAGCATCTGGACTACAGCAATATTCCGACCGTGGTCTTTAGCCACCCGCCGATTGGCACCGTGGGCCTGACCGAACCACAGGCGCGCGAACAGTACGGCGACGACCAGGTGAAAGTGTACAAATCATCGTTCACAGCCATGTACACTGCGGTAACGTCTCACCGTCAGCCCTGCCGCATGAAGCTGGTGTGCGTCGGCGAAGACGAGAAGATTGTCGGTATTCACGGCATCGGCTTCGGGATGGATGAAATGTTGCAGGGCTTCGCGGTCGCGCTGAAAATGGGCGCCACCAAGAAAGACTTCGACAACACCGTGGCGATTCACCCAACGGCGGCGGAAGAGTTCGTGACAATGCGTTAATCGTCGATAAGCGCCGGATGGTGTGACGATCCTGTCGGCCGGATAGGCGTTTACGTCGCCATCCGGCGCCATGCCCGATGGCGCTATGCTTATCGGGTCTACGCATGCGGTTTTCCGTAGACCCGATAAAACTTCAGCCGTCATCCGGCATTCTTTTATTTTCCTTGCATATACGGCGTATACACCCCGTTCAGGCTTTCCAGAAACGCGACGATATCATCAATGTCTTTCTGCGGAATCTCTTTCCCCACCTGATAACGCAACATCAGTTTCACCGCTCCGTCGAGGGTTGGCACATCCCCCCGGTGGAAATACGGCGCGGTCAGCGCAACGTTACGTAATCCTGGCACTTTCTGACGCAATTTATCGCGAACTTCATTGGTGACGTTCATACGTCCAATGTCCGCAGCGGTAATTTCGCCGAAATTAAAGTCTTTCTTCAGACCCAACGGCTCGAAAGAACGCCCACCGAGAATAATACCGCCGTGACAGGTCGCGCATTTATTCTCTTTGAACAGCTCATAGCCATGCTTCTGCTGCGCCGTCAGCGCATTTTCATCCCCTCGTAACCACTTATCGAAAGGCGAATTTGGCGTAATCAGCGTCTTCTCAAACTCGGCAATGGCATCCGTAATCGCTTCTCCGCTGAAGCCCTGCGGATATATCGCCGTGAACTGCTGTTTTAGCACCGGGTCTTTATCGAGTTTCCCAATGATTTCATCCCAGGATTTAGAGGCCATTTCAATCGGGTTTAACGGCGGCCCGCCAGCCTGCGCCTGCAACGTCGGCGCGCGACCATCCCAGAATTGCTCAACGTTAAAGATTGAGTTGAACACCGTTGGCGCGTTGATTGGCCCTACCGCGCCGCCCACGCCGATGGAGGTTTTCCTGCCGTCCACGCCGCCCGCATTCAGCGCATGGCAATGCGCGCAGGAGATGGTGCTGTCACCCGATAAACGGGCATCGTGGTAGAGGGTAAAACCCAGTGCGACTTTTTGATCGTCAACCGGCAGTTTTTCGGGGACAGGCTGAACCGGCTCATTGCGATGCGCCGCCGCCGTATCCGCGCTGGCGTAGTAACGCTCGCGCTGTTTAGCGATCCAGCCGAGAATCTCCTCCCGCTCCGTATCACTGACCTTACCGGCCCAGTGCAGCGCGGTATAGCGCGTTGGCGGCATTGTTTCGTACTGCATCACCCATTCAATCTTATTCAGATCGCTTTGCGTGACGGGTTTATCCGCGACCAACGCGGCGCGTACTGCTTCAAGGTTGAAAGATTTATAGCCCAGTTGAATGTCATAATTCATCAACTGCTTAGCAACGGGAAAAGAGGAATAAAAAGGCAGTTCAGCAGAGGGGGTATGACAATAATCGCATCCCTTTTCCCGTAAAAAACCCAGGATTTTATTATTGTCTTCCAGCGTTGAGGCTTGCACATCAGCTTCTTTACTACGTTGATTATCGTGATACCAGACGTAACCAGATAATCCTAAATAACAAATCGCAATGCCTGCTATGGCTATCGCGGTAAGACGGGTAATGATTTTCATTATTTTACCCTCACTATAGTGAGATATTATGGCCCAGAAGATGAACATAAATCAGGCGTATGTCTTTATTAGACATAGCCATCATAGGAAATACAGGCGAAGGGTTTTTGATAAGTATCAAGCAATTACATGGGGATAAACTATCGATAAGATAGCTTTTCCCTATTATAAGCAGGGGCTTTCGGCGTCGGTATTCATAACTCGTTGCAATCGAATGTTCTGAAAGTGAAAATCTTCCTGTTACGGCTATTCCATATTTTTTATATTATTATCAGTAATCTATATTTAAAGACTCTTTTTCACGCATTAACAAAGCGTGATCTATCGCACAGTTTGCACCTCATATACCGAAGCGAATGTCTACGCTTAATAGACAGCCGGGCAACACCCGTATCATTTACGACGCAATCCGGAGGTCCTTCTCATTATGCTCAACCAGAAATTACACCCCGCCCCATCCGACGAATTAACGATCGAAATCGATCTGCTTTATGAAACGGACCCGTGCGAGTTAAAGCTGGATGAAATGATCGAGGCAGAACCGGAACCTGAGATGATTGAGGGGCTACCCGCCTCCGACGCCCTTACCCCAGCCGATCGCTATCTTGAGCTGTTCGAGCATGTGCAATCATCCCGGCTTTTTGCCGACAGTAAAACTTTCCCCGACTGCGCGCCAAAAATGGACCCGCTGGATATTCTGATCCGCTACCGTAAGGTCAGACGACACCGCGACTTTGACCTGCTGCGCTTTGTTGAAAATCACTTCTGGCTACCGGAAACCCGGTCCAGTGAATATGTCTCCAACCCGGAAAATTCACTGAAAGAGCATATTGATCAGCTCTGGCCGGTGCTGACGCGTGAGCCGCAGGATCACATTCCCTGGTCCTCGCTGCTGGCGCTGCCGCAATCCTATATCGTGCCGGGCGGACGTTTTAGCGAAACCTACTACTGGGACTCCTATTTCACCATGCTGGGCCTGGCGGAAAGCGGCCGGGAAGACCTGCTGAAATGTATGGCAGACAACTTCGCGTGGATGATTGAGAATTACGGCCACATCCCCAACGGAAACCGCACATATTATTTGAGCCGCTCGCAGCCGCCGGTCTTTGCGCTGATGGTCGAACTGTTCGAAGAGGATGGCGTGCGCGGGGCGCGGCGCTATCTGGATCATCTGAAAATGGAGTACGCCTTCTGGATGGACGGCGCGGAATCTCTGGTGCTCAACCAGGCCTATCGCCATGTCATCAGAATGCCGGACGGTTCCCTGCTCAACCGCTACTGGGACGATCGCGACACGCCCCGCGACGAATCGTGGCTGGAGGATGTGGAAACCGCCAAACATTCGGGTCGCCCGGCCAATGAGGTATACCGGGATCTCCGTGCTGGCGCGGCCTCCGGTTGGGATTACTCATCACGCTGGCTGCGCGATGCAAGCCGGCTGGCCAGCATCCGCACAACCCAGTTCATCCCCATTGACCTGAACGCTTTCCTCTACAAACTGGAGAGCGCGATTGCCAACATTTCCGCCCTGAAAGGCGACCGTGAAACCGAAGCGGCATTTCGCCAGAAGGCCAGCGATCGCCGCGCCGCCGTAAACCGCTATCTGTGGGATGACGAGAATGGCTGCTATCGGGATTACGACTGGCGGCGCGAGCAAATGGCGCTCTTTTCCGCCGCCAGTATCGTGCCGCTGTACGTCGGCATGGCGACTCACGAGCAGGCAGACCGCCTCGCTAACGCCGTTCGCAGCCGCCTGCTGACGCCTGGCGGGATCATGGCGACGGAGTATGAAACCGGCGAGCAATGGGATAAGCCTAACGGCTGGGCGCCACTACAGTGGATGGCAATCCAGGGCTTCAAGCTGTACGGCGACGATATGCTGGGGGATGAAATTGCCCGCAACTGGTTAAAAACCGTCAATATTTTTTACCAGCAGCACCATAAACTGATCGAAAAGTACCATATTGCCTGCGGCACGCCGCGTGAAGGGGGCGGCGGGGAATATCCGTTGCAGGATGGGTTTGGCTGGACCAATGGCGTGGTTCGCCGTTTGATTGGTTTATACGGCGAACCATAGCGGCGTTACCGAATCACATTATAAATGGCGGTCTGAATCTTTAACCATTTTTTGTTTTCCGCGCTGGGCTCGGCCTGAACACGCAGCCGGGCCTGCTCCATATCATGCTGCTGGCGCATCACCACCGCCGGAACGGTACAAAAACTTTGCAGATACTTTTTATGCAGCGACGTCAGCGACGCTCCGTTCAGCATGGCGTGGCTCAGCGACGTCAGGAAGCGTCGGCAGGGTTTTACCTCATCCATCAGCGAAGGGTAGCGCAGCAGCAGTTGCAGCACATCGGCATTGCCCGCCGAAAACGCCTGTTCGGTCCAGGCCAGCTGCCAGTTCATCCCGCCCTGTAAGAACAACGCCGTAACGCGCGTATCATTACGGTCGATCGCCGAGCGCATATTAAACGGGTCCCAGGTGATCCCCATGCGGCTCATGGTTTCCCGCGCGGAGGGCGCCTCAAGCCGGGCGTCATCCTGCATGACCTCGTCGCGTTGTACGGGCGCGGCAGAGGGAGGCGGAGAGCTGAACAACCAAAACGCCCCCACCAGAATCGCCAGCACCATTGCGCCAACCCCGCCCCACAACACCCCGGAAATCAGCTGCTCACGCTCTTCAGCCGTCCGCTGCTGTCGCTTGTGAGGCGGTTCAATACTCTCGCCAATTTCCTGGTTATCTCCCCCTGCCAGCGCGTCTTTTTCTCGCGCCTCCTCCCAGAATTTCTCCACCACGCCCTCATCGGACGCCATAAACGAAGCCGGGTTTATGCGGGTGCGTTTTTCATTAAACGCCCGCTGTACCGAGCGGGTGATCTGGCGGAACTGACAATCCAGTAGCGACAACTGTACGGAACTGAGCGGCTGCCCGGCGATGATGCCGTTACGCGCCTGACGGCAATCCTCAAGGAACATACGCAGGGTCGTACGCGGCTCAACAAACAGCGTCAGCGCAGACGCGTCTTTGAAAAATGCGGAATAGTGACGGGCAAACGACTTTTTATCGACCACCATCAATGCCAGCTCGCTGAACAGCATCGCGCTGAGCGCATCCTGTCCTTCGCTGAGTTTTAACCAGCGTCGCAGACGATCGGCGCCAAAATGCAGCTTCAGGTAGCTATTCAACTGATGACGATCTGGCCACACCTGCGAAATAAGCGCTTTCAGCGTGAGTTCAATCGCCCGCAGCTGACGCCGGGCCTGTATTTGCGCGTCCTGATTGCCTGCATCAATATCAGTCTGATAAGTGAGAAGCGGCTGCCGCTGGCGCAGTTGTTCCAGCGACGCCACAAAACGCAGGGCGGCAAGCAGTTGGTTTTCACTGACATCCTTCCCGCTGTCATATTGCGGAACATACTGCTGGAGATGTCGCAAATGCAGCATAAACTGGCTCAGTTGCGCATCGTTTATATGTAATTTTTTTGCCACCACGCTCCAGCCGCCTAAATTAAGGCGGGCTTGATCCAGTTGTTCCATAAACCAGCGCGGTTCTTTTCCTTCCGCAACATGTACGCCCAGCAGCAGCAGGATCTCCACTGACGCCTGACGGATGATGCCCAGACAGTGTTCAAAAGGCGAATGCATCGCCTGCGAAGCGTTATTCGTCATGATCGTCCCTAAAAAAGCCCCTCCATAAAGAAGGCTTTTAATATTATTTTAATTATCTGTTTTGATAGATATAACAGATTTTTTTGGCATTACAGTGACTATAACGCAAAGGTTGAGAAATTTATTTTGGGCGGCGAGAGAAATAAAGAGAAGTCGATGAACAATCATCGCGGAATATTAAAATTAACGTCAGGAATAAAACAGCGTTCCTGAAATAAGTTTATCCTTAATCTAAATTAATGTTGCGGGTGTAAACCACCCGCTTAATATTATCATCCTGATTATAAGAACATGCCGCCCGACACTTCGATACGCTGCGCGGTCATCCAGCCCAGTTCATCGCTGAGCAACGCAGCGATGGCATCACCAATATCGTCCGGCAAACCGACCCGTCCCAGGGCGGTTTGTGACGCGATATACGCATTCAGTTGTTCATTGTCCCGCACATTGCCGCCGCCAAAATCAGTTTCAATGGCTCCCGGCGCAATAATGTTCACGGTGATGCCGCGTTCGCCCAGCTCTTTTGCCTGATAACGCGTCAGCACTTCCATCGCCCCCTTCATCGCGGCATAAGCGCTGTAGCCAGGCAACGCAAAACGGGCCAGCCCCGTTGACACATTGAGGATCCTGCCGCCATTCTTCAGCAGGGGTAACAGCCCCTGAGTCAGGAAAAACGGCCCTTTAAACTGAATGTTCAAAAGCTGGTCAAACTGCGCTTCAGTGAAGGTCGAATACGGCGCGTTGATGCCGATTCCGGCATTGTTCAATAAATAATCAAATGAATCACGCTGCCACTCCGTTTTCAGGGTTTCCTGCACCTTTTCAACAAACGCCGGGAATCCCGAAATATCCCCGACATTCAACTGCAATGCTGCGGCTTTCCCGCCTGATTGCGTAATTTCATGCACGACCTGCTGCGCCTCTTTTTCATTGCTGTTCCACGTCAGAATGATCCCGATTCCTTTGCTCGCCAGCTTAAGCGCCGCGTTTTTACCGAGCCCTCGGCTGCCGCCGGTCACTAATGCGATACGTTGCGTCATAAGAAACCTCATTTCAGGTGTTGTGAAGATTGAGAAAGAGCTTATTAGGTGTTAGAAAAACAATAAATGTAGCGAAATGCGCTTCACTGTTTCATTCAGAACAACACCGGGACCTCGCGATGGATAAAATTCACGCAATGCAGTTGTTCATTCGCGTCGCTGAACTGGAGAGTTTTTCCCGCGCCGCCGAAACATCAGGCCTTCCTAAAGGTAGCGTATCCCGCCAGATACAGGCGCTGGAAAACCACCTCGGCACGCAGTTGCTGCACCGCACCACCCGGCGGGTTCAGCTTACTCAGGACGGAATGGTGTATTACGAACGTGCGAAAGATCTGCTGACGAACCTGGACGAGCTGGACGGTTTATTCCAGCACGACCCGGCTAGCATCAGCGGCAAGCTGCGGGTCGATATGCCGGTTGGGGTCGCCAAGAACCTGGTGATACCGCGCCTGCCCGCGTTTTTACAGCAATATCCGGGTATTGAGCTGGAACTCAGCAGCAGCGATCGCCTGGTGGATTTGATACGGGAAGGGTTCGACTGCGTAGTGCGGGTCGGGACGCTAAAAGATTCCGGGTTGATCGCCCGCCCGTTGGGAAAGTTGTCGGTCATTAACTGCGCCAGCCCGCAGTATCTGGCGCGTTTTGGCTACCCAGAAGGCCTGGACGATCTGGCTTCGCATGCGGTGGTTCATTATTCCGTCAATCTGGGCACGCGCCCGCAAGGCTTCGAAGTGGCAACGGCAAACGGCACGCAGTGGATTAAAACCGGCGGCATTCTGACGGTCAACAGCACCGAGACCTACCATGCCGCCTGCCTGGCGGGGCTGGGAATCATTCAGGTGCCGCGCATCGGCGTTCGCGAAGCATTGCGCGCCGGGACGCTCATCGAGATCCTGCCGCAGTATCGCGCTGACCCAATGCCGGTGTCCCTGCTCTACCCGCATCGCCGCAACCTCTCCCGCCGGGTGCACCTGTTTATGGAGTGGCTGACCGGCGTAATGAAAGACTACGTGGACTGACACGCTATACTGTTCTGAGAGTTAACAAAAGAAGGACTATCGACCTGATGACGCAGGAAAAAGATGTAAAACGCCCTATTCAGGAACTCGACCATGCGCCGGTGCCCAAAGTGGAGACGCACGATCGTGACGAACCAGAAACAAACAATAAGGCCACCCAGGCGCTCAAAACGGTCTCCACGACGGCAGCGAGAATCCAGCGTCAGCCGGTGATTGCCCACCTGATCCGCGCCGCAGAGCGTTTTAACGATCGGCTGGGCAACCAGTTTGGCGCCGCGATCACCTATTTCTCGTTTCTGTCGATGATCCCTGTCCTGATGGTGTCGTTTGCCGCCGCCGGTTTTATTCTCGCGTCGCATCCCACGCTATTAGAGGACATTTTCAATAAAATCCTGATGAACGTCAGCGACCCTACGCTGGCGTCCACGCTGAAAAGCACTATCAACACCGCCGTTCAGCAGCGAACCACCGTCGGCCTGGTGGGGCTGGGCATTGCGCTCTATTCCGGGATCAACTGGATGGGCAACCTGCGTGAAGCGATTCGCGCCCAGTCTCGGGACGTGTGGGAGCGCACCCCGCAGGATCAGGAAAAAATCTGGATAAAATACCTGCGCGATTTTGTCTCGCTGATTGGGCTGTTGGTTGCGCTGATTATCACGCTGTCCATTACCTCGATTGCCGGTTCTGCGCAGCAGATGATTATCTCCGCGCTGTATCTCGACAGCATTGAGTGGCTAAAACCCGCCTGGCGGTTGATTGGGCTGGCCATTTCGATTTTCGCCAACTACCTGCTGTTCTTCTGGATTTTCTGGCGGCTACCGCGCCATCGACCGCGCAAGAAGGCATTGATTCGCGGTACGTTTATCGCCGCGATCGGTTTTGAGGTGATCAAAATCATCATGACCTACACGCTGCCTTCCCTGGTGAAATCCCCGTCCGGCGCCGCATTCGGTTCCGTGCTTGGCCTGATGGCGTTCTTCTACTTCTTTGCCCGCCTGACGCTGTTTTGCGCGGCCTGGATAGCCACCGCCGAATACAAAGACGACCCACGTATGCCAGGGAAAACCCACCGCTAGTTCATTATTTGATGCCGGATGGCGCGATGCTTATCCGGCCTGCCGCCCGGCAGGTCGCTACGCCTTATACGGCACGCATTGCAGCATATAAATCCAGACCGTAACTTTTATTTAACCTAAAACCAGTTTTATCCTCTAAGTTTAAAATTGTGTGAAGCATTTCATAGACGTGAAATCGCAGGTCTAAACATTATCCCCTTTTTGACCATTATTTGAGCGAAATCCCGCTTTGTTACAGATTGAAATGTCGCTTTTGCTGTGCGTAATATGGCCGTTCGTTCGCCAAAAAATAAGAAAATACTATGCAAGCAACCGCCACCACACTCGACAACGAACAGGAACACGTTCCGGTAAACTCGCGCAATAAAGTCGTCGTTGCCTCCCTCATCGGCACCGCCATTGAGTTCTTCGACTTCTACATTTACGCGACTGCCGCAGTAATCGTGTTCCCCCATATTTTCTTCCCGCAGGGCGATCCGGCAGCGGCAACGCTTCAGTCCCTCGCCACCTTCGCCATCGCCTTTGTCGCGCGTCCAATTGGCTCTGCGCTATTCGGCCACTTCGGCGACCGCGTCGGGCGTAAAGTGACGCTGGTGGCGTCATTGCTGACGATGGGGATCTCCACCGTCGTGATCGGTCTGCTGCCGGGCTATGCCACCATTGGCATTTTCGCCCCGTTGCTGCTGGCGCTGGCGCGCTTTGGCCAGGGTCTGGGTCTCGGCGGAGAATGGGGCGGCGCGGCGCTGCTGGCGACCGAAAACGCCCCGCCGCGCAAGCGCGCGCTGTACGGCTCTTTCCCGCAGCTTGGCGCGCCTATCGGCTTCTTCTTCGCCAACGGCACGTTCCTGCTCCTCTCCTGGCTGCTGACCGATGAGCAGTTCATGACCTGGGGCTGGCGTTTACCGTTCATTTTCTCTGCGGTGCTGGTCATTATCGGCCTGTACGTCCGCGTCTCGCTGCATGAAACACCGGTATTCGCTAAGGTCGCCGCGGCGAAAAAGCAGGTGAAAATCCCGCTGGGCACCCTGCTGACCCGGCACGTACGCGTAACGGTACTCGGGACATTCATCATGCTGGCGACCTATACGCTGTTCTACATCATGACGGTCTATTCCATGACGTACAGTACCGCAGCCGCTCCTGCGGGGCTCGGTTTACCGCGTAACGAGGTGTTGTGGATGTTGATGCTGGCGGTGATCGGCTTTGGCGTGATGGTGCCGGTTGCGGGCCTGCTGGCAGACGCTTTTGGTCGCCGTAAGAGCATGGTCATTATCACGACAATAATCATTCTGTTCGCGCTGTTTGCCTTTAAACCGTTGCTCGGTTCCGGTAATCCGGCATTGATATTCGTTTTCCTGCTGCTGGGGCTGAGTCTGATGGGGCTGACCTTCGGCCCGATGGGCGCGCTGTTGCCGGAGCTGTTCCCGACAGAAGTTCGCTACACCGGCGCGTCCTTCTCGTATAACGTGTCGTCAATTCTTGGCGCGTCCGTAGCGCCATATATTGCCGCATGGTTGCAGGGGAACTACGGTCTGGCGGCGGTCGGCACCTATCTGGCGTCAATGGCCGCCCTGACGCTGATTGCGCTGCTGTTGACCCACGAGACGCGCCACCAGTCGTTGTGATTTGACCGCCATCACCCGTAGGCCGGATAAGGTGTTTACACCGCCATCCGGCACTATCATCATTTCTTCATCTGCGACAAAATCGTCCGACACTGATTCGCATCGCCTTCTGACGGGGAAATCAACGCCAGAAGCGCGGCGGCAGGCGTGACTAACGTCGCCAGCGCCGCAGCGACCGCGCCTCGCGCGATCAGCGGCCCGGCTTTCACCCCCGCCTGCGGGTTTTTAAACGACCCGCGCACATACAGCGGCGAACGCAGCGTAATAATACGAATCCCTTTGCTCTCTGGATCGATGGTTAAATCCAGTTGCTCAGAGGCGAAACTCGCGGTTCCGGTGACGTTAACCAGCGCATTTTCCGTATCAAAAGCAAAGATTTGCGGGCGCGCAACGCCATTAACGATGTCAAGATTAGCCGCCGCGCAGTTGACCCGTACCTCATCGTCGCCAAATATCTGCCCGACAATAAAGTTGCCCACGTTCAGGCCGACAATCTCCATCAGGTTGCGGCTGATCACGCCATCGTTCATCAGCAACTTCAGGTTGCCATTACTGTTACCTAACAGCGCCGCCACTGAATTGCCGCTTCCCCGGATATCCGCGTCACCGTTCATTTCGCCCAATGTTTTCTGCATCAGTTCGACATCCGGCATCAGCGCTTTCAGTTTAAGACGACGCGCCTGGATATTCGCCCTTCCCTGCATCGGCTTTTTATCCCCTTCCAGATGAATGCTGGAGACAATGCTGCCGCCAGCCAGGCCAAATTTCAGCGGCTGCAAACGTAAATCGGCATTTTTCAGGATGATATGGGTAGAGAGATCGCTGACCGGCAGGCTGCTGCCGTGCTCAATACGCCCGCCCTTAAAACGCACGTCGGCATCCATCACGTCCCATTTATCGGTTTCAAAGCGGTCATAAGGCAGCACTTTGTCGGCAGGCTGAATGCTCTTTTCGCCCTTGCTTTGCTCGGCGCGTTTCGACTGTTGCGCCCCCTTCCCGGAATCCACGCCGATCAGCGGCCCCAGGTCAGCCAGGCGAAGCTGGCGCGACTCCACATCCCCTTCCAGTTTGGGGCGCGGTTTGCCGGTGGTGTAAGCAAGAGAGCCGTGAATATCGCTGTCGCCGATGCGGCCATTAAAATTGCGGTAGTCAAAAACCGAGGATGTCTCCGTATCGATTTTCGCCACCAGGCGACCGTCCGTTTCAAACGGCGGCGTGTCCGGCAGCAGTACGCCGGTCAGGTCGTACAATTCGCCCAGCGAGTCGCCGGAAAACTTAAGCTGGAGATCGACGCCGCCCATGTTCAGCGGATCGTTGACCACCCCGGCAAAGGCCACGCGAGTATTGCCCGAGCGGAAATCAGCCTGCACCGGGAAAGGCGCGCCTTCGCTGCGTAACGCCAGCATACCGCCAATTTTGCCCGTGCCGGTCAGCGGTTCCCCGTTATAACGCCCCTGCGCCTTAAGGCCGAAAACATAATCCCCCACGTTGTTGTTGTCGTTGTTGCTTTTGGCTCCCGTGACTTCGCTAAAAGGCAGTGGTTTACCCAGCGGATCAACCAGGATCTCGATATCGGCTTTGCTGACCTTATCGTCAATGGCGATACGCCCCTGATCGAACAAAATCGTATCCAGACGGAACGACCAGGCGGACGGCTGCGCATTGGGATCGTTTTTCTCGTCAGCCGCAAGATTGAAGGTCCAGTTATTGTTTTTCTCCGAGAGGCGGATAAGGCGGGCGTCAGGCTTCACCAGTTTGATCCACGGCAGCCAGACGGTTTTGGTCAGCAACGCCAGCGGCGCCAGCGTGGCTTCAACGCGCGGGAGATGCACCATCGTGACTTCGGGGATATCCGGCGGATTGCCGAGGATAATGTCTTCGGCATGAACGTGCGGCCAGGGCACCCAGCTTCGCCAGCCGGTTTCCTGTTTTTGACGTTCCCACACCACGCCCAGATCGCCGCGAATGGCGAATGGCCGGTTGAGTTCTGTAGAGACTTTCTGGTTGATGGTCGGTTTGAGGCGATTCCAGTCAAATGTCGCAATCAGGACGATGAGTACGACGATCAACAACAACAAAGTCCCTGATACGGCAGCGGTTATTTTGCCTGCTTTCGTCATGTTTTACTTCCTCACTTCTTTCCTTGCCAGTCCTAAAGATAGTCCAGCAGACGGAAAAGGGAGGCAGGCTGCGTCCTGGAATACCGCGTGAAAGACGCGCCATTCCGGGAAACAGCGGGTATTACAGCATCAGGATCACCTGTTCAAGGTTCTCCAGCGGAACAGGACGCGACAGAAAATACCCCTGCGCCGCGAAAGCGGGCGAACGTTGTACATCGCGCCACTCTTCCAGCGTTTCCACGCCTTCGACGATAACGCCGCGGCAATAGCGGTTCATCAGTTGCAGCAGCAGCGTAAAGAGGTTTCGCCCTTCCGGCGTCTGGCGCAGCATCACAAACAGATCCCGCGCCACTTTGATGTAGTCGTAACGCACTTCGCTCAGGGCAGAGAAATTCGCCATGCCGGTGCCGAAATCATCCAGCCAGAGCGGGCCGAATTCACACATTGAGGCGAACGAAGAGTCTTTCGGTAAACGAATATGTTCCACCAGTTCGAATCGCAGCCAGGGCAGGCGCTCAATCGTTTTCAATACCTCTGGCTGCTGACGCATCGCGATCAGCGTCGGGCCATCGACATTGACCGAGGCCAGCAGGTCATGACGCATGAAAAAATCGGCTTTCTGCTCCAGAAACTGGAGCTGTTCTTTCACCACATCCACGCGGTGTCTTACCGCCAGTTCGGCAAAATAGCGATCCGGGGCAACGCGCCGGGAAGGGTTATCCGGGTGTACCACAACCGTCAGCAGTTCCACGGCCATCAATCGCCCGTTGGTCTGGTAGATTGGCTGATAAGTGTAAGCACGTTCGCACTGCAACCAAAAGCGCCGCTCCTGCAAGCTTTCAATGCTTGCCTCAGGAATGCTTAGCTGCTGGATAACCTGCTTTATCATCTCAGATGTCCTGTTAATGAGAGTGTGACTGCCCGGACTCGTCAAAGGTTATCGGCGCTCTGGCAAAGAACTTTATGTTCAGCGTCCCGCAAAATAGAAACAGCATGACAAAAATCAACACAGAATACGCGTTGGCTCAAAAAAATAATGGAACGATGTTTTAATATAGTTGACCGCTGAATACACCACAGCGCACACTAACGCTAATTTTTTTCAGAGCAGGTTCACGACTATGTCCAAAAAGATTGCCGTGATTGGCGAATGCATGATTGAGCTGTCACAGAAAGGCGCAGACGTTCAGCGCGGTTTCGGTGGCGACACGTTGAATACATCCGTTTACATCGCCCGTCAGGTCGATTCTGCGGCCTTGTCCGTACACTACGTGACGGCGCTGGGCACTGACAGCTTCAGCCAGCAAATGCTGGATTCATGGCAAGGCGAAAATGTCGATACCTCCCTCACGCAGCGCATGGAAAACCGTCTACCGGGCCTCTATTACATCGAGACGGACAGCACTGGCGAACGCACTTTCTATTACTGGCGCAACGAGGCGGCAGCGAAATTCTGGCTGGAGAGCGAGCAGTCTGCGGCAATCTGCGAAGAGCTGGCGACCTTCGACTACCTCTACCTGAGCGGGATCAGCCTTGCCATTTTAAGCCCATCCAGCCGCGATAAATTACTGTCGCTGCTGCGCGAATGCCGCGCCAACGGCGGGAAAGTCATTTTTGACAACAACTATCGCCCGCGCCTGTGGGCAAGCAAAGAAGAGACGCAGCAGGTATATCAGCAGATGCTGGAATGCACGGATATCGCGTTCCTGACGCTGGATGATGAAGACGCGTTGTGGGGTGAAAAGCCGGTTGCCGAGGTCATTGCCCGCACGCACGACGCAGGCGTCCAGGAAGTGGTGGTGAAACGCGGCGCAGATTCCTGCCTGGTTTCCATCAAAGGCGAAGAGGTGATTGACGTTCCGGCGGTGAAATTGCCAAAAGAGAAAGTGATCGACACCACCGCTGCGGGCGACTCCTTTAGCGCCGGGTATCTGGCAATACGTTTAACCGGCGGCGACGCTGCCGGGGCCGCACAGCGCGGGCACCTGACCGCCAGCACGGTCATTCAGCATCGCGGGGCGATTATCCCGCGCGATGCAATGCCGCAATAACCGTACTGTAGGCCGGATAAGCGTAGCGCCATCAGGCATGACATTCTCGCCGGATGGCGGCGTGACCGCCTTATCCGGCCTACTGCTACTGCGCAGCCGGGATATCCGTGACTTCCGGGTGGACATCATCGGTTTCTGCGCTTGTTGCTGCTGCTGTCACTGGCGCCATGATTTGATCCCACGTTGCCTGTAGGTCCTTCATATTCAGCTCCGGTTCGCCCTTCGGCTGAAGCAGAATCAACGCCATATCTTGCGATAGCTGCTGACGCAGGTTTTGATTCAACATCTCAACGGTCAGGTTATTCAGGAAGTTCTGCCGTAAACGCTGGTACTGTTCCGGGGCAATATCGACCACCTGATTTTGCAACGAGCGCATCCGTTGGCTGATCAAGATATCGGTATCGGTACGCGCATAAGTGGCGAACAGCTTCTGCAACTCCAGATTCTTCTGCGCCACCAGCGCGTTAAACTCCTCTTCCGGCAAGCCGTTATCACGGACTTTCGCCAGTTCACGCGCCACCAGCCCCAGGTTCAGATTCAGCTTATCGCCGGGAGATTCAACGTTGATCGCGCACTGCGCACGCAGGAACAGCACCCGGCAGTCAAAGCCGAGACCAATCTCTTTGGCGTTGTTCTTGCTGAGCGCCTGCTGAACATGCCAGAACAGGGCCTCACGGGCTAAATCCGCCTGCCAGTAGCGCAGCAGCGCGGCGGACTCGCGAATGGGCTGCCACGGCGTATCCCACATGATGGAGAGACGATCCTGGCGCACGGCGTCAGTCATAATGCTGACCGCTTCGGCGCGCAGAGGGGAAAGCGTCGGCACCGGCGCAGGCGTTTCACGTTTGCCTTGCAACTCGCCGAAGGTTTTGTTGATCTGCTCAGAAACCGAACGCGCGTCCACGTTACCGACGATAATCAGCGTCATCGCGTCCGGGGTGTACCATTTCTGGTAAAACGCGTTAAGTTTCTCCACATCCACAGGCTGTTTCAGCGGCTCGGCCGGATCGTGGCCTAACAGCGCAGACCCTTTCAGACGATAGCGCCACCAGCCCTCTTTGGTGTCCATAGGCCAGGTGGCAACCATATCTTCACTATTGACTGCATGCGCAACCGTCTCTGGCGTGATGGACAGTTTGCCGGAGGTATGCGCCAGATAAGAGAGCGCCTCTTTTAGCAGATCGTTACGGGTGTTGGGCAGGCTGAGGTTATATAACGTGGAATCATAAGAAACGATAACGGGCGGCACAGGGCGTTTGGGGTCAAAGCCCTGCTGCCAGAGTGAACGTGCTTGCGCGGCCTCAAGGCCGCCGCTTTGCGTCAGCGCGATACGGGGAATGGCATGGCTGAAACCGCTCTGTTGCGTACTTTCGGTGAGCGAACCGGTATTGACCAGCAGACGAACCTCAATACGATCGCTTGGGCGCTGCGGGGTAGCTAATACTTGCCACTGTAATCCATTTGCCAGCGTCCCCTGTTGCCATGCCGGGTCAGGCTGGAGCGCATCTGCCTGCACATAGCCGACAGTAGCCATCATCAGCAGACTGCCCGCTAAGAGTCGAATTTTTGTGCCCTGCATGTAAACCCCTGATCAACAATCCTGGTAATAAAAAGACAGCCTGGAAGGCTTATCTGAATATGACGTTAAAAACACTTCGTGTTAGACCGCGCGAACATAAAAATGTCACGCCAGAAGTGAAAAAATCCCGAAGCCACATGTTGAGTGATTCGGGTGCAGGGGTCAATTATGCGCAAACACCCGCAGTCCTGGAAGGGACTGCGGGCATAAGAGGTGAGATTAAGAGGATAATTCGTGCGTTTTGCCATCAGGCGCACGATTATTCAGCACATCATCCAGCTTTTTGTGGTCCAGTTCTTTCACCCACTTCGCCACAACGACCGTTGCCACGCCGTTACCGACCAGGTTGGTCAGCGCGCGGGCTTCAGACATAAAGCGGTCGATACCGAGGATCAGCGCCAGACCCGCAACCGGTAAGTGGCCCACCGCAGAGATCGTCGCAGCCAGCACGATAAATCCGCTCCCCGTTACCCCGGCCGCCCCTTTCGAGGAGAGCAGCAGCACCACCAGCAGGGTTACCTGATGGAAGATATCCATATGACTGTTGGTCGCCTGGGCGATAAACACCGCCGCCATCGTCAGATAGATCGAGGTTCCGTCCAGGTTAAACGAGTAGCCAGTGGGAATAACCAGCCCCACCACCGACTTACGGCAGCCCAGCTTTTCCATCTTATCCAGCATACGCGGCAGCACGGATTCGGAGGAGGACGTCCCCAGCACAATCAGCAGTTCTTCACGGATGTAGCGGATAAATTTAAAAATACTGAAGCCAGCTGCGCGGGCAATCGAGCCAAGCACCACCACCACGAACAGAATACAGGTGATGTAGAAGCAGACAATCAGCTGCCCCAACTGCACCAGCGTACCCACGCCGTATTTACCGATAGTAAAGGCCATCGCACCGAAAGCACCGATAGGCGCCAGGCGCATGATCATGTTGATGATGCCGAAAATGACCTGCGAGAAGCTTTCAATCACGTTGAAAATCAGCTGGCCTTTGCTGCCCAGACGATGCAGCGCAAAGCCGAACATCACCGCAAACAGCAGAACCTGTAGGATATTACCGCTGGCGAACGCGCCGATGACGCTGCCCGGGATGATATCCATCAGGAAGCCCACGATTCCCTGGTCTTTTGCTTGTTCGGCGTAGATCGCCACCGCTTTAGCATCCAGCGTCGCCGGATCGACGTTCATCCCGGAGCCAGGCTGAACGACGTTGACGATAATGAGACCAATGATCAGCGCAATCGTACTGACAATCTCAAAGTAAAGCAGCGCAACCGCACCGGTGCGGCCCACCGCTTTCATGCTTTCCATACCTGCAATGCCGGTAACGACAGTACAGAAGATAACCGGTGCGATGACCATCTTAATCAGCTTAACGAACGCGTCGCCAAGCGGTTTCATTTGTGCGCCTAATTCAGGGTAGTAATGGCCAAGGAGGATACCAATGGCAATTGCTGTCAGGACCTGAAAGTAAAGGCTTTTGAACAGAGAGGTTTTCATAGGGTGTCCTTGAAGTAAAAACCACAGGTCTTGTAAGGTTATGGTTAACCTGCGGCCTTAAAATAACACCCACACAACATGACAGAAATGCACCTGGATCATAATTGAAACAAAAATGTTAAAAACTTTGAGCTGGCTCGCACAAGTCTGACCTTTTTTAAGTTTTGTAATCAGGCTGCGCGTTCTTCAGGTAACGTTCTTCAAACACATCCGGCGGAACCGCGCGGGCAAACAAGAAACCTTGCGCCACGTCCACCCCTGCCTGCGCCAGCCAGTCGCGCTGCGCTTCGGTCTCCACGCCTTCCGCGATCATTTTCAGGTTAAGGCTGCGCGCCATCAGGATAATCGCCGTGACCATGCTGTCATCCTCCGGCAATCCCTCAACAAACATTTTGTCGATTTTTAGTATATCGACCGGCAGCGATTTCATGTGCTGAAGCTGACGCAACCCTGCGTATCCCATACCAAAGTCATCCAGCGCGATGCGTACGCCCGCGCTGCGCAGCGGGCGCAGGATGGCGACGGCGGCATGCGGGTCGTCGATGCGTCGGCTTTCCGTTACTTCCAGAATCAATGTATCCGGCTGAATACAATAGCGGCTTAGCAGCTCCAGCAGATCCGACACCATATTCGGGTGCATGAGCTGCAATGCGGAAAGATTCACCGAGAGCGGCATCATCACGCCGCGCTCCTGCCAGGCGGAAAGCTGGCGACAGGACTCTTCCAGCACCCAGTACCCGACCGTCACCATCAGACCGCAGGATTCGATACGGTCAATTAACCCTTCCGGGAGTTCCCAACTGCCATCCGGCTGCTGCACGCGTAATAATGCTTCTGCGCTCAGGACCTTACCGCTGGACATCTCCACCTGCGGTTGCAGCCAGATGGCGAACTGGTGGTTATCCAGCGCGTTGAGAATATCGCTCTCTTCCGTCAATCTCTGCTGCGCGGCTTCCATCTGCGCCGGGTCAAAGAACTGAATCTGATTTTTACCTTTGCGGCGGGCGGTAAAGGCGGCGGAGACGGCGCGACCATAAAGCGCCTCGGCCGTCAGGTCGCCGTAAAACATCGCCACCCCGATGCTGCAACTGGGGCGCAGCTGGATGCTTTCGATCGGCAGCCGTTCATTAATGACAGTGAGCACTTGCTGACCTAACGTAATCGCGTGCCACGGTTCTTTTACGCCGTGCGCGATGATGGCGAAATCAAAGCCGCTTACCTGCGTCAGCACCATTCGCGGCGCCAGTACCGATTTCAGTTTTTCCACCAGCGTAAGCAACAGGATTTCCCGCTGCGTCTCTTTGAGCACGCCTGCGGTATCGCGCAGCGTTTCACAGGTGACAATCATTAACGCCGTCGTCTGCTGACGCGTCACAACCTGTTCCAGAAGCCCCATCAGAAAAGCCTTGTTGGGGAGCTCGGAAACCGGAAAGCGCATCGCATGATCGTTTTGCTCAATGCTGTGACGCTGGGCAATCTGCTGATTCAGGTTGTAGCTACGCACCAGCATACCGATCTCATCATCATGATGCAGACGCGGCAGCGCCAGCTGATGGCCTGTCAGCTCCTGCGGCGGGATATCGTTAAGCTCCCGGGCGATTTTGCGTAGAGGATGCACAATCAGGCGGTTCATACACCAGGTTATCGCCACCGTCAGCATCAGCGATAAAAGTAAGTAAATGGTCACTAACGTCGAGAGCGTGCTCATCACGAACTTATACATGCGGAACGAGTCCGCCTGGAGCACCAGATACGCCAGCGGCTGTGGGTTGGCTGGCCGCTCAAGGGAATAGACCGGCAGCGAGATCTGCACCGGCAGTTCAAACAGACGCGTCACCGTCACCGGGACGGAGCGCTCAGGAATAAAACTCATTCGTAGCGCCTGGAATTGGTTCGGCAGCACCACGTCGGCGCGGCTGACCACGCCCGCAGGCTGAATGCGCGCCAGGATGGTTTCCGCTTCAGGGATATCCGCTTTCAGGATTGCGGCGGACAGCGGTTCGCGGACAGAACGGGCGATACTTTCCAGTTGCGTAGCCGTGTTATAGCGGTTCTGCTGTACTAAATGAAACAGCAAAACGGTGCAAAAAATAAATACAAACACCAGGACAACGGCCGCAACCATTGCCATCTGCTTAATTGTTAACGAGCGGCTGACGCGCAAATTGACTCTCCATGACTATCCCCAGGCTGCCGCCAGAGTATACCCGATCGCGCAGACATAAAGAGAGGCCGTATCTGAAAAGGACTTTTCCGAATCATCAGTGCCGGATGGCGGCGTAACCGCCTTATCCGGCCTACAGAAAGCGCACACTGCCGGATGGCGGCGTGACCGCCTTATCCGGCCTACGAAAGAGCGCATTGCCAAATGGCGGCGTGGCCGCAAGCGCGCGTTGTAGGCCTGATAAGACGCGAATGCGTCGCCATCAGGCGTTCGGCGCTTACCAGTCCGCGTACGGCACCAGCGGCTGCGGCGGTAAATCCATATCGCCCTGCCATCCCGCAGCGGAATAACGCACATACAGCAGGAAATGGCTCGGCGTATAATCCTTCGCTTCCTGAATATCAATTGCCGTTCCGAGGAACCAGTTAGACGTCACCCGTCGCTCGATCAGCGCCCGCGCCGTATAACCAAAGCCCTGACTGCTGCCGCCGCCATTCGTCTGCGTGGCCGCCTCTTCGCGGTAATCCGTCGGGATCAAATTCATCAGCGGATAACGCGGCATGGTTTTGGTGCGTGAATGCGACCAGGATACCGAACCGCCCAGTTCCCACGACCAGTTTTCCGTACGCTGCCGCCACATCACCGGCACGGCGAACGACACATACTCCTGCGGACTGTAATAACCGCCATGCCCCAGCGAATACCCGCTCAGGTCTTTGTCGTAGTGCCAGATCATATTGTTCAGGCCGACGGTGACGCGACGGTTATTCTCATTGATGATTTTATAGTAATAGCCCGTCATCCAGCGCACGCGCCAGTTATCCGCGACGTTCTTACCGGTCAGTTGATCGCCGCTCAGCGAAGCCCAGACGCCGTTGGCTTCACCTTTGTCATAGCTCAGGCTCACACCGCCGCCGTCCGCACGCACGCCGCCCCATTTTGTGCCCGTGTTGCTCGGCGCGTCTTTCTGCCCGCCGAAGGCCAGCAGAGAGCTGGAGATTGGCCGACGGTGCGCGTTCAGCGTATAACCCAGCGGCCCGATATCATTGCTGTAGCTCACGCCGCCAACCACATCGACAACGTTAAAGCCCATCGGCGTAGTCCCGATATCCCAGCTCCAGGTTTCGTTTTTCCAGCCGACCGCCACGCTCGTGCCGGTATCAGACTGGCTGCGGTTGCCGCTACAGTCATGCAGCGTACAGGTGCCCCAGTTCTTATCCCAGGTGCCGTCCGCACGGGTCGAGAAACTGCCGACATCCACGTTCACCAGGTCAGCACGGAAGAACATCCGGCCATCTGACAACGGCGCGTCAACCTGGAACATGGTGGTATGCGCTTTCAGATCGGAGTAGCCGCCGGTGCCGCTCGATCCCCAGTAATCATGCTCCAGCGTGACGTTCAGATCCTGCTGTCGGTATAAATCCGCCGCATCGCTGCGCACGCCGCGTTTTAACCAGTCATCTTTCGCGTCATTACGGGTCAGGCGAGTAAAGGTGTCATTATCCTGCGGGCGGGTCGGCGTAATGCCGGAAGCCACCATCGCATCTTTGTACGTCTCAAGCGCCTGCTGCGGTTCGCCGTTTTGCGCCTGAAAGCCCGCCGCGTCGCGCAGCACCATCGCAGTTTCCATAGAAGGCGGCTGTGACTTCGCCTGCGGTACAATCGTGTTGAAGGTCTGCTGCGCCGCGACGGTATCGCCCAGTTGCGCCTGGGCCCGCGCCATACGGCGCTGCATATTGATGGACAGCGACTCCCCGGTTGCCGGGGCGGGAAGTTTCGCCAGTTCCGCCCGCGCCGCCGCGTTATCGCCCTGCGCAATATAGACTTCCGTCAGGCCAAGCCGGGCATCGACATTACCCGGCTCCCGCGCCAGAACCGCATCATAGGCGGCGCGCGCCGAAGAATAATCGCGCCGCTGCTGCGCCCAGTCGGCAAGGGTTAAATCAATGCGCGTAGAGGCGGGCTGTTGGCGAAGCAGCGTTTCCGCTTCCCGCTCTTTGCCGCTATCACGCAGGCGGCTGGCGGTTTCCAGCACCTGATTATTTTGCAGCCTGTCCGCCAGTTCCTGAATGTTGCTGTTCCACTGGCTACGCGGCAGATTATTGATATGCGCCATCGCCGCGCGATCCTGATCGTTGCCCGCGAGGTACAGCCCATAGGCATACACCTGATCCGGGTCGTTCGGTTTCTGACGCGCCAGCGCGCGCATTTGCGCATCGGCCTGGCTGCGCTGCCCGGCGTTCCACAGATCGCGGGACAAACGATACGTTACCCAGACGCTGCCGGGGTCCAGCGCCAGCCTGCGACGATGCAGTTCCGCCGCCTGCGCCCAGTTCCCCTGGTTTTCCAGCGCTTCGGCCTGCTGCGCCAGCCGGTCGTTTTCAAGGCTACGCTCAATATCATCAATACTTTGCCGCTGACGACTGGAGAGCGACGCGATAAACGCCGAGGCTTTCTCCGGGGACTGCTGACGATAGATATTCGCCAGGCCGCGCACGGCGTTGCTGTTGCCACTGTCCATTCGCAGCGTCTGCTGATAGTAGCGCTCGGCGGCGGGATAATCTTTACGCGCCATCGCCACGTCGCCCAGCCCCAGCACGGCATAGCTGTCGGTATTGTCGATGCTCCTGGCCTGCCGGTAGAGGCGTTCCGCCTGGTCCGGGTTATTCGCTTTCAGCGCGGCGTCGCCCTGCTGAATCGCCAGCCAGTAGCGGTTTACCTTCAGCAGGCTTTCCCATTTGCCGCGACTGCTGCTGTTCGGGTCCATCGCAAGCGCTTTCTGGAACTGCGCCACCGCGCGGGCACGATCGCCGCGCTGCGAATAGGCCTGCCCCAGCGCGCCGACGGCTTCGCTGTCGCGGTGATCCGCGCTTACCGCCTGCTGCAATTCCGTTACGGCTTTGCCGCCCTGTCCGGCTTCCACCGCCGCCAGGCCTTGCGCTCTGGCTCTGAACGCCGGGTCGGAAAGCTGTTGCTGCTGTTCACTCAACTTGCTGCGCGCGGCATTGACGCTGTCGCCTTCGCTAAACACCGTCAGGTATTTTTGCAGCGCTTTTACGCTGGCGTCGCTGGCAGGCAGATCTTTAATCTGCTGATACCAGAGGGCGGAAGCCGTCGTGCGCCCGGCGCTGGAATTCGCCATCTGCTCTAATACGGCAAATCCCTCATCGCGTCGCCCGCCGTCAAACAGCAACTGCGCCAGCGTGTTTTGCAGAGCGGTATTGCCCGGCGTACTGGCGTTAATTCTTTTAAGCTGATTAATCGCCTCGTTACGTCTCGCGGGAGATTTCGCCACCGTCGTCCAGTATTCCACCGCCAGATCGCCTTGCGGCGGATGACCTTTAAACAGCGCGTCGTAGGCGGCAATCGCTTCTTCGGTATGACCGGTGGTCGCCTGTAAACGCGCCTCCTGCAAGGACTGGCGCCCTTCCGGCGTGGAAAGCATCATCGTCGTGCGGGAGGACTGATACGCACTGGAACCCGGCGCTAACTGGGAAAGCCTGTCGAGCTGTTTCTGCGCCCCGTCATTGTCGCCCTGGCGCAGCAGGTAGCGAAACCGGGCGGCGACCACTTCCGGGTTGTTCGGGTCGATCAGTTCCAGGCGATAAAGCGACTGGCGCACCAAATCCTCACGGTGCGAGGCTTCGCCTAACCGAACCTGTTGCAACAACTGCTGTTGCGCGGAAGGCGCCGCCTCAGCGAACGGCATCCAGGCGATGCCGAGCGTCAGGCCGAGCACGGCCCGATGGCGACGCTTTAGCGTCTTATCCGGCCTACAATCAGCGGCATCCCGTAGGCCGGATAAGGCGTTACCGCCACCCGGCAAAAGGAGATCGATGAGACTTAATTTGAACTTGCGCATTCCTGGCCCCAGTCAGGTAGTAATTCACCTTTAGCGGTGAAGCGAAAACGATGCTGATCCCATCCTTGTCCGAAAAGCGTTAGCACATAGCTATAGTAGGCATCGCTACCGGGAAAATTGTCCGCCACGCGCTGTCGCTGCACCGCCTGAGCATCACGGTTTTGCAGGAAAGGCAATAAAGAAGCCGAAAAGCCCACCGGCCCGTCGCCCTGGGCTTTACCACTGGCGACATCCACCTTCTCTGGCGGAACGCCGTTTTTTGTCGTCAGCGTCGCCATCGGTTTCAGGCGCGTCAGCAGCCGCGCTTTTTGCGGATCGCCGTCGTGCATCATCCCCGCCCATAAATAAACGCGGATGGCATCGTAACTGCTGACCAGCGTTTTTTCCGGTTTCAGCTGCCAGCCTTTGTCTTTTTCATAGCGCACCCAGTCCGGCGAGAACCCTTTCGGGGCGGTTTCCATCAGCAAACGCATATTGGTTTCACGCAGCGTGGTCCAGGGCGCGCCAAAGCGGGTAAAATATTGCGCCAGCTGCGGGGGTAAATAGCTCGGGTTAAAGCGCCAGCGCGTCTTTTCCGCAAAACCCACGTTCCCCGGCAGCAGCATTGACCCCAGCCCCGGCACCGTTACCACCTCTTCACGCGCAATGCGTTTTAGCAGCGCGGCGCCAGTGTCGGTATAGCGCGACGTTTTCCATAAGCGCCCGGCTTCCAGCAGCGACCAGGCCATCCAGATATCGCCGTCGGAAGCGGAGTTTGCATCCAGCACCTCCCAGGTCGAGGGGTCTTTCTGCCCCCACAGCCAGGCAGGCAGATGCGCCTGTAAGGAACCCTGCGCCAGGTTGTTTTGCGTCCAGTCGAGGATCAGGTCAAATGCCGGCCGATCGTTGGCGGCGAGGGCAAAGAACAGCGCATAGCTTTGCCCTTCCGACGTCGTGATTTTGCGCGCGTCGCTGGGGTCAATCACCCGTCCTTCCTGACTGATATAGTCCTTTTTGAACTGTATCCATGCCGGCCACGTACAGGCCGCCTGTACGCTGACGGTCGCCAGCATCAGGGCAGTTAACATCCATCCACGCAACGCGTTCATCATCGATTACTCGTTATCGGGATCGAGTCGACGACGGCTGATAATGCGCAGCAGACGCCACAGAACCCAGGCCAACAGCACGACGCTAACCGCCGCCAGTATCGCCAGCAGCACCGGATGATTCGATAACGCGTACCAGAGGCGTTCGAACCACGGTAAATGCCCTACGTAGTAAATATCGCCCACCCGCAGGCTGTTGACGCCAGACTCGCGGATCACCGACACGGAGCCAAACATGGCGGCGCGTTTTCCGCTGTCGTTCATCGCTTCGGTCAGCAGTTCATACCCGCGCGGGCTGTCTGCCAGCAGCGCCACCACGCTACGCTGGTCGTTGAACGGCGACTGGAAGCCCACTACCGCCGCCATCGCGCCAGCAGAGGTGATGGTGGATTTCGCATCCGGCGCGCGGTCGGCCTCATCCGGCATGATGCTCGGGAAGGTCGTCTGGCGCATCGGCGTGTTCACCCAGCTTTGCGTCGCCTGTACCAGCAGGTCGATGCGTTTGTCATCTTTCAGTGCGTCGGGGATTGTCCCGATCACCATAATATCCGCGTCTTTACCCTGAATCTGGCGGCTATCGTCGGTGATATTCAGGTTAATCGACGGGAAACCGGTCTGCGCGCCAATCGTTCCGGTCACATCCAGCAGCGTTTCCATCTGCGCTTCGTTCGGGTTTTTCGGCATCACGGCAATGGTTTCTGAAAGGTCAGCCATCCGGCTGAACGGGAAGCCCGCATTGGCGAAGGCACGCAGGTCCGGCATCGCGATAAAGTGATAATATTTCGAGAAATCAATGGTGGAGTCGTCGCCAATCACCACATGGTTTTGTACCGGCTGGAACGTCACGCAATTATCCACCGAGCCGCCCGGCATCGGGTTCATGTACTGGAAGTCAAAGCGCAGCTGGTTCATCGCCCCCAGCTTCAGCGCCGGGATCGACACGTCCGTTTTACCGTCAATCAGCCCCTGCAATACCGGCAAACGCAGCAGCAGGCGATTGCTTTCCTGGGTGCTGTTCAGGCTGAACGCTTGCAGGAACTGATCGTTCAGGCTGATATCCATACGCGAGCTGTCTTTGCTCGGCGGCGTGGTGTAACGGTAGTTGAGGTTCATATCAATACCGTTGCTGCGCAGCAGATAGAGATCCGGCGGCAGATTCAGCGACAGCGAAATCGCCGCAGGTTCCAGCCCGGTGGACTGGAGCTGCTCTTTATAGGTTTTCAGCTCGCCGAACGTCACCGCACGGTCAGTACGTACCCAGTTCGGCGCATCATAAGGTTTACGCGCCAGCAGAGGCTTCACCTCATCCACCACCACGCTGTCGCCACGGAACAGAATATTCCCTTGCGCAATGCCTTTCGCCGCCTGCAACAGATCGTTATCGTCGCGGCCAAAGACCACCAGCAGCTTCACATATGGGTTGTCCGGGTGGCTGATCATCTCAATCACCGGCGCTTTTACCGGCGGATGATCGCGCAGGAAATCAGGGCGCTTGTCGTTCGTGGCAAAGACGATGGCATTACGATCCGGCAGCGTGTTGTACATCACCGGGAAATGCTGGCCGCGCCAGCCTGCGCGCGAACCGAACCATGAAGAGACAATGGATGCCGCCTGCTGCTGCATCAGATCCGGCGAACCGGCAAAGACCACAGGCAGCGTAACCTGGCGGTTGTCCCGCGGATCGAAGAACGGCACCGGGAAGTGCGACAGATCGTTTTTCACCGGCAGGGTCTGATACGTCAGATCCAGCACGCTGCTGCGGCCAACATCCAGCCAGAGCGTACTGCTGGCCGGGTTTTCGCAGACATCGCGATAGTGCCCGACGAACTCCAGCCGCACGCGGTTAAAATCGGTGATAAAGAGCGGGTTGATCGGCATCTGGGCCAGCGTCTTTTTGCCCAGTTGCTCTTTCGTGACCGGCAACACGCCCATCAGCTCATCATTGAGGTAGACCTTCAGCTGCGACTGGATCGGCAGCAACGACGGCGACGGGGTGTATTCCAGGTTCAGCATCGCTTTCGACACCACTTCATCGCTGCGCATACCGAACTCAATGCTGCCATTCGGGTTCACGCCACGCAGCACCATGCTGCCCGGCGGCGGCGCGATTTGCGCGAAGGTCAGCTTCACATCGCGGGAAGGCCCGTTTTGCGCCACCACGGGCGCATCGGCGCCCGGCACGCCCGGCATTACCTGGCCGACCGGCTGCTCCGGCGTTTCTGGCGCAGGCGCTGTCGGCGCTTGCGCTGGCTCAGCATTGATCAATGGTTGCGTTGCAGGCGTCGCATTCGTCATGAAAGTGGGGAAAGCGCTTATCCCCATAGCCACTGCATAAACCCAGGAAAGTTTTCTTTTCATCGCGTTATCATCATTGTTGAGCCATCACCTGATCCGGCTGCCGCTCCGGGCGACGCGGAATAAACGACACAATCCAGGAAACCAGCGTCGTCAGAGAACGGAAAATTACTTTGACGGAAGACGGAGCAAATTCCGCAAGATGGCGGTAGCCACGGAAGCCCAGCTTCAGAATATCCAGCAGGCTTTCCAGCGGTTTGTCTTCCGGGAAGCTGTCCTGCCAGAGCGCCCACGTATCCGCGCGGGCAAATGTGCACTGCACAAAGTCGATATGTTGTTTCGTGGTCATCGGCAGCAATTGCAGCCCGACCTCATTGCCCAACACGCGCACGACCTGAGTAGGAAAGACGTACTCTTGCTGGCCGCGTTTAAGCAATAAATTAACCTTTTGCCCTTCCAGCACCTGCGCCTGCCCGTTGATCCGAATCCCCAGGCCGCCGTCGGAGAAGTCATGCACGGTGCATGAGAACAGGTGGCCATCTTCACGGGCAATGGCCGCCGGCATGGAGATTTCAACGCGGTGCGCCCGGCGTACCTGCTTACTTTCCACAGAGACCGCCACCGCGCCGCCCAGAATGATCAGGTTATAGAAAACCCACACCAGACTGACGATCACCGTGAGTATTTCGTTGGCGGGGCCGTAGTAGTAACGCCAGACGCCCACCACGACCCCCAGCAGGTTGAGCAGCACCAGGAAGATATAGGGCCGGGAAATCACCCAGTCGACATATTCTTCCTCTACCAGCCCGCCTTTCGCGGTAACGTTGAATTTCCCTTTATGCGGGTTGATCAGCGCCACCATCGTCGGCGGCGCGATATACCAGGCCAGCACCGTTTCGTAGATTTCACTCCAGAAGGAATGGCGGTATTTCCCCTGAATCTTCGAGTTGGTGAGGCTGGCGTGAATCATGTGCGGCAACACAAACAGCGCAATCATCAGCGCAGGCGCATAGATGATATAGGCATGCAGCAGCAGGAAAGCCAGCGGCGCCGTCAGGAAGATGAGCCGTGGAATGCCCGATAAAAAGTGGAACATGGCGTTGACGTAACACAGACGCTGCGCCAGCTTTAAGCCTTTGCCGAACAGCGGGTTATCCAGACGGAAGATTTGCACCATGCCGCGCGCCCAGCGAATACGCTGCCCGATGTGCGCGGACAGGCTTTCCGTCGCCAGACCTGCCGCCTGTGGAATGCGCATATAGGCCGAGGTGTAGCCACGACGGTGCAGGCGCAGCGAGGTATGCGCATCTTCGGTCACGGTCTCAACGGCAATGCCGCCAATCTCATCCAGCGGTTTACGGCGAATCACCGCGCACGATCCGCAGAAGAACGTCGCATCCCACATGTCGTTGCCATCCTGCACCAGCCCATAAAACAGCGTGCCTTCGTTCGGCGTTTTACGGAAACGACCGAGGTTGCGTTCAAACGGGTCTGGCGAGAAAAAGTGGTGCGGCGTCTGCATCATGGCGAGCTTTTTCTCTTTCAGGAACCAGCCCATCGTCATTTGCAGGAACGAGCGTGTCGGGACATGGTCGCAGTCAAAGATCGAGACAAACTCGCCTTTCGCGTATTTTAGCGCGTTATTGATGTTGCCGGCCTTGGCGTGTTCATGCGTGGTACGGGCGATGTACTGTACGCCGACGGTCTGGGCAAACTGGCGGAACTCTTCGCGCCCACCGTCGTCAAGAATCCAGATGCTCAGCTTGTCTTTCGGCCAGTCGATGCCCAACGAGGCGTAAACGGTGTTTTTCACCACGCTGAGGTCTTCGTTGTAAGTCGGAATAAAAATGTCCACCGTCGGCCACTGCGCCATCTCTTTCGGTAGCGGCACGGGCTGGCGGTTAAGCGGCCAGACGACCTGGAAATACCCCAGCACCAGGACAATCCATGCGTAGGTTTCCGCAAACAGCAAAATCAGCCCGCAAACCAGGCTCAGCGGGTCATCCCAGTTTAACGTCGAGGTATAGCGCCACCAGATATAACGGCATGACACCGTCAGCGACAGCACGATCAGCATCAGGGCGGAGAAACGCCCCGGTATCCGCCGCACCAGCAGCGCGACGCCCCACAGCAGTATCAGGAAGATAAACTGCGACAGCGGGTTAAACGGCTGGGTAATACAGATGATCGCCAGAATCAGGGAAAAAGTGACGATGACGCCGAGGATAAAGCGGCGCACCCCGTTGCTAAGATGGCCCAGCTCTTTTTCGCTTTCCAGGTGCGTGGTCTTTTTACTGACGCGGTCGGGCAGCGTGTCCATCCACTGATGATAGCGACCGCGCACGCCCAGCAGGCGGGAGAGCGACCGCCAGCGCGGTTCGACCTTCTTCTCTTTACGCGGCGAGAAGGCCATCAGCCAGAGCGTTTGAATGGCATAGCGGGCCGGGTCCAGCGGACGCGGTCGGTTGGCGTTAATGTGCGGATAGAGCGCTTTATGCTGCGCGCGAATGCGCTGCCAGCGCGGATGCTCAAGCGGAATAAAAATCCACGCCAGAATCACCCACAGGCAGCCCAGCATCGCACTGAACGGCGACGCGCCATGACGGCGATACCCCTGATAGCGCTCGCTCAGGCGTGCGCCGACCGGCGGAATGAGAAGCCACCGGGTCAGGATGTTCATGATGCGCTCCCGGCAGGGGCGCGATTGCCCGCATAGTGCAGCAAACACCAGTTTGCCAGCGTCAGCACCTCTTCTGCCGCCAGCGAATCGCCACGGTACTCGCCCAGCGGCTGTTTCGAAGCCATACACTCCACCATCGCTTCATCGCGATGGATCACCATCGGCAGCAAACGACGCTGGCTTTGCAGCCAGA
Organism: Citrobacter sp. CK194; assembly: GCF_030333395.1. Classification (NCBI taxonomy): domain Bacteria; kingdom Pseudomonadati; phylum Pseudomonadota; class Gammaproteobacteria; order Enterobacterales; family Enterobacteriaceae; genus Citrobacter; species Citrobacter sp. CK194. The sequence continues at coordinate 219,204 of NZ_JAOWGA010000015.1, forward strand.
CCTGGTACAGATCGTCCTGCAACTGGCTGGCAATGCGTAAATCGTTAATCAGGATATGCGCACCCGTGGGCAGCGCCTGTTGATGCAGCCGGATATGGCAATTGGTGTCCGCTTTTACCACCGCCAGCGTATGATCGCAGAGACTGACCAACTGTTGCGTCAGCGGTGAGACGCCGTGGGGAAGATCCAGCAAAATCCACGAATAGCGCCGGCTCTCTTTCAGTTCGCGCAGGCCAGCGCAAATAGCTCCCAGCTTTTCCGCCCATTCCTGAGGATTCTCCCGCTCTTCCACCGTAAGCTGTCCGAACGGCAGCAGATCGAGCTGGGTGGTATAACGCAGTCCGGCATCGCGCCAGTCTTTACCGTCCAGTAGCGCCCTGGCCCAGCCGTCGCGATGGACAAAATCGACATTGAATGACATACGCAGCAGGTTATCGGGGCTGGCATCAACGACCAGCACATTTTCCCCGAGTATTTGCAGCGCCCAGGCGAGCGCCGAAGTGATTGATGTGGTGCCTACACCGCCGCGCACGCCCTGCAATCCCAGAATGGACATCCCTGACTCCCTTATGATGGTTGTTGCGCAAATTCAGCCAATAAAGGCCAACGTTTAATCGCCGCAGCCAGCTGTTCGCGTTGGGAAATATCGGTATAGTCTATTTCGGGCAAGGAGAAAGCCTGACTTAACGCCAGAAAATCATTTTGAAAGGTATAGCCCAATGCTGAATCAAACTGAGAGTCAGGTTCGTTGTTGTTATACATTCTGTATTGTGTCCCTTTTGAATATACTCACCATGCTTCAGACAATTTTTCTGGCAGCATCCCCCCCTCTTCACTGTTAATCTTCAATGCAGGGGATCGTTCATTTCTCGCCTTTCCGTTACGCAAACTGTAAGAGTAAAGAAAACACCATGACCGAGGTCGCAAGGCTTCCTGCCCGCCGAATTGATTCATATGCTAAATCTGATGTGTTTTAATTTCAATGTTAGGTTTATTTCTGAGCTTTCGCTAGTAAACTGATAAACAGATAAAATAGCGACAAGAGGGACGCTGTGGACCCCGTATTTTCTATCGGCATCTCATCATTATGGGATGAACTACGCCACATGCCTGCCGGCGGTGTCTGGTGGGTTGACGCTGATCGCAATGAAGATGCCATCAGCCTGGTGAATCAAACGATTGCCTCGCAGGCAGGGAACGCGAAAGTCGCGGTCATTTGTATGGGCTGCGATCCGGGTGAATTAATCAAATTAGATGAGTCTCACGGCCCGGAAAAAATCCAGTTATTTTCAATGCCGGATTCTGAAAAGGGGTTATACTTTTTGCCCCGCGATTTGCTTTGTTCTGTTGATCCTACACATTACTTTTTCATTCTTCTTTGCGCGAATAACGCCTGGCAAAATATATCAGGGGAACGCCTTCATCAGTGGCTGGAAAAAATGAATAAATGGACCCGGTTCCATCACTGTTCGCTTCTGGTTATTAACCCTGGAAATAATAATGACAAACAGTTCTCCCTGTTGATGGGAGAGTACCGTTCGCTTTTCGGCCTTGCCAGCTTACGTTTTCAGGGCGACCAGCATCTGTTCGACATCGCGTTCTGGTGCAGTGAAAAAGGGGTCAGCGCCCGGCAACAACTGACGCTGCGCCATAAAGATGCGCACTGGGAGCTGGCCCACAAGGAAGAGGCGAACATCCAGCCGCGCAGCGACGAAAAACGCATCCTCAGCAATATCGCCGTTCTTGAAGGCGCTCCGCCGCTGTCGGAACACTGGGCGCTTTTTGATAATAACGAAACCTTGTTCAACGAGGCGCGAACTGCGCAGGCGGCGACGATCATCTTCTCCCTGACGCAAAATAGCCAAATCGAACCCATGGCGCGAAATATCCATACGCTGCGCCGCCAGCGCGGAAGCGCGCTGAAAATTATCGTCCGCGAAAATCTCGCCAGTTTGCGGGCAACCGACGAGCGACTGCTGTTAGGCTGCGGCGCGAATATGGTTATTCCGTGGAATGCGCCGCTTTCCCGCTGCCTGACGCTGATTGAAAGCGTGCAGGGACAGCAATTCAGCCGCTACGTCCCGGAAGAGATCGCCACACTCCTGTCGATGACGCAGCCCATGAAGCTGCGCGGTTTCCAGACATGGGACGTCTTCTGCGAAGCCGTACATAACATGATGAGCAACACGCTGCTGCCCGCTGACGGGAAAGGCGTGATGGTCGCATTGCGCCCGGTGCCGGGTATCCGCATCGAGCAGGCGCTGACGCTCTGCCGCCCAAACCGTACCGGCGATATCATGACTATCGGCGGCAACCGGCTGGTGCTGTTTTTATCATTCTGTCGGGTCAACGATCTGGACACTGCGCTGAACCATATCTTCCCTCTGCCGACCGGCGATATCTTTTCCAACCGCATGGTCTGGTTCGAAGATAACCAAATCAGCGCTGAACTCGTGCAAATGCGCCTGCTGTCGCCTGAACTGTGGGGCACACCGCTGCCGCTGACCCAGGGGCCGAACCCTGTGCTCAATGCCGAGCATGACGGGCGAGTCTGGCGACGTATTCCCGAACCCTTACGACTGCTGGATGACAGCGTGGAGCGCCCACAATGATGAACGTCAACGATATCATCCAGATCATCGTCTTTTGTGCGCTGATCTTTTTTCCTCTGGGCTATCTGGCGCGCCATTCGCTTCGCCGCATCCGTAACACAGCCCGACTGTTATTCGCCAGACCCCGTTATGTAAAACCCGCCGGAACCTTGCGCCGTGCAACAAACGTCAAGGCAGACAAAAAATGACTCAGCATACTCAAACCTCATCCATGCCTTCACCTCTCTGGCAATACTGGCGCGGCCTTGCGGGCTGGAATTTCTACTTTCTGGTAAAGTTTGGCCTGCTCTGGGCGGGATATCTCAACTTCCATCCGTTGCAGAACCTGGTCTTCATGGCCTTTTTGTTAATGCCAGTCCCCAAACTCAGCCTGCACCGTCTGCGCCATTGGGTCGCTATCCCAATCGGCTTTGCGCTTTTCTGGCATGACACCTGGCTGCCTGGCCCACAAAGCATTATCAGTCAGGGCTCGCAGGTCGCGGGTTTTAGCGCGGACTATATGCTCGATCTGGTGACTCGCTTTATCAACTGGCAGATGATCGGCGCCGTGTTTGTGCTGCTCGTCGCCTGGCTGTTTTTATCGCAGTGGATTCGGGTCACTCTTTTTGTTGTCGCCATTATGATCTGGCTGAACGTGCTGACGCTGACAGGGCCAGTCTTTACACTGTGGCCTGGCGGCCAGCCGACCGACACGGTGACGACCACCGGCGGCTCTGCGGCGACGACGGTCGCAACGGCAGGAGACACCCCGGTGGTCGGCGATATCCCGGCGCAGACCGCGCCTCCGACCTCAGCCAATCTGAACGCGTGGCTGAACACCTTCTATAACGCGGAAGAAAAACGAAAAACGCCGTTCCCGACGGCGCTGCCGGCCGATGCGCAGCCGTTTGAACTGCTGGTGATCAACATCTGTTCCCTCTCGTGGTCTGATGTTGAAGCCGCAGGCCTGATGTCACATCCGTTATGGTCGCATTTCGATATTCTGTTTAAGCACTTTAACTCCGCCACCTCCTACAGCGGCCCGGCGGCGATCCGCCTGCTGCGCGCCAGCTGCGGCCAGTCGTCGCACACGAATCTGTATCAACCGGCAGGCAACGACTGCTACCTGTTTGATAACCTGTCGAAGCTGGGCTTCACGCAGCATTTGATGATGGGTCATAACGGCGAATTCGGCGGCTTCCTGAAAGAAGTGCGTGAGAATGGCGGTATGCAGACGGAGCTGATGGATCAAAAAGGGCTGCCCGTCACGCTGCTGGGCTTTGACGGTTCTCCGGTTTATGACGACACCGCCGTGCTCAACCGCTGGCTGGAAACCACCGATAAAGATCAGAACTCGCGTAGCGCAACGTTCTATAACACGCTGCCGCTGCACGACGGGAACCACTTCCCTGGCGTCAGCAAAACGGCGGATTACAAAATTCGCGCGCAAAAGCTGTTCGATGAGCTGGACGCCTTCTTTACCGAACTGGAGAAATCGGGCCGTAAAGTGATGGTGGTGATGGTCCCGGAACACGGCGGCGCGCTCAAAGGCGACAGAATGCAGGTTTCCGGGCTACGCGACATCCCCAGCCCGTCTATCACCAACGTACCGGCAGCGGTGAAATTCTTCGGTATGAAAACGCCTCATCAGGGCGCATCGATTGAGATTGACCAGCCGAGCAGCTACCTGGCGATTTCCGAACTGGTGGTGCGCGCCCTTGACGGCAAACTGTTTGTCGAAGACAACGTCAACTGGGATCAGCTCACCCGTGGGTTGCCGCAGACCGCACCGGTCGCTGAAAACGCCAACGCGGTGGTTATCCAGTATCAGGGTAAACCGTATGTGCGTCTGAACGGCGGCGACTGGGTGCCTTATCCGCAGTAAACGAAAAAGGCCTGATGGCGCTACGCTTATCAGGCCTACAGGTCAGGCACAATCTCCTGAAATTATGCCGATTTGTAGGCCGGATAAGACGCTTTCGTCGCCATCCGGCAAAACTCGCGCAAGCGCCGCAACACGCTGGAAAGATTCTTGCCAGCTGGCAACTTTTCTGACGACCCGTAAAAAACGAAACCCACTAACTCGTTGATATATAAAAACTCCTTTTCTGGCACAGCGATTGCTATTTGAGTGTGAGCTGTTCTGTTCCGAATCAAAGGAGATATCATGTCTGACTGTCGTACTTACGGATTCAACACCCAGATCGTTCACGCGGGGCAACAACCCGATCCTTCAACTGGCGCGCTCAGTACGCCAATCTTCCAGACGTCGACGTTTGTTTTCGACAGCGCCGAACAGGGGGCCGCCCGCTTTGCGCTCGAAGAGTCCGGGTACATTTACACCCGCCTGGGCAACCCCACGACGGACGCGCTGGAGAAAAAGCTGGCGGTACTGGAAAGAGGCGAAGCGGCGCTGGCGACCGCGTCCGGCATTTCCGCCATCACCACCACGCTGCTGACGCTCTGTGAGCAGGGCGATCACATTGTCTCAGCCAGCGCGATTTATGGCTGCACGCACGCATTTTTGTCGCACAGCATACCGAAGTTCGGTATTGACGTGAGTTTCGTTAATGCCGCCAACCCGGATGAGATCCGCGAAGCCATCCGCCCGGAAACCAAAGTGGTGTACATCGAAACGCCCGCCAACCCAACGCTCTCCCTGGTCGACATCGAAACGGTCGCCGGGATCGCCCATCAGCGGGGCGTGCTGTTGGTTGTGGATAACACCTTTATGTCGCCGTACTGCCAGCAACCCCTGCTCCAGGGAGCCGATATCGTGGTTCACAGCGTCACGAAATACATCAACGGACACGGGGATGTTATTGGCGGAGTCATCGTCGGCAAGCAGGAGTTTGTCGATCAGGCGCGGTTTATCGGGCTGAAGGATATCACCGGCGGCTGCATGAGCCCCTTTAACGCCTGGCTGACGCTGCGCGGCGTGAAGACGCTGGGGATTCGCATGGAGCGCCACTGCGAGAACGCGCTGAAAATCGCCCGTTTCCTGGAAAGCCATCCGAAGATTACCCACGTCTGGTATCCGGGGCTTCCTTCGCACCCGCAGTATGAACTTGGCAGACGCCAGATGAGCCTGCCCGGCGGCATTATCAGCTTCGAAATCGCGGGTGGCCTGGAGGCTGGCAGACGCATGATCAATTCGGTAGAATTGTGCCTCCTCGCGGTCAGTCTCGGTGATACCGAAACCCTCATTCAGCACCCTGCGTCTATGACACATTCGCCTGTTGCGCCAGAGGAACGGCTTAAAGCAGGTATTACCGACGGGCTTATCCGCCTTTCTGTGGGTCTTGAAGATCCAGAAGATATTATTAACGACCTTGAACACGCCATCAGAAAGGCGACATTCTGACCATTACGGTCGGAGCTGGCCTGCGTCGGCTCCGGCTGTTGAGAATCAAGGCACAACGGCCTGGCTATACGCATCATCCTTCCCGGGGTGACGCGTATTTTGGGCAGGGGGCTCTATGCAGGACAACACATTACAATTAAGCAACAGTAAAGCGACCACCGCAGCGTTCTCAAAAAAACTACCGTTTACGAAATACGATTTTGGCTGGGTGCTGTTATGTATCGGCATGGCCATTGGCGCCGGAACGGTGCTGATGCCGGTACAGATTGGGCTAAAAGGAATTTGGGTCTTTATCACCGCGTTTATTATCGCCTACCCCGCAACCTATATCGTGCAGGATATTTACTTAAAGACGTTATCAGAAAGTGAAACTTGTAATGACTACACCGATATTATCAGTCATTACCTGGGGAAAAACTGGGGCGTCTTCCTCGGCGTGATCTACTTTTTGATGATTATCCACGGCATTTTTATCTACTCTTTATCCGTGGTTTTCGACAGCGCGTCGTACATTAAAACCTTCGGTCTGACCGATGCCGATCTCTCGCAGTCCATCCTCTATAAAGTGGCGATCTTCGCCGTACTGGTCGCTATCGCCTCCGGTGGAGAAAAGCTGCTGTTTAAAATCTCCGGCCCTATGGTGGTGGTGAAAGTAGGCATCATCCTGATCTTCGGTTTCGCGATGATTCCGCACTGGAACTTCAGCAATATTACGGCCTTCCCGCAGGCGTCGGTCTTCTTCCGCGATGTGCTGCTCACCGTCCCCTTCTGTTTTTTCTCGGCGGTGTTTATTCAGGTACTGAACCCAATGAACATTGCCTACCGCAAACGAGAAGCCGACAGAGTGCTGGCGACGCGCATGGCCATTCGTACCCACCGCATCAGCTATATCACGCTGATTGCCGTGATCCTGTTCTTCTCGTTTTCGTTTACCTTCTCCATCAGCCACGAAGAAGCCGTTTCCGCCTTTGAGCAGAATATCTCCGCGCTGGCATTGGCTGCGCAGGTCATTCCCGGACAGATCATTCATTTCACCTCAACGGTACTGAATATCTTTGCGGTTCTCACCGCCTTCTTCGGTATTTACCTGGGTTTTCATGAAGCGATTAAGGGCATCATTCTCAACGTGCTGAGCCGGGTTATCGACGTGGAGAAGATCAATCCGCTGGTACTGACGCTTGGCATCTGTACCTTTATCGTTATCACGCTGGTCATTTGGGTATCGTTCCGCGTCTCGGTGCTGGTGTTCTTCCAGTTGGGTAGCCCGCTGTACGGCATTGTGTCGTGCATCATCCCTTTTTTCCTGATCTATAAAGTCACGCAACTGGAAAAACTGCGCGGCCTGAAAACCTGGCTGATTCTGCTGTATGGGATTTTGCTGTGCCTGTCGCCGCTCCTGAAGCTGATTGAATAACGTGTTCCGTGCGCCGTCGGTTCCTGGCGGCGCTTAACTCACCCCTTCCAGTTGGTAGCTGCGTATTTTATTCAGCACCGTCGTGTGCGAAACCCCCAACGCTTTTGCGATATGCCGGGAGGAGACATTCTCTTCCACCATCTGCTCAATCAGCTGCCGCTCAGCATGTTGCACCTGCTCTTTGAAGGGGCGGTCGGGATGCCCCGGCAACGCTTGTGACACCGTTGAAAGCCCCAAATCATTGCAGGTGATGACATCACTTTCTGACATCAGCATCAGACGGATAATGGTGTTCTCCAGTTCGCGAACGTTGCCCGGCCAGTGGTGGTGACGCAGTGACTCAAAACAGGCTTTGTCCAGTATCAGCCGCCGTTGAAACTCTTTGGCATATTTCTGTACAAAATGGCGAATCAGTAAAGTGATATCCGAAGGGCGCTCGCGCAACGGCGGAATCGTGAGCGTCAGTACGTTAATGCGATACCAGAGATCGGCGCGCAGCAGGCGCTGTTCGACCATCTCTTCCAGGTTCGCGTTGGTGGCGACAATAATACGCGCGTTAACCGGGATCACCTGCGCCCCGCCGACGCGGCGGATTCCGCCGTCCTGAAGCACCCGCAGCAGCTTGGCCTGTAAATTCAGCGGCATTTCGCCAAATTCATCAAGAAACAGCGTTCCCTTATCCGCCATTTCAAACAACCCTTTTTTCCCTCTGCCGTCCGCACCGCTGAACGCCCCTTTTTCATAACCAAAAAGTTCGCTCTCCATCAATGCCTCAGGCAGCGTTGAGCAGTTGACGGGGATAAACGGATAAAAGCGCCGCTGCCCGGAATTATGAATGGCGCGCGCCAGCAACTCTTTACCCGTGCCGGTCTCACCACGGATCAGGACGGTATATTTGCTGTCAGCGATTTTTAGCGCTTTTTCAATCAGCACCTGCATACTCTGGCTGCTACAGATAATGTCGGAGAAATAGCGCGGTCGCGTCAGTTCGGGCGTGGTCAGTTCAGAAAGATTCTCAGAGAGATAAGCGACATTAATAATGTCGGCATGTTGATTGAGGCAGGTCTGGACGCTGGAAATATCCTGCAACTGGCGGCACCAGGATTTAATCAGAATCCGACCTGGTGTGACCTTCATGGAGATAATATTAATATCGCGGCAGGAAAACTCCTTGAGGACATCCTCAACCATAGACAGACGATCGATTGTTTTAATATCCCAGCGTATCGTGACCACGTTGGCTCCAGATATTTCTGTGGCAATCAGAAATCTGCTTACATTCTAGTCGCTATGGGATAATGTTCTGCCGATGGACTCACATTGTGGAGCCAAAAAAGGAATATAAAAAAACCGGAGCACAAGGCTCCGGTTATGAGGCAATAACCAACAGTTATTGCTGTGGGTTCTCATCCTGATCGACGGCGAAACAGGCCACCAGTTGACCGCCGTAATCTTTAAGCTGCGGCTGCAACTGGGTGCAGGGGCCAAAGCGACGACGGCAACGGGCGTTGAAGGCGCAGCCCGGCGGCGGATTCAGCGGGCTTGGCAGCTCGCCGGTCAGCTTGATGCGCTCGCGGCGGTCATCCGGGTTCAAACGCGGCGTCGCGGAGAGCAGCGCCTGCGTATACGGATGGCGCGGGTTGGTAAAGATCTGCTCCTTCGTCCCTTTCTCCACGCAGCGGCCGAGATACATCACCATCACCTCATCGGCAATGTGTTCGACCACCGACAGGTCGTGCGAGATAAAGACGTAAGACAGCCCCAGCTCCTGCTGCAAATCCATCATCAGGTTCAACACCTGCGCGCGCACGGAAACGTCCAGCGCGGAGACCGGTTCATCGGCGATCACCACGTCCGGGTCAAGCATCAGACCGCGGGCGATAGCAATACGTTGACGCTGGCCGCCGGAAAACATGTGCGGGTAGCGATCGTAATGCTCGGTTTTAAGGCCGACTTTCGCCATCATCGCCAGCGCTTTTTCACGACGCTGCTCTTTGCTGAGCGAGGTGTTGATCAGCAGCGGCTCTTCCAGAATCTGCCCCACTTTCTTACGCGGGTTCAGCGAACCATACGGGTTCTGGAACACAATCTGGATTTTCTGCCGACGCAGTTTTTGCGCCTGCGGATCGTGCCTGAGCAGATCCTGCCCCTGATAATACAGTTCTCCGCCGGTCGGCGTTTCAATCATCGTCAGCAGGCGGCCCAGCGTGGATTTCCCGCAGCCGGACTCGCCCACGACCGCCAGCGTTTTACCGCGCTCAAGGGTGAACGATACGCCATCCAGCGCTTTTACCAGGCGCTCGGGCGCAAACAGCCCCTTCTTCACCGGGTAGTGTTTTTTCAAATCGATGGCCTGCAACAGCGGCTGTTGCAAGGTAGCCTCGTGCGTACTCATAGTGTGGGCCTCCCGGCATCATCGAGTGGATAGTGGCATTTGGACTGGCGGCCATCGCCGAGCAGATTCAGATCCGGCTCTTCGCTACGGCACTTATCCGTGGCATACGGGCAGCGCGGGTTCAACAGACAACCGTTCGGGCGGTCATATTTTCCCGGCACCACGCCCGGCAGCGACGCCAGGCGCGCTTTATCCTGCGCGAATTCCGGCAGTGCGCGCAGCAACGCCTGCGTATACGGATGACGCGGCGCGCGGAAGATATCGTGCGCCGCCCCTGTCTCTACCACCTGTCCGGCATACATTACGATGATTTTATGCGCGGCTTCCGCCACCAGCGCCAGATCGTGAGTAATCAGCACCAGCGCCATATTTTCTTTCTGCTGCAATTCCAGCAACAGTTCGATGATTTGCGCCTGGATGGTCACGTCCAGCGCAGTGGTCGGTTCATCGGCAATCAGCAGTTTCGGACGACAGGCAATCGCCATGGCAATCATCACGCGCTGGCTCATCCCACCGGACAACTGGTGCGGATAGACATCCAGACGCGACGCCGGATCGGGAATCCCCACCTGAGTCAGCAGGTCAATCGCCCGCTGCCGACGGGTTTTCCTGTTGCCGCCCTGATGCACCTTAATCGCTTCCATAATCTGGAAACCTACGGTGTAGCACGGGTTCAGGCTGGTCATCGGGTCCTGGAAGATCATCGCCACTTCCGCGCCCACCAGGTTGCGGCGCTCTTTCTCAGAGATGCGCTGCAAGTCCTGGCCGTTGAATTCCAGTTTTTCCGCCATCACGCGGCCCGGGAAGTCAATCAGCCCCATAATCGCCAGCGAGCTAACCGATTTACCGGAGCCGGACTCACCGACAATACCAACGACTTCGCCCTGATTTACGCTGTAGCTTACGCGGTCTACCGCGCGAAACGGCGTACCTTCGTCACCGAAGTGCACCGATAATTTATCTACGTTTAATAACGCCATCTCGAACCTCTTACTGCTTCAGTTTGGGATCGAGCGCGTCACGCAGACCGTCACCCATCAGGTTAAATGCCAGCACCGTCAGCAGGATCGCCAGACCCGGGAAGGTCACGACCCACCAGGCACTTTGTGCGAACTGCAACACGTCGGAGAGCATGGTGCCCCACTCCGGTGTCGGCGGCTGCGCACCCATGCCGAGGAAGCCCAGGGCGGCCATATCGAGAATAGCGTTAGAGAAACCGAGCGACGCCTGAACGATCAGCGGCGCAAGGCAGTTCGGGAAGATATTGACGAACATCTGGCGCATCGCGCCTGCGCCCGCCACGCGGGAAGCGGTAACGTAATCGCGGTTCACCTCCACCAGCACGGCGGCGCGGGTCAGACGCACGTAGTGCGGGAGCGCCACAAAGGTCAGCGCCAGCGCGGCGTTACCGATAGAGGGGCCAAAGATCGCCACCAGCACCAGCGCCAGCAGCAGGCTTGGCAGCGCCAGCATGATATCGACGACGCGCATGATGATGTTATCAACAATGCCGCCGAAGTAACCCGCAACCAGGCCGAGCACAATCCCCATCACCAGCGACAGCACCACCACCAGGCAGCCCACCAGCAGCGACAGACGTGCGCCATACATCAGGCGCGACAGCACATCGCGACCGACATCATCCGTTCCCAGCAGGTGCGCGATACTGCCGCCTTCCTGCCACGCAGGCGGCGCCAGCAGCACATCGCGGAACTGATCTGCCGGGTTATACGGCGCAATGACGTTCGCGAACACCGCAATCAGGATCATGATGACGACATACGCCAGACCGACAACCGCACCCTTATTGCGTTTAAAATAGTGCCAGAACTCCTGCAACGGGGTCATCGGCACCGGTGCAGAGATAACTTTATTTTCAGTAACCTGTGACATGATGGCCCCTTACTTCTTATGACGAATACGCGGGTTCACCACGCCGTACAGCAGGTCGACCAGCAGGTTGACGAGAATAATCATCGTCGCTACCAGTAACACCCCGCCCTGTACAACCGGATAATCGCGTCGTTGCAGCGCATCAATCAGCCAACGGCCAAGGCCAGGCCACGAGAAGATGGTTTCGGTCAGGATCGCCCCTGCCAGCAGCGTCCCTACCTGCAAACCGATCACGGTCACGACCGGCAGCATCGCGTTACGCAGCGCGTGTACGATGATGACGCGCATCCTTGTGAGACCTTTGGCGCGCGCGGTACGGATATAATCTTCACCCAGCACTTCCAGCATGGAGGAGCGGGTCATACGCACGATAACCGCCAGCGGTATCGTACCGAGCACCATCGCAGGCAGGATCATGTGCGCGACAGCATCAATAAAGTTGCCCTCTTCGCCCCAGATAGCCGTGTCAATCAGCATAAAGCCGGTTAACGGATTGGAGTCATCAAGGAACACCATATCGCTGACGCGCCCGGAAACCGGCGTCAGGTTCCATTGCACCGATACCAGCATGATCAGCATCATGCCCCACCAGAAGATAGGCATAGAGTAACCGGTCAGCGCCAGGCCAACAGCGGTATGATCGAAAATGGAACCGCGCTTCACGGCGGCCAGCACGCCGACCGGAATCCCTACTGCGGTGGCGAAAATCATGGCGCAGACGCCAAGTTCCAGCGTCGCTTTAAAGCGAGGCACGAACTCGTCCCACACCGGCAAACGGCTTTTCAGCGAGATGCCCAAATCGCCATGCATCACCCCCCAGATGTAATGGAGGTACTGCTGCCACATCGGTTTATCCAGACCGAGTTCAGCCAGCAGTTGAGCATGACGCTCAGGAGAGATACCACGCTCACCTGCCATGATCATGACCGGATCGCCCGGGATCATATGGACGAAGGCAAAGGTGAGAAGGGTGATACCGATAAACGTGGGGATGACGAGTCCCAAACGTCGGAGGATGAACTGCAACATAACCCGGATTCTCTCTAATGACGCGCCGCCTGGTGACAGTGCGTCTGTATTGCTCACAAATCTTATCCCACGGCATACACCGCCGTGGGGTAAAGCATTACGCCGGGTGGCGCTGCGCTTACCCGGCCTACGATCGTAGGTTCGTGCAAACGCAGCGCCGCCAGGCATGGGGTGCTCAGGCACCCCTGGCTTTTAATTATTCGACAGAGACGTTTTCAAAGTGGTGTTTGCCCAGAGGATCAACCACATAGCCTTTGACTTCTTTACGCACAGGTTCGTACACGGTGGAGTGAGCGATGATCAGCGCAGGCGCCTGGTCATGCATCACCACCTGAGCCTGTTTGTAGAGTTCAACACGCTTGTTGTGGTCGTCAGTAGCGCGCGCCGGTTGAATCAAGTCTTCAAACGGCTTGTAGCACCAGCGAGAGTAGTTGGAACCGTCTTTCGCCGCAGCGCAGCTAAACAGGGTCGCGAAGAAGTTATCCGGGTCCCCGTTATCACCGGTCCAGCCCATCATCACCGCCTGGTGTTCGCCTGACTTCGCACGCTTGAGGTATTCACCCCACTCGTAGGTGACAATCTTGGCCTGTACGCCAATCTTCGCCCAGTCAGCCTGAATCATCTCAGCCATACGGCGAGCGTTCGGGTTGTACGGACGCTGTACCGGCATCGCCCACAGTTCAACGGTGAAGCCTTTATCCTGGCCCGCTTCTTTCAGCAGCGCTTTGGCTTTTTCTGGATCGTAGTTGTAGTCTTTAACGTCGTCGTTATAGCCCCACATGGTCGGCGGAATCAGGTTCTTGGCTTCAACGCCCGCGCCCTGATAAACCGCTTTAATGATCGCCTCTTTGTTCACCGCGTAGGTCAGCGCCTGACGGACTTTCACGTCATCAAACGGTTTCTTCTCGGTGTTGAAAGAGAGGTAGCCGACGTTCAGACCCGCCTGCTCCATCAGGTTGATGTTTTTGTCCTGCTTCATGCGCGCGATGTCCGCCGGGTTCGGGTACGGCATCACCTGGCACTCATTTTTCTGTAGCTTGGCGTAACGCACGGACGCGTCAGGCGTAATGGAGAACACCAGACGGTCGATCTGCGGCTTGGTGCCCCAGAAACCATCAAACGCTTTATACAGAATGCGGGAGTCTTTCTGGTACTGCAACAGCTGGAACGGCCCCGTACCGATTGGGTTCAGATCCACTTTCTCCGGCGTACCGGCTTTCAGCATGTTGTCAGCATATTCTTTAGAGAGGATGGAGGCGAAGTCCATCGCCAGGTCAGCGAGGAACGGCGCTTCTGGACGGGTCAGCACGAACTGAACGGTGCTATCGTCCACTTTCTTCACTTCGCTTATCAGGTCTGGCAGACCCATCCCTTCGAAGTATTCATAGCTGCCGCCAGACACTTTGTGGTACGGGTTTTCAGCATTTTTCTGACGATCGAACGAGAACACCACGTCATCGGCGTTGAAATCGCGCGTCGGTTTAAAGTCTTTGCTGTCCTGCCACTTCACGCCCTGACGCAGGTGGAAGGTGTAGGTTTTGCCGTCTTCGCTGACATCCCACTTTTCAGCGAGGCCTGGAATAACTTCGGTTGTACCGATTTTAAATTCCACCAGACGGTTATAGATAGGTACTGAGCTGGCGTCATAGGTGGTGCCGGAGGTAAACAGCTGCGGGTTGAAGCCTTCTGGAGAACCTTCTGAACAATAAACCAGAGTTTTAGCCTGTACACTTGCTGCGACGGTCATGGCCACCAGGCTCAGACCAAGCTTCAGCATCCCTGACTTCTTCAAGGAAATACTCATTCTTCTGCTCCAAATGTGATGTTGTTGTTTTACCCTTTGCAGTGGGTTTGCACCGCCTGGCCTTTTTTGTTTTTTACCCGGCCGGGTCGGCGTTAAGAGGATGGGGATTCCGTTCACATAAGCGCCTGAGTTGCAGTGCGGATTCTCCATGAAATGCCCCTCATGCCCTACAATCTGTCAACAGAATGTGAAAACGTCAATACAGGCAACCATGATTTACAACAACGGTGAGAATTCACAAACAAAGATTAAAAAAACTTCAAACGACTATTTTCAGCAGGGAAATTTGTGCTACTCCGTTAACACCAGAATTAATCGCTTCATATTTCGCAACATTTGGTGATTAACGTTTGTGCAGATTGTGAAAAATTTCTGACGAAATGCTGCATATCTGAGCGATTAATATCACGAACGCTAAAACGCACAGCGGAAAATGCTGGGCTCAGCCATAAGTAACGCAAAAAAAAATTTAAGCAAAGATAAAAAAAGACAATGGAATATGTCACAAAAACGTGAACAAACAGTGAGAAGTGATGCACATTTTTTGCCAATGGTGAAATCGCCGTAGGCCGGATAAGGCGCTTGCGCCGCCATCCGGCGTTGCCGAAAGTGAGCGACCGATCCTGCCTGATGGCGCAGGCCTACAATGCTGAGCCGTAGGCCGGATAAGGCGCCTGCGCCGCCATCCGGCATTGCCGAAAGTGGGCTACCAATCCTGCCTGATGGCGCTGCGCTTATCAGGCCTACAATGCTGAGCCGTAGGCCGGATAAGGCGCCTGCGCCGCCATCCGGCGTTACCGAAAGTGGGCGACCGATCCTGCCTGATGGCGCTTCGCTTATCAGGCCTACAATGCTGAATTCCAGGCAGCAAAAAGCCAGCCCGTAGGCTGGCTTTTCTGAATTGGTCGGTGATAGAGGATTCGAACCTCCGACCCCTTCGTCCCGAACGAAGTGCGCTACCAGGCTGCGCCAATCACCGAATGCGGGGCGCATCTTACTGCTCAGGTGCGCGCCCGTCAATCCCTTAGTTTGAAAATGCCATTCAATCGGCGAGAAAGTCAGCAGACCGCTTACTGCACCGCTGCATTCTGTTCAGCCGGAATATGGCACCAGTCGTTGTTTTTGTTAATTCCGCCATCTGGCGAGGTGTAGCCGAGACATCCCATCACCGTGTCATACAGCTCCACATGACGGCGCGGCGTTTTCATCGCCGCCGCCTGTTGCAGGCGCGCAAGCATCTGCGCATGCTGCGGGTTCTCCAGATACTTATCCGACATCCACACCAGCATTGGCACCCGGAACTGTTCTGGCGGCGCCATCTTGCGCGGCGTGCCGTGCAAATGCTCGCGCTCATTGATCGACTCGCCGTGATCGGCGGCGTAAAACACAATGGCTTTCTTATCGCGCAGCTGATCGAACACGCGGGTAATAAAGTGATCAACATAGCTCACCGAGTTATCGTAAGAGTTGATCATCTCCGCTTTTGTGCAACCATCGTCAACACCGACACACTCCGGCGTCCACTGCGCAAAGCTGCGGGGATAACGCTGCGTATAGTTATAATGCGACCCTTTGGTATGCATTACGATCAGGTGTTTCCCGTCAGGGGTTTGCGCTAACGAACGCTGCATTTCATCCACCAGCAACATATCATCAACCGTCTTACCCCGGTTGCGCGGCTCCGCGCCGATTTGCTCACGGTAGGCAATGTTATCCGCCATCGTATTGCTGTAGAACCACATTTCGCTCTGCATCGCATACAGATCGGCGCTAAACCCTAACTGCTTCAGCACCGCAAAAATGTTTTGCTCTTTCAGCGTACGCTGCGGATTCTCCGACGCGCCACCCTCGCGCACAAACATACAGCGCAGCGAAAGTTTGGTCGCGGTATCACACGACTCACCCCGGAACGCCGCGAGATTTTTTTCCTGCGCCAGCTTCGGCGTCGTATTCCGCTCGTAGCCGAAGATGCCCATATGATCCCAACGCGTGGTTTCGCCGATGATAAACACAACATACGTGTCATCAATGCCTTCTGGCGCAACATAGGTAAACTTCTTCGCCGGGTTCATCAGCGAGTTATTATCCGACGACTCATCCACCTGCGCCCAGGCGTACAGCCCTAAAGCCGACAGCCAATTCGACGGTAAATAAGAGTTCGCCACCACGCCGCCATAGCTCGGCAAATCGATACCCGTTGTTCGTTCAACATTCTTTTGCTGAACGTCGAGCAGGCGAATCGGCGCCCACACCATCACCCCAGCCAGAACCACCGCCGCCACGCTGCGAACGCGCTGGCCCGGCGTGCGTAACTGCCGCAGCAGGGTGTAACGACAGCGGTTACTCCAGATAAAGACCAGCGGCAGAATGCTCACCGCCACCAGCCACAAAATGAAGTGCCAGCCGACGACCTCTTTCGATAAATCGATATCCGTGGTCATCACGGAGGCAATAATGCCGTAGCCGATCACCACGTTCAGGAGGGTCATGTAATAGCTGGCGCTCGCGGAGAACAGCACCACCAGCGTAGCCAGAACCCGCCAGGCGCGGCGACCAAACAGGGAAAGCAGACGGAGTAAGAAGAACGTGGCGAGAACCGTGGCCCCAAGTTCAACCACTGCCGAGAGGCCTTTCCAGACGGTAAATTCCTGCGCATAGCTACCGAACCGGCGGTAAAACACTGCGCAATTCATAAACAGGCCGATATAGAGCGCAAGCAAGAAGCTCAGCTTCTGCTGCGTCATCGATTTAATGTATTTCATGCAAGCAAACCCTGGAAATCGGGATAAAAACCACCCGCAAAAGGCCATTCCAGACCGGGCAGGTGGATAAATGCGGTAACAGCAGATGTCAGACAGTCTACACGCGCGGGTATGTAGACCACAGGGAAGCGTAAAAGTGTCGGAAGAATAAGCAAGCGGCCCGGATATTTACAAAAATATCCGGGCCGGGAAGTGGTTAAATGATGAATAAAATCAGGCGTGAGCCTCTTTAAAGACGCGGCGCTGAGGCTGGCGAATCGTGGTCGAGAGCGCCAGAGAGAGGATCAGCAGAGCGAAAATAACGCAGAAGGTGACGTAGAACCCACCGAACAGCGAGGCGATAATCGACCCACAAATACTGCCAATCCCAAAGCCCAGGTAAATCACGCCGTAGTTTTTCGCCAGGTTATTCAGGCCAAAGAACTCGCTCACCAGCGACGGGAATACCGTGATCGTACCGCCGAAGTTAAAGGCGACGCAGGCAATCGCGGCAAAGAACGTCACATCATTCAGCGGCGCGAACAGTAACGCCGCCATCCCGACCAGCGAGACAACCTGACCGAGGGTAATCACGCGGATACGGGCGATTTTGTCAGACAGAATGCCCAGCACCAGACGGCCTGACAGGTTAGCGATGGAAATCACCGTGACCGCGTTGGCCGCCGAAGCAACATCCATATGCGCCAGCCCCTGAGCAATGTCTTTCGCCACGCCGATGACATACAGACCGCTCATGCAGGCCGTCAGGAACATCACCGCCAGCATCCAGTACTGCGGTTTACGCATGGACTGCGCCAGGGTGAAGTCGTTTTCCACCACCCCGTTTACCGCTTTAACATCCTGATTCGGCGCGTCTTTCATCAGTGTTGAACCAAAGACAATCATCACCAGCACAATCGCGCCCCAGATCATAAATGTCTTTTCCAGACCGACCGTCGCCAGCAGCTGGCTGTCGATGAATTTGAAGCCGAGGCTACCGAGGCCATAAGAACCAATCGAGAAGGCGGAAATCAGCCCTTTACGTTCCGGGAACCATTTTACGCAGTTAGACAGCGTTAACAGGTATCCCGCCCCGTCCGCCAGGCCAACCAGCACCCCGGCGCTCAGCCACAGCATCATAAGGTTGTTGGAATGCGCCGTTAAAAAGAAGCCGATGCCCAGTAAAACACCTGACGCCATCGTGACGCGTTTTACGCCGAAACGTTCCTGTAATTTACCCGCCACGGAAGAGGAGATCGCCAGTCCCAGGCTCAACAAGCCAAATGAAAAGGCCACCTGGCTGACGGGCTCATCCAGTTTCGCAGAGAGCGCGCCATTAAACAGGCTCCAGGTGTAAACAGAACCTAACGCAAATTGTGTGATGATGGTGCCGATAAGCGTCAGCCAACGGGTACGCTGATAATCAGAAGTTTTCATGGCAGTCTTCCTGCATAAACAAAGGAGAAATTCACTGCTGACAACAATAACGAAGTGCTTTTTATGCAGGGGAAAAACGGCATGAAATGCCATCAGAACGGAATGAAATGCCTGGATTGCGGAATGAATGACGAGACAAAGACTGCGCGGCGTGATTTTTTTAAGGTCAGTTAGTACCTACTATCGCTGTACGCCTTGTTATTAAAGAGACTTAATTGTAAAAAATTTGTTTTTATTACGTGCGTATTCTCGTTAAAATCTGGCGCTAACGCCCAGGGTGTACAGATAGTCGCTATTGCTTGCGCTGTTATCTGCCTGAGAGAGCGCCGCATACGCCGCGATATGCGGGTTCAGTAGCATATCCGCCCCCACCGTCACATCCAGCCAGTTGCCATTCTGATCCGCCGCCGTCATTCGACTCAGCCCCGACTGCGCTTTCCAGATGTTCTCGCCGTATTGCTGGTTATAGCTGATTTGCGCCCAGGGACGGATCTCACCAAACTGCGAATTCACCCGCCAGCCCAACGTACTGACGCTGGCATGCCACAGAGGGTCGGTCAGCGCCTGCGCCGTCACGCTGTCGCCAAATTCATTAAACATCGAGGTGGTTGAGCCGTCGTAATGCAGGCTGGCGACCGGCCCGGTCGTCACGCGCCCGGCAAGCGGAAAATTCCAGCCCATGCTCATGCCGCTGGTCGCATCCAGTGGCGTTTGATCGGCCAGACTCAGCACAGGGCCTGGCGCATTCTGGCTGGACCGAATCCGCTCCGCCAGAATATCGTTGTAACTTGGTTGGTGATCGCTGTCCCATGTATAGCGTTCTGTCGTATGACCCGATACGGCATCAGCGATATATTCTTGTTGCCAGGCATATGCTGTGTTAGTGAAAATTGCACAGACGATAACGCTCGCCAGGCAGCACCACACCTGGCGACCACTGCATTTTTTTATAATCATCAACGCGACTCCAGAGAAGAGCCGAATTCGGCGATATTATTGTCATTGTTTGGCGGTTCCAGGGCTTATTAGCCCTGTATTAAATATTGTCTTTTTAGCTGGCGCGTCAAGGCGGGCCGAATGAAATTTTTGCGGTAGTCAAAACAGCGAGGAAGAGTATGCAGCGTTGCGGATGGGTCAGTCAGGACCCACTATACATCGCCTATCACGACAAGGAGTGGGGCATTCCCGAAACCGACGGCAAAAAGCTGTTCGAGATGATCTGCCTTGAAGGCCAGCAGGCGGGGCTTTCCTGGATCACCGTGCTGAAGAAACGGGAAAACTATCGCGCAAACTTCCACCACTTTGATCCCGTTCGCGTCGCGGCGATGCAGGAAGACGACGTTGAGCGTCTGTTGCAGGATGCGGGTATTATTCGCCATCGGGGGAAAATTCAGGCCATCATCGGCAATGCCAGGGCATATCTCGCAATGGCGCAAAATGGCGAACCGTTTGCTGAATTCGTCTGGTCTTTTGTCGAAAACCAGCCGCAGGTAACGCGCGCCGCCAGCCTGAGCGAGATCCCCACCTCAACCCCCGCGTCGGATGCGCTGGCAAAAGCGCTGAAAAAACGCGGCTTCAAGTTCGTCGGCACCACCATTTGCTACTCCTTTATGCAGGCGTGCGGGCTGGTCAACGACCATATCACGGGCTGTTTCTGCCATCCTGGAGGTCAGCATGATTCGCGAATCCCGGACTGACGATATGGCATCAATTTTGACGCTCTGGATGGAAAGCACGATCTATGCCCACCCGTTTATCGAAGCGCGCTACTGGCGCGAAAGCGAACCGATAGTGCGTGACGTGTACCTGCCCGCCGCGCAGACCTGGGTGTGGGAAGAAGCAGGTTCACTGAAGGGCTTTGCCAGCGTGATGGAAGCGCGCTTTTTGGGCGCGCTGTTTGTCACGCCGGACGCGATCCGCCGCGGGATTGGCAAGGCGCTGGTGCAGCATGTTCAGCAGCGCTTTACCGCGCTCAGCCTGGAGGTTTACCAGAAAAATCAGTCGGCGGTGAATTTCTACCATGCGCTGGGTTTTCGTATCGAAGACAGCGCATGGCAGGAAGATACACAGCATCCGACATGGATTATGAGCTGGCAGGCGGATTAAACGCCGTAAGCGTCAGCGAAGGGCCGGTATACTTTTCAATCCACGCCAGCGCGGTGTTGCCCGCACAGCCGTTCCCCAGTCGCGAACTGGGGAGATCTTTGGTCAACACGTTTACCGCGCCATTTTTACAGATGCCGCCAGCCGACACCTCTAAATCCGGCCATGCCCCTTCATGAATGCAGATAACGCCGGGTCTAATGCCCTCCGTCACCACCGCGCCCGCCAGAATTTGTCCTCGGTGATTCCAGACCCGCACCGTGTCGCCGTCGGCAATGCCCCGCGTCTGCGCATCCTGCGGATGCAGAGTAACCGGTTCGCGCCCCGCCACCGCATACTGTTCACGAAGCTGGCTGTAGTTAAGCTGGCTGTGCAGACGATGCGCCGGATGGGCGGACAGCACCTGTAGCTGACCGGGTTCGGCATTGCCGTGCCATTCGTCCGGCTCCAGCCACATTGGGTGTCCTGGGCAGTCCGCATAGCCGTAGTCCGCAATTCGCCGGGAGTAGATCTCTATCTTGCCGCTGTCCGTTTTCAGTGGATGCGCGTCGGGGTCGCGGCGGAAATCCGCAAAGCGGATAAACTGCGCGTTGGCCGCATTCTCCGGCATTTCAATCAGATCGTTGGCTTCCCAGAACTGTGCAAACGGCGGCAGCGTCACCTGCTGGCTGGCGCCGCGTTGCCCGGCGATGTTGTAGAAGGTTTCCAGCCACTCAAGCTCGCTTTTCCCTTCGGTAAAGCGCGCATGACCGCCCGTTTCCCAGCGCTCGCTCAGTTCGGCAAACACGTCAAAATCATTACGGGCCTCATCACGCGGCGGCACAACCTGCTTCATCGGCA
Organism: Citrobacter sp. CK194; assembly: GCF_030333395.1. NCBI lineage: Bacteria > Pseudomonadati > Pseudomonadota > Gammaproteobacteria > Enterobacterales > Enterobacteriaceae > Citrobacter > Citrobacter sp. CK194. Next base: position 240,815 of record NZ_JAOWGA010000015.1, read on the forward strand.
CCAGATGCTGGTTGCTGTAGTCGCCGGTCATGGTTAAGTCGTTACGTTCATAAGAGGTCGTGGCAGGTAACACGATATCGGCATGTTTCGCCGCAGCGGTCCAGAAACATTCGGAGATCACCACCAGTTCCGGCTTTTGCCAGGCGCGAATCAGACGGTTGGTATCCTGATGATGCGTAAAGTTCGCGCCGCCAGCCCACCAGACGAAGCGGATATCCGGGAAATGGCGGTTCATACCGTTGTGCTGATAGGGCGCGCCGGGATTCTCCAGCGCCTCGACAATGCGCGCCACCGGAATTTTGTCTACCGCATCGGTGCCGCCTGGCAGACTGCCCTGCATTGAAGCCAGTACGGCGGCGCGGCGCGTCGGGTTTCCCCCGTTGGCGAAATGGTACGAGAGGCCAAAACCGCCGCCGGGCGTGCCAATTTGCCCTAACATGGCGGCAAGCGTTACCAGCATCCAGTGTTTTTGCTCGCCGAACTGCTGACGCTGCATCCCCCAGCCAGACATCAACATAGTGGTGTTTTTATGGAAGAGTTCCGCCAGTTCGTGAATTTTAGCGGCGGATACGCCGCAAATATCTGCCGCCCATTCCGCCGTTTTCGCCACGCCGTCGCTCACGCCCAGCAGATAGTCGGCGAATGTCTCGTAACCGGTCGTGCAGCGCGCCAGAAACGCGTCATCATGCCAGCCGTTTTTTACCAGCGTATGCGCAATCCCCAGCATCAGCGCCACGTCAGTCCCCATATGCGGGGCGATCCACTCCATCTTATCGCCAAAGAACGCTGCGCTTTCCGATCGCATTGGATCGATGCAGATCAGCCGTTTCCCGCTGTTGCGCAGCGCGGCAAAGTAAGCAATGCCCTGCTCATCCGACGCATTCCAGGCAATTTTTAGCGTATTCAACGGGTTGGCGCTCCATAGCACCACCACGTCACTGTGTTCCAGCACAACCGGCCAGCTGGTCTGCTGCTGGTAGACTTCGTTTCCGCCCACCACATACGGCATGATGGCCTGCGCCGCCCCCGTAGAGTAATCCCCCAGATGCCCAGTATACCCGCCCGCCAGCGCCATATAACGCTGCAACAGGGTGGAAGCTTTATGCAGCACGCCATTCGAGCGCCAGCCATAAGAACCGGCAAAAATCGAGGACGGCCCATATGTTTCACGAATACGTTTGTGCTGGGTATGGATCAGATCCAACGCCTCATCCCAACTCACCCGCACAAATTCATCCTGACCGCGCACGCCCTGTGGCTTCTCTGGCGAGGCGAGAAATCCTTTACGCACCATCGGGAAACGCACCCGGGTAGGGCTGTGAACCTGGTCGCGCACGACGGTTTGCAGGGAATTGAGATGCGAAGTGGGCAGCGCCCCGCGAGACGCGAGAATCGTCTCGCCGTCAGTGTCGACCCGGACAGGTCCCCAGTGGGCGGCGGTTAATACCGAATAGTGCGATGGTGCGTTGATCAAAATGCGCTCCTGAATGCGATGCAGGTGTGACGGCTTATTTATTATGCCGCTCAATGTTACTTACAAATTTAAGAGTCTTCCCTGGAATTTTCTTCATGTTCGCACGTCATAATCAACCGCCACCGTCGCTGTGGCGAAAAAATAAAAAAGTCATTAAGGAACTAAGATGAAAAAACGTGTTTTGGTCATTGCTGCTATCGTGAGCGGCGCCCTGGCAGTATCTGGCTGCACAACAAACCCTTACACCGGCGAGCGCGAAGCGGGTAAATCCGGTATTGGCGCGGGCATTGGTTCTCTGGTCGGCGCAGGCGTCGGCGCACTCTCCTCTTCCAAGAAAGATCGCGGCAAAGGCGCGCTGATTGGCGCAGCGGCAGGCGCGGCGCTGGGCGGCGGCGTTGGCTATTACATGGACGTACAGGAAGCGAAACTGCGTGACAAAATGCAGGGAACGGGCGTGAGCGTGACGCGAAGTGGCGATAACATCATCCTGAATATGCCGAATAACGTCACCTTCGACAGCAGCAGCGCAACCCTGAAACCGGCGGGCGCCAACACGCTGACCGGCGTGGCGATGGTGCTGAAAGAGTACAACAAAACCGCCGTTAACGTAGTGGGCTACACCGACAGTACCGGCGGGCAGGATCTGAACATGCGTCTGTCGCAGCAGCGCGCGGACTCCGTGGCCAGCGCGCTGATCACCCAGGGCGTTGCCGCCAACCGCATCCGCACCAGCGGCATGGGCCCGGCGAACCCGATCGCCAGCAACAGCACCGCCGAAGGTAAAGCGCAAAACCGCCGCGTGGAAATCACCTTAAGTCCGTTGCAGTAATCGTTGTGCCGGGTGGCGACAGCGCCACCCGGCACATCGCCGGATGGCGGCTTTGCCTTATCCGGCCTACATTCTTATCCGGCATGAAGCGCTTGCCATCGTTGATTTTCGCGTTAAGGTGTTGTCACCAAATTCAGGGAAATCAGCGATGAGCAAATCAACACGGGCAACCATCAGCGATGTGGCGAAAGCCGCTAAAACCGGAAAAACCAGCATTTCACGCTACCTCAACGGTGAGAAGCATTTGCTGTCCGATGCCCTGCTGGCGCGCATTGAAAAAGCCATTGCCGAACTCGACTATCGCCCAAGCCTGATGGCCAGAGGCCTGAAACGCGGTCGTACCCGCCTGATTGGCCTGATCATCGCCGATATTACCAACCCCTATTCCGTTAACGTGTTGAGCGGCATTGAAGCCGCCTGCCGCGAGAAAGGGTTCACTCCCCTGGTCTGTAACACCAACAATGAGGTGGATCAGGAACTGCACTATCTGGATCTGCTGCGCAGCTACCAGGTGGAAGGCATCGTGGTGAACGCCGTCGGGATGCGCGAGGAGGGGCTGAACCGCCTGCAACAGTCGGCGCTGCCGATGGTTCTGATTGACCGTAAAATCCCTGATTTCGCCTGCGATGTCGTGGGTCTGGATAACACCCAGGCGGCAACAACCGCCACCGAACATCTCATTGAGCAAGGGTTCGAGGCGATCCTGTTTCTCAGCGAACCGCTCGGTATGGTCAATACCCGCCGCGAGCGCCTGAACGCATTTCGTGCGACGCTGGCGCGTTATCCTGGCGTGGTGGCGGAAAACGCCGAGGTGCCGCTGGCGGAAAATACGCAACTGGATAACACCCTGCGCCATTTTCATCAACAGCACCGGGGGATGCGCAAAGCCGTGATCTCCGCTAACGGCGCGCTCACATTGCAGGTCGCCCGTTCGCTCAAACGCATTGGTCTTAACTGGGGCAGCGACATCGGCCTGCTCGGTTTTGACGAACTGGAATGGGCAGAGCTGGCAGGCGTCGGCATCACCACGCTGAAACAGCCGACCTGGCAAATTGGTTTTGCCGCTGTCGAGCAGGTTGTACGCCGCATTGAAGGGGGCAGCGACGCGATTCACGAGCAGGTTTTCTCCGGCGAGCTGATCGTTCGCGGCTCCACCGCCCGCTAATTTTCCTTCGTGATGGTGATCATAATTTCGACACACTGCACTTTTCTTTGGAACCGGTTCCATCTAGCGTAATAGCAAGAGCGATAGATTTGGAGTTCCCATGCAAAGAAAAATTATGGTGGTCACCGCCGCCTATGGCTACGACCAGGTGCGTGCCGCAGGCGGGCAAACCGCGATGCTGCCCATCATTGCCGGAGCGGGGGCGGATGGCGTCGAGATTCGCCGTGAAATGTTCACTGACGCCGAGCTTAACGCGCTCCCGCTGCTGGCGGCCGCCATTGACATTTTCGGCCTGCTGGCCTGCTACTCCGCGCCGGAACCGTTGTTCCTGGAGGATGGCAGCCTCAACCCCCACCTTCCCGACCTGTTACAGGAAGCCTGCACGCTGCAAGCGCTGTGGCTGAAAGTGTCGCTGGGTCATTTTGAACGCCAGGATCAGCTCGACACCCTGCGTGACTGGCTGGAGAGCAGCGGCATGGCGCTGGTGGTGGAAAATGATCAAACCGCCTGCGGGAAATTGCGCCCGATGCAACGCTTCAATGCCGCCTGTCAGGTACAGAACCTGCCCATCAGACTGACGTTTGATATGGGGAACTGGCTGTGGGTAGGCGACTCGCCGGAAGACGCCGCACGCTACCTGGCGCCCGCCGTCGGCTATATCCACGTTAAAGCCGCCACGCCCCATCACGACAGTTTCCGCGCCGTTGCGCCGGATGACGCCGATCCCCGCTGGCTGGCGCTGCTGAACGCGCTGCCTGTTGATGTACCGCGCGGTATTGAGTTCCCACTGGAAGGGCAAGATTTGACGGCGGTGACTCGTCGCTACGTCGATTTGTTACGTGAGGAGTAACGCATGAAAAATTCTCTGGATGTCATCACGATTGGTGAAGCAATGGCGATGTTCGTCGCCACGCAAACGGGCGATCTCGCAGACGTAGACGCGTTTATCAAACGCGTCGCCGGGGCCGAACTTAACGTAGCGACCGGCCTGGCGCGCCTGGGGTTAAACGTCGGCTGGGTAAGCCGCGTCGGTGATGACAGTTTTGGCCGTTTTGTCCTTAAGTCGCTTGAAAAAGAAGGGATTGATGCGCAGGGCGTCACGCTGGACGGACGTTACGCCACCGGCTTTCAGCTTAAATCTAAAGTCGAAAATGGAACCGATCCCATTGTGGAATATTTCCGTAAAGGTTCCGCTGCAAGCCACCTTTCCGTGGACGATTACCACGATGCGTACTTCTCCGGCGCGCGTCATCTGCACTTAAGCGGCGTTGCGGCGGCGCTTTCCGCCAGCTCTTATGAACTGCTGGCGCATACCGCCCGCACCATGAAAGCGCAGGGCAAAACGATTTCATTCGATCCGAATCTGCGCCCGGTGCTGTGGAAAAGCGAAGCCGAAATGGTGGAAAAACTTAACCGCCTCGCCTTCCAGGCCGACTGGGTGCTGCCCGGTCTGAAAGAGGGAATGATATTAACCGGACAGCAAACGCCTGAGGGCATTGCCGATTTTTATCTGCGCCACGGCGTGAAAGCGGTGGTGCTGAAAACCGGCGCGGATGGCGCCTGGTACAAAACCGCTGAGGGCGAGCAAGGCTGCGTCGCACCGGTGAAAGTGGACAACGTGGTCGATACGGTTGGTGCGGGCGATGGCTTTGCCGTGGGCGTGATCAGCGCCCTGCTGGAAGGCCGCACGCTGCATCAGGCAGTGACGCGAGGCAATAAAATTGGCGCGCTGGCGATTCAGGTTCAGGGCGACAGCGAAGGATTACCCACACGTGAAGCGTTAGGCGAATAAACTTCACGCAATGATAACAGCCCCCTGTACCCTACATACAGCGGCGGCATAGTGACAGAGGCAGGCCTATGACAAGCTCAACAAATGCAGCAAAACGCTGGTGGTACATCATGCCTATCGTGTTCATCACGTACAGCCTGGCGTACCTGGATCGCGCAAACTTCAGCTTCGCTTCCGCAGCGGGGATTAACGAAGACCTCGGCATCACGAAAGGGATCTCCTCCCTGCTGGGCGCCCTGTTCTTCCTCGGCTATTTCTTCTTCCAGATCCCAGGCGCGGTGTACGCCGAGCGTCGCAGCGTACGTAAACTAATTTTTATCTGCCTGATTTTATGGGGGGCATGCGCATCGCTGACCGGGATGGTGAGTAATATCCCAATGCTTGCCGCCATCCGCTTTATTCTCGGCGTCGTGGAAGCGGCCGTTATGCCCGCCATGCTGATTTACATCAGCAACTGGTTCACAAAGTCAGAGCGTTCGCGCGCCAATACGTTCCTGATTCTCGGCAACCCGGTGACGGTGCTGTGGATGTCCGTGGTTTCAGGCTACCTGATTCAGGCGCTCGGCTGGCGTGAAATGTTCATTATTGAAGGCTTCCCCGCCATCATCTGGGCGTTCTTCTGGTGGGTGCTGGTGAAAGACAAACCGTCACAGGCCGGTTGGCTGACGGAGTCAGAAAAAGCCGCGCTTCAGGCGCAACTGGAAAAAGAGCAGCAGGGCATCAAAGCGGTACGCAATTACAGCGAGGCATTCCGCTCACGCAACGTCATCCTGCTGTGCATGCAGTATTTCACCTGGAGTATCGGGGTGTACGGGTTTGTTCTGTGGCTGCCGTCCATCATCCGCAGCGGCAGCGCGAATATGGGCATGGTGGAAGTCGGCTGGCTCTCTTCAGTGCCGTACCTGGCGGCGACAATCGCGATGATCGTTGTCTCCTGGGCATCCGATAAACTGCAAAACCGTAAACTGTTCGTCTGGCCGCTGCTGTTGATTGCCGCCTTTGCCTTTATCGGCTCATGGGCCGTTGGCGCGAACAACTTCTGGCTCTCTTATACCCTGCTGGTTATCGCCGGTGCGGCGATGTATGCCCCTTATGGCCCGTTCTTCGCCATTATTCCTGAAATGCTGCCGCGTAACGTCGCGGGCGGCGCAATGGCGCTGATCAACAGTATGGGCGCGCTGGGCTCTTTCTTTGGTTCATGGTTCGTCGGCTATCTCAACGGCGCAACCGGCAGCCCGGCCGCCTCGTACATTTTTATGGGGGTGGCGCTTTTCGCCTCAGTATGGCTAACTTTAATTGTTAAGCCTGCTAACAATCAGCAATTACCGATTGGCGCACGCCACGCTTAAACCTTAACTCACGGAGATCCGCATGAAGCCGTCCATTATTCTCTACAAAGCGTTACCTGACGATTTACTGCATCGCCTGGAAGAGCATTTCACCGTCACGCAGGTGCCAAATCTTCGCCCGGAAACGGTAGAACAACACGCCCAGGCTTTCGCCAGCGCGGAAGGTTTGTTGGGCTCCAGCGAAACCGTCAATAGCGCACTGCTGGAGAAGATGCCAAAACTACGCGCAGCATCGACCGTCTCCGTGGGTTATGACAATTTTGATGTGGCTGCCCTCAACGCGCGCAGCGTATTGCTGATGCACACGCCGACCGTGCTGACGGAAACCGTTGCGGATACGGTAATGGCGCTGGTGCTGAGCACCGCCCGCCGCGTGGTGGAAGTGGCCGAACGCGTCAAAGTGGGGGAATGGACAAAAAGCATCGGGCCAGACTGGTTTGGCACTGATGTACACCACAAAACGCTGGGGATTGTCGGGATGGGGCGCATTGGTCTTGCGCTGGCGCAACGCGCTCACTTCGGCTTTAACATGCCGATTCTCTACAACGCCCGCCGCCATCATCCTGAGGCGGAAGAACGCTTCAACGCCCGGTACTGCGATCTGGACACCCTGTTACAGGCGGCGGATTTTGTCTGCCTGATCCTGCCGCTGACGGAAGAGACGCATCACCTGTTTGGCGCGGCGCAGTTTGCCAAAATGAAGTCCTCCGCCATTTTCATTAACGCAGGGCGCGGCCCGGTCGTGGATGAAAACGCGCTGATTGCCGCCCTGCAAAGCGGTGAAATTCATGCGGCGGGTCTGGATGTGTTTGAACAAGAACCGCTGCCGGTCGATTCGCCGCTGCTGTCGCTGCCGAACGTTGTGGCGCTGCCGCACATCGGCTCCGCCACCCATGAGACGCGCTACAACATGGCCGCCTGCGCGGTGGATAACTTAATTGATGCGTTACAAGGCAAGGTGGAGAAGAACTGCGTGAACCCGCAGGTCGCAGGATAATAAATGGCCGGGCGGCGGCGTTGCCCTGCCCGGCCTACAACGTTGCTTAACCGTATGCCCGATCGACGCCAGCGCCATCGGGCATAAACAGCGTTACTGGATCGCGTTTACCGCAGTGGTCCAGGCCTGATTAAATGCCTGGTGCTGAGACGCCAGCGGCCCAATCAGCGTGTTGTACTGGCTGGCCTGCTGTGACGTCGGGAACTGAATGCCGTTCGCGACAAAGCTCACCTGCGTATCCTGCTGCGCCACAAAGTCGCCGACCTGCACCAGTTGCTGCGTGAAAATTTGCGCAGCCGGAATCAGCGGCTGTAACGCCTCCGAAGGCGCCGTCACCACTTTACTGTAAACCTGATCAAAGACCGGTTTCAGGTCGTCGGACTGTTTCAGCGCGCTGTGCGCGGCATCTGCCTGCAATTTCGCATTCTGCAACTGCTGGCCCAGCACGCCCAGAGAACCATTTGCCTGACGCAGCGGCTCGCGCTGAGTGACATAGTCCTGAGGAACGCGGATCGCATTGACGCTATCCACAACCGGACGCAGACCGGAATCCATCGCCTGATTCACCTGCTGCGAATAGCCATACAGGATCGCATAATCAGACACGAACGGACCAAATTGTTTTTTCTGATCGGCGGTCAACGTCGGCAGACGCTCCCCGCTACGCATCGCAGTATTCTGCAGGAAATCAATAAACGCTTTACGCTGATCACCTTCTTTATCAAAACACCCGCTCAGGCTAACTACCATTAATAACGCCATAACAGGCGCAAACCAGCGAGAGCAGGACTTACCTGTCGCCATTTTAATACTCCTTTCACCCAAAAATGCGCACAACGATGCCGCGTGCCTGACGCTGACAAGGATAGTCCAGGACAGCCTTGCAAGATACCCTTTCTGCGTAATCTTGCCGTGGAATATTATACGAAGAAACGGCCAGCTTTTTTACGTGATAAAATTTTTGTTATCTTTACAATTGCGCGCCGTCGATCCGATATGTCGGCCTTTTTCAGATCCTTAGCCAACGCGCGATCCTGACCGGAATGCGCTGAAACGAATCCACTTCTTTGCCGCTTCCAACCGGCTTCACGTTTCCCGACTATTCTTAATGAGCTTCGATGAAATTCACGATCCCGCTGTGTGATTTATAGGAGTTCTCAATGGAATACAAAGATCCTATGTTTGAACTGCTGAGCAGTCTGGAACAAATTGTTTTTAAAGATGTATCGCAGACGATTATCCTGACAAACAAGCCCAACCCTTTTACAGAGTTTGAACAGTTACGAAGAGGAACCGGGCTAAAAACAGATGATTTTGCCCGGGCGATGGGCGTAACCGTTGCCATGGTGCAGGAATGGGAATCCAGACGGGTAAAACCGTCGAGTACCGAGTTAAATCTGATGCGCCTGATCCAGGCCAACCCAGGTTTAAGTAAGCAGTTGATGAAATAGATTATTGCCTGATTTTTTCGTTTAACGGTCCTGTTAAGGGGCCGTTTCCCGACAGACTTACCCGAAAGAAGTAAAATAAAAGTTGCATCCACAAGCGTTACATGAGTTAATGCGTCCAACGGTTTGACGTACAGACCATTAAAGCAGTTTAGTAAGGCAGTCCCCTTCAAGAGTTATCCGTTGATACCCCTCGTAGTGCGCATTTCCTTAACGCTTAAAAAATCTGTAAAGCACGCCATATCGCCGAAAGGCACACTTATTTTTTAAAAGGTAATACACTATGTCCGGTAAAATGACTGGTATCGTAAAATGGTTCAACGCTGATAAAGGCTTCGGCTTCATCACTCCTGACGATGGCTCCAAAGACGTGTTCGTACACTTCTCTGCTATCCAGAACGACGGTTACAAATCCCTGGATGAAGGTCAGAAAGTTTCCTTCACCATCGAAAGCGGCGCTAAAGGCCCGGCAGCTGGTAACGTAACCAGCCTGTAATCTTAGCCTTATAAGCTCAGAATTGAAGATCCCTGCCTATCGGCGGGGATTTTTTTTACCTTTTTCCCCATAAAAAAACCTGCCAGATGGCAGGTTTTATTTTATTGCGACAAACTTACTGCAACAGGGAAATATCCGCTACCTGCAGGAACAGCTCACGCAGTTTCGCCAGCATAGAGAGGCGGTTGATGCGCAGATCTTTGTCATCAACCATCACCATCACTTTTTCGAAGAACGTATCGACCGGTTCACGCAGCTCAGCCAGTTCGACTAGCGCTTCCTGGTAACGACCTTCAGCAAACACGGGTTCAAGTTTGTCACGCAGAACCACAACTTGCAGAGCCAAAGCAATTTCCTCTGGTTCCTTCAACGTTGCCGCATTGACACGATCGTTCAGCACTTCGTCGGACTTCGCCAGAATGTTGGACACACGTTTGTTCGCCGCCGCCAGCGCGGAGGCTTCTTCCAGCGTGCGGAAGTGCGACACGGCCTTCATACGGGCATCGAAATCCGCCGGACGGGTCGGACGACGCGCCAGAACCGCCTGAATGGTGTCCACGGTGTAACCTTCGTCCTGATACCAGGCGCGGAAACGACCGAGCATAAAGTCGATAACGTCATCAACCACATTCGCGTTGGTCAGCTTGTCGCCGTACAGACGCGCCGCTTCTTCGGTCAGCGTTTGCAGATCCAGATTCAGGTTCTTCTCAACGATGATACGCAGCACGCCCAGCGCGGCACGACGCAGCGCGAACGGGTCTTTATCGCCTTTCGGATGCTGACCGATACCGAAGATACCCGCCAGCGTGTCCATCTTGTCGGCAATCGCCAGCGCGCAGGCAACCGGGTTAGACGGCAGGTCGTCACCGGCAAAGCGCGGCTGATACTGCTCGTTCAGCGCGACAGCCACATCTTCCGCTTCGCCGTCATGGCGCGCGTAGTGCATCCCCATGACGCCCTGCGTGTCGGTGAACTCAAAGACCATGTTGGTCATCAGGTCACATTTCGACAGCAGGCCCGCACGGGTGGCGTGGTTAACATCCGCGCCAATTTGTTCAGCAATCCAGCCCGCCAGCGCCTGAATACGGTCGGTCTTGTCGCGCAGCGTACCCAGCTGTTGCTGGAACAGCACGGTTTGCAGACGCGGCAGGTTATCTTCCAGACGTTTTTTACGGTCGGTATTGAAGAAGAACTCGGCATCTGCCAGACGCGGACGCACCACCTTCTCGTTACCGGAGATAATTTGCTGCGGATCTTTAGATTCGATGTTCGCCACGAAGATAAAGTTCGGCAGCAGTTTGCCGTCTGCGGCGTAAACCGGGAAGTATTTCTGGTCGCCCTTCATGGTGTAAACCAGCGCTTCAGACGGCACCGCGAGGAATTTCTCTTCGAATTTCGCCGTCAGCACCACCGGCCATTCCACCAGCGAAGTGACCTCTTCCAGCAGGCTCTCGCTCAGGTCAGCGTTACCGCCAATCTGACGCGCCGCTTCTTCTGCATCGGCTTTGATTTTCGCTTTACGCGCTTCGTAATCAGCAACAACTTTACCGCGCTCCAGCAGGATTTGCGGATACTGGTCAGCAGTGTCGATGGTGATTTCCGGCTCGCCCATAAAACGATGGCCGCGAATGACGCGATCGGACTGGATACCCAGAATCGTTGCCGGAATGAGCTTGTCGCCCAGCAGCAGCGTTACGGTGTGTACCGGACGCACGAAGTGAACGTCAGACGCGCCCCAGCGCATCAGTTTCGGAATCGGCAGTTTCGCCAGAGAGGTGGCAATCATGTTCGGCAGCAGCGCTTCTGCGCTTTCGCCTTTCACATGCGCGCGATACAGCAGCCATTCGCCTTTGTCAGTGGTCAGACGTTCAGCCTGGTCCACGGTGATGCCGCAACCACGCGCCCAGCCTTCCGCCGCTTTGCTCGGTTTGCCTTCCGCGTCAAACGCCTGGGCAATCGCCGGGCCGCGTTTTTCAACTTCGCGATCGGGTTGAGAAGCAGCAAGATTCGCCACTTTCAGCGCCAGACGGCGCGGTGCGGCGAACCACTCTACGTTGCCGTGTGCGAGGCCAGCGTTATCCAGCTCCGCAGTAACGTTCGCAGCAAAGGACTCCGCCAGGCTGCGCAGGGCTTTTGGTGGCAGCTCTTCAGTGCCGATTTCCACCAGAAAAGTTTTCTCAGACATGGCCGCCTCTTATTTGTCTTTGTTGCACATCGGGAAGCCAAGGGCTTCACGGGAAGCGTAGTAAGCTTCTGCCACTGCTTTGGTCAGGGTGCGAATGCGCAGGATGTAGCGCTGACGCTCGGTAACGGAGATGGCTTTACGCGCATCCAGCAGGTTAAAGCTATGGGCGGCTTTCAGAATACGCTCGTAAGCAGGCAGCGGCAGCGGGTTTTCCAGCGCCAGCAGTTGCTGTGCTTCTTTCTCATACTGTTCGAAACAGGTGAACAGGAAATCCACATCGGCGTATTCGAAGTTGTAGGTGGATTGCTCCACTTCGTTCTGATGGAACACGTCGCCATAGGTGGTTTTACCCAGCGGGCCGTCGCTCCAGACCAGGTCGTAAACGCTGTCTACGCCCTGAATGTACATAGCCAGACGTTCCAGGCCGTAGGTGATCTCACCGGTAACCGGCTTACACTCCAGACCGCCAACCTGCTGGAAGTAGGTGAACTGAGTCACTTCCATGCCGTTCAGCCACACTTCCCAACCCAGACCCCAGGCGCCCAGCGTCGGGTTTTCCCAGTTATCTTCCACGAAACGGATATCGTGGATAGTCGGGTCCATCCCCAGCTCTTTCAGAGAACCGAGATACAGCTCCTGGATGTTATCCGGCGATGGCTTAATCACCACCTGGAACTGATAGTAGTGCTGTAAACGGTTCGGGTTTTCGCCATAGCGACCATCGGTCGGACGACGAGAAGGCTGCACATAGGCAGCCGCCATCGGCTCTGGCCCCAGCGCGCGCAGACAGGTCATTGGGTGAGAAGTCCCCGCGCCGACTTCCATGTCCAATGGTTGAACAATGGTGCAGCCCTGGCGAGCCCAGTAATCCTGTAAGGTCAGGATCAAGCCCTGGAAGGTCCTGGTATCAAACTTTTGCATATTATTTCGTGCTGGATACGTGTGGATTTAAAGGAAGGGATCAGTATACCCGCTGACCGCAAGATATACAGTACGAAACGGGAAAAAGGGGGAACTTAGCGCATGGAAAGATGTAAAAACTGCCCTTCTGCGTCAAAAGAGCAAACAAAACTCTCTTTGCGGAAAGTATTGCCGCGCATCTCATAGCTACCCTGGTATTGCTCAAAACCGGTCACATCAATTTTCTGCGTGCCGGTGTTATAACGCCGCGCCGCCTGCGCTTTGCACAATGCTTCCATATCCAGTGAGCGTTCCGGGTTCACGTTGACCTTCTGCGCCTTCTGAACCGACTGCGCTGTCGTCGCGCATCCCACCAGCAGGAGGGTTAACAGCGCCGGAAAAACAGACTTCATCATCATTTTTATTACCGCCTTATTTGCCGGTCGCTCTTATTATTATTAAGGTTAGGGTTTAGCCCAAAAGACAGGCGCATTTTGCGAATCTCGCTGAGCCATCACAAGCTTTAGCGTAAAAACTCAGAATATTCCAGTGAGATACCGCGCCAATAAACAAGTCAGACCCTATTTAAAACGGAAGCAGAGGAACTGATGCAACCCAAAATATACTGGATTGATAATTTGCGAGGGATCGCCTGTTTAATGGTCGTGATGATCCACGCCACCACCTGGTACGTCACCAATGCGCAAAGCATCAATCCGTTTAGCTGGGATTTTGCCAATGTCCTGAACTCCGCCTCACGCGTCAGCGTACCGCTGTTTTTTATGATCTCGGGCTATCTCTTTTTTGGCGAACGTAGCGCCCAGCCGCGACATTTCCTGCGCATTGCGCTCTGCCTGCTGTTCTATAGCGCCGTCGCGCTGGTATATATCACCCTTTTTACGTCGATTAACGCAGAGCTATCGCTGAAAAACCTGCTGCAAAAACCGGTGTTCTACCACCTGTGGTTTTTCTTCGCGATCGCGGTGATCTACCTGGTATCGCCGTTAATACAGGTTAAAAACATCAGCGGCAAAATGCTTCTGGTGCTGATGATCGTCATTGGCGTTGTCGCCAACCCCAATACCGTGTCGCAAAAAATCGGCGGATTTGAGTGGCTCCCCGTTAACCTGTATATCACCGGCGACACGTTTTACTACATCCTCTATGGCATGCTGGGCCGGGCGATTGGCATGATGGAGACACAAAAACGTTCGCTGACCTGGATAAGCGCCGCGCTTTTCATTACGGCGGTATTGATTATTTCTCGCGGAACGCTACATGAACTCAACTGGCGCGGAAATTTTGCCGATACCTGGTACGTCTATTGCGGCCCAATGGTGTTTATTTGCGCCGCGTCGCTGCTCACGCTGGTCAAAAATACCCTGAATACGCGCACGGTTCCCGGGCTGGCGCTGATTTCCCGCCACTCACTCGGTATTTACGGGTTTCACGCGCTGATTATCCATGCGCTACGGACGAATGGCGTGGAGTTTAAACGCTGGCCGCCGCTGGATATCGTATGGATTTTTACCCTCACCCTGGCCGGAAGTTTGCTGCTGTCGATATTGCTACAGAAGATTGATACGCGCAGGCTGGTCAGTTGACCGGCCCTTATTCGTCATCAGAATACGTGGCGTACATATCCGTACCCAACAGACTCACGCCCAGCCCCAGAAGGCACATCACTTTGACGGCGACCGGTAAATCAATATTCCATAGACCGACAAAAAGCATACCTGCGGCGAGAAGTAACAGATATTTGCACCGGGTGAGCAGACGCTCATTTCCCGTCGGCTCCTGGCGTATTAACAGGGGAAAGCCACTCATCACCATTATCGCAAAAAAATAGCCCTTGTCGCTCAACGAGTGGCAAGCAGGCCACAGCCCTGTCAGATAGACCAGCGCACCGCCCGCCAGCATGATTAAACCGGCCAGACGCTTCCTGCGCGCAACCTTATCGTCCATATCACTCTCCTTATGCTTTGCCGATTCACATTAAGACAAGAAATAAGAATGGAAAAGACGATAACCGGACAATAACGTGAAAATCAGAAAACACACATATTGATTTCGATATATATCGAGGCAATCAATATGAAATAAGAATTCCTTCCGGCCACTGCCGGAAGGAATAGCGGATTAAGACATGAGCGGTAATAACTGCTGGTAAATGCGGCGGAACGTTTCGCGACGTTCAAGGTAACGCGCATGGCGTTCAGCATCAGGGAAATGCGCTTGCTCCAGCGGAAGCTGCGGTAATAAATCAGATAATGGTTGCTCTTTATTCATCGCAATTTGCGCCAGACGCGCGGCGCCCAATGCCGGGCCTACATCGCCGCCGGTACGGTAGTCAAGCTGTAGCCCGCTGATATCCGCCAGCATTTGTCGCCAGTATTCACTGCGCGCCCCGCCGCCGATCAGCGTCACGCTGCCGGGTTTCACGCCACAGGCATGCACAACATCCATGCCATCCGCCAGCGCATAACCGACGCCTTCCAGCACCGCCCGCGCCAGCTCTGCGGGGCCATGCTGATGCGTAAGGCCAAAGAATACGCCCTTCGCCTGCGGATTATTATGCGGCGTGCGTTCGCCGGAAAGATAAGGCAGGAACCAGACGGCATCCGCGTTATCATCCGCCTGGCGTGCCGCGTCAATCAGCGCGGGAACAGACGCCTGACCGGTCAATTTTGCCGCCCAGTCCAGGCAGGATGCCGCGCTCAGCATGACGGACATCAAATGCCAGCGTTCGGGCAGCGCGTGGCAAAAACTGTGTACCGCACTTTCTGGTTTACTGAGAAAACCGTCGCTCACCGCAAAATAGACGCCTGATGTTCCCAGCGACAGCATGGCCTGACCCGCATTGATCATCCCCACGCCCACCGCGCCCGCCGCGTTATCTCCGCCCCCTGCAACAACAGGCACCGCAGGCATCCCCCAGGAGTGCGCCACCTCAGGCAACACCGTACCGGTGATGTCGCTGCCTTCGTACAGAGCAGGCATGTGCTCACGGGTTAGCTGACAAGCGTTGAGCATGATGTCGCTCCAGTCACGCGCCGCGACATCCAGCCACATCGTTCCCGCCGCGTCCGACATATCGCTGGCAAAATCCCCCGTCATACGCAGACGCAGGTAATCTTTAGGTAGCAGCACCTTTGCAACCTGGCGGAAGATATCCGGCTCATGGCGCTGAACCCACAGCAGTTTTGGCGCGGTAAAGCCGGGCATCATCAGATTGCCGGTAATGGCGCGAGACTGCGGAACCTGCTGCTCAAGCAGCGCGCACTCTTCACCACAGCGTCCGTCATTCCATAAAATCGCCGGGCGTAGCACCTTCTGGTGTTTATCAAGCAACGTGGCGCCGTGCATCTGCCCGGCAATCCCCAGCGCCTTTACATCACGCAATGAATGCTCTCGCCCCAGCGCTTTTACGGCGCGATCCGTCGCCAGCCACCACTGTTCGGGATCCTGCTCCGACCATAATGGATGCGGGCGAGAGACGGACAGTTTCTCCGTCTGCGAGGCCAGCACGTCTCCCTGCTCATTCAGCAGGATGGCTTTCACACCGGACGTGCCCAGATCTATCCCGATATACATCGTGACCACTCCTTTATCGATGCGCCGCGTTGGCTAAACGCGGCGCAATGGCGATTACTTGTCGAACAGATAATGATTCACCAGATTTTCCAGCAGTTCCTGATGGCCGCTTTGATGCACCGGCGCCAGATTACGCTGTTCAGCATAGTGCGCGACGTCGCTCAGGGATAACTGGCCTTTCAAAATTTGCTGGCCCAGTTCGCTATTCCAGCCGGAATAACGTTTCGCCACGCGTTTATCCAGTTCGCCATCTTCAATCATGCGCGCTGCCACTTTTAATGACAGCGCCATCGTGTCCATCGCGCCAATATGACCATAGAACAGATCGTATTTGTCGGTGCTCTGGCGACGAACCTTCGCGTCAAAGTTCAGCCCGCCGGTCGTGAAACCGCCCGCTTTCAGGATTTCATACATCACCAGCGCGTTCTCTTCGACGCTTACCGGGAACTGGTCGGTATCCCAGCCCAGCTGCGCATCGCCACGGTTGGCATCCACAGAACCAAAAATGCCCAGCGCAATGGCGGACGCAATCTCATGATGGAAAGAGTGGCCCGCCAGCGTAGCGTGGTTGGCTTCAATGTTCACCTTGATCTCTTTTTCCAGGCCGAACTGCTTGAGGAAGCCGTAAACCGTTGCCACATCGTAGTCATACTGGTGTTTTGTCGGCTCCTGCGGTTTTGGCTCGATCAGCAGCGTGCCCTGGAAACCTGTTTTATGTTTATGCTCCACCACCATCTGCATAAAGCGGCCAATCTGCTCGCGTTCCTGGCGCAGATCGGTATTCAGCAGGGTTTCATACCCTTCACGGCCTCCCCACAGAACGTAGTTTTCGCCGCCCAGTTTGTGCGTGGCGTTCATCGCGTTCACCACCTGCGTCGCCGCCCAACTGAAGACTTCCGGGTCCGGGTTCGTCGCCGCCCCGGCGCCGTAACGCGGGTTGGTAAAGCAGTTCGCGGTGCCCCATAACAGCTTCACGCCGCTCTGTTCTTGCTTCGACTCCAGCACATCGACCATCTGCGCAAAGTTGTTTTTATACTCTTTCAGCGAGGCGCCTTCCGGCGAAACATCCACATCGTGGAAGCAGTAGTAAGGCACGTTCAGCTTATGGAAAAATTCAAACGCCACATCCGCCTTGCGCTTCGCCAGCTCCAGCGCATCGCCGGGCTGTTGCCACGGACGGTTGAACGCGCCTACGCCAAACATATCCGCGCCGTTCCAGCAGAAGGTATGCCAGTAGCAGGCCGCAAAACGCAGATGCTCTTCCATGCGTTTACCCAGTACAATTTCATCTGGATTATAATGGCGGAAAGCTAACGGATTAGTGCTTTTAGGGCCTTCATAACGAACACGATCGAGTTGGTCAAAATAAGCCTGCATAATGAACTCCATAATCAGGTAATACGGCGAGGGATGGGTAATGGCGTAATATTGGTTACTCGATTCACATTGCTCAATTATGTTATTTCACTCTGCTATTTAGATAATTCGTAAGTGTGCGCTGCCTCGCAAAATAAAAGTAACCGTCTGCAAAAAATGGTTATTCATCAACAACGAAATGTAACGGGCGTAATGCGTCATTAAAAGTACGATCTCGATCATAATTCACGAAATAAACCAAAAATCGTAACTGCAAGATAAAAATCTATAATTGCCTTCCGCGTATTAACTGCTAAAAATCTGCTACGTCTCACGCTGTGATTGTTACTTTTACCGCTGTTCCCTCTAACAAAAGGCATCACGATTATGAAGATAAAAAACATCTTACTCACCGTCTGCACTTCACTCCTGCTCGCCAGCATAACGGGACATGCCAAAGAAGTTAAAATTGGTATGGCTATCGATGACTTACGTCTGGAACGCTGGCAAAAAGATCGCGATATTTTCGTGAGCAAGGCCGAATCTCTCGGCGCAAAAGTATTTGTACAATCTGCCAATGGTAATGAAGAAACCCAAATGCCGCAGATTGAAAACATGATCAACCGTGGCGTTGATGTTCTGGTCATTATTCCTTATAACGGGCAAGTATTAAGCAATGTCGTAAAAGAAGCGAAACAAGAAGGAATAAAAGTATTAGCGTACGACCGCATGATAAATGATGCCGACATCGATTTTTATATTTCTTTTGATAACGAAAAAGTCGGCGAATTACAGGCTCAGGCGTTGGTCGATAAAGTGCCTGAAGGGAATTATTTCCTGATGGGCGGCTCGCCGGTAGATAATAATGCAAAATTGTTCCGCGCCGGACAAATGAAAGTATTAAAACCTTATATCGACTCAGGAAAAATTAACGTCGTCGGCGATCAATGGGTGGACGGATGGTTGCCTGAAAATGCGCTGAAAATTATGGAAAATGCGCTGACCGCAAACAATAACAAAATTGACGCGGTTGTCGCTTCCAATGACGCGACCGCAGGCGGTGCGATTCAGGCGCTCAGCGCTCAGGGATTATCAGGAAAGGTCGCTATTTCCGGCCAGGATGCCGACCTTGCGGGCATTAAACGTATTGTCGCAGGCACGCAGACCATGACGGTTTATAAACCCATCACGCTACTGGCGAATACCGCCGCCGAGATCGCCGTCGAGCTGGGTAACGGGCAACAACCTAAGGCCGACGCCACGCTGAATAACGGTCTGAAAGATGTCCCTTCCCGTCTGCTTACTCCAATTGATGTTAATAAAACCAATATTGACGAAACCGTGATTAAAGACGGGTTCCACAAAAAGAGTGATCTGTAAACGTTGCGCCCTCTACAACAGCGGAGGGCGTCAAACCCTCCATGCCGGGTTCTCGCATTGGCTTATGTGGAGTAGTTATGCCCTATCTACTTGAAATGAAAAACATTACCAAGACCTTCGGCGCAGTGAAGGCAGTTGATAACGTCAGCCTCAGGCTTAATGCCGGGGAAATCGTTTCATTGTGCGGCGAAAATGGTTCGGGTAAATCAACGTTAATGAAAGTGCTGTGCGGTATTTACCCTCATGGCTCTTATGAAGGTGAAATTCTGTTTGCGGGAGAAACACTGCAAGCCAGTCATATTCGTGATACCGAACGTAAGGGCATTGCTATTATTCACCAGGAGTTAGCGCTGGTTAAGCACTTAACCGTGCTGGAAAATATCTTCCTGGGCAGCGAAATCACCCGTAACGGCATTCTTGATTACGACATGATGACGCTACGCTGCCAGAAGCTGTTAGATCAGGTCAGCTTGTCTATCTCACCGGATACCCGCGTGGGCGACCTGGGCCTGGGGCAACAACAGCTGGTAGAAATTGCCAAAGCGCTTAATAAACAAGTTCGGCTGCTGATTCTCGATGAGCCGACGGCCTCCCTCACGGAACAAGAAACCACCGTGCTGCTGGAAATTATTCGCGATCTGCAACAGCATGATATTGCGTGTATTTATATCTCACACAAGCTCAATGAAGTTAAAGCTATCTCGGACACAATCTGCGTGATCCGCGACGGCCAACATATTGGCACCCGCGCAGCCGCCGGAATGGAAGAAGACGATATCATCACCATGATGGTCGGTCGCGAGCTGACGGCGCTCTATCCTAATGAGCCGCATGCTACCGGGGAGGAGATTTTGCGCGTTGAGCGCCTTACCGCCTGGCATCCCGTCAACCGTCACATCAAACGCGTCAATGATGTCTCCTTTTCGCTGAAACGGGGCGAGATTCTCGGCATTGCAGGGCTGGTCGGCGCGGGCCGCACGGAGTTAGTGCAATGCCTGTTCGGCGTCTGGCCTGGGCGCTGGGAAGGAAAGGTTATGATCGATAATCAGGCCGTGGATATTCGTCATTGCCAGCAAGCGATCGCTCATGGCATTGCAATGGTGCCTGAAGACAGGAAACGCGACGGCATTGTGCCGGTTATGGCCGTCGGGAAAAATATCACGCTGGCGGCGCTCGATCGGTTCACCGGGAAGATAAGCCATCTTGACGATGCCGCAGAGCAAAAATGCATTCTGGAATCGCTGCAACGCCTGAAAGTGAAAACATCCTCGCCTGATTTAGCGATTGGGCGCCTTAGCGGCGGGAACCAACAAAAGGCCATACTGGCGCGCTGTCTCCTGCTGAACCCGCGTATTCTCATCCTCGATGAACCCACCCGAGGAATCGATATCGGCGCGAAATATGAAATCTACAAACTCATTAACCAGCTTGTTCAGCAAGGTATTGCTGTCATCGTCATCTCGTCGGAACTCCCCGAGGTTCTTGGATTAAGCGATCGCATCCTGGTGATGCACGAAGGAAAACTGAAAGCCAACCTGGTGAATCATAACCTGACTCAAGAACAGGTGATGGAAGCCGCATTGAGGAGCGAATATCATGTCGAAAAACAATCCGTCTGAAGTGAAACTCTCAGCCCCTCTGACGGGCGGTTTTCCTGGGTTAAAATCACTGAACCTACAGGTGTTCGTCATGATCGCGGCGATTATTGTGATCATGCTGTTCTTTACCTGGACCACGGAAGGCGCATACCTGAGCGCGCGCAACGTCTCCAACCTGCTTCGTCAGACGGCGATCACCGGTATTCTGGCCGTGGGGATGGTTTTCGTGATTATCTCTGCGGAAATCGACCTCTCCGTTGGCTCAATGATGGGGCTATTAGGCGGCGTCGCGGCAATCTGCGACGTCTGGCTGGGCTGGCCATTGCCGCTTACGATTGTTGTCACGCTGGCGCTGGGTTTACTGCTCGGCGCCTGGAACGGGTGGTGGGTCGCCTACCGGAAAGTCCCTTCGTTTATCGTCACCCTGGCCGGGATGCTGGCTTTCCGTGGCATTCTCATTGGCATCACGAATGGTACGACCGTCTCGCCCACCAGCTCGGCGATGTCGCAGATTGGTCAGAGCTACTTATCCAACGGTCTGGGCTTCACAATAGGCGCCATCAGCTTAATGGCGTTTATCGGCTGGCAATGGCGCGGGCGTATGCGTCGGCAGGCTCTGGCGCTTAGCACCCCGGCTTCTACTGCGGTAGTCGGTCGCCAGGCGCTAACCGCCGTCATTGTCCTGGGCGCAATCTGGCTGCTGAACGATTATCGCGGCGTTCCAACGCCCGTACTGCTGCTGGTATTCCTGCTGCTTGGCGGTATGTTTATGGCGACGCGAACGGCGTTTGGCCGGAGAATTTATGCGATTGGCGGCAATCTGGAAGCCGCTCGTCTCTCCGGCATTAACGTTGAGCGAACCAAACTGGCAGTCTTCGCCATCAACGGCCTGATGGTGGCGATTGCAGGGCTGATACTCAGTTCGCGCCTCGGCGCCGGATCGCCTTCCGCCGGGAACATTGCCGAGCTGGACGCGATTGCCGCCTGCGTGATCGGCGGAACCAGCCTGGCGGGTGGCGTGGGTAGCGTCGCGGGCGCCGTCATGGGGGCGTTTATTATGGCCTCTCTTGATAACGGAATGAGTATGATGGACGTGCCCACATTCTGGCAGTACATCGTGAAAGGTGCGATCTTGTTACTGGCAGTATGGATGGACTCAGCAACTAAACGTCGTTCCTGAATTCCAGAAAAGGGGTCATGCTCAATGCCGGTCAACACGTACCGGCATTGTCCTTTATGACTGATTCAGCAGGGAAAGAACTATGTTTGAGAAACGCCACCGTATCACACTGTTATTTAATGCAAATAAAGCCTACGACCGTCAGGTAGTGGAAGGCGTGGGTGAATATTTACAGGCATCGCAATCGGAATGGGATATCTTCATTGAAGAAGACTTCCGCGCGCGAATTGATAACATCAAAGAGTGGTTGGGCGATGGCGTCATTGCCGACTACGATGACGATGACATTGCTCAGGCGCTTGCCGATGTGGATGTGCCCATTATCGGCGTCGGCGGTTCTTACCACCTTGCTGCACACTATCCATCCGTCCATTATATCGCCACCGATAACTACGCTCTGGTGGAAAGCGCCTTTCTGCACCTGAAAGAAAAAGGGATCAATCGCTTCGCCTTTTATGGCCTGCCCGCCTCCAGCGGCAAGCTCTGGGCGGCCGAGCGTGAATACGCGTTCTGCCAACTGGTTGCACAAGAAAAATACCGTGGCGTGGTCTATCAGGGGCTGGAAACCGCACCGGAAAACTGGCAGCACGCGCAAAACCGGCTGGCGGACTGGCTGCAAACCCTGCCGCCGCAAACCGGGATTATCGCCGTTACCGACGCCCGGGCAAGACATGTGCTGCAAGTTTGCGAGCATCTGCATATCCCGGTTCCCGAAAAGCTGTGCGTCATCGGTATTGATAACGAAGAACTGACCCGTTATCTGTCGCGGGTCGCGCTGTCATCGGTCGCTCAGGGAGCCAGGCAGATGGGCTATCAGGCGGCAAAACTGCTACACCGCCTGCTGGATAAGGAAGTGCTGCCGCTGCAACGTATTCTGGTTCCGCCTGTGCGCGTCGTTGAGCGTCGCTCGACGGACTACCGCTCATTGACCGACCCGGCCGTCATACAGGCGATGCATTTCATCCGTAACCATGCCTGCAAAGGTATTAAAGTCGATCAGGTGCTGGACGCAGTCGGTATCTCCCGCTCAAACCTGGAGAAACGGTTTAAAGAAGACGTCGGGGAGACCATTCACGCCGTTATTCATGCTGAAAAACTGGAAAAAGCGCGCAGCCTGTTAATTTCAACCACGCTGCCGATTAACGAAATATCACAGATGTGCGGCTACCCATCCCTGCAATATTTCTATTCTGTTTTCAAAAAGGAGTATGACACGACGCCAAAAGAGTACCGCGATCGGTACAGTGAGGTGTTGTTGTAGCGGTGGCAGGTGGTCGTTTGTAGGCCCGGTAAGCGAAGCGCCACCGGGCGTTTGTGCCGGATGGCGGCGCAAGCGCCTTATCCGGCCTACAAAATCGGGTCATTACATATGCGCGGCGATTAAACGCTGGTTATCCTGATACATCGCGAACAGATAGTTGTTGTAGCTCTGCCCTTTCGTCGAATAACCCTTCAGCTTATGGATCATTGCGCTTGCGGTAACTTCCTGATCCGCCTTACGCAACTGGGCGCGAGACTTACGGAAAGACGAGTAAGCAGGATGCGTGTTCAGGTTAATCACGTACGCGTTAACCGACTCTTTAACCGAACCGAACTGCGAGTAACCTTTCACTTTACCCGGCGCATTGGTACAACGCCCTTTTCCGCATTTCATGCCGAACAGGTTATTGTTGTTGCGCGCCAGTTTAGAGGTTCCCCAGCCGCTTTCCGCCGCCGCCATCGTCGCCACCATACTGGTCGGGATGATGTCTACGCGTTCCAGCAAGGTATTCCACGGAATGTTACGCGTGTTGCCAGACCACTTTACCTTGTAGCGCGCCGCGATATCTTTCATACGCGTACGCTCAGAAGGCGACCAGCGGTTCTGGTACTGTTTTGAAATCAGCCAGTTACGATCCGCAGTAATCGCAGCATTTTGACTGGTGATAAAAGGCATAACCGTCCGGAGAAACGCTTTTTTCCTTGGTGTTCCGGAAGGGTATTTTCGCAAATCAGGAAGTGAACTACTCTTTGCACTATTGCGAGAATACTCTTGTTTACTGCTTACCTGTTTATGACCTGTCTTGGTTACGTGGGACTTTTGACTCGTTGTTGTCGTGTGCGCCTTCGCCAGCACCTCACCCGAAAATACTACGGTGAGTAACATAAGAATCATTGCCCCATATCGTCGTATGGGCGTCAATATCATTAGGTCTCCTGGTCGGATTTATACATTCCAACGCCTTATATTTTTCAAAAAAATGAGAGATGAATCTCAAATCATATCAAAAATAACCGTCAAGAGCACCCCAAGGAATAGTCCAATTCCGAAACCCTGTCACGCAATAATGGCGAAGAACGCTATTAATACGAAGAAAATGTGGTGGTTATCGCAAAACATGGCTATTTTCTGCGCACGATCGCTCACCCTCGCGCCTCAGCCTGGCGGAATACGCCAGAGGGATGAGTTATCCGCTATCTTTCAACGGCATACTGGCTAAAATCGCAGCAATAAGGAAAGCGTAATGAAACTTACCGCTTTTGCGCTGGCGCTTATGCCCGGCATCGTATTCGCCTCATCATGGACATCTCAGGGATTCCCGCCCTTTACGGCGGAAGGTACGGGTAAGTTTGTCAGCCATGCCGCGTTGACGAAAGGTACGCGCCCTTTGACGCTGCATATTGACCAACAGTGCTGGCAACCTGCTGATGCCATAAAACTCAATCAGATGCTGTCGCTCAAACCGTGTGAAGGCACGCCGCCGCAGTGGCGACTGTTTAAAGACGGCGACTATTCGCTGGAGATTGATACCCGCTCCGGTACGCCAACGCTGACGCTGTCGATAAAAAGCACCGCCGATCCCGTCGCCAGCACGGTGCGCCAGTGCCCGACGTGGAACGGCTCGCCGCTGACCCTGGAGGTGAGTCACACCTTCCCGGAAGGCGCGGTCGTGCGCGATTACTACAGCCAGCAAACCGCTACCGTTAAGAACGGTCAGATTACGTTACAACCCGGCGCGACCAGCAACGGGCTTTTGTTGCTTGAACGCGCGGAAACCAACGCGCCCGCCGCATTCAACTGGCATAACGCGACGGTCTACTTTGTGCTGACAGACCGTTTCCAGAACGGCGATCCGACGAATGACCAAAGCTATGGCCGCCACAAAGACGGCATGGAGGAGATTGGCACCTTTCATGGCGGTGATTTACGCGGGCTGGCAGACAAGCTGGACTATCTGCAACACCTGGGAGTGAATGCCCTGTGGATCAGCGCGCCGTTCGAGCAAATCCACGGCTGGGTCGGCGGCGGTACGAAAGGGGACTTCCCGCATTATGCCTACCACGGCTATTACACCCAGGACTGGACCACGCTGGACGCCAATATGGGCAGCGAGGACGACCTTCGCGCGTTAGTCGATGGCGCACACCAGCGCGGCATCCGTATTCTGTTTGATGTGGTGATGAACCACACGGGCTACGCCACGCTGGCGGACATGCAGACATTCCGGTTTGGCGCGCTGTATCTGCAAGGCGATGAGCTGAAAAAGACGCTGGGCGAACGCTGGACCGACTGGAAGCCCGCCGCCGGGCAAAGCTGGCACAGCTTTAATGACTACATCAACTTCAGCGACAAAGCGGCATGGGAAGCATGGTGGGGGAAAGAATGGATTCGCACGGATATTGGCGATTATGACAATCCAGGCTTTGACGATTTGACCATGTCACTGGCCTTCCTGCCCGATATTAAAACGGAATCCACAACCCCTTCCGGCCTGCCGGTGTTCTATAAAAACAAACCGGATACCCGTGCAAAAGCCATTGAGGGCTACACGCCGCGGGATTATCTGACCCACTGGCTCAGTCAGTGGGTGCGTGATTACGGCATCGACGGGTTCCGCGTAGATACCGCCAAACACGTCGAACTTCCTGCCTGGCAGCAGTTGAAAAACCAGGCCAGCGCGGCGTTGACCGAGTGGAAACAGGCCAACCCGGAAAAGACGCTGGACGACACGCCTTTCTGGATGACCGGTGAAGCCTGGGGCCACGGTGTCATGCAGAGTGATTATTACCGCCACGGCTTTGATGCGATGATCAACTTTGATTACCAGGAGCAGGCGGCAAAAGCGGTCGATTGTCTGGCGGATATGGACGCCACCTGGCAGCAAATGGCAGAGAAATTACAGGATTTCAACGTGCTGAGTTATCTCTCTTCGCACGACACGCGCCTCTTTCGGGAAGGCGGCGATAAGGCCGCAGAGCTTCTGCTGCTGGCGCCCGGCGCCGTGCAGATCTTTTATGGCGACGAATCCGCACGCCCCTTTGGCCCGACGGGTTCCGATCCGCTGCAAGGCACCCGTTCTGACATGAACTGGCAGGATATCAACGGTAAATCCGCCGCCACCGTCGCCCACTGGCAGCGAATCAGCCAGTTCCGCGCCAGACACCCCGCCATCGGCGCCGGTAAGCAAACCACGCTCTCGCTAAAGCAGGGATACGGTTTTGTGCGCGAGCACGACGGCGATAAGGTCATGGTCGTCTGGGCGGGTCGCCCTTAATCCTGCCTGACGTCCGGCGTGCCCATCCGCCGGACGTCTCATCAAAACAAAACACCAGCCAGATAAAAATCTTCAGCATAAAGCATCAACCACGGCGTTAACGCCTGATTTGCACCCTGCCATAGGTAGCGCTATGGTTAGCCACTTTGATAATGAGTTCGACAGACCACCTGCTATGACATTCTCACTTTTTGGCGACAAATTTACCCGCCATTCAGGCATTACCCGCCTGATGGAAGACCTCAATGACGGCTTACGCACGCCCGGCGCAATCATGCTCGGCGGGGGTAATCCAGCGCAAATCCCGGAAATGCAGAATTACTTCCATTCGCTACTGGGCGAAATGCTGGAAAACGGCAAAGCCACTGATGCGCTTTGTAATTATGACGGTCCGCAGGGAAAAACGGAGCTACTGACAGCGCTCGCGTCGCTGCTGCGTGAGAATCTGGGTTGGGATATCGAACCACAGAATATTGCACTAACAAACGGCAGTCAGAGCGCGTTTTTCTACTTGTTTAATCTCTTCGCCGGACGCCGCGCCGACGGGACGACTAAAAAAGTGCTGTTCCCGCTGGCGCCGGAATACATTGGTTATGCCGATTCCGGGCTGGAAGAGGATCTTTTCGTTTCTGCTCGCCCGAATATCGAGCTATTGCCGGAAGGTCAGTTCAAATACCACGTTGATTTTGAACATCTGCGCATCGGGGAAGAGACTGGCATGATCTGCGTGTCGCGCCCGACTAACCCAACAGGCAATGTGATTACCGACGAAGAGCTGATGAAGCTGGATACCCTTGCCAATCAGCACGGCATCCCGCTGGTGATCGATAACGCCTACGGCGTTCCCTTCCCGGGCATTATTTTCAGCGAAGCACGCCCGCTGTGGAATCCGAATATCATCCTGTGCATGAGCCTCTCCAAACTGGGGCTGCCCGGCACCCGCTGCGGCATCATTATCGCCAATGAAAAAATCATCACCGCCATCACCAATATGAACGGCATTATCAGCCTGTCGCCTGGCGGTATTGGCCCGGCAATGATGTGCGAAATGATTAAGCGTAACGACCTGCTGCGCCTGTCGGAAACGGTAATAAAACCGTTCTACTACCAGCGCGTACTGGAAACAATCGCGACCATTCGCCGGTATTTACCGGAAAATCGCTGCCTGATCCATAAACCGGAAGGCGCTATTTTCCTCTGGCTGTGGTTCAAAGATTTGCCGATTTCGACTGAATTGCTGTACCAGCGTCTGAAAGCGCGCGGCGTATTGATGGTTCCCGGCGACTACTTCTTCCCGGGGCTGGACAAACCCTGGCCGCATACGCACCAGTGCATGCGGATGAACTACGTTCCCGATCCGCAAAAAATTGAGGCAGGGGTGAAAATTCTTGCTGAAGAGGTTGAGCGCGCCTGGCGCGAAGGCTGACAGCCCCCCCGGTCATCGCCTGGCCGGGGTGACACTCAGACGGGTTGCGCGTGCAGTCGTTGTCGCTGCACGTTTTCCACATCAAGGCACTGCAACGCGTCAGTCGGGCAAGCCTCCACGCATGCCGGGCCCGTTTCACGGTGCCAGCAGAGATCGCATTTAATCGCCTGTACGCGTGAGGTTCGCGACACAACGTTCATCGCGCCGAACGGGCACGCCAGCATACAGCTTTTACACCCGATACAGTGCGCTTGTTCCACGAAGATGTGCCCATGATCGCGGCGAATGGCCTGCGTTGGGCACACGTTCGCGCAGGGGGCATCTTCACACTGGCGACATGCCGCCGCCGTGGTAAACGCATCGTCTTTAATGACCCGGATGCGGGAGACAAATTCCCCGGACGACACCGCCGCACAGTCCTGGTTCTCCTGATGCGCCACTACGCAGGCAACCTCACAGGTACGACAGCCGATACATTTCGCCGCATCCGCCATGATAAATCGGTTCATTGCCCTCTCCACCTGCGTAAAACCCCAGAGTGCCAGAGAGGGCGCGATCGCTGCTTTGATCCGACGAGGGAAACGATTAAATTTTGTCAGATGCCCATCATCTTCCGGGCGCCTGCCTTAATCGCGCACGGTAAAACCCAACTCATTCGAGATCGCCTGCGCGGTGTCACGCAGGGGTTTGAGCAGATTTTTCTCGCCAATTTGCTTAAGCCGGGACGTCGAAAGCGAAATAGAGATGGCGTATGGCACCCGATGGTGAATATCAAACACCGGCACGGCAATGCAGGAAACGCCCAGCTCATTCTCTTCGCGATCCATCGCCATACCGCTTTCACGAATTTGCGCCAGCTCGTCATACATCGCCGGCAACCCGGTAATGGTGTTACGGGTCAACGGCTGGATCTGATCCTTGTGGCTTTCCCAATAGGTTTCCACATAGTCAGGATGGCCGAACGCCATGTAAATCTTCCCCATCGCAGAGCAATACAGCGGCATATGCTGACCGATATAGGCGCGGGTGCGCAGCATGCCGGTGGTCGGCTCCAGCTTATAGATCAGGATGGCATGATCGTCTTCACGGCTGGAGAAGTTGACGGTCTCGCCAGTGGCGATATTCAGCGTCTCAAGATGCGGTGCAGCCACATGAATGATATTCAGCGATGACAGGGCTTTCTGCCCGACAGCGATAAATTTAGTGGTCAGACGATAGCTTCCGGCGGCAGGCGCGGGGGTGACATACCCGCAGGACTGCAATCCCTGTAGCAGTCGATGCACGGTACTTTTGTTCAGCCCGGCCAGTTCAGACAAGTGCGCCAGCGGGCATCCGTTCGGGTAGTTACTGAGGATCTCAATCAGCATCAAACCACGGAACAGGCTCTGACTACCGGCTGGCCTCTCTTTTTCTTGCGTCATTTCGCTCTCTTTTATGCCCATCGCTTCCGCTCCCCTTTTCGTCGCGCTCTGATGGTAGCGCAAAGTGTGTTTCAGTTCACGATCTGAACCGAAAAAACACAACTATTTGATTTTGATGATTTTAAAAAATAGACCACCCCGTTGATCTGTCAAAATTTGATCGCTATATTTGAAATCAGATTTCGCATAGTGAAATTTAAAGATAAAAAAGCGGTCAAAAATAAACGGGAGAAGCAGGAATGAAAGTGACTTTTGAGCAGTTAAAAGAGGCGTTCAATCGGGTGCTGCTGGCGCGCGGCGTTGCGGCGGAAACGGCTGACGCCTGTGCAGAAATGTTTGCCCGTACCACAGAATCCGGCGTCTATTCGCATGGCGTGAATCGCTTTCCCCGTTTCATTCAGCAACTGGATAATGGCGACATCATTCCTGATGCCAGACCGCAGCGCATCACCAGCCTTGGCGCCATCGAGCAGTGGGATGCTCAGCGATCCATCGGCAATCTGACGGCGAAAAAAATGATGGATCGCGCCATTGAACTGGCTTCCGACCACGGCATCGGCCTGGTGGCGTTACGCAATGCCAACCACTGGATGCGCGGCGGCAGCTACGGCTGGCAGGCGGCGGAAAAAGGCTACATCGGCATCTGCTGGACCAACTCTATCGCCGTGATGCCGCCGTGGGGGTCAAAAGAGTGCCGCATTGGCACGAACCCGCTGATTGTCGCCATCCCTTCATCGCCAATCACCATGATCGATATGTCGATGTCGATGTTCTCCTACGGCATGTTAGAGGTGAACCGGCTGGCGGGACGTGAACTGCCGGTAGACGGCGGGTTCGACGATGAAGGCAATTTGACCAAAGAACCTGGCGTGATCGAAAAAAATCGCCGCATTTTGCCGATGGGCTACTGGAAAGGGTCAGGTCTGTCGATTGTGCTGGATATGATCGCCACCCTGCTTTCCGACGGCGCTTCCGTTGCCGAAGTTACCCAGGAAAACAGCGACGAATACGGCGTTTCGCAGATCTTCATCGCTATTGAGGTCGATAAGCTGATTGATGGCGCCACGCGCGATGCCAAACTCCAGCGCATTATGGATTTCGTCACCACCGCTGAGCGCGCCGATGAGAACGTGGCAATCCGTCTGCCAGGCCACGAATTTACCCGGCTGCGGGATGAAAATCGCCGCAACGGCATCACCGTCGATGACAGCATATGGGCCAAAATCCAGGCGCTGTAAGGAGGCATAGCATGATATTTGGACATATCGCACAGCCCAATCCGTGTCGTCTGCCAGACGCGATTGAAAAGGCGCTCGATTTCTTACGCACTACCGACTTTCGCATGCTGGACCCTGGGGTGGTGGAAATCGACGGCAAAAATATTTTTGCCCAGATAATTGATTTAACCACCCGCACTGCGGCTGAAAACCGTCCAGAAGTTCATCGCCGTTATCTGGATATTCAGTTTCTCGCCTGGGGTGAAGAAAAAATAGGGGTTGCCATCGACACCGGTAATAACCAAATCAGCGAATCGTTATTAGAACAGCGCGATATTATTTTCTATCACGACAGTGAACATGAATCTTTCTTTGAAATGGTTCCGGGAAGCTACGCTATTTTTTTCCCGCAGGATGTTCATCGCCCTGGCTGCAATAAAACGGTCGCGACACCCATACGGAAAATCGTCGTTAAAGTGGCAATATCCGCTTTATAAAACGTTATCTTTGGAGCACAACATGAAAACGAACAATACCGGTTATATTATCGGTGCGTATCCCTGTGCACCCTCATTTCACCAAAAGAGTGAAGAGGAAGAGAAGGAATTCTGGCGGCAACTCTCCGATACTCCTGATATTCGTGGGCTGGAGCAACCCTGCCTTGAACATCTTCACCCACTCGGCGACGCGTGGTTATTGCGCCATACGCCAGGCAACTGGCAAATCGTCGTGACGGCGATTATGGAAACCATGCGCCGTCGCGGTGAAAACCGCGGCTTTGGGCTGGCCTCCAGCAATGAAGATCAGCGTCAGGCCTGTGTGGCGTACTATCGCCACCTTTACCAGAAGATCACGACAATCAACGCGGCAAGCGCCGGGAAAGTGATCGCGCTTGAGCTGCACGCCGCACCGCTGGCCGATAACCCAAACGTCGCGCAGGCAACGGACGCATTTGCCCGTTCAGTGAAAGAGATCGCTGGCTGGGACTGGCCGTGCGACCTGGTGCTGGAACACTGCGACGCGATGACCAGCGCCGCGCCGCGCAAAGGATTCCTGCCTCTGGACAACGTGCTGGAGGTAATTGCCGACTACGACATCAGCGTTTGCATTAACTGGGCGCGTTCCGCCATTGAAGGACGCAACACCACCCTGCCACTAACCCATACGCAGCAGGTAAAACAGGCCGGTAAACTCGGCGCGCTGATGTTCTCCAGTACAACGCAAAGCGGTGAATACGGCGAATGGCAGGATTTACATGCGCCTTTCGCGCCTTTCTGCCCTGACAGCATGATGACGCAAGAACATGCCCGTGAATTACTGACCTGCGCAGGAACAGACGTTCTGCAATTCATGGGTATTAAGTTACTGGAAATTAACGCTAATGCCGACGTCAGTCACCGCGTAGCGATATTACGCGACGGCATTACGGCATTAAATAACGCCAAATAATAAGACGTTGCCGGATGGCGGCGTAGGTCTGATAAGCAAAACGTCATCAGGCATTAAATAATTTACTTTTCATCGCCAGAATACTTACTTTACGAGAATACGAAGATGAATATGACCTCTCGCCCTACAGAAAAAGATATACCTCGTCAGCGTTGGCTGCGAATTATTCCGCCCATTCTGATTACCTGTATTATTTCTTATATGGACCGCGTGAATATTGCTTTCGCGATGCCTGGCGGAATGGATGCCGAATTAGGTATTTCCGCCACTATGGCCGGTCTGGCTGGCGGGATTTTCTTCATCGGCTATCTGTTCTTACAGGTTCCCGGCGGCAAAATCGCCGTTCACGGCAGCGGCAAGAAATTTATCGGCTGGTCGCTGGTTGCCTGGGCGGTCATTTCCGTCCTCACAGGCTTAATCACCAACCAGTATCAATTGCTTGCCCTGCGTTTCTTACTGGGTGTGGCGGAAGGCGGCATGCTGCCCGTCGTACTGACGATGATCAGCAACTGGTTCCCGGATGCTGAACGCGGTCGTGCGAACGCCATTGTGATTATGTTTGTGCCGATTGCCGGGATTATCACCGCCCCGCTCTCCGGCTGGATAATCACCGTACTCGACTGGCGCTGGCTGTTCATTATTGAAGGTCTGCTCTCTCTCGTCGTGCTGGTGCTGTGGGCGTACACCATTTATGACCGGCCGCAGGAAGCCCGCTGGATCTCCGGGGCGGAAAAAAACTATCTGGTGGAAACCCTCGCCGCAGAACAGAAAGCCATTGCCGGAAGCGAAGTCAAAAACGCCTCTCTCAGCGCGGTCCTTTCCGACAAAACCATGTGGCAACTTATCGCCCTGAACTTCTTCTATCAGACCGGGATTTACGGTTACACCCTCTGGCTGCCAACCATCCTCAAAGAGCTGACCCACAGCAGCATGGGGCAAGTCGGCATGCTCGCCATTTTGCCGTACGTCGGCGCGATCGCCGGGATGTTCCTGTTCTCTTTCCTATCCGACCGCACGGGTAAACGCAAACTGTTTGTCTGCCTGCCGCTGATTGGCTTCGCCCTGTGCATGTTCCTGTCGGTGGCGCTGAAAAACCAAATCTGGCTGGCCTATGCCGCGCTGGTCGGCTGTGGCTTCTTCCTGCAATCGGCGGCGGGCGTTTTCTGGACGATCCCGGCACGTCTGTTCAGCGCCGAGATGGCGGGCGGCGCACGCGGCGTTATCAACGCGCTTGGCAACCTCGGCGGCTTCTGCGGCCCCTACGCGGTTGGCGTACTGATCACGTTGTACAGCAAAGATGCGGGCGTCTATTGCCTGGCGATCTCCCTGGCGCTGGCCGCGTTGCTGGCGCTGTTGCTGCCCGCGAAATGCGATGCGGGTTCGACACCGGCAAAGACAATGAGCCCGCGTAAACACGCCGCGTAACACCATGCCCGGGGCGCAGCGCTTACCGGGCCTACAAAACCCGTAGGCCGGATAAGCGTGGCGCCATCCGGCAAAAATGAGACATGAAAGATGAGAGAGAAAGAGGCCTTCTGGCTGGGCATCGATTGTGGCGGTACTTATCTGAAAGCCGGTTTGTATGACGCCAAAGGTCATGAGCATGGGATCAACCGGCAGTCGTTACAGACGGCAACGCCACTGCCGGGTTACGCCGAACGCGACATGCACCAGCTCTGGCAACAGTGTGCAGCCACCATTGCCGGGCTTTTGCAGCGTACAGGCATCTCCGGCGAGCAAATTAAAGGCGTCGGTATCTCCGCTCAGGGTAAAGGACTGTTTCTGCTCGACAGGCAGGAGCAGCCGCTGGGCAGCGCCATTCTCTCTTCCGACCGCCGGGCGCTAAAGATTGTCCAGCGCTGGCAGCAGGACGGCATTCCTGAACAGCTTTACCCCGTTACCCGCCAGACGCTGTGGACCGGGCATCCCGCCTCTCTGCTGCGCTGGATTAAAGAGAACGACCCTCAACGTTACGCACAAATTGGCTGCGTGATGATGGGGCATGACTATCTGCGCTGGCGCTTAACCGGCATAAAAGGGTGCGAAGAGAGCAACATTTCTGAGTCCAACCTCTACAACATGAGCAGCGGGCAGTATGACCCGCGCCTGACCCAATGGTTGGGCATCAGTGAAATCGACGATGCGCTGCCCCCCATTATGGGGTCAGCCGAAATATGCGGGGAGATCACTGCTCAGGCAGCCGCCATCACCGGTCTGAAGGCGGGCACGCCCGTCGTCGGTGGTCTGTTTGACGTGGTTTCCACCGCGCTCTGCGCCGGTATTGAAGATGAATTCACCCTCAACGCGGTGATGGGCACCTGGGCGGTGACCAGCGGGATCACCGAGGGGTTGCGCGACCACGAAGCGCACCCTTATGTCTATGGCCGCTACGTCAACGACGGGCAGTACATCGTTCACGAAGCCAGCCCTACCTCATCCGGCAATCTTGAATGGTTTACCGCCCAATGGGGCGAACTCTCTTTTGACGAGATCAACCAGGCCGTCGCCAGTCTGCCGAAAGCGAGCGGCGAACTCTTTTTCCTGCCGTTTCTGTACGGCAGCAATGCCGGGCTGGAGATGACCTGCGGCTTTTACGGCATGCAAGCGCTGCATACCCGCGCGCATCTGCTACAGGCCATTTACGAAGGGGTGGTGTTCAGCCACATGACCCATCTCAACCGTATGCGCGAACGCTTTACTGAGGCGCACACCCTGCGCGTGACCGGCGGCCCGGCGCACTCCGACGTCTGGATGCAGATGCTGGCGGATATCAGCGGCCTGCGCATCGAACTGCCGCAGGTTGAAGAGACCGGCTGCTTTGGCGCCGCGCTCGCCGCCCGCGTCGGCACCGGCGTATACCGCAGTTTCAGCGAGGCTCAGCACGCCTTACGGCACCCGGTACGCACGCTGATGCCCGACATGGCCGCGCACCGTCTTTATCAGCGCAAATACCACCAATACCAGGATTTGATTCAGGCATTACAGGGCTACCACGCCCGCATTAAGGAGCACGCATTATGAGCCGACCATTACTGCAACTGGCGCTCGACCACACCAACCTTCAGGCGGCGCTTCGCGATGTCGCCCTGTTACAGGACCACGTCGATATCGTTGAGGCTGGCACCATCCTCTGTTTAACCGAGGGGCTGGGCGCGGTGAAAGCGCTGCGCACCCTGTGCCCGGATAAAATCATCGTTGCCGACTGGAAGGTGGCCGATGCGGGCGAAACGCTCGCGCAGCAGGCTTTTGCCGCAGGCGCCAACTGGATGACGATTATCTGTGCGGCGCCGCTCGCCACGGTGGAGAAAGGCCATGCCGTCGCGCAATCCTGCGGCGGTGAAATTCAAATGGAGCTGTTCGGCAACTGGACGCTGGACGATGCCCGTGCGTGGTATCGCACCGGTGTGCGTCAGGCGATTTACCACCGTGGGCGCGACGCGCAGGCCAGCGGACAGCAGTGGGGAGACGCGGATCTGGCACGGATGAAGGCGCTTTCTGATATTGGCCTGGAGCTGTCGATTACCGGCGGCATTACGCCTGCCGATCTGCCGTTGTTTAAAGATATTCGCGTCAAAGCATTTATCGCCGGACGCGCGCTGGCAGGGGCGGCGCATCCGGCACAGGTTGCTGCCGGGTTCCACGCGCAAATTAACGCCATCTGGGGAGAGCAGCATGCGTAATCATCCGTTAGGTATCTATGAAAAAGCGCTGGCAAAAGACCTCAGTTGGCCGGAGCGCCTGGTGCTGGCGAAAAGCTGCGGCTTTGACTTTGTCGAAATGTCGGTGGATGAGACCGACGAACGCCTGTCGCGCCTGGACTGGAGCCCCACGCAGCGGGCGTCGCTGGTGACCGCCATGCTGGAAACCGGCGTGGCCATCCCGTCAATGTGCCTGTCCGCGCATCGTCGCTTTCCCTTCGGCAGTCGCGATGAGGCCGTACGCCAGCGGGCGCGCGACATCATGACCAAAGCGATTCACCTGGCGCGCGATCTGGGTATCCGCACCATTCAACTGGCGGGTTATGACGTCTATTACGAAGAACATGACGAAGGTACGCAACAACGCTTTGCCGAAGGGCTGGCGTGGGCGGTGGAGCAAGCCGCAGCGGCGCAGGTGATGCTGGCGGTGGAGATCATGGACACCGCCTTTATGAACTCCATCAGCAAATGGAAAAAATGGGACGCGCTGCTCGCCTCGCCGTGGTTTAGCGTTTACCCGGATGTCGGCAATCTCAGCGCCTGGGGCAACGACGTCGCCGCTGAGCTGAAGCTCGGTATTGACCGCATCGCCGCCATCCACCTGAAAGACACGCAGCCGGTGACCGAGAACAGCCCCGGTCAGTTCCGCGACGTGCCGTTCGGCGAAGGGTGCGTGGATTTTGTCGGCATCTTCAAAACGCTGCATGAGCTGAACTACCGTGGCGCGTTTTTGATTGAGATGTGGACGGAAAAGGCCAAAGAGCCGGTGCTGGAAATTATCCAGGCGCGGCGCTGGATAGAAGCGCGTATGCAGGAAGGAGGATTCACATGTTAGAGCAGTTAAAAGCCGAGGTGCTGGCAGCCAATCTGGCGCTTCCGGCACACCATCTGGTGACATTCACCTGGGGTAACGTCAGCGCCGTCGATGAAACGCGAAAACTGATGGTCATTAAACCTTCCGGCGTTGAATATGACGTCATGACCGCCGACGATATGGTGATGGTGGAGATCGCCAGCGGCAAGGTCGTTGAAGGCAGCAAAAAGCCCTCATCCGATACGCCGACGCATCTGGCGCTCTATCGTCGTTATCCGCAGATCGGCGGAATTGTGCATACCCATTCCCGCCATGCAACGATCTGGTCACAGGCGGGTCTTGACCTGCCCGCCTGGGGCACCACGCATGCCGACTATTTCTATGGCGCAATCCCCTGTACCCGGCTGATGACCGTGGAGGAAATTAAAGGGGAATACGAATACCAGACGGGCGAGGTAATCATCAAAACCTTTGAAGAGCGCGGTCTGAACCCAATGCAGATCCCGGCGGTATTAGTCCATTCACACGGGCCATTCGCCTGGGGGAAAGACGCCGCTGACGCCGTGCATAACGCCGTGGTGCTTGAGGAGTGCGCCTATATGGGGCTGTTTTCCCGCCAGCTCACGCCGCAGCTACCGGATATGCAGCCAGAATTGCTCGACAAACATTATCTGCGTAAACACGGCGCGAACGCCTATTACGGGCAGTAAGACAATAAAAAAATCCCTGGGCGTAAAACGTCCAGGGTAAGAATCCGAAGGCGACATCACGCTACGGAATAAACGGTTACTGACCTCAGCGATATCGGTATTGATAATCTACATTGTCCACCACACTATAAAGCGGTTGAATATCATCCAGTGCCAGTATGTATCCACTTCCTTTCACGCAGACAATTGAATTCTTCGGTAGCCCCAGCAGACTTAATTTATTATTTAGATTTTTGACGACTTTAGATAAACGCTGCGTGGAAGCACATAATTCATTTTTTTCCCAAACGTTGATGAGTAATTCATCCTTTGAGACATATTGTGAACGTGCATTGACCAAAAGGTAAACAAACAGATGGAGCATTGTCCGATTAAAAAACACTCCACAGAAAGAGATGACGCTATCCATTTTATTAACCGGCAGCCGGAAAATTCGAGCTTCGTTAATATCAAGGAATATTTCCCTGCCAATCATAAATCCATGTAACTGATATTCCATACTTTAGATACTCACGTTGAGCTAAACCAGAGATACCTGCTCATGTTCACCTCCTCCTTGATTATTGGGTAAGCCTCAAGTGTAAAAAAAAGCAATTTATTTTCAATAGTTAACCGACACAACTCTTTTCCCACACCTTTCTGATGGGGTATAGGTTTAATAGCTGAAAAAAATATTTGTATAAATTAATGTAATTACTAAAGACAAACGATTAGCAGTATAAGCTAAATAGACAGGGCTGGTGCATGTGACAATTAAATATTATATATTTATCTCAAATTACAGTTAATAATGCTGCGCCGGGTTCCCTACGACCGAACAGCGGCTTCACTCTCCCCGGCGCCATGCCCGATGGCGCTACGCTTATCGAGCCTACATGTGCGATTTCCCGTAGGCCGGATAAGGCGAAGCCGCCATCCGGCAACGTGGTTATACGGCGCTTAAAACAGCCCCAGCGGTTTATCGGAATAGCTCACCAGCAGACATTTGGTTTGCTGATAATGCTCCAGCATCATTTTGTGGGTCTCGCGGCCAATCCCCGACTGCTTATAGCCGCCGAACGCAGCATGCGCCGGGTAAGCATGATAGCAGTTGGTCCATACGCGTCCCGCCTGAATACCGCGCCCCATTTTGTACGCCAGGTTGCCGTTACGACTCCAGACTCCGGCGCCAAGCCCGTACTGGGTGTCGTTAGCCAGTTCCAGCGCTTCCTCCATCGTCCTGAAGGTCGTCACCGCCAGCACCGGGCCAAAAATCTCCTCCTGGAAGACGCGCATATTGTTCTTACCAAACAGGATGGTCGGTTCGAGGTAATAGCCCTCTTTCAGCTCTCCTTCCAGCTGCTTGCGCCGTCCGCCGGTTAACACATCCGCGCCTTCTTTCTTACCGATATCAATGTAGTTGAGGATGGTTTCCAGTTGACCCTGGGAGACCTGCGCGCCCATCTGCGTAACGCTGTCGAGCGGGTTACCGCTGCGAATGCTTTCGACGCGACGAATGGCCCGCTCCATAAAGCGCTCATAAATAGACTCCTGTACCAGCGCACGGCTCGGGCAGGTACAAACTTCGCCCTGGTTAAAGGCAAACAGCGCAAAGCCCTCCAGCGCCTTGTCGAAAAACGCATCCTCTTCATCCATCACATCGGCAAAGAAGATATTGGGGGACTTACCGCCCAGCTCCAGCGTTACCGGGATAATGTTTTGTGTCGCGTACTGCATGATCTGTTGCCCGACTTCCGTCGAACCGGTAAAAGCCACCTTCGCGATCCGCTTCGACGTCGCCAGATATTCGCCGATCTCTCCGCCCGCGCCGTTCACGACGTTGACCACGCCCGGCGGGAGCAGGTCGCCAACGATTTCCATCAGCAACAGAACCGAAAGCGGCGTCAGACGCGCAGGTTTGAGCACCACGCAGTTCCCCGCTGCCAGCGCCGGAGCCATTTTCCAGCTCGCCATCAGCAGCGGGAAGTTCCACGGGATGATCTGCCCCACCACGCCCAGAGGTTCATGGAAGTGATAGGCCACCGTTTCGCTGTCAACTTCGCTGATACCGCCCTCTTGTGCGCGGATACAGGACGCAAAATAGCGGAAATGGTCGATCGCCAGCGGCACGTCGGCAGCGCTGGTTTCACGGATGGGTTTGCCGTTATCCCAGGTTTCCGCCGTTGCCAGCAGTTCCAGGTTTTGCTCCATGCGATCGGCAATCTTAAACAGAATCGCGGCGCGATCCTGCACGGACGTATGCGCCCACTGTTCTTTCACTTTATGCGCGGCATCCAGCGCCAGATCGATATCTTTTTTGCCGGAAGAGGCGACTTCACACAGCAGTTGCCCGGTCACCGGCGTCAGATTCTGGTAATACTCGCCGTCTGCCGGTGCAACCCAGTCTCCGCCGATAAAGTTGTCATAGCGGGCTTTTAATTTCAGAGGAAAACCATACTCACCGGGCTGAATACGCGTTGAAGGGGGATTATTGGTCATGACCGTCTCCTTACTGTAGGGGTACTACAAAGGTTAGACGGGACTGGCGAAATCTTCGCCAGCCTTTTACTGCTTTACGACTGCGGTCACGATATAGACAAGCGGATGTTTAAGCCGTTTCACCTTACCGCACAGTGTAGGCCCGATAAGCACAGCGCCATCGGGCATGACGCCGGAATGACACGATGCGTATATCCGGCAATCACTCAATTACATCGCCGCGTGGTAAATCGCCATGATCTCGTCGTGGGTCGCCTGAATAGGGTTGGTCAGGCCACAGGCGTCTTTCAGCGCATTGGTCGCCAGCACGGAAATATCTTCTTCTTTCACATTCAGGTCGCGCAGGCCCGCCGGAATGTTGACCTGCTGCGCCAGCTGACGGATAGCGTCAATGCACGCTTTCGCGCCGTCGGCTTCACTCATCCCGGTTACATTAACGCCCATCGCAGCCGCACAGTCACGCAGACGGACTGCCGCGACCTGGCTGTTAAATACCTGAACGTGCGGCAACAGCACCGCATTACATACGCCGTGCGGCAGATTGTAGAAGCCGCCGAGCTGGTGCGCCATCGCGTGGACATAGCCCAGAGAAGCATTGTTAAACGCCATACCAGCCAGGAATTGCGCATAGGCCATCGCTTCGCGCGCCTGCGCGTTGCTGCCCTCTTCCACGGCAATCGCCAGGTTTTCCGCAATCATAGAGATGGCTTTCAGCGCGCACGCATCAGTAATCGGCGTTGCGGCAATAGAAACATAGGCTTCAATGGCGTGGGTTAACGCATCCATGCCGGTCGCGGCAGTCAGCGATTTCGGCATCCCCATCATCAACGAAGAGTCATTCACAGAGAGCAGCGGCGTAACGTGTTTATCCACAATCGCCATCTTGATATGGCGCGCTTCGTCGGTAATGATGCAGAAGCGGGTCATTTCTGATGCCGTTCCCGCCGTCGTGTTGATGGCAATCATCGGTAGCTGAGGTTTCGCGGAG
Source organism: Citrobacter sp. CK194 (assembly GCF_030333395.1). Taxonomy (NCBI): domain Bacteria; kingdom Pseudomonadati; phylum Pseudomonadota; class Gammaproteobacteria; order Enterobacterales; family Enterobacteriaceae; genus Citrobacter; species Citrobacter sp. CK194. Next base: position 281,294 of record NZ_JAOWGA010000015.1, read on the forward strand.
CGATCCACGCCTTCATAGTCGCGGATGTCGCCGCCGTTCGCCGCCACCAGCGCGATGCCTTTCGCACAGTCGTGCGGAGAGCCGCCGCCCAGCGAAATTACGCTATCGCACCCGTGTTCTTTCAGGAGTTTCAGCCCGGCAGCCACGTTTTCGGTGGTCGGGTTCGGCTGCGTGCCATCATAAATAACGCTGAAAATATCGCGTTCCTGCAACGCTTTCTGAATATCTCCAGCCATGCCTAATGTTGTCAACATGCTATCCGTGACAATTAATGTACGGCGAAAACCATATTCCGCCATAGTATTCATTGCTTCTTTTAATGCACCAGCGCCGATTACATTCACGGAAGGAATAAAAAATGTTGAAGCAGCCATTGTACCATCCTTAATTACTGAAATAAGGCTGGCAGCATACGGATGAACCTGTCGTGAAAATATGATCGCTGTTGTTATTTTCCCATTATAAAATATAAAAAAGCACATTAGGTTCATCGCCTGCTGTGCTTTATATAATTCAAGAAAATAATTGTATTAATTCATTTTCTATTTTAATAATTCGTATCATTCTTTTGCCGGAAATAATAACGCATCGCGTAATAAATGATCGTTTCCGCGACGGCGCGTGAATCCTGTCCGGTCAAAATACTCCAGAATCTGAATGGCGAGTTTTCGTCCAACATTCAGCCGATCGCGAAAATCAGCGGCGCAGGTCGAGCCTCTCTCCTGATCCAGTTCGCGGATCAGGTTCGCAAAAGCGACAATCCGATCGTTACGGTAATAACGATCTTTCACGATCGCGGTAATCATGCCCTGCTGTGCCGCCTGTCGCAGCACCTGCCGCATAACCTGCTCGTCCACGCCCTTTTCTTTCGCCAGATCGCGCACCCACCAGGGGTCGTCGCCAAACAGCGGCTCAATGTTTTGCCAGACGGCCTGCTGCTCGTCGCTGAAACCGGCTTTGTGATCCGGTAAATGCAACCAGCCATGGTGGCTGTGAATCACGCCGCTTTCACGCATACGGTCGATGAGCAGCAGCACCAGCGCTTCGTCTTCCATCGGGAGCGCCATGCGCCGCAAACGCTCGCGCCCCGGGCCGGGTTCATCGCGATGGTGTTCGTGGTACATCGCGAGCGTATCCAGAATCTTACGCTGCCAGCGCGCGGCGACAGGGGCATTCAACAGGCTGTAACCCGCCTGAATAAAACCATGCTGTTCAATAAGCTGGCGCATACCGTCGCCGTTGAGCTGCCGTGCCCACACGAAATCAGGAATATTCACCGCGCCGCGTTCGAGATGCGTCGCCAGCGCGGCGCTGTCATCCCTGGCGTTTTCCAGCGCCGACAGCCATTGCAGATATTCCGGTTTACGTTTACCGCGACGCGGCGAGTTGAGCGTCACCACGCGTGCGCCAGCAAGCGTGGTTCGGGCAGAAATATCGCGTAATACCAGCCGATCGTTATCGGCAAGCCATAGCGGCGTATCGAACACCAGTTCCGCCAGCGTGCCCTCCAGCAGGGAAATACGTCCGGTGACATGGCTGGCGGCGTGGTGAATATGCAGCGGTTGCCATTGCACGAGCGGCGCAGCATGTTCTAACGAAACGATGACGCGTGAAAAGGCATCCGGCGGTACGTCAGAGAGAAGCCAGTCGCCACGGTTAAGCTGCTCTTTTTCCGCATCACCCGCGATATTCAGCGCAATACGCTGTCCGGCATGAGCGTGTTCAGTCGCCTGATTCTGCGCATGCAGGCTGCGCACGCGCATTGGCTTATTCACACCGGTCAGCCACAGCGTATCGCCAACGTTCACTTCGCCGCTGAGCGCCGTACCGGTCACCACCAGCCCTGCGCCTTTCACCGTAAACGCGCGATCGATCGCCAGGCGAAAGCTCTGATGGCCGGGATGCGCGCGGCCCGTCAACTGCCGTAAATGCTCGCGCAATGCCTCAATACCGCGCCCTTCATTTGCGGCGGTGACAAACAGCGTCGCGTCGGCAAACCCGTAATGGCCCAGCGTCGCCAGAATCTCTTCCCGCACCTCTTCGATTCGCGCTTCGTCCACGCGGTCGGCTTTGGTCAGCGCAACCGTAAGCTGCGGATTGCCCGTCAGTTGTAAAATTTGCAGATGCTCGCGGGTCTGCGCCATCACGCCGTCATCGCAGGCGACAACCAGCAGCGCATGATCGATACCGCCCACGCCCGCCAGCATGTTGGAGAGAAACTTTTCATGACCGGGAACGTCGATAAATCCCAGTACGCGGCCATCCGGCTGCGGCCAGTAGGCATACCCCAGATCGATAGTCATACCGCGTTTTTTTTCTTCCGGCAGGCGATCGGCATTCACGCCGGTAATCGCCTGTAATAGCGTTGTTTTTCCGTGGTCAACGTGTCCGGCGGTTGCAATAATCATTTCAACATCATCTCCATAAACCGGGTCTCGTCTTCAAGGCAGCGGATATCCAGCCACAGGCGACCATCGTAAATTCGGCCAATGATCGGGACGGGCAGCGCGCGCCAGCGAGCCGCCAGCGCCTCAAGACGGCTTCCGCGCCCGTCATGCGGCGTAAAGGTCAGTGCCGCGCTGGGCAGCCGATCAACCGGCAGCGAACCGCTGCCGATCTGCGACAGGCAAGGCATCACGTTTACCGCGAACTCCGCGCTAAAGCGTGCGGCAAGCGCCGCCTGTAGCCGCTGCGCCTGCGCCTGAATCGCTGCTTCACTGCGGGTTAACAGCCGCAGCGTCGGCAGTTTCTCCGCCAGCGCTTCCGGGTGCAGGTAAAGTTGCAGGGTTGCCTCCAACGCCGCCAGCGTCATTTTGTCGGCACGCAGGGCCCGCTTCAGCGGGTGGCTTTGCAGTTGCGCAATCATCTCTTTCTTGCCGACAATGATCCCGGCCTGCGGCCCGCCCAGCAGCTTGTCGCCAGAGAAGCTGACCAGGCTGACGCCTGCGGCAATCAGCTGCTGCGGCATCGGTTCTTTCGGCAAGCCGTACTGACTGAGATCCACCAGCGAACCGCTGCCCAGATCCGCCACCACCGGGATATCCAGCTCCAGCCCAATAGCGGCCAGCTCTGCCTCATCCACCGCTTTGGTGAAGCCTTCAATACTGTAATTACTGGTATGCACTTTCATCAACAGGCCGGTGTTTTCATTCACCGCCTGACGATAATCTTTCGCGTGAGTCCGGTTGGTGGTGCCCACCTCATGCAGCGTACAGCCCGCCTGACGCATCACATCAGGAATACGAAACGCGCCGCCAATCTCCACCAGTTCGCCACGCGATACCACCACCTCTTTACCGTTCGCCGTCGCCGCCAGCATCAGCAACACGGCCGCCGCGTTGTTGTTCACAATACAGGCGTCTTCCGCCCCGGTAATGCGACATAACAGATCCGCCAGCGCCCGATCGCGGTGCCCGCGCCCGGCGCCATCCAGATCATATTCCAGTGTGACCGGAGCGCGCATTGCCTGCGTCACCGCGTCAATCGCCTCTTCCGCCTGCTGCGCACGCCCCAGATTGGTGTGCAGCACCGTTCCCGTCAGGTTAATCACCGGACGCAGCGCGCTTTGCGCCTCTTTCGCCAGCCGGATATTCACCTCTTGCGCCCAGTTCTCGCACCACGCGGGCAGCGCCTGCGTATCGCGAATCGCTTCCCTTGCTTCATCCAACATCTGGCGAAGCAGATCCACCACCCTGGTATGCCCGTGGGTATCACGTAAAGAGAGAAAAGTGCTGTCACGCAGTAAGCGATCGATAGCAGGAAGCTGGCTGTAGAGTGAACGCGTTTCGGTTGTCATGAAAAAGGCCTGGCTGTTGGTGGCCCCCTCCGGTGCGGAGAGGGATATCGACATGAGGGGGATTGTACCGTGAGTTTGCTCAGGCGGACATAATGCGCATCAAGCCTTTGGCGGTTCCGTGCGGGCAAAGCTTTCGCGTTGAAAGAGCGTTTCCACCAGTTTGACTAAGTGCGGTCTGTCCACACACCAGCCCGGCGCCACGCGGCGGAAATTGAGATAGCCCACAGCGCAGGCAATGGCGATGGTTGCCAGATTCACGGTATCGGTCTTAATCGTCCCGTCCACCAGATAGCCTTCCAGCGCGTCCAGGCTACGGTTGATTTTCTCGCGCTGGCGCAACAGTTCCGTTTCAGACTGCTGCGCCGCCGGGCGCGCCTGTTCACGCACGGAAACCAGACCGGCATCCATAATGCCGTCCGCCAGCGCTTCAATCTGCCGTACTTTCAGCGAGGCCAGCGGTTCACGCGGAATCATCACCGGAGCAATATCCAGTAACTCAATATATTCGGCGATTATCGGGGAATCGAACCAGCACTCTCCCTTATCCGTCACCAGCGCGGGGACTTTGCCAAGCGGGTTGTACTGCGCCACGCCGTTTTCCGCGTTGTAGGGAAGTTCATTCACAAATTCGAAAGTGATGCCCTTTTCCAGCAATAAAACCGAAATCTTTCGCACAAAAGGGCTGGTATAGCTGCCGATGAGTTTCATGCCGTGTCCTTTTTGCCAACAAAAAATAAAGTGGTATCAATAAATCTTGCCTTAGTTTTGCCGGATGGCGGCGCAAGCGCCTTATCCGGTCTACACATTGCAGACATTGTTCCTGTCGGTCTGATAAGCATAGCGCCATCAGGCATTTTTACTAAAAAGCAGGTGACGACCCGCTTAATGATCCAAATAAAGATAGTGCATCCAGCTGGTCATGCGCAGTAGCACCTTACGCATCACGGAGACATGGGCGAAGTGATCGGAGTAAACCGCAACCTGGGCGTAAATGCCGTCAGGCAGGGCATCCACATCGCTATTCGGCTCCAGCTCAATCAACGCAAGCACGCCGTCCATCCCCGGCGTTACGCTTAAGGACTGTAATGTTCCCTGCGCCTGGTAAGAACCGCCGGGCACAACCGGTAAAATACTCAACAACTTGCCCTGGAATACCTGGCCGGGCAGCGCATTGAACACCACTTCTGCCTCATCTCCCGCCTCAAGACGTAATAATGAGTTCTGCCGGAACTGGGCGACAATTTGCCGTTTTTGTTCGGGAATAAAAACCATTACCGGGCGCAGCGGCAGCGCGGCGGCATAGCTACCGGGCCGGATAAGCACCTGGGTCACATAGCCATTGCTCGGCGCGCGAATAACCGTCTGTTCAAGATTGTATTTCGCCTCGGCCAGCTGCGCCCGCAGGCTGACGATTTGCGACTGCTCGCCATCGACCATGCTGTCCAGTTGGCTCTGGATCTGCGTTTGCTCAGCAACAGAACCTTTTACCATCGCATCCTGCGCTAAATAGTTTTGCCGCGCGTTATCGATATCGCTTTCAGAAAACGGATTCACCCTCGCCTGACTGCCTTTCAGATAGCGCTGATAATCCTTATAGAGGCGGTCGCGTTCTGCGGACACCCGCGTGGTATTGGCCTGAGCCTCCGCTAATTGCGCCTTCAGGGTATGTATATTATGCGTGGTCGTGACCAGGTCAGCCTGTAACCTGTCGACCCGCGCCTGATACCGCACGGGATCGATTTTGAATAAAACATCGCCTTTTTTAATCAGCTGATTATTTTTATCCGTTACCTCACTCACAATACCTGTTACCTGCGGCGTAATAGGAATAGAAATAACCGCTTTCTGCGCCGTAAAAGTATAGGGGTGGTTATAGTTCATTAATAATATAAGTCCGCTAACTAAAAATACCCCGCCTAATGCCGCCGTGGAAAGTGTCCATTGATTCACCGGAATCCTGAATATTTTAAATACCGCCCAGGCTAATGCTACGTAGGTCAAAACAATCAACAGATCCATGATTAGCTCTCCGACGGGGGAATATCAGGGGACTGTACCTCAGCCAGCTTTCGCTCCAGCGCTTCCACACGTTTCGACAAGGCGATAAGTTCCGTGTCAGGCTCCGGTTCTGGCCCCGGCTCAGGTTCCTTTTCCTGCGGTGAAACATGCGCTTGCATGCCCCAGCCCCGTTCAGGCTGATAAAGCGTGGCCCAAATCCACAGAAACGGCCAAATAACATGAAGCGTAAACAGACTGACCCAACCAGCAGTATGAATAGCATCAGCATGGGGGTGGTTTCGTTTTTTAGCGATCAGATAAGGGATGTCATGAATCATGATGATTCCATAAAAAATCACCAGAAAAACAAAGATCAATACTCCTAACGCGAAATAATTTAGAAACATACCTGCTCCGGCTTCACGCTAATAAGAGTGTTAAATGACAGGCGGCGTATTACGATTCCACCGATATTTTGAACATAATTCGAGTCCGCCATTTTCGCCATCAAACCCAAAGATAATTTTGCACGGCGAGAGGTTGCTCAATTACACATCAGAATGAAGCATGAGGCGGAATCTGCTTAAGATCACACCACACAGGTTTCGGATGAAAATATCTTGTGATTTAGATCACAAAAATTCAACAAACCCTCAAATCAAAAATGTGAAACAGTTCACATTTAAACGCTATTTCCACCGGTGATTCCGGGTTTGTTGTTTTTTTACACAGCTGTTTTGTGATCAATATCACATCAATAACCACCATCTACCCTATATTCATGTGATCTAAATCACACAACAAGCCAGCAACTGGACAGTTGAACGATTCAGTGCCAGATTTCGCACTATCTACAGGGTCCGGCTACCTCTGCCGCTACATTAACAAACCTCGGGCTTCGAGCCTGCGCGACAGCAAACATAAGAAGGGGTGTTTTTATGTCATCCGATATTAAGATCAAAGTGCAAAGCTTTGGTCGTTTCCTCAGCAATATGGTGATGCCAAATATCGGCGCGTTTATCGCGTGGGGTATTATCACCGCATTATTTATTCCAACAGGGTGGTTGCCTAACGAAACGCTGGCAAAGCTCGTTGGTCCGATGATCACCTACCTCCTGCCGCTGCTGATCGGTTATACCGGTGGTAAGCTGGTAGGCGGCGAGCGCGGCGGCGTGGTCGGTGCTATCACCACGATGGGCGTTATCGTCGGTGCGGACATGCCGATGTTCCTCGGCTCAATGATCGCAGGCCCGCTGGGCGGCTACTGCATCAAGAAATTCGATAGCTGGGTAGACGGTAAGATCAAATCCGGTTTCGAAATGCTGGTGAATAACTTCTCCGCTGGCATCATCGGGATGATCCTCGCGATTCTGGCGTTCCTCGGCATTGGCCCGGCGGTTGAAGTCCTGTCCAAACTGCTGGCAGCCGGCGTTAACTTCATGGTTGTCCATGACATGCTGCCGCTGGCGTCTATCTTCGTTGAACCGGCGAAAATCCTGTTCCTCAACAACGCGATCAACCACGGTATCTTCTCGCCGCTGGGTATTCAGCAGTCCCATGAGCTGGGTAAATCCATCTTCTTCCTGATCGAAGCTAACCCAGGCCCGGGTATGGGTATCCTGATGGCGTACATGTTCTTCGGTCGCGGCAGCGCAAAACAGTCTGCTGGCGGTGCGGCAATCATCCACTTCCTGGGCGGTATCCACGAAATTTACTTCCCGTACGTGCTGATGAACCCGCGTCTGATCCTGGCCGTTATCCTCGGTGGTATGACTGGCGTGTTTACGCTGACCATCCTGAACGGCGGTCTGGTTTCTCCGGCGTCTCCGGGTTCTATCCTGGCGGTACTGGCGATGACGCCAAAAGGCGCCTACTTCGCTAACATCACGGCGATTATCGCTGCTATGGCGGTCTCCTTCATCATTGCCTCCATTCTGCTGAAAACCAGCAAAGTGAAAGAAGATGATGATATCGACGCGGCAACCCGTCGCGTGCAGGACATGAAAGCAGAATCTAAAGGCGCATCCGCGCTGTCCGCTGGCGATGTGACCAACGACCTGAGCCATGTACGTAAAATCATCGTTGCCTGTGATGCCGGTATGGGTTCCAGCGCAATGGGTGCGGGCGTACTGCGCAAAAAAGTTCAGGATGCGGGTCTGAGCCAGATTTCCGTCACCAACAGCGCGATCAACAACCTGCCGCCGGATGTCGACCTGGTCATCACTCACCGTGACCTGACCGAGCGCGCCATGCGCCAGGTTCCGCAAGCGCAGCACATTTCGCTGACCAACTTCCTGGATAGCGGACTGTACACCAGCCTGACCGAACGTCTGGTTGCCGCGCAGCGCCACAACACCAACGAAGAGAAAGTACGCGACCATCTGAAAGACAGCTTTGATGAAGGGGATAACAACCTGTTCAAGCTGGGCGCAGAAAACATCTTCCTGGGTCGTAAAGCCGCCACTAAAGAAGAAGCCATTCGCTTTGCGGGCGAGCAACTGGTGAAAGGCGGTTATGTTGAGCCAGAATACATCGACGCCATGCTGGAACGTGAAAAACTGACCCCGACTTATCTGGGTGAGTCTATCGCCGTACCGCACGGCACCGTGGAAGCCAAAGACCGCGTGCTGAAAACCGGTGTGGTCTTCTGCCAGTACCCGGAAGGCGTTCGCTTCGGTGAAGAAGAAGACGATATCGCCCGCCTGGTCATTGGTATCGCGGCGCGTAACAACGAGCACATCCAGGTCATCACCAGCCTGACTAACGCGCTGGATGATGAGTCCGTGATCGAGCGTCTGGCGCATACCACCAGCGTGGATGAAGTGCTGGAACTGCTGGCCGGTCGTAAGTAAGTCCGTTGCCCGGTGGCGCTCACGCTTACCGGGCCTACGATGTGCAGTTCCCGTAGGCCGGCATCATGCCCGGCGACGCTGCTAGCGGGCCTGCGGTGTACGGTTTCCTCTCCCGCAAGGGAGAGGGTTTGGGTGAGGGGGGAAGCCATGCGGTCCCTCACCCCAGCCCTCTCGGGTAAAAACATTAATGAAGGTTAACACTATGAAAGCATTACATTTTGGCGCAGGTAATATCGGTCGTGGATTTATCGGCAAACTGCTGGCTGACGCGGGGATACAACTGACGTTCGCGGATGTAAACCAGGTCGTGCTCGACGCCCTGAATGCCCGTCATAGCTATCAGGTTCATGTGGTGGGTGAAAATGAGCAGGTTGATACGGTTTCCGGCGTTAATGCCGTGAGCAGCATCAGCGATGACGTGGTTGAGCTGATTGCGCATGTCGATTTGGTCACGACCGCCGTTGGGCCAGTAGTACTGGAACGCATTGCTCCGGCCATCGCCAAAGGCCTGGTTAAACGTAAAACGCAGGGGATTGAAGCGCCGCTTAACATCATTGCCTGCGAAAACATGGTGCGCGGCACCACGCAATTGAAAGGTCATGTGATGAACGCCCTGGCGGATGAAGACAAAGCCTGGGTTGAACAACATGTCGGTTTTGTCGATTCCGCCGTCGACCGTATCGTGCCGCCTTCTGCCTCCGCCACGAACGACCCGCTGGAAGTCACCGTGGAAACCTTCAGCGAGTGGATTGTCGATAAAACGCAGTTCAAAGGCGCGCTGCCAGATATTCCAGGTATGGAATTAACCGATAACCTGATGGCATTTGTCGAACGTAAACTCTTCACGCTGAACACCGGGCATGCTATAACCGCGTACCTCGGAAAATTAACCGGTCATCAGACCATCCGTGACGCGATTCTCGATGAGAAAATCCGCGCTGTGGTAAAAGGGGCGATGGAAGAGAGCGGCGCGGTGCTGATCAAACGCTACGGTTTTGATGCCGACAAACATGCGGCATACATTCAGAAAATCCTCGGTCGTTTTGAAAACCCGTATCTGAAAGATGACGTTGAGCGCGTTGGCCGCCAGCCGCTGCGTAAACTGAGTGCGGGCGACCGTCTGATCAAACCGCTGCTGGGCACGCTGGAATACGGCCTGCCGCACGTTAACCTGGTCAACGGTATCGCTGCCGCGATGCACTTTACCAGCGAAGACGATCCGCAGGCCCAGGAACTGGCTGCGCTGATCGCAGAGAAAGGGCCGCAGGAAGCGCTGGCGCAAATTTCCGGGCTGGATGTAAACAGCGAAGTGGTAGCGGAGGCGGTTAACGCATACAACGCGACCAAATGAGGCAAAATACGGCGCAGGTCATCCTGCGCCCGAATGACAGATTGTCAGATATGCAGGCAATAATGGAACAAACCCAGGCCTTTGAAAACCGCGTGCTTGAGCGTCTGAATGCTGGCAAAACCGTACGAAGTTTCCTCATCACCGCCGTAGAGTTACTCACCGAGGCGGTGAATATTCTGGTACTTCAGGTGTTTCGCAAAGACGATTATGCGGTGAAATACGCAGTAGAACCGTTGCTCGACGGCGATGGACCGCTGGGCGATCTCTCGGTGCGTCTGAAGCTGATCTACGGTCTGGGGGTACTCAGTCGCCCTGAATACGAAGATGCGGAACTGCTGATGGCGCTGCGTGAAGAACTGAATCACGACGGTAATGAATATGCGTTCACCGACGACGAAATTCTCGGGCCGTTTGGCGAACTGCACTGCGTGACGGCGTTACCGCCGCCGCCGCATTTTGAGACCTCTGACCCGGGTTTATACGCCATGCAAATTCAGCGCTACCAGCAAGCGGTACGCTCAACGATGGTGCTTTCCCTGACCGAGCTGATTTCTAAAATCAGCTTAAAAAAAGCCTTTCAAAAATAGACCGTCAACCACTTACTGTTTTTCTTCCGGCTGCGGCTGATAGAGCTGGCGATAATATTCCAGACGTTGCAGGTACATCTGCGCATTTGCCTTCGGCACCTCATCAGGAACCATATCGCGCGGCGGCGTTTTATTCAGATACTCCCGAAATGCCTGACTCGAAGCCATAAAATCTACAGCCTTATCAATAAGAAGCGGAACGTTGTCACCTATTTTGACCATGATGATATCTCCATGTATTCTCCGCGTCGGGGAATGCGCGGCCGCTAATTTTAGTTTAGGCTCAGACAGGGTTTTCTATTGGGGAAAACGTGCTTAATCGCAAACCGCCATGCAGAAACCGTTAACATCACGTTTTGTTTATTAAATAAGTATTAAATCAAGACGTTACACAATCAATTAGCATTATAATACTTGCCTTATTTGATTATTTTTATCCCATTAGTTGTGAATAATCCCGCTCTGCGCGCATACTATAGAAAATTCATCCTGGTTCCATCAGAAGCTATCCCATGAAAGAAGTCGAAAAAAACGAAATTAAACGTCTGAGCGATCGCCTGGACGCCATCCGCCACCAGCAGGCCTCGCTATCCCTTGTCGATGCCGCTGACAAATATGCCGAACTGGAAAAAGAGAAAGCCACGCTGGAAGCCGAGATCGTGCGCCTGCGTGACGTTCACAGCCAGAAGCTGAGTAAAGAAGCGCAAAAGCTGATGAACCTGCCGTTTCGCCGCGCGATTACCAAAAAAGAACAGGCCGATATGGGCAAGCTGAAGAAAAGCGTGCGCGGTCTGGTTGTCGTCCACCCAATGACGGCATTAGGCCGTGAAATGGGTCTGAAAGAGATGACCGGTTTCGCAAAAACCGAGTTTTAACCTTCTGCCGGGTACGCGCACGCTTGCCCGGCCCGCCCTTTCCCTCGCCTCCCTCAATTGGCCCAACCAATTATCCCTTAATCCGATCACTGGTTCACAGTTCATTAAAATTCACCTACACTAGCGTTGCCAATAAGCAACATTTGATTAACCATTCATTGTCATTACCCCTACATCCCAATATTGGCAGGGCCACTTTTACACATAATGTGACAAAGAGATGAGCAAAAGACTCATTGCATTATGCGTGTGACCCTCAGGAGACCTGCAATGAATCTCTGGCAACAAAACTACGATCCGGCCGGTAACATCTGGATTTCCAGCCTGATCGCATCGCTTCCGATCCTGTTCTTTTTCTTCGCGCTGATTAAGCTCAAGCTGAAAGGCTACATCGCCGCCTCCTGGACGGTCGCAATCGCGCTGGCTGTCGCGCTGCTGTTTTACAAAATGCCGGTGGATAACGCTCTGGCTGCGGTGGTGTATGGCTTCTTCTATGGTCTGTGGCCGATTGCCTGGATCATTATCGCCGCCGTCTTTGTCTATAAAATCTCTGTCAGAACCGGGCAATTCGACATCATCCGGTCATCAATATTGTCAATTACCCCTGACCAGCGTCTGCAAATGCTGATCGTCGGCTTTTCCTTCGGGGCATTCCTTGAAGGGGCAGCGGGCTTTGGCGCGCCAGTGGCGATTACTGCGGCTCTGTTAGTCGGCCTGGGCTTTAATCCGCTGTATGCGGCGGGTTTGTGCCTGATCGTTAACACCGCGCCGGTCGCGTTTGGCGCGATGGGGATTCCGATTCTGGTGGCCGGTCAGGTCACCGGGCTGGACAGCTTTGAGATCGGCCAGATGGTCGGCCGTCAGTTGCCGTTCCTGACCATTATCGTGCTGTTCTGGATCATGGCGATTATGGACGGCTGGCGCGGCGTGAAAGAGACCTGGCCTGCGGTGATGGTGGCGGGTGGTTCATTTGCTATCGCCCAGTACCTCAGCTCTAACTTTATCGGCCCGGAACTGCCGGACATCATCTCGTCGCTGGTCTCGCTGGTCTGTCTGACGCTGTTCCTGAAACGCTGGCAGCCGGTACGTATTTTCCGCTTTGGCGATATGGGCGCTTCACAGGTCGATCAGACGCTGGACCGCACCCATTACACGGTTGGTCAAATCGTTCGCGCATGGTCGCCGTTCCTGTTCCTGACTGCAACCGTTACCCTCTGGAGCGTTCCGCCGTTTAAAGCGATGTTTGCCCCAGGCGGCGCGCTGTACGACTGGGTGATTAATATTCCGGTTCCGCATCTCGATAAGCTGGTTGCCCGTATGCCGCCAGTGGTGCATGAGGCAACCGCCTACGCTGCGGTCTATAAGTTCGACTGGTTCTCCGCTACCGGTACGGCCATTCTGTTCGCTGCGCTGCTGTCCGTCGTCTGGCTGAAAATGAAACCATCTGCCGCAATCCAGACATTCGGCAGCACGCTGAAAGAGTTAGCGCTGCCGATTTACTCCATCGGGATGGTGCTGGCATTCGCGTTTATCTCTAACTACTCCGGGCTCTCCTCTACGCTGGCGTTAGCGCTGGCGCATACGGGCAGCGCCTTTACCTTCTTCTCGCCGTTCCTTGGCTGGCTGGGCGTATTCCTGACGGGGTCTGATACCTCATCAAACGCGCTGTTTGCCGCCCTGCAGGCGACGGCCGCCCAGCAAATCGGCGTCTCTGACGTGCTGATGGTGGCGGCGAATACCACCGGCGGCGTAACCGGTAAGATGATCTCTCCGCAGTCTATCGCCATTGCCTGTGCGGCAGTGGGTCTGGTAGGGAAAGAGTCCGACCTGTTCCGCTTTACCGTTAAACACAGCCTGATTTTCACCTGCATGGTGGGTGTGATTACCACACTTCAGGCCTATGTCTTAACCTGGATGATTCCGTGATTGTGATGCCAAAACGCCTGTCAGACGAGGTTGCTTCTCGTGTGCGGACGCTGATTGAAGAACAACAGCTGGAGGCGGGCATGAAGTTGCCCGCCGAGCGCCAGCTGGCCGTACAACTGGGCGTGTCGCGCAATTCTCTGCGCGAGGCGCTGGCGAAACTGGTCAGTGAAGGCGTGCTGATCAGCCGCCGGGGCGGCGGAACGTTCGTTCGCTGGCAGCATGAAACCTGGTCCGAACAGAATATCGTTCAGCCGTTGAAAACGCTGATGGCGGACGACCCGGACTACAGCTTCGACATTCTGGAAGCCCGCCACGCCATTGAAGCCAGCACCGCCTGGCACGCCGCGATGCGCGCCACGCCCGCTGATAAAGAGAAAATTAAGCTCTGCTTTGACGCCACGCTCAGTGAGGACCCGGACCTCGCCTCCCAGGCGGATGTTCGCTTCCATCTCGCGATTGCGGAGGCCTCGCACAACGTCGTGCTGTTGCAGACCATGCGCGGCTTCTTTGATGTCCTGCAATCATCCGTGAAGCAGAGCCGCCAGCGTATGTATCTCGTTCCGCCGGTGTTTTCAAAACTGACGGAACAACATCAGGCGGTGATGGACGCCATTCTGGCCGGTGATGCCGACGGCGCACGTAAAGCCATGATGGCGCACCTCAGTTTCGTCCACACCACCATTAAACGATTTGATGAAGACCAAGCCCGCCAGGCGCGTATTACCCGCCTGCCCGGTGACCATAATGAGATTTCCAGGGAGAACAAAGCATGATCATTTCAGCAGCCAGCGATTATCGCGCCGCAGCCCAACGCATTCTGCCCCCTTTCTTGTTCCACTACATCGACGGCGGCGCCTATGCGGAATATACCCTGCGTCGTAACGTGGAAGACTTGTCAGAGGTGGCGCTCCGCCAGCGCGTGCTGAAGAATATGTCCGACCTGAGCCTGGAAACCACCCTGTTTAACGAAAAGCTGTCGATGCCGGTTGCACTGGCTCCGGTTGGCCTGTGCGGAATGTATGCGCGTCGCGGTGAAGTTCAGGCCGCCGCCGCCGCCGATGCGAAAGGGATTCCGTTTACCCTCTCCACCGTTTCTGTCTGCCCCATCGAGGAAGTCGCGCCGACGATTAAACGCCCGATGTGGTTCCAGCTGTACGTCCTGCGCGATCGCGGTTTTATGCGTAACGCGCTGGAGCGCGCCAAAGCGGCGGGCTGCTCCACGCTGGTCTTTACCGTCGATATGCCAACGCCTGGCGCGCGTTACCGTGACGCCCACTCCGGGATGAGCGGCCCGAATGCCGCCCTGCGCCGCTATTGGCAGGCTGCAACCCATCCGCAATGGGCCTGGGATGTCGGCCTGAACGGTCGTCCGCACGATCTTGGCAATATCTCCGCCTACCTTGGCAAACCGACCGGGCTGGAAGATTACATCGGCTGGCTGGCGAACAACTTCGATCCGTCGATTTCCTGGAAAGACCTGGAGTGGATCCGTGAATTCTGGGACGGCCCAATGGTGATCAAAGGGATCCTCGATCCCGAAGACGCCCGCGACGCGGTACGCTTTGGCGCTGATGGCATCGTGGTCTCTAACCACGGCGGCCGCCAGCTCGACGGCGTACTCTCCTCCGCCCGCGCCCTGCCCGCCATTGCCGATGCGGTGAAAGGCGATATCGCCATTCTGGCGGACAGCGGAATTCGTAATGGTCTGGACGTGGTACGCATGATTGCGCTTGGGGCCGATAGCGTACTGCTTGGCCGTGCGTATCTGTACGCGCTGGCGACGGCGGGTCAGGCTGGCGTGGCGAACCTGCTGGATCTGATCGAAAAAGAGATGAAAGTCGCCATGACGCTGACCGGCGCAAAATCAATCAGCGAGATCAGCCGTGATTCGCTGGTGCAGGAACTCGGTAAGTCTGTTCCGGCTGCGCTGGCGCCACTATCGCAGGGTGATGCGGCGTAGGCTGGATAAGGCGTCAGCCGCCATCCGACAATGTAATGTGCATCAGGGATGCCTGATGGCGCTACGCTTATCAGGCCTACTACAGGGTGAGGGTGAACGTATTTTCTGCTATTCTGCCCCCCGCACTTAAGGGGGCAGTTAAGCATGTTGAATATCGTATTATTCGAACCAGAAATCCCACCAAACACCGGCAATATTATTCGTCTTTGCGCCAATACCGGTTTTCGTCTGCATATTATCGAACCGATGGGCTTCACATGGGATGATAAACGTCTGCGCCGCGCGGGGCTGGACTATCACGAGTTTGCCGCCGTACAGCGCCATCACGATTACGCCGCCTTTGTCGCCGCCGAAAACCCACAGCGTCTGTTTGCTCTGACCACCAAAGGCACCCCTGCCCATAGCGCGGTGAGTTATCAGGATGGGGACTACCTGATGTTTGGCCCGGAAACGCGCGGTTTACCGGCGACCATTCTCGACGCGCTGCCCGCAGAACAAAAAATTCGTATTCCAATGATGCCGGACAGCCGCAGCATGAACCTGTCGAACGCGGTGTCGGTCGTGGTGTATGAGGCATGGCGCCAGTTGGGGTATCCTGGCGCGGTATTGCGTCGTTGATTTCTGTCGGATGGCGGCTGACGCCTTATCCGACCTACGGAGTTGGTAGGCCCGGTAAGCGCAGCGCCACCGGGCATAAAGTCAGATGCCGTCGCCGTATTCGAACGTATGGTGAATCCCGTTAAAATGCTGATCCATATCCATTGACGGCTTATCGCTGTCGGGCTTGCCGACAATCCGCGCCGGAACGCCCGCTGCGGTAGTGTGTGGCGGTACGGGCTGCAAGACCACGGAGCCCGCGCCAATCTTCGCGCCGCGCCCCACTTCGATATTGCCAAGGATCTTCGCCCCGGCGCCAATCATCACGCCTTCACGAATTTTGGGATGACGATCGCCGCTGGTTTTCCCGGTCCCGCCAAGCGTGACCGATTGCAGGATCGAGACATCGTTTTCGATTACCGCCGTTTCACCGACCACAATCCCCGTCGCGTGATCGAGCATAATGCCGCGTCCAATTTTCGCCGCCGGGTGAATATCGACCTGGAAGGTGACAGAAACCTGATTTTGCAGGAATATCGCCAGCGCGCGGCGGCCTTCATTCCATAACCAGTGGCCGATACGGTAGGCCTGGAGAGCATGGAAGCCTTTCAGATACAGAAGCGGCGTCGAGTATTTGTCTACCGCCGGGTCGCGGGTGCGTACCGCCTGAATATCACAGGCAGCAGAGGCGATCATTTCCGGGTCGGCGGCGTAGGCCTCTTCCACCACTTCACGGATGGCGATGGCAGGCATAATCGGAGATGCGAGTTTGTTCGCCAGCATATAGCTCAGCGCACTGCCCAGGTTTTCATGCTTGAGTAGCGTCGCGTGGTAGAAACTGGCCAGCATCGGCTCACAGTCCGCCAGAGCCCGGGCTTCGGCTTTAATATTGTTCCAGACGATATCCAGTTCTTCACATGACATTGCTGACTCCAGGTATCAGGCTAACGACCGGCCCGTTCTTCGCGGGCCGGGTCATTTAATAAAACAGATCCTTACGGCTAGTGGCGACTACGCTCGTCCTTGCGTGCACGACCTAATAACGTCAATGCTGCCTCGCGCGCGTTTTTTCCGCAATACAATACTTGATAAATTTCCTCGGTTATTGGCATTTCGACACCAAAACGGTGCGCCAACTCACGAACTTCTTTTGTATTACGGTAGCCTTCAACCACCTGACCAATTTTGTCCTGCGCGCTCTGAACATCCATGCCCTGACCGAGCATCATGCCGAAACGGCGGTTACGCGACTGGTTGTCAGTACAGGTCAGAACCAGGTCGCCCAGACCCGCCATTCCCATAAAGGTGGTCGGATCGGCCCCCAGCGCCGCGCCAAGACGCGACATTTCCGTCAGCCCACGCGTGATCAGCGCGGTACGTGCGTTTGCGCCAAAACCGATGCCGTCAGACATGCCTGCGCCAATCGCAATCACGTTTTTCACCGCACCGCCCAGCTGCACGCCGATGAAATCGGGGTTGCTGTAGACGCGAAAACTCTTACCGCAGTGCAAAAGTTCCTGCAAATCATCCGCGAAGGTTTCGTCCGTCGACGCCAGAGAAATTGCCGTCGGCAAACCCGCCGCCAGTTCTTTAGCGAATGTCGGGCCGGATATCACCGCCAGCGGGATGTCATCGCCCAACGCTTCACGGGCGACATCCTGCAACAGGCGCCCCGTTTCCGCTTCCAGACCTTTGGTCGCCCAGACCAGGCGCGCATCAGGACGCATCAGCGGTTTAATCTGTCGCAGCACCTCGCCAAAGACATGGCTTGGCACCACCACCAGGATGTTACGGCTGGCCGCCAGCGCGGTGGCTAAGTCGCTTTCAAGGCGTAGCGTATCGGGAAAAGGCACATCAGGGAGGAACGCGACGTTGCAGCGGTCTCGCTCAAGGGTCGCGACATGTTTAGGATCGTGGCCCCACAGGACAACCTGGTGGCCGTTTCTCGCCAGGGTGATGGCAAGAGCGGTGCCGTACGAGCCAGCACCGATCACAGTCATTGAAGCATTACTTTGGTTCATCAGGCATCCTGATGTTCTTCAGTACCTTCGCCAGCCTGCTGCTGTAAATAGTTCATGAACAGCGCATCGAAGTTAACCGGCGCAAGATTCAGTTGCGGGAACGTGCCGCGTGAAACCAGGCTGGTGATGCATTCGCGGGCATACGGGAACAGAATGTTCGGGCAGTATGCACCCAGGCAATGCGCCATCTGAGTTCCTTCAATACCACTGATGGAGAAAATGCCGCCCTGCTGAACTTCGCACAGGAAAGCGGTTTCTTCGCCCAGGGAAGCCGTTACGGTAACACGCAGTACCACTTCGTATACGTCATCTGCCAGTTGAGTAGACGCCGTATCAAGATCAAGTTTAACCTCTGGCTGCCAATCTTTCTGGAAAACATGCGGCGCATTTGGCGCTTCGAAAGACACATCCTTGGTGTAGATACGTTGGATCTGGAAAGCCATTTCGGTGTTATTTTGTTCTGACATGTGTAGAAAACCCTTTAGTGTTGTCCTTAAAATACTTGCGGCATGTTTTAACGCAGCAGGGGATCCAGTCCACCACGCGCATCCAACGCATACAAGTCGTCACAGCCGCCAATGTGCTGTGCATCAATAAAAATCTGCGGAACCGTCGTGCGGCCACTACGCTTGATCATCTCTTCACGTTTTACGGCATCGCCGTCAATCGGAAGTTCCTGGAAACTCACACCCTTACTGCTCAACAGCGCTTTTGCACGATGGCAAAACGGGCAGGTTGCTTTGGTGTAGATCTCGATGTTGGCCATGACTTATCTCCCGTGTTGAGTAACGCGTTATTTCCCGCGCACTAATGGCAGGTTCTCACCGCTCCAGCCCGCAACGCCTTCTTTCAGCACAAAAACTTTCTCAAAGCCCGCTTTGATCAGTGCGTTTGCGGATTCCTGACACTGCATACCGGAACCATCAACCACGATCAGAGGCTTATCTTTGTGCTTTTCAAGCTCGCCAACGTTGTTGGCCTTGATTTCGCTCGGCAGCAGGTTAGTCGCACCCGCGATATGGCCTTTGCGGAAGTCGTCACGCTGACGTAAATCCACCACAACGGCGTCTTCTTTGTTGATAAGACGCGTCGCTTCGCCGCGAGTAATAACCTTAACTTTAGACATCAGGCCTTTAAAAGTGGTGAACAACACCGCCACCAGTAGCGCAATCCAGGCGATACTCAGTATGGGATGGCGGCCAACAAATTGCATAATTTCTTGCATGGGGGGTAACAACTCCCGACTCAGTGATTAAAAAACCAGGAAAGGAGTATACCTGCGCGTTGGCGCAAATACAGCCAGAGCGTGCAATGGATTGCATTTTTGCGGGGCGCTACGGAAAAAAAACGTCGATCCGCGCCGTCCCCGGCTCGCTCTCTGCCCCATTCTTTGATCTTCTGAGGCTATTTTATCGATTCAGCTGTAGTAAAATTACGCAATTATTTTGTCTATTGAGTGTGAGGTTGTCGCAATGTCGGTTTCTAAAAAACCTATGGTACTGGTGATTCTGGATGGCTATGGCTACCGTGAAGACAGCCAGGATAACGCCATTTTTAATGCCAAAACCCCGGTAATGGATGCTCTGTGGGCAAAACGTCCGCATACCCTGATCGACGCTTCCGGTCTGGAAGTGGGTCTGCCGGACCGTCAGATGGGCAACTCCGAAGTGGGTCACGTTAACCTGGGCGCGGGCCGTATCGTGTATCAGGATCTGACGCGCCTGGATGTTGAAATTAAAGAACGTACCTTCTTCGCTAACCCGGTACTGACGGCGGCGGTCGATCAGGCGAAAAATACCGGTAAAGCCGTGCACATTATGGGTCTGCTGTCTGCGGGCGGCGTGCACAGCCACGAAGACCACATCATGGCGATGGTCGAACTGGCCGCAGAACGCGGCGCAGAGAAAATTTATCTGCACGCCTTCCTTGATGGCCGCGATACCCCGCCACGCAGCGCGGAATCCTCGCTGAAAAAATTCGAAGACAAGTTTGCCGCGCTGGGCAAAGGCCGCGTAGCGTCCATTATTGGTCGTTACTATGCAATGGACCGCGACAACCGCTGGGATCGCGTTGAGCAGGCCTATGACCTGATGACGCTGGCGCAGGGTGAGTTCCAGGCCGATACCGCCGTTGCTGGCCTGCTGGCTGCTTACGCGCGTGACGAAAACGACGAATTTGTGAAAGCGACCGTCATTCGCGCGGAAGGTCAGGCCGATGCCGCAATGGAAGACGGCGACACGCTGATTTTCATGAACTTCCGTGCTGACCGCGCCCGCGAAATTACCCGCGCGTTCGTTAATGCGGATTTCGACGGCTTCGCCCGTAAGAAAGTGGTTAATCTGAACTTCGTCATGCTGACCGAGTACGCCGCTGATATCAAAACCGCCGTGGCTTACCCACCGGCATCGCTGGCAAACACCTTCGGCGAGTGGATGGCGAAGAACGACAAAACCCAACTGCGCATTTCCGAAACGGAAAAATACGCCCACGTCACCTTCTTCTTCAACGGCGGCGTAGAAGAACCGTTTGCAGGCGAAGAACGCATCCTGATCAACTCGCCTAAAGTGGCTACCTACGATCTACAGCCGGAAATGAGTTCCGCAGAACTGACCGAAAAACTGGTTGCGGCTATCGGGAGCGGCAAGTATGACACCATCATCTGTAACTACCCGAACGGTGATATGGTCGGTCACACTGGCGTGATGGAAGCGGCGGTTAAAGCGGTTGAAGCGCTGGATCACTGCGTTGAGCAGGTTGCTAAAGCGGTTGAGTCCGTTGGCGGCCAACTGCTGATCACCGCAGACCACGGCAACGCCGAGCAGATGCGCGATCCATCCACCGGCCAGGCGCACACCGCGCATACCAACCTGCCGGTTCCGCTGATTTATGTCGGCGCGAAAAGCGTAAAAGCGGTCGAAGGCGGCAAACTTTCTGATATCGCACCGACGATGTTGACGCTGATGGGTATGGAAATCCCGAAAGAGATGACTGGTAAGCCGCTGTTCATCGTGGAATAATCCTTCCCCATGAGGGGAAAGGCGTTTAATTCCATTACACGGGCCGTGAAACCACGCAGGTTTTCAGTCAGGCCCATGATTTACGCCAGCGTGTTGAGCGCTGGCGTATTGTTGTGCGCCTTTTCCGCCCATGCGGATGACCGCGATCAGCTCAAATCCATCCAGGCGGATATCGCCGCCAAAGAGCGTGCCGTACGCCAGCAACAGCAGCAACGCTCCAGTTTGCTCGCACAGCTCAAAACGCAGGAAGAGGCCATCTCCGCCGCCGCGCGTAAACTGCGTGAAACCCAGAATACCCTTGCCCAGTTGAATAAGCAGATCGACGCGATGAACGCATCTATCGCGAAGCTGGAACAACAAAAAGCCATTCAGGAACGCAGCCTTGCCGCGCAGCTGGATGCGGCGTTTCGCCAGGGCGAGCATACGGGGATTCAGCTCATTCTTAGCGGTGAAGAGAGCCAGCGCGGGCAGCGTTTACAGGCCTATTTCGGTTATCTGAACCAGGCGCGCCAGGACACCATTGCCGAACTGAAACAGACGCGTGAAGAGGTGGCGTCTCAGAAGGCGGCGCTGGAAGAGAAACAGAGCCAGCAACAGACGCTGCTGTATGAACAACGCGCCCAACAGGCGAAGCTGGAACAGGCGCGTAATGAGCGTCAGAAAACGATCGCCGGTCTTGAGTCGTCAATCCAGCAGGGACAACAGCAGTTAAGTGAATTGCGGGCGAACGAATCCCGCCTGCGCAACAGCATCGCGCGCGCAGAGGCGGCCGCCAAAGCCCGGGCGGAGCGAGAAGCCCGCGAAGCGCAGGCGGTGCGCAATCGTCAGCAGGAAGCCACCCGCAAAGGCACAACCTACAAACCAACCGAAAGCGAAAAATCGTTGATGTCCCGTACCGGCGGTCTGGGTTCACCGCGCGGCCAGGCATTCTGGCCTGTTCGCGGCCCAACGCTGCATCGTTATGGCGAACAGCTGCAAGGTGAGCTACGTTGGAAAGGGATGGTTATCGGTGCGTCTGAAGGTACTGAAGTCAAAGCAATTGCGGACGGCAGGGTGATTCTGGCGGACTGGTTGCAGGGCTACGGTCTGGTCGTCGTCGTGGAACACGGTAAAGGCGATATGAGCCTTTACGGGTATAACCAGAGCGCACTGGTCAGCGTTGGCACACAGGTTCGCGCAGGCCAGCCTATTGCGCTTGTAGGCAGCAGCGGCGGTCAGGGCCGACCGTCACTCTATTTCGAAATTCGTCGCCAGGGTCAGGCCGTCAATCCACAGCCGTGGTTGGGAAGATAAGTTTTGCCTCACTTTCGTCGCACAATATTCTCACTCGCCAGCCTGCTGGCATTCGCCGCCCCTGTTTTTGCTGGCAAACTCGCCATCGTAATCGACGATTTTGGTTATCGTCCGCACAATGAAAATCAGGTGCTGGCGATGCCGTCCGCCCTCTCCGTTGCCGTCCTGCCCAATGCCCCACATGCCCGTGAAATGGCAACCAAAGCGCACAACAGCGGGCATGAGGTGCTGATCCATCTGCCGATGGCGCCGCTGAGCAAGCAGCCGCTGGAGAAAGATACGCTGCACCCGGAGATGAGCAGCGACGAAATTGAACGCATTATTCGCGATGCGGTGAATAAGGTGCCGTATGCCGTGGGTCTCAACAACCACATGGGCAGCGCGATGACCTCCAGCCTGTTCGGCATGCAAAAAGTGATGCAGGCGCTGGAGCGTTATAACCTTTACTTCCTCGACAGCATGACCATTGGCAACAGTCAGGCGATGCGTGCCGCCTCCGGGACGGGCGTGAAGGTGATTAAGCGCAAAGTGTTCCTTGATGATACGCAGAACGAAGCGGATATTCGTCGCCAGTTTAATCGCGCCATTGAGTTAGCCCGTCGCAACGGGTCAGCTATCGCAATTGGGCACCCACATCCATCAACGGTGCGAGTCCTTCAGCAGATGGTCTATAACCTGCCTGCGGATATTACGCTGGTGCGTCCGAGCAGCCTGCTCAACGAGCCGCAGACAGATACCTCTACGCCAAATCTGACGCCGCCGAAAAACGGTACGCCGGATGCGCCGCGAAATCCGTTCCGCGGCGTGAAGGTGTGTAAATCGAAGAAACCGTTAGAACCTGTCTACGCCAGCCGGTTCTTTAGCGTGTTAAGCGAAAGCATTACGCAGAGCACGATGGTGAACTACTTCCGGCATCAGTGGCAAGGCTGGGGCAAGATCGCTGCCCCCCAGAACGCTAACGCGGATTAATCGCTTTACGGGCAACGCGGTGGTGCGAGGCCGTTTTATCACGCCACCGGTATAACCGGCCCGACCACAACAGCGCCTGATAAGCCGCCTTCGCGCTTCGTATGTTAAGCATCATGCGCTTATACATGCCGGAGGCAAATATTTCGGCGATCATCCGCTGGCGAATAAGCGTGTCCTGCTCCTTACGCACCGCATGACACACCCGCAGCGCTTCCCAGGTAATTTGTTGCTTAAATTCAGGATAGACGGGAATGCGATCCGCATAATCACTATTCAGCTTTTCTAATAAACGCGTGATTTTAATGTAGTGTCGCTGGTAATGCAGATTACGCTCACCTTGTCGTTTCAGGCGGCTAACAGACTGATCGTGAAGAAAATATTTATACAACGCCTGTTCGGTATAGCGTACGCGCGTGGCATTGAACATCACTTCCGTGGTCCACAGGATATCCTGATGATGTAATCCTGGAACAAAGCTAATCGCGTGTTTTTCAATAAGGGCGCGCCGATAAACGCCCATCCAGACAACATGCGTCCAGCGACGTGAAGCCAGCCCCATACGCAGCCAGTCCGGGCCGGTTAATACCCCTGTCGACCGAATGCGATCCGCGGGGATGGATGGCCAGGTATGCCCCGTCTCAAGAATGCACCAGTCTGCATTACACTGCGCCACATCCAGGTCATCCTGTAGCGCCATGGTCATCAGCGTTTCATACATGTTCGGATACACCAAATCATCGGCATCGACAAAAGCAACGTAGTCGCCGGTCGCCGCGGCCAGCCCCCGGTTGCGGGCCACGGACGCGCCTGCATTATCCTGATGCAACAGGTGAACATGTGAATGGGTATCGGCAAAATGCCTTGCGATATCAACGGAGTTGTCGGTAGACCCGTCGTTAACAATGATGATCTCCAGCGCATTCCATGTTTGTGCAATCAAAGATTCCATGCATGCCTGGAAGCTATTACCCGCATTGTATAACGGAATAATAACACTCAGTGTACTTGTGCTGCTTTTCATAGAATGGCCCGTCAGTCTTTAATACATTGGCCCTTTCTACCGTGCTTTCATTAAGAAATTATTAAGTCCAGTGGAGATAATGGTTAAGGCGCACAAAACACCCTACAGATGAGAAGCCTCACCATGTATACTACGCCTTCGTATTATACGTATTTAGAATACTTATCTTGAGGGAAGTGATGACCATCAGTAAGACACATGAAAAGGGCTATACGGTCTATTACAAAGAGGAAAATAAAGACCTTAAGTCCCTGATGGATAAGTATATGAATAACGAAATCAGTGGCAAACCGCTGAACAGCGGCAACGAATTCCGCAGCGTAGAACTTGTTGAATACCGGTCACGGAAGTTCATCATCAAAAACGATCGCGAAATAGACCCACGATTTGAGAAAAAGATTCAGAATTTTCTCTCCGGGCCTTTTTATTCTCGGCTGATCCAAAAACTGGACAGCCTGGCGCCACAAGTGCGTGCCTGTACCGCCGATCTCTACTGTGTGGCCGAGAAAACACGTTTTCGCCAGTGCTATGATGTGTATACCCTTCATGAATATATTGAAGGGGAGCCATTAAATGATATTAATGAAAGCAATAAAGAAGATATTAAGGCGTGTATTCAGCAACTGCACCGGGCAGGTCTGGCCTCCAATGATATTCATGCCGGAAACTTTATCCGCACACCTTCCGGGGAATTGCGCATCATCGACTTATCCTGCAAAGGAAGTCTGAAAATTTGCCAGGCAAATGATATTTTAGTATTACAAAATAAATACCATATGAATATTGAAGGTCAGGGTCTGGTTTATAAACTTATTCAGCTTAAAGAGAAATTCAGACGCTTATCCCGCAAGATGCGCGGAAAATAAAAACGCCATTTTACGGCCAGGTTCGGGAAAACCTGGCCGCCAGCAGGATGCTGTCAGTCCCAGCTCAGAATCACTTTTCCTGACTGGCCTGAACGCATTGCATCAAAGCCTTTCTGGAACTCATCGATGGAGAAACGGTGGGTGATGATCGGAGACAGATCCAGACCAGACTGAATCAGCGCCGCCATCTTATACCAGGTTTCAAACATCTCACGACCGTAAATACCTTTAATAAACAGCCCCTTGAAGATCACCTTCGTCCAGTCGATAGACATATCCGAAGGCGGAATCCCCAGCATCGCGATACGACCGCCGTGGTTCATGGTATCCAGCATGGCGCGAAACGCAGGCGGCGCACCGGACATCTCCAAGCCGACATCAAACCCTTCAGTCATGCCCAGATTAGCCATCACGTCGGTCAGGTTCTCTTTCGCAACGTTCACCGTGTGGATGATGCCCATTTTACGCGCCAGTTCCAGACGGTACTCATTCACATCCGTGATCACGACATGACGCGCGCCCACATGTTTCGCTACCGCCGCCGCCATGATGCCGATCGGGCCGGCACCGGAAACCAGCACATCTTCACCGACCAGATCGAACGACAGCGCCGTGTGTACGGCATTGCCGAAGGGGTCGAAGATAGAGGCTAAATCATCGGAGATGTTATCCGGGATCTTAAAGGCGTTAAACGCCGGAAGTACCAGATATTCCGCAAAACAACCGGGACGGTTAACACCGACACCCAGAGTATTGCGGCACAAATGCGTACGGCCACCGCGACAGTTACGACAATGGCCGCAGGTAATATGGCCTTCGCCGGAAACGCGATCGCCAATCCTGAAGCCTTTAACTTCCTGACCGATACCGACCACCTCGCCGACATATTCATGCCCTACCACCATCGGAACTGGGATGGTTTTTTGCGACCATTCATCCCAGTTATAGATGTGAACGTCAGTGCCGCAGATGGCTGTTTTACGGATTTTAATCAGCAGATCGTTATGCCCGACTTCCGGTACCGGAACGTCAGTCATCCAGATGCCCTCTTCCGCTTTCAGTTTGGATAACGCTTTCATCTCACATCCTCAGGCAATAACGCCCAGTTGTTTACCAATACGTGTGAACGCCTCAACCGCACGCGTGATTTGCTCAGGGGTATGCGCCGCAGACATCTGGGTACGAATACGCGCCTGACCTTTCGGAACAACCGGATAGAAGAATCCGGTCACGTAAATCCCCTCTTTTTGCAGTTCGCGGGCAAATTGCTGCGCAACCACCGCATCACCCAGCATCACTGGAATAATAGCGTGATCGGCGCCAGCCAGCGTGAAGCCCGCAGCGGACATTTGCTCACGGAACTGACGCGCATTCGCCCACAGGCGATCGCGCAGTTCGCTCCCCGCCTCAACCATCTCCAGCACTTTAAGGGAGGCCGCCACAATGGCAGGCGCCAGGGAGTTAGAGAACAGATACGGACGGGAACGCTGACGCAGCCACTCCACCACCTCTTTACGCGCCGCCGTATAACCGCCAGATGCCCCACCCAGCGCTTTGCCTAACGTACCGGTAATGATGTCCACGCGTCCCATTACGTCACAGTATTCGTGAGAACCGCGACCGTTCTCCCCGACAAAACCGACAGCATGGGAGTCATCAACCATCACCAGCGCGCCGTAAATGTCTGCCAGGTCACAGACGCCTTTCAGGTTGGCGATAACGCCGTCCATCGAGAACACGCCGTCGGTGGCGATCAGCACATGACGAGCGCCAGCTTCACGGGCCTCTTTCAGACGAGCTTCCAGCTCCTGCATATCGTTGTTGGCATAGCGAAAACGCTTCGCTTTACACAGGCGAACGCCATCAATAATCGAGGCGTGGTTTAACGCATCCGAGATAATCGCATCTTCTGCGCCCAGCAGGGTTTCGAACAAGCCGCCGTTGGCGTCGAAGCAGGAAGAGTACAGAATAGCGTCTTCCATACCGAGGAAGTCCGCCAGTTTTTGCTCCAGCTGTTTATGGCTGTCCTGAGTGCCGCAGATAAAGCGCACTGAAGCCATGCCAAACCCGTGAGAATCCATTCCCGCTTTTGCTGCCGCAATCAGTTCGGGATGGTTAGCCAGCCCCAGATAGTTGTTGGCGCAAAAGTTGATGACGTGGCTTCCGTCTGCCACGGTGATGTCCGCCTGCTGCGCAGACGTGATAATGCGCTCTTCTTTAAACAATCCTTCCGCACGGGCGGTTTCCAGATCGTTGGTTAACTGCTTATAAAAATCCCCACGCATTGCGATTCTCCAGACTGGGCAAATTTCAGCACATATTACCCAAAGCTATACATTGATACGAGATGACGCATCATCACTTCTTGAAAATGCAGCATAAATCACGCGTACCCGCACAGCTTATCGGTGAATGGCTGAAGCCTGGGCCGTGTAGTGATATGATAAGAAGTATTCGTGTCTGAGATTGTCTCTGACTCCATAATTCGAAGGTTACAGTTATGATCATCGTTACCGGCGGCGCGGGCTTTATCGGCAGCAACATCGTTAAGTCCCTGAATGATAAAGGCATCACCGATATCCTGGTGGTGGACAACCTGAAAGACGGCACCAAGTTCGTCAACCTGGTGGACCTGAATATTGCTGACTATATGGATAAGGAAGACTTCCTGATCCAGATTATGGCCGGAGAAGAGTTCGGCGATATCGAAGCGGTTTTCCACGAAGGCGCCTGCTCTTCCACCACCGAGTGGGACGGCAAGTATATGATGGACAACAACTATCAATACTCCAAAGAGCTGCTGCACTACTGCCTGGAACGTGACATTCCGTTCCTGTATGCCTCCTCTGCGGCAACTTACGGCGGTCGCACCTCTGACTTCATTGAGTCTCGTGAATATGAGAAACCGCTAAACGTTTACGGCTACTCTAAATTCCTGTTCGACGAGTATGTGCGCCAGATCCTGCCTGAAGCCAGCTCGCAGATTGTGGGTTTCCGCTATTTCAACGTTTACGGACCGCGTGAAGGCCATAAAGGCAGCATGGCGAGCGTCGCTTTCCATCTGAATACTCAGCTCAACAACGGTGAAACGCCGAAACTGTTTGAAGGCAGCGAAAACTTCAAACGTGATTTTGTCTACGTCGGCGACGTGGCTGATGTAAACCTGTGGTTCTGGGAAAACGGCGTGTCCGGCATCTTTAACCTGGGCACCGGGCGCGCGGAATCCTTCCAGGCCGTGGCGGATGCCGCGCTGGCTTATCACAAGAAAAGCGATCTTGAGTACATTCCGTTCCCGGAAAAACTGAAAGGCCGTTACCAGGCGTTCACGCAGGCGGATCTGACCAATCTGCGCGCCGCAGGCTATGACAAACCGTTCAAGACCGTTGCCGAAGGCGTAACGGAGTATATGGCCTGGCTGAATCGCGACGCGTAAGAAGAAACATGAAAATACTGGTGATTGGTCCGTCCTGGGTAGGCGACATGATGATGTCGCAAAGTCTCTATCGCACGCTCAAGGCGCGCTATCCCCAGGCGATAATCGACGTGATGGCGCCCGCGTGGTGCCGCCCGTTATTGTCGCGTATGCCGGAGGTCAACGACGCGATCCCCATGCCGCTTGGCCACGGGGCGCTGGAAATTGGCGAGCGGCGCAAGCTCGGTCATCGTCTGCGTGAAAAGCGCTATGACCGCGCCTATGTTTTGCCGAATTCGTTTAAATCCGCACTCGTTCCTTTCTTTGCCGGCATTCCGCATCGCACCGGCTGGCGCGGCGAGATGCGCTACGGCCTGCTTAACGATGCGCGCGTGTTAGATAAAGAGGCCTGGCCATTAATGGTGGAACGCTATGTGGCGCTGGCCTACGACAAAGGCGTTATGCGAACTGCCCAGGATCTGCCGCAGCCTCTGTTATGGCCGCAGCTACAGGTGAGCGAGGGCGAAAAGTCCCTCATCTGCAACGAATTTTCTCTTTCCGCTGAACGTCCGATGATCGGTTTTTGCCCCGGCGCGGAATTTGGCCCGGCGAAACGCTGGCCGCATTATCACTATGCGGAACTGGCAAAGCAGCTCATCGATGAAGGCCACCAGATCGTCTTGTTTGGCTCAGCAAAAGATCATGACGCCGGAAATGAAATTCTGGCTACACTGAATACTGAGCAGCAGGCCTGGTGCCGCAATCTGGCGGGAGAAACGCAGCTGGAACAAGCTGTTATCCTTCTATCCGCCTGCAAAGCCGTTGTCACGAATGACTCTGGTTTAATGCATGTCGCCGCTGCGCTGAACCGTCCGCTGGTCGCGCTGTACGGCCCCAGCAGCCCGGACTTTACTCCTCCACTTTCGCATAAAGCGCGGGTTATCCGTCTGATTACGGGTTATCACAAGGTGCGCAAAGGGGATGCTGCGGAGGGGTATCATCAGAGCCTGATTGACATCACGCCGACGCGTGTCCTGGAAGAACTCAATAGTCTGTTATTACAAGAGGAAGCCTGACGGATGCGGGTTCTGATAGTCAAAACATCATCAATGGGGGATGTGTTACACACATTGCCCGCACTGACTGACGCACAGCAAGTCATCCCGGGTATTCAGTTTGATTGGGTGGTAGAAGAAGGATTCGCGCAAATTCCATCCTGGCACGATGCTGTCGATCGCGTGATTCCCGTCGCTATTCGCCGTTGGCGTAAGGCCTGGTTTTCCGCGCCCATCAAAGCTGAACGTAAAGCCTTTCGCGATGCCGTACAGGCACAGCAATACGATGCGATTATTGATGCCCAGGGGCTGGTAAAAAGCGCTGCGCTGGTCACAAGACTGGGACGCGGCGTAAAGCACGGCATGGACTGGAGTACGGCCCGGGAGCCCCTGGCCAGCCTGTTTTACAACCGAAAGCATCACATCGCTAAAGCGCAGCATGCCGTTGAACGCACTCGCGAGCTGTTCGCCAAAAGCCTGGGGTACAGCAAGCCACAGTCCCAGGGCGATTATGCGATTGCGCAACATTTCCTGAGCAATCTGAATGCAGACGCAGGGCAATATGCGGTATTTTTACACGCGACCACCCGAGACGATAAGCACTGGCCGGAAGCAAACTGGCGAGATCTGATCGGCCAACTGCGTGATGCGGGTGTACGCATTAAGCTGCCCTGGGGTGCGCCCCATGAAGAAGCACGGGCAAAAAGATTAGCGGAAGGATTTGATTATGTGGATGTTTTACCACGAATGAGTCTGGAAGAGGTCGCACGCGAGTTGGCGGGGGCAAAATTTGTAGTGTCCGTTGATACCGGGCTTAGCCATTTAACCGCCGCCCTTGATCGACCTAATATCACGCTGTATGGCCCGACCGATCCGGGACTGATTGGGGGATATGGGAAGAATCAGTGCGCGCAAAAGAGTCATTCAGGGAAGATGTCAACTCTGAGTGCGGATGCCGTCAAAGTATCATTGCTTGATTTTAATTTGCTATAACTTTTAAAGAGATTAATCATGCTTCGTGGACACACGTTTTCTCGCTTTATCCGCAGCACGCAAAATAATCCGTTTAACGTTATCTATTTTTTATTTTATGCCGGGTGCCTGACGACCCTGGCGATGCTGCTGATCAATCCAGACGAAGCTTTAAAAGTTTTTATTGCATGTGCGGTTCTGTCGCTACCGATTATCGGTAAACACAGCAAGTCACTTCTGAGTGATAAGAAAAACCTGCTGTTACCCGTGATGCTGCTGCTCTTCGGTTTAGTACAAATTATTTGGGTTGAGATCTTTAAAGAACCGGGCTCATCCTTTACTGGCGCTTATCGCTCATATCAGAACGGCGGTAAAGTGATGATCTTTGCCGCACTGATTGTCACAGCCCTGCAATCGCCAATCGCATGTGCGATGAAAGATCGTATAACCCGCTACTGGGTGATTGCGACGGCTGTTGGTTTGTATCTTTTTGCGGGTTATCAACTCCTCACCTCACCAGATCCGCTTAACTACCGTGTCGAACTGGGTTTTGAACATCCGACAGGAGCGGCTTATGCGTTGACGTTTGTCGCATTGCTCGCGTCACAGGCCATCATCAACTTGCGGCTGAAGCATACAATCCTGCTCTATTTATTACACTTTTTGGTATCACTGGCGGTTATCACTATAACGCAAACCCGCGCCGCCATTCTGGTCTATCCGGTTCTGAGCATAGGGCTATTTTTCTTACACTATCGGCATAACCGCACCGTTTTGCTGCGTACGTTACTGGCCTTTATTGTTCTCGCGGGGCTGGCAGCAATCCCTTTAAAATCGGTGATTGAAAAGCGCTATAACAGCTTCGTAACCGATATGCATTCTTACAGTAAGAATAACAGTAATACCTCGATTGGCGCCCGACTCGCGATGCAACGAGCGGGTATTGATGCTGGAAAAAACCACTACTGGGGCCAATCACTTGAACAACGCGATGCTGGAATGCGGGATTTTGCCCGACAGGATACCTCGTTAAGAGGAGCACTTGGGTTCGTCGACATCCATTTGCATAACGAATTCATTGATACTTTTTCTCTTAAAGGGATTTCTGGCGTCATCGCTCTGCTCTTTTTGTATCTGGCGATGTTTTTAAAAGCTTATACACAACGTAGCCCTCTGTTATTCATCATTTCCAGTGCTATAGTTATCTATGGTTTAAGCGACTTATTATTATACGCCAAAGGTGAAACTCTGAGCAGTATGCTGGCATTATGCGCGGCGATGATGCTGACACCAGGCACGATGAGAGAGTTATGCCATGATTAACGCTTCAGATTATTTGCTGAGCATTATTATACCGGCATACAACAATGCCGAATTCATTACGGATACGCTGGCGTCTTTACATCAGGGCATCACTAATGAGGTAGAAGTAATCATTATTAATGATGGCTCAACGGATTTGACTGAAGAACGCATAAATGCGTTTTATCGCGAACATCATTGCAATAACGTGAAATACATCTACCAGGAAAATCATGGTGTTGCGATTGCCCGCAACGTCGGGCTGTCACATGCGACAGGGAAGTATATTGGCTTTGTTGACAGCGATGACATTATTAGCCCGGATTATTTTTCGGTTCTTCTCCCTAAATTAAGAGAAGATAAATATGATATCGTTGAATTCAACTTAACCCGTGACATTAATAATCTCTATCAATGCAAAAAAGATAAGCCGGATGCGGTAAAACAGAGTGAAATTACGTTAACTGATGAAAATTTAACGCAGTTATTACCCACTTTCCGTGCGGGTCAATGGCACCTTGTAACAAAATTCTTTCGCCGTGACATTATTGGGCAAGACCGCTTCGAAGAACATCATCGTTATGAGGACATTATTTTTTGTCCATTTCAATACTTTAAATGCCATAAGATCTTAAAAATAGATAACAAGCTATATTATTATCGAATAAACGATCGGAGCATTACCGAGAATATTCTTGAAAATGATGCGCAATATATTTTCTTCGCCATGCGTAAAATGTGTGACTATATAAAAGAAAATGATGAAAAACGAACTGTAGCCACATTAATGATCATTAACTGCTTCCTTGAGGGACGCAAGTTGCTGCGCAAGAAGAAAGGTTATTATCGCTACGAAGAAGATATGATCAGTGACATTCAAGATGCACTAACATGCTGTGATACAAGCATCGTTAAAAGAAAAGTTATTTATAAAATGAAGTACCCACACATTGATCGTTTTATTTCAAAAATACGATTTAAAGCCATAAACGCTTGCAAAATGTTATTTGTTAGCAAGGAAAGTTAATATGTTTGATAAAGTAGAAAGAATTCTTATTTGCAAGCTTAAGTTTTATGGCGATGTTCTGCTCATTACCCCTGTTATTGCCAGTCTCCAGGCACGTTATCCGCACGCAAAAATTGATCTTCTTCTTTATAAAGACACCAGGGCAATTTTAGCTGCTGATGAGAGAATCAACAACTTTTACCTTATTGAAAAAAAGAAAGGTCTGCTGGAAACCATTAAAAATTATATATTGGTACGCCGCCAGCTGAAAAAAAACCACTATGACCTTATTGTCAACTTAACCGAGCAATGGCCTATTGGCGCACTTATCGCTTCCCTACGCCGCCCCTCTATTGCCTTTAAAAGGGACAAGAAGCAGTGGAATTGCCTTTTTACAAAAGTCACACCAACAACCGGAACTCATATTGTTGAGCAAAACTTATCCATTCTAAAAGGCCTCGACTTTAGTGAAAGCGAGCTCAAAAAAGAGATGTTGCTCTGCTATCGCGAGAGTGACTATCAATATTTACTGACTCAGCTTCCCGCGCTTCCCACGCAAAAATACGTTGTGATTCAACCCACTGCAAGACAGTCCTTTAAGTGCTGGGATGATGAGAAATTTGCGCATGTCATAGATTATTTGCAGCAACGCGGTCTGCATGTTTACCTGACCTGTGGACCCGCAGTACAAGAACAGCAGCAGGTAGCGCGTATCGCCGGACTGTGTCAATCACCACCAGACCTGACGGTGGCAGGTAAAACGACCTTCCTGCAACTGGCGGCGTTAATCGATCATGCAGTACTGTATATCGGCGTGGACTCCGCCCCCATGCATATGGCTGCCGCATTAGGTACGCCGCAGGTATGTTTGTTTGGCGCCACAAATTATCAACAGTGGAAACCCTGGTCAGATAAAGCTGCGCTGATCTGGGCAGGCGATTATCATCCAATGCCGACCCGGGCAGAACTGGACAGATCCCGGAAATACCTGACCTGGATACCAGAACACGCAGTTATTGACGCTATCGACACCGTGCTCCATGATAGCAACCCGGTTGAAGGAAATGAGACAGCGTAAATGGATAACAAAACTAACGTAATTAATATTGCCTACTGCACAGATGCTAATTATCTGGAGTATGTTGCCGTATCCATTATGTCTGTCATAATGAATAACCCTGAGCAATCTCTCGCATTTTTTGTCTTTGTCTATGATGTCAGCGATGAAGATATTGCGAAGCTACAGTCGACCAGTCATAAAATTCAGGTTATCACGATCGATAAGGCTGATATTGAAAAATATAACAATGATTTTGCGATAAAACATCTCAATCGCTCAACTTATATGCGTCTGGCTGTGCCCCGTTTACTTAAAGACAAAGTAGAGCGTTTTATCTATCTTGATGCCGATACGCTATGCTTTGACTCACTCAGTGAGATTAACAGCGTTGATATTGATGATGTTGTTTGCGCCGTCAGCCATGACTCTCTCAACATTCATGATAATAAACACGCCCGGCGATTAGGGCTGAGCATCGATCACTATTTTAACGCTGGTTTCCTCTATATTAATGTCGCGAACTGGATTAAGCATGACATTGAGCATAAAGCAAATACCGTGTTATTTGAGCAAGGAAAATCATTGCCTTACTTTGATCAGGATGCACTCAACATTGCAATAAACGGTAATATTACGTTTATTGATAACCGCTGGAATTTCCTGTTTAACTGGTTTACTGACGAACAGAAAGAAAATTTCTTCTATCACAGTGACACACTGCCAAGAATCATTCATTTTACGGGCGGAAGAAAGCCGTGGTATAAAGAACATACGGGGCTGTCGCAACAGCTT
Organism: Citrobacter sp. CK194; assembly: GCF_030333395.1. Classification (NCBI taxonomy): domain Bacteria; kingdom Pseudomonadati; phylum Pseudomonadota; class Gammaproteobacteria; order Enterobacterales; family Enterobacteriaceae; genus Citrobacter; species Citrobacter sp. CK194. Next base: position 316,022 of record NZ_JAOWGA010000015.1, read on the forward strand.
TATGTTTTCTACCACCATTTCACGCCCTGGCGGAATGCAGAGTTACGCTCTTATGCCCCTCGTATGAGGCCTACAGATTATCGGGTGTACTCCCGTCAGGCGGCAAAAAAAGGTAATTATTTTACCGCCATAAAATGGTACGCAAAGTACCTCAAAACCAAGATTCATTAAAAAAAGCTCCCCGAGGGGAGCTTTTTTACTTACCTTTGACTTTTTCGGCCAGATAGCCTATGTAGCTGATAATTGAAGAAATATATTTACCCTGTAGCCTTTCATGACGTGACTTCTTCTTATACTGCTTTGGCGTTCTGGCAGGCAACAACGGCACATTCGCCCATGGTGAAGCCTTCCATGCCTCCACAAAATACTGTGCAGACGGATAATTTGCCCAGGAATTCCAGGGTTTAGTTACCCCAATATAGTGAATAAGAATGGTATCTGCCGTTATATATTCTTTATAGCGTGATATATCTTTGCTTTTTAACTCTTGTTTTATACCATATATCGCATTGTAGATACGCGGTAAAAAGATCACTTTATTTAAGAAAAGAATATTTAAAACATCCTGATCGGGGAAAGAGAGTTTCTGATTTTTATCCAGGAGGATATCAAATGCAGCACCAATAAAGTTCTGCTCTTTCCACTTTTTAAGATTCGCATAGATCACACCAGAGTTAAAATAATCACTATTTTTCTCAATATCTCTGGCAGGACTATCATCGACGTCCCTTACTACCGCAGCAACATGCTCATCAAGGTTGAGATGACTCAATTCAACAAGTGAGCCTTTACATATCACGTCTGCATCAATGTACAGGAGTGAATCAACTTTTTCGCCTAAATATTCAAATGCGATAAAGCGGAAATACATCGCATGAGACCAGGCATTACCGCTGGGCAATACCTTTAGCCCCTCGGCATCCATAACATATATTGAGATGTTAGTAGAGAATTGCTGCGCCAGCATACTTATTTTCTGTTGATAATCATCATCCACATAATCAGTAAAAAGATGGAAATGGATATTGATGTCTTTATTATGTATCAACACTGATGTCATCGAAATCGCGGCGCCAAACATGAAGTTTTTATCAACACCCCAGGCGATATTGAGCTGTGGACTCTCCCCGGCTGGTGCTTGATTAAAATCAAGTATCTTTTTTATAGACTGATGGCAATCAAAAATCATTCACTACACCTATTTAAATTTATTTTCAACAAGCCACTCAATGCACTTTAGCGCCGTGTAGCTTATTTTTAATATACATTATATGGCTAAATATAGAACGAATATATTTTCGCTGTATCCTTTCATGGCGTGACTTACGCTTATATAATTTTGCCGTATTTGCATTGAGTAACGATTTTTCGGCCCATGCCGATTTTTTATAAGCCTCAATAAAGTACTTAGAAACCGGATAGTTAGCCCACGTATGCCACGGTTTTGTCACGCCGACATAATGAATTAATACCGTACTCTCAGTGATAAAGTCCTGATAACGATATTCATTTTTATTCTTCAGTTCCTGGTCTACGCCATAAATACAATTAAAATCACGCCTCAGCAGGATCACATGCCCAACAAATAAGATATTCAGGATATCCTGGTCAAAATAAAGCAGTTCTTTCTGACGCTCATGCAAAACTTCAAAGGCTTTGGATAACAGTTTTTTTTCTCTCCAGACATGGAGATTAGCGAATACCACCCCTGAATTAAAATAGTCACGAGCTAACTCAGGAATACCCAGTCTCTGCCCGGATTTTAAACGTACTCGATCAATATCATTAACAACAGCCGCATATTCTCCGGCAAAATGAATATCCGTCAGTTCCCGCAGCGAATTTTTACAAACGATATCGGCATCCAGATACAGCACAGAATCCAGTTCACGACTTAAATACTCGAACGCAAAATAGCGATAGTACATCGCATAGGTCCATGCTTTAGTACTCGGCAACTTGCGAAACGCCTCATTATCAAAAACTAAGACCGTTACCGTTGTACCATACATTTGCGTGAGTCGTTCCACGCTTTCCAGGTACTCATCATCAACATAGTCCGTCACAACATAGAAATGGATATCAATATCAGGGTTGTTCACCAACACTGATGTCATTGAAATTCCAGAGCCAAATAAAAAATTTCGATCTACACCATATGCAATATTCAACTTTTTGCTTTTCTGGTGTGTAGCGTTGTCGATAACCTTTTTTTGAATTATTACGTTTTCAAAATCAATGTTCATGATGAGATCACCTCAAACCCTGTATGTGATTTTATAACGCTTTTCTTATCGTTCTTTGTTTGATTTTTTGTGCTTTCGCCGCCGCTTGCTCAAGCAAACTGGCTTCCTTGCGAAGAATTTCACGCAGTGGCATCGAGAAATAAACGCGTAAAAAACGATAAATATCTCTCGAGGTCAGGCCAATTTCGAGTGAGGAGAAATAGAGTCCAATCAGATCCTTATCACGCCAGCGACGCGGCACCCGGCGACGAATTTGCGCGCGATGCAGATCAATCACGGAAAGTTTTATATCAGCCACATCAGCCGGTAATGGTTGCTGTAGTAAAAAATGGCAAATATAACAATCCCGATGATTCACCCCACCGCGATGCATTTTCCCCACCATCTCCGCCAGTCGGGTGATAATGGTTCGTTTTAAGGTGAGGTCAGGACGTTCTTCACTCCACCTGGCGCAAAAGTCTTCAAGACTTATTGCCGGCGAGAGATCTTCCGTGATGATAAACGATGTCCGCTGCAACGGATTAAACCCTTTTTGCCCAAACGCGACGCCGGTCATGGTATCAACATTCAGTGATTGCAGACGGTGAATAGCCAGCCACTCGCGATCCGCGCCAAGAACGGGCATACGCAAGGAAATGAGGTTTTTTAGCACTTCTTTCAGCGTGGTTCCGTGATGGTATTTCAGGAAATACCCTTTACCCATCATCTCAAAACGCAGCGTCCTCCGGGTCTCCAGAGCGCGGAAAACCTCTCCGTCCAGTTTCGTTACTTCGACAAACGGATCTTTACCTTGCCACTGCGTAGTGAATGGCTCTTTTAATTCAATCATTCTCAAAACCTAAAATGATATCAGCCGCTTTATCAGCCAGACTGTAGAGATCTTCTGTATCGGCAAAGTATCTTGCATTACTTGCCCATTCACTTCGCTGCTCACCTTTCTCCAGCGCATCGCAGAGGGAATCATTCAGGACTTCCTGTGCAAAAGGCTCCGGTATAACAACGCCACACTGCGCAGCATTGATATAGTGCGCATATCCACAAACTTCGGTGGTCAGCACGGGTAGCCCGGCGACAATCGCCTCTAATAATACGATTCCGGCCGCTTCCTGAACGGCAGGATGAAGCAGCAAATCAGCAGCAGACATCAGCGCTGAAATATCATCGCGCCCTGAAAAAAACTGCACCTGCTTCTCAATCCCTAGTTGACGCGCCTGGGCCTGATACCGGTCGGCCTTGTCTTGCCCGACAACCATCAATCGCGTACGTTGACGTATTGCTTCAGGTAAAGAAGCTACCGCCAGTAACGTTCTTGGTACGCCTTTGCGTTTAAAATCCGAACCTACCTGCAAAAGCAGGAACTGATCTAACCCAATGCCATTTTTTTCTCTGACAATCTGTCTGCTGTTTTCAGGTTGCTGGCTGTATTTCCTGTCCGGGTATATCCCTGGCGGCAAAATATGAAAACGGCGATCCTCAGTATGATAATGATGCTTAAAGTCACCGATTTGCTTATTTGTTAACATCAAAAGCTCGGTATGAGCACCTTGCTGGAAGGTCGCTTTTTCAAAAGCTGCATAGTGCTTATAACGACTGGTCAGCTTATAAAAGAAACCCTTTTCACGGGCGACTTTTTCCGCGTAGCACACATCTGCCGCATAATAGACATCGAGCCCGGGCATTTTATTAAACCCAACGACGCGATCGACGGGATGTTGGCTCAGGTAACTCTGAACCCACTGATAATACTGTTCATTTTTTCCATGATTAGTTCTGGCAGTCACCGGAACAAGGATAATTTCAAGGTCGGAGGGACGTTCGCCCTGCCACTGCTGAGTCAATACCTGAACATGATGGCCACGCGCCGCAACCGTATGCGCTATTCGCAGGAAATCACGCTGCAACCCGCCATAGGGAAAATATTTGTACAAACAAAAAGCAATGGTCATGCAATAATATCCGCGTTACGTCGCCAAACATCCCAGGCCAGGCAGGTAAAAGCGCCGTAATCCTTGTCTGCAAACAAAGACTACCCTCCATATTCCCGGCGCCCTGAAGGCTGATGGCTGCCTGAATTTGCGCAGTAGTATACCATTGATTAGCTCCCGAACCGAAATGAATGTTTTTTAAGCAAAAAGTTAATTTTTAATTTCAAAACAATAAGATGTAAACCATTACTACTGAAGGACAGAGCACAATTTCACGCGTTATTCGGCGTTAACAGCCTGTTTTGATGTATCTGGAGAAAAACACCTACCGCAAATAATGTATTGTCAATTCAGGTGTTTTAGTGCAACAAGGATAAAAATGATGGTAAAGCCCAGGCTAAATACATAGAATCCCCAGCACATCCATCAGTCAGCTATTTACTATGCTCGAATTGCTTTACACCGCCCTTCTCTACCTTATTCAGCCCTTGATCTGGATACGGCTTTGGGTGCGTGGACGTAAAGCGCCAGCCTACCGTAAACGCTGGGGCGAACGTTACGGTTTTTACCGTCATCCGCTTAAACCTGGCGGGATCATGCTGCATTCCGTCTCTGTGGGTGAAACACTGGCGGCAATTCCTTTAGTTCGCGCCCTGCGACACCGTTATCCTGATTTACCGATTACCGTCACCACCATGACGCCTACCGGCTCAGAGCGCGTACAGTCCGCATTCGGCAGCGATGTTCAACACGTCTATCTTCCTTATGATTTGCCCGATGCGCTCAACCGTTTCCTGAATAAAGTTGACCCTAAACTGGTGTTGATTATGGAAACCGAGCTCTGGCCGAACCTGATTGCCGCGCTGCATAAACGTCATATTCCGTTGGTTATCGCCAACGCGCGCCTTTCCGCCCGGTCGGCTGCTGGCTATACAAAGCTGGGGAAATTTGTTCGCAGACTGCTGCGTCGCATTACGCTAATCGCGGCGCAAAATGAAGAAGATGGCGCGCGTTTTATCGCGTTGGGTGCGAAAAATAACCAGCTCACCGTCACCGGCAGTCTGAAATTTGATATTTCCGTGACACCGCAGCTTGCAGCAAAAGCGGTTACGCTACGTCGCCAGTGGGCGCCGCACCGCCCGGTGTGGATCGCCACCAGTACGCATGACGGCGAAGAGAGTATTGTTATCGCCGCTCATCAGGCATTGCTGCATCAATTCCCTAACCTGCTGCTGATTCTGGTTCCTCGCCATCCAGAGCGGTTCCCGGATGCGATTAACCTCGTGCGCCAGGCAGGGCTCAGCTATACCACGCGTTCCTCAGGAGAGGTGCCGTCCGCCAGTACCCAGGTTGTTATTGGCGATACAATGGGCGAATTAATGCTACTGTATGGTATTGCGGATCTCGCATTTGTCGGCGGTTCGCTGGTTGAACGCGGAGGACATAACCCGCTGGAAGCTGCCGCACACGCGATACCGGTATTGATGGGCCCTCATACCTTTAACTTCAAAGATATTTGCGCCCGACTGGAGCAAGCAAGCGGGCTGATTACCGTAACCGATGCCACAACGCTGGTAAAAGAGGTTTCGTCTTTACTGACCGACGCGGATTATCGTAATTTCTACGGTCGACACGCCGTTGAAGTGCTGTACCAAAACCAGGGTGCGCTACAGCGTCTGTTACAACTGCTGGAACCTTACCTGCCACCGAAAACGCATTGAGGGCTGTCATGCAAAAACGGGCGATTTACCCAGGAACCTTCGATCCGATCACCAACGGCCATATTGATATCGTGACGCGCGCGACGCAGATGTTTGATCACGTTATCCTCGCCATTGCCGCCAGCCCCAGCAAAAAACCGATGTTTACCCTTGAAGAGCGTGTAGCGCTGGCGCAACAGGCGACGGCGCACCTCGGCAACGTGGAAGTCATGGGATTCAGCGATTTAATGGCCAACTTCGCGCGCATTCAGAAGGCCAATATTTTGATTCGCGGCTTGCGCGCCGTGGCTGATTTTGAATATGAAATGCAGCTGGCGCACATGAATCGCCATTTAATGCCGCAGCTTGAAAGCGTCTTCCTGATGCCTTCAAAAGAGTGGTCTTTTATCTCTTCTTCGCTGGTAAAAGAAGTGGCGCGCCATCAGGGCGACGTTACCCACTTCTTACCGGAGAACGTTCATCAGGCCTTGATGGATAAGCTGAAGTAAAATGCTTTTGCCGGATGGCGCGTCAGCGCGTTATCCGGCCTGCAATCCATCTTATTTCTGACACTGACGGCAGTAGAACGTCGCCCGTTGCGCGTGTTTAGTTGCAACGATCGGCGTACCGCAAACCCGGCACGGTTCCCCTTTACGTCCGTAAACCTGCAACTCCTGAGCAAAATAGCCCGGCTTACCGTCGCTTTGCAGAAAATCTTTCAACGTTGTACCACCCTGCTCGATGGAACGCAGTAAAACGGCCTTAATCACGCGGGCCAGCAGCTCACACTCAGCCTGCGATAATGACGACGCCAGACGGTCAGGATGGATGCCAGCCGCAAACAACGACTCGCTGGCGTAGATATTTCCCACGCCCACCACCAGTTTGTTATCCATCAGCCAGGGTTTAATTGCCGTTTTCTTCTTCGCACATTTCTGCTGCAAATAGGCCCCGTTAAAATCGTCGCTCAGCGGCTCCGGGCCGAGATGCGCCAGCACGTTATGCCCTTCCAGCTCTTTCGTCCACAGCCAGGCGCCAAAGCGGCGAGGATCGGTGTAGCGCAGGACTTTGCCATTGCTCATCACCAGATCAACGTGGTCATGTTTTTCAGCGGGAAGTTCTTCAGGAAGGATACGCAAACTGCCCGACATTCCCAGATGAATGATGATCCAGCCATCCGGTAACTCCAGCAGCAAATATTTCGCGCGGCGTTGAACGCTGAGCACGGGTTTATCGCTCAGGCGGTAGATCTCTTCCGATACCGGCCAGCGCAGACGTCCATTGCGCACATTGGCATGCAGAATGGTTGCCCCAACCAGATGCGGTTCAATGCCGCGGCGGCTGGTTTCAACTTCAGGTAATTCAGGCATAACGTCTCCGGCTCTGTTTCAGGTCTCATTAATATGGGGACGGCCAGAAAACAAAAAACCCCGCCGAAGCGAGGTTTTTCACTACATCAAAGCGAGAATTATTTGATTTTCGCTTCTTTGTAGATAACGTGCTGACGGACAACTGGATCGAACTTTTTCAGTTCCAGTTTTTCCGGCTTAGTACGTTTGTTCTTCGTGGTGGTATAGAAGTGACCAGTACCAGCAGAAGAAACCAGCTTGATTTTCTCACGAATACCTTTAGCCATGATTTATTTCCTCTAAGTACTTAGTACTTTTCGCCACGGGCACGCAGTTCGGACAGAACTGTTTCGATGCCTTTCTTATCAATTACACGCATACCTTTAGCAGATACACGCAGGGTGACAAAACGCTTCTCGCTCTCAACCCAGAAACGGTGAGAGTGCAGGTTAGGCAGGAAACGGCGTTTAGTCGCGTTCAGTGCGTGGGAACGGTTGTTACCGGTCACCGGACGCTTGCCAGTAACTTGGCAGACTCGGGACATGTCTATTCTCCAAAAATCAAATTAGCTCGAGCTTCGTATGGGGTATTGGCGCCTCGTCAGGCTTCTCAGCCTGGTTATCGCAGTTCATTGTGAACTCTCGATTGCCAGGCCCAAATGCCAAACCCGAGATTCTCAAAGGTGGCGTAGTATACGCTGTGTAAGCGATGTGCTCAAGTCCCGAACAGACAAAGATCCCGATGGATCGCGCGAAGTGTTCTAAATCCAACCACGTTCGGCAAAAGAAACGTACTCTCCGCGCCCAATCACAAGGTGATCCAGTACTCGTATATCCATGAACTGACAACATTTTACGACACGTTCGGTGATGAGTTTATCCGCTTTGCTCGGTTCTGCACACCCCGAGGGGTGATTATGCGCAAGGATCACCGCAGAAGCATTTAATTTTATCGCCTCGCGGATAATCTCGCGCGGATGCACCTCGACATGATTCAGCGTGCCGGAAAAAAGACGGCTGTGTTTAATCACCCGGTGCCGGGCATCCAGAAAGATCACCAGGAAGATCTCCCGCTCTTCCCCCGCCAACTGGCTTTGCAGAAACTCACGCGTCATTTCCGGGCTCAACAACGCGTTTTCCTTCATCATGCGCGCTTTGTAATAGCGCCTTGCCAGTTCGGCAATCCCCTTAAGCTGCGCATACTTAGCGATACCGATACCTGTACCGCGAAATTGCGCGAAATCCGCAGACAGCAACCCATAGAGCGACCCACTGCGTTGCAGCGTTTCATGCGCCAGAGCCATCACATCTTTTCCTGGCACTCCTGTACGTAAAAAGAGCGCCAGCAGTTCAACATCCGTCAGCGAACCAATTCCTGACTTCAACATTTTTTCCCGGGGCATTAAACGTTCCGGCGCATCCATACGTTCACCTCCTTAAGCACGCCTCATGGTGGCATAGCTCCTGGGGTGAATCGACGCCCGTATTTCACTCCTGCGTAGCGCCTCGCAAAGTGAATTACGGGCAACTGCACGACGGGATTCAGGATTGTGATAAAATGTCCGCCTTCTGGTGCAATCCAACAGGAAAGATCATGATGAGCCTGGCTGGCAAAAAAATCGTTCTCGGCGTGAGCGGCGGCATTGCTGCCTATAAAGCCCCTGAACTGGTGCGTCGTTTACGCGAACGCGGCGCCGACGTCCGCGTGGCGATGACCGAAGCGGCAAAAGCCTTTATCACGCCCCTGAGCCTACAGGCGGTGTCGGGTTATCCCGTTTCTGACAGTCTGCTTGACCCTGCCGCAGAAGCCGCGATGGGCCATATTGAGCTGGGGAAATGGGCGGATTTAGTTATCCTTGCGCCAGCCACGGCAGATCTGATCGCTCGCGTCGCTGCCGGTATGGCCAACGATCTGGTTTCAACGATTTGTCTGGCGACACCCGCCCCGATTGCCGTACTTCCGGCCATGAACCAGCAAATGTATCGCGCCGCCGCCACGCAACATAATCTGGATGTACTCGCGTCACGCGGAATGCTCATCTGGGGGCCGGACAGCGGCAGCCAGGCGTGTGGAGACGTGGGGCCAGGACGCATGATCGACCCGTTGACCATTGTGGATATGGCGACAGCGCATTTCTCCCCTGTCAACGATCTGCAACATCTCAACATCATGATTACGGCGGGTCCGACGCGCGAGCCGCTCGATCCGGTGCGTTATATCTCTAACCACAGCTCCGGTAAGATGGGATTTGCCATTGCCGCCGCCGCCGCACGACGCGGCGCCAACGTTACGCTGGTTTCCGGCCCCGTTGCGCTGCCCACGCCACCTTTTGTTCAGCGCATTGATGTGATGACCGCGCTGGAAATGGAAGCGGCAGTCCAGGCTGCAGTTCAGAAGCAGCATATTTTCATCGGCTGTGCTGCGGTTGCTGACTACCGTGCAGCCGCCGTCGCCAGTGAAAAAATTAAGAAACAGGCGACGCAGGGCGATGAATTAACAGTAAAAATGGTCAAGAACCCTGATATTGTCGCCGGGGTCGCCGCACTCAAAGACAAGCGACCTTATGTCGTTGGGTTTGCCGCGGAAACAAATAATGTGGAAGAATACGCCCGGCAAAAACGTATCCGCAAAAACCTTGATCTGATCTGCGCGAACGATGTTTCGCTTTCAACTCAAGGGTTTAATAGCGACAGCAACGCATTACACCTTTTCTGGCAGGATGGAGATAAAGCCTTACCGCTCGAACGGAAAGCGCTCCTGGGCCAATTATTACTCGACGAGATCGTGACCCGTTATGATGAAAAAAATCGACGTTAAGATTCTGGACCCGCGCGTTGGGCAGCAATTTCCGCTTCCAACTTATGCCACCTCCGGCTCCGCCGGACTTGACCTGCGCGCCTGTCTCGATGACGCCGTAGAACTGGCGCCTGGCGCAACGACGCTGGTGCCGACCGGTCTGGCGATTCATATTGCCGATCCGTCTCTGGCGGCGGTAATGCTGCCACGTTCCGGCCTGGGCCATAAGCATGGTATTGTGCTCGGCAATCTGGTCGGCCTGATCGACTCTGACTATCAGGGTCAGTTAATGGTTTCCATCTGGAACCGTGGCCAGGACAGCTTTACCATTGAGCCAGGCGAACGTATTGCTCAGATGGTTTTCGTACCGGTTGTACAGGCCGAATTTAATCTGGTGGAAGAGTTTGAAGCCACCGACCGTGGTGAAGGCGGCTTCGGCCATTCTGGTCGCAAGTAAGACATTTACGCATCCTGATAACGACATAACATCGCCGCAAACGCTGAGTTTGCGGTCATAGTGTGGATGCTCGCCTGGCAAGTGCTTATTTTCAGGGGTATTTTGTAACATGGCAGAAAAACAAACTGCGAAAAGGAATCGTCGCGAAGAAATACTTCAGTCTCTGGCGCTGATGCTGGAATCCAGCGATGGAAGCCAACGCATCACAACAGCGAAACTGGCAGCCTCCGTCGGCGTTTCTGAAGCGGCGCTGTATCGCCATTTTCCCAGTAAGACTCGCATGTTCGATAGTCTGATTGAGTTTATCGAAGACAGTCTGATTACCCGTATCAATCTGATCTTAAAAGATGAGAAAGACACCAGCGCGCGTCTGCGTTTAATCGTGTTGTTGATTCTGGGCTTCGGCGAACGCAACCCAGGCCTGACGCGTATCCTCACCGGTCATGCGTTAATGTTTGAACAAGATCGCCTGCAAGGACGGATTAACCAGCTGTTTGAGCGCATTGAAGCGCAGCTGCGTCAGGTTCTGCGGGAAAAAAGAATGCGCGAAGGAGAAGGGTACGCCACGGATGAAACCCTGCTGGCAAGTCAGTTGCTGGCGTTTTGTGAAGGGATGTTGTCCCGCTTTGTACGCAGCGAGTTCAAATACCGCCCAACGGACGATTTCGACGCCCGCTGGCCGTTGGTTGCCGCGCAATTGCAGTAACAGCGTAGCCGGATGGCGGCGATGCCTTATCCGGCCTTACAGGCCCGGTAAGCGCTACGCCGCCGGGCAATTCACTTAAACACCGTACGCTTCCCGATACGCACGCACTGCCGCCAGATGCTCCGCCATCTCTGGTTTCTCTTCCAGATACGCAATCAGGTCTTTCAGCGTGATAATCGAGATCACCTGACACCCGTAATCGAGTTCCACTTCCTGAATTGCGGAAATCTCGCCACGGCCACGCTCCTGACGATCCAAAGAAATCAGCACCCCCGCCAGACTTGCGCCATTCGCCTGGATAATCTCCATTGATTCACGAATCGCAGTACCCGCAGTGATCACATCATCCACCAGCATCACGCGTCCCTGTAATGGGCTCCCGACCAGACTTCCGCCTTCACCGTGGTCTTTGGCTTCCTTACGGTTAAAGCAGTACGGCAGGTCTTTATCATGGTGTTCCGCCAGTGCAACAGCGGTGGTCGTCGCAATCGGAATACCTTTATAGGCCGGACCAAACAGCAGATCGAAATCGATACCCGAATCCACCAACGCTTCGGCATAAAAACGTCCCAGCAGAGCCAGATCGCGCCCGGTATTAAACAGCCCGGCGTTGAAGAAATAGGGGCTTTTGCGCCCGGATTTCAGCGTAAATTCGCCAAACTTTAGTACCTGCTTGTTAAGCGCAAACTCAATAAACTGGCGCTGATACGGTTTCATGGATTCGCTCCTCATTTCACTTTATTACAGACAAAAAAAAGGCGACTCGCTGGTCGCCTTAAAATCAATTTTCTAACGCCGCTTTCTGCGTCGCTACAATGGATTCGATTCCCCCTCGGGCTAATGCCAACAAGGTAAGGAGTTCTTCGTGACTGAACGGCTCGCCTTCTGCCGTTCCCTGCACTTCAATAATTCGACCGTCTTCGGTCATTACCACGTTCATATCGGTTTCAGCCGCGGAGTCTTCAACGTACTCCAGATCGCAGAGCGCTTCACCATTCACGATGCCGACGGAAACCGCAGCCACCATCCCTTTCATCGGGTTGGTTTTCAGCTTACCGTTCGCGACCAGCTTGTTCAGCGCATCGGCCAGCGCAACGCAAGCCCCGGAGATAGATGCAGTACGCGTACCGCCGTCCGCCTGGATCACATCGCAATCCAGAGTGATAGTAAACTCGCCAAGCGTTTTAAGATCGACAGCAGCGCGCAGCGCGCGGGCGATCAGACGCTGGATTTCCATCGTGCGGCCGCCCTGCTTGCCTTTCGCCGCTTCACGCGCGTTACGAGTATGCGTAGCGCGTGGCAACATGCCATATTCTGCGGTGATCCACCCTTGGCCCTGCCCTTTCAAAAAGCGCGGTACGCCTTCTTCGATGGATGCCGTGCACAGCACTTTGGTATCTCCAAATTCGACCAGCACCGAGCCTTCAGCGTGTTTTGTATAGTTACGGGTCAGGGTTACGGGACGCACCTGATTAGCGCTACGGCCTGCTGGACGCATATTGAGATCTCCGGCTTGAAACGAATGTGGCTGCGCATTATACGGACTTCCGGCGGTTATTCCTATCCTGACAAGGCATGGATGGCTATAATCCTTCCATCTCTCCTTTAAAAACAGGAACGTCTATGATCCGCAGTATGACCGCCTACGCCCGGCGTGAAATCAAGGGTGAATGGGGTAGCGCTACCTGGGAAATGCGCTCGGTAAACCAGCGTTATCTGGAAACGTATTTTCGTCTGCCGGAACAGTTCCGTAGCCTTGAACCTGTTGTACGCGAACGCATTCGTACACGCCTGACGCGCGGAAAAATCGAATGTACTTTACGCTTTGAACCCGATGCCAGCGCGCAAGGCGAACTCATTCTGAATGAGAAGCTGGCAAAGCAGCTCGTTGCCTCCGCGAACTGGGTCAAAATGCAGAGCGATGAAGGGGAAATCAACCCGGTAGATATCCTGCGTTGGCCGGGCGTCATGGCCGCCCAGGAACAGGATCTGGACGCGATTGCCGCAGAGATCCTCGCCGCGCTGGACGGGACGCTGGATGACTTCATTGTCGCCCGGGAAACCGAAGGTCAGGCTTTGAAAGCGCTAATTGAGCAGCGTCTGGAAGGCGTCAGCGCTGAGGTAGTGAAAGTCCGCGCCCATATGCCGGAAATCCTGCAATGGCAGCGCGAACGTCTGGTAGCAAAACTGGAAGACGCACAGGTACAACTGGAAAATAACCGTCTGGAGCAAGAGCTGGTGCTGATGGCACAGCGCATTGACGTGGCGGAAGAGCTGGATCGTCTGGACGCGCACGTCAAAGAAACCTACAACATCCTGAAGAAAAAAGAGGCGGTTGGCCGTCGTCTGGACTTTATGATGCAGGAGTTCAACCGCGAGTCGAACACGCTGGCCTCCAAATCCATCAATGCTGATGTCACCAATTCTGCAATTGAGCTGAAAGTATTGATCGAGCAAATGCGCGAGCAGATTCAGAACATCGAGTAAACCTCATTCCCACGTAGCCCGTCGCGATGCGATGGTGCTACGTGCTTCCTTTACACTCCGTACTGCCCTCGCCACTTTCGAATTACTTTTTCTTATCCATTTTCTAATCCATTAAAAATGAATAACGCATAAATAGCGGATGAATCGCAATATCTGCATAAACTATAGTTATTAAAATTGCTTCACCTTAGAAAATCTCAATCGTGATATTACGCACAAATCGTTAGTCTCTGCCCTCAGTAAACCAGGGGGAAGACATGCTGTTACACGTTCTCTACTTAATTGGCATTACTGCCGAAGCCATGACCGGGGCGCTTGCTGCGGGTCGACGCCGCATGGATACATTTGGCGTTATTATCATTGCCACCGCGACAGCAATTGGCGGCGGTTCCGTACGCGATATTCTGCTCGGTCACTATCCGCTCGGTTGGGTACAGCACCCTGAGTACGTGATTATTGTCGCTTCTGCTGCGGTTCTGACGACGATCGTCGCCCCTGTAATGCCTTACCTACGCAAACTGTTCCTTGTACTTGATGCGCTGGGCTTAGTGGTCTTTTCTATTATCGGCGCTCAGGTTGCGCTGGATATGGGGCATAGCCCGGTCATCGCTATTGTGGCGGCTGTCATTACCGGCGTATTTGGCGGCGTATTGCGTGACATGTTCTGCAAACGTATTCCGCTGGTCTTCCAGAAAGAGCTGTATGCCGGTGTTTCCTTTGCGTCTGCCGTGTTGTACATCGCGCTACAACACTACGTATCCAACCACGACGTCGTGGTTATCTCCACGCTGGTTTTTGGCTTTACCGCTCGCTTGCTGGCGCTGCGTCTCAAACTTGGCCTGCCGGTGTTTTACTATCGCCACGAAGGTCACTAAGGGCTAAAGCCGTTAATATGCCGGGCAGCCAGCCAGTTGCCCAGCGCCCGTATTTCCGGGTTATCCCGCCACTGGATGACCCGCCTGGCGCGCCCCTCCCCTGTCGTCGGAAGCTGTTGCCAGTATTCTACCGTGCGTGCCAGTAACTGCCCCCATGAACGATCGCCGTTGGCCTTAAGCGCCCCCTGCGTTAACGGTATGCCCATCGCCATCACCCAGCGGATAAATGGCCGATGCCGCACCAGGTTAAACTGATGCCACAATTGCTTGCTTTTTTCTTTACTAAACCCAGGTGTCGCCTGTAGTTGTTCCTGCGTTAACGCGAGCCAGGAGAAAATATGCTCGAAACGATGCGCCTGGTGAAGCACACGCCATCCTGCTTCCCCCATCCCGTCAACCTCCAGCGCCTCCTTCGACCCCAGCCAGACCAGCCTGGCGATGAACTGCTCCTGGCATACCTCAGTCGCATAAAAACAGGTTAATGCGTTATAGCGATTCCCCGGCGGTGCGGGCTTATCCCGTTGAGTGCTACGCCAGACAACCTTATCAATACGCGGAATCCCCTGTCCGGCAAGGCTGACAAGAATGTGGTCACCTGGCGCAATGTCCCACTCCTCCCAACGCCTGACAGACCCTACATTTACGCGCTTCACCCGTTTATCATCCAGCATTACTGGCGCAAGCGACGCCACAACCGAGATTTTCCCGCTCTTGCCGACAGCAAACTGAACCCCGGTGACTTCAGCCACTTTTGCGACCGGAGGATACTTCCAGGCAACCAGCCAGTCGCCCTGCCCGGGCATCCAGTGTCTGGCCTCAGGTTCTTTACCCGTTCTTACCACGACCCCATCGGTAACGAACGGTAATCCCGTTGTCCACCATGCTGTACGCACGCGTTCAACATCATCAGCGCTTTTCACCGGTTGAGAATATTGTTGTGCAAAGCCAAATCCTGCCCCGGACAGTTGACGCAAGCGCTCAGGCATCGTTGCCGGGCCATCAGGCCATGCCCAGATGAAAACAGACAGCGACTGGAGCGACGAGGTGTTATTCTGGCGCATCATCATTCCGGCGACCTTCGAGCGGGCATTCATTCCTCCCATCTGCCGCTGAATATGGTTGTCGCGCAGCAAAAAAATCTCACCCTGCAACGTGCTATTGGCAAGCGCGCCTTTTGTGCTTTGCGGTACTGCGGGTATTAAACGCACCTTCTGCGTCCAGTCCTCGCCTTTAAGCCCGTTCCCCCGGCTAATCGCTCTGACCAGACGCCCATCCCGGTATACGAGAGTAACCGCCACTCCATCCACTTTCGGTTGCACCCACAAATCGCTGCGCTTACGCATCCACTGCTGCACCGCCTGTTTGTCCGCAAGCTTTCGCACACCCGTATGCGGAACAGGATGGGGCAATGAGCCGCTCACTGGCGGCGCCAGTTCTGCCCCGGTATCACCGCCAAAGCAGCGTTGCCATTGCACCAATTGCGCGCTGAGCTGATCGTAAACACTATCTTCTACCGCACTAACCCCCTGCTGCCAGTAACTGTCGTTCCACTGGGCAAGCTGCTGCTGTAGCCGGGCGATTTCGTCATTCGCTCTGGCTGGCGACCAGTCAGGGCAAGCCGCCCATACCGGGAAATGCCACAGCAACAGACTCAGCACGATACTTTTCCCTCTTCTCATCAGTACCTCCGCTGTAGATTGCGGGCCAGGTATAACGCAGGGCGTCATCAAAACCGAGAGGCAAAAAGCGATCGTGCGAACACGCTTCCAGACATTTTCATTGATTGCAGTAACTACACGGTAAATCAGGAAACAGGTACGCAAAACGCAATAAACTGACGCAAAAAGTGTGACAAAGGCTACGTCACATAGCGGCGACGTGTATAATAAGCTCGTATGTAGGCTCTCTTTCGATAATCACATACATAAGATACTCATGGCTCAAGGCACGCTTTATATTGTTTCTGCCCCCAGTGGCGCGGGTAAATCCAGCCTGATTCAGGCGTTGTTAAAAACCCAACCGTTGTATGACACCCAGGTTTCTGTTTCACACACCACGCGCGCGCCGCGTCCGGGTGAAGTGCATGGCGAGCATTATTTCTTTGTCGATCATCATGAGTTCAAAACCATGATTGGCAGAGATGCGTTTCTGGAGCACGCTGAAGTGTTTGGTAACTATTACGGCACATCGCGTGAAACCATTGAGCAAGTGCTGGCAACGGGTGTGGATGTTTTTCTGGATATCGACTGGCAGGGCGCGCAGCAAATTCGTGAGAAGATGCCGCAAGCGCGCAGTATCTTTATTTTACCGCCGTCCAAAATTGAGCTGGACCGCCGCCTTCGCGGGCGCGGTCAGGATAGCGAAGAAGTAATCGCAAAACGTATGGCGCAAGCTGTTGCAGAAATGAGCCATTACGCCGAATATGATTACCTTATTGTGAATGATGATTTCGACACCGCCCTGGGCGATCTGAAAACCATTATTCGCGCCGAACGTCTGCGCATGAGCCGCCAAAAGCAGCGTCATGACGCTTTAATCAGCAAACTGTTGGCAGACTGAACCCACTTTCAGTATTATGCCCAGTCATTTCTTCACCTGTGGAGCATTTTAAATATGGCACGCGTAACTGTTCAGGACGCTGTAGAGAAAATTGGTAACCGTTTTGACCTGGTACTGGTCGCCGCGCGTCGCGCTCGTCAGATGCAGGTAGGCGGCAAGGACCCGCTTGTACCGGAAGAAAACGATAAAACTACCGTAATCGCGCTGCGCGAAATCGAAGAAGGTCTGATCAACAACCAGATCCTCGACGTCCGTGAGCGCCAGGAACAGCAAGAGCAGGAAGCCGCTGAATTACAAGCCGTTACCGCTATTGCTGAAGGCCGTCGTTAATCACAAAGCGGGTCGCCCTTGTATCTGTTTGAAAGCCTGAATCAACTGATTCAAAACTACCTGCCTGAAGACCAGATAAAACGTCTTCAGCAGGCGTATCTCGTTGCACGTGACGCTCACGAGGGTCAGACACGTTCAAGCGGTGAACCCTATATCACGCACCCGGTTGCGGTAGCCTGTATTCTGGCCGAGATGAAACTCGACTATGAAACGCTGATGGCTGCGCTGCTGCATGACGTGATTGAAGATACTCCTGCGACCTACCAGGACATGGAACAGCTTTTTGGTAAAAGCGTTGCAGAGCTGGTAGAAGGGGTATCCAAGCTTGATAAGCTTAAGTTTCGCGATAAGAAAGAAGCGCAGGCTGAAAACTTTCGCAAGATGATTATGGCGATGGTGCAGGATATCCGCGTCATTCTCATCAAACTTGCCGACCGCACTCACAACATGCGCACGCTGGGCTCATTACGCCCGGATAAACGTCGCCGCATCGCCCGTGAAACCCTTGAGATCTACAGTCCGCTGGCGCACCGTTTAGGTATTCATCACATTAAAACCGAGCTGGAAGAGCTGGGTTTTGAAGCGCTGTACCCAAACCGCTATCGCGTGATTAAAGAAGTGGTAAAGGCCGCTCGCGGCAACCGCAAAGAGATGATTCAAAAAATCCTCTCTGAGATCGAAGGACGTTTACAGGAAGCAGGCATTCCGTGTCGCGTGAGCGGGCGTGAAAAGCATTTGTACTCTATCTACTGCAAAATGGTGCTCAAAGAGCAGCGTTTTCACTCCATCATGGACATCTACGCCTTTCGCGTGATCGTACATGATGCCGATACCTGCTATCGCGTACTCGGCCAGATGCACAGCCTGTATAAGCCGCGTCCGGGGCGCGTAAAAGACTATATCGCCATTCCCAAAGCGAACGGCTATCAGTCTTTACACACTTCGATGATCGGCCCGCACGGCGTTCCGGTTGAGGTACAAATCCGTACCGAAGACATGGACCAGATGGCGGAAATGGGGGTTGCAGCGCACTGGGCTTATAAAGAGCACGGTGAAACCAGCACCACCGCGCAAATCCGCGCCCAGCGCTGGATGCAAAGCCTGCTGGAGCTGCAACAGAGCGCCGGTAGCTCGTTTGAATTTATCGAGAGCGTTAAATCCGATCTCTTCCCGGATGAGATTTACGTTTTCACACCGGAAGGGCGCATTGTTGAGCTGCCTGCCGGTGCCACGCCGGTCGACTTCGCCTATGCCGTACATACCGATATCGGTCATGCCTGCGTAGGCGCGCGCGTCGACAGGCAGCCATACCCGCTGTCACAGCCGCTTACCAGCGGTCAGACCGTCGAAATTATTACCGCCCCTGGCGCACGCCCGAATGCGGCATGGCTTAACTTTGTCGTCAGCTCAAAAGCTCGCGCCAAAATTCGCCAGCTGCTGAAGAACCTCAAGCGTGATGATTCCGTCAGCCTGGGGCGCCGTTTGCTCAACCATGCCCTCGGCGGCAGCCGTAAACTGGCTGAAATCCCGCAGGAGAATATCCAGCGCGAACTGGAGCGTATGAAGCTCGCAACGCTGGACGATCTGCTGGCGGAAATTGGTCTGGGCAATGCGATGAGCGTGGTGGTGGCGAAAAATCTTCAGCAAGGCGAAGCCGCCGTACCTGCCACAACGCAGTCCAATCATGGGCATTTGCCGATTAAAGGCGCGGATGGCGTGCTGATCACCTTTGCGAAGTGCTGCCGCCCGATTCCAGGCGACCCGATCATTGCGCACGTCAGCCCAGGTAAAGGGTTAGTGATCCACCATGAATCCTGCCGCAACATCCGTGGTTACCAGAAAGAGCCAGAGAAGTTTATGGCTGTGGAATGGGACAAAGAGACGGAGCAGGAGTTCATCACCGAAATTAAGGTGGATATGTTTAACCACCAGGGGGCGCTGGCCAACCTGACGGCGGCAATCAACACGACGACCTCCAATATTCAGAGTCTGAATACGGAAGAAAAGGATGGTCGCGTCTATAGCGCCTTTATTCGCCTCACCGCGCGTGACCGTGTTCATCTGGCGAATATCATGCGCAAAATCCGCGTGATGCCGGACGTGATAAAAGTCACCCGTAACCGAAACTAGTTTTATGAACTTACAGCGTTATGCGCGTATCTGCGAGATGCTCGCCAGGCGTCAGCCTGATCTGACGGTCTGCATGGAGCAGGTCCACAAACCTCATAATGTCTCGGCGATCATTCGCACCGCCGACGCAGTAGGTGTACACGAAGTTCACGCCGTCTGGCCGGGCAGCCGTATGCGCACCATGGCGTCGGCGGCAGCGGGCAGCAATAGCTGGGTACAGGTGAAAACCCACCGTACCATCGGCGATGCGGTCAGCCATTTGAAGGGCCGGGGCATGCAGGTTCTGGCGACTCATCTCTCTGATAAAGCTGTTGATTTCCGCGAAATCGATTACACGCGCCCAACCTGCATCCTGATGGGGCAGGAGAAAACCGGCATCACCCAGGAAGCCTTAGACCTGGCGGATCAGGACATCATCATCCCGATGATCGGCATGGTGCAGTCACTTAACGTTTCCGTCGCTTCCGCTCTGATTCTCTACGAAGCGCAGCGCCAGCGGCAGAACGCCGGCATGTACCTGCGTGAAAACAGCATGCTGCCGGAAGACGAACAGCAGCGCCTGCTGTTTGAGGGCGGCTATCCGGTGCTGGCGAAAGTCGCTAAACGCAAGGGCCTGCCCTACCCTCATGTAAACATGCAGGGTGAGATCGAGGCCGACGCCGCCTGGTGGTCCACGATGCAGGCGGCAGGGTAATCACATGAAAGGCCGTTTGCTGGATGCCATCCCGCTCAATTCCTTAACCGGCGTTGGCGCGGCGCAAAGCAGCAAACTGGCGAAAATTGGCCTGCACACCGTGCAGGACCTCCTGTTGCACCTTCCCCTGCGTTATGAAGATCGCACCCATCTTTACCCGATTGGCGAACTGCTGCCGGGCATTTACGCCACTGTTGAAGGCGAAGTGCTGAACTGCAATATCACCTTCGGCGGTCGCAGGATGATGACCTGCCAGATTAGCGACGGCTCCGGCATTCTCACCATGCGCTTTTTCAACTTCAGCGCGGCAATGAAAAACAGCCTGGCGACCGGGCGGCGCGTACTGGCCTATGGTGAAGCCAAACGCGGGAAGTACGGCGCGGAGATGATTCACCCTGAATGCCGCGTGCAGGGCGATCTCAGCACGCCGGAGCTTCAGGAAACGCTCACGCCCGTTTATCCGACCACCGAAGGCATTAAGCAAGCCACGCTGCGTAAGCTCACCGACCAGGCGCTGGACCTGCTTGATACCTGCGCCATTGCCGAGCTTCTGCCGCCTGAACTTGCGCAAGGAATGATGAGCCTGCCGGAAGCCTTGCGCACGCTGCATCGCCCACCACCGTCGCTACAGCTTAGCGATCTGGAAACCGGGCAGCATCCGGCGCAGCGACGCCTGATTCTGGAAGAACTACTGGCGCATAACCTGAGCATGCTGGCGCTGCGTGCCGGCGCGCAGCGTTTTCACGCCCAGCCGCTTAGCGCGAACGATTCACTGAAGAATCAGCTGCTGGCCGCATTGCCGTTCAAACCAACGGGTGCGCAGGCGCGCGTGGTGGCGGAGATCGAACGCGACATGGCGCTCGATGTGCCAATGATGCGTCTGGTGCAGGGCGACGTCGGTTCCGGTAAAACGCTGGTCGCCGCGCTGGCTGCGCTACGCGCCATTGCGCACGGCAAACAGGTGGCGTTGATGGCGCCGACAGAACTGCTGGCCGAGCAGCATGCCAGTAACTTCCGCAACTGGTTTGCACCGCTTGGTATTGAAGTGGGTTGGCTGGCAGGTAAACAGAAGGGGAAAGCGCGCCTGGCGCAGCAGGAAGCCATCGCCAGCGGGCAGGTACAGATGGTGGTCGGCACCCACGCGATTTTCCAGGAGCAAGTGCAATTTAACGGGCTGGCGCTGGTGATTATCGATGAACAGCACCGCTTCGGCGTCCATCAACGCCTGGCGCTGTGGGAAAAAGGTCAGCAGCAGGGGTTCCACCCGCATCAGTTAATCATGACCGCAACGCCGATCCCCCGCACCCTGGCAATGACCGCCTATGCCGATCTCGATACCTCCGTGATTGATGAGCTACCGCCGGGTCGCACACCTGTCACTACCGTTGCCATCCCGGACACCCGTCGTAGCGATATTATCGATCGCGTCCGCAATGCCTGTACCCAGGAAGGCCGCCAGGCATACTGGGTCTGTACGTTGATTGAAGAGTCGGATTTGTTAGAAGCCCAGGCTGCGGAAGCGACATGGGAAGAGCTCAGGCTCGCCTTACCGGAGTTGAAGATTGGTCTGGTTCATGGGCGAATGAAACCCGCAGAGAAGCAGGCGGTGATGGCGGCCTTTAAGCAGGGTGAGCTGCACCTGCTGGTCGCAACAACGGTGATTGAAGTCGGGGTGGATGTCCCCAACGCCAGCCTGATGATTATCGAAAACCCGGAACGGTTAGGTCTGGCGCAATTACACCAGTTACGTGGACGCGTGGGCCGTGGCGCGGTGGCCTCCCATTGCGTACTGCTCTACAAATCACCGCTCTCGAAAACCGCGCAGAAGCGCCTTCAGGTCTTACGGGACAGCAACGACGGCTTTGTGATTGCGCAAAAGGATTTAGAGATTCGCGGCCCCGGTGAACTGCTGGGCACGCGTCAGACGGGTAACGCCGAGTTCAAAGTGGCGGATTTGCTGCGCGATCAGGCCATTATCCCGGATGTTCAACGCATTGCCCGTCACATTCACGAACATTATCCGCAACAGGCAACCGCCCTGATTGAACGCTGGATGCCCGAAACCGAGCGTTATTCCAACGCCTGATAACCCCCGCCCGAGACCGTTTGTAAAATTTATAAATGCAATCGTTTGCTTTTACCATCTGGTCAGATAAAATCACCGCTTTTCCACCATGGGATTGCCTCTGATGTCTGTTAACACCGTCGAGTCGGCAAATGCGCAACCGGTTGCGCAGACGCAAAACAGCGAACTGATTTACCGTCTTGAAGATCGCCCGCCACTCCCTCAAACCCTGTTTGCCGCCTGTCAGCACCTGCTGGCAATGTTCGTCGCGGTCATCACGCCAGCGCTGTTAATCTGCCAGGCGCTCGGTTTACCGGCACAAGATACTCAACACATTATCAGTATGTCGCTGTTCGCCTCCGGTGTGGCCTCAATTATTCAAATCAAAGCATGGGGGCCGGTCGGTTCAGGGTTGCTATCTATTCAGGGCACCAGTTTTAACTTTGTCGCCCCGCTGATTATGGGCGGCACCGCGCTGAAAACCGGCGGAGCGGACGTCCCCACCATGATGGCGGCGCTATTCGGCACGCTGATGCTGGCAAGCTGCACCGAGATGGTTCTCTCCCGCATACTGCATCTGGCGCGCCGCATTATCACACCGCTGGTCTCCGGCGTGGTGGTGATGATTATCGGCCTGTCGCTGATCCAGGTGGGTTTAACATCCATTGGCGGCGGCTATGCCGCAATGAGCGACAACACCTTTGGCGCGCCCAAAAACCTGATGCTGGCAGGCGTTGTACTGGCGCTGATCATCCTGCTTAACCGCCAGCGCAACCCTTACCTGCGCGTGGCTTCGCTGGTGATCGCGATGGCGGCAGGCTATCTGCTGGCCTGGTTTATGGGGATGTTGCCGGAAAACACCACACCGGCAACACAAGACTTAATCATGGTGCCCACGCCGCTGTACTACGGTCTGGGCATTGACTGGAACCTGCTGCTGCCGCTAATGCTGGTCTTTATGATCACCTCACTGGAGACCATCGGCGATATCACCGCCACCTCCGATGTCTCCGAGCAGCCGGTCTCCGGGCCGCTGTATATGAAGCGTCTGAAAGGCGGCGTGCTGGCTAACGGCCTGAACTCCTTTGTTTCCGCCGTGTTCAATACCTTCCCCAACTCCTGTTTCGGGCAGAATAACGGCGTGATTCAGTTGACCGGCGTGGCCAGCCGCTATGTCGGCTTTGTGGTAGCGCTGATGCTGATCCTGCTCGGCCTGTTCCCGGCAGTAAGCGGCTTTGTGCAGCACATTCCTGAACCGGTGCTCGGCGGCGCCACGCTGGTGATGTTCGGCACCATCGCCGCTTCCGGCGTGCGTATCGTCTCCCGTGAACCGCTGAACCGCCGCGCTATCCTGATTATCGCGCTGTCGCTGGCTGTCGGCCTGGGCGTTTCTCAGCAGCCGCTGATCCTGCAATTTGCGCCAGACTGGGTGAAAAACCTGCTCTCCTCCGGCATTGCCGCTGGGGGCATCACCGCTATCGTTCTGAACCTGATTTTCCCGCCAGAGAAACCGTAAGCGAAATGCGGCGATGATCGACAATCATCGCCGCTGTAACGCTCTTTCACCATTCCCGCCTTGAGGATTGCGCGTAAATCGTGCATAACTCAGATGTGTGCACTTCGCGGGATGGAAGACCATGAAATTTATTGGAAAGCTGATTCTCTACATATTGATTGCCCTTTTGGTGGTGATCCTCGGTCTCTATTTTCTGCTGCAAACCCGCTGGGGCGCGGAGCATGTGAGCGCCTGGATATCAGAGAACAGCGGGTACAGCCTGACATTTGATGTCATGGACCACCGCTTCTCCGCACCGTCCCACGTTTTGCTTGAGAACGTTACGTTTGGCCGGGATGGCCAGCCCGCCACGTTAGTCGCGAAAACGGTGGATATCGGCCTGAGCAGTCGCCAGATAACCGATCCCCTGCACGTCGACGCCATCCTGTTGCAGGACGGCACGCTTAATATCTCCCCGCAGACCGCACCGCTTCCTGTTCAGGCTGACCGCCTGCAATTACAGAACATGGCGCTTAACAGCCCGGGCGGTGAGTGGAACCTGAGCGCTCAGCGCGTTAACGGCGGCGTGGTTCCCTGGCGTCCCGAAGCGGGCAAGGTATTGGGGAATAAGGCGCAGATACAACTCAGCGCTGGTTCGCTCACGCTGAATGATGTTCCCGCGACCAACGTGCTGATTGAAGGCAGCATTGATAAGGAACAGGTAATCTTAAGCAACATTGGCGCAGACATTGCGCGCGGCGCCTTAACCGGCGTGGCGCGACGCAACGCGGACGGCAGTTGGGTGGTGGAAAATCTGCGTCTGAACGACATCCGGCTGCAAAGCGATAAATCGCTGACCGACTTTTTTGCCCCGCTTACCGCTATCCCGTCTCTGCAAATTGGCCGTCTTGAAGTGACCGATGCCCGCCTGCAAGGCCCGGACTGGGCAGTAACCGACCTCGATCTCAGTTTGCGCAACCTGACGTTCAGCAAAGATGACTGGCAGACGCAAGAAGGCAAACTGTCGATGAATGCCAGCGAGTTCATCTACGGTTCGCTGCATTTCTTCGATCCCATTCTGAATGCCGAATTCTCACCGCAGGGCATTGCGCTACGCCAGTTCACGACCCGCTGGGAAGGCGGTATGGTCAGAACATCCGGCAACTGGCTGCGTAATGGCAAAGCGCTAATCCTCGACGATGCCGCCATTGCCGGGCTGGAATACACGCTGCCGGAAAACTGGAAGCAGCAGTGGATGAAACCTCTGCCTGGCTGGTTAAACAGCCTGACGCTGAAAAAATTCAGCGCCAGTCGCAACCTGGTGATTGATATCGACCCGGCTTTCCCGTGGCAACTCACCGCGCTGGATGGTTATGGCGCAAATCTGGGACTGGTGCAGAACCATCAATGGGGCGTATGGAGTGGGAACGCAACGCTTAACGCGGCAGCCGCGACGTTTAACCGAGTGGACGTGCGTCGCCCCTCCCTGGCGCTGGCGGCAAACAGCAGCACAGTTAACATCAACGAGCTGAGCGCATTTACGGAGAAAGGGCTGTTAGAAGCCACGGCCAGCGTTTCACAACTCCCCCAGCGCCAGACAAAAGTCAGCCTGAACGGACGCGGCGTGCCAATGAACGTCTTGCAGCAATGGGGATGGCCTGCGCTGCCCATTTCCGGCGACGGCAACATCCAGCTTACCGCCAGCGGTAATATCCAGGCGGACGCCCCACTGAAGCCAACGGTAAACGGCCAGTTGCACGCGGTAAACGCCGATAAACAGCAGGTGACGCAAACAATGCGGGCAGGCGTTGTGTCAGGAGCGGAAGTCACGCAACCACAGCCTGCGCAATAGTGTGTTTTGCCCGGTGGCGCTACGCTTACCGGGCCTGTGACAGGTTTTCTCACGAAACGTCGCATGAACGTTATGCGTACTCATAATTCCCAAAAGATATGAAAACAGGTAACTCATGGATTTTGTGAAGATTTATATGAAACCGATCATGGTAAGGCGAAAGGCTGATGAAAAAAGTGAGAGGGGGGATGTGGAAACCTTGAGAAAGTAGCTATAATGCGCCCCGCCTCCATGTAGCAATGTGGGCGCGGAAGATCGTCGTCTCCGGTGAGGCGGCTGGACTTCAAATCCAGTTGGGGCCGCCAGCGGTCCCGGGCAGGTTCGACTCCTGTGATCTTCCGCCAAAATTCTTCCGCCGCCATCCGAGAAAGTCTTAAAATCCTTTATTTTCAAAATAGATAGTTAATCACTCATCCGTAACCGTCCGACAAGTTCTCCCTGAATCCATGAAAAATATGTATAGTGATGTGTATAGATTTTTTATACACATTTTTGACTTATACACATGCCACTATCAGACATACAAATTAAACGAGCAAAGCCCCAAGATAAGCCCTACACATTGAACGATGGGCAAGGCCTGTCATTACTCATCAATCCAGACGGCTCAAAGGGCTGGCGCTTCCGCTTTCGTTTTGCCGGTAAAGCACGGCTAATGTCATTTGGCAGCTACGACCTTGTGAGCCTCGCAGAAGCTCGTGAGAAACGTGATGCAGCTCGTAGGCAGGTAGCAAAAGGCATAGACCCAGTGGAAGAACGTAAAGCCCAAAAACTGGCGCAGCAACTCTCAACAGAGAACTCATTCGAAGCCATATGTCGAGAATGGCACACCAACAAAGCTGACCGCTGGACAGTGGCCTATCGCGAAGAAATCATTAAGACATTTGAGCAAGATGTGTTCCCGTTCATTGGTAAACGTCCTATCAGTGAAATCAAACCGTTAGAACTGCTTGAAGTATTGCGACGAATAGAAAAGCGTGGAGCACTAGAGAAGACCAGAAAAGTGCGGCAAAGATGTGGTGAGGTCTATCGGTATGCGATCATAACTGGCCGCGCTGAATACAATCCAGCGCCTGATTTAGCTATCGCTCTGGCCGTTCCTAAGCAAAAGCACCATCCTTTTTTGTCTGCTGAAGAGTTACCTCATTTTGTTCGGGATCTTGAAGCGTATACCGGCAGCATCATCACAAAAAATGCGACTAAGATTGTTATGTTAACTGGTGTAAGAACACAGGAAATGCGCTTTGCTACTTGGGATGAAATGGATTTGGATAAAGGACTATGGGAGATACCAGCGGATAGAATGAAAATGCAAAGACCACACATAGTCCCTCTCTCTTCTCAAGTTATTCAATTATTTCTCCAATTGAAGCCAATAACGGGAAGATATCCTTATATATTCATAGGAAGAAATAACCGCAGCAAACCGATTAGTAAAGAAACAGTCACACAAGTTATAGAGTTGTTGGGTTATAAAGGACGAGCTACAGGGCACGGATTCCGACACACAATGTCAACAATACTTCATGAGCAAGGATTTGACAGCAAATGGATTGAACTGCAGTTAGCTCATGCTGATAAAAATTCCATTAGGGGGATATATAATCATGCACAATACCTTGAAAATCGTCGGATTATGATGCAGTGGTACAGTGATATGTTATATCCAACCTGAACACATCATTAATAGAAAAGCATTGTAAAATGTTTTATAATATATGAAATCAAATATTTTGGAGTTTACATGAAAAAGACAGTATTAATAACAGATCTTGATAATACACTTTTTGATTGGTTTAGTGTTTGGTACAATAGTTTTAATGCCATGTTGAACAAAGTGGTGGAAATTTCAGAAATACCTAAAGCTGATTTAATTGAACAAATCAGGCCTATTCATCAAAAATATGGCACTGCTGAGTATTCATTTATTCTTGAAAGCATCCCATTGCTACAGAAAAAATATGGGGACCGCGAGTCTATTAATTTAGCAATGGATGAGGCTATCCACGCTTTTAGAAGCGCAAGAAAAAAGCATTTAATGCTGTACCCTACAGTATTAGAAACTTTGAAAACCCTTAAAGAAAAAGGGTGCTTTATTGTCGCTTACACTGAATCAAAAGCTTACTACTCAAATTTTCGACTTACTAAATTGGGGCTTGATGGCATTATTGATGTTTTGTTTTCGCCAGAAGATCATGAAATACCAGATGGTGAGGAAAAACAGGTGAAATATAATCTTGTGCATACTAAACAAGAATATACTCCTAAAGATGAAATCAAGCCAAACCCTCAACTACTTTTAGATATTATTGCATCCATTGGGGCTGCTCCAGAAGAATGTGTTTACATTGGCGATAGTGAAATGAAAGACATTGAAATGGCGCAAAATGCCAATGTTAGTGATGTATTCGCCAGTTACGGAACTGGTCATTTTGAGGAAAATAAAGATGGTTATGATCTTTTACGTGCTGTCACACACTGGACAGATGAAGATGTAGAAAGAGAAAGAAAAATAAAAGAAAATGCCTCTGGTGCCAAACCAACTCATACCGTAGAAGTTTTCTCAGATATTTTATCTATTTTTGAATTTTCAGAATTTAAAGGAAATAAATAATGGCGATGACCGATGAGGAGAAATTTTTAGCCACGATTAATCTTGAAGCGCTAAAGCTCAAGGTTGACGTATGGAAGACAATTATTGATGTGCAAAAGCACTTCAATGATCTCGAAATGAAAGTTCGTAACTTTGGGATTCTTATATTATCAGCATTTATTGGTGCAATAGGTGTTAGCTTTAACTCAAGCTCAAGTTTAGTCATTTTTGGAGGCAGCTACTCAGTTGCGGGAATGCTTGCATTTGGAGCAGCTATTGTTTGGTTGCTTTTCTATTTTGTTGACGTCTATTGGTATCATCCATTATTACTCGGCGCAGTAAAAAAGGGATTGGCTATTGAAAAAGAGATCGGTGTAGATATTGTAAATATAGATCTTACTAAAACAATCGGTGACAATAGCCCTAGGGACATTCTCTTCTTTAAGAATGTTCACAGCACTACCAAGGCTAAAATATTTTATTTTGGTGTGTTGGCTGTCCTATTAATCACAGGAGGTTGCATGATGATTTTTAGCTCTCCAAGCAAAACCAACCCTTATGAGCAAATAAAAATAGAAGCTCAGTGCACCAGGAATATAAACTATAATGGTTATCAGTGTTCTTTTAACTCCTTGCCAGAAAGCGCCAACAAGAAACAAAATTAAATTTCTCATGTAAATATATTCTCGTGGAAATAAAAGTAATCTTCCATCTTTCTAATAATGCCGCACTTTAGCGGCATTATACTAATTCCCCCCCTCCGACTTAACGCCCTCTAAGCTCACACGATGAATAACCTCATATAATAAATTATTGCCATTATGACGCCCTGAGATCAGAAAAATAAATTAATGTTAAGCCGCTAGCGCGCAATGCTCTCCCCGCCCCGCCTGCCCGCTTAAGGGGGCGCATTTAACGCAGGTGCATGACCTGCCTCAGGGCGCGCCAGTGCTGGCGCTGGCGGGGGTTCCAGTATCGGTAAAACGCATGCAAAACCATGCACCTTATGCATGCATGGCTTTTTTAGGGGAAAAAGGCGGGATTTTCGTGAATTTTTGAAAGGACTACTGTGCGGCCAGCTCTGCGCGTCGGCGGGTGTAATTCAGGTTCTGTGCGGGTGTGAATTTTTCACGATTATCATCGCGCGAGGCCGCATCAGGCCTGAATCCGATGGCCGTTAAATTGTCATTATCCTGCGCCGAATAATTAATTTTTTCACCGGCGGCCAGCCAGACCTGCAGCGCTTCACGCAGATAGTCGAGTGAGTGCTGCATGACGCAGCGCTGAATGGCGGAATGCTGCCCGGAATAATTCATCAGCTCCGGGGCAAGGGCGGCGGCCAGCTCCGCGCCGTGCGCCTGCATAAAATCATTCAGCCGGTTACGGATGCTGATTCGCTGCACCTCCTCATGCGAGCGGATATAACGCCCGGCAGCCTGATTTATTTCCCACTTTTTCACGTCGATAATTTCGCGCAGGGTTTGCAGGCTCCGGCCGCTGTGGCCGTTACCGGCAAGCTGTTCACGGTACGCCTGTTCGGCCTGCTTCAGTTCATCCCGGCGTTGCAGCCAGGCGGATTTATTTGCCTGACAGGCCTCAAAGGCTTTCTGTAGCGTCAGTGTGGTCACGTATGTCTCTCCTGATGTCTGACCGTGCTCACGCACCGGCACGGTTAACGGTGGCCGCCGGTGCGGGTACAGGGATAACCGGCTCAGTAACCGGTGAACGGATAATCCCGTCAACGGATTCAAGCGTACGGAAGGTCGCCGAGCACTCGACGTTCACGCACTGGTGATAGCGCTGTTTGACGTTCTCAGACAGATAGCGACTGGTGCGGGCGTGCGCACTGGTTTTGCAGAACGGGCAGTGAAACATGCTTATACCTCCGCTTTTGTCTCGCCATTATCAGCCAGTTTTCTGGCGAGCATCATTCTCTTCGCCGGGCTGCGTAACAGCTCCATATCGACACCGTTAATCTGCGGCCGGTGCATGCCCGTCACGGACAATACCGGCTCCTGCTTCATATCGAAGTGATACAGGCTGCCCTGACGGCTCAGCGCATCGCGCAGCTCGCCGACGACAACGGACTGGGGTGCACTGTCACCCTGCATTTCGAGGGCGCGAATGCGCAGCAGGAAAGCACGAATGAGCGCGGCGGGGAGCGTGTTGACCGCCTGAGCCCATTCCGCACCGGCATAAGTGGTAAAGGCATCATCATGCGCTGACAGGTATTTACTGGCGGTCGAGCAGGCATTCAGCATGGCGCGTGTCCGGTCAGTTTCCAGCTCCGCAATCAGGCCGGTGAACTCGTCGGCCAGCTCGCGACTGGCGATACGCCTGCTGTGCTCAGCTTTCATTTCAGGGGTGAGATTGCCGCGCAGGGTGCGGAAGCGACTGCGCCAGTCCTGCTCCGCCTCTGCACTCTCACTGAGGGCGGTCTGCCGCTCCTGCTTACAGCGTTCAATGGACGTATCAATCTCTTTCAGTTCCTGCATGCTGGCTGCGTGCGTGTCTCTGGCCGCAGTGAATGCGCTCAGCTTGTCGGTGATGCGCTGGCTGCTCTCTGCTGACTGTTGAGAGGCTACATTCTGCAGGGCGGTAATGACTGTTTCGGGTTTCATGTTCAGGCTCTCCGTGTGTTCAACCTGAAATGATTCTGCCCTTCATGACACAACATCTCGATTCATTGCAGTTGTGGCAGTTCTGGCACAAACAGCACTCAAAACCCGGCTTGCCAGAGAAAGGTCTCAGCAAAACCTTACTCATCGTTTGTTTTTTTACTGATAACTGTTCACCACTGTTCACCATAAATAAAAGTATAAATAATACAGTAAGTTAAAGGGTGAACAGTTGCAGGTCTGACTGTTCACCGTCTGTTCACCACTGTTCACCTGCCGTTCTGGCTTATCTTGGGGCTTTTATATTTTATTCCGGTCAATGCAGGAGGTATTAATCAGTAAAAGTAATCATGGGTTTTCCATCAATTGCCACTGATTGCCAGCAGTTGCCATGGGTTTGCCACATTCGATAAATCAACGGTCTGGATGCAAAATTGTCCGTAAAAGACTTGTTGCCCTGAGGATAAATATTCACAAAATAGAGAGCTACCCGAGGCCGGACGGACACGACCGGCACAGTATGGACTTTATGAGGTAGCCCGATGCACACCGCTTTTTCTTCCCCGTCTTCTGCCCCTGCCGCCCCGATGATGCCGGTCTCTGATGCCGTTCAGGAACGCTTTATCCGCCTGCCCGAAGTGATGCATCTTTGCGGTCTGTCCCGGTCGACCATTTACGACCTCATCAGCCGGGAGGCTTTCCCGAAACAAATCTCTCTCGGCGGAAAAAACGTGGCGTGGGCGCAGTCTGAAATCACGGCATGGATGGCAGATCGCATTGCCGAGCGTAACCGGGGCTATGACGCATGATGATGACCGTTCAGCAAACAGCCCCTTTTTCTGGCTTGCTTCCTGTCGCTGTTTCCAGGTATAGTTTTCCCGCTGTCGCAAAATCGACAGCCGGGCGTGAGAACCCGAGTTTAACTATGGCGACACCGGACGCGCCATGCGTCTTTTTTTGTGTCTATGCTTTTGTGCACCCATTTATCGGGCAACGGTTCTATGTCTGTTGCGCCTTCAAAATAATGGTGGCTCAGGCGGGGCAGCTTTCGGGCTGGCCGGTTTCCATAGTTGCCGGTTTCTCACCCCCGTCTGGGCTACCACCATTGCGTGAGAACTTCGGTGGTAGCTGTACACAGCTAACTATGGAGGTTGCCGCTATGGCTACGACCCTAACCCCGTCTCATCCGCAGTTTGTCTTTGTGTTTGCCGCCGTTCGTCGGGCAGACCGTAAACCCCGTATCTGTATGCTCCGCACCGTTGCCGGTGATGAACACGCCGCACGCCTGTCCCTCGTTCGCGATTACGTTCTGTCGTTCGCTGGCCGCCTGCCGGTTGCGGAGGTGCGACCATGAAACAGACCCTTATCACCCCTCATGATATCGAGTGCCTTGAGCATATGCGTAATCTCGGCCAGCTCGTTGACGAGCTGATGAAGGTGCAGGACTCAACCTCCGTTTGTCGCGACCCGGCGCAGCAGTTGCAGCTCACCTCCGTGATTTACCTCATGACCGCCCAGCTCGACGGCGTGGTCGAGCGCTGCAAAAAGCGCTGGCTGACCGGGGAGGACAACGTATGAAAAAGCCTCTTTCACCCGTATTACGCGCCGCGCTCTATCGCCGCGCCGTGGCCTGTGCATGGCTGACAGTATGCGAGCGTCAGCACCGCTACGAACACCTTACCCTTGATGCGCTGGAAAGCGCGATTGCCGACGAGCTGGAGGGCTTCTATCTGCGCCAGCACGGTGAGGAAAAAGGCCGCCAGATTGCCTGTGCACTGCTGGAAGATTTAATGGAAGCCGGACCGCTCATGGCCGCGCCGTCGCTGTCCTTTCTCGGGCTGGCCGTGATGGAGGAACTCTGCGCCCGTCACATTCAATCGCCTGTTATGCACTGAGGGAGAAAATAACGATGAAAATGAACGTAACGGAAACCGTAAAACAGGCGTGCGGCCACTGGCCGCGCATTCTCCCGGCGTTGGGTGTGAAGGTCATTAAAAACCGCCATCAGGCCTGCCCGGTGTGCGGCGGCTCTGACCGCTTCCGCTTTGATGATAAAGAGGGGCGCGGCACATGGTTCTGTAACCAGTGCGGTGCGGGTGACGGTCTTAAGCTGATAGAGAAAGTATTTGGCGTGACCGCATCAGAGGCAGCCAGAAAGGTAGATGCCGTGACCGGCAACCTGCCACCGGTTGCCCCCGAAATGATTGTGGCCGCAGAGGCTGAAACCGAAGCCGACCGTAAAGCGGCGGCCGCGCTGGCCGTCAGACTGATGGAGAAAACCCGCACGGCCAGCGGCAACGCCTATCTGACCCGCAAGGGATTCCCCGGTCATGAATGTGTCATGCTGACGGCCACACATAAAACCGGCGGCGTGACGTTCCGCGCCAGTGATGTGGTTGTCCCGCTGTATGACGATACCGGCGTGCTGGTTAACCTTCAGCTTATCAATTCTGAGGGGCTCAAACGCACCCTGAAAGGCGGGGCGGTAAAAGGAGCGTGTCACACCATCGAAGGAAAAAAACAGGCCGGAAAACGACTGTGGATTGCGGAGGGCTATGCAACCGCGCTCACCGTGCATCACCTGACAGGCGAAACCGTCATGGTGGCACTGTCGTCCGTGAACCTTCTTTCTCTGGCGAGCCTTGCCCGTCAGAAACACCCGGCCTGTCAGATTGTCCTCGCTGCTGACCGTGACCTTAACGGCGACGGCCAGAACAAAGCCACCGCGGCCGCAGAAGCCTGTGAGGGTATTGTCGCCCTGCCGCCGGTGTTTGGTGACTGGAATGATGCGTTTATGCAGCACGGCGGGGAGGCCACCCGAAAAGCGATTTATGATGCCATCCGGCCACCGGTACAAAGTCCGTTCGATACCATGAGCGAGGCGGAATTTACCGCCATGAGCGCCAGCGACAAGGCTCTGAGGGTGCATGAGCATTACGGCGAAGCGCTGGCGGTGGATGCGAACGGCCAGCTCCTGTCCCGTTATGAAGCAGGGATATGGAAAGTCGTTCAGCCGTCCAGCTTCGAACGCGACGTAGCCGGGCTTTTCCAGCGCCTGCGCGCCCCGTTCTCGTCGGGGAGAATCACCTCAGTGGTGGAGACGCTGAAGCTGATTATTCCTCAGCAGGCCGCACCGGCACGCCGTCTGATTGGTTTTCGCAACGGGGTACTCGATACCCGGAGCGGCCTGTTCAGCCCACACAGCAAATCACACTGGCTGCGCACGCTGTGCGACGTGGATTTTACTCCGCCGGTCGAGGGGGAAACGCTGGAAACCCATGCCCCGAATTTCTGGCGCTGGCTCGACCGTGCTGCCGGTAGCAGACCAGAAAAACGCGACGTGATTCTGGCCGCGCTGTTTATGGTGCTGGCGAACCGTTACGACTGGCAGCTCTTTCTCGAAGTCACCGGTCCCGGCGGGAGCGGGAAAAGTATACTGGCCGAAATCGCGACCCTGCTCGCCGGAGAGGATAACGCCACGTCGGCCGATATCGATACGCTGGAAGACCCGCGCAAGCGTGCCTCCCTGATTGGCTTCTCGCTAATCCGTCTGCCAGACCAGGAAAAATGGAGCGGTGACGGTGCAGGGCTGAAGGCCATCACCGGCGGCGATGCAGTTTCAGTTGACCCGAAATACCAGAATCCGTATTCAACGCATATTCCGGCTGTGATTCTGGCCGTGAATAACAACCCGATGCGCTTCACCGACCGCAGCGGCGGTGTGTCACGTCGCCGGGTGATTATTCACTTCCCGGAGCAGATTGCGCCGGAAGAGCGTGACCCGCAGCTCAGGGATAAAATTGCGCGCGAGCTGGCCGTCATCGTGCGCCAGCTTATGCAGAAATTCAGCGACCCGATGGCCGCGCGCGCACTGCTCCAGTCGCAGCAGAACTCCGACGAGGCACTCAGCATCAAGCGCGATGCTGACCCGACGTTTGATTTTTGCGGCTATCTGGAAATGCTGCCGCAGACTAACGGGATGTTTATGGGCAATGCCAGCATTGTCCCGCGTAATTACCGTAAATATCTCTATCACGCGTATCTGGCCTATATGGAGGCCAACGGGTACAGAAACGTGCTCAGCCTGAAAATGTTCGGGCTGGGGCTGCCCATGATGCTGAAAGAGTACGGCCTGAATTATGAGAAGCGGCACACAAAGCAGGGGATACAGACCAACCTGTCGCTGAAAGAGGAAAGCTACGGCGACTGGCTGCCGAAATGCGACGAACCTGCAGCGACTTAACCAACTCCAGACCGGCACCAGCCGGTCTTTTTCTTTCCGACCATTGTCATAAGGTGAACACTCCACTGTTCACCCTTCACCGTATATTCACCCTGTATCGCTTTGAAATTATTGATAAAAAACAAAAGGTGAACAGTGTGAACAGTAAAACCGGAAAAAACTTTTTATACCCCCCGTGTATTGCCTGACCGGGCGCAGCCAGAACGAGCAAAACGAACAAAGGTGAAGAGTCGACTGTTCACCCTTCACCAACTCATCACCACTTAACTTCATGATATAAAATGAGAAATAACAGAGGTGAACAGTGTGAACAGTCAAATGCAAAAGAACTTTTTTGTAGGTGTAGTCGAAACTAGTGCTTGAATGGAAAGTACTGCGTGCCCATAGTAACTAAAATGTTAATCCTTGATAGAAATCTCAATAATCGATTCATCTTTATGTTAAACAAGCATATATTTTAAGTATTGTCATGCAACATATAAGGAATCATTCAGATGGATGATGATAATTTCGATATTATTGAGCTTAGAAATGAAATAGATAGTTTAAATCCTTCTAATAAAAAAAGATTAGCAGAACAGTTTGCTCTTGCAGCATTAGGGAGCATACCTTGGATTGGAGGTTTTTTAGGTGCTATTGCAAATTTTAAAAGCGAAGAAGGCAATATAAAATTAAACTCATTACAAACAAAATGGCTTGAAGAACATCATAAAAAACTAGAAAATTTAAATTCAACTTTAAATATTATAGCAAAGAGATTTGAACAACTAGGCGAGGATATCAATGAAAGACTTGAGTCTGAGGAGTATCTTGATTTAGTCCGCAAAAGTTTTCGTGTATGGAATGATGCTGATACACAAGAAAAAAGACAGCTAGTCTCTAATATGATAACTAATGCCGTCAGTTCTAAAATATGCTCTGATGATATTATTCGTTTATTTATAGATTGGCTTAATATTTATCACGAAGTGCATTTTCAAGTCATCAGAATTATTTATCAAAATCCAGGCGTAACCCGTTATGAAATATGGATGGAATTGCATGAAATAATTCCTCGCGAAGATTCGGCTGAAGCTGATCTCTACAAAATGTTAATTAGAGATCTGTCAACAGGTGGAGTGATTAGGCAAGCACGTAATACCACAGAAGATGGTCAGTTCTTAAAACAAAGACATGCCCCGCAAGCCAAGCGAGGCACATCAACGCTTGAGTCTGCTTTCGAGAACACAAAATCTTATGTACTGACCGAACTAGGAAAGCAATTTGTGCACTATACAATGAATGAAGTAGTGACCAAGTTGGATTGAGCCGGTGTTAGATTGCTATACACTATTCCACAGTACATGTGTATAGCAATGCGTATAAACACATCATAATAAACTTAAAATGACAATATAAAACAATAATTTACAACCAAATATTGACTCCTGTGATCACCAAAGTTCCTCACTCTTCCCCTGGGTCTTAAGCCAATTCCCCAAACTCATTCCTTCATTGCGACCTGATCTTTAAACGCCCTCACCCATTATTAAGAAATCGATTATGGCTGTATCGTCCTGACGGCCTGGAGCGAACGGGAGAAAACATTACCTGGTGAACTAAAAGAAGCACAACCGCAGTTAAAAAGGATTAAGGGCGCGCTGATTCCCCTCGTCATATTGTGCGCCGGATGGCGCTTACGCTTATCCGGCCTACAAACGGCAACGCGTATCGCCTCACATCGGGGGGAGTTCCAGCCTTTCGCAGCGCGCTTTTACCGCTTCGTGCAGCAGGCGGACTGCCGTCGAAAGCTGTTTGCGGTGCGGGCAGATCATGTTCAGCGGGACTTTCTCTCCCTGATAATCTGGCATCAGGCGCTGCAATCGCCCGTCACGCACATCTTCAGAGACATCAAGCCAGGATTTATACGCCATCCCCTCTCCGGCGATAGCCAGTCGCCGGATAACTTCAGCATCGTCGCTCATCATGGTGCCGTTGACCTGTACGCTGCTGACGTCACCGTTGCGGATGAACGACCAGCGGTCATGCAGGCGTCCGCGCAACACGAACGTTAACGCATTCAGATTCGCTAAATCATCGGGATGACGCGGATCGCCGTGTTGCGCGACCCAGTCCGGCGAAGCCACCAGCACACGCCGGTTATCGGGGGAGACGGGCAGCGCGATGTAAGAAGCATCTTCCGTATTGCCGTAACGGAACGCGACATCAACCGGATCTTTAAATACATCGGCAACCTGATCGGAGAAAAACACCCGCAGGCGCAACGCAGGGTGGCGACGGCGAAACGACTGGAATACCGGGAGCAGTAAATTGCGCCCAAGATCGGAGGGCACGGCGATTTGCAGCGTACCGGAGATCTCATCTTCCGGCGTCTGAATTTTTTGCAGCCCGGCGTGCATCACCTCAAGCATCTGCCTGGCGTAAGGCAACCAGACCTCGCCTTCCGGCGTTAGCCGTAAGCTGCGGGTCGAGCGTGCGAACAGGCGAATATTTAACGTAGACTCCAGCCGTTTGATGGCGGAACTGACCTGGGCAGGCTGTACCCCGGCTTCCCGCGCCGCATCGCTAAAACTGTTTAGCGCCGCCGCGCGAACAAACAACGTGAGATCTTCAAGCCGGAACATTTTCACTCCCCGAATATAAGTCCTGTCGTCGTGAGGCTATTTTTCCCGTTCTGCTGGCGGTTTACCATCGAATTATACAAACGATAAACCTGTTCCCACACCGGAGACGTTATGAAAGCCATCGCAATTACCCGCGCCGCGCCAGAAGGCAGCAATATTGAGTTTTTACAGGACATTGACCTCCCTGTTCCGGTCGCCGCCGGACATGACCTGCTGGTTGAGGTGAAAGCCATCTCCGTTAACCCGGTCGATACCAAAGTACGCGCGGGTTTTAACGCAGAGACCCCGCGCGTGCTGGGCTGGGATGCCACAGGCGTAGTGAAATCAGTCGGCGAGGCGGTGACATTGTTCGCACCGGGGGATGAAGTCTGGTATGCCGGCGCGTTGGGCCGTCCGGGAAGCAACAGCGAGTTCCAGCTTGTTGATGAGCGCATCGTCGCGTTGAAACCCAAAACGCTGGATAATGCCGCCGCAGCAGCGCTGCCGCTGACCTCGATCACCGCATGGGAAATGTTGTTTGACCGCCTCGGCGTTGAAGAAGGCGGCAACGAAGGGGATACGTTGCTGATTGTCGGCGCCGCAGGCGGCGTGGGCTCCATCCTGACGCAGCTGGCCCGCAAACTCACCCGACTAACGGTGATCGGCACCGCATCGCGCCCGGAAAGCCAGAAATGGGTACGCGAAGCCGGTGCGCATCATGTCATCGACCATAGCAAACCGCTGACGGAAGAGCTGGCGCGGATCGGCATCAACACGGTGACGCACGTCGCCAGCCTGACCCACACTGATAAGCATTACCCGCAGCTCATCGAAGCCCTGGCGCCGCAGGGTAAGCTGGCGCTGATAGACGATCCGGCAACGCTCGACGCACGACCGCTGAAAACAAAGAGTATTTCGCTGCACTGGGAGTTTATGTTTACCCGCTCAATGTTTGAAACCGACGACATGCTCGCCCAGCATCAGCTACTGACCCGCGTGGCGCAGCTTATTGATGCTAAGGTGATTCACACCACGCTGGGCGAGCATTACGGAGCCATCAACGCGGCGAATATTCAGAAAGCGCACGCACAGCTTGAAACGGGCCGCTCCGTCGGCAAGATTGTGCTGGAAGGCTTCTGATAAGCCCCCCAGGGGCGAGAAAGTCGCCCCTGCTTTTTTATACGCCGCGTAAAACTATATGAACGGGTTGTCTCTTCCGGGACGAAATCGCTATGCTTGCCGCATCGCCCCT
This sequence comes from Citrobacter sp. CK194, assembly GCF_030333395.1. Taxonomy (NCBI): domain Bacteria; kingdom Pseudomonadati; phylum Pseudomonadota; class Gammaproteobacteria; order Enterobacterales; family Enterobacteriaceae; genus Citrobacter; species Citrobacter sp. CK194. The sequence continues at coordinate 354,997 of NZ_JAOWGA010000015.1, forward strand.
CTACCGCTAACGCCCATGATCAAAACGCTGCACATCGAAAACTACCGCTCGATTCGCCATCAGTCTCTGGAACTGGAACAGCTCAATATCGTCTTCGGCCCTAACGGCACCGGAAAGTCGAATATCTATAAGGCGATTCACCTGATGCACAGTGCGGCGCAGGGGCAGTTCTCACAGGCGCTGGCGAACGAAGGCGGCATTCTGAAGGTATTCTGGGCCGGGAAAACGCGCAGCGACCAGTTACGGCGCATGACTCTGGCGGTAGAAACAGAAACCTATGAATACGAGTTACAGGTAGGGTTTGTCGAGAAGCTCCCCTACCCGTCGCAGTTCGATCTCGACCCGGTCATCAAAGAGGAGTCTGTCTGGTTGAGCGGGCACACTCGCCGCCCCTCCTCACAGTTGATGAAACGTAAAAACCAGGTCGTATTCCTCAATAATATCCATCACGAGAAAGTCACCCACAGCGGCACGCTGTATGAGAACGAGTCGGTATTCGGCCAGTTGGGAGAGCCACACCTCTACCCGGAGGTATCGCAGATGCGAGAAATGCTGCGCAACTGGCGCTTTTATCATGAGTTTTCAGTCTCGTCTGGTTCTGCGATTCGTGTTCCACAGGTGGGATTCCGCTCACCGGTTCTGGCCAGCGACGGAGCAAACCTGGCGGCAGCGTTCCAGACAATCGTCGAGATTGGCGATGAACTGCTGCTGATGCGGATTCTCGATCGGGCATTTCCCGGTTGCGTATTCTACAGCGATAACAGCGGCGGCCGCTTTCGCCTGATGATGAAACGTGAAGGGTTGACCCGTCCGCTGGAACCTGCGGAGTTCTCGGATGGCACGCTACGTTTCCTGTGCCTGGCCGTAGCGCTGTTAAGCCCGCGACCGCCAGCTTTTATCGCGCTCAACGAACCGGAAAACAGCCTGCATCCGCAGATGTTGCCCGCCCTCGCCCAACTGATCGCCGAAGCCAGCCGCCATTCGCAAATCTGGCTCACCAGTCATTCGCCTGAACTGGCCAATCTGATCGAGAAACATGCCGCGTTTTCGCTGTATCAACTGGCGATGGAGGACGGTGAAACACAGCTTACCCGACTGTCGTAAAAGTGGGCGATGCTAACGCCCGTCTCGTTTGTGCCGCCATCTCTGCTATGATGCCTGCACATAAAAAAGACAAAACACCATGTTGAGGAAAAAATGGGGTCCACCAGAAGAGGGATGCTGAACGTCCTGATTGCCGCCGTATTATGGGGAAGTTCAGGAGTTTGCGCGCAGTACATTATGGAACAAAGCCAGATGTCGTCGCAGTTTCTGACCATGACGCGTCTGATATTCGCCGGGTTGATTCTGCTGATGCTCTCGTTTGTTCACGGCGACAAAGTATTCTCCATTTTCAAAAACCGCCAGGACGCCCTAAGCCTGCTGTTCTTTTCCATCATGGGGGCGCTTACCGTACAGCTCACCTTCCTGCTCACCATTGAGAAATCCAATGCCGCCACCGCAACGGTGCTGCAATTTTTATCGCCGACGATTATCGTGGCGTGGTTCTCGCTGGTACGGAAAGCGCGCCCCGGCATTCTGGTGCTGACGGCCATTCTCACCTCTCTTATTGGCACCTTTTTGCTGGTAACACACGGTAATCCGACATCGCTGTCTATCTCGCCTGCCGCGCTATTCTGGGGGATTGCCTCCGCGTTTGCCGCAGCGTTTTATACGACCTGGCCCTCTACGCTGATCGCGCGTTACGGCACGCTTCCTGTCGTTGGCTGGAGCATGTTGATCGGCGGCGTGATATTGCTGCCCTTCTATGCCGGACAGGGAACGGATTTTGTGGTCAGCGGCAGCCTGATTCTGGCGTTTTTCTATCTGGTGGTCATCGGCACATCGCTGACTTTCAGCCTGTATCTGAAAGGGGCGCAAATGATTGGCGGGCCGAAAGCGAGCATTCTGAGCTGCGCGGAACCGCTAAGCAGCGCGTTGTTATCGCTGCTGTTGCTGGGCATCAGCTTCACCCTGCCGGACTGGCTTGGTACATTGCTGATCCTCTCGTCGGTGGTGCTGATTTCAATGGATTCCCGCCGTCGCGCCCGGGCGGCATAAGGCAAAAGAGTGGACTCCAATAATCTGGTCCACTCTTTTATCGCTTATAATGTCGCGTTAATGTTTATTAGCCTTTTGTATAATCTGCAATTTTTCTGGTCGATAAGCTTACGCGTCAGCGCCCAGCGCTCCCGATAAACCAGTTTATCGCTCACATTTAATTCCAGTGCGATTTCTTTAACCGACATGCCTTGTAAGAGATGAAACACAATTTGCTGCTCACGCAGCGTGAACAAGAAACTACTTGAACGGCATTTTCTATTACCATTAATCACCGCATTACAATGCACCATGAAAGCATCCATGCGCTCCCTGACCGCCGTAAGGCCATGCAGTCCGGCAACCGAAAGGAAAGAGGTATGGTCAGGGTTATACATATCGACAAAAAAGAGTATATGATTAAAACGCATTCGCTTTATCTCTTCCCCTTTTGCCGAGAGGGTAATATCGTGTTCGAGCGTGCGACTGCGTTGTTTATACGTCGCATCAAACCGCAATGAAAACGGAATAAAATTACTGTACTTATCGATCAGGTGAAAGGGTATATCTTCATTAAGCCCCATTTTCAATCCTGATTCATGCAGGGCATCTTCAAAAAGTGTATGAATGGCAATACCATCATAAATATTTTTTGTCAGGTAAATAAATTTAAAACGTAAGGATGAAGGGTTAAAATTAAGCATAACGTTATCCTTCGCATTAGTAGTTATAGGTATTGACCACGCCATAATCATCAATCCATGAGAGTGTTTTGACTGTGCCCTCCCCTTTTGTGTTTTTGGGTAAAACAACCGTTTTAGTTGACAATGGCGCCCAAAGACCATCATCAGGTAATTGCTTTATTTCTGTACCGTCATTCAACGTAAGATCCATTAATGTTACGTACAAAGGTGAGTTATTCTTTACTAACAGGCAGCGTTTCCCTCCACAATCAGATAAAGAGATGTGTAATTCTTTTATACTTTCCTCAAGGGTGATTGCTGCCAGTGCAGTGGGCCGCCAGAATAACTTCACCCGAGTACGAAAAGCGACCTGTAGCGCGCTCTTCTCCGCTTTACTATCAGCCACAGGAGGGACTTCCAGCGTGTTCAGCCAGAATAAAGATTCTCTGTCAGCAGGTAATGTATGCTGGTCGCCAGTAAACTGTACCCGCACCGCCCGGGATGTTTTTCCTTCAAGCCGAAAAATCGGAGGTAAAATGATAAACGGTGTTTTAATCTCCTCGGGACGATCAAAAATATTGTCTTTTTCAGTCCACAACTGCAATAAAACGGGTTTCAGCCCTTCATTGTAAATAGTAAATGATGTTTCGCGCGCCTTTTCATTAATTATCACTCGCGTGTAATTAATATACGTTGCCGACATAGCCGATGACGGCAATAAAAGTAAAATCAGGAAGTGGTTCAGAACATATTTTAGCCGTTTCGCCATGCCCCCTCCTCTATTTATAGACAAGGGTGAATGTCACTGCACCTCTGACATCGCCAGAAGAGACATTTGCCGCAGTCTGATATAAACCGGCACGCAGTGGCACGGTATAATTCGCATTGTCCTGAGCCGGATCATAATCCGTCAGGAGATATGCCGTATTAAACGACAGAGGGATATTCTGATCGTCCAACAACTGAATACCCACGCCACTCGCCGTTGAGGTGCTCGCCAGCGCAAAAACACCGTTGGCGTTATCAATAATGGCCGTGGTCGGCGTAAACAAATAGCTGATGCTCGATAACCCTGCCGGGCATTTTGTAAAGTTCAGATTAAAATCAGTACGCGCGGCGGTATAACCTATGCCACTAAAATCCGTTCGGCTAACAGCCGGTAAATTAACCGTGACATCCGACGTCGTACAGGTTCCCCCGGTGGTGGATATGATCAGTCCTCCCGCCAGAAAATCAGCGATCATATAGGTGCCGCTGCCAACAGACGTACTGCCCCCGTATGTCTGGTAGTGTCGCATATACATCGGGTCAAAGACGGAAGTGCTGCCTGCGGTTAACGATGTCGACGTTTTTACAAAACGGATTTGGACATCCACGCCGAGATTCCATGAACTTCCATCGCCTGTCACCGTAAATAACTGCGAAGGCGTCTGCTGCCCTCCGGTCGCAATGGTAAGAGGATACCAGTCGCTGGTTTGCCCTTTTACCGTATAGCGCCAGCGAGCGATATACCCCAACCCGGTTTTTACCGTCGTGTTATAGACAGTATACGTTTGCCCATCGACCTGGGTAGTTCCCCAAACGGTGTAGGGGGGATACCCCTGTACCGCCATCGGGATGGCGTAGCTTTGATAATTGGTACGATGAGAGCAGGTCCATGCCGTCGGGTTATAAGAGGTCGCCCAGGTACCTAATAAATCGCCTACGGCAGCATCTTTACCCACCTGTACGGTCGTAGAGTCAAAGTACTGGTAGTAGCCATTGGTACGCTCACAGTTCACCCACGTCCCGTCCGCTCGCGCCACGCCGCACATCGCCGCCAGTGCCAGAAAAGAGAGGGCAATGCCCGTTACGATAGTTTTCATCTTTCACTCCTTAATTACTGGCATACCGCATCAGCCCGACGTAAGTCGGCGACATCTGCGCTTTTCTGCTCTGATAAGCGGTAACTGAACTGGCACTCCTGACCCGATCCACTTCCCCATTTCACGCGCAATTTGCCCGCCAGATTCTTAACGCGCGCAAAACTTTGCCCACCCTGGGCGATGTAACCGACAGTATTGCCGCTCTCATCGACCACATCGGCGCCAAAAGGCAGCACATCACCGGCATGGCGGAGAGTGAAAAGCACGGAATACCCTGTATCCGTGGCGTATTTCATCAACACCACGGCACCTGCGGTAGGGACGCTGTTCTGGCTGGTGACGTCCAGGGAGATGTCATTCGATAGCCCCCGAGGGTCGAGCTCAATCGTGTTCTGGCGATAGGGTGAGAGGTAAGGCACTGCGGCATTACCATTGCGGTTAAGGCTAAGGCTGCTGTTGTTTGCCACCTTTGCGCCTCCCGCATGTTCCGCTTCAATGACCGCCATGGTGTCCCCCATGATCGGCGTCAGCACAACGCCATTTTGCCAGGCGACAACACCGCCAGAGAGGTTCATGCCGTATTGCTGGTAGCCCTGGCCTGCTGAGAAACTGCCGCCCATGCTGGTCCACGGCGAAGTCCAGTTACCACTGACGCCGCCCGTGGTTTTATTGCTGCTATGGTCGTAGTCATCCTGATTGACGAACGCGCCCCAGTTATACTGACGGTTCTCCCCGGAGGTGCCGGCGATTGAGTTTTGCAGCCCCCGATGCCCGCTTTCCTGAACATAGGTGGTACTGAGATAAGCCGAGCGCGCGCTGTTCCCTAACGGCAGGGAAATCCCTATCGCGATTTTGTTATCCCATTTGTCTTTCACTAAATCGCGGGTACGGCTGGCGTTGAGGTTAAAATTGAACCACTTGAACGCATTGGTGTAACCCAACTGATACTCGGTATCACGCCCGCTTTTGTTCCAGTAATCCTGAGTGCTGGCACTGAGATTAATGCTCCCAAGCGTCTCGGAAATAGTTTGCGTTGCGCTGAGTTGCAGACGATTCTTGCGGTTAATACTGCTGGAATAAGCCCCTTTATTTGTCCGCTCTAAATCACGCATCAACATCGCATCGTCAATATCGTAATAACCGGAGCTGGAATAGCGATAGCTCGCCAGGGTGATATTGGTATCAACGACGGGCAGAATCCTGGCAAATGAAAAGCGGATGCTCTGGCCTTCACGTTTGCTGTTATCCGCAAGCGTCGTTCGCGCATGCGTTATGTCAGCAGAAAGCGCGCCAATGAGCGTATTGAGCGCGACGCCACCTGCGACCGATTGATAATCCTCCCCGCCCATCGCACCGGTGTAAGTGGTCAGTAAGTTAGTAAAACCATGACGGAATGTCCCCATCGCAATCTGTGGTTTCTCATTCACGGAGGTATTCCGATAGCGCCCCGCCATCAGCGAATAGCGACTGGTTCCCGGGCGGAGCAGTTCAGCGATGGAAGCATAGGTCACGGTAAAACTGTGCTCACTCCCATCTGCCTCTTTAATCGTTACCAGCAGATCGCCGCCGGTGCCATTGGGATACAGGTCATCAATACGGAACGCGCCAGGCGGAACCGTCGTTTGATAGATACGCGCGCCGCGCTGACTCACGCTGACGAGTGCGTTGGTGTTTGCAACACCAGTAATGACTGGCGCATAGCCTCGCTGGGAATCCTCATACATACGATCGTCAGAAGTCAGCATTACGCCCCGAAAACCAACGCTGTCGAAGACCTGGCCATCCGTGGTGGAATCACCCATCACCAGTTTGCTGCGCAGCGGAATAATGCCGCGCTCAAGATAAGTGCTGGTTGAGTCATAATGCCAACCCTGATCGTTGTTCCAGTTGAAAACACCGCGATAGCGTAAGCGCCAGGCATCCCAATTGAGCCCTCCCATCAGGCTCAGATACTGAGATGACATAGAGTCCGTTCCAGACATCTCTGCATGCCATGCGTTGTAATCATATTGCAACGTCGCAGCAGGAATACCGTTATCCCATAATTCAGGATTAACATAGCCGCGAACCTGGCGAAGCAGCCATATCTGAGGCGCCTGCACATTGATGCGCTGTGTCGTCACATCGTAATAAGCTGTTAAATCAGAAGATATATCACCAATACGCACACAACTTTCATTATTCTTTAACGACTGGCGCAGCATTGGATCAATTTTATCAATATCGATTCCCAGCGTTGATATCAGCTTCAGCGTAAAACACGGTTTGGCTACCACGGCATTGCTTTTATCATTTTCGAACTTAACTTCACCACGCCCTCGCCATTTGTCGTTCACATACAGATCGACATTATATTGTCCCTGCGGAACCGGGTTTCCCTGAGAATAGTTGCTAACATCAATCGCTGAGCGTAAAAAATCACTATTAAATTGCACTTCATCATTTTCAGCGAAGGCAACCTGAACAGAAATAAAAGATAAAACAACGAATTGAGCAATGCGGGTTAATCTCAGAGGACAAGAAATAACGTTATGGGCTACTTTGTAATTTTTGCTCATTTGTTGTTTCTCCACCATAATCATTTATTACACTGTAAAAAACTGAAGCACCGCTCAATTGCGTCGATTTTTTATTAGCGAGCGGAAATACTATTTCGCTTTTTGGCTTCACCATACGCTGGGGGAAGTTTTCTACAGCAGCTAATACAGCTGACCCTGTTGTTCGACGAATCTCAACCTTGCTGAAAGTGATGTAATAGGGAGAGTCGTTTACTACTTTTATGTTGTTCCCTTGTTGGAATATTTTTAATTCTTTATAAGACTGTAATGGTGTTGGTTGCAGATTATCCGGGCGGTAGAATAATTTTATTCGGGTACGAAATGCCAACTGCATATGTGTTTTGCCCGACGTTGAATCCTGTGCTTTTGGCGGAATTTCCAGCATGTTGAACCAAAACAAGGACTCCCTGTCCTGCGGCAATGACGGGTTCGTCGCCATGATTCGCACAGCTTGCCCCTTCGCCGGATCAATACGAACAACGGGAGGAGCAATGAGGAACGGAACCGTGATCTCCCCAGGCTTTGCATTTGGGTTACCATCATCCATCCATATTTGTAAAAGATAAGGATTATTCCCCCGGTTTTTTAACTGTACCGTTGATTCCTTGTCTTTTGCATTAAATACAATGCGTGTTCCGTTAATCACAACGTCAGCCATAGCGTTCAGTGAGAACGCCGAAAATAACAATACCAGCCCGGAAGATAATATCTTTAACATCTCATCACCTCATAATCAGGAGTAAAGGACGCCGCCTTTACTCCTGTCTTTATTACTCGTAAACCATGGTGTAATCGACCTGAGTCGTTACAGAACCCGCAGTAGATGCGCCAGTAGCATAATATTGCGCAAAGTAATTCAGCGTACCGTTTCCAGAAGAGATATCGACAGGGATATCATTCTGGCCATTCGCTACTGAAGCCCCTGCAACAATGGCGTCACGATCGGCGTTTAATAATTGAACCTGCACGTTAGTCGCTGCATCTGCCGCTGCTGAATCAATGTTCAGACGACCGGTTGTGCTATCAACATAAGCGCCAGGTTCGAAGTAGGTGCTGGCGGTATTTAAAGATGTTCCTGAGCAGTTACTCAGCGAGATAGTGAACGGCGTAGCACCTGCCGTTGCGCCTGCTGCGCCGAGCGTAGTAGCCGAAACGGTCGGCAGCGTTACCGTTGCATCATTACTGCCACCGTCGACAGAAATAGTACAAGTTGTATCAGTAATTTGTCCGTTAATTGTAATAGTTCCATCCACCGCAAATGCTGAAGCAGTAAATGCGGAAGTGATAACCATTGCTAACGCGGATAACGCATAATTATATTTACGCATAATAAATTCCCCTGGTGTTGTTGATATAAATGAACGACGTATTGAATGTGTTATTAAGGCAAAACAAACCTCACCCCATTATCAAAAATGAGTACTGAATAACACCTTCCGGTTCCATTGACATAATATACGCAAAACTTTCATCCGCAATATTAGGATTTTTCAACCAAAAGAAATCAAATCCAAATGCTTACAGGAAAATAAAGTACCGCATAATATCTGCGCTATTCACCATGCAAAATATATCGATAACCAGGTTTTTATAAGACAGTATCAGTTAAAAAAAGATAAAATTTTATAAATCAAATAAATTGATCCAGATCACTGCACGACCCAAAATAGTCGAAATTTAAACATATAAAAAACACAATAAAAACCAAATATCAAACAAACAGGAACAAAACGATCACATTTATTGCTGCATTATTAGCCAGAAAACACCACTTTTAGAATTACGAGAATAATCCTGACAATACGACTAAAGTATTTTATATAATTTATTAATAATTAATGGGTTATTACAAACAAATCATTTTTTTAATTTTTTGCAAGAATAATCCTATTTAGATTCTAAACGTAACTATTGTTAAGCCAAGGTTACAATACATACCATTTCCAGGAATTTTACCGGAACGATCTTTTCTTTTAATCACCTACTATTTCTCAGTATAAAAATCTAAAGATTGCTTACCACAACCTTACAAAAAAGGACAATCCACTATTAGAATCGGCTTTTTTGAGCACAAAAAAGAATGGAAGGGGAAAGTTTGTTGAAAACTCCGAACGGGGAAAAAAGAAGAGAAATTTCGCTATTGTCGTTAAGCGGGAAATACCATGCTGCATGGTATCGCCAGAAAAGAGTCTCTGGCGATAAAGTTCATTTAACTTAAAGCGTTACCGATCACCACCCCGGCACCGCGCCACCGTTAAAGATAGTCTCTGCGGCTTTCGCAACTTCCGACGATTGATAAGACTGCAAAAACGCTTTCACATTTTCAGCATCTTTGTTGTCTTCCCGCGCCACCAGTATGTTCACATACGGCGAGTTTTTATCTTCGATAAAGACGCTGTCATGTACCGGCGAAAGTCCGGTTTGCTGGATGTAGGTGGTGCTAATGATCGCCACATCCACTTTCGCATCGTCCAGTACGCGCGGCAGCTGCGCGCCTTCCAGTTCCATAATATTCAGATGACGTGGGTTGTCGGTGATATCCAGCGCCGTTGGTAACAGACCTTTCCCCTCTTTCAGGGTAATCAACTTCTCTTTTTGCAGCAGCAGGAGCGCACGCCCGAGGTTGGTCGGATCGTTAGGAATGGCGATCGTCGCCCCGTCTTTCAGTTGATCAACCGTTTTAATTTTTTTCGAGTAGCCCGCCATCGGGAAAACAAAGGTGTTGCCTACCGCTACCAGCGTGTAGTTATGGGCTTTGTTATCTTGTTCGAGGAACGGTCGATGCTGGAACACGTTGGCGTCCAGTTCGCCGTGATTGGTCGCATCGTTAGGCAGCAATGAACCGCTGAATCCTACCAGTTCCACATCAAGACCGTACTTCTCTTTGGCAACTTTCTTCGCGACTTCCGCCACATCCTGCTCGGCGCCGTTAATCACGCCGACTTTGATATGTTTCGCGTCGCTGCTTTGCTGATCGCACCCCGCCAGCAATATGCCCGCCAACAGTACCGCCGCCCCTGCCCGTAAATGAGGTATCGTCAATTTCACGTTTTTATCCTTATTAAATAACCATCTGATGGGTAATGAAATGACTATAGCGGGAAGGCCGCTGCGGTTTAAAAAACGAAAAGGCATCAGCAAGAAGAAAAAGGCATATACAAAAAGCCCGGTGGCGCGAACGCTTGCCGGGCCTACGTAAACTACGCCATCAAACCAGCGCTTTCACGATCTCTATTAACCTGACGATATCTTCAGGCCGGGTGTTTCCGGTTTGCGGATCGATAATCGAGCTGTAAACATGCGGCATCACGCGCGGCACGCCCGCCTCCAGACAGGTTTGCAAAATAACGCCGAAATTTTCCAGGGAAATGCCGCCGGTCGGTTCGATCAGCGTCATCCCGTTGCGGGCTGCGCTGGTTGCCAGCACATACAGCTCCGGTAACGACGTCTCGCCGCCCATCGGGAAAAACTTCGCCGCGTGCGCCCCCATATCCTGCATCATGCGTACCGCTGCATCGCAGGAAACGCGGGCCGGCGTCCCCTGGCTGCTGCAAACGCCAGTGGAGATAAGCACCTCGCCCGGCGTGCCTGTCGGGCTGACCAGCGCGTTGATATGCGTTTTTTCGCCGCCCGTTGCCGCCAGCGCGCCAGCGGCAAAACCACATCCGGTAAAGGTCTGGTTGACGTGCGCCGGGTGTACCTTTGCAGCAATCATCGCCGCCTTATAGTATTGCGCCGGATCGCCCGCTCCCAGCCCCACGGAGATGCACGGCACCTCCGCCATCCAGCGTTTTACCTCCTGAACACCGTCCTCCACTGAGGCAAACTGTGCGGAGAGGACGCCGATCGCCGCATGGCCTTCGGCAGCATCATAGATTTCCCTGGCATTGGCGATATCTTTCGCCAGTACGTTAATCGCCACACGATTACGATAAAAATTAATCTGCTGCATGGTCGGCAATCTCCTTCAGTCGCGCCACGATTAACGCCATTTCCCCTTCTGCGACCGTTCGCGGGTCGAGGCTGAAAACGCCCTGGTGGAGGTTATAGCGACGGGCATAAATGGCGATATCGCCGCCGCGCAGCTGAGCTTCGACTTCGCGGGCATCCAGCCCCAGTTCACGGGCATTCACCCGAATACGAATACGCCAGATCGCGCGCCCGGCCTCATCCTGCTCGATATCCGCACTCAACCCACGAATCGCTGAAATGGCGTCGGCTACCGGCTGAAGCTGTTCGGCGGTGACTACCGTCTGCCCCTGGTGATAATTCTCCAGCGCATATACCAGCCCAACCATATTCTCCTTACCGATCTTCATCGCTCTGGCGATGCCGTGATGCTGCGCTTTGCAGGCGGCGATCCACGTTCTCTTGCCGGTGATAAATCCAGAGGTTGGCGCATTGAAGGCTTTCGCGCCGCTGTAGACAACCATATCCGCGCCGCTCGCCACCCAGACGTGCAAATCCTCCTCGGCAGCAGCATCAACAATTAACGGCAGGTTGTGAATCTGCGCCACCTGGACGAAGTCTTCAATGCCCAACATCCCCTTCTGCACGCAGTGATGTGATTTCACATACAGCAGGGCGGCGGTGTCATCGGTAATCGCACTCTCCAGTTGCCAGCGCGCGGCCAGGTTGCTCGACCCCACTTCCACTACGCGCCCGCCTCCCAGACGGATCGCGCTGGTGATCGGCGCGCCGTAATCTACATTATGCCCACGCAGCATCACCACTTCATTGGCCATACCGGTACTGTCCGGCATCTGCGTGACCCGGGCCCGATCGCCACGGGTAATGGCGGCGGCAACGGCAATCGCAATTCCCGCCGAGGCGCATGAGGTAACATAACTGTCTTCAGCGCCGGTATAGCGGGAGACCCGCTCACCGGTTTTTTCCACCAGCTTGTCGATCTCGACAAAAGCGGAGGCCGCACGCGCCGTGGCGTGCATCACCTCCGGCGTGACGCTGGAGACGCCAAGAATCGTCATCTTGCCGCAGGCGTTAATCACCTGCTTCAGCCCCAGCTGTTGATAGATATTCTGTGTCATGGCTTACAACACTCCCAGCAGCGAGCAGACCACGCTAAGCGCCACAATCGACAGCAGAATGGTGGTATAACGCGGCCCTTTCTTCACCAGAAAGATGTAGATGGCAAATACTGCCGCCAGCGGCAGCAGGCCAGGCGCAATCGAATCGAGGATCTGCTGAACCACCACTTCAGAACCTTTCAGGGCGCTGATTTTCAGCGGGGTAGTGATCTTGACGTAGCTCGCCGACAGCGCCCCCATCATGATCAGCCCCAGCACGTTAGCGCCGTAGATCAGTTCCTTGATTCGCCCCCCTTGCAACAGCCCGACGATGGAATCACGCCCCAGCGTATAGCCTTTGTGAATCAGGCCGTAGCTGATCGCCAGCGTAATGGCCGGATAGAGAATCAGCGGCGCAATACCCCCGAATGCGCTGCCATTGGCGGCGAACGGAATAAAAATCGCAATCAACAGCGGCATCACCGCCGCCCAGACGATGGAATCACCCATCCCGGCCAGCGGCCCCATCAGGCCGGTTTTAATCCCGGTGATGGAGGCGTCGCTGATCGGTTCGCCACGCGTTTTCTGCTCTTCCATAGCGATGGAGATGCCCTGGATCACCGCGCCAAAGGTCTGTTCTGAGTTAAAGAAGTTCAGATGGCGCTTCAGCGCTTCCACCTGTTCCTCTTTTTGCGGGTAGAGTTTTTTGATGATCGGCGTCATCGAGGCGCAGAAAATCAGGCTCTGTAAACGTTCATAGGAGTTAGAAACCTCCGCGCCCAGCCAGTAGATAAACCACGCCCTGGTGATGTCCGCTTTGGTCAGCGCTCCGGTTTCCCGCGCACGCTCAACCAGTTCATGTTGCATTACGTCGCTGCTCATCATGCTGCTCCTTCATTTTTCGCCAGGCCTTTAATCAGGAAGGCCACACAGGTGCCGAAGATTGCCATCGCCATGATGTCAACCTTGAGGTACAGCACCGCGAAGAATCCACCGATAAACCACGGCAGCAGACTCTTTTTGCCGATCACCATAATGGTGATGGCGAAGCCCAGCGCCGGGAGGATCCCGCCCATGATTTCAAAGGAGTGGGTCAGCCAGTGCGGCATCAGCTTGAGGAAGCTTTCCACTACGTTCTGGCCGAAATAGTTGGCGGCGAACACCACCGGGAAACGCAGCGCCAGACCGAGTAACGCCGGGTAAAGGAAAGCGCAGCGCATAATGCCTGCCATGTTTGCCGTTTCCGCGTGTTTGTCGGCCATATGTACCCAGGCGGCGTTCAGCGTACGGCGTAGCTGGTCGAGGAATACGCCGATCACGCCAAACGGAATCGCCAGCGCAATCGCCAGGTTGGGGTCCATTCCGGCTTTAACCGCAATGGGGATCGAGATACAGGCCGCCAGCGCCGGATCTGACGGCACGTTGCCGCCCGGCGTCGAGGTCACGCCCAGATAGACGAGCTGCATACCCGCCCCGATGATCATCGCCGTCTGCATATTCCCGAGCAGCAGCCCCACAAAGACCGCGACAACCACCGGCTGAAGCAGCATGGCGGAGAAGGTGTAGCCAAGGCGTAATCGGGCAAACCAGTAATACAACCCCATCAGGCTTGCAAAGACTAAAGTATCCATAGTGTTATCCCATTATCAGAGGGTTAGAATTTTTTCAGGATATCGTCCAGCGACTGTGGTTTATCTTCCGGGATAGTCTGGAAGAACACCTGAATCCCACGACTTTTCAGGTCGTTAAGAATGCCAACGTCTTTTTCATCGAGCGTAATGTTCTGGAAAACCGCTTTGCGGTTTGGCCCACCGCCTAAGCCCCCAACCTGAATGGTGGTGACATCAAATCCCTGCTGCACGGCCTGTTGAATAGCCGCCAGAGACGGGAACAACACCAGCACATTGCCGTCGCCGAGTTGGTTTTCTTTCCACGATGCCGCAAAGCTCTGGTTGCTGTAGCAATCCACTTTGATGTTTGGCGGCGCGGCCATCAGGTAGATATTTTTCATAAACGGATCGGCGTCCAGTTCGTCACTGACCACGGCAATCCGGTTTGCCTGGGATTGTCCGACCCACTTCGTCACGACCTGCCCATGAATCAGACGGCTGTCGATGCGACATAACACGATGTTTGCCATAATGATTTTCCTTATTGTGATTGTTGTAATTGACGAACATGGGCGACGACATCCAGACAACTGCTGCGCCCGGCTTCCACCAGACCGCTCACGCAGGCGGTAAGCGGGCCGTGTTCGCGCCGATCCAGCGCCTCCAGCAGCAGCGAGGCGTTCAGCCCGGAAACCACCGCCACCGGATAATCCGCACTCAGTCGTGCCGCCACGTTGGAGGTCGTGCCGCCAACAAAATCGGTCAGAATAAGTGAGCCTGCCGGCATGGTTTTCACCACGGCTTCGACACGTTGATAAAACTCGCCCAGCGTATCCACGGGCATGAGCGCAATTTCTGTTACGCCTTTAATTTCCCCCATCACCATGCGAAGGCTGTTGCAGAGCTGTTGTCCCCAGCCGCCATGCGTCAGCAGCAGGATCTGGGGCAAGGATTCAGTGGTAGTCAAAATGGCCTCCTGGCTCGATTACATGAGACTGACAATGCCCGATAGCGTCACCGCCGTAGGCCGGATAAGGCGTTTACGCCGCCATCCGGCACACATTGCCCGGTGGCGCTACGCTTACCGGGCCTACGAACCGGGCCTACGAATAGCAAACGCCATCCGGCAAAACTCATCAGAGTAAGAGCAAAGGCTGTGCCAGGATTTGTGTCACGCGAGGGGAGAAGAGAGGTCTGGCGAGGCGCAGCGCCACGCCAGATAAGGGATCAGCTATAGAGTAATTCGTAGATATAAAAATATTCCGCGTCCGATAAACGGATGGCATAAGCCTCTTCAATCGGCAGGAAAGCCGATTTGATGACACTAAACGCGCGGGCATCCAGATCCGGTTTGTTTTCCAGCGCCATCTGTAACGGTTTTCGGTTAATCACGATACGCTCGACCATGCAGCAGCAGTGGATCAGGAAGCGCAGTGTCACCTGGCGGCTTGGTTTCAGCGAAAGCGTGGTGGTCAGATGGTTAAGCACCCCTTCCATTTCTTTCAGAATGCGCTGCGGGTTAAGCACTGAAATATGGTTGATGATGCTCTCCATCGTCAGCGCGCTGATAAAGCGCATTGCGCTACGTTCCATTTCCAGGCGGCGTTCAGCGCTGGTGAGGTCCGGCGTTAACAGGCTCAACACCAGTTCCGGCCCTTGCTCAGAGAACAATTCCTCCAGCGAAATGAATGGAATATCCGGCAGCCCCGGCTGGAAGGTGCCAACAATACCCGCCAGTCGTTCACTGGCATGCAGCGACTGCTGGACGCGCTCCAGGCTGCGAACATCGTTGTAATCGAGGATCACCATCCGCGTGTCCTGCGACATCAGCTCGCCAAAACTCTCCTCCAGCACCTTTTTGATTTTTTCCGCCGTGCCCATGCCGGTAATACAGGAGATAACCAGCACTTTGCCGCCGTTTTCCTGCTGTGGCGTACAAAGCTGGCAGGGGATGCTTTTACCCTGCATTAACGCCGCCAGCTGCGGCAGGTCGCTGGTTTCATAGCTTAAATCCAGCCCCACCTCCAGCAGGCTGGTCAGGGTTATATTTGGCATCAGCAGAACGTCAATCTGGAATAATTTGCTGATCGTACTGCCAAAATGTACCAGCGAGCCGATGTCCACCATCAGGATCAGCCGCTGATAACGTCGGGTCTGAATCATCTGGGTCAGGGTTTCCAGCGTGTCATGCACCGACTGCTCAAACGGCATATCAATAGCACTGAACAACTCGCGCTCCAGCACCCGATTCACATACTGCGCCATGCTTGTGGCCGTTGTTGCGCCGTGAGCAATCAGGATCACCCCGCAGTCCGGGCTGGCGTCGATACGCTGACGATAATGACGACACTCTTTGAGGAACAGACACAGCCAGACCACTTCCGTCGCCGGACACTGAATATGCAGCAATTCATTGATTTTTCGGCACAATAATGTGGCGTTATCGTACTCATCTTTGCAACGATCGAGGATCAGGCTGGAAGAATAAAGCTGCGGGATCAGGCCGCGCTGAACGTAGCCAATCAGCGCCAGAAAATGTTTACGCAGCGGATTTACCAGGTTCTCCGGCAGCGTAAACGTAAGCACCTGCTCCACGCAGCCAATAAGCAGCGTCACGCGTTCCTCAATCTGGTCGCCATAACGCGGCGGATGCGCAATATTGTCGCGACTGTAGAGGCCATATTCAAAAATCGAGCTGAGCTTATTTTTCAGGATCGCCAGCGTTTCCGCCGGAGGCACGTTACTGTTGCGCAGATTGACGTATTCGCGGGTCAGGAAGCTGTAAAAGAGATCGCTCTCTTCAATCTCGGCACCCGTCGCCAGCGACGTTTTCAAGGCGGGCAACGTGCGCGCGTCAACGTTCAAGCGCTCTTTGCCGTCAAACAGCGTGTCCACCAGCAAACGTTGCTCCGGCGTGGCGTTAAACGGCATTTCCGCCAGCCGTTTATCCAGTTGCAGCGTATCGTTATGCTCCGTCATCCCCGACGCCCACGCCTGAGCGCAGAGGAACTGGATATCACTCTTGAGCTGGCCGATGTTGCCTTCCAGCGGCTTATTCAGCAGCCAGAGCAGCAGCGTCTTGTCGATACTCACCGTGCGCTCAATTTTGCGACTTTCACGTTGCAAAAAGCCGACAATCAGCTCCACCTGTTCTTCGATTGAACGCTGGCGAATGCCCGGCAGATCGATACAGACCTGAATACGCCGCTGAAAAGTACGCAACAACGCCGAACTTACCGGTTCAGTCGTCGCGCAAATCAGGCGTACCGATATCGAACGCGCCTTGCTGCTTGCCCCCAGCGGACGGTATTCACCTTTATCGAGAATGGAGAACAGCTTTTCCTGCCCTTCATATGGCAGACGGTGTACCTCATCCAGCAACAGATAGCCGCCGTCCGCCTGCTCCACCAGGCCTGGTTTATTCTCGCTCGCTCCGGTAAACGCTCCCTGTCGATGACCAAACAGGTGCGAAGAGAGCAGTTCCGGGTTATGGGCATATTCCGCACAGTTAAAATAGACCAGCGGCGGCAGGGAGCCAGCGGCGTGCTCGCAGGCAAAGCGGTGCATCAGTTCAGCAAAGAAGGTTTTGCCAACGCCGGAAGGTCCGGTCAGCAACACATGCAACCCGTGGGGGTAAAGCACTGCGGCGCGGCCTTTTTCTACTGCATCGCGCAGGCTGCGATCGTAGCCAATCAGACCGGTAAAGGGATCGTCGATTGTGTGCCCTTCCTGACGCGGCAACAGATCGGCAATCGTACGTACTTCACGTTCGGCGTCATCCAGCTTACGCCCCAGCAGCGTTTCCAGCGCCTGACGGTGCAGGAAAAACACCGGGCGGCCCCGGCTTTTGATCGCCAGACCATCATTGCAGAGTTGATTGAGATCTTTACTGACCGAGTTGCGCGCCAGCCCGAGGTTAAAGCCAATGGCTTCCGCCGTAAATGCCGTCTCCTGCGCCAGATCGGCAAGATTCAGCCCGCGCGTCAGCCGTTCGAGTTCCCCCAGTATTACCTCAATCCGTCTCATCTCTTTACCGCTTAAGAAATAAATGATTGTTCAGAACATACACTATTCTGCTACGCAAGAAAGTGAGAGAGCGGGGAGAATCCGCCTACAACTTACAGACGAGACGGTTTTGCGAAGTAATGCGGACCGCTGAGAGAGTCGTGTTCTGTCTATACTTATGCTTAAACTTTGAATACTGGATGATGACGATGAAACAAACCGCCCTGCTGCTTTTTACCGCCCTTCTCGCGCTGCCAGGCATTGCGTTGGCTAACTCGCCTTATAGCTCGCTTCAGACCGCTAACGAAAAAAGCACCGTCCTGAAAGAGCTACGCAAAATGTGTACACCGCAGGCATCGCTGTCGGATGAGGCATGGGAGAAAATGATCATGTCGAATGAGAGTAATCAACAGCACATCCGCGAGGCGATCGTGGCGATAGAAAGGAACAACCAGAATAACTACTGGGAAGCGCTCGGCAAAGTCGAATGCCCGGATATGTAAAACGTCATGGGTGACCGAATCGTCACCCCTTTTGACGTATTATCGCGTCGTTTGTATGCGAACTTTTACCGTCACCAGCAGCGCCGTCAGCAACATCAGGCTGCCGGAGAGCGCCAGCGGCGACAGCAGACCAAGGTTATCAAGCGCATAGCCGCCAACAGCCGCACCGCAGGTATTGGCAAGCTGGATCACCGCAACCTGAACGGACCCGGCTTTTTCCGCCTGATCGGCAAGCGTACGGGTGATCCACGTTGACCACCCTACCGGCACCAGCGCAAACGACAGCCCCCAGACAATCGCGATCCCTGCCGCCACCACTTTTTCGCTTCCCCACAACGTCAGCACCAGCGCGCTGACGGCCAGAACCAACGGCGCGCCTGCCAGCGCCAGTTTGACCGAGCGTTTAAGAATAAAAGAGGAGAGCGACGTTCCCACAAAACTGGCGATGCCAAAGCTCAGCAGCACCAGCGTCAGGCCATCGACATCAAAGCCCGCCAGATTCATATACACCGGGCGGATGTAGGTAAAGAACGCGAACTGTCCGGCAAAGGACATAAAGATGGCGATCATCCCCGCCATTACGCCGGGACGTTGCAACAGACTGAAGATATTTTGTTTTTGGTGAGACGGTTCGCCAGGCAGCGAAGGTAACGATTTCACTACCCAAATAACACACAGTACGCCCATCACCGCCGCCGCGTTAAAAACATGACGCCAGCCAATAATCCCACCTAAAAAACTGCCCAGCGGCGCGGCGATCACCAGCGCGATGGAGACCGCGCCAAAAATAACCGACAACGCTTTAGGCACGGTACGCGGCGGCACCAGACGCATCGTCAACGAAGCCGACATCGCCCAGAATCCCCCCAACGCCAGCCCCAGGCAGGCACGCCCGGCCAACAGCAGCGTGAAGGAAGTTGCAAACGAGACCAGCAGACAGGAAAGCGTTAATAAAACGGCAAACAGGATCACCACATAGCGACGATCGGTCGCCTGAATAATTTGGGTGATAAACAGGCTGGCAAACATGGCGACAAACGCCGTTACCGTTACCGACTGCCCGGCGACGCCTTCAGAGATTCCGAGGTCCTGCGCCATCGGCGTCAGCAGGCTGACGGGCAAAAACTCAACGGTGATCAGGCAGGCAACACAGAACGCCACAGCGAAAACAGCCGACCAGTTTGGCCGGATAATCGTCTCAGCATGGGATTGTTCTTCGATTCTTGCACTCATTTCGTTACCTGCGTCTTTCTCTGCCAGAAAAGCCGTGCAGTGTAACATCTAAAGTGTGACGCATTTAACGTTTTAGCAACTATATTAATAGCCGGATGGCGCTGACGCTTATCCGGCCTACAGATTCATCGTGCCTGCGGGAATGGACGACTTCAATGCAACCAGTGCACGCCATCTTCAGGTTGAAAAAGGGCGTTGTAGCGTATCTGGAAGGCGTTAATCTCTTGCATATCCGGTTCTATTTCGCGCAGAAATCCCAGCGCCAGGCGTACCTGCGCGTCAGTAATTGGCGCGGCCAGACGCGTTTTTTGCAGCTGACGATACCACTGTTGCAGGTTCTGATCGCTGCCATCCACAATCACGATCTGCCAGATTAGCAATATCTGGGCGGCATTTTGCAGATGTGATTCATCAGGACGATGCAGGTACTGTAAAAACGCCTCTCCAGGCGCTTTACCCATCTGGTCGATCATTGACTCCACCGGCACCACGCTGATGCCCAGACGCTCGCTTAACCGACGAATCGCACGCCGGGCCCCCGAGGTGAGCACCCTGAAGCCAACAATAAACACCACGACCAGCGTGGCCAGCATAATCCAAATCATAACCTGCCCTGTTAAACCAACTTTGCAGAAAGCGCCTGACAGGCTTCACGAACCCACTGCGAATATTGTGGAATGCACTCTTTTGGCATTTGCAATTCAACACCGCTGATACTGATCGCAGCAATC
Organism: Citrobacter sp. CK194; assembly: GCF_030333395.1. NCBI lineage: Bacteria > Pseudomonadati > Pseudomonadota > Gammaproteobacteria > Enterobacterales > Enterobacteriaceae > Citrobacter > Citrobacter sp. CK194. The sequence continues at coordinate 375,291 of NZ_JAOWGA010000015.1, forward strand.
ACCTCATGATTACGATTAAACACCGGCGCAGCGATACAATAAATACCTGGGGAATCTTCCGCGTTATCAAAGACCCATCCTTGCTCACGGATTCTGGCAAACTCCTTTAGCAAGGCTTTCTTACTGGTGATGGTGGTCTCAGTGTATTGCGGTAACTGCTCATCCGGCAAAAGTTCGTCCATTTTGTCCTGCGGTAACCAGGCACAAAGCGCTTTCCCCACGCCGGAACTGTGCATCGGCAGCTTTTTACCGACCCAGGTACGAATACCGATTGGCTGAGTGTTCTCAAGCTTCATCAGGTAAATGGGCGCGACTTCATCCAGGATACCCAGATGGCAGGTCAGATCAGTTTGCTCACGCAATTTCTCCAGAACAGGCAGAGCAACGTTGCGGATATCAAATTGCTCCAGCGAACGATTACCCCATTCGTACAATTTCAGGCCCAGGAAAAAGCGCCCCTTTTCCAGACGCAAAAGGTGATGTTCGACCAATGCGTTTAACAATGATGACGTGCTGCTTTTAGGTAATGCTAAATCTTGTTGGATCTGGCTGAACGTCGCCCCTGGTGTATTGAAGAGGTAATTACAGATTTTTACCGTCTTATCCAGTGCGGGAACAGAGGTCGTAATATCCTGGCTCATACGAAATTAATCTTTTCTATTCATAGACTCCTCTCAGTATACCGCAATCACTTTCCTCAGGAATGCGGCTTTTTTGCGCATAGAGGAAGCACAGGCAATTCCTGAAATGTTAACCACCTAAATCAGATCGCTATCACAATTGTTCATTTGTTCTGCAAAAATCATTGACGAATGATTTGGATATTTGCTGTACTAATTTCAATATACAGAACATTAGTTCCATATACTGAACAAGAGGTAGCAATGTCGAACGTATTTAAAGGTATCTTTCCGCCAGTCCCAACCATTGTTGACAATCATGGCGAATTAGATCGCGCCGGAATGGCCACCATGATTGACCATGTCATTAACAACAGGGCTGACGGAATGCTGATTCTGGGCAGCGGCGGCGAGTTTTCACATTTTTCCACTGAGCAGAGAAAACAGATCGCCGAATTCAGTCTGCAATATGTTGCAGGAAGAGTACCGGTGTTAATTGGTATTGCCTGCGCCAGCACCGCAGAAACTATCCAGTTAGGTGAACACGCACAAAACGCAGGCGCTACGGGCGTACTGGTGGTGAATCCTTACTATGCGAAACTCAGTGATGACGCGCGTTTCACGCATTACAAACGCATTGCCGAAGCACTCAGTATACCTGTCTTTTTGTATAACTTCCCTGAGTTAACTGGCCAGGATATCGGTCTGGACGTGATCACCCGACTCGCCCGTGAAGTGCCTAATATTGTAGGAATTAAAGACACCATTGATAACATCAGCCACACCCGGGAAATTATTAATCGCGTCCACCCATTCCGCCCGGAGTTTATTGTCTTTAGCGGTTATGACGAATATTTGCTTGATACGCTATTGTTGGGCGGTCACGGTGGAATCCCTGCAACATTTAACTTTGCCCCACACATTACCAGAGGCATATATCAGGCATTTATTCGTGAAGACCTCACTACGGCTAAAGCACTACAGCAGCAACTGGCAACGCTTTCTCCTCTGTATACATTAGAACAGCCTTTTTTTGGCGTCATCAAGACAGCTATCAAATTAACTGGAGTGGATATTTCAACTGCCGTAGTTCCACCAGCCTTACCACTCAATGAGGAAAAAACAGCCCTTGTTCGAAATATTCTGGCCCGTATTACTCTGTAAATCAGCATGAGAGCAATGATAATGAACATCAACCCTGTACTAAAACTCAATCCAAAAGATGATGTGGTTATCGCAAGACAGTGTGTTCCCGCTGGCACCTGGCTTGAAGAAGAACAAATTACAGTTATCAGCGACATTCCCGCAGGACATAAAATTGCCCTACGCTCACTAAACATCGGAGAGGCAGTGAAACGGTATGGGCAGATTATCGGTTTCGCTACCCAACCTATTCAAGCCGGCGAGCATATACATATGCACAACCTGGGCATGGGCGATTTTGAGCGTGATTACGCCTGGGGCGTGGATCGGCATTCCCCCACACCCGCCGAACATCAGGATATATTTCAGGGAATTCGTCGCGCTGACGGGCGTGCCGCCACGCGTAACTATATTGGCATTTTAAGTTCGGTTAACTGTAGCGCGACGGTCGTCAGAGCGATTGAGGATCATTTTCGTCTACACGGTCTGGCCGATTACCCAAATGTCGATGGCGTGGTGTCGCTTCCACAAAGTTTTGGTTGCGCGATTGGCTCTAAAAGTGAGTCCATGGCGGTCATGCGGCGCACGATGGCAGGTTACGCCACACACGCCAACTTTGCTGGCGTCATTATTATTGGGCTGGGTTGTGAGTCCAGCCAAATCAAAGACATGATGAATGCCCATGGGTTGGAAGATGGTCCAATGATGCACAGCTATACTATCCAGGACGTTGGCGGAACACGGCATGCCATTCAGAAAGGGATTGATCTGGTAAATCAAATGCTTCCCCTCGCGAACCGGGTCATCCGCGAACCCATTCCCGCCTCGGAAATTATTCTGGCGCTGGAATGCGGTGGCTCTGACAGCTATTCCGGTATTTCCGCCAATCCAGCGCTCGGCTATGCGGTGGATAAGCTGGTACAGCAGGGTGGCACGGCCATTCTGTCTGAAACATCAGAAATTTATGGCGCAGAACATTTATTGACCCGCCGCGCTGTCTCGCGCGAGGTTGGCGAAAAACTGATTGCGCGGATTCACTGGTGGGAAGACTACTGTCGTCGCAGCGGAAGCGAAATGAATAACAACCCTTCAGCAGGTAATAAGGTTGGCGGACTTACCACGATTCTGGAGAAATCCCTCGGCGGTATTGCCAAAGCCGGAACCACTAATCTGACAGAGGTTTATGAATACGCAGAACCAGTTACAGCAAAAGGGTTCGTCTTTATGGATACCCCCGGCTATGACCCTATTGCCGTTACCGGGCAAATCGCAGGCGGCGCGAATCTGCTTTGCTTCACCACTGGCCGGGGTTCGGCATTTGGATCCAAACCAACGCCCAGCCTGAAACTGGCTACCAACAACGCGCTCTGGCTGCGCCAACAGGAAGATATGGACATTAACTGCGGCACCATTGTCGAAGGTGAAGAGACGATCGCAGAAGTCGGTGAACGTATTTATCAAATGATCCTTGATATGGCATCCGGCAAAAAAACAAAAAGTGAAGAATTTGGCTATGGTAGTCAGGAATTTGTCCCCTGGACAATTGGCTCCATAATGTAACGCTCCACAATATAACAATACCTCGTACCGCCATGCTCACTATGAGCATGGCAAGGAGTTCCTATGTCTATTGTTAACGTAAATACTGAAGAAGAAAAATTAAAGGCTACAACAGTAAGATGGCGAATATTTATTATTATGCTTTTGTTGGGTGCGATTAATTATATTGATCGCACATCGCTTTCTATTGCCATGCCCTATATTACCGATGAATTTGGCATTACTGATACCCGGGTTGTCGGTGTTATCCATAGCGCTTTCTTCTGGGCTTATGCACTGATGCAAATTCCCAGCGGCGTGATTGCAGATAAGTTCAAAGCCAGAAATATTATCGCACTGGCTACCATCTTATGGGGAGCATTCCAGGCCGTTGCCGCCTTATGTCACTCCATTTTCACGCTTTCACTTTCCCGTCTTGGTCTGGGCGTCACAGAATCCCCTATCATGCCCGCAGGCGCAAAATTAATGGGGACATGGTTAACGCCAACTGAGCGTGGGCGCGGCTCAATGTTGCTCGATGGCGGCGCGCCATTAGGAACCGCGCTGGGTGCGGTCATCATCGCCGGGTTGATTGCCTTTTTCGACTCGTGGCGTATGGCGTTTGTTGTCGCGGGGGTTGGCACGATGCTCGTCGGTTTACTGGCATGGTGGTATATCCGTACTTATCCGTCAGAACACCCACGTATTAACCAGGCGGAACTGGACCATATCACCGCGGAAAACGGCCCAGCCACCAACAGTAAAAAATACCGTCTCGCTGATATCAAACCTTACCTCAAGCAGCGCAATGTGCTTGCGTTGATCGGCGGATGGGTATGCTACAGCTTTGTGTTCTATGGCCTGATGACCTGGCTGCCACTCTATTTCCAGGCCACTTATGGCTTTGATATTAAGTCGATGGGTGGCGCGATGGCGCTGATCTTCCTGCTGTGCTTTATTGGTCAGCTCACAGGCGGTTACATCATGGATAAATGGCGCAGTAAAGGCGCAAAAACCAGCCGCGTTATGCATACCATGTTGGCAATTTCCGCCACTACCGCAGGGGTAGGGATTTTTCTGTGCGCCCAAAGTTCAACACCAGCCATTGCGATTACGTTGCTGACAATCGCGCTCTTCCCGTTACGTTGGGCCAGTGTCTACTGGTCAATACCGGGTCTGCTGGGAGCACAATCGGTAGCAGGGACTATCTGTGGCACCATGAACTTTACCAGTAACCTGTTCGCTGCCATTTTGCCTATTTTTATCGGCTTCCTGGTGCAATCTACCGGTAATTACTATGCCGCGATGATGTTCTTTGCGCTGGCCGCAGTGGGTTACCTCATCTGCTCGCTGCTCATTAACTTCGATAAAAAAATGGATATTGCTGAAAAGTAATTACCCGTCTCCGGCCCGCTCGCGGGCCATTTTTTATGGCATCAGGAACGAAGTATGTTCAATTCAGAGAACTTTATTGCCGTCGACTGGGGCTCCAGCAACCTACGCCTGTGGGTTTACCAGAAGGGGAGCTGTGTCTGGCGTCACGCCAGTCATGATGGGGTGATCAATCACCATGCAGGGCAGTTCAAAGATATTTGGCTGACATTGCTCGAACAGTGCCCACACACTCTGGCAGATAATACGACGGTTATCATGAGCGGCATGATTGGCAGCAATATTGGCTGGGTAGACAGTCACTATTTACTCTGTCCGGTCTCCCTGCAAACCCTGTCGCAGCATCTCACTCAAGTTCATGACGCGGGCCATCTCCCTGTATTCATCATTCCTGGTTTGCAGTTAGCGGGATCTGAAACCTGTAACGTGATGCGCGGTGAAGAAACACAGCTTCTTGGCGCGTTATCAGAAAATAGCTGGTATGCCTTCCCTGGCACCCACAGTAAATGGGTACGCATGGAGAACGATACGGTCCGTGATTTTCAAACCATCATGACCGGCGAATTTTTCCACCTGCTGACCCGACACTCCATCGTGGGAAAACACGCAACGGTACAACAGCACAATGTCGATGCTTTTTTAGCGGGCGCAAAACGTGGTCAACATGAAAACTGCCTTTCTCGCGGCGTCTTTGATCTCAGAGCACGAACACTAAGTCATATCCTTCCTCAGGACGCGCTTTTTGATGCCTTATCCGGTCTGCTGATCGGCCATGAAATCGCACAAATGCTGCAACATTACGCAATCCCTGCACACGAAGAAATTGTACTGGTCGGCAGCGACGAGCTGCTCGTCCGCTACCAGACCGTATTCCAGCTTTTTGGCCAGCGCTGTCGCCTCCTCAACGGTGAAACAGCATTCATTAACGGCATCAGGAGTGTTTTACATGAACATCCGTAATCCTTTAGTCGCAATACTACGAGGTATAACGCCCGATGAAGTTCTGGCGCATATTGATGTACTCGCAACAGCAGGTTTTACCACCGTAGAAATTCCGCTGAATTCCCCCGACTGGCAAACCAGTATCGCCATAGCCGTTGCACACTATGGTCAGACGATACATATCGGCGCAGGAACCGTGACCGCCGTTAGCGAAGTTAACCTGTTATCCGCATTCAAGTGCTCGTTTATTTTGACGCCGAATACCGACCCGTCAGTTATTGACGCGGCACGAGATGCCGGAATGACGACCTGTATCGGCTGTCATACCGCCAGCGAAGCGTTTGTCGCGATCCATCACGGCGCCAGCGCATTAAAAATTTTCCCGGCAGGCGAACTGGGGCCAGGATACATCCGCGCATTAAAAGCCGTTCTACCGACGCATATTCCACTCTATGCCGTCGGTGGCATCCGTCCCGACAATCTGGCTGACTATCTGAATGCAGGATGCATTGGCGCAGGATTAGGCAGCGATCTGTACCGCGCCGGACAAACCGTAAACCAGACGGCAAAAAATGCCCAGGCCTTTATCGAGGCGTGGAACGCCTGTAAGCAGCAATAAAAAAGCCCGGCGCCAGGCCGGGCAAAACGTTACCAATACACACTTAAGCGACTTTCAGTTGCTGTATTTTTTTCTCGCGGCGAATTTTGCGTTCTTCCAGCACCGCGACCATCGCCATCAGGCAGATGCAGCTAATGGCAGCGGCATCCAGCGCGGCGAAGGTGCCCGCCCAGCCGGTCAGACCAAAGACTGGCGTACCGTCGGCAATCATCCCCAGCCCCAGCTTGGCGAAGCTGTCGCCGATCAGGTAAGCGAAGGTGCCTTTAATGCCGTCCGCCGCGCCGATCGCTTTTTTCGGAACGAAGCCGACTGCCGCCACGCCGATCAGCAACTGCGGGCCAAACACCAGGAAGCCGAGCGCGAACAGGGACGCCAGATAGACGTACTGGTTGCTGGCATGCTGGTAAACGCCGAGGGTGGCGATAATCAGCGCCAGCGCAACGCAGGCCACCAGCGCGCGACGACCGTTCGCCAGATCCGACAGCCAGCCCCACAGCAGCGTGCCGACCAGCGCGCCCACTTCAAACAGGGTAAAGCCCTGAATCGCCACTTCTTTAGAAAGTTTCAGTTCCTGGAATGCGTAAACGGTAGACCACTGGTCGATACCAATACGCACCACGTACAGGAAGATGTTGGAGAAGCACAGCAGCCAGATCACTTTGTTTTTCAGGACGTATTCCACAAAGATCTGCCACTTGGTCATCTCATTTTCTTCGGTCTCTTTGTCCTCTTCGCTGATCTCTTCGCCGAATAACTCTTCCGCCTTACCAAGACCATAAGATTCCGGGGAGTCGCTGCCAAAGCGCAGGCCGATGAAGCCCACAATCAGCGCGATGATCGACGGGAAGATAAACATGCCGATCACATGGCCGTCGAACAGGTAGTTCGCGCCGAACAGCGCCACGCCTGCCGCGCCAGCGCCGCCGAGGTTGTGGGAGATATTCCAGAAGCCGAGGAAGGTGCCGCGCTTACGACGGGGCGTCCATTTGGTGATGGTGGAGTAACTGCACGACCCGCCGGTACTCTGGAAGAAACCGCTCAGCGCGTAGAAGGCGATCATCAGGAACAGGCTAACGGAACCACTCCCCATGCTGGCGCTGAAGCCCAGCATACAGATAGCGGAAAGAATCAGCATAAACGGCAGGAACTGCTTGGTGTTTTTGCCGTCGGCATAGTAGGAAACCAGCGTTTTGCCTACGCCATAGGTGATCGAGAAGCCCAGACCAATCATCCCCAGTTGCGTCATGCTCAGCCCGTAGGTGGAGATCATGTCGTTCTGGGCGATGTTGAAGTTTTTGCGGATCAGGTACATGGTCAGGTAGCCGATAAAGACCACCAGATAGGACTGCATGAACGGTTTGAACCACATTTTGCGCCGTACATCGAGCGGCAGATCCAGGGTCGGCTTACGCACCTGGTTTAAGAAGTTCAGCATGGGACGGGTATCTCCTGATTTTTTAAGCCTGCTTTATTGCAGGCATTGTAAAAATCAGTCGCCCAACCAGCCTGAGACAGCGTCCAGGCGAAACCGGGAAAATTTCTTAGTTTTGCCCCACTCGGGGTAAAAAGGTGAAGTCCGTCACGTAATGCTGGCCTCGCGCGGCGCCTGCGCGTTCAAAAACGGCAGCAGCAGCAAGGCGGAAATGCCCGCCGCAATGGCAATCACCACAAAGAACCCGGTCCAGTGCCAGGTTTCCATCACCTGCGCCAGCGGCCAGCCGGAGAGCGATGCGCCAAGATAGGCAAACAGACCGACAAAACCGGTTGCCGCCCCCGCCGCCTCTTTGTGCGAACATTCCGCAGCCGCCATGCCGATCAGCATCTGTGGGCCAAAGACAAAAAAGCCGGTGGTGAAGAAGCACGCCGCCTGCATCACGTAACTGGCGAACGGCATCAGCCATAACGAACCGACAGAGAGCAGTATTCCGGCAGCGAAAATCAGGTTCATTGGCCCACGGTTGCCGTTGAACAGTTTATCTGAACCCCAGCCCGCCACCAGCGCGCCGATAAACCCGCCCAGCTCGAACATCGTGACCGCCGTGTTGGCGGTGACCAGATCGACACCCAGCGTCTCCGACATATACAGGTTGCCCCAGTCGTTGATCGCCGCGCGTACCACGTACACCAACACATAGCACAGCGAGAGCAGCCAGATATAGGGATTCAACAGCACGTATTTGGTCAGGATCTCTTTGCGGGTCAGCCCCGCGCCCTCCTGCTGCTGAGCGATTTCCAGCTCATCATGCCGCCAGTCTCCGACCGCTGGCAAACCGATAGCCTGTGGCCTGTCGCGCAGCCGCCAGCAGAGAAAAATACCGACGATAATCGCCAGCGTTCCGGCAATCATCATCCCGGCGCGCCAGCCGTAATGCAGAGCGGCAGCAGCCATGACGATCGGAATCAGCGCCCCACCGACGTTATGCGCAGTATTCCAGATAGCCCACCACCCGCCACGCTCATTACGCGAGTACCAGGACGTCAGCAGACGGGCGCACACCGGCGCTCCCCAGCCCTGGAAGAAGGCATTCAACGCCCACAGTAATGCAAAGGCCCACAGCGACGTGGAGAAACCGAACAGGATATTCACCACGCCGGTGGCGATCAGCCCAATGCCCATAAAATAACGGGCGTTGGAACGGTCGCTGACGATGCCAGAGACAAACTTCGACAGGCCATAGGTGATGTAAAACAGCGTCGCCAGCAGGCCGATATCACTGCGGGTCAGCACACCGCTGACGAGGATCTCCGGCACGGCGGCATTAAAACTTTTACGGGTGAAATAGAACAGCGCGTAGCCAAGCCAGATGGTAAGTAAGATCTGTCGCCGCCAGTAGCGGTAACGCGCATCGACTTCGTGTTTATCGGTTATCAACGGCGCATTTGCCGGAGCTTTCAGAAACGTCAGCATCGCCGCTCCTTAAATGTAACGCAGAGGCAACGACACGCTAACGCGCGTGCCGTGCGTACAGGAGATGGCCAGCACGCCGCCAAGCGCCGTCACGCGCTCGCGCATCCCGGTCAGACCAAAGCCTTGCTGGCCGGAATCCGGCGGCAGGCCGCTGCCATCATCTTCAATCACCAACATCAGCCGCTCATCCTGCTGCCAGCCCTGTAGCGTAACCGCGCTGGCATTAGCGTGTTTCACAATGTTGTTCAGCCCTTCCTGACAGACGCGAAACAGCGTTACCCGCTGGCTTTCGCTGAGCGCAGACTCGTCTATTCGCCAGTCGATATGGCTGATGATGCCGCGACTTTCCAGCTCCATTTCCCGCATCAGCGAACGGATAGCCTGTTCCAGCGTCAGGTCATCCAACTGGCGTGGACGCAAGCGCCCCAGCAGGCGACGCACCGCGTCATACACGCCCAGCGACAGTTGCTCAATGTGCGCCCCGCTCTGTTTTACGCCGCCATTATCCACCGCCAGTCGCTGTACAATTCCCGCCTGAGTGCGAATGGCGGTGATGGTCTGACCGATGTCGTCGTGCAGTTCCCGCGCTACGTCGCGCCGCACGCTCTCTTCCGTTTCCAGCAGGCGTTCCGCCAGACGATGGTTACGCGCCAGCTCATTTTGCAGCGACTGGTTGAGTTCGCGCAGGCGCTGAATCCCCGCGCCAAGCAGCAGCCCGGTCAGGCTTTGCGCCAACAGAGAAAGCAGTAAATCAACGGGATGATCGTGCCAGGTCTGGCTGGCAATCAGCGCGATGGCATTCATCAACGTCGCGATCAGCGCCCCTTGCCAGCCGTAATGCCAGGCGAGCGCAATAATCGGCAGCGCAAGGCAGAACGGCGTAAAGCGTGACAGCTCAGCCGGTAGACCCAGTTGTAGCCACAGGCTGACAGTGAACAGCAGCAGATACCAGACCAGATGCCGCCCGCGCCAGTTCACCGGCTGCGAGACCAGCGCCGGGCCGAGCGGTAACCAGGTGGTGCTGGTCAGGTAATGCCAGAACACCAGACAGATGGGCGCCAGCGTCAACCCGCCGGTAAGCGTCAGCAGCAGCGCGTTTAACGTCTCTTCCCCCTGGCCTAACCAGGGCAGAGACTGTAACAATGCCGCCGCCGTCAAGGCCGCGCCCTGTAACAGCAGGGTGCGCCAGTCGCGCTGATGGCGATAGCGGGAGATTAATGCCACAGGCAGCAGCGTCAACAGGCTTCCGATCATCAAAAGCGGTAGATGCGCCAGCGCCACTTCCTGCGCCAGCCACCAGACCAACAGCCATTCCGCGCCCAGCAATACCGGCCAGTAGCTGCGCGGACACTGCAACATCAGCCCCAGGCGTAAACCGAACGGGAACAGCAGTACCGCCAGCTCCGGGCGCTCAACCAGGTGCAGGCTGATGCTCCACAGGCAAAACCACGCGGCGGAGAAGATAAAAAAGCAGGCGATAACGGTAATTAACCGGGAGAGGATGGTTTTCATCACCAGCCATCAAACATGCGGCGCGCCAGTTCAACATCGTTGCTGACGCCCAGCTTTTCCAGAAGATTGGCGCGATGTACGTGTACCGTTTTTGGCGACAGCCCCAGCTCGGCGGCGATCTCTTTCACCGCCATTCCCTGCGCCAGCTTTTCCGCCACCTGGCGTTCACGTCTGGTCAGCGGGTCCTGCCGTCCGGCCGCCAGTTTAACGGCGATATCCGGCGTCAGGTAACAGCCGCCCGTCGCCACCGTGTGTACCGCGGCAATCAGCTCGTCAGGGCTACAGCGCTTGGAAAGGAAACCGCGCGCACCGGCGTTCAGCGCCTGTTCCACCAGCGCCGGACTGTCATGTACCGACAGCATTATCGTCGCCATCCCTTTAGGAAGCTGACTTAATAACTCCAGCCCGGAGATATCCGGCATGGAGATATCGCAGATGCAGACCTGCACGCCGCGCCCCGGTAATCCCGCCAGCGCCTCCTGCCCCGAGCCAAACTCGGCCACAACCTGTAAATCAGGTTCCAGCCCCAGCAGCTGCGCAAAGCCGGAGCGGACGATAAGGTGATCGTCAATAAGGGCGATGGTGATCATGGTTCTGTCCTGGTACTTGAAAGTGCCTGATGGCGCTGCGCTTATCAGGCCTACGGATGGGAGCCGTTGTAGGCCGGCCATCCAGCAAAGCGCTTACCTTAACGATAAGCGCATGGCTGTTCAAGCCGTGAGCAGTATTCAATGCGTCTGGCGGGCGTACGGCTCCGTTACGGTTCCATACAGTCCAGGTCGCAGATACGCACTTTGTCGCTATCAGAAAAAAGCGCAAAGGAATCCCGAATATCGGGCCGGATCAGGGTGGTTTTGAGCAGTGTGATGTAAACATTCTCTAATTTCATCACATTAAGCTGGCAAGTGCTTGCAAAACCAAAGACATTCACTCGCTGGTAAGCCGAGGATAACTGGCAAATATAATCTTCAGAAATGGCATTCAGCGTAATTTCCGTCATGCCAAACACCTGCTGGCTGTACTCTCTTGGGTGCCTGAGGTACTGGAGTGAAGGATAGTGCGCTGCGAGCGTCTCTATCTTATGAATCAACGCAATAAGGTTGGAATCATTTTTCACATCAAGGATATCTTTAAATTTCGAGCCCACAAAGACATTGATCTCCCCGGCATAGACAGGCGCACTGCGCTCAGTATGCAAGCGCTGTTTCTCCTCTGAGAGAACATCAATATAAACAATATCGCAGTCTACATTTCTACTTTTGCTTTTATGCTTTACGATAGAGAAATGCAGCTCACTTCTTTTCGCGATATCCCTGATATTATAATGCTGACCAAGCCACATTCGCGTTAACTTACGACCGGGGCCTTTTCGTAGTTTTATTTGTTTATCAAGATAGCCTGCGGAGTTGATACTCAGAATGCCATCATCAAACGTTCTAATCTTAACGTCATCAGACAACATTTTTAGAATGTATTGCACTGAAAGATGGCTGATATTCGCCATATAGACATAATGGATTGTTTTATGAGAAAGAAAGCGATTGATTTTCAGCATGTTAATAAAGCCATAATCCATACTGGCGACTAAGCCAGAAGAGAATTCATTATTAACCGTTTCATATATATAGGACTTTAACTCTACCTTTGTTTTAAGGTAGATGATATGAAAACGCGCGTGTCTATACCTCGCTTTAATCTTAGAAACAATTCTGAGCTGAAGCGGGGAGCAAACAATAAAAAGATGCTCAACGATTTCCATTAGTTATTCGCTCTGAATCACAGCAACCCGGCGCATAATATCATTGCAATATGACATCGTAAAGAAGCGCCCCGGACGCTCAGGCGAGTATTGGTCACTTTGTCCGAAAAGATACTTTCTATACTGCAAATAAGACAGTTCATAAACCGGATAATAAAGACACGTCACGTCCGAAAATATTACTTATGGTTATATAACACTCTCAAATAATTAACCTGAACAAGGGTTTCCCCTTGTTCAGATAGCCATTATTACTCAAAGAAAACCGAGATTTTATTAAACATCGACGGATCGGACTGATTACGCGCCACTTTCACCACATCTTCCAGTTTATCGATCTGACTAATCATCTGCTCCAGACGCTGATCGTCGTTGACCAGTAGCCAGATGCGGCTCTGGTCGCTGCTCTGGATGGGTAGACAAAGAATCCCTTCCACGTTGAAAGCGCGACGGGCGAACAGCCCGCAAACGTGCGTCATGACGCCAGGGTGGTTACGGACGGTGAGTTCCAGGATAACGTTCTCATGTGATTGTTTCTGCATGGTTTATTCCCCCACCATCTCAGTATTGGCCGCACCCGGCGGCACCATCGGATAAACTTTTTCGTCTGCATCAATACGTACATGGATCAGCGCCGGTCCTGGGCGGCTGATGATTTCCCGCAGCGCCGCTTGCGGATCGGCTTCATTATTTAAATCACAGGTTTCCAGACCAAAACCCGCAGCAATCTGCATAAAGTTGATCATCCCCGGATAGGTGGCAGCAAACACGCCCTGCTTGTAGAACAGGCTTTGTTGCTGATGCACCAGCCCCAACGCTTCGTTATTCATCAGGATAATTTTTACATCCAGTTGGTTTTCGCTGGCGGTCGCCATCTCCTGAATATTCATCATCAGGCTGCCGTCGCCGGAGAAGCACAACACTTTCTTGTCCGGGTTCGCCAGCGCCGCGCCAATCGCCGCAGGCAAGCCAAAACCCATCGTCCCCAGCCCGCCGGAAGTCAGCCACTGACGCGGACGGTTGAGCGGATAAGCCTGTGCGGCCCACATCTGGTGCTGGCCTACATCGGTCGTGATAATCGCGCTGTCATCCACGCAGGCGGCAACGGCATTAATCAGCCCGTAATGGCTGAGCGGATCGCTGGCTTCAGGGATCGCGTACGGGAACTCGCGCTGCAAATCCGCCACCAGTTGATGCCACTCTTCGCGTGGCTGAGCCTCAATGTGCGGAATCAACTGCGCCAGAACGTCATCAACATCAGCCTGAATGGCAACGTGCGGTTGTTTAATTTTACCCAGTTCCGCGCGATCGATATCCACATGGATGATTTTGGCATTCGGGCAGAATTGTTCGGTTTTGCCAATCGCCCGGTCATCAAAACGCGCCCCCAGAACCACCAGCAGATCCGCCTCTTGCAGAATATAGTTTGTGCTGCGCGCGCCATGCATGCCCAGCATCCCCAGAGAAAGCGGATGCGCCTTCGGCAGTATGCCCAGCGCCATCAGAGTCATAGTGGTGGGCAGTCTGGCTTTTTCCGCCAGTTCACGCACACGCGCAGGCGCGTTAATCACGCCGCCGCCAAGATACAGCACCGGGCGCTTCGCGGCGTTGATCATCGCCGCCGCATCACGAATGCTCTCAGCGCTGAATTCCGGCGTCGCCATTTTTTCAGCCGGAGCAGGCAACGCTTCAATGTCAAACACCGCCGTCTGTATATCCTTAGGAATGTCTATCCACACCGGCCCAGGGCGCCCGGACTGGGCAAGACGAAACGCATCGCACATTACCTGTGGCAACTCATTGATATCTCTGACCAGATAGTTATGTTTTGTGATGGGGATAGAGATGCCGTAGGTGTCAACTTCCTGAAACGCATCGGTGCCGATCATCGAGGCCGGAACCTGACCGGTGATGCATACCAACGGAATGGAGTCGAGACGCGCGTCGGCAATGGCGGTGACCAGGTTAGTCGCGCCCGGCCCGCTACAGGCCATACATACCGCGGGTTTACCGTCGGTTCGCGCCATCCCCTGAGCGATAAACCCCGCCCCCTGTTCATGGCGCGCCAGGATGTGGCGAATTTGCGTACTTTGGCTTAAGGCGTCGTAAACGGGGAGAATCGAACCGCCCGGAATGCCAGTGACGATGTTAATGCCCTGACGTTCCAGAAAATGAACGATAAACTCTGCGCCCGTAAAGCGCGTACGCGGGGATGTTGATGTTGTGCCCGAACTTGCCATGCTCCAGTCCTTTTATTCTGGGCCGACTTGCCGGGAAGGTGTCTTAAACGAAAAACCCCGCCCGGTTTGCGCCGGCGGGGTTTTGGAATCGTGTGTTGTTCCAGTCCCTACGGCGCATTGCCGACGACCACCACCACACGCACGACGACCACTGCGGCAGGTTGCGCAGTTTTTAGTAGGGTCGCAGTCAGCATGGAAGGGTTCATTAGGGACCTTGTCTGTTTATGGATTAACAGGTTTTATACAAGCACAGCTTTTCAGGCATGACAACGGAAAATTTTTCATCTGCACAAAAATGCGTCGACGATCACGCTTTGCCAGATGCCGACGCTGGCCTGCAAAACAAAAAACCCCGCCGGAGCGAGGTTTTTATCAGCGTTATGCGGTTGGTTGCCGCAAAGCACACTGTGTTATATCAACATCAGAAGTATACGCGTTCCGCGAAGAACACGCAATTTCGGCACGAATTTTGACGCATTTGAGTATGGATCAGAAGTCGCGATCCGTCCACAAAATACTGTTCATTCATACAGTATTTATCTATAATATCACTGTACGCAATGTGTTATAGGGGGCCGCATCGTAACCGGCGCAACAAAGTCCTGGCTGAAACGGGTGGTGCCGTCAGCGCCTTAACCCCCGTGTGAGCACACTGTGTTATGTCAACAAAAGGTGCTGACAACAGGCGGCGGAGAGGTACGTCAGCACCGTGCTCCTTTTACCAGAAGGAGAGCGTATGAGCCTCGTGGATATCGCTATTCTTATCCTGAAACTCATTGTTGCTGCACTGCAACTGCTTGATGCCGTTCTGAAATACCTCCGGTAATTCAGATTCAAGCCGCACCGAAGGGGAGCGGGCAACCGCTCCCCTTTCATCATCTGCCTGGTGCTTGTCCATCGTCGATATGTTACGTTTTTATGACAACCACTGACGATACCTGAACCATGACCCTTTCCATTTTCTGCATTTTACTGTTCGCCGCGCTGCTGCATGCCAGCTGGAACGCCATCGTGAAGGCGGGAAATGACAAACTTTACTCCGCAATCAGCGTCAGTGGTTCCGCAGCGTTGATGGCGCTGGCGTGTCTGCCCTTCGCCCCGCCCCTTCCCGCCGCCAGCATCCCTTTTTTAGCCGCCTCCACCGCCTTACAGGTGGTTTATACCGTGCTGGTCGCCAAAACCTATCAGGTTTCGGATATGAGCCAGACCTATCCCCTGATGCGCGGCACCGCACCGCTGCTGGTGGCGATAATTAGCGTCCTGTTTCTTGGCGATAGCCTTTCCACAATGGCCTGGCTCGGCATCGCGGTAATTTGCCTGGCGATTCTCGGCATGGCCTGTAACGGTCGCGCCCGCTCCCGGCGGGGTATCACGCTGGCGCTGATCAACGCCTGCTTTATCGCTGGCTATACGCTGGTGGACGGTACGGGCGTGCGGGTGTCAGAAACCGCGCTGGGTTATACGCTGTGGACCTTCTTGTTGAACGGCACCTGTCTGCTTGGCTGGGCGATGATTGCCCGGCGGCGGGAAGCCTCGCGCTATCTGGCGCAGCACTGGAAGAAAGGCATTTTTGGCGGTATCGGCACGATGGGTTCCTATGGGCTGGCGCTGTGGGCGATGACTCAGGCGCCGCTGGCCGTGGTGGCCGCACTGCGTGAAACATCCATTCTGTTCGGCGCGCTGATTGCCTGGCTGCTGCTCAATGAGAAAGTCGCCGGGCTACGGTTGGTCGCGGCTGGCGGGATTGCCGCCGGGGCGATATTACTGCGTTTATCCTGATTGCCGGATGGCGGCTACGCCTTATCCGGCCTACGGGAGCCGCCGGGCACCATCAAACTGCGGTGAAATAATCTCTCGGCAACAATTGTTGCCGCTTTTTGTTTACATATCCTGCCGTTCGGCTCCCGCGCTATTCCCGCCGTGAATATGGCCTTCTTTTTTTAGTGTGGTAGATTCCACTCGCATTTATGGGAATGCGTAGCACCTTATTCTTATTTTTTTCTTTTTTAAAAAGTAATCAGCGAAATGAAAAGGCAGAGAAGCGTCAATTTGTTGTTGATGTTGGTATTACTGGTGGCCGTCGGGCAGATGGCGCAAACCATTTATATCCCCGCCATTGCCGATATGGCGCGTGAACTGAACGTTCGTGAAGGGGCAGTACAAAGCGTCATGGCCGCTTACCTGCTCACCTACGGCGTATCGCAACTGTTTTACGGCCCGCTTTCCGATCGGGTAGGGCGCCGCCCGGTAATCCTCGTCGGGATGTCCATTTTTATGCTGGCTACGCTGGTCGCGATTACTACCCACAGCCTGACGGTATTGATTGCCGCCAGCGCGTTACAGGGCATGGGCACCGGCGTCGGCGGCGTGATGGCGCGTACGCTGCCGCGCGATCTGTATGAAGGCACGCAGTTACGCCACGCTAACAGCCTGCTGAATATGGGGATTCTGGTGAGTCCGTTGCTGGCGCCGCTGATTGGCGGACTGCTGGATACCGTCTGGAACTGGCGCGCCTGTTACGTTTTCCTGCTGGTTCTCTGCGCAGGCGTCACCTTCAGTATGGCGCGCTGGATGCCGGAGACGCGCCCCACAGGCGCACCACGTACCCGCCTGATCGCCAGCTACAAAACATTATTCGGCAACGGCGCATTTACCTGTTATCTGCTGATGCTGATTGGCGGACTGGCGGGAATCGCCGTCTTTGAAGCCTGCTCCGGCGTGCTGATGGGAGCGGTACTGGGTCTGAGCAGCATGGTGGTGAGCATCCTGTTTATTCTGCCAATTCCGGCGGCGTTTTTCGGCGCATGGTTTGCGGGTCGCCCGAATAAGCGCTTCTCAACGCTGATGTGGCAGTCGGTATTCAGTTGCCTGTTGGCGGGCGTCATGATGTGGGTCCCAGGTCTGTTTGGCGTGATGAACATCTGGACGCTGCTGATCCCCGCCGCGCTGTTCTTTTTCGGCGCCGGAATGCTGTTCCCACTGGCGACCAGCGGCGCGATGGAACCTTTCCCGTTCCTCGCCGGAACGGCTGGCGCGCTGGTGGGCGGCCTGCAAAACATCGGCTCCGGCGTGCTGGCGTGGCTCTCCGCGATGCTGCCGCAAACCGGGCAGGGTAGCCTCGGCTTTTTGATGACGCTTATGGGGCTGCTGATTTTACTGTGCTGGCTGCCGCTGGCGTCGCGTGTGCCGCATCAGGGGCAGACGATTTAATCGAATGATGGCCCGGTTTCCCGCCGGGCTTTTCACATACCGGCGAGATCATCGTGGTCAGGAGCGGCTCCAGCGCCGGACGCCACGCCCCTTCTTCTCCGTCATAAAACTGCGTATCCGCGTTAATCGCATACGGAATATTCACCCTTTGCAACTCGCACGCCATAAACCGGGCAAACGCGAGCTGCGAAGCGGAAGGGCTATTTTTGATTGATTCACCCGGCGCCCAACCGCCAACCCAACTGACATGGCCGGTTTTTTGCTGCCAGCGCACGGCGGCGTTAATTCGCGCGCGAATCGCCGCTTTCTCCGCCGCCGTGCCCGACGTCCACGGGTATTTACCGTTATTTTTCAACGGCCCCCACGGAAAGATATGCCACTCCGCCAGCACGTAATTCTGGCTTTGCGGGGGCAGTTTTAGGGCCGACAACGCTTCCGGCGCGGCGCGCAGACGAGGCGCGACAAAAATCATGCGTTGGGGGTCAATCGCGTGAAGGGTGCGGATGGTTTTGTCATATACCCGGTTCAGGGAAGCCTGGCTGTGGTTGAGTTTCTCCGCCGGTTCATAAATCAGGTCAAACCCCAGCAGCGGCGAACGTTGCGCAAAATAGTGCGCGACGGCTACCCACCAGTTGATCACCTCTTGTTCATTGCCGGGGCTGGGGTCGTTTTTATACTCATCGGCCTGATAAGCAATGATCGGAATCACGCCATACTGCTCACACGCCTCCACCAGTTTTCGCAGGTGGATGAGTCGCGCTTCCGTCGGCTCTCCCGCGACGCGTATGCGCACATGCTTAAATCCCTTCGCCTGAAAATCACGCACCACCAGAGGATCAAACTCCCGGATACCCCGTTCGGTGCGCGCCCAGTCAACGTCCATCCCCACACCAAGCTGCTGCGCATAGCGCGAAGCGGTCAACGGCGGCTGAGCCGCGCACACCGTGGCGCTGACGAGCAGGAAGAGAGAAGCAAGCGGCTTTAACACGATTGTCCTTAAGCAAATCATCAGGAGTCATATCACGTATTTAGCACGCTTTCTGGCTTTACATGCAATAAATCTTCGCGTGGCAAACGCTACGTCGCCTGCTCCTGCAACCAGCCGATAAACGCCTCGATTTTCGGCCACTGTCTGCCAGGCAGCGTGGTCACATAATAGTGCTGGTGGCATTTCAGCGTCATCTCGCCGAAAGGCGCAATCAGTTCGCCGCTATCAAGACGCTTTTGCACCAGCCGTTTACGCCCCATCGCCACACCGATATGGTTCATTGCCGCAATAACGGCTAAATCGGAACGATCGAAGCCAATGCCCGACGATGTCGGCAGATTCACGCCAAAATGCTGCGCCCAACTGTGCCATTCATCGGTGCCGGAGTCGTTGCTCCATGCCTGTCGGTCATGCAGGAGCGTACAGTGGCGCAGGTTAACCCGCGCATTCGTTAAGTCATGATGACGGGCATATTCGGGGCTGCACACCGGCAGAATGGCCTCATCCATCAGGAAGTGATGCGTCAGCTGCGCCGAGGGCGCATCATCAAAATAGATCGCTAAATCAATCCCTGCCCGCTGGAGATTCACGTTGTCATTACCGGTCAACATGGTCAGCGAGATGGACGGATAGCGACGAGTAAAGTCTCCCAGCGCAGGCACCAGCCAGCACTGAGCAATCGAAGGCCGCGAATAGACGGTCAGCGTCCCTGACAACTCCTGATTTTTAATATCGAGGATTTCCTGATTCAGCGTATCCAGCGACGATTTCAACGCCCAGAATACCCGCTTGCCCTCATGGGTGAGTTCCACTTTGCGGTGCGAACGGACAAAGAGCTGAATCCCCAGCTCCTCTTCCAGTTGATTGATTCGATGGCTGACCGCGCTGGGACTTAGCGACAGCTCATCCGCCGCCAGCGCAAAAGACTGATGCCTGGCCGCCACTTCAAAGGTGTACAGCTTTGATAATTGCCAGCCGTTGAGTAAACGGTTTCTGCCGTCGCGTAAGGGTTCCATCGCCGCCTCTGTGACCTCTTTTTGGCTTTGCAGTGTAAAAAAATACGCCTGGAAAATCAGCGTAAAGATGAATCAAAGTGAACCATATCGCATAAACAGCCCATTATTGGATGCAAATCACCCTTTTGATTCAATCTGGTTCATGCGAAGGGCAATTTATATCGTTTGTCAGCAAGTGCCGTTTTTTCGTCCAATACGCCTATGTTAATCACAGGGCAAGGTGAGATATGCACTCTCAAATTTGGGTTGTGAGCACGCTGCTGGTAAGCATCGTGCTAATCGTGCTGACCATCGTGAAATTCAGGTTCCACCCGTTTCTGGCACTGCTGCTGGCCAGTTTCTTTGTGGGCGCGATGATGGGCATGGGGCCGCTGGAGATGGTCAATGCGATTGAAAGCGGTATTGGCGGCACGTTAGGCTTCCTCGCCGCCGTCATCGGTCTCGGAACCATTCTCGGCAAAATGATGGAAGTGTCCGGCGCGGCAGAACGGATCGGCCTGACGCTCCAGCGTTGCCGCTGGCTTTCCGCTGACGTGATCATGGTGCTGGTGGGGCTGATTTGCGGCATCACGCTGTTTGTGGAAGTGGGTGTGGTGCTGCTCATCCCACTGGCATTTTCGATAGCGAAGAAAACCAACACGTCGCTGCTGAAGCTGGCTATTCCGCTGTGTACCGCGCTAATGGCGGTGCATTGCGTGGTGCCGCCGCATCCGGCTGCGCTGTTTGTGGCGAATAAGCTGGGTGCGGATATCGGTTCCGTTATCGTCTACGGTTTGCTGGTTGGGCTGGTGGCGTCGCTGGTCGGCGGGCCGCTATTCCTGAAGTTCCTCGGCAACCGCCTGCCGTTTAAGCCGGTGCCGGCGGAGTTTGCGGATCTCGAAGTGCGCGATGAAAATACGCTGCCTTCTTTACGCGCGACGCTGTTTACCGTCCTGCTGCCGATTGGCCTGATGCTGGTAAAAACCGTTGCCGAACTGAATATGACGCAGGGCGGCACGCTGTATACGCTGCTGGAGTTTATCGGCAACCCGATCACCGCAATGTTTATCGCCGTTTTCGTGGCCTATTACATTCTCGGCCTGCGTCAGCATATCGGTATGGGTACGTTGCTGACCCATACCGAAAACGGCTTTGGCTCGATTGCTAACATCCTGCTGATTATCGGTGCAGGCGGCGCGTTCAACGCTATCCTCAAAAGCAGCGGTCTGGCGGATACGCTGGCGGTGATCCTCTCCAATATGCACATGCACCCGATTCTGCTGGCCTGGCTGGTGGCGCTGATTCTGCACGCCGCAGTGGGTTCCGCAACGGTTGCGATGATGGGCGCGACGGCGATTGTCGCGCCGATGCTGCCGCTCTACCCCAACGTCAGCCCGGAGATCATCGCCATTGCCATCGGTTCCGGCGCGATTGGCTGCACGATCGTGACCGATTCCCTCTTCTGGCTGGTGAAGCAATACTGCGGCGCCACCCTGAATGAAACATTTAAGTACTATACAACCGCGACATTTATCGCGTCGGTTGTTGCTCTGGCGGGCACATTCCTGCTTTCCTTTATCATCTAAGCGCAAAGAGACGTATTATGGAAAACGCTAAAATGACTTCACTCATCGCTCAGTATCCTCTGGTAGAGGATCTGATCGCCCTCAAAGAAACGACCTGGTTTAACCCAGGCACCACCTCTCTTGCGGAAGGTTTACCCTATGTTGGTCTGACAGCGCAGGATGTACAGGATGCGCATGCCCGCCTGGCCCGTTTCGCGCCGTATCTGGCAAAAGCCTTCCCGGAAACCGCCGCAACCGGCGGGATTATTGAGTCTGAACTGGCGATCATCCCCGCAATGCAGCAGCGGCTGGAAAAAGAGTACGGACAGAAAATCAGCGGCGAACTTCTGCTGAAAAAAGACAGTCACTTACCGATTTCCGGTTCGATAAAAGCCCGTGGCGGGATTTATGAAGTGCTGGCCCACGCGGAAAAACTGGCGCTGGAGGCGGGTCTGCTGACGACCGAAGATGACTACAGCGTAATGCTTTCACCGGAGTTCAGGCAGTTCTTCAGCCAGTACAGCATTGCCGTGGGTTCAACCGGTAATCTGGGGCTGTCGATTGGCATTATGAGCGCCTGTATCGGCTTTAAGGTGACGGTGCATATGTCTGCCGACGCCCGCGCCTGGAAGAAAGCCAAACTGCGCAGCCACGGCGTAACGGTAGTGGAATACGAAGAGGATTACGGCGTAGCGGTTGAGCAAGGACGCAAAGCGGCACAGTCCGATCCAAACTGTTTCTTCATTGACGATGAAAACTCCCGCACGCTGTTTTTGGGCTATGCGGTGGCCGGGCAGCGCCTGAAGGCTCAGTTTGCGCAGCAGGGGCGCGTGGTGGATGCCGACCATCCGCTGTTTGTCTACCTGCCGTGCGGCGTTGGCGGCGGCCCTGGCGGCGTGGCTTTTGGTCTGAAACTGGCATTTGGCGACAACGTCCACTGCTTCTTCGCCGAACCAACCCACTCTCCGTGCATGTTACTGGGCGTGTATACCGGTCTGCATGATGCCATTTCCGTCCAGGAGATTGGCGTCGATAACCTGACGGCGGCAGACGGCCTGGCGGTGGGGCGCGCATCCGGGTTTGTAGGGCGGGCAATGGAACGTCTGCTGGACGGACTGTACACCCTCGACGATCGGACGATGTACGACATGCTGGGTTGGCTGGCGCAGGAAGAAGGCATTCGCCTGGAGCCGTCCGCACTGGCGGGAATGGCCGGGCCGCAGCGTGTTTGCCGTTCGACGGATTACCAGCAGATGCACGCCTTCAGCGCTGAGCAGCTTAATCACGCCACGCATCTGGTGTGGGCGACCGGCGGCGGTATGGTGCCGGAAGAAGAGATGGCGCAGTACCTGGCGAAAGGGCGCTAAACGTCACTGACCTTAACGCAGCATCGCCATCAGCTCCATCGGTGAGCGATGCTGTTTAATCAGATCCCGCATGACGCGCATATGCGGCGACGTGTGGTTAATAAACGCTTTATACCCGCCGCACAGCACGCTTTTCCCGCTTAAATTCCGATGCTTTGGACAATCACCGTTGCAGAATCGCAATAAGGCGCAGTCCAGGCAATCCGCCCCCAGCGTTGATTTTTTCTGCTGTCCAAATTCACTCGCCTGCGGGCTGGCATTCAGCATATGTAGCGGCGTTTGATGGATATTACCCAGCCGGAACGCCGGGTAGACATAGTGATCGCACTGATAGAGATCGCCGTTTGCTTCCAGGGCGAACGCGTGACCGCAGGTTTCGCTAAGCGCGCACATTTGTGCCGGATGCCCGCTCCACACGCCCAGCATCGAATCAAACAGTTGCACAAAAACGCACCCAATATCTTCCCGAACCCAGAGATCAAACACATCGTTGAGAAAACGCCCCCAGTCTTCCGACGTCACGGAATCAGCGGTCAGTTTGCCGCTATCGTCACGTTCAACCAACGGAATGAACTGAAGAAAAGGCGTGCCAAGCTGGCGAAGATAGCGATACATACGCGCAGGCTGCTGGCTGTTCAGCCGATTCACCACCACCAGCAGGTTGAAGTCCACGCGATGGGCAACCAGCCTTGCTATCGCTTCCACCACCTTATGATGCGTTGGTTTTCCACTACGGCTAACGCGGTAAGCATCATGTAAATCGGCGGGGCCATCCAGTGAGATACCGACCAGCCAGCCGTTATCGCGTAAGAATCGGCACCACTCGTCACTGAGTAAAATGCCGTTGGTCTGGAAGGTATTCTGGATGCGTTTCCCCTCTCCATAGCGTTTTTGCAACGCGACCACGCGGTGAAAAAAATCGAGTCCACACAGCGTCGGCTCTCCGCCCTGCCAGGCAAACAGCACATCATCAACCGGCTGCGCGGCAATATGCTGGCAAATAAAAGCCTCTAAGGTCGCGTTATCCATAACGGGTTGAGAGGGTTTATCGATATAAAAACAGTAATGGCAATCAAGGTTACAACGTGAGCTGGCCGGTTTAGCCATGACCTGACATCCTGTCATGCAACATCCCTAATAAAGACGATAAGTTGACGAATATGCGTTACAGCAAACAGTATTGCGAGGGACAACACCGCGAGAGAGATCAAAAATTTGTCACGCACGGCGCGAGATTCGGAAAAATCACTGTGCGCCACATCCATCAGGTTACGGCTGCGGGTATAGCGCCAGAGGATGAGCGCGACAATCGCCAGCACGCCAATAGAAACCCAGAACAGAAACCCCGCCTGATGCCAGTTATGTTTCAGCGCCAGCGCCATCAATGCGCCATAACCTAACAGGGTACGAAACCAGGCCAGCGACGTGCGCTCCGGCTGTAGGCCGGGATCAACCTGACGGCGGGCTTTGCGGCTATCCGGCATACAACACCAGCGCCATGACAATCACCGCAACAATCATCAGCATCAGGCTGATTATCATCAGGCTATGGGTGTACGGCAGGTCTTCTTTCAGACGCATCGCTTTTTCGTTGCGTAGCCAGCGCAGATAGCCATAAATCGCCAGGCCGCCCGCAAAGAGACACAGCAGCAGCGCCAGCAGTTCGCGAATCACCGGCGTGGCGAAGTCCGGCGCGAGTTGGTCAAGCCCGACGCCCGCCGCCAGAAACCCCAGCGCGGTGCGAATCCACGCCAGAAAGGTACGCTCATTTGCCAGCGAGAAGCGGTAATCCGGAGCTTCTCCGAGGCGGGAAATCTTCATGACGGCTCCTTTAAATTATTGCCGGATGGCGGCGTAAACGCCTTATCCGGCCTACGGTGTTGCGTTTTTGTAGGCCCGGTAAGCGCAGCGCCACCGGGCATCATTATTGCCGGATGGAGGAGTAAGCGCCTTATCCGGCCTACGGTATTGCGCTTTTGTAGGCCCGGTAAGCGCAGCGCCACCGGGCATCATTATTGCCGGATGGCGGCGTAAACGCCTTATCCGGCCTACGGTATTGCGCTTTTGTAGGCCCGGTAAGCACAGCGCCACCGGGCATCATTATTGCCGGATGGCGGCGTAAATGCCTTATCCGGCCTACGGTGTTGCGCTTTTGTAGGCCCGGTAAGCGCAGCGCCACCGGGCATAACGCATCAAAACTTCTGCTTTTTCTCTTCTACTTTCACGCCTTGCGTGGGCAAACCGGTATCGTAATCACGTACCACCGGAGAATAACCGTCTTGCGGGCGTGGGCGGAATGCCCCCATCCAGCGCGGCCGGGCATCTTTACGCCACGGACGCAGGCTCCACTGATACGTGCGGAACGGGTCGCGGATTTTATCCATGTAATCCAGCAGCGCGTCGTGCATCTGACTGCGAACACCGGCAAATTCCGGCGCAGCAATCAGATTATGCAGTTCATCCGGGTCATTACGCCTGTCGTACAGCTCATCGCTGGTAAACAGGTTCAGCACCAGCTTCCAGTTATCCGTCACCCAGCAGCGCACCGGAATAAAGCCGCCAAAGCTGTCATGCTCGATCTCATAGCGGTTGAACTCCACCATCACCCCGCGCGGCGCTTCAACGGCCAGGATGTTTTCACCCGGAAGAATATCGGGCTTATCAATCCCCGCCAGCGCCATCATCGTAGGCAGCAGGTCAATATGGCTGACCGGCGTATCGATCTGCTGCGGCGCTCCCTGCGGCGGGCGCATAATCAGCGGGATGCGGGTAATGTCATCATACATTGCCGCCCCTTTGCTGATGAGTTTGTGCGCCCCCATCATTTCACCGTGATCGGAGGTATAAATCACCCAGGTATTCTCACGTTGTTCCGGGGTTAACGCATTGATCACCCGCCCAATCTGATCATCAACAAAGTCATTGCAGGCAAAGTAGAGCGGATGATGATAACAGCCATCATCGCCCACCGGGGACGGCATCGCCTGCGCCCATAGCCGATGGTGCTCAGGTTTATTGCTCAGCGAATCCTGCGCCTTCGCGCCCAGGTCATAATAAAAATCCTGATACTTCTCCAGATACTCAACCGGACAGGTAAACGGATGATGCGGCTCATCATAAGAGACCACCATCAGAAACGGTTCGTCATCTCTCGCTGGCTGATGGATAAAATCAACCGCCCGGTTGCTGATGCGATACGCCCAGGTAAAGGTCTCATCAATATTATTGGTCTGCAAATCCTCAATACTGTTCAGTCCGTTACGCCACAGGCTGATTTCATTCTCCGTCAGTTCAGAAAGGTAGTTCGCGCCGTCATACCAGTAGTCGGCATCCCACTCAGGCGGGCACTCGCCGGTGCCAAAGTAATCGTGCCCGTCGAGGTGCCATTTACCGATATAGCAGGTGTGATAGCCTGCATCCTTAAAATAACGCCCCATCGTGGAGATGTTCTTCCCTGGCGCGACGTTGTTCGTCCACGGGCCGGACTGATTGGCATAAATACCGGTAAAAAGCCCCGCGCGGGCTGGCGTACACACCGGCGAGCAGGTATACGCGGAGTTAAAGCGAATCCCTTCAGCGGCCAGGCTGTCAATATGCTGCGTGTTCAGCGGCTTACCGCTATAGCAGCCCACCATATTGGTCGCCTGTGTATCGGTCATAATGAACAGAAAATTCGGACGGGTCATGCTTTATCCTTAGCGTCAGAAACATAAACCACAGGCGCGGAATGGCGCGTCTGCCATGAGCTGTAAATCAGGTAAACAACCACCGCAGCGGTGATGGCGTAGCTGAGAATGGTCAGCCACCGGGTCTGATAGCCACCGAACTGCGCCAGACCAGAATAGACGCCAATCATCGCGAACAGGACGCCAACGGCGGCGATCTTCACGTTTTTCCACGGTTTCATGTCGACCGCAAACGCATCATGAAATTTAAACGGCGTTGCACGCGGCTTAATCACGCCAATGAGCAGCATCACCACGACGTTGATACAGAAGGTGCAGGCCAGCACATAGAGGAAATGAAAATCAAATTTCACCAGGTAGTTGATGGTGATGTAACTGACAATACCGAGTCCCATTGCGACCTTCGCGGCCAGCGCCGGAATACGCGGGAAGAAGAAGCCCATAATAACAATGGTCACCAACGGCACGTTATAAATCCCGTTGAGCTGTTTCATCCAACTGTAGAGCCCTTGCGGCGCATAGGCGATCCACGGCGCTACCAGTACGGAGATCACGGCCACAATAAAGCCAAAGCGACGACCAACAGTGACCAGTTTATCGGGGCTGGCCTGTTCATTAATCAGTCGGCGATAGATACCGAGGCTAAACAGGGTCGAAGCACTGTTCAAAAAACCGCAGAATGCGCTGATAATCGCGCCAAACAGCACCGCGCTAAAAAAGCCAATCAGCGGCAGCGGCATCACTTTGTTCACCAGCGCCGGGTAGGCCATGTCTGCTTTCGGTAGATCCTGAAAGAGATGAAAAGCGATAACGCCCGGCAGCACCAGAATCAGCGGGTCCAGCATCTTCAACACCGCCGTAAGCAGCGCCCCTTTTTGCCCTTCCGATAAACTTTTTGATGCCAGCGTACGCTGAACGATCCCCTGGTTGGTGCACCAGTAGAACGTATTGACCAGGATAAGCCCGGTCAACGCCGCGCCAATCGGCACCGGGTCGTTGCTGCCGCCAATCGAGTTCAGCATCTGGCTGTGATCCTGGGTTAAACGCGTAATACCTTCGCTCAGACTGCCTTTCCCCATCGCCATCAGACCAAACAGCGGCACCATCAGGCCGCCAATCACCAGGCCGATACCGTTAATCACATCGGCAATGGCAATCGCCCGCATCCCGCCGACGACAGCATACAGGATGCCGCTAATCCCCAGTACGACAGCCATCAGCCAGATCGCCGTATGTTGTGAAATACCAAAGGTTTCAGTGACATGAAACATGCTGTTAAAGGCAAGCGCGCCGGAATACAGAATGATGGGTAAAAAACAGATTCCCGTCGCAATCAAAAAACAGCAATCAATAATGATGCGGGTGGTTTTGTCATAGCGCTCTTCAATAAAATCCGGGATCGTTGCAATGCCGCGTTGCAGATAGCGTGGCAGAAAGATCAGCGCCAGAAAAATAAGCGGAATTGCGGAGATGACTTCCCATGCCATTACCGACATACCGCTGCGGTAAGCCTGGCCGGTTAATCCCACCAGTTGTTCCGTTGAGAGGTTAGTTAACATCAGCGAGGCGGCAATAACCGGCGCTTTTAACGAACGTCCCGCCAGAAAATATCCCTGCTGCGAACCGGTATCCGCTTTTCGTAACTTCCACCAGGTGATAACCGCCACCAGTAGCGTAAAACCAACAAAGCTCAAAATTTGTAGCGTATTCATCTCATAGCCCTTGTTTTTCATTATGTCCCGGCAGCGGTAGGGTCAACACGAGGTAAAGCGTGCCGGGTCAGGCAGTCAGATTTCTTAATTACAAACATCGCCTCCCTGAAGCATTCACTTTCTGTTATGTTCAGGTTGTGGGCATCATTCTCCGGCGAGAAAATAAAATGAATGGAAACTTGCTAAGTTCGCATGTAAAAAACGAAACTACGTACAATATTCCCCTGCTGATTAATGAAAATGTGATCTCCAGCGGAATTTCATTGATCTCGCTGTGGCATACCTACGCTGACGAAAATTACCGTGTTATATGGCCGCGAGATAAGAAAAAGCCGCTAATCGCCAATTCGTGGGTCGCGGTCTATACCGTACAGGGGTGCGGGAAAATCCTGCTGAAAGACGGTGAGCAAATTACATTAAACGGCAACTGCATTATCTTTTTAAAACCCACCGATATACAGTCTTACCATTGCGAAGGTTTATTGTGGGAGCAATACTGGATGGAGTTTACCCCAACCAGTATTATGGATATTCCTATCCGACAACAAAGCATTATTTATAATGGTGATGTTTATAATCAGGAACTGGCCGAAGTTTCACAATTAATTACCCGCCCGGAACCGATTAAAAATAATCTCGCCGTCGCGTTTCTCACGAAAATTATTTATCAGTGGATTTGTCTTATTGACTCAAACGGGAAAAAAGACCCACAACGCATACAGGTTGAAAAGTTAATTGCAGCGTTACATGCCAGCCTGCAACGCCGCTGGAGCGTGGCGGATATGGCAGCCACGATCCCCTGTAGCGAAGCCTGGCTGCGTCGTCTGTTTTTACGCTATACCGGGAAAACACCGAAAGAATATTATCTGGACGCCCGGCTGGAACTGGCATTATCGCTGTTAAAACAGGAAGGGAATTCGGTGGGTCAGGTAGCGGATATGCTCAACTTCTTTGACTCATTTCATTTCAGCAAAGCATTTAAGCATAAATTTGGCTACGCGCCGTCGGCGGTGTTGAAACATCCTGACCGGCACCCGCTGGATGCCGGTCAACAAGATTAGTGCAGTTCAGGCCAGTATTCTTTGTTGGCTTCAATCAGATCATCAAGAATCGCTTTGGCGACAGACGCGCTCGGCACGGTTTTGGAGAGCGTAATCGCCTGCCACAGACGCTGATAGGAGCGATGCTCCCAGGCATCGACCACCAGTTTCTCGACGGCCACCTGCTGGCTCATCAGCCCTTTCTGGAACTGCGGAATATCGCCAACCGTCAGAGGTTCCGGCCCGTTATGCCCCACCAGGCAAGGGATCTCCACCATCGCTTCATCATCAAAGTTATGAATCGCCCCGTTGTTTGGCACAATCAGCAGCATCCGCTCCTGCGTATTAAAGGCGATTGCCGTTGCCAGATCGACGATATAAGACGCATGTTCATCAATTTCCAGCTCGCCAGCGGAGGAGTGGCCCGCTTCAATAATGGCGCGGCAGGAGCCAAATACCTGTTTTTCACGGTGATCCATCACCTCATTAGCACGCGTGCGCGCCGGGTTCGAGTGCTGCACCACATAGTCCGGGAACAGATAGTATTTCAGATAGGTGTTCGGCATGGTGTCCGGGTCCAGCGCCTGCACATCCTTCGCTTTGGCGAACGTATCATTCCAGCTCGCTTCAGTATGCGGATCGTTAGATGGCGGAACATAACCGTGTTTCGCGACGTATTCCCGCAGTTTCGGCATCAGGTCGTTACCCTGCAAGTCCTCAATCGACGTCCACCAGCCAAAGTGGTTCAGCCCGTAATAACGCACGCGCATTTGCTTACGATCTTGCAGGCCGACAATCTGCGCCATCCGCCCTTCAATGCCGATCGGCATATCACAGATATTGAGGATTTTGGCGTTCGGGCGCAGACGGCGCGTCGCCTCGGCCACTATCGCCGCCGGGTTGGAGTAGTTCAGCATCCACGCGTTCGGGGAGTATTTCTCCATGTAATCCACCAGCTCCAGCACGCCGCCAATAGAACGCATCCCATACGCAATCCCGCCCGGACCACAGGTTTCCTGGCCTAACACGCCGTGGCGCAGCGGGATTTTTTCGTCTTTTTCCCGCATCGGGTATTTGCCCACGCGGATATGCGCCATCACGAAATCAACATCGGTAAACGCTGCTTCGGGATCGGTGGTGTAACTAAACTCAATCTCCGGCGCCTGCTCTTTAAGGATGATTTTGCACGCTTCGGCAATCACTTCCTGGCGAGCGCCGTCGTTGTCATAGAATTTCAGCGCGCGAAGCGGAAAACGGTCCTGGTTTGCCAGCAACATCAATACGATGCCCGGCGTAAATGTGCTGCCGCCGCCTGCGATAACCACTGAGAATTTTTTCATGATACTGCCTCCGTCATGGGGATTTGTTCGGTCGATAAGGGGGATTTCATTAGCGTTTCAAGCTGGTCACGCACCTGGGGCACATGCAGGCCGACAATCACCTGGATGCCATTGCCACGGCGAACCACGCCGTGCGCGCCCAGCGCTTTAAAGACGTCATCACTCTGGGTCTGCGCCATATCGTGGAGCGCGATACGTAAGCGCGTGGCGCAGTTATTAATGCTTTCGATATTGCCCGCGCCGCCCAGCGCCTGGAGGAACCCAGCTGCCTGCCCAAGTTTTGCGTCCGGCGCGGGCGCCGTTGTCTGTCCACGCGCAGCCTTGTAATCCGCTTTGCTGTAGAGTCTGACTTCACTCTCTTCACGACCCGGCGTTTTCAGGTTGAAGCGCAGGATCAGGGTGCGGAAAACCACAAAATAGAGGGCGGTGAATGCCAGCCCAATGCCTATCTGGGTAAACATCATTCCGGCATGGTTGTGGAACATCGGGATCCAGTTTTGCGGTAAGAACTGATCCAGCAGTCCGCCGCCCATATTTCCTACCACGCCGCAGATATACATCACCGTCGCCATTGAGGCCGCCAGCACCGCGTGTACGGCAAACAGCAGCGGAGAGATAAACAGGAAAGTGAATTCCAGCGGTTCCGTGATGCCCACCAGTACAGCGGTCAACGTGGCGGGGATCAGCAAACCGGCGACCTTCACCCGGTTTTCTGGCGATGCGGTGTAATAGAGCGCCAGCGCAATCCCGACGGAGCCAAAGATTTTTGAGTTACCGTGCAGGGCAAAACCGCCTTCCGGGAATAACGTCTTCAGCGATTCCGTGCTCTGGCTGAACGCCTGCATGTGTTGCGCCCAGTAAACCTGAATGCCACCTTCTACCGCCGCCGGGCCAAAAATGAAGGGGCCATAGACGAAGTGGTGCAGCCCTGTCGGGATCAGAATACGTTCGAGGAAGGTGTAGACCCACACGCCCAGCGCGCCCGCTGAACGCAGGAAGGCCTGTAGGGATTCAATGCCCATCTGCACTTTTGGCCAGCCGAGCAGCGTCAGCCAGGCGCAAGGGATCATCACCAGGAACGCGATAATCACCACAAACGACGTGCCCTGAAAAATACCGAGGAACACGGGCAACGGCTTATCGAAATAGCGGTTGTGCAGCGCGGTGACGATGCCCGAAATCATAATGGCGCCGATAATGCTGGTATCGAGCGTTTTTATTCCGGCCATCATCGTCAGACCGCTGCCTGCCGTCGGATCTACGCTGAAGTCTACGCCGAAAAAATGACCCCAGGTCATGCCCATGGCATTAATGAAATAGTTCCATGTCAGGAAGCTGACCAGCACCGCCAGACAAGCTCGGCCTTGCGCCTGTTTAGCCAGGCCAATTGGCAAGCCGACGGCGAAAATCAGCGGCATATTACGGAAAACCGTCCAGCCGCCTTCTTCAATAATATGAACGATTTGCGCGAATAAACTGTTGGGATCGGTCAGCGCTTCGCCAACAAAAAGCGGGTTGCGCAGCATGATGGCGATACCCACGACAATACCGGCGAACGGGAACAGCAGTACCGGGGTAAACATAGCGCCGCCAAAGCGTTGTATTTGACTGAGCATTTTTACATCCTCATATAACAACCAGTAGGGAGAGGCCTTTTTTGTAGTGATTGCTGGCCTGATACGAGAATAGGTAGTTGCGATTCTGAGAACATGACGCGCCGCTTCGATTCGTGATCGCATTCATGGTTTTAATTCAGTCAATGATGTCTACTTTTTACATAAAAGTTAGACATCAAAAGGTTCGTAGCGCGGAAATTAAAGGGAAAAAGAGGTCTGGTAGTGATCTATAAATCGATAGCGGAACGACTAAGAATCCGGCTCAACTCATCTGATTACAACATCGGTAGCCCGTTGCCTGGCGAAAAAAAGCTGGCGGAAGAGTTTGCTGTGTCACGAATGACCATCCGCAAAGCCGTCGATATGCTGGTGGGATGGGGACTGGTGGTGCGGCGGCACGGGAGCGGCACATACGTGGCGCGTAAAGACGTTCATCATGAAACCACCAACCTGACCGGACTGGCGGAAGTGCTGCGGCGTCAGGGAAAAGAGGTCACCAGCCAGGTGCTGGTATTTGAAGTGATGCCTGCGCCCCCCGCCATTGCCAGCCAGTTGCGGATTCAGATCAACGAACGTATCTACTTTTCCCGCCGCGTGCGCTATGTGGATGGCAAACCGCTGATGCTGGAAGACAGCTATATGCCCGTCAGGCTGTTCCGTAACCTCTCGCTGATCCACCTGGAAGGGTCGAAATTTGATTATATTGAGAAAGAGTGCGGCATCACCATCAGTGGCAACTATGAAAGTCTGACGCCCGTACTGGCCGATAAACAGCTCTCCGCGCAAATGAACGTCCCCGAGCAAACGCCGCTACTGCGGATCACATCGCTTTCTTACAGCGACAGCGGGGAGTTTTTGAATTATTCGGTCATGTTCAGAAATGCCAGCGAATACCAGGTGGACTACCATTTACGGCGCGTCCACCCGGATGCAAACCTGACCTAGCCTAACCCCCAGAAAAGCACCGCCAGCAGTTGTGGGGTGATAATCCGCAGGAACATTACCAGTGGATAAACGGTGGCGTAGGAGAGCGCCGCCGCACCGCTGGTGGCATGCAGGTTGTTAGCAAACGCCAGTGCAGGCGGATCGGTCATTGACCCCGCCAGCATCCCGCATAGCGTCAGGTAGTTCATTTTGGCAAAGATACGCGCCAGAAGACCGACGGTAATCAGCGGAATGGCAGTAATAAAGATGCCGTAACCAATCCAGCTCAGACCATCACCCTGAGTCAACGTATCAATAAAGTCACCGCCAGATTTCAGCCCGACCACCGCGAGAAACAGCACGATCCCCAGCTCACGCAGCGCCAGGTTGGCGCTTGGCGGCATAAACCAGTACAGCTTGCCGATGCTGCCGATACGTCCCAGAATCAGCGCCATGATCAGCGGCCCGCCCGCCAGTCCCAGCTTTAACGCTACCGGGAATCCAGGGACAAACAACGGAATCGACCCCAACAGCACGCCCAGACCAATACCGATAAACACCGGTAACATCTGCACCTGTTGCAGTTTTTGCTGGGCGTTACCCACAACATTGGCCACCGCATCAATTGAAGAGGGACGGCCAACCAGATTGAGGATGTCACCGAATTGCAGGCTGGCGTCGCTACTGGCCACCAGCTCTACGCCCGCACGGTTCAGACGGGAGATCACCACGTCATAGCGCTCTTTAAAATGGAGGTCGCGAATGCGTTTTCCGAGCACCTTTTCGTTAGTGACCACGACGCGTTCAACGCGCAAATCCGTCCCTCGCGTTGAGAGCGAGGTGTCCACCTCCTGACCAATGACCAGCTGCGCGTTATGCAGATCGGCGGGCTGTCCCACCAGATGCAGCAGGTCGCCCGACTGGATGATCGTTCCCGGTGAAGGCACCATCAGCGTCTCGTCGCGTTTCAGACGCGAACAGATGATTTTATCGCTGTTCAGGATAGGCACATCCTGGATCGCCATATTGTTGAGATTCGGGTTCTCAACACGGATATTCATGGTCTGGATTAACGAGTGTCCATTGCTAAGCGTGTCTTCATGCTGCTTCGCTTCCGCCTCCACGTTGACGCGAAAAATCATCCGCATCAGCCACATGGTGAGCAAAATACCGCAAATCCCGAAAGGATAGGCCATCGCATAGCTCATCCCCATCTGATCCACCGCTTCCATTGGCGTTCCCAGATCGCGCAGAATTTGCTGCCCGGCCCCCAGCGCTGGCGTATTGGTGACCGCGCCGGAGAAAATCCCCAGCACCACCGGTAGCGGGATAGCGAAGATTTTATGCAGAATGGCGGTAACCAGCCCACCGATAATGACAATCAGGATGGCAAAGAGATTAAGGCGCAACCCTGAGACGCGCAGAGAGGCAAAGAACCCCGGGCCCACCTGAATACCAATGGTGTAAACGAAGAGTATCAGGCCGAATTCCTGGATAAAGTGCAGCATGTCACTGCTCAGCGTCATCCCGGCCTGATCGACAAAGTGGCCGACGATAATCCCGCCGAACAGTACGCCGCCAATGCCAAAACCGACACCCCGCACCTTGATATTGCCGATCCACAACCCGACAACCGCCACCAACGCCAGAACGCTGACCGTCAATGCTATATCACTCATCTTCTTTTCCCTGTGAATAACATTATTAATTAAATGGATTCTCGCAGAGTACAAGCGGTATGTATGGGTGGTAAAGCACAAAAATGCCCCGTCATTGCTGGCGGGGCGGTTTGTTGAAAAGCATGATGCCGGACCTACAGGTTCGGCATCGCTTTGTAGGCCCGGTAAGCATAGCGCACCGGGCGATTTGCCGGATGGCGGCTACGCCTTATCCGGCCTACAGGTAGTCCTGGATTAGCTATTTAACGCGGGACGTTCGCTAATAGCGATACGCTGCGGAGCGATGGTTTCCGGCTCGTTGCGGGTTAAATCAATGTGCAATAACCCATTGGTGAAGGTCGCGCCGCTGACCTCCATATTTTCTGCCAGAGTAAAACTCAGACTGAATGGCTGTGTCACCAGGCCCTGATGCAACCATTTGGTTTCTTTTTCCGGCTGCGCTGGCGTGCCTTTTACGGTCAGGCGCGTGCCTTCCAGCTGAATATCCAGATCTTCCTGACGGAAACCGGCTAACGCGAGGGTAATGCGGTAGTGGTTGTCATCGCTTTTTTCAATGTTATAGGGCGGGAAGCTCTGGCTTTCACCGGTGTTTTGCAGGGCGTTGGCCAGTTTGTCAAAACCGATCCATTGACGCAGCAGTGGGGATAAATCGTAATTACGCATGATAATAATCTCCTTCTAAGAAGCGAGTAATACCCAGCGAATCCTCAGATTCGCATATGCTCCCTGACGGCGAGCATGGGGATAACAGGCCGCCGGCGGCGACCTGACTGAATCAGTTAATTTCGATACGGCGCGGTTTGTTCGCTTCTGGAATCACGCGCTCCAGGTCGATATACAGCAGACCGTTCACCAGGTTAGCGCCGCGAACATGAATGTTCTCTGCTAACTGGAATTTGCGTTCAAAGTTACGCTCTGCGATACCCTGGTAGAGATAGGTACGTTCTTTTTGCTCATCCGCGTGAGCGCCTTTTACCACCAGCAGATTATCCTGAGCGGTAATTTCCAGTTCGCTTTCCGCAAAGCCTGCAACGGCAATCGCAATGCGGTAATGGTTTTCATCCACCAGCTCGACGTTATACGGAGGATAACCGCCATTACTCTGGCTCTGGTTGTTTTCTAAGAGGTTAAACAGACGATCAAAACCAATGGCAGAACGGTACAGCGGGGATAAGTCAAAGTTACGCATAATGAATAGCTCCTGAAATCAGCGAGAATAGTTGACCTTCCATCATGGACAGGTCAGGTAGCCAGAACACCCATCAGGCGTGCTCTTTATTTGCCTACACCCTAAAAATGGGTCTGGAAATGAACTTTTCAAGCGCTTGCAGGGGACTTTTTTTGCAGTTTGTTGTCTATCGCATAGACTGGGTGAACAGCACACATTGTTAAAGTGCGATAAGCGCCACAGTGCGACGTGATGGTGATGTTATTTTTCGCGACGGATCGCTATAACTCATCATGCAAACATCGATAATCAACAGATGAATAAATCATGATAAAAAATGTGTTGTTAACGCTGATGATGTGCAGTGGATTGGTTTTACTGGGTGGCTGCTCCAGCGTAATGTCACATACCGGCGGCAAAGAGGGGACCTACCCCGGCACACGCGCCAGCGCCGAAATGATCGGCAGCAGTGATACAAACTGGGGCACCAAATCGCTGGCAATCCTGGATATGCCCTTTACCGCCGTCATGGATACGATACTCTTGCCGTGGGACTTCTTCCGCACAGACAGCTCAGTGAAGTCGCGAGTGGAAAAGAGCGAGGAGAAAACGAAGATGACCAACGCTGTTATCCCCCCGGCAAAAATGCCCGCTCACTGATTTATCGTTTGGTTTCCGTCACCCAAAGCTGGCGGAAACCGTCAACCTCTTCCATCCACGCGATTAACGCTCCATCCGGCGAAAAAACAACGGCGTCCACTGAAGGCGGGCTGTCATGACGCTCCGTTAAAAAGGCGATGGCCCCGCTCTGCGCGTCGCAGCAGGCAATGCGGTTTTCCAGCACAAACCCCAACCACTGGCCTGACGGGTGCCAGTTGAACGCTGACTGAATATCAGTCGCGTTATGCGTAAGCTGGCGCGGCTCTCCCCCCTGCGCCGGGATCAGCCAGAGCTGGACAATACCGCGATCATCGCGCATCAAAAACGCAATGTCCGTGGCTTGCGGGTTACTCCGCACCCAATGTCGCGGAACGTTTACCAGCCCAGGGAAAGCGCGATCGTGCGTAAAGGTCAGACGGCGCTGAACAACGCCCGCAGGCGGCGCTGGCAGCGTTGATTCTGTTCCGGTCAGCGGCATATCGCCTGCCTGTTTCCAGCCTTTTTCATCCTGCGGCAACGCCACCAGAAACAGCTCCGGCACTTTTTCACCCTTCGCCGACAAGGTATCGCCAATAAACGCCAGCGCATGATCGCCCACCCAACCCTCTTCGTAGGCGCGGTTAATGTCATCGCTGCCCGGCCGTGGCGCCGGCGTGGTCTGGCTCACTAACACGCACCAGTGGCTGCCGCTGTACTCCCGAGGATGCTGAACCGCCACCGTAACCGGGCCATACGGCACCGCAACGCCGACGTTGCGCAAGTCCAGTGCCGGATCGCGCTCACGCAGTACATGGTCGTTATAGGTGAAGCTGACACGCTCGCCGTTCGGACTGAACACATGCACATGGCTGCCGCCGCGCAGCGCGCCGGGCGTATACGGCACGGTGATGTCCATTGCATCCAGATTCGTCACGCGGTTTTGCGCCGCTATCACGCCGCGACGATGGTGGAAATCATAATGCCACGTCTCGCCCGGGTTCTCCGGGCCATGAATGAACACATAGCGATCGTCTTGTGGATGAACGGTCACCACGCCAACGTGCGCGCCCTGCGTAGCGCGATAAATGACCTCAATCTCGCCAGTCCGTACGTTGACGCGCTCAATCGTCTCACCGGTAAACGAGGCGCCTGACGGACGCACATCAAAAACCAGCCACTGGCTGTCCGCCGTCCAGGTGTTGGTATTCGTAAGCTGATGATGACGCGAAGCGAAAGTGATTTGTTTCATGGAGATACCCTGATGCGCGGTTTTCGCATCAGGGTATAGCATTGGAAGAAATTAGCCTACCCGTTTAACGTCGCCGACCAGCAGGATATAAGAGAGCTCCATTTGGGGAGGGTAGCTACCGCTTTTAAAAACTCAGAATATTAACTTACTAACAGTCATGTTATTGCGATATTTAACTAAAATACTGGCAACAAAAAGTGAATTCAGGATGCTGCTAATGATAATGTAGGTGATAATGAGTTTCATTCGCGATTATGGTTTGTTAACATACCTGCCTGTTATAAACCAGTCTGCATCAATAAAATGGCCAGTGAAGGCCTCTTCCAGGCAGAAATATGCGAAAAAAAATAATCCTGACTTCTTTGATAGCGTTAGCCAGTCTGAGCCTGAGCTCCTGTAGCCAGCCTGCATCAATAAACCAGAATAAACCATTACAAACAGCCCGCGTTTCTGACGGGCAAATAGTTGATTTAAAAAGCGATAAAACCATTACCAAACAAGAGCTTTTGGCTGAGCTTGCCGTTGCCCGGCAGCTTATTATTGGCGAAAAACACGATAATGCCGGACATCATCAGATTGAGCTCTGGCTTATTCAAAACCTGCCCACCCGGCGACCACAGGGGAGTGTGCTGCTTGAGATGCTAACGGCAGACCAGCAGCCCCGCGTTAACCAGGTTAAACGCTGGCTGAAAGATGATCCCGTGGTCCGGGATGGCCGTATTCAGGAACTGCTTAACTGGCAAAAAGGGTGGCCCTGGGAGATGTATGGCGACATAGTCATGCAGGCATTACGTGCGCCTTACCCTCTGCTCAATGCCAACATTGACCGGGATCGGGTAATGGCGCTGTACAAAAAAAACGAATTTCCTGAAGGGAAAAAATCCACAGCACCTGCGGTACAAGAAGCTCTGCGCGAAACCATCATAGCCATGCATGAAGGCAACATTGAAGGCCAGCAACTGGCGTCAATGCTCTCTGTTCAGCAACAGCGGGATCGCTACATGGCCCGCCAGCTTCTGGATGCCCCGGCTCCGTCGTTGTTGATTGCAGGAGGTTATCACGCGTCAAAAAGTATCGGCGTACCGTTACACATAGAAGATCTCGCCCCCGGCACCCAGCCTGTGGTGCTGATGCTCGCAGAAAAAGGGATGAACATCACCATAGATCATGCTGACTACGTGTGGTTCGTGACGCCAGACACTGCAAAACGGTAAACCATGGATGATGAATATTCTCTACCTTCCACGACCGGCAAAATGGAGCGGCTGGTTTATCTGTTCACTGCTGCTTCATGGACTGCTTTTCCTTGCGTTTGTCTGGCGGTTTTCCGACGTACAGCCCGCCACGCCTCCTGCCCCGGCGATAATGCTGCAATGGGCCGATAATATCGAGGCTCCTTCTTCTCCTCTTCCGCTTCCGGTGGGAATCGCTCAGCAGGAATCCGCAGCGGCAGAAGAAAAGCAGCAGGCTGAGGACAGGCAGCAGCGTCCTGTCACTGAAGACAGGGATGCGACCATTGAAATAACCAGGAAGAAAAAGGCATCCGACGGGGAAAAGAAAAAGCCACGTCCGCCACGTAAGATAAAGGATCAAACCAGCGACAGCAGCCACGCAGCCGTTTCCAGTAATGCCGCGCCTCAGGCCCCGGTCGAATCATCCCGTATTG
The DNA here is from genome assembly GCF_030333395.1 of Citrobacter sp. CK194. Classification (NCBI taxonomy): domain Bacteria; kingdom Pseudomonadati; phylum Pseudomonadota; class Gammaproteobacteria; order Enterobacterales; family Enterobacteriaceae; genus Citrobacter; species Citrobacter sp. CK194. The sequence continues at coordinate 414,809 of NZ_JAOWGA010000015.1, forward strand.
CTGCGCCTTTCAACAGCGACTCAGCGAAGCGAGACAATTCCGGTACATCCTGGGAAAGCAGAGTGAAAGGCCACCTTAACCGTTATAAACGTTACCCAGGCGATGCCAGAAAACGCGCACGAACCGGCACAGCCATAGTGACTTTTACCGTTAACGCACAAGGCACCGTTGTCAGTAATTCTCTGGCAACGTCTTCGGGAACCCTCTCTCTCGATCGCGAAGCTGTTGCCGTTTTAGAACGCGCTCAACCACTTCCCAGACCACCAGCTGAAATATTAGAGGGAGGCTTCTTTAAAGTAAAAATGCCGATTACCTTTGATCTGACGGAGTTAAGGGAAAATTAGCGACTCTGGTTCGTTTAACTGAAATTTGATATTCATTTTTATGCTGAACATTTTATCAGACTTCACTGCTGTCGAAAAAATCAGGAAAACGTCAGAGAAGTTTTATTAAAAAAATAAACAAAGATCTGGATCTTTTATTTATTACGATACTTCTAAGGATATGTATGAACGTTATTAAACTGGCCATCGGCTCAGGCATATTATTGCTCAGCTGCGGTGCTTACGCACAATCCATCAGTGAAAAAACAGGTACCGATAAAAAAGGAGCGGCAGAATTCAGCCCGCTCAACGTTTCTATCGGGAAGACGACCAGTGAGCAGGAGGCTCTTGAGAAAACAGGCGCGACCAGTTCCCGGACAACGGACAAAAACCTGCAATCACTCGACGCAACGCTGCGCAGCATGCCCGGTACTTATACCCAAATCGATCCAGGCCAAGGAGCAGTAAGTGTGAATATTCGCGGCATGAGCGGATTTGGCCGCGTAAACACTATGGTGGACGGTATCACCCAAAGTTTTTATGGCTCCTCAACCTCCGGTACCACTGCACATGGCTCAACCAACAATATGGCTGGCGTACTTATCGACCCTAATTTTCTGGTAGCAGTTGATGTTACGCGCGGCGACAGCAGTGGCCCGGCAGGAGTCAACGCCCTGGCCGGTAGTGCAAACATGCGTACTATTGGCGTTGACGATGTGATATTTAACGGTAATACATATGGCCTTCGTTCACGTTTCTCAGTCGGCAGCAATGGGCTTGGGCGCAGCGGAATGATCGCCGTCGGTGGAAAAACCGACGCTTTTACGGATACAGGCAGCGTTGGCGTTATGGCCGCTGTGAGCGGCAGTTCTGTTTACTCTAATTTCTCAAATGGCTCTGGAATTAACAGCAAAGAGTTTGGTTATGATAAATATATGAAGCAGAACCCCAAATCCCAACTGTATAAAATGGATATCAGACCAGACGAATTTAACAGCTTCGAACTTTCCGCTCGAACCTATGAAAATAAATTTACACGTCGTGATATAACCAGTGACGACTATTACATTAAATATCATTACACCCCTTTTTCTGAATTAATTGACTTTAACGTAACGGCCAGTACCAGCCGCGGTAATCAAAAGTATCGTGATGGCTCGCTGTATACTTTCTACAAAACCTCAGCGCAAAATCGTTCTGACGCGCTGGATATCAACAATACCAGCCGGTTCACTGTCGCGGACAATGACCTGGAGTTTATGCTGGGCAGCAAACTGATGCGTACCCGCTATGACCGGACCATTCACTCAGCGGCGGGCGACCCGAAAGCGAATCAGGAATCGATCGAGAACAATCCGTTCGCACCCTCCGGCCAGCAGGATATTTCAGCGCTGTATACCGGGCTGAAGGTTACGCGCGGCATCTGGGAGGCAGATTTCAATCTCAACTACACACGTAACAGGATCACAGGGTACAAGCCCGCCTGCGATTCACGCGTTATCTGCGTGCCACAGGGTAGCTACGATATTGACGATAAGGAGGGTGGCTTCAACCCTTCAGTTCAGCTTTCTGCTCAGGTAACACCATGGCTTCAGCCGTTCATTGGCTACAGCAAATCCATGCGCGCCCCGAACATCCAGGAGATGTTCTTCTCTAATTCAGGAGGCGCATCCATGAACCCATTCCTGAAGCCTGAACGTGCAGAAACCTGGCAGGCGGGTTTTAACATTGATACCAGAGATTTACTGGTCGAACAGGATGCCCTGCGCTTTAAGGCTCTGGCGTACCGCAGCAGGATCCAGAACTACATCTACAGCGAGTCTTATCTGGTTTGTTCTGGAGGTCGTAAATGCAGTATGGCTGAGGTGATTGGCAATGACTGGGAGGGCATGAGCGATGAATACAGCGACAATATGTACATCTACGTTAACTCGGCAAGCGACGTTATCGCAAAGGGCTTCGAACTGGAGATGGATTATGATGCAGGTTTTGCTTTTGGCCGACTCTCTTTCAGCCAGCAGCAAACAGACCAGCCAACCTCCATCGCCAGCACCTACTTTGGCGCAGGGGATATGACCGAACTGCCCAGAAAATACATGACGCTGGATACCGGTGTTCGCTTCTTCGATAACGCGTTGACCCTGGGCACTATCATAAAATACACAGGCAAAGCTCGTCGCCTGTCGCCTGATTTTGAGCAGGACGAACATACCGGCGCAATAATCAAACAGGATTTGCCGCAGATCCCAACGATTATCGATCTCTATGGTACTTACGAGTACAACCGCAATCTGACACTGAAACTTTCGGTACAAAACCTGATGAACAGAGATTATTCGGAGGCGCTGAATAAGCTCAACATGATGCCAGGTCTTGGTGACGAGACCCACCCAGCCAATTCCGCGCGTGGCAGAACATGGATATTTGGCGGGGACATTCGTTTCTGATGACAATTTCCGCCAGGTTCAGACAGTACGTTTTCTCTCTTATGTCAATTTTATTGCAGGAACGAAAAATGAATATTTTCACTTTATCCAAAGCACCGCTATACCTGTTAATTTCACTATTTTTACCCACGATGGCCATGGCTATCGATCCACCTGAACGCGAACTTTCGCGATTTGCCCTGAAAACGAATTACCTTCAGTCCCCTGACGAAGGCGTCTATGAACTGGCTTTTGATAATGCCAGTAAAAAGGTGTTTGCAGCAGTCACCGATCGTGTAAATCGTGAAGCCAATAAAGGCTATCTGTATTCGTTTAATTCAGATTCGCTGAAAGTCGAAAATAAATACACGATGCCATACCGGGCATTTTCGCTGGCGATAAATCAGGATAAACATCAGCTCTATATCGGACACACCCAGTCAGCGTCCCTGCGTATCAGTATGTTTGACACCTCAACCGGCAAACTGGTAAGAACCAGCGACAGGTTAAGTTTTAAAGCGGCAAACGCTGCAGATTCGCGTTTTGAGCATTTGCGCCATATGGTTTACAGCCAGGATTCCGATACCCTGTTTGTGAGTTATAGCAATATGCTGAAAACGGCCGAGGGCATGAAGCCTCTGCATAAGCTGTTAATGCTCGACGGGACGACGCTTGCCTTAAAAGGCGAGGTTAAGGATGCTTACAAAGGTACAGCGTATGGTCTGACGATGGATGAAAAAACACAGAAAATCTACGTTGGCGGAAGAGATTACATCAACGAAATTGATGCGAAAAATCAGACGCTGCTGCGTACCATCCCGTTGAAAGATCCGAGACCACAAATCACAAGTGTGCAGAATCTGGCGGTGGACTCCGCTTCTGACCGTGCCTTTGTGGTGGTATTCGACCATGACGATCGCTCCGGTACAAAAGATGGACTCTATATTTTTGACTTACGCGACGGTAAACAGCTTGGCTATGTGCACACAGGAGCCGGAGCTAACGCGGTGAAATACAATCCGAAATATAACGAACTGTATGTCACCAACTTCACCAGCGGCACCATCAGCGTAGTGGATGCCACCAAATACAGCATCACCCGTGAATTTAACATGCCGGTCTACCCAAACCAGATGGTGTTATCGGACGACATGGATACCCTTTACATTGGCATCAAAGAAGGCTTTAACCGCGACTGGGATCCAGATGTGTTTGTAGAAGGGGCTAAAGAACGCATTCTGAGCATTGATTTGAATAAGTCGTGATCGGACCGTTCCCCCGTCAAACTGGCCGGGGGAACGGCAAACCAGCGAAGTACTGTAGTCCGCCGCGTCAGTGGGTTCCCGGATGGCGGTTTCTCTTAATCCAGGCCAGCCACTTAATTCAGCACAAATTTCTCAATTGCGTATGCCACACCGTCTTCCAGGTTGGATTTGGTGACAAAATTAGCCACCTCTTTCACCGACGGAATCGCGTTGTCCATCGCCACACCCATGCCTGCATATTCGATCATCGCGATGTCGTTTTCCTGATCGCCAATCGCCATGATTTCTTCCGGCTTGATCCCCAGCGCATCAGCCAGCGATTTCACGCCAGTGCCTTTATTGACGCGTTTATCCAGGATTTCGAGGAAGTACGGCGCACTTTTTAACACGGTATATTTCTCTTTTACTTCCGCCGGAATACGCGCAATGGCCTGATCAAGGATGACAGGTTCATCAATCATCATCACTTTCAGGAACTGCGTTGCCGGGTCCATTTTCTCCGCTTCACAGAACACCAGCGGAATGGTGGCGACATAGGATTCATGTACGGTGTAGTAGCTGATATCACGGTTTGCGGTGTACAGCGTGTTGCGATCCAGCGCGTGGAAGTGTGAGCCGACTTCGCGGGACAACTTCTCCAGAAAGCGGTAATCGTCATAGCTCAGCGCCGTTTGCGCAACGGTACTGCCATCGCCCGCTTTCTGCACCAGCGCGCCATTGTAGGTGATGCAGTAGTCGCCGGGTTGTTCCATGTGAAGCTCTTTCAGATAGCTATGGACACCCGCATACGGACGGCCGGTGGTCAGCACCACGTTAACGCCACGGGCGCGCGCGGCGGCAATCGCCGTTTTTACCGCAGGTGAAATGGTGTGATCGGGCAGCAAAAGGGTGCCATCCATATCGATAGCAATGAGTTTGATAGCCATGAGTTCCCCGGATTAAATGAGTCCGTCCTCATGCTAACGCGATTCCGCTCAAAAAACAGCAACGAAAAGGGGGATAGAAAGGGGAACCGGGATTCCCCTTTTGCAGATCGGTTGTAGGCCGGATAAGGCCTAAGCCGCCATCCGGCAGCTTAGGCTGATGAACTGCCTGATGGCGCTTCGCTAATCAGGCCTATAAGCTGATTAGATATCGATGTTTGCCGCTTTCAGGGCGTTCTCTTCGATAAAGGCGCGACGCGGTTCAACGGCATCGCCCATCAGCGTAGTGAACAGCTGGTCGGCGGCAATCGCATCTTTCACGGTGACGCGCAGCATACGACGGCTTTCCGGGTCCATCGTGGTTTCCCACAGCTGATCCGGGTTCATCTCGCCCAGCCCTTTATAGCGCTGAATCGCCAGGCCACGACGGGACTCTTTCACCAGCCACTCCAGCGCCTGCTCGAAGCTCGCAACCGGCTGACGGCGCTCGCCACGTTCAATGAACGCATCGTCTTCGATCAGACCGCGCAGCTTCTCGCCGAGCGTGCAGATGCGACGGTATTCGCCGCCGGTAACAAACTCGTGATCCAGCGGATAGTCGGTATCCACGCCGTGAGTACGCACGCGAACAATCGGTTCGAACTGCTGCTGTTCGGCGTTCTCGCGAACGTCAAACTTCCACTGGCTGCCGTGCTGCTCTTTCTCGTTCAGCTCGGTAATCAGCGCGTTCACCCAACGGGTGACAGCCTGTTCGTTGCTAAGATCGGCTTCCGTCAGCGTCGGCTGATAAACCAGCTCTTTCAGCAGCGCTTTCGGGAAGCGACGCTCCATACGGCCAATCATTTTCTGCGTCGCGTTGTAATCAGAAACCAGTTTTTCTAACGCTTCGCCCGCCAGTGCCGGTGCGCTGGCATTGGTGTGCAGCGTTGCGCCATCCAGAGCGATGGAGATCTGGTACTGATCCATTGCCTCATCGTCTTTAATGTACTGTTCCTGCTTGCCTTTCTTCACTTTGTACAGCGGCGGCTGCGCAATGTAGACGTGACCACGCTCGACGATTTCCGGCATCTGACGATAGAAGAAGGTCAACAGCAGCGTACGGATGTGCGAGCCGTCGACGTCCGCATCGGTCATGATGATGATGCTGTGATAGCGCAGTTTATCCGGGTTGTACTCGTCACGACCGATGCCGCAGCCCAGTGCGGTGATCAGCGTCGCCACTTCCTGGGAAGAGAGCATCTTGTCGAAGCGCGCTTTCTCCACGTTGAGGATTTTACCCTTCAGCGGCAGAATCGCCTGGTTCTTGCGGTTACGACCCTGTTTAGCAGAGCCGCCCGCGGAGTCCCCTTCCACAAGGTACAGTTCAGACAGCGCCGGGTCACGTTCCTGACAATCCGCCAGTTTACCCGGCAGACCCGCCAGATCCAGCGCGCCTTTACGACGCGTCATTTCACGCGCACGACGCGCGGCTTCACGCGCACGCGCCGCATCGATAATTTTGCCGACCACGATTTTGGCGTCGGACGGGTTTTCCAGCAGGTATTCGCTCAGCAGCTCGTTCATCTGCTGTTCCACCGCCGATTTCACCTCGGAAGAGACCAGTTTATCTTTGGTCTGGGAGGAGAATTTCGGGTCCGGCACCTTCACGGAAACCACGGCAATCAGGCCTTCACGCGCATCGTCGCCGGTGGCGCTGACTTTGGCTTTCTTGCTGTAGCCTTCTTTATCCATATAGGCGTTCAGGGTACGGGTCATCGCCGCACGGAAGCCTGCAAGGTGCGTACCGCCGTCACGCTGCGGAATGTTGTTGGTAAAGCAGTAGATGTTTTCCTGGAAACCATCGTTCCACTGCAATGCCACTTCCACGCCGATACCGTCTTTTTCGGTGGAGAAGTAGAAGATATTCGGGTGAATCGGCGTTTTGTTCTTGTTGAGGTACTCAACAAACGCTTTGATGCCGCCTTCGTAGTGGAAATGGTCTTCTTTACCGTCGCGCTTGTCTTTCAGACGAATAGAGACGCCGGAGTTCAGGAAGGACAGCTCACGCAGACGCTTCGCCAGAATTTCGTATTCAAATTCGGTGACGTTGGTGAAGGTTTCCAGGCTCGGCCAGAAACGCACCATCGTACCGGTTTTGTCAGTTTCGCCGGTCACCGCCAGCGGCGCCTGCGGTACGCCATGCTCATAGATCTGACGGTGGATTTTGTTATCGCGCTGGATAACCAGTTCCAGTTTCTGGGACAGGGCGTTAACCACGGAAACACCCACGCCGTGCAGACCGCCGGACACTTTATAGGAGTTATCGTCGAATTTACCGCCCGCGTGCAGCACGGTCATGATCACTTCCGCAGCAGAAACGCCCTCTTCCGGGTGAATACCGGTCGGGATGCCACGCCCGTCATCCTGCACGGATACGGAGTTATCGGCATGAATGGTGACGATAATGTCTTTACAGTGACCCGCGAGCGCTTCGTCGATAGCGTTATCTACCACCTCGAATACCATGTGGTGCAGACCGGTGCCGTCATCCGTGTCGCCGATATACATACCCGGGCGCTTACGCACCGCATCCAGCCCTTTCAGGACTTTGATACTGGAGGAGTCATAAGAATTCGACATCAACGTTTCTCGCTCAATTTATCTTGGGTTAATCCGTTATTTTACCCTTTTCCACGGTGAACATCTTCGAATTTTTGTCCGACATGTCCAGAACGTGTTCAGCGCTGATTGCGCTGACAAAGACCTGTGATTGCGTCGCTTTCAAGCGGCTGGCCAGCAGCCCGCGACGCGCATCATCAAGTTCAGAGGCAAAATCATCTATCAGGTAGAGACACCGCCGCCCGCTTTCACGGGTGAGGAACTCCCCTTGCGCCAGTCGTAAAGCGCACATCAGCAGTTTAAGCTGCCCACGCGATAAGGTATCTTCCACCGGCGCACCGTCAGCACGAATGCGGAAATCCGCTTTGTGCGGGCCATGCGCGGTGTAGGTCAACATGCGATCGCGTTCGAAGCTCCGCTCCAGCACCTCGGCATAATCCGTCTCTTTTTCCCAACCGCGCTGAAAAGAGAAGGTGAGGGAGAACTCCGGTAGAAATTGCTGGCAGGTATCCGCCATATCCTGCGCAATACCAGCACTGTACTCAGCACGCCAGGTACTGATTTGTTCCGCGAGAGGAATCAACTCCTTATCCCACGGACGCAATTGTTCATAACGGCTTACCTGGCGCAGCGCCGCGTTGCGCTGCTTGAGCAACCGCTTCAGGTTGCTCCAGGCGGTAAAAAAACCGACTTCGTTGTGAAAGCATCCCCAGTCAAGGAACGCTCTTCTGTATTTGGGGCCGCCGTTGAGTAAAGTAAACCCCTCAGGGGTAATCAACTGCATCGGCATCAGGTGCGCCAGCTCCGCCACTTTGTGGCCGTCGGTGCCGTCGATGCGCACTTTGCTGTCGCCCAGCTTGTCTTTCGTCAGGCCGATAGCGGTTTCGCGCTCTTCCCCTTGCAAACGTCCGTGGAGGACAAACGACTCCTGCTCATGACGAATGACGCGGCCAATCTGCAAACTGCGAAACGCCCGGCCGTGGCCGAGCGTATAGATGGCCTCCAGCACGCTGGTTTTGCCGCTACCGTTTGCGCCAACCAGGAAGTTAAAGCCGGGGGATAAAGCGAGATCCGCATTTTCAATATTGCGAAAGTCGCGGATCAACAGGCGGGTGAGCGACATTACAGTCTCATTGGCATCACAACATACGCAGCACTTTGAGACGCCGCATCTTCAATCTGTACGCTGGAAACGGAGTCTGTCAGCAGAATACGCACGGTTTCACATTTCAGCGCGTTTAGCACATCGAGCACGTAGCTGACGTTAAAGCCGATCTCCATCTCAGTACCGCCGTAGGTGACGTCCAGAATCTCTTCCGCTTCTTCCTGTTCCGGGTTGTTGGCGGTGATTTTGAGTTGGTTTTCGCTCACATACAGGCGTACGCCACGGAATTTCTCGTTGGAGAGAATCGCCGCGCGGGCAAACGCCTGCTTGAGAATATCGCAACCCGCTTCCAGCGTTTTGTCCGGGTTCTTCGGCAATACGCGGCGATAATCCGGGAAACGACCATCAACCAGCTTGGACGTAAAGATAAAATCACCGACGTGGGCACGGATGTTGTTACTGCCGATCTGTACGCGCAGCGGGGTTTCGCCGCCGTCGAGCATACGCATCAGCTCAATCACGCCTTTACGCGGCACAATCACCGAATGGTTAGGCAGAGATTGCCCGACCGGCATAGAGCAGACCGCCAGACGGTGACCGTCGGTCGCGACGGTACGCAACTCTTCACCTTCAGTCTCAAACAGCATGCCGTTTAAGTAGTAACGCACGTCCTGATGCGCCATTGAGAACTGGGTGGCTTCAATCAGGCGCTTCATCGTTGCCTGCGGCAGGGTGAATTCGACTTCGCTCTGCCAGTCATCCAGATTAGGGAAATCGGCGGCAGGCAGCGTGGAAAGCGAGAAACGGCTACGCCCGGAGCGCACCAGCATCCGATCGCCTTCCAGCTGGACGGCAATTTCAGCCCCTTCCGGCAAGCCACGGCAGATATCAAAGAATTTCCGCGCCGGGACGGTAGTTGCGCCTGGTTCATGAGGTTGAATCAACGCAACGCGCGCCACCATTTCCATTTCAAGATCGGTGCCCGTCAGCGACAGCGTACCGTCAGCCACCTGCAACAGCAGGTTACCGAGAATGGGCAGCGTAGGACGACCGCCCAGCGGGCCACTGACCTGCTGAAGCGGTTTTAATAAATGTTCACGTTCAACGGTAAATTTCATAGCGTCACGAAGATAATGTTCTGATTAAGTTTGAGAAATCTTCTTTAATATCATGGCTTTCTTCACGCAGCTGCTCAATTTTACGGCAGGCATGAAGTACGGTAGTGTGGTCACGTCCACCAAACGCGTCGCCAATTTCCGGCAGACTGTGGTTGGTGAGCTCCTTTGCCAGCGCCATAGCCATCTGACGCGGGCGCGCTACCGAGCGAGATCGACGCTTGGAAAGCAGATCCGCGATTTTAATTTTGTAATACTCCGCCACCGTCTTCTGGATATTGTCGATGGTGACCAGCTTTTCCTGCAACGCCAGCAGATCGCGCAGCGCTTCACGCACAAAGTCGATAGTGATAGCGCGTCCGGTAAAGTTAGCGTTAGCGATCACGCGGTTCAGCGCCCCTTCCAGCTCACGCACGTTAGAGCGTAGTCGCTTGGCAATAAAGAACGCCACCTCACCAGGCAAACGAATATCATTTTCGTCCGCTTTTTTCATCAGGATCGCCACGCGGGTTTCCAGCTCAGGCGGTTCGATCGCCACCGTCAACCCCCAACCGAAGCGGGATTTCAGACGATCTTCAACGCCGTTGATCTCTTTTGGATAACGATCCGACGTCAAAATGATCTGCTGATTACCTTCTAACAGGGCGTTAAAGGTGTGGAAAAACTCTTCCTGGGATCGTTCTTTATTGGCGAAGAATTGAATGTCATCAATAAGCAGTGCGTCAACGGAACGGTAGTAGCGTTTAAACTCTTCGATCGCGTTGTTTTGCAAGGCTTTAACCATGTCCTGCACAAAGCGCTCGGAGTGCATATACACCACTTTCGCATTCGGTTTGCGCGCCATAATGCCGTTGCCCACCGCATGCAACAGGTGAGTTTTACCCAGACCGGTGCCGCCGTAGAGGAACAAGGGATTGTAGGCGCCGCCGGGGTTGTCCGCCACCTGACGCGCCGCCGCGCGCGCCAGTTGGTTGGATTTACCTTCGACGAAGTTATCAAACGTGTGTTTCACGTTAACGTTAGAGCGGTAGGTCGGTTCTGCCGGAGCCGGCACGTTATCCCAGCCCGGGCGCGCCGCGGCTGGCGCCGCACGCTGTGGCTGCGCCTGAGCGACCTGCGCAGGCGCAACAACATTGTTGACCGGCGTTTTGAGCGTTTGAGTGACGGGTTTCGTCCCGACCTCAAAACGCAGTTGTGGGGCATCCGCTCCGCAGAAATTATTCAGCAGTCCATTGATATTATTGAGGTACTTGTCTCTTACCCAATCGAGCACAAAACGGTTTGGCGCATACAAAGCCAGCGTGTTATCGCTCAGTTCCGCCTGCAACGGGCGTATCCACATACTGAATTCTGTGGCTGGTAACTCATCCTGCAATCGGGCAAGACACTGCTGCCAAAGCGAAAGTGACACGGCGGACTCCACTCGAACAAAAGTCGATAAATGACAAAGGCTGAAACATTCATGATTGTTGACGCACGTCGAAAAGACCCTGTGCATAAAAGGGTGACGTGCGAATTGCTATCTGCAATTTTACCCGATCAGGATCCGTTGAAACGATCAGGACCGCGGATCATAGCCTAAACTGAGCAAGAGATCTTCTGTTTCTCACAGATTCTTCCCGATTTATCCACAGGATGATCCAGAACCGGGTAAGTGTAAACGATCCAGGCGAAGTGCTGCACGATTTCGCGCGCATATTGAAAAAATTAATGAGTAAAGATGCCAGGCTGTGCCCTCAATTGCGCGTGGCGTCGACGCTGAGCCAGAAACGCGTAGTCAAGGCGGAAGGCGCTGGACATAGTGGGCCTATGTTCAAGCCTGACAACGCAGAGTACGCGTTTCTGGCACGCGTCCCGAAGGGCTGGGACTATTTTGGCCCATTGCCGCGTTGCTCTCCGCGCATTTGGGCCCCCAAACCCCACGGTTCGCGCCTTGCCCTGGGCCAAAATAATCGCCAGCGACGTTCACGATCAATTGAGGGCACAGCCTGATACTGCATAAACGATCTAATAAAGATCCCGTGCGATCCTTGCGCTTTGTTCGGCAGTCCGTATAATCCTCCACCCGTTGTACAATGCCCATCGTACGGCGTTAGCGCTGCTTGTTTTTCGCGCGAAAAGGTGCGGAAAAACGCAGGGTTTTAAGGAAAGAGAATTGACTCTGGAGTGTACAATTATTACAATCCGGCCTCTTTAATCACCCACGCTGAGGCGTAAGTCGTTCGATAATCGTTCGGGTATACGCAAAAGTCAGTGAATTTATTCAAGTTTAGGTAGAAATCGCCATGAAACGCACTTTTCAACCGTCTGTACTGAAGCGCAACCGTTCTCACGGCTTCCGTGCTCGTATGGCTACTAAAAATGGTCGTCAGGTTCTGGCACGTCGTCGTGCTAAAGGCCGCGCTCGTCTGACCGTTTCCAAGTAATAAAAGCTAACCCCTGAGTGGTTAAGCTCGCATTTCCCAGGGAGTTACGTTTGTTAACTCCCAGTCATTTCACATTTGTCTTCCAGCAGCCACAACGGGCTGGCACGCCGCAAATCACCATTCTCGGCCGCCTGAATTCGCTGGGGCATCCCCGCATCGGTCTAACCGTCGCCAAGAAAAACGTTCGACGCGCGCATGAACGCAATCGGATTAAACGTCTGACGCGTGAAAGCTTCCGTCTGCGTCAACATGAACTCCCTGCAATGGATTTCGTGGTGGTGGCGAAAAAAGGGGTTGCCGACCTCGATAACCGTGCTCTCTCGGAAGCGTTGGAAAAATTATGGCGCCGCCACTGTCGCCTGGCTCGCGGGTCCTGATAGCCCTTATACGGGTCTATCAACGCCTGATCAGTCCGCTGCTTGGGCCGCATTGCCGTTTCACGCCAACCTGCTCAAGCTACGGAATTGAGGCATTGCGCAGGTTTGGAGTGATAAAAGGCAGTTGGTTGACGGTGAAACGCGTATTAAAATGCCACCCTTTACACCCTGGTGGTGACGATCCCGTCCCGCCCGGACCATTTGATACCAGAGAACACTAACGATGGATTCGCAACGCAATCTTTTAGTCATCGCTTTGCTGTTCGTGTCTTTCATGATCTGGCAAGCCTGGGAGCAGGATAAAAATCCGCAGCCTCAGACCCAACAGACCACGCAGACAACGACCACCGCAGCGGGTAGCGCCGCCGACCAGGGCGTACCGGCCAGTGGCCAGGGGAAACTGATTACGGTTAAGACCGACGTGCTTGATCTGACCATCAACACCCGTGGCGGTGATGTTGAGCAGGCCTTGCTGCCAACTTACCCGAAAGAGTTGGGTTCTAAAGAACCGTTCCAGTTGCTGGAAACGACTCCGCAGTTTATCTACCAGGCGCAGAGCGGCCTGACCGGTCGTGACGGCCCGGATAACCCGGCTAACGGTCCGCGTCCGCTGTACAGCGTCGATAACGACACGTTTGTCCTCGCGGATGGCCAGAACGAACTGCATGTTCCGATGACCTGGACTGACGCCGCTGGCAACACCTTCACCAAAACGTTTGTCCTCAAACGCGGTGAATATGCGGTCAACGTCAACTACAGCGTGCAGAACGCCGGTGAGAAACCGCTGGAGATCTCCACCTTTGGTCAGTTGAAGCAATCCATCAATCTGCCGTCTCATCGCGACACCGGTAGCAGCAACTTTGCACTGCATACCTTCCGTGGCGCGGCGTACTCCACGCCGGATGAGAAGTACGAAAAATACAAATTCGACACCATTGCCGATAACGAAAACCTGAACGTCAGCTCCAACGGCGGTTGGGTCGCCATGTTGCAGCAGTACTTCGCAACGGCATGGATTCCACGTAACGACGGCACCAATAACTTCTATACCGCTAATCTGGGTAACGGCATTGCCGCTATCGGCTATAAATCTCAGCCGGTTCTGGTACAGCCGGGTCAGACTGGCGCCATGACCAGCACCCTGTGGGTTGGCCCGGAAATTCAGGATAAAATGGCGGCCGTTGCACCGCACCTGGATCTGACCGTTGATTACGGTTGGCTGTGGTTCATCTCTCAGCCGCTGTTCAAACTGCTGAAATGGATTCATAGCTTCCTGGGTAACTGGGGCTTCTCCATCATCGTTATCACCTTTATCGTTCGTGGCATCATGTACCCGCTGACAAAAGCGCAGTACACCTCCATGGCGAAGATGCGTATGCTACAGCCGAAGATTCAGGCTATGCGCGAGCGTCTGGGCGATGACAAACAGCGTCAGAGCCAGGAAATGATGGCCCTGTACAAAGCTGAGAAGGTTAACCCGCTGGGCGGCTGCTTCCCGCTGATCATCCAGATGCCTATCTTCCTGGCGTTGTACTACATGCTGATGGGCTCCATTGAACTGCGTCATGCGCCGTTCGCACTGTGGATCCATGACTTGTCCGCACAGGACCCGTACTACATCCTGCCGATCCTGATGGGCGTGACGATGTTCTTCATCCAGAAGATGTCTCCGACCACCGTGACCGACCCGATGCAGCAGAAGATCATGACCTTTATGCCGGTCATCTTCACGGTATTCTTCCTGTGGTTCCCGTCCGGTCTGGTGCTGTACTATATCGTCAGCAACCTGGTAACCATCATCCAGCAGCAGCTGATTTACCGTGGTCTGGAGAAACGTGGCCTGCATAGCCGCGAGAAGAAAAGCTCCTGATTCCATGTAAGCCGGGTAAGCGTAGCGCCACCCGGCAATCAGAACAGCGATGACAGGGCGGTCAATTGACCGCCTTTTTTATTAGCAAAAAAGAGAAGATCATGAGCCATAACGACACTATCGTCGCCCAGGCTACCCCACCGGGACGCGGTGGCGTCGGTATCCTGCGCATTTCCGGCCTCAAGGCGCGCGAGGTGGCCGAAGCCGTATTGGGCAAGCTACCAAAACCGCGTTACGCCGATTACCTGCCGTTTAAAGATGCCGATGGCACGGCGCTGGATCAGGGGATCGCGCTGTGGTTTCCCGGCCCGAACTCGTTCACTGGTGAAGATGTACTGGAACTGCAAGGGCATGGCGGCCCGGTCATTCTCGACCTGCTGTTAAAACGTATTCTGACGCTCCCCGGCCTGCGCATTGCCAGACCGGGCGAGTTTTCCGAGCGCGCGTTCCTCAATGACAAGCTCGACTTAGCCCAGGCAGAAGCGATTGCCGACCTGATCGACGCCAGTTCCGAGCAGGCGGCACGCTCGGCGCTGAACTCGCTACAGGGGGCATTTTCCGCGCGTGTGAATCATCTTGTGGAAGCACTCACTCACCTGCGCATCTATGTGGAAGCAGCCATTGACTTCCCGGACGAGGAGATCGACTTCCTCTCCGACGGCAAAATTGAAGCCCAGCTCAACGGCGTGATCGCCGATCTTGATGCGGTACGCGCCGAAGCGCGTCAGGGCAGCCTGCTGCGTGAAGGGATGAAGGTGGTCATTGCCGGACGCCCTAACGCCGGGAAATCGAGCCTGCTGAACGCCCTGGCGGGCCGTGAGGCCGCCATTGTCACCGATATCGCTGGCACCACCCGCGACGTGCTGCGCGAGCATATTCACATCGACGGAATGCCGCTGCACATCATCGATACCGCCGGTCTGCGCGATGCCAGCGATGAAGTGGAACGTATTGGGATTGAGCGCGCCTGGCAGGAGATAGAACAGGCCGACCGCGTGCTGTTTATGGTAGATGGCACAACCACCGATGCCGTTGATCCGGCGGAAATCTGGCCGGACTTTATCGCCCGTTTACCGGCGAAACTGCCGATCACCGTTGTGCGCAACAAAGCTGACATCACTGGCGAGACGCTGGGTATCAGCGAGGTGAATGGTCACTCACTTGTCCGTCTTTCCGCCCGTACCGGCGAAGGCGTGGACGTATTGCGTAACCATCTCAAACAAAGCATGGGCTTTGACACCAATATGGAAGGCGGCTTCCTTGCCCGCCGTCGCCATCTTCAGGCGCTGGCAGAAGCCGCAGAACATCTCCAGCAGGGCAAATCACAGCTGCTTGGCGCCTGGGCTGGCGAACTGCTGGCGGAGGAGCTGCGTCTGGCGCAGCAGGCGCTGAGTGAGATCACCGGCGAGTTTACCTCCGACGATCTGCTGGGCCGTATTTTCTCCAGCTTCTGTATTGGCAAGTGATGTTGTTTTGCCCGGTGGCGCTACGCTTACCGGGCCGACTAAATCTGTAGGCCGGATAAGGCAAAGCCGCCATCCGGCAATAATAAATTTCCTCACAGGAAATCACCGTTGTCCAAATGGCAACTCGCGTCACTGAAAAGCTCCCCGTATTCTTAGCGCCACGCTTATTGTGAGGACGCTATGACCCGCTTTCTAATCTGTAGTTTTGCCCTTGTTTTACTCTACCCAGCCGGTATCGACATGTATCTGGTCGGTTTACCCCGTATTGCCGCCGATCTGAACGCCAGCGAGGCGCAGCTGCACATCGCGTTTTCGGTATACCTGGCCGGGATGGCTACCGCAATGCTGTTTGCGGGTAAAGTTGCAGACCAGTCAGGGCGCAAACCGGTGGCGATAGCGGGCGCGGTGATATTCATCATCGCCTCCATGCTTTGCTCACGAGCAACGGACGGGTCGCTGTTCCTGACCGGGCGCTTTATTCAGGGCATCGGGGCGGGGTGCTGTTATGTGGTGGCGTTTGCGATTCTGCGCGACACGCTTGACGATCGCCGCCGGGCAAAGGTGTTATCGCTATTAAACGGAATTACCTGCATTGTGCCGGTATTAGCGCCAGTGTTAGGGCATTTGATTATGCTTAAATTCCCGTGGCAAAGTCTGTTTTACACGATGATAGCGATGGGTATCGCGGTATGCCTGCTCTCGGTGTTTATCCTGAAAGAAACGCGCCCGGCAACATGCTCATCGACCTCGCGCCCTCAGCAAAATGCAGAGTCGCTGCTCAACCGCTTTTTCCTCAGCCGTCTGGCGATCACCACGTTGAGCGTGTCGGTGATCCTCACATTTGTAAACACCTCGCCGGTGTTGCTCATGGAAATGATGGGCTTTGATCGCGGTGAATACGCCACCACAATGGCGCTGACGGCAGGCATCAGCATGGCGGTGTCGTTCTCAACGCCCTTTGCGCTGAGCGTATTTAAACCGCGCACGCTGATGCTCACGTCGCAAGGGCTGTTTCTGGCTGCGGGCATCGTACTCAGCCTCTCATCCTCTCACGCCGTCACGCTCTTTGGCCTGACGCTCATCTGCGCGGGGTTTTCAGTTGGCTTTGGCGTGGCGATGAGCCAGGCATTAGGCCCATTCTCACTGCGTGCTGGCGTCGCAAGCTCTGTACTCGGCATTGCACAGGTCTGCGGGTCATCGCTATGGATATGGCTGGCGGCAGTCATTGGCTTTAACGCCCTGAATATGCTGATCGGGATTCTGATTGGCTGTAGCATGGTCTGTATCCTGTTACTGATGACCATACAGCCCGCAGCGCACTATGAAAAAATCCATCACCAGTCTCGATCTTAATCTGTTGTTATGTTTGCAGCTTCTGATGCAGGAGCGCAGCGTCACCAAAGCGGCGAAGCGGATGAACGTCACGCCCTCGGCGGTGAGTAAATCGTTGTCAAAGCTGCGAACATGGTTTGATGACCCGCTGTTTGTGAACACGCCGCTGGGGCTGACGCCGACGCCGCTGATGGTCAATATGGAACAAAGCCTGGCGGACTGGATGCAGATGAGCAATCAGCTGCTTGATAAACCGCATCACGAATCGCCACGCGGCCTGAAATTTGAACTGGCGGCAGAATCGCCGCTGGTAATGATCATGTTCAATTCTCTGTCGCAGCAGATTTATCAGCGCTATCCGCAGGCCACAATCAAGGTTCGTAACTGGGATTACGACTCGCTGGATGCCATCACACGCGGCGAGGTGGATCTCGGCTTTACCGGAAGGGAGAGCCATCCCCGTTCGCGGGAGCTTCTCAGCCTGCTACCGCTGTCTATCGATTTTGAAGTCCTGTTCAGCGACCTCCCCTGGGTCTGGCTGCGGGAAGATCACCCGGCGCTACAAGAAGAGTGGAATCTGGAAACATTTTTACGCTATCCGCATATCAGCATTTGCTGGGAGCAAAGCGACACCTGGGCGCTGGATGATGTATTGCAGGAGATGGGCCGCAAACGCAATATCGCCTTAAGTTTACCGGGGTTTGAACAATCGCTGTTTATGGCCGCCCAGCCGAACCACTCGCTGCTGGCGACCGCGCCTCTCTACTGCCAGCGTTATAACCAGCTCCACCAGCTCCCGTTGGTCGCGCGTCCTCTCCCTTTTGACGCCGCCCAGCGAGAAAAGCTGATGGTGCCTTTTACCCTCCTTTGGCATAAACGTAACAGCCATAACCCTAAAATTATCTGGTTAAAAGAGACCATCAAAACGCTCTATAGCCACCTCTCCTGACGGTAAATTAACCACGACCGCGTCAGAAATGTAAAAGTCGCGTAAGCGCCGCTGTTTTCGTCGAACTTTTGACCAGTAAAACCTGTCCATAATCTACGTAAATGTTACTCTCGTAATAATCACGGACCATTAATCACGGAGCGAAAAATGGCGACACATTTTGCCAGAGGGATTCTTACGGAGGGACACCTGATTTCAGTCCGTCTGCCTTCTCCATGCCACATCGAAGCCAGAAACCTTCCCGCTCACCGCCGGACACGTTTTTTGGCTTCACGCGGCTTACTCGCTGAACTGATGTTTATGCTCTACGGAACCAGCGAGCTGCCAGAAATTGCTATTCAGGCCAAAGGGAAGCCTGTCTTTCGCGATAAAAATCTGCCTGCGTTCTCCATCTCATATGCCGGGAATATGGTAGGCGTGGCGCTGACAACGGAGGGGGAATGCGGCCTGGATATGGAATTACAGCGAGCCATGCGAGGCTTCCATAGCCCACTCTCAGCCGAGAGCCCGGCGTTCTCCAGCAACGAAAATCTGTGGATCAACAATCAGAGCGATCCCAACGAAGCGCGCGCGCAACTGATCACCTTACGCCAGAGCGTGCTAAAGCTAACCGGTGACGTACTGAATGACGATCCGCGTGAACTCCAACTCCTTCCCGGCGCAGGCCGCCTGAAATGCGCCCACGTTACGCAGGTGGAGGCAATATGCGACGCGGAAGATATTCTGGTCTGGTCGGTGGCGGTTACGCCAGCCATTGAAAAACTGAATGTTTGGGAGTTTGATAGTAAGCAAGGATGGAAAAGCCTGGCCGATATCCAGACCCGGGCGAATGAACCTACCGGTCGCCTGATGCGATTCGCTCAATTATCCACAGCAAAGTCATCTTATACACTTAGCTGATTCGGCCCTGTCCCGGCCGCCATGATGAAAAGGAGTAATCATGTCCGAAACGTTGAATGTTGTTACGTTACTGGGGAGCCTGCGCAAAGGTTCATTTAACGGTATGGTCGCCCGCACGCTGCCGAAAATTGCCCCGGCAGGCATGGAGGTCAGCGCATTACCTTCGATTGGCGATATTCCGCTGTATGACGCTGATGTGCAGCAGGAAGAGGGGTTCCCGGCGAGCGTTGAAGCGCTGGCGGAGCAAATCCGTAAAGCGGACGGCGTCGTCATCGTCACACCGGAATACAACTACTCGGTGCCTGGCGGACTGAAAAACGCGATCGACTGGCTGTCCCGCCTGCCAGAACAGCCGTTAGCCGGGAAACCGGTGCTGATCCAGACCAGCTCAATGGGGGCAATCGGCGGCGCTCGCTGTCAGTATCATCTGCGCCAGATTCTGGTATTCCTTGATGCGATGGTAATGAACAAACCGGAGTTTATGGGCGGCGTGATTCAGAACAAAGTTGACCCGCAAACCGGGGAAGTGGTTGATCAAAGCACGATTGATCATCTTACCGGCCAGCTAACCGCGTTTGGCGATTACATTCAGCGCGTTAAAGCGTGATAACAGCGCGCGCGTAGGACCGCAGGCCGGATAAGGCGTTTGGCCGCCATCCGGCTATCAAATTTGCCTGATGGCGCTACGCTTGTCAGGCCTGGACACCTCGCGCAGCGCCGTATCAGCGGCAATTAGTGCGCGTCGATAAACACAATCTTCAGCACAAACAACAACGCCACAACCACCACGCAAGGGCTCAGCTCACGCAGACGTCCGGTGCCGATTTTCATCACACAGTAAGAGATAAAGCCCAGCGCGATACCTTCGGTAATCGAGAAGCTGAACGGCATCATCACGGCAGTAATAAACGCCGGAACAGACTCGGTAAGGTCCTGCCATTTCACGCGCGCCAGACTGGAAGTCATCAGTACGCCAACATAGATCAGCGCCCCGGCAGCGGCATAACCCGGCACCATTCCCGCCAGCGGCGACAGGAAGATAACCAGCAGGAACAGCAAACCGACAACAACGGCGGTCAGGCCCGTGCGCCCGCCGACGGATACGCCGGATGAGGACTCGATATAGGCAGTAACCGACGAGGTTCCAATAAACGCCCCGGTCACAGAAGAGACGCTATCGACGAACAGCGCCTGCTTCATCCGCGGGAATTTACCTTTCTCATCAGCCAGACCGGCTTTGTCGGTAACGCCAATCAGCGTGCCGGAGGAGTCGAACAGGTTCACCAGCATGAAGGAGAAAATCACGCCAGCCAGACCAATGTTAAACGAGCCCGCCAGATCCACATGCCCGATCACAGAGCTAACGCTTGGCGGCGCAGAGACAATGCCGTTGTAATGCACATCACCCATCATCCAGCCGAGCAGCGTCGTTACAATAATAGAGACCAGCACGGCGGCATGAATGTTACGTGATGCCAGAATAGCGATGATGAAGAAGCCCAGCACGCCGAGCAGTACGCTGTGAGAGGTCAGATTACCGATGCTCACCAGGGTTTCCGGGTTCGCGACGATAACGCCTGCGTTTTTCAGCCCCATCATGCCGATAAACAGGCCGATACCGCTGGTGATGCCCACGCGCAGACTGACCGGAATGTTAGCAATCATCCAGTAACGCACGCGGAAGATGGTCAGCAGCAGCAGGCCGATCGCTCCCCAGAAGATTGCGCCCATACCAACCTGCCAGGACAGCCCCATCGCGCCAACGACCACGAAGGCGAAAAACGCGTTCAGACCCATAGCCGGCGCCAGCGCGACCGGTAAATTAGCAAACAGCCCCATCAGAATGCTGCCGAACGCCGCGATAAGACAGGTGGTAACGAAGACGGCGCTGGTGTCCATGCCAGCAACGCCAAGAATCTGCGGGTTAACAAAAACGATGTAAACCATCGTCAGGAAGGTGGTAAAACCGGCGATCACTTCGGTTCGTGCCGTCGTGCCATGTTCGCGCAGTTTAAACACGCGTTCCAGCATACCCTGACCAGAAGTCTGGGTGGTGTGTTGTTGACTCATTATCTATTTCCGAACAAGGAGGGAAAATTCGTCGCTATCCTATACCAAAATGCGACAATAAGGGCAGTTGTGAGACACTTTTTTCATTGAATTTGCTTATACGGCAACGATTGCGTCGCACAATAAGGCATTACGAAAACGTTAAACTAGCGAGAAAAGAAAGCATGTCCCAGATTCAAGCGGTATTTTTCGACTGCGACGGTACGCTGGTCGACAGTGAAGTCATTTGCTCCCGCGCGTATGTCGCGATGTTCCAGGAATTCGGCATCACGCTCGATCTCGAAGAGGTGTTCAAACGCTTTAAAGGCGTAAAACTCTACGAAATCATCGATATCATTAACGAGGAACAGAGTGTGTCGTTAGCAAAAGCGGATTTAGAACCCGTTTACCGCGCCGAGGTCGCACGCCTGTTCGACTCAGAACTGGAGGTGATCGCAGGGGCGAATGCGCTGCTGGACAGCATGACGGTGCCGATGTGCGTCGTCTCTAACGGCCCGGTCAGCAAAATGCAGCATTCACTGGGCAAGCTGGGCATGTTGCATCATTTTCCAGAAAAATTGTTCAGCGGCTATGACATTCAACGCTGGAAGCCCGATCCGGCTCTGATGTTCCACGCGGCAAAAGCCATGAACGTTAACGTGGAGAATTGCATTCTGGTGGATGATTCCAGTGCCGGCGCCCGGTCGGGAATCGATGCGGGAATGGAGGTGTTCTACTTCTGCGCCGATCCGCACAACAAACCGATCGATCATCCGAAAGTAACGACGTTTACCGATCTGGCACAGTTGCCGGGATTGTGGAAGGCGCGGGGTTGGAATATCGTCGATTAAACCGTAGGCCTGATAAGCAAAGCGCCATCAGGCGAATGGCGCAGAATGCCGGATGCGGCGTAACGCCTTATCCGGCCTACAATAGCGACGCCGGGGGATCCCGGCGAACGCAACAAGCCGCTTATTCCTTCGGATCTTTCCCCGCCAGCAGTTTATCCAGCTCGTCACCGCCGACGTGGCGGAAATCCTGTCCCTTCACGAAGTAGAAGATGTACTCGCAGATATTCTGGCAACGGTCGCCGATGCGCTCAATGGAGCGTGCGCAGAACAGCGCGGTCAGCACGCTTGGAATGGTGCGCGAATCTTCCATCATGTAGGTCATCAGCTGACGCACGATACCTTCGTATTCCTGGTCAACTTTCTTGTCTTCACGGTAGATACGCACCGCTTCGTCAATATCCATTCGCGCGAACGCGTCCAGCACGTCATGCAGCATCTGTACGGTGTGACGCCCCAGCGACTCCAGGCTCACCAGCAGCGGCTGGTGCTGGTGGGAGAATTTCTCCAGCGCGGTACGACAAATTTTGTCCGCCACGTCGCCAATGCGCTCCAGTTCAGCGATGGTTTTGATGATCGCCATCACCAGGCGCAGGTCGCTCGCTGTCGGCTGGCGTTTGGCAATGATGCGCACGCACGCTTCATCGATCGCCACTTCCATCATGTTGACGTGCTTATCGCCGTCAATAACGCGTTTCGCCAGTTCGCTATCCTGATTATGCATCGCGGTGATCGCATCAGAAAGCTGTTGCTCCACCATGCCGCCCATGGTCATCACCTGGGTGCGGATGCTTTCCAGTTCTGCGTTGAACTGGCCGGAAATGTGTTTGTTAAGGTTTAGGTTGTCCATGGTTAGCTCCAAATCAACCGTAGCGGCCAGTAATATAATCTTCGGTTTGCTTTTTAGCGGGCTTAGTGAACAGATCGTCCGTGTTGCTGAACTCAATCAACTCGCCCAGATACATAAACGCCGTGTGGTCGGAACAACGCGCAGCCTGCTGCATGTTGTGCGTCACGATCACCACGGTGTAGTCCTGCTTCAGCTCAGTGATCAGCTCTTCAATACGCCCGGTGGAAATCGGGTCCAGCGCTGAACACGGCTCATCCAACAGCAGAACTTCCGGGCGAATGGCGATACCACGCGCAATGCACAGACGCTGCTGCTGACCACCCGAGAGAGAGTACCCGCTCTGGTGCAATTTATCTTTGGTTTCGTTCCATAATGCGGCTTTGGTCAACGCCCACTGAACGCGTTCGTCCATATCGGCGCGAGACAGTTTCTCAAACAGGCGCACGCCAAAAGCGATGTTGTCATAGATAGACATCGGGAACGGCGTCGGCTTCTGGAACACCATCCCCACTTTGGCACGCAGCAGAGCGATATCCTGGGTGTTGGTGAGAATATTATCGCCATCCAACAGGATCTCGCCTTCCGCGCGCTGCTCTGGATACAACGAATACATTTTGTTAAAGGTACGCAGCAGTGTGGATTTACCACAGCCAGACGGCCCAATAAACGCCGTGACCTGGTTCTTCGCGATATCCAGGTTGATATCCTTCAGGGCATGGAATTTGCCGTAGTAGAAGTTCAAATCACGAACCTGAATCTTACCCGGAGCAGTATCAACCATACTCATTTCAATCTCTTCCTCATTCGGCGTCGCCGTTGGCCGCGCCGTAAAAAATTAACCGCTGTTCACATCTGTAGGCCAGATAAGACGTTTACGCCGCCATCCGGCACCTGAAATTAACCGTGTTTACTCTTCGCAAAAATGATGCGCGCCAGAATATTCAGCAACAATACGCACAGGGTAATGATCAACACCCCAGCCCAGGCCAGTTGCTGCCACTCCGCGAACGGACTCATCGCAAATTTAAAGATAGTGACCGGCAGGTTAGCGATAGGCTGCATCATGTCGGTGCTCCAGAACTGGTTAGAAAGCGCAGTAAAGAGCAGCGGCGCGGTTTCACCCGCAATACGGGCAACCGCCAGCAGTACGCCGGTGATGATCCCGGAAATCGAGGCTTTCAGGGTAATCGCCGAGATCATTTTCCATTTCGGCGTCCCCAGCGCATAGGCCGCTTCACGCAGGCTATCCGGCACCAGTTTCAGCATGTTCTCTGTGGTACGAATGACGATAGGCACCTGTAGCAGCGCCAGCGCAATCACGCCCGCCCAACCGGAGAAGTGCTCCATTTGCGCCACCACGATGGTGTAAACAAACAGACCGACCACGATAGACGGCGCGGAAAGCAGGATGTCGTTAATGAAACGGATCACTTCCGCAAGCCAGGATTTACGGCCATATTCCGCCAGGTAGATCCCCGCCATGATGCCAAGCGGCGTACCAAATACCGTCGCCCACAAAATTAACAGTCCGCTCCCCGCCAGGGCGTTCGCCAGACCACCGCCAGCGGTATTCGGCGGCGGCGTCATTTCGGTAAACAGCGCCAGCGACATGCCGTCGAAACCACGCGTAATGGTGGACATCAGGATCCAGATGAGCCAGAACAGCCCAAACGCCATCGTCGCCATTGAGAGCGTCAATGCGATGCGGTTTCTCGTGCGGCGCTTAGCCTGCATTTTACGGCGGGATTCCGCCAGTTCTGCGGTCGTTTGCATTTCAAGCGTAGCCATTAGCGTGCCCCCTCATTCTTCGCCAGACGCATAATCATCAGCTTAGAAATCGCCAGCACAATGAAGGTAATCACAAACAGAATCAGACCCAGTTCCATCAACGCGGCAACGTGCAGACCAGACTCCGCTTCGGCAAATTCGTTCGCCAGCGCAGAGGTGATACTGTTGCCCGGCATGTACAGCGAAACGC
Source organism: Citrobacter sp. CK194 (assembly GCF_030333395.1). Taxonomy (NCBI): domain Bacteria; kingdom Pseudomonadati; phylum Pseudomonadota; class Gammaproteobacteria; order Enterobacterales; family Enterobacteriaceae; genus Citrobacter; species Citrobacter sp. CK194. The sequence continues at coordinate 439,609 of NZ_JAOWGA010000015.1, forward strand.
TGTCGAGCTGGTAGGTGTTACCGATGATAAAGGTCACCGCCATGGTTTCACCCAGCGCACGACCCAGTCCCAGCATAACGCCGCCAATCACCCCATTTTTGGTGAACGGAAGGACGATACGCCAGATAACTTCCCAGGTGGTGCAGCCGATGCCGTAGGCCGACTCTTTCATCATCACCGGGGTTTGTTCGAAGACATCGCGCATAACTGCCGCGATGTAAGGAATGATCATAATGGCGAGAATAACGCCCGCCGCCAGAATACCGATACCAAATGCCGGGCCGGAGAACAGTGCGCCAACAAACGGAATGTTGGAAAGAATATTCCCGACCGGTTCCTGGAACCAGGTGGCAAACAGCGGCGCGAAGATAAACAGACCCCACATGCCGTAGACGATACTGGGGATAGCCGCCAGCAGTTCGATGGCGATGCCCAGCGGGCGACGCAGCCAGCCCGGCGCCAGTTCCGTCAGAAACAGGGCAATACCGAAGCTCACCGGAACGGCGATCAGCAGAGCGATAAACGAGGTAACCAGCGTGCCATAAATGGGAACCAGCGCGCCGTAGATATCGTTTGGCGCATCCCACTCTTTAGTCCACAGGAACGAGAAGCCAAACTTCTCAATGCTTGGCCAGGAGGAGATAATCAGCGAGACAATAATGCCACCCAACATCAATAGCACAATCAGCGCAGCCAGTTTTACCAGCGCGCTGAATATCATGTCACCCTTTTTACCCGGCGGGTTAAAAGCAGGCTTGGTTGCAGCCATAAATTACTCTTTCCATTAAACGCGTTTACGAAGTTGCCCATGCCGGATGGCGCTACGCTTATCCGGCCTACAAATCGGGCCTACAGTCGGAACTGTAGGGCGGATAAGCGTAGCGCCATCCGCCAGTTCGTTAAAGATATTCTATTAGTACAGCGCTTTACCGCTGCTGTCCTTCACATTGGTCTTCCATGCTGCACGAACCTGCTCAACAACGCTGTCCGGCAGGCTGGCGTAATCCAGGTCATTCGCCTGTTTGCCGCCATTTTTGTATGCCCAGTCGAAGAACTTCAGCACTTCAGCGCCCTGCTCAGGTTTCTTCTGCTCTTTGTGGACCAGGATGAAGGTGGTGGAAGTGATTGGCCACGCATCGTCACCTTGCTGGTTCGTCAGATCCTGAGCGAAAGAGGTGCTCCAGTCAGCGCCTTTCGCGGCGTTAGCAAAGCTCTCTTCGGTCGGGCTTACTGGTTTACCATCCGCTGAAATCAGTTTGGTGTAAGCCAGGTTGTTCTGCTTCGCATAAGCGTATTCAACATAGCCGATAGAGCCCGGCAGACGCTGTACGAATGCGGCGATACCGTCGTTACCTTTACCGCCCAGACCGGTCGGCCAGTTAACGGTAGAGCCAGCGCCGACTTTAGATTTCCACTCTTCGTTCACTTTCGCCAGGTAGCTGGTGAAAACGAAAGAAGTGCCGGAACCATCTGCACGACGCACAACGGCGATGTTCTGAGAAGGCAGTTTCAGACCCGGATTCAGTTTGGTGATGGCTTCATCATCCCACTTCTTAATTTTACCCAGGTAGATGTCACCCAGGGTTTTCCCATCCAGCACCAGTTCGCCAGACTTCAGACCCGGGATATTCACCGCCAGCACTACGCCGCCAATGACGGTCGGGAACTGGAACAGACCTTCCTGCTCCAGTTTTTCGTCAGACAGCGGAGCGTCGGATGCACCGAAATCAACGGTGTTAGCCGTAATTTGTTTTACACCACCGGAGGAGCCGATACCCTGGTAGTTTACTTTGCTACCGGTCTCTTTCTGATAGGTATCAGCCCATTTGGCATACACCGGCGCAGGGAAAGTTGCACCTGCACCTGTCAGGCTCGCTGCTGCGAAAGCAGAGAACGCGCTCATGGATAAGGTCGCGGCGACAACAGTTGCGACAGTGGTACGCATGACTTTCATAATGTCTCCTGCAAGATTTTCGTAAATCATTGTTAAGTGGCTACGATGAGCAAAATAGGACAAACAGGTGACAGTTAAATGTACGAAATATGACAGTTTTATGACAACGAAAACTGATGAAATAAATCACAGAAAAAATAATTTATAAACAATCAGTTAATTCACTTCATGACAATGCGATTTCATGAAAATTTTCTTTTTATGACACTGAAAACAGTAGCTGAAGATGACGGTTTGTCACATTAAAACGACGGGAGAATTGATTAAAAACAGAACAGCGCAGAAAAAATGCCCCGCTTTCGCAGGGCATCGTCACGATTACTCAACGGTAACAGATTTCGCCAGGTTACGCGGCTGGTCCACATCGGTGCCTTTGATCAGCGCAACGTGATACGCCAGCAGTTGCAGTGGAACGGTGTAGAAGATCGGTGCAATCACCTCTTCCACATGCGGCATCTCAATGATGTGCATGTTGTCGCTGCTGACAAAACCGGCATCCTGGTCGGCGAAGACGTACAGCTGGCCGCCACGGGCGCGGACTTCTTCGATGTTGGATTTCAGTTTTTCCAGCAGTTCGTTGTTCGGCGCCACCACGATAACCGGCATATCTGCGTCGATCAGCGCCAGCGGGCCGTGTTTCAGCTCACCTGCCGCATACGCTTCTGCGTGAATATAAGAGATCTCTTTCAGCTTCAGCGCGCCTTCCAGCGCGATCGGATACTGATCGCCACGGCCCAGGAACAGGGCATGGTGTTTGTCAGAGAAATCTTCCGCCAGCGCTTCGATACGTTTGTCCTGAGACAGCATCTGTTCGATACGGCTCGGCAGCGCCTGCAAACCGTGAACGATGTCGTGCTCGATAGACGCATCCAGACCTTTCAGACGCGCCAGCTTCGCCACCAGCATCAGCAGAACGGTCAGCTGAGTGGTAAACGCTTTGGTGGAGGCCACGCCGATTTCCGTCCCGGCGTTGGTCATCATCGCCAGATCGGATTCACGCACCAGGGAAGAACCCGGAACGTTACAGATGGCGAGAGAACCCAGATAGCCCAGCTCTTTCGACAGGCGCAGACCGGCAAGGGTATCCGCCGTTTCGCCAGACTGAGACAGGGTGATCATCAGGCTGTTACGACGTACGGCAGATTTGCGATAGCGGAATTCAGAGGCGATTTCGACGTCGCACGGAATACCGGCCAGCGATTCAAACCAGTAGCGAGAGACCATACCGGAGTTATACGACGTGCCGCAGGCGATAATCTGAATATGTTCAACCTGAGACAGCAGTTCGTTCGCTTTTGGCCCCAGCTCGCTTAAATCCACTTCACCGTGGCTGATACGCCCGGTCAGCGTATTTTTAATCGCATTCGGCTGTTCGTAGATCTCTTTCTGCATGTAGTGACGGTAAATACCTTTATCGCCCGCGTCATATTGCAGACTGGATTCGATATCCTGACGTTTCACTTCCGCGCCGGATTTATCGAAAATGGAGACCGAACGACGGGTCACTTCCGCAATATCGCCTTCTTCCAGGAAGATGAAGCGACGGGTTACCGGCAGCAGCGCCAGCTGGTCGGAAGCGATAAAGTTTTCGCCCATACCCAGACCGATAACCAGCGGGCTGCCAGAGCGCGCCGCCAGCAGCGTATCCGGGTGACGGGTATCCATGATTACCGTGCCGTACGCGCCGCGCAGTTGCGGAATCGCACGCATAACCGCTTCACGCAGCGTCCCGCCCTGTTCCAGCTCCCAGTGCACTAAGTGAGCAATCACTTCGGTGTCGGTCTCAGAAACGAAGGTATAACCACGCGCTTTCAGTTCTTCACGCAGTGGTTCATGGTTTTCGATGATGCCGTTATGCACCACCACAATGTGGTCAGAAACATGCGGATGCGCGTTTGCTTCCGAAGGTTCACCGTGGGTCGCCCAGCGGGTGTGAGCAATACCGGTGCCGCCATGCAGAGGATGATCTTCCGCTGCCTGGGCCAGCATCTGTACTTTACCAAGGCGACGCAGACGGGTCATGTGACCTTCCGCATCAACCACGGCCAGACCGGCAGAGTCATAACCACGGTATTCCAGACGACGTAAACCTTCGAGAAGGATTTCAGCTACATCACGTTGCGCGATAGCGCCAACAATTCCACACATAGTATTTAATTCCGATTTTGGCATTAAGCCTGTCGTTGTCGCCGACCTGTATACCCGTATTCCGGGCGCCCCGAGCCTTGTAGAGAGTGGGGTTATTTTTATAGGTACTGCTTTTGGGCGAGCGATATATCTTTATCGCCTCATCCCTCATCTGCCGGATGGCGCTTACGCTTATCCGGCCTACAGAACGTCATCGAACGTAGGTCGGATAAGGCAAAGCCGCCATCCGGCAAAAAGACTTACTTCTTCTTCACCGGACGCTGCCAGCCCTGCTTATGCACCTGCGGCACGCGGCTTAACACCAGTTCGTTATCCGCAACGTCGCGGGTAACGGTTGTGCCGGCGGCGATGGTCGCACCTTTACCCACAGTAACTGGCGCCACCAGCTGAGTATCAGAACCGACAAACACATCATCGCCAATAATCGTTTTGAATTTATTTGCGCCATCGTAGTTGCAGGTAATGGTGCCCGCGCCAATATTCACGTTGTCGCCAATTTCCGCATCACCCAGATAGCTCAGGTGGCCCGCTTTCGAACCTTTCCCCAGACGCGCTTTTTTCATTTCAACGAAGTTGCCGACATGAGCGCCTTCCCGCAGTTCCGCACCAGGGCGCAGACGGGCAAACGGACCAATAGTACAGGCCGCTTCCAGGTGCGCATCTTCCACCACGCTGTACGGGCTGATGTCACAGTCATCGCCAATTACACTGTTTTTAATAACGCAACCCGCGCCAATCTTCACGCGGTGACCCAGCGTGACGTTGCCTTTGATGATAACGTTAGTATCAATTTCAACATCGCGCCCGTGGGTGAGAGCGCCGCGCAGGTCAAAACGCGCGGGATCGCGCAGCATCACACCGGCCAGCAGCAGCTTTTCAGCCTGCTCGGACTGATAAACGCGTTCCAGACGAGAGAGTTGCAGACGGTTGTTTACGCCTTCCACTTCGCTTAAACGATCCGGGTGTACAGCAGCGATTTCGCGGCCTTCCTGATATGCCAGCGCAATGATGTCGGTAATGTAATATTCACCCTGAGCATTATTGTTAGTCAGTTTCGCCAGCCAGCGCTTCATGTCCGCACCATTAGCGATCAGGATACCGGTATTGATTTCCTGGATCTGACGCTGTTCGTCGGTGGCATCTTTATGCTCAACGATGCCGGTCACTTTACCGTTCTCACGCGTAATACGACCGTAACCGCTCGGATCGTCCAGCTTCACGGTTAACAAACCAATGCCGCCCTGCGGTTTGGCGTCACGCAGACGCTGTAAGGTTTCCACAGAGATCAGCGGCACATCGCCATAGAGCATTAAAATGTCTTCGTCATCGCTAAAGAACGGCGCCGCCTGCTGCATCGCATGACCCGTTCCCAGTTGCTCTGCCTGCAAAACCCAGTTCAGGTTGTCATTTTTAAGGGTGTTTTTAAGCAGATCGCCGCCGTGGCCATAGACCAGATGCACCTGAGATGCGCCTAATTCATTAGCGGCATCAATGACATGCTGAACCATCGCTTTTCCCGCAAGGGTATGCAGCACTTTAGGAAGATCGGAATACATACGCGTGCCTTTGCCTGCGGCAAGGATCACTACGCTCATAGCACTATTCAACATACGCGTCCTGACTGTAATTTGAGAACGAATTTATACCGTTTCACATTGAAAATACTACATTTTTTTCATCGTGAAATGGGCAGAAGAGAAAACGCTCAACGCGGGGTTTTCACCGCTTGTTAATGGGATATTTTCGTTCATCACCCTGCCTTTTGTCTTCATAAAAGTCAGACTTACCTTTCATTAAAGGCTTAGGTTAATGTTTTTGCTATTTTTTTGACCCATGAATAAAGATGAGACAGCACGGAATAACATTCAGGCAAAAAAAAACCAGCCTGATTTCAGACTGGTTTTTATGCTTTCAAGCCGGTGTTACATCGCTTTTTTGGTCAACTCGATAACGCGCAGTTTGGCGATCGCTTTGGCCAGTTCCGCAGATGCCTGAGCGTAATCCACGTCACCATGAGAGCTCTTAATGCGCTCTTCAGCCTTACGTTTCGCTTCCAGAGCTCGCGCTTCGTCGAGATCCTGGCCGCGAATCGCGGTATCAGCCAGTACGGTCACACTGCCAGGCTGCACTTCAAGAATGCCGCCAGACAGGTAGATAAACTCTTCATGACCGAACTGTTTAACGATGCGGATCATACCAGGCTTAATGGCGGTGAGCAGCGGCGCGTGGCCCGGGTAAATACCCAGTTCACCTTCACTACCCGTTACCTGGATTTTTTCGACCAGACCAGAGAACATTTGTTGCTCTGCGCTGACGACGTCCAGGTGGTAAGTCATTGCCATATCACCCTCCGATTAAGGCGTTAAAGTTTTTTGGCTTTTTCCACGGCTTCGTCGATGGAACCGACCATGTAGAACGCCTGCTCCGGCAGGTGATCGTATTCGCCTTCCATGATGCCTTTAAAGCCACGGATGGTGTCTTTCAGGGAGACGTATTTACCCGGAGAACCGGTAAATACTTCTGCCACGAAGAACGGCTGGGACAGGAAGCGCTGGATCTTACGTGCGCGAGCTACCACCAGTTTGTCTTCTTCAGACAGTTCATCCATACCCAGGATGGCGATGATGTCTTTCAGTTCCTGGTAACGTTGCAGGATAGACTGTACGCCACGCGCGGTGTCGTAGTGCTCCTGACCAACAACCAGCGGGTCCAGCTGACGGCTGGTGGAATCCAGCGGGTCAACGGCCGGGTAGATACCCAGAGACGCAATCTGACGGCTCAGTACCACGGTTGCGTCAAGGTGCGCAAAGGTGGTGGCTGGAGACGGGTCAGTCAAGTCATCCGCAGGTACGTATACCGCCTGTACGGAGGTGATAGAACCGGTTTTGGTGGAGGTGATACGTTCCTGCAAAACACCCATCTCTTCCGCCAGGGTCGGCTGGTAACCTACCGCTGAAGGCATACGACCCAGCAGTGCGGATACTTCCGTACCGGCCAGGGTGTAACGGTAGATGTTGTCGACGAACAGCAGAACGTCACGACCTTCGTCACGGAATTTCTCCGCCATGGTCAGGCCGGTCAGCGCAACGCGCAGACGGTTTCCCGGCGGCTCGTTCATCTGGCCGTAAACCAGGGATACTTTGTCGATAACGTTGGAGTCGGTCATTTCGTGGTAGAAGTCGTTACCCTCACGAGTACGTTCACCTACGCCCGCAAACACGGAGTAACCGGAGTGTTCGATCGCGATGTTACGGATCAGCTCCATCATGTTTACGGTTTTACCTACACCCGCACCACCGAACAGACCCACTTTACCGCCCTTCGCGAACGGACACATCAGGTCGATAACTTTGATACCGGTTTCCAGCAGTTCCTGAGAGTTTGACAACTCTTCGTAGGACGGTGCCGCACGGTGGATAGCCCAACGCTCTTCTTCACCGATCTCGCCTTTCATGTCTACTGGTTCGCCCAGTACGTTCATGATACGACCCAGCGTTGCTTTACCTACCGGGACTTCGATCGGGTGCTCAAGGTCTTTCACATCCAGACCACGACGCAGGCCGTCGGAAGAACCCATGGCGATGGTACGTACGATACCGCCACCGAGCTGCTGCTGAACTTCCAGCACCAGATGTTCATTACCATTCTGCACCTCAAGGGCGTCGTACACGCGCGGTACGGCATCCTGAGGGAACTCGACGTCAACTACGGCGCCGATTACCTGGACAATTTTTCCAGTAGCCATCTTGAATCCTCTACGAATTAACCTGGTTATACCGCGGATGCACCACCGACGATTTCGGTGAGTTCCTGAGTAATGCTGGCCTGACGAGCTTTGTTGTATACCAACTGCAACTCTTTAATCAGGCTACCGCCATTGTCGGTCGCGGCTTTCATCGCCACCATACGTGCGGCCTGCTCGCTGGCCAGGTTTTCTACCACGCCCTGATAAACCTGAGATTCCACATAGCGACGCAGGAGGGTATCCAGCAGCGCTTTCGGATCGGGTTCGTACAGGTAATCCCAGGTTTTACGTTTCAGTTCATCATCTTCTGAAGCCGGTAACGGCAGCAGCTGAGTGATAGTCGGAACCTGAGACATGGTGTTAATAAATTTGTTGCTGACAATGTAAAGCTTGTCCAGACGGCCTTCATCATAGGCCTGCAACATCACTTTTACCGGGCCGATCAGTTCGGACAGGGATGGGTTATCCCCCATACCCGTCACCTGGGCGACAACATTGCCACCTACGGAACTAAAGAAAGACACGCCTTTAGAGCCGATCATTGCGAGGTCGCACTGAACGCCTTTATCGGACCATGCTTTCATATCCGCCAGCAGTTTCTTGAACAGGTTAATGTTCAAGCCACCGCACAGACCACGGTCGGTCGACACCACCAGGTAGCCCACGCGCTTAACGTCGCGTTCTTCCAGATAGGGGTGCTTATATTCCAGATTACCGTTCGCAAGGTGACCAATCACTTTGCGCATGGTATCTGCATAAGGACGGCTGGCCGCCATGCGATCCTGCGATTTACGCATTTTGGAAGCGGCGACCATCTCCATCGCTTTAGTGATCTTTTGCGTGTTCTGGACGCTTGCGATCTTACTACGTATCTCTTTTGCGCCGGCCATGAGCTTCTCCTCAATGCCTTGCGGCCTGCCTTAAGGCAGGCCACCAGACGTTACCAGGACTGGGTTGCTTTGAAGGAATCGAGGATGCCTTTCAGCTTGCCTTCGATTTCGTCGTTATAGCCACCGGACTGGTTGATCTCTTGCATCAACGGAGCGTGATCACGGTCGACGTAAGCCAGCAGAGCGGCTTCGAAGCTACCGATTTTCGCCAGTTCTACATCCGCCAGATAACCACGTTCTGCCGCGAACAGAACCAGAGACTGCTGCGCAACGGACATCGGCGCATACTGTTTCTGTTTCAGCAGTTCAGTCACTTTCTGACCGTGGTCAAGCTGTTTACGGGTTGCATCGTCAAGGTCAGATGCAAACTGGGAGAACGCCGCCAGTTCACGATACTGCGCCAGCGCGGTACGGATACCACCGGACAGTTTCTTCATGATCTTGGTCTGCGCTGCACCACCAACACGGGATACGGAGATACCCGGGTTAACCGCAGGACGAATACCAGAGTTAAACAGGTTGGTTTCCAGGAAGATCTGACCATCGGTAATAGAAATTACGTTGGTCGGAACGAACGCAGAAACGTCACCCGCCTGGGTTTCGATAATCGGCAGCGCAGTCAGAGAACCGGTTTTCCCTTTCACTTCACCTTTAGTGAAGGCTTCAACGTATTCAACGTTAACACGCGCAGCACGCTCCAGCAGACGAGAGTGGAGGTAGAATACGTCGCCCGGGAATGCTTCACGTCCTGGCGGACGACGGAGCAGCAGGGAGATCTGACGATAAGCAACAGCCTGTTTGGACAGGTCATCGTAGATGATCAGCGCATCTTCGCCGCGATCGCGGAAGTATTCGCCCATTGCGCAACCGGCATACGGCGCCAGGTATTGCAGTGCAGCAGATTCAGATGCGGTTGCAACCACAACGATGGTATTTTGCAGCGCGCCGTGTTCTTCCAGCTTACGAACCACGTTAGAGATGGTGGACGCTTTCTGGCCGATAGCCACGTAGACGCACTTGATGCCGGAATCACGCTGGTTGATGATGGCGTCGATTGCCAGAGCGGTTTTACCGGTCTGACGGTCACCGATGATCAATTCACGCTGACCACGACCGATTGGGATCATGGAGTCAACGGCTTTATAACCCGTCTGAACAGGCTGATCAACGGACTGACGTTCGATTACGCCCGGCGCGATAGCTTCAACAGCAGAGAAGCCGTCGTGCTCAACCGGACCTTTACCGTCGATTGGCGCGCCCAGGGTGTTAACCACACGGCCCAGCAGGCCACGGCCAACCGGAACTTCCAGGATACGGCCAGTACATTTAACCTTCATGCCTTCGGCAAGGTCAGCGTACGGACCCATCACAACCGCACCTACAGAGTCGCGCTCCAGGTTCAGTGCGATAGCGTAACGGTTACCCGGCAGGGAGATCATTTCACCCTGCATACAATCGGCCAGGCCGTGAATGCGGATAACACCGTCACTTACAGAAACAATAGTACCTTCGTTGTGAGCTTCACTCACAACATTGAACTGAGCAATGCGCTGCTTGATCAGTTCGCTGATTTCGGTGGAATTCAGTTGCATGCTCCAGTCCCCTTAAGACTGCAAGACGTCTGCAAGGCGTTCAAGACGGCCGCGTACGCTGCCATCAATGACCATATCACCCGCTCGGATGATAACGCCTGCCATTACAGACTTATCGATTTTGCAATTCAGCTTAACTTTGCGTGACAGACGTTTTTCCATCGCAGCGCTAATTTTCGCAAGCTGTTCTTCACTCAATGCGGTGGCGGAAGTTACCTCAACTTCAGAGGTGGACTCACTCGCGGCGCGCAGGTGAATAAACTGCTCCAGAACATCCGGGAGCGCGTTCAGACGATTATTTTCAGCCATCACCCGAATCAGGTTCTGACCGTTTTCGTCCAGCTGCTCACCGCAGACTGCGATAAACGACTCAGCGAGCGTTTCCGGCGCCAGCGCGCCAGAGAGAAGCTCTGCCATTTGTTCGTTCTTGGTTACCTCGGCGGCAAACGCCAGCATGTCCTGCCAGCGCTCTACACTTTGGTGTTCGACGGCAAAGTCAAAAGCTGCTTTGGCGTAGGGGCGAGCTACCGTAACAAATTCAGACATCAGCCCCTCCCTCCTTACAGTTCAGCGACAAGTTTGTCCACGATGTCGCTGTTAGCAGCTTCATCCACGGAACGTTCGATGATCTTCTCGGCGCCAGCAACAGCCAGGATAGCAACTTGCTTACGCAGCTCTTCACGGGCACGTTTACGCTCGGCGTCAATTTCCGCCTGCGCCTGGGCCACGATTTTAGTACGTTCCTGCTCTGCTTCAGTTTTGGCTTCATCCAGGATCTGAGCGCGACGTTTGTTCGCCTGCTCAATGATTACCTGAGCTTCCGCCTTCGCTTTTTTCAGCTGGTCGGTCGCGCTGGCCTTTGCAAGGTCAAGGTCCTTATGTGCTCGTTCTGCGGAAGCAAGACCGTCAGCAATTTCTTTTTGACGTTTTTCGATGGCAGCCATTAACGGCGGCCATACGTACTTCATGCAGAACAGAACGAACAGGACAAACGCGATGGCCTGGCCGAGGATTGTTGCGTTAAGATTCACAGCACAATGCCTCTATCTAGTTAACGTTCTGATATTGCTCTTAATTCAAGCAACGCTTACTACGCGACAGCGAACATCACGTACAGACCCAGACCTACAGCGATCATCGGGATAGCATCCACCAGACCCATAACGATAAAGAACTGAGTACGCAGCAGAGGAATCAGATCAGGTTGACGCGCTGCGCCTTCCAGGAATTTACCCCCGAGGATGCCGATACCGATCGCAGCACCGATTGCCGCCAGACCCATCATCACAGCGGCAGCCATGTACAGCAGATCCATATTCAGGTTTTCCATGACAGTCTCCAGTTTGTTTCAGTTAAAACGTAGTAGTGTTGGTAAAATTAATGCTCTTCAGACGCCATCGACAGATAGACAATCGTCAGAACCATGAAGATGAAGGCTTGCAGCGTAATGATCAGGATGTGGAAAATGGCCCACGGCACATTCAGAATCCACTGTGACCACCACGGCAACAGACCAGCAATCAGAATGAAAATCAGCTCACCGGCATACATGTTGCCGAACAGTCGCAGACCGAGTGATACCGGTTTGGACAGCAGACTTACCCCTTCAAGGATTAAGTTGACAGGGATGAACGCCCAGTGATTGAACGGCTGTAGCGTCAACTCTTTCGTGAAGCCGCCGATGCCTTTCATTTTGATGCTGTAGAACAGAATGAGGATAAATACGCCCAGCGCCATCGACAGGGTGATGTTCACGTCAGCGGACGGAACGACACGCAGTGCCGGCAGACCGAAGATATGCTCACCGATATACGGCAGCAGATCGATAGGCAGTAAGTCCATCAGGTTCATCAGGAATACCCAGACGAAGATCGTCAGGGCCAGCGGCGCAATCAGCTTGCTTTTGCCATGGTACATGTCTTTCACGCTACCATGCACAAAGCCGATGACCAGCTCAATCGCGGTCTGAAATTTACCTGGTACGCCGCTGGTCGCCTTTTTGGCTACGCTGCGGAACATAAGCAGGAACAACAGACCCAGCACCACCGAGAAGAACATGGAGTCAATATTGAGCGTCCAGAAGGTGGCTGGGGGGTTATGCGGATCCACCAGCGAGAATGTACGCAGGTCCAACTGAAGGTTGTTCAGATGGTGTCCTATGTAATCCTGCGGCGTCATATTTTCTGAAGCCATGATGCCTTTTACCCTTTGTTGTTAATTACAGCCGGCGCCAGTATCTGAACCACCAGCACCAAAACCCACGTAACGATCAGCGGCAAAAATACCGCCTTAAAAACCGCCAACGCCACCACCAGTAGAACCAGCATCGCTAACACCTTGAAGGCTTCGCCGAAGGCGAATGACCAGGCCACGCGGCCTTTCGCAGGTGTATGCGCCTGGTGACGCCAGGCAAATATCATAAACAACATGTTAGGCAGCAACACTGCCAGGCCTCCGCATAAGGCGGAAGCGCCCCAGAAGGGGTCTTTGAGGCTAAACAGCAATCCACTTGCTATTACCGCCAGAAGCTGAATGAACAGAAGCTTACGAGCAACGTTTCGACTCAAGAGCGACACAGACATCACGTTTTTACTCCTGCTCCCTTCGAGGTATGCCGCGTGTCGTATAAAACGTTCTTTAAGGCTTAGAGTCAAGCATCAAAAAGCGGTCAAATTATACGGTGCGCCCTCGTGATTTCAAACAATAAGTAGCTAAAAGGTGAATAAATGTTTAAATATTTTTCCCTGGTGCACATTTATCACTTTTCATCAAACTGTGAACGATCATGCAAAACTGCAAATGGCGCGTAAATACTGGTGATAAAGCGTGCTTCGGATCACATATTGAGCATATTCGCCCCGGCAGTATTTATTTACTTGGCAAATGATGCCTTTTCATCTTTCTGATATTTAAGCCTAAAATCACTCACTATTTAAAAAACACCCGGTTACAAGCTAAAAACCATTCATTGACATTTATAATAAAAATTCAACATACCTGAGTGATTCTTAGGTTCAATTTTTAGCAACCTGATATTTTCAATGTTGATTAATTCATTTTTTAATAAAAAGAGCTACGTTGTAGCAATGATACAAAACGGTGAACTCATGGTTAACAGTAACAAGGTATAACTATTCGTTACCTCGCGATTGTTAACACGCGAGCGCCCGTTTTTTTTCTATTTTTTTTGATAAAAATTAAATTTTGTTTGGCTTAATGACCACCAAATGACGTTCGCCTTCCAGCTGTGGGACACGCAGTTTAACCACGGACTCGACGCTGAACGCCGCAGGCAGCGAGGCGATTTCCTCTTCCGGCAACTGACCCTTTAACGCATAAAAGCGGCCATTTTCCCCCGGCAGGTGGCGACACCAGCTCAACATGTCATCGAGAGAGGCGAATGCACGGCTGATCACGCCATCAAACGGCGGCTCAGAAGGGAACTCTTCAACGCGGCTCTGCACTGGCGTAATATTTTCCAGCTTGAGTTCGTGCTGAACCTGGCGCAGAAAGCGTACCCGCTTGCCCAGGCTATCCAGCAGCGTGAAATGCGATTCAGGACGGACAATGGAGAGCGGGATCCCCGGCAGCCCCGGTCCCGTACCGACGTCAATAAAACGCTCCCCTTGCAGGTGCGGCGCCACAACGATGCTGTCCAGAATATGGCGTACCAGCATCTCGTTAGGATCCCGCACTGACGTCAGGTTGTAGGCTTTGTTCCATTTGTGCAGCATATCGACATACGCAATCAGCTGATTTTTCTGGTGATCGGTAAGCGAAATGCCTGCTTCATCCAGCAGACGGGAGAGTTTGTTAAGCACGGTCGTTACCTGTTAATAATCAAATGCCCGATGCGCTTTCGCTTATCGGGCCTACAAATTTGTAGGGCGGGCAAGCGAAGCGCCCCCGCCAAATTAGTGTTATCAAGCGCTGCGACGCAGCATTCCCTGTTTCTTCAGCCACACCAGCAAAATTGAAATCGCCGCGGGCGTAACGCCGGAAATGCGCGACGCCTGACCGATAGAGACCGGTTTGTGATCGTTCAGCTTGGCGATAACTTCATTTGACAGACCAGAAACCTGGCGATAATCCAGCGTTGCAGGCAGCAATGCGTTCTCGTTACGCAGCTGTTTTTCGATCTCATCCTGCTGACGGGCGATATAGCCTTCGTATTTTACCTGAATCTCAACCTGTTCAGCGGCCTGCGCATCATCAAGACCCGGAGCGAACGGCGTCAGCGAAGTCAGCTGCGCGTAGGTCATTTCCGGGCGACGCAGCAGATCTTCGCCGCTGGCTTCACGCGACAGCGGCGCAGTCAGGTGAGCGTTCACTTCGCCGGCCGATTCCGCCGACGGCGTTACCCAGGTGGATTTCAGACGCTGACGTTCGCGTTCGATATTCTCCAGTTTCTCGTTGAAGCGCGCCCAGCGCTCATCATCCACCAGGCCCAGCTCGCGGCCCATTTCCGTCAGACGCAGGTCGGCGTTATCTTCACGCAACATCAGGCGGTATTCCGCGCGGGAGGTAAACATGCGGTACGGTTCTTTGGTGCCCAGCGTGCAAAGATCGTCCACCAGCACGCCGAGGTAAGCCTGAGAACGCGCAGGCGCCCAGCCTTCTTTGTCCGCAGACAGACGGGCGGCGTTCAGACCAGCGAGCAAACCTTGCGCGGCCGCTTCTTCGTAACCTGTCGTCCCGTTGATTTGCCCGGCGAAGAACAATCCCTGGATAAATTTGCTCTCCAGCGTTGGTTTCAGGTCGCGCGGATCGAAGAAATCGTACTCAATGGCATAACCTGGACGCACAATTTTCGCGTTTTCCATCCCCTGCATTGAGCGGACGATCTGCATCTGCACATCGAACGGCAGGCTGGTGGAGATACCGTTCGGGTAAATTTCGTTAGAGGTCAGTCCTTCCGGTTCCAGGAAGATCTGATGCTGGTTGCGATCGGCAAAGCGCATGACTTTATCTTCGATCGACGGGCAGTAACGCGGGCCGATCCCTTCGATCACACCGGCATACATCGGGCTGCGATCGAGGTTGTTGCGGATCACATCATGGGTTTTTTCGTTGGTATGCGTGATGTAGCACGGCACCTGCTGCGGATGCTGGGACGCATTGCCCATGAACGAGAACACAGGCATCGGGTTATCGCCGTGCTGCTGCGCCAGTACGCTGAAATCAATGGTGCGCGCATCAATACGCGGCGGCGTACCGGTTTTCAGGCGGCTGACGCGCAGCGGAAGTTCACGCAGGCGACGAGACAGTGGAATGGATGGCGGATCGCCAGCACGGCCGCCGCTGTAGTTATCCAGACCAATATGAATTTTGCCGTCAAGGAAAGTCCCGACGGTGAGAACCACCGCTTTAGCCCGGAATTTCAGGCCCATCTGGGTAACTGCGCCCACGACGCGATCGTTTTCAACAATCAGATCTTCAACCGCCTGCTGGAAGATCATCAGGTTCGGCTGATTCTCCAGCGCAGTACGCACCGCCTGACGATATAGCACGCGATCCGCCTGTGCGCGAGTCGCACGAACGGCCGGACCTTTGCTTGCGTTTAGTATCCTAAACTGGATACCCGCCTGGTCGATCGCTTTCGCCATCAGCCCGCCGAGCGCATCCACTTCTTTTACCAGGTGTCCCTTCCCAATACCGCCAATGGCCGGGTTGCAGCTCATTTGCCCCAGCGTGTCGATATTGTGTGTCAAAAGCAGGGTCTGTTGTCCCATACGCGCTGCGGCCATTGCGGCCTCAGTGCCTGCATGACCCCCGCCAATGATGATGACGTCAAAAGGATCCGGATAAAACATGGTAATTGCCTCGCATACGGCGGTGTGAAAGTGGATTGAAGCCCGGGTCGTGGATTCTACTCAACTTTAGTCGCTGGAGAAAGTCCCGGGATCCTGGGTATTAAAAAGAAGATCTTTTTATTTAGAGATCTGTTTTATTGTGATCTCTTATTAGGATCGCGATTGTCTGTGGATAACCAGGATCTGCTGAATAAGATCAACAAGTTGTTGAGGATCATTAGCTGTGAATGATCGGTGATCCTGGCCCGTATAAGCTGGGATCAGAATGAAGGGTTATGCACAACTCAAAAACTGAACACCGGTTGTTCTTTGGATAACTACTGGTTGATCCAAGCTTCTTACCAGAGTTATCCACACTCGATCGCACGATCTTTACACTATTTTGAGTAAATTAATCCAGGATCCCAGCCAAACCTCTGCCGGATCTTCAGGAATATCGTGTTCAAGGATGTTGATCTTGAGGGTTTCCCCGATCGATTTTGCGCCTGATGTCTTGAGCGCGGCCTCTATTTTATCGATGGCGCCGCAGAATGTGTCATATTCACGACTTCCGATGCCGATGGCGCCGAAACGAACCTGAGAAAGATCGGGGTTCTGCGACTGAAGCGCTTCATAGAAAGGAGCAAGGTTATCCGGGATATCGCCCGCGCCATGCGTGGAGCTGATAACCAGCCAGGTTCCTGACGCTGACAGATCCTCTAATAGCGGACCGTGCAAGGTTTCGGTTGAAAAACCTGCATCTTCCAGCTTTTCAGCCAGATGTTCTGCAACATATTCGGCACCGCCAAGGGTGCTGCCGCTGATAAGAGTAATGTCTGCCATACGAGCCCATCCTTATAAAGAGGGGCTATTGTACGCTGTGAGCGAGCTGGGATCTACCTGTGGAAAAATGTGGGATTAAAAAAGCCGATCACGGCCGGATAGTACGCATGATCGGGTTTTGCAGGGAGATCAATGTCTCGGTGGACTGAATTTCATCAATTGTTTGGATCTTGTTGATAAGTACCTGTTGCAGGGCGTCGATGGATCGGCACATAACCTTAATAAAGATGCTGTAGTGGCCGGTGGTGTAATACGCTTCGGTCACTTCGTCCAGGCTTTCGAGCTTCGCCAGCGCGGATGGGTAGTCTTTCGCGCTTTTTAAAATAATGCCGATAAAACAGCAGACGTCGTATCCGAGCTGTTTTGGACTGACGTCAATCCGCGCGCCGGTAATGATCCCCGCCTGCTTCATTTTTTCTACGCGAACGTGAATCGTCCCCGGGCTGACGCTAAATTGTTTGGCCAGTTCAGCGTATGCCGTACGCGCATTTGCCATTAACGCTTCCAGGATGCCGCGATCCAGATTGTCGATCTGATAATTTTCCATAGGTTTTTCTTATGTAGATTAGTGATTCACTCTATTTTAGCGTCTTATTTTATCGAATCAAAAGTGAAGTCGGCTTTTTGTTTGTGGATTATTGAATATCACCCTCAATCTGTTGCTTAATCATAGGCAACAGGACGCAGGAGTATACAAAATGAAAACCGCTTACATCGCCAAACAACGTCAAATTAGCTTCGTGAAATCTCACTTCTCTCGTCAACTGGAGGAGCGTCTGGATCTGATTGAAGTTCAGGCGCCGATCCTTAGCCGCGTAGGAGATGGCACGCAGGATAACTTGTCGGGCTGTGAAAAAGCGGTACAGGTAAAAGTGAAAGCGTTGCCGGATGCCCAGTTTGAAGTGGTGCATTCACTGGCAAAGTGGAAACGCCAGACGCTGGGACAACACGACTTCAGCGCGGGTGAAGGGCTGTACACGCACATGAAAGCCCTTCGCCCTGACGAAGACCGCCTCTCCCCGCTCCACTCCGTCTATGTCGACCAGTGGGACTGGGAACGCGTTATGGGCGACGGTGAGCGTCAATTCGCCACCCTGAAAAGCACGGTAGAGGCTATCTGGGAAGGCATTAAGGCAACCGAAGCCGCGGTAAGCAAAGAATTTGGTCTGGCGCCGTTCCTGCCGGAGCAGATCCACTTTGTTCACAGCCAGGAGTTGCTGGCCCGTTACCCGGATCTGGATGCGAAAGGGCGCGAACGCGCGATCGCGAAAGAGCTTGGCGCCGTTTTCCTGGTCGGTATCGGCGGGAAACTGAGTGACGGTAAACGCCACGACGTGCGTGCGCCGGATTATGATGACTGGAGCTCTGCTTCTGATCTGGGCCATGCTGGTCTGAACGGCGATATCCTGGTCTGGAACCCAGTACTGGAAGATGCGTTTGAGCTTTCCTCAATGGGGATCCGTGTCGACGCCGATGCGCTGAAACGCCAGCTTGCTCTGACCGGAGATGAAGATCGCCTGAGTCTGGAGTGGCACCAGGCGCTGCTGCGCGGCGAGATGCCGCAAACGATCGGCGGCGGTATTGGTCAGTCTCGCCTGACGATGCTGCTACTGCAACTGCCGCACATTGGTCAGGTTCAGTGCGGCGTGTGGCCTGCGCAGGTTCGTGAAAGCGTCGCTTCCCTGCTGTAATTCTCTAACGCCGCCAGCGTCGTAGCAGGCGGCTTCGCATCCCGGTATCAAAGCGCCAGATATGGTCGAAAATGCGCATGATGCCGGGTTTGCCATGTGCCGACATCGCCACCGCATGAAAGCGATGCTGGTGTACCCGCTGTAACTCCCCTACTTTATTCACAACATCGTCAGGTAAGCGCTGGGCGATAAAATCTGAAATGACTACCGCATCCGCATCAAACCACTCTCGCCCCTGCATCCGTTCAATAATGGCGCGAAAACAGCTGGCGATATCCGTGCCGCCGCGAAAGCGCTGGCTCAAAAAGCGGATGGCCTGCTCGATGCCTTCTGGGCCAGACAGTTCATAGCGCACGACCTCTGTGGAAAACAGCATGATGAAGCAGCGACGGTTATCCGCCAGCGCGACGCGCATCAGCGCCAGGCAAAAGGCTTTCGCGCACTGCTCGTTAAATCCGCCCATTGAGCCGGAGGTGTCCACGCAAACAATGAATGGCCCGCGCGGCTGTTCGTCAAAATCCTGATGAACGACCGGGCGCTCAGTCACTTTCTCACGCCACGCTTCGCCGTGCAGACGGTACGTGAGCAGCTGTTTTTCCACCAGCCGTCGGTAGAATTCATATTCCAGTTCGGTAATGCCGAGCGTTGCCAGCTCAGGCGGCAGCAGGCGCAGAATGTCGTCGCTTTGCTGAATTCCGTCAACCTGTTCTGGAACGGTCGCCGGTTCGCGCACCAGCGTACGAAACGTCTCCATCGGCGCATCTTTGCGCGGCACCGATTTGGCTTCCCGGGAGCGGCCTAACTGTTCCGCCAGGCGTTTCAGTTCGGGTTGTTCTGCCAGGAAGTCGCCATATTTTACGATCAGCTGATAATCGCCGCGTTTGAGTTGCCCTGCGCTCATGTCCCACAGGCGGCCGGCTGCATGGTCATTTTCCGCCAGGACCGGCTCCAGTTGCCCGCTGAGCGTCATACGTTCCTGCACTTCACTCAGCAACTGCTCGCGCTCCTCTTCCAGCAACTGGTGATTTAAGGCCGTGGTTTGCACGATCAGGCTTAAACGCCAGCGTTGCAGAAAAAGCGTGTGCAGCGCTGGCGTAAAAGTGGCGTTACTGTCCACCAGTTGCTGGGCTTGCCCGGCATAGGGCGAATGTAGCCGGTGCAGCAACGCTAATATCTGCGGCAATTGCACAATAAACTGCGTTGTTCCGAGAAGCTGGCTTTGTTGATAGCACATCACCTCTTCCGTGAGTTCCGGCGGCACGCGCGCGTCTTTAAGACGGCTGCGCAGCGCTTCGCGCCAGCGGGGAAGATCGTCGGAAATGGCTCTCTTTAATCGGGGGAATTTCTCGAAGAAGATAGCCAGCTGCGGGGAGGCCAGCAAAGTGAGGATAATCTCTTCGATAATCCCCTCTTCACTGACCGCCAGCATGACATTCAGCGTGTCCAGTGTCAGCATTGCTGCGCCTGGCGGATCTGCGCACCAACATCCTGTAGGCTTGCTTCAATACGACCTAACCAGTCGCTATGGATAAACAGACATTTTTGCTGTTCGCTGAACCGGCTGTGCTGCTGGTGCCATTCGCTGTCCAGCGCCTCAAGCTGCTGTTTGATTTCGCCGGGCATTCCCTCTTCTGAACTGCCCGGTAGCGCCAGACGGCTGCCCTGTAGGCTGACGTCGCGCACCACCAGATGCTGAGCGCTATCAACTTCCATATTCAGCGTCTGGGCAAAACCGATCCCGTTGAGTTTGCCGCGGATCTCTCCGCCTTTTGCCAGCCACTGCTCAAGGGCGCTGCGTTCAAAAGCGATATGAATGACTTCCATATCATGCAGTTTAAGCGGTTGTTGCAAAAGCAAGGTTAGCACTGGCGCGCTCGCCTCTGGCGGCAGATCGTAATGGGGACGGCGGCTGAACATTCCTCCCTGACGAACAACGGTAAAGGCTGTTTTATCGCTTTGCTGCTGTTGCAACTGAAGGCGACGTTGCACAATGCCGCCGAGGCGCGTCAGCATTGCCTGTTGCTGCCAGGCGTGCCCGGTCATCAATATTTCAAGCTGTTGCTGCATCAGATTCAGGCTTTGCGCGTCATACCACAGGCAATCTTTCAGCAGGATAAGATCGATTGGCGCAACGGCGTCGCGTCCGCTAAAGAATGCGCTGGCCTGTAACAGACGAATGGCTTTTTTCCAGCGACGGTCGGAGACATAGGGGGCGTCTGGCAGCGCATCAAGCTGCTGGCGCAGCGTGAAAATCAGTTCAAATACATGATCGGGCAGCGTAATGGCGGAAATATCCTTCTGCCACTGATAATACTCTTCATCAGTCACCTGTAATGAGGCTGGCACCGGGTTGTCGCTTTCGTCCTGCTGGCTTACCAGCATGGAGCGGAAATTCGCCTTATCCTGTACTTTATCCAGCCACAGACGAATGAGCATACGGTCGTATAACGCCTCCAGACTGCTGTCTGCTTCGGGAAGCTCGTTTGAGGCCGCCACCAGCAGGCGCATCGGAATTTTTTCTTCGTGCGCGCCGTTACGGAAATGGCGTTCGTTAATGGCGGTCAGCAGAGTGTTCAGGATTGCCGGACCCGCTTTCCAGATCTCATCCAGAAAGACGATTTCCGCTTCAGGAAGATAACCCGTGGTCAGACGCTCATAGCGACCTTCATCTTTTAGCGCCTGAATGGAGAGAGGACCAAAAACCTCCTCGGGCGTGGAGAAACGCGTCATCAGATACTCAAAGGCGCGGGCGTGCTGAAAGGCGAACTTCAGACGACGGGCTATCAGGCTTTTGGCAATGCCTGGCGGGCCAAGTAAAAAGACGCTCTCACCGCTCAACGCTGCCAGCAGGCAAAGGCGAATGGCGTGGCTACGTTCATAAAGTCCCTTTTCCAGGGCGCTGCTCAGACGGGAAATTCTTTCCGCTAATAAATGTGGGTGAGCCATAATAAGGTGGCGTCCTTCCGCCAGATGTATCATGTTAACAGCGAGTATAGACGTTTCGCCACGAAGCAATAATAGACTGAAGCATCGTTTCTTTTTCTTTGCGCCAGGTTAATCTGACGTCGATTAGGGGTACGATTTTGCGATTAATCGTGCATACTGTGCGCCTTTTTTGTGGGCCAAGGGACTACGCACACATTTCATATATATACACTAAATCATTCAAACTGCATCAAGGTGGCAAAGGAGTGGATCCCCGGGAGCCTTGTCGTTTGAAAGATGTCATGTATAAACGAAAGACGAGTCTATGAGCACTGATAATAAACAATCATTGTCTGCGATCACTCTCGCAGCGATTGGGGTTGTCTATGGTGATATTGGTACCAGCCCACTTTATACACTTCGTGAATGCTTGTCCGGTCAGTTTGGTTTTGGTGTTGAACGTGATGCCGTATTTGGCTTTCTGTCGCTGATTTTCTGGCTGCTGATCTTTGTTGTTTCTATCAAGTATCTGACTTTTGTCATGCGCGCAGATAACGCCGGTGAGGGCGGGATTCTGACCTTAATGTCGCTAGCCGGGCGTAATACGTCGGCGAGAATGACGTCCACGCTGGTCATTATGGGGTTAATTGGCGGTAGCTTCTTCTACGGCGAAGTGGTGATTACACCCGCGATCTCAGTCATGTCGGCCATTGAAGGTCTGGAAATTGTGGCGCCGGAACTGGATACCTGGGTTGTCCCGCTTTCTATTATTGTGCTTACTCTGCTGTTTATGATTCAGAAACACGGAACGGGGATGGTCGGTAAGCTGTTTGCGCCGATTATGCTGACGTGGTTTTTGATTCTGGCCGGACTCGGCCTGCGCAGTATCATCGCTAACCCGGATGTGCTTCATGCCCTCAATCCCATGTGGGCGGCGAAATTCTTCCTTGAGTACAAAACGGTGTCGTTTATTGCGCTGGGCGCCGTGGTGCTTTCGATTACCGGGGTTGAGGCGCTGTATGCGGATATGGGGCATTTCGGCAAGCTGCCGATTCGTCTGGCCTGGTTCTCGGTTGTTCTTCCTTCATTAACGTTAAACTACTTTGGTCAGGGCGCATTGCTGCTCAAACACCCGGAAGCGATTAAGAACCCGTTCTTCCTGTTGGCGCCGGAGTGGGCGCTGATCCCGCTGCTGATTCTTGCCGCGCTGGCGACGGTTATCGCCTCTCAGGCGGTGATTTCCGGCGTCTTCTCGCTGACGCGCCAGGCGGTGCGGCTGGGATATTTATCGCCCATGCGCATTATCCACACCTCCGAAATGGAGTCCGGGCAGATCTATATTCCGTTCGTGAACTGGATGCTCTATTTTGCGGTGGTTATTGTTATTGTCAGCTTTGAGCGTTCCAGCAACCTGGCGGCGGCATACGGTATTGCCGTTACCGGTACGATGGTGCTGACCTCGATTCTTTCTACCACCGTGGCGCGTAAAAACTGGCACTGGAATAAGTATTTTGTCGCGCTGATCCTGGTGGCGTTCCTGTGCGTTGATGTTCCGCTGTTCTCGGCAAACCTCGACAAGCTGCTGTCGGGCGGCTGGTTGCCGCTGACGCTGGGGATCGTGATGTTCATCATTATGACGACCTGGAAGAGCGAGCGTTTCCGTCTGCTGCGTCGTATGCATGAGCACGGTAACTCCCTGGAAGCCCTGATCGCCTCGCTGGAGAAATCGCCTCCGGTACGCGTCCCCGGTACGGCGGTGTATATGTCCCGCGCGCTGAACGTCATTCCGTTTGCGTTGCTGCATAACCTCAAGCACAACAAGGTGCTGCATGAACGCGTGATTCTGCTGACGCTACGCACGGAAGACGCGCCATACGTACACAATGTTCGCCGGGTGCAGATTGAGCAACTGTCGCCAACCTTCTGGCGCGTGGTGGCCAGCTACGGTTGGCGCGAAACGCCGAATGTGGAAGAAGTTTTCCACCGCTGCGGGCTGGAAGGGCTGAGCTGCCGGATGATGGAAACCTCTTTCTTTATGTCGCATGAATCGCTGATCCTCGGCAAACGTCCGTGGTATTTGCGTTTACGCGGCAAGCTCTATCTGCTGTTGCAGCGTAATGCGCTGCGTGCGCCGGATCAGTTTGAAATCCCGCCAAACCGGGTTATCGAACTGGG
The DNA here is from genome assembly GCF_030333395.1 of Citrobacter sp. CK194. Lineage (NCBI taxonomy): Bacteria > Pseudomonadati > Pseudomonadota > Gammaproteobacteria > Enterobacterales > Enterobacteriaceae > Citrobacter > Citrobacter sp. CK194. The sequence continues at coordinate 463,364 of NZ_JAOWGA010000015.1, forward strand.
AACGCAGGTCGAGATTTAAGCCTTTTAAAATGCCGGGCGGCGTAGCGCCGCCGGGCAATTATCCCCCGCCGCATTTCACTTAGCGAAACGTTTCGACCCCGATCACAATTCCGTTACGTCATGATGGTTTTCTGCTCACTTCCGGGAGTAAACTTATTACCAGCGAAACGTTTCGCTAGTGGGGAAAGAAAATGAAGAAAGGCGCGGTACTTAATTCTGATATTTCATCGGTCATCTCCCGTCTGGGGCATACTGATACGCTGGTAGTGTGTGACGCAGGTTTACCTGTTCCATCCAGTACAACGCGTATCGATATGGCGTTAACCCAGGGCGTACCTTCTTTTATGCAGGTACTGGATGTCGTGACCCATGAAATGCAGGTTGAGGCGGCTATTCTCGCGACGGAAATCAAAGAACATAATCCGCAACTCCACGAAACGTTGCTCAGCCATATTGAGCAACTGCAACAACACCAGGGAAACACCATAGAAATTCGTTACACCACGCATGAACATTTTAAAAAACTAACCGCAGACAGTCAGGCGGTGATTCGCAGCGGGGAGTGCTCCCCGTATGCGAATATTATTCTCTGTGCCGGCGTCACGTTCTGAGGCCATCATGGACGCATTACTGCAACTCAAAGGGATCGATAAAGCGTTCCCGGGCGTGAAAGCGCTATCTGGCGCCGCGTTAAATGTCTATCCAGGCCGCGTAATGGCGCTGGTGGGCGAAAATGGCGCGGGCAAATCCACCATGATGAAAGTCCTGACCGGTATCTATACCCGTGATGCGGGATCGTTATTGTGGCTGGGTAAAGAAACGACCTTCAATGGCCCAAAATCCTCGCAGGAAGCCGGGATCGGCATCATTCACCAGGAACTGAACCTGATCCCGCAGCTCACGATTGCCGAGAATATCTTTCTGGGGCGTGAGTTTGTAAATCGCTTTGGCAAAATCGACTGGAAAAAGATGTATGCCGAAGCGGATGTTCTGCTTGCCAGACTCAATCTGCGCTTCAAAAGCGACAGGCTGGTGGGCGAACTCTCTATCGGCGATCAGCAGATGGTCGAAATCGCCAAGGTACTGAGCTTCGAATCCCGAGTCATCATTATGGATGAACCCACGGATGCGCTCACTGATACCGAAACGGAATCGCTGTTCCGCGTCATCCGCGAGTTGAAATCGCAGGGACGCGGCATTGTCTATATCTCCCACCGCATGAAAGAGATCTTCGAAATTTGCGATGACGTGACGGTTTTCCGCGACGGGCAGTTTATTGCCGAGCGTGAAGTGGCATCGCTGACCGAAGATTCGCTGATTGAAATGATGGTCGGACGTAAGCTTGAAGATCAGTACCCGCGTCTGGATAAAGCGCCAGGCGAGGTACGCCTGAAAGTCGATAACCTGTGCGGTCCCGGGGTTAATAATGTCTCCTTTACTCTGCGCAAAGGGGAAATTCTGGGGATCTCCGGTTTGATGGGCGCCGGGCGTACGGAACTGATGAAAGTGCTGTACGGCGCGCTGCCGCGCACCAGCGGTTACGTCACGCTCGACGGGCATGAAGTGATTACCCGTTCACCGCAGGATGGCCTGGCTAACGGTATTGTTTATATCTCTGAAGACCGTAAACGCGACGGCTTAGTGCTCGGCATGTCGGTAAAAGAGAATATGTCGCTCACCGCGCTGCGTTATTTCAGCCGCGCTGGCGGCAACCTGAAACATAAAGATGAACAGCAGGCGGTGAGTGACTTTATCCGTCTGTTCAATGTGAAAACGCCGTCGATGGAGCAGGCTATCGGGTTGCTCTCTGGCGGCAATCAGCAGAAAGTCGCCATTGCGCGTGGACTGATGACCCGCCCCAAAGTGCTGATCCTCGATGAGCCAACCCGCGGTGTGGACGTTGGCGCGAAAAAAGAAATTTATCAGCTTATCAACCAGTTTAAGGCCGATGGTCTGAGCATCATTCTGGTCTCATCTGAGATGCCAGAAGTATTGGGTATGAGCGATCGCATTATCGTCATGCATGAAGGGCATCTCGGCGGTGAATTCACTCGCGAGCAGGCCACCCAGGAAGTGTTAATGGCTGCCGCTGTGGGCAAGCTTAATCGCGTGAATCAGGAGTAAAAAAGATGACTATCCAGGCTGTTTCTGGTCGCCGTTATTTCACTAAAGCGTGGCTGATGGAGCAGAAATCGCTCATCGCTCTGCTGGTGCTGATCGCGATTGTTTCTACCATGAGTCCCAACTTTTTTACCGTTAATAACCTGTTTAACATTCTCCAGCAAACGTCCGTCAACGCCATCATGGCCGTTGGGATGACGCTGGTTATCCTGACGTCAGGCATCGATCTGTCCGTTGGTTCCCTGCTGGCGCTTACCGGCGCGGTTGCCGCTTCAATTGTAGGGATTGAAGTGAATGCGCTGGTGGCCGTTGCGGCGGCGCTGGCGTTAGGCGCCGCCATTGGCGCGGTGACCGGCGTGATCGTGGCAAAAGGTCGCGTGCAGGCGTTTATCGCCACGCTGGTGATGATGCTTCTGCTGCGCGGCGTCACGATGGTGTACACCAACGGAAGCCCGGTGAATACCGGCTTTACGGATAACGCCGATCTCTTCGGCTGGTTCGGGATTGGCCGCCCGCTGGGCGTTCCGACGCCGGTCTGGATTATGGGCATCGTCTTCCTGGCTGCGTGGTACATGCTGCATCATACTCGCCTGGGTCGCTATATCTATGCGCTGGGCGGCAACGAAGCGGCAACGCGTCTGTCGGGTATCAGCGTCAGTAAAGTCAAAATCATCGTCTATTCGCTTTGTGGTCTGCTGGCCTCGCTGGCGGGCATCATCGAAGTGGCTCGTCTTTCCTCCGCGCAGCCAACGGCGGGTACGGGTTATGAGCTGGATGCCATCGCAGCGGTTGTGTTAGGCGGCACCAGCCTGGCGGGCGGTAAAGGGCGCATTGTTGGGACATTGATCGGCGCATTGATTCTCGGTTTCCTTAATAATGGTTTGAATTTGTTAGGTGTTTCCTCCTATTACCAGATGATCGTCAAAGCGGTGGTGATTTTGCTGGCGGTACTGGTAGACAACAAAAAGCAGTAACAACGACTACAGGACATCTTAAATATGAACATGAAAAAACTGGCTACCCTGGTTTCTGCTGTTGCGCTGAGCGCCACCGTGAGCGCGAATGCGATGGCGAAAGACACCATTGCTCTGGTGATCTCCACGCTCAACAACCCGTTCTTTGTCACCCTGAAAGAGGGGGCGCAGAAAGAAGCGGATAAACTGGGCTATAACCTGGTCGTGCTGGACTCCCAGAACAACCCGGCGAAAGAGCTGGCTAACGTTCAGGATTTAACCGTTCGCGGCACTAAAATTCTGCTGATCAACCCAACCGATTCCGACGCGGTAGGCAACGCGGTTAAGATGGCTAACCAGGCGAAGATTCCGGTTATCACCCTTGATCGCCAGGCAACCAAAGGCGACGTTGTCAGCCACATTGCTTCCGATAACGTGCTGGGCGGCAAAATCGCCGGTGATTACATCGCGAAGAAAGCAGGTGAAGGCGCGAAAGTGATTGAACTGCAAGGCATCGCCGGAACATCCGCAGCGCGTGAGCGTGGCGAAGGCTTCCAGCAGGCCGTTGCAGCACACAAATTTAATGTACTGGCCAGCCAGCCTGCTGACTTTGACCGCACCAAAGGTCTGAACGTCATGCAGAACCTGCTGACTGCGCATCCTGATGTGCAGGCGGTATTCGCACAGAACGACGAAATGGCGCTGGGTGCGCTGCGCGCTCTGCAAACCGCAGGTAAATCTGATGTGATGGTGGTTGGATTTGATGGTACGCCGGATGGCGAGAAGGCGGTAAATGATGGCAAACTGGCTGCGACTATCGCTCAGTTGCCGGATCAGATTGGCGCTAAAGGCGTTGAAACCGCTGATAAAGTACTGAAAGGCGAGAAAGTTCAGGCCAAATATCCGGTTGACCTGAAACTTGTCATCAAGCAGTAATAACGGCTCAGGCCGTTCGCGGTCTGATGGCGACATAAATACGCCATCCTCAGAGAGTTGTTTGAAGATGAAAGCGTAAAAAGAAAAGCAGGGCACGCGCCACCCTAACCCGGTGGCGCACTTTACTGGACATCCCGAACATGAAAACCGCAGGCAACCTTGTCGTCCTTGGCAGTATTAATGCCGATCACATCCTCAACCTCGAATCTTTTCCTGCGCCAGGCGAAACCGTAACGGGCACCCAATATCAGGTGGCATTCGGCGGTAAAGGCGCGAATCAGGCGGTGGCCGCAGGGCGCAGCGGCGCAAATATCGCGTTTATTGCCTGTACTGGCGATGACGATATTGGCGAGAGCGTGCGTAAACAGTTAGCCAGCGATAACATTGATATTGTTCCGGTCAGCGTGATTAACGGGGAATCTACCGGAGTCGCACTGATTTTTGTTAATGGCGAAGGGGAAAATGTCATCGGCATTCATGCTGGCGCCAATGCCGCATTGTCGCCTGCGCTGGTGGAAGCGCAACGCGAGCGTATCGCCGGGGCTTCTGCGCTATTGATGCAGCTCGAGTCGCCGATTGAAAGTGTGCTGGCGGCGGCAAAAATTGCGCATCAGAACAACACTACCGTTGCGCTTAACCCGGCTCCGGCGCGTGAACTGTCTGATGAGCTGCTGGCGCTGGTGGACATCATTACGCCAAATGAAACCGAAGCGGAAAAGCTCACGGGAATTCGCGTCGAAAGTGATGAAGATGCCGCTAAAGCAGCGCAGGTGCTGCATGATAAAGGCATTCATACCGTACTGATTACGTTAGGCAGCCGAGGCGTGTGGGCCAGCGTGAAGGGCGAAGGCCGTCGTGTGCCGGGGTTTAAAGTGAACGCCGTTGATACGATAGCCGCCGGGGATACTTTTAATGGTGCGTTAGTTACCGCCTTACTGGAAGAGACGCCGCTGCCGGAGGCCATTCGCTTTGCCCATGCCGCTGCTGCGATTGCGGTGACACGTAAAGGTGCGCAACCTTCTGTTCCGTGGCGTGAAGAGATAGAGGCGTTTTTAGGTCAGCAGAGGTAACGTTTGGCTACAATGAAGGATGTTGCCCGTCTGGCGGGCGTTTCCACTTCAACTGTTTCGCACGTTATTAATAAAGATCGCTTTGTCAGTGAAGCTATCACCGGGAAAGTGGAAGCGGCGATTAAAGAGTTAAACTACGCGCCTTCAGCGTTGGCGCGTAGCCTGAAATTAAATCAGACCCGCACAATCGGCATGCTGATCACCGCCAGTACCAATCCTTTTTATTCAGAACTGGTGCGCGGCGTTGAACGTAGCTGCTTTGAGCGGGGCTACAGCCTGGTATTGTGTAATACCGAAGGCGATGAGCAGCGAATGAACCGCAATCTGGAAACGCTGATGCAAAAGCGGGTCGATGGCTTATTGCTGCTCTGTACGGAGACGCATCAACCCTCCCGGGAGATCATGCAGCGTTATCCCTCTATTCCTACTGTGATGATGGACTGGTCACCCTTTGATGACGAAGGGGATTGCGATCTGATCCAGGACAACTCCCTTCTGGGCGGCGATTTAGCGACGCAATACCTGATTGATAAAGGTTTTACCCGAATAGCCTGCATTACCGGCCCACTAGACAAAACGCCCGCGCGTTTGCGGCTGGAAGGGTATCGGGAAGCCATGAAACGCGCGGGGCTGGAAATTCCTGAAGGGTATGAGATCACAGGAGATTTCGAGTTTGGCGGCGGATTTGAAACCATGCAAATGCTGCTGTCCCATAAACAACGCCCACAGGCGGTATTTGCCGGCAATGATGCAATGGCCGTCGGTGCGTATCAGGCGCTTTATCAGGTAGGGTTGCGCATCCCGCAGGATATGGCGGTGATTGGCTATGATGATATTGAACTGGCGCGCTACATGACGCCGCCGCTGACGACGATTCATCAACCGAAAGATGAACTGGGTGAGTTGGCCATCGACGTGTTGATTCACCGTATGGCACAACCCACGCTACAACAGCAGCGTCTGCAACTTACTCCTGTTCTGATGGCGCGGGGGTCGGTTTAGGTTTGTGCCGTTCTTTGATCAGATTGCGGCCATCTTTGGCTTTCAGCAACATGAACATCAGCGCGGATACCACCGTAATAGCGCCCATCGTAATAAAGGTATAGTGGAACTGTTCAACCGTATTGGTTCCCTCAATCCCTTCATAGAGACGCAATACGGCAGCGCTGATCGCTACCCCTAAACTGATGGAAAGCTGCTGCGTGACGGCCAGCAGACTGTTGCCGCTGCTGGCGTTATCATCGGTCAGGTCCGCAAGGGTGATGGTGTTCATGGCGGTAAACTGCGTGGACATCGCCATACCCAGAACAAACAGCGGCAGAATCAACATCCATACCGGCATGGCGGGGGATTGCAAAGAGAACTGCGCAATCATCAGGCCAATAAATACCGTAATGCCGACCAGCGTCGTCTTGTACCCCAGTTTGCGCAGCACCTGAGTGACCGCTGATTTCGCCAGAATAGAACCCAGCGCCGTCGGGGCCATCATGCAGCCGGCTATCAGCGCCGGGTATCCAAATCCTACCTGTATCATCAGCGGCATCAGGAAGGGAACGCATCCCGTTCCCAGACGCGTGGCGAGGTTTCCTGCTATCCCAACGGAGAACGTGCGCGTTCTGAACAGCGAAAGTGAAATCAACGGCGTTGGGTGTCGACGCGCATGGTGAATATAGGCCAGCAGCAGCACGATACTGCTCAGAATAATGGTTAATGCTATCCAGGTTGCGACGATCTTCTCGCCGAAAAGCTCCATTCCGCTGGAGAACAGCACCAGACTCAAACCAAAGAGGAAGAAGCCGGTCATGTCGAAACGGCGTCGCGGCGTGGTGAAGTTTGGCATGTACTTACGGGCATACAGGATACCGACAATGCCAATGGGAATATTAATCAGGAAGATCCAGTGCCAGCTTGCCCATGTCACCAGTATGCCCCCCAATACCGGGCCGAGGATAGGGCCGACCAGGCCTGGCATCGTCACGAAATTCAGAACCGGAAGCAGTTCACTTCGGGGGTAAGCGCGTAATAATGCCAGACGGGCGACCGGCATCATCATTGCGCCGCCGATCCCCTGCACCACGCGGAAAACAACCAATTCAGCTAATGAGCCAGAAAGCGCGCATGCCAGCGAGCCGAGCGTAAACAGACTGACGGCAATAATAAAGACGCGACGGGTGCCAAAGCGATCGGCCAGCCATCCGCTTACCGGAATCAGCATCGCGACCGTCAGGGTATAACTGATAATAGCGGACTGCATGGCAAGAGGAGAACGGTTGAGGCTGTGCGCGATAGCGGGTAGAGCGGTATTAAGAATGGTGGCATCCAGCGCCTGCATAAAAAAAGCCATAGCCGCTATCCACGGCAACCCGGCCATACTGCGCGCTTTTTTCTCTGACATTCGGTATCCCGTTACTTGTCCGGTTGTTCGTTCGGCGCTATCAACAATGCCTGGCACGCTTTAAAGGCGCGATCGCCATCACTGTCGGCTATGGCATCTACAATAGCCTGGTGTAAATCCAGCTTCACCACATCGTTATAGGTAATAGAGGTGAAGTAGGTGTGATAGACCGAATGGAACAGCGAGGCAAAAGAGATTAAGAACGGATTCGCGCTCATTTCATAAATATGCTCATGCCACGCCATATCGACTTCAATCCAGCGTTCGCGTCTGAAGTTCTTCTTCAACGCCACCATCTCTTCCATTAAGGTATTCAGATGCGCTTTCTGTTCCGCTGATCCGATCGTTGCCGCCAATGAACATGCCTGCGGTTCGAGACTGATACGCATCACCAGAAAATGATTAATAACCTGATGGAAGTTTTCTTCTGTCATCCACCAGGTGAGCAGTTCCTGATCGAGGAAGTTCCAGTTTGCCTGCGGCATAACCCGCGTACCAATACGAGGACGGGGCAACACCATGCCTTTTGCTGTTAGCGTCTTCACTGCCTCACGTACCGCCGTGCGACTCACGCCAAATTGCTCGCCCAGTTCGATTTCTCCGGGAAGAATGGTGCCGGGCGCGTATTCACCCTTTAAGATTCGCTGCGCCAGCTTCTCAGCCAGAACGTAGGAAAGATTTTTCTGTGCAGCTAACTGTTGTGCGCTTAAAGGCATAAATGTTTGTCCTTTCTCTTTTCTTATTCATTAGTATGCCATCAGGAAGTGTGATTAAGGTTGTAAAAACGGCAAATTGCTTATTTTATGGCATGTTAATAGTGGTTTTGCTTAAAAAGAAAGCAGTCGGAAAATAATTTTAAATTTCCCCTTGTCAGGCCGGAATAACTCCCTATAATGCGCCTCCACTGACACGGAACAA
>NZ_JAOWGA010000016.1:0-27719 GCF_030333395.1 Citrobacter sp. CK194
TCCCCACTGCTGCCTCCCGTAGGAGTCTGGACCGTGTCTCAGTTCCAGTGTGGCTGGTCATCCTCTCAGACCAGCTAGGGATCGTCGCCTTGGTGAGCCGTTACCCCACCAACAAGCTAATCCCATCTGGGCACATCTGATGGCAAGAGGCCCGAAGGTCCCCCTCTTTGGTCTTGCGACGTTATGCGGTATTAGCTACCGTTTCCAGTAGTTATCCCCCTCCATCAGGCAGTTTCCCAGACATTACTCACCCGTCCGCCACTCGTCAGCGAAGCAGCAAGCTGCTTCCTGTTACCGTTCGACTTGCATGTGTTAGGCCTGCCGCCAGCGTTCAATCTGAGCCATGATCAAACTCTTCAATTTAAGTTTGATGCTCGTGAATTAAACTTCGTAATGAATTACGTGTTCACTCAGAGACTTGGTATTCATTTATTGTCCGAAGACATTAAGAATCCATGTCACTTTGAGTGCCCACACAGATTGTCTGATAAATTGTTAAAGAGCAGTGCCGCTTCGCTTTTTCTCAGCAGCGCGGGGTGTGCATAATACGCTTTCCTCTTTCAGAGTCAACCCCATTTTTCAGGATTTTTCTCTTCGTTGTTCCGACCATCTTGTGAAGCGTTTCACTTTGTCGTCTCAACGGAGGCGCATTATAGGGATCCCATTTTTTTGCACAAGCGTTTTTTGGATCTTTTTTGCTGAATGCCTGTTTTTTACCCCTTTCGCTACATTCCTGCGCAATTTGGCTGATTTTTGATACCTGAAACACTTGCGTAGCGCCAATAATCCAACCAAAGTCTTCATTACTGTTCTCTTTCGTTGAGGTAAACATGTCTGACGTATTACGTCCTTATAAGGATCTTTTCCCACAGATCGGGCAACGCGTGATGATCGATTCCAGTAGCGTCGTCATTGGTGATGTTCGTCTGGCTGATGACGTCGGGATCTGGCCGCTGGTCGTCATTCGTGGCGATGTGAACTATGTAGAGATTGGCGCCCGCTCAAATATCCAGGACGGCAGCGTGCTGCATGTGACGCACAAATCCACCACTAACCCGCAAGGTAATCCGCTTATTGTGGGTGAAGATGTCACTGTCGGGCATAAAGTCATGCTCCACGGCTGCACTATCGGCAACCGGGTTCTGGTTGGCATGGGGTCCATTCTGCTGGATGGCGCGGTAATAGAAGATGACGTCATGATCGGCGCTGGCAGCCTGGTGCCGCAAAACAAGCGCCTGGAAAGCGGCTATCTGTATCTGGGGAGCCCGGTGAAGCAGATCCGTCCGCTAAGTGATGAAGAGAAAGCCGGGCTACAGTACTCCGCAAATAACTATGTGAAATGGAAAGATGAATACCTGAGTCAGGACAGCCAGACCCAACCCTGATCGTCTTCTTGCTGGGACTGGATCAACGCTTCCGCTTCTTCTTCCAGATCCCAGCGATGTTCACAAAAGTCTGCCAGCCACCGTTCTGGCGTATCGCCGCCAAAGCGATGCGCCAGCGTGGTTCCCTTGATAGCACACATTAACTGCATCCCATTCACCAGTGCGGGAAAGCTAACGGCCTCAAGGTCCGCGTCCCACTCTTCTCTGTCAGGAAACTGAATAGCCTGGTTCATGCCGACAGTTCCTGCTTCAGCGTTGCAATAACAGGTTCCACGTCAGGCAACACACCATGCCAGAGAAACACAGCATGCGCGGCTTGCCCCACCAGCATCCCCAAACCATCGGCATACCGTTTTGCCCCTTGCTCCGCACACCAGGCAAGGAACGGCGTATTTCCCTTTTGATAAAACATATCGTAGCAACAGACAGCAGGATGAATGAGCGATGACGGGATCGCGGGAATATCACCACTAATTCCACTGGATGTCGCATTGATGATCAGATCGAATTCATGGCCTTCCAGCGCATCAAGACGAAGGGCCTGAACACTGCCGGTATGAGCGAATATTTGCGCCAGTTCTTCAGCACGGGAAGCGGTTCGGTTCGCAATAGTAACAGCACAATCCATTGATAGCAGCGGTAACAGTACGCCCCTGGAAGCCCCCCCTGCCCCAATCAGCAGGATGCGTAGCCCCGGACGAATGAAAGACAAACGTTCAAGATCGCTCAACAGGCCGATGCCGTCGGTGTTATCCCCCAGCAAGCGACCATCATCAAGGCGTTTCAGGGTATTCACCGCCCCGGCAAGCGCCGCACGCTCCGTCAGTTCATCTGCGCGTGCAAACGCTTCCTCTTTAAAAGGAACGGTAACGTTCGCCCCTTTCCCTCCTTGCGCAAAAAAGGCATTAAGGGTATTCACGAAATCATCAACCGGCGCCAGAACACACCCATAGGGATGATCTATCTTCAGTTGCTGCGCAAACTGCTGATGAATAAATGGCGACTTGCTGTGCGCAATCGGGTTACCAAAAACGGCATAGGTTTCCATCGTATTACCCCTGTCGAAACAGCTCGCCCGTCAGGGCATCACGAATTTCAGAAGGATTCAGACGTCCTCCCGTTTCCCCCTCAACAACGGGGAAATCCGCGCCAAACTGCGCCCGTACTTCTTCGACCGTGCGGCAGGGAGGCAACCCTGTCAAATTCGCACTGGTGGAAACTAACGGTTTGCCATAAGCCTGGCACAATGAGACCACCAGCGGGTGATCCGTAACGCGAACCGCCAGCGAATCAAAACGTCCCGTCAACCAGCGCGGCGTTGTCGCCGGTGCAGGAAAAACAAACGTCACCGGGCCAGGCCAGCATGCAAAGATCGCTTCTCGTTGCGTATCTGTCAGCATGCTGTCATCAATATATGGCTTAAGCTGCTCAAAATTTGCCGCAATTAAAATGAGGCCTTTTTCAACCGGACGCTGTTTCAATTCCAGTAAGCGGTTGACCGCCGTTTCACTATCAGGATCGCACCCGACACCGAAAACAGCTTCTGTGGGATACGCGATGACACATTCTTTATGCAGTACCGCTACCGCTGCCGCGATAGCGTCTGTGGGCAGGTTATTATTCACTTTGTTGTTCCGCCGGAACCGGCTTTCCACATTGTTTACTGGCGCAAAAGTGCTTCACACCCTGCGCGGTTTTCTTTTCGATGAGTAGCGGATAGTGACATTCAGGACACTCTCCGGCTATCGGTTTGAAGTTAATGACAAACTGACATTCAGGATAGCGATCGCAGGAATGAAAAGTTTTACCATAACGGGAACGCCGTTGAACCAGATGACCTTTTTGGCACTGAGGGCAGGTAATGGCAGTTTCGTCTGGTTTGTCGATCAGTTCGGTATGACCACACGCGGGGTAGTCACTGCAACCGATAAACATGCCGAACCGCCCCTGCCGCAATACCAGCTCCGCACCACATGCCGGGCAAAACTTCCCCTCCAGAACTTTGACGATATGTCCGTCTGCTGACGATTTCAGCGGACGGACATAATCACATTCTGGATAGTGTGAGCAGCCGAGAAAAGGACCATGTTTCCCGGAGCGAATAACAAGTTCAGCCCCGCACTGTGGGCAGGGCTCATTTTTATGCACCGTAAACAGTGCTGATTTAGCCATAACAACTCATGCTGAATGAAGGTCGATTAATGCAGCATACCTTCATTCACTTCAAAGAGTAATTCTTCCATTTGCTGATACGCATTTTCACAACCCGGAATGTTAAATAAAACCATCAGGATCACCCACTTCAGGTCTTCCAGATCGAATTCTGCGGTATCCAGCGCGAGCACGCGTTCAATCACCATTTCTCGCGTTTCGAGGTTTAGCACCTGAATCTGCTCGAGGAATAACAGAAACCCCCGACAGCTGGCATCCAGTCGATTGCACTCCTCTGCCGTGTAAATACGTACGGAGAGCGGATCGGAAGCCAGTTGCATAGGTTCGGCGAGGCCTTCCTGATAATCAGCAAGCTTTTCCAGCCACAGTAGCGCGTTGTAGATGTCTTCACGGTCAAAGCCAGCGTCGGTAAGATCCCGTTCCAGTTTGTCCTGATCCACACGCAATTCAGCTTCGTTATGGATGTAAGTCTCAAACAAATACATTAGTACGTCGAACATGGCTTGCCCTCCTTAATCGGACATAGCCGCCGGGTACAGCTGCGATCCATCCTGCTAACTCCAGTTCGAGTAGCTGAGCCACTACCTCTGGCACAGGTTGGCCGGCACGTTCAGCGACGACGTCAACAGGTGTTACCTCATCTCCTACGTTAGCCAGGAGCATAGGAAATGGCAATGCTGCGACTTCCTGATCTGGTGAATAAAGTGAATTTTCGGCCTCATCTGGCAGCCAATGTAAGCCGTATTGCAAATTTTCCAGAATATCCTCTGGCGCCGTCACAAGAGTGGCGCCCTGTTTGATCAACCAATGCGGCCCTTCACTGCCAGGGCTGCCTATCGGCCCTGGCAAGGCAAAGACATCCCTCCCTTGCTCCAGCGCACAGCGCGCGGTAACCAAAGAACCGCTTCGTAGTGCCGCTTCAACCACCAGCACGCCTTTGCTCAGACCGCTAATGATGCGGTTTCGTCGGGGAAAATGGTGCGGTAAAGGGAGCGTCGCTAATGGAAACTCCGACACCAGCGCGCCACCGACGTCTATCAGCCCCTCAGCCAGCCGGGTATGTCGTCGGGGATGGATACTTCCCAGACCGTTGCCCAGCACAGCCACGCTTTTCCCGTTCGCGTTTAAGGCGGCTTTATGCGCAACGCCATCAACTCCTCTCGCCAGCCCGCTGGTAATCGTCACCCCTTTTACGGCAAGACTTTCACAGAACAAACGCCCCCATCGCTCGCCATACCAGGAAGGTGTCCGGCTTCCTACGACGCCAAGCTGGAAGTTCTGGAGACATTCTGGATCACCCGCAACAAAAAAAGCGCCGGGATAATCTGCAATCGCATTCAACTGTGCCGGATAACGCGCGCTGCCGGCCAGAATCAAATGGTGATGAGGTTGCTCAAGCCAGTGCTGCGCGTCATCCAGCGCTTTTTGCGGGACGGTTAAAAAGCGTTCCGCTTGTCGGGACGTTAACCCTGCGTTTTGAAGCAAAGTCTTATCAATCTGACGCTGTTGTATGAGCAAATTCGCAATGCTCAACATTGCATCGCCATACAATTCACTCACATGCATCAAACGTAACCAAATTTCGGTACGGGTCATCCTTTATCCCCCTGCCACAAGCTGTCCTGGCAATCTTTGCGATTGGTCACTGATGCTGTCAATCGGAGGGGGTTTTGTCTAGAATAGAGGTAATAATCTTTCCAACTCCTGAACACAACTCTGGATAATTATGGCAGTTTTGCAAGTGTTACATATTCCGGACGAGCGTCTTCGCAAAGTCGCAAAACCGGTAGAAGAAGTGAATGCAGAAATTCAGCGTATCGTCGATGATATGTTCGAAACGATGTATGCAGAAGAAGGTATTGGCCTGGCGGCAACGCAGGTCGATATTCATCAACGTATCATCGTGATTGATGTTTCGGAAAACCGCGACGAGCGTCTGGTGTTAATCAACCCGGAGCTGCTGGAAAAAAGCGGTGAGACGGGGATTGAAGAAGGCTGTCTGTCTATTCCAGAACAGCGAGCTTTAGTGCCGCGTGCGGAGAAAGTGAAAATTCGCGCACTCGACCGCGACGGTCAATCTTTTGAGCTGGAAGCAGACGGCCTGTTGGCTATCTGTATTCAGCACGAGATGGATCACCTGGTTGGTAAACTGTTTATCGATTATCTGTCGCCGCTGAAGCAACAACGTATTCGTCAGAAAGTTGAGAAACTCGACCGCCTGAACGCCCGAGCTTAAGGACAAGAATCAACGTGTCAGACTCACTACGTATTATTTTTGCGGGTACACCTGACTTTGCAGCGCGTCATCTTGACGCGCTGTTGTCTTCTGGACACAACGTCATTGGCGTGTTTACCCAACCCGACCGCCCGGCTGGACGCGGTAAAAAGCTGATGCCCAGCCCGGTGAAAGTGCTGGCGGAAGAGAAAGGAATAGCGGTTTTTCAGCCCGCCTCCTTGCGCCCACAAGAAAACCAGCATTTAGTCGCGGACTTACACGCTGACGTAATGGTCGTGGTGGCGTATGGCCTGATTCTGCCAAAAGCGGTGCTTGATATGCCGCGACTCGGCTGCATCAACGTTCACGGTTCCCTGCTCCCGCGCTGGCGTGGCGCAGCGCCGATCCAACGTTCACTTTGGGCTGGTGATGCCGAAACGGGCGTAACCATCATGCAAATGGATGTGGGTCTGGATACTGGCGATATGCTCTATAAACTTGCCTGTCCAATCACCGCGGAAGACACCAGCGGCACGCTGTATGACAAGCTGGCGGATCTTGGTCCACAGGGGCTGATTGAAACGCTGAAACAGTTAGAAAACGGTACCGCGAAGCCAGAAGTACAGGACAACGCCCTGGCCACTCACGCTGAGAAACTTAGCAAAGAAGAGGCGCGTATGGACTGGTCTCTCTCTGCTGCACAGCTTGAACGCTGCATCCGCGCCTTTAATCCCTGGCCAATGAGCTGGATGGAAATTGACGGTCAGCCGGTAAAAGTGTGGCAGGCGTCAGTGATAGAGCGCGTAACGCAAGCGGAACCGGGCACCATTCTTGACGCGACTAAACAAGGTATTCAGGTTGCAACCGGCAACGGCATCCTGAACCTGCTCTCCCTTCAACCCGCAGGTAAGAAGGCAATGAGCGCGCAGGATCTTTTAAATTCACGTCGGGAATGGTTTATTCCTGGCAACCGTCTGGCCTGACGGTCACGTCTTACTACGCCCGGTGTTACCGGGCATTTTTATTTTTGCGGTTATGAAAAAACAAAATTTACGCAGTCTGGCGGCACAGGCCGTTGAGCAGGTCGTTGAGCAAGGGCAATCCTTAAGTAATGTCCTGCCACCACTACAGCAAAAAGTCTCCGATAAAGACAAAGCGCTGCTTCAGGAGCTGTGCTTTGGCGTGTTGCGCACCCTTTCGCAGCTGGAGTGGCTGATTAATAAATTAATGTCTCGCCCGATGACCGGTAAGCAACGCACCGTGCATTACCTGATCATGGTAGGGTTTTACCAGCTATTGCACACACGAATTCCACCACATGCGGCCCTCGCGGAAACGGTTGAAGGTGCTGTTGCTATTAAGCGCCCACAGCTTAAAGGGCTGATCAATGGCGTTTTGCGTCAGTTTCAGCGTCAGCAGGAGGCGTTGCTGGCTGAGTTTGCGACCAGCGAGGCGCGTTTTCTGCATCCGTCCTGGCTGCTAAAGCGCCTGCAAAAATCCTATCCCACCCAATGGGAAGCGATTGTCGAAGCCAACAACCAACGTCCTCCAATGTGGTTACGCGTGAACCGTACACATCATTCACGCGACAGCTGGCTCACGTTATTACAGGACGCAGGAATGAATGGTTTTCCCCATTCGGCCTATCCTGACGCCCTACGTCTTGAGTCTCCGGCTCCGGTTCATGCCTTACCCGGTTTTGAAGAGGGTTGGGTAACGGTTCAGGATGCTTCCGCGCAAGGCTGTGTTAGCTTCCTCGCCCCGCAAAACGGCGAGCAAATCCTGGATTTGTGCGCCGCACCGGGGGGTAAAACAACGCATATACTCGAAGCCGCGCCTGAAGCGCAGGTGTTAGCTGTCGATGTCGACGAACAGCGTCTTTCACGCGTTTACGATAACCTTAAACGTCTGGGGATGAAGGCAACCGTCAAACAGGGTGATGGTCGATATCCCGCGCAATGGTGTGGCGAGCAGAAATTTGACCGTATTCTGCTGGATGCGCCTTGTTCAGCCACCGGCGTCATTCGTCGTCACCCGGATATCAAATGGCTACGCCGCGATCGTGATATTGCTGAACTGGCAAAATTACAGTCGGAAATTCTGGATGCCATATGGCCACATTTAAAGTCAGGCGGAATACTGGTCTACGCGACCTGTTCTGTCCTGCCGGAAGAGAATAGCCAACAGATTCAAGCCTTTTTACAGCGCACCCCGGACGCCACCCTGACCGGCACCGGAACCCCCGCTCAACCGGGCGTGCAAAATCTGCCAGGTGCGGAAGAAGGTGACGGCTTCTTTTACGCTAAGCTAATCAAAAAGTGATGAGATAACGGGTCGCGACTGATGAAAATTATCATTCTGGGCGCAGGGCAGGTCGGCGGCACGCTGGCTGAAAACCTAGTCGGAGAGAACAACGACATCACGGTGGTCGATATCAATGGCGAACGCCTGCGTAGTTTACAGGACAAGTTCGATCTCCGCGTCGTGCAAGGGCATGGCTCTCACCCCCGCGTGCTGCGTGAAGCGGGTGCAGACGATGCGGATATGCTGGTCGCCGTGACCAGTTCCGATGAAACGAATATGGTCGCCTGCCAGGTGGCCTATTCACTCTTCAATACGCCAAATCGTATCGCCCGTATCCGCTCGCCAGATTATGTCCGCGATGCGGATAAACTCTTCCACTCTGAAGCCGTCCCCATCGACCATCTTATTGCGCCAGAGCAACTGGTCATCGATAACATTTATCGCCTGATCGAATATCCCGGCGCATTGCAGGTCGTTAATTTCGCCGAAGGTAAAGTCAGTCTTGCGGTAGTGAAAGCCTATTATGGCGGGCCGCTGATCGGGAACGCGTTATCCACGATGCGTGAGCATATGCCGCATATTGATACCCGCGTCGCCGCGATATTCCGTCATGACCGCCCCATTCGCCCCCAGGGTTCGACTATTGTAGAAGCAGGCGATGAAGTCTTTTTTATTGCCGCATCGCAGCATATCCGCGCGGTAATGAGCGAGCTGCAACGTCTGGAGAAACCCTATAAGCGTATTATGTTAGTCGGCGGGGGAAATATCGGTGCCGGTCTCGCGCGTCGTCTGGAAAAAGATTACAGCGTCAAACTGATCGAGCGCGATCAACAGCGGGCCTCCGAACTTGCCGAAAAACTGCAAAATACGATCGTCTTTTTTGGCGATGCGTCGGATCAGGAACTGCTGGCTGAAGAGCATATTGATCAGGTTGATCTGTTTATTGCAGTCACCAACGATGATGAAGCCAACATTATGTCGGCAATGCTGGCCAAACGGATGGGTGCGAAGAAAGTAATGGTGCTCATTCAACGTCGCGCCTATGTGGATCTCGTCCAGGGGAGCGTCATTGATATTGCCATTTCGCCACAGCAGGCCACGATTTCCGCGTTACTCAGCCATGTGCGTAAAGCCGATATTGTGGGAGTGTCATCGCTACGTCGTGGTGTAGCAGAAGCAATTGAAGCCGTTGCCCACGGTGATGAAAGTACATCTCGCGTCGTAGGCCGTGCCATTGATGAAATTAAACTTCCACCGGGAACAATAATTGGCGCAGTGGTTCGCGGTAACGATGTAATGATTGCCAATGACAATTTGCGCATTGAACAAGGCGATCATGTGATTATGTTCCTGACGGATAAAAAGTTTATTACCGACGTCGAACGCTTATTCCAGCCAAGTCCTTTCTTCCTGTAATTATTTGGGCGCTAATGCAGCGCCCTCTTTAATTCCCCTGTTTTATCAGGGCCTAATAAATGCTCCTTTAAACAATCCATAAATGGAAAATGCCTTAACATTTGTTAAACTTATAAACGTCTGTTGCATAGGGAGAATAAAATGAGCTTTATTAAAGAGTTTCGCGAATTCGCGATGCGCGGGAATGTTGTTGATTTGGCAGTGGGTGTGATTATTGGGGCGGCATTCGGGAAGATCGTTTCTTCTCTGGTTGCTGATATCATTATGCCGCCGCTGGGATTGTTAATTGGCGGGATCGATTTTAAACAGTTTGCCTTTACGCTACGCGAAGCGCAGGGAGATATCCCGGCAGTCGTGATGCATTACGGTGTGTTTATTCAGAACGTCTTTGATTTTGTTATTGTGGCGTTTGCTATCTTCATGGCTATCAAACTGATCAACAAACTGAATCGTAAGAAAGAAGAACCGACGGAAGCGCCAGCGCCGACAACGGAAGAAGTATTGCTTTCTGAGATCCGCGATCTTCTGAAAGAACAAAACAACCGTTCTTAACAAGCCTTAATAAGCAGAAAGCCAGTGGTAAAAAAGTGATTCACTTTCTTGCCACTGGCCTCCCAGTTACCCCGATTGCCATGTTTGCCTTTACGCAGATAACTTCCTTTCCCTTTCTTATTTTTTTCAACACGTTGTCTGAAAAGCGGATCGTGCAGTAATGCCTCAATGGCGTTGTCTTTTATCTGCCCTTTCGTATGCTGATAACGACTCATAATAACTCCAGTTTGTATGGTTTAACGGCGCGAGTGTAGGCTCATCAGGTCAATAAATCAACACTCCTGCTTTACTCCGCTGGCGCCTTGTTCCAGTGCTTCCAGAATTGAACAATAGACGCTGCTGTGTGCCGTTCCACAGCAGGCATCGTTCAGCCTCTGCAATGAACGCTGCATACTCTGTAATTCCGCAATTCGTGATTCGACCTCTTTCAGCCTTTCCTGCACGATTCCTTTCGACTCCTGGCAGGTATGGTGTTCGGGATCGACACGGATCGACAACAGTTCCCGGATCGACTCAAGCGTAAAGCCCAACTGCCGGGCATAGCGGATAAACTTAAGGCGCTGAAGATCGTTTTCCGTGTAGAGTCGAAAACCACCCTCCGTACGCACTTCATGCTCCATCATCTGCTGCTTTTCATAGTAGCGGATGGTATCGGGCGTCACTTCTGCCAGCTTTGCCAGTTCACCAATACGATACATACAAGCTCCGTTAGTCATCATTAATCTTATGCAGCAGTTTATCTGCATATTCACCGCGTAAAAACCCGGTACTCAGCCCCGCCTGTCGTAGTTTTAGTTCAAGGAGCGATAAACGACGGCTCACTTCCTGATACTGTGGATCGTCCTGACGAATACCTTTAAGTAGATCCAGTAGCTGAATGGTTTCTTTACGCTGTTCAAGCTCCGGGGGAAGGCAACCGGCATTTTTGAGTAAACGGTAGCCAGTCCGTAGTTCAGGCGGCACATGTGAGTCATCATCCAGGGTCAGCGGCTCACCGCTGCCGGGCAGATTATCAAACTCACCTTTAGTCTGTGCATCGGTAATATGGCGCTCTGCCCACTGGTCCAGTAACCACATACAACAACTCCAGGGGATGAACAAAAAGAGTACAGATATTGTAGATAAGTGGGGATACGGCGGATATAAAAAAACCCGCCGAAGCGGGTTTTTTTACGTTACTACAGATTACTCTGCAGCAGCTTCTGCTTTCGACTCAGAACGATCAACCAGCTCGATGTATGCCATCGGCGCGTTGTCGCCTGCACGGAAGCCACACTTCAGAATGCGAGTGTAACCACCGGCGCGGCTCGCGAAACGCGGGCCCAGTTCGTTAAACAGTTTTGCCACGATCTCGTTATCACGAGTACGGGCGAATGCCAGACGACGATTAGCTACGCTATCAGTCTTGGCAAGAGTAATCAGCGGCTCAACTACGCGACGCAGCTCTTTCGCTTTAGGCAGGGTCGTCTTGATGATCTCATGACGAACCAGTGAACCTGCCATGTTGCGGAACATAGCCTGGCGATGGCTGCTGTTGCGGTTCAGTTGACGACCACTCTTACGATGGCGCATGACCTTATCCTTCTCAGTAAAACCTTAACCTGTGATCCGGTTACTCGTCAGCGATGCTTGCCGGTGGCCAGTTTTCCAGGCGCATGCCCAGAGACAGTCCACGGGAAGCCAGCACGTCTTTAATCTCAGTAAGAGATTTTTTACCCAGGTTAGGCGTCTTAAGGAGCTCAACCTCGGTACGCTGTACCAGATCACCGATATAGTGGATAGCTTCTGCTTTAAGGCAGTTAGCAGAGCGGACAGTCAATTCCAGATCGTCAACAGGGCGCAGCAGGATCGGATCGAATTCTGGTTTCTCTTCTTTCACTTCCGGCTGACGTACATCACGTAAGTCAACGAAAGCTTCCAGTTGTTCAGCCAGAATGGTTGCCGCACGACGAATCGCCTCTTCAGGATCGATTGTGCCGTTGGTTTCCATTTCGATGACCAGCTTGTCCAGGTCGGTACGCTGTTCTACACGCGCTGCTTCAACATTGTAGGCAATACGCTCTACAGGGCTGTAGCATGCGTCGACCAGCAGACGGCCGATTGGGCGCTCATCTTCTTCCGAATGAATTCGGGTAGAAGCCGGCACATAACCACGACCGCGCTGAACTTTGATACGCATGCTAATAGACGCGTTCTCATCGGTCAGGTGGCAGATCACGTGCTGCGGCTTGACGATTTCGACATCCCCGTCATGGGTAATGTCGGCTGCAGTCACAGGGCCAATGCCAGATTTATTCAAGGTAAGAATAACTTCATCTTTACCCTGAACTCTCACCGCCAGCCCTTTCAGGTTGAGCAGGATTTCCAGGATGTCTTCCTGAACGCCTTCTTTGGTGCTGTACTCATGTAGTACACCATCAATCTCAACCTCGGTCACCGCGCAACCCGGCATCGATGAGAGCAGAATACGGCGCAGTGCGTTACCCAGAGTATGGCCAAAGCCACGCTCTAAAGGCTCAAGGGTCACCTTGGCGTGCGTCGAACTCACTTGCTCGATATCTACCAGGCGCGGTTTTAGAAACTCTGTCACAGAACCCTGCATTGTGTCCTCTCTTTGGTACTAAGCTTTACTTGGAGTAAAGCTCGACGATCAGGTGTTCGTTAATGTCCGCAGACAGATCAGAACGCTCAGGCTTACGCTTAAACGTACCTTCCATCTTGCCAGCATCAACTTCCAGCCAGGTTGGCTTTTCACGCTGCTCAGCCAGCTCCAGAGCGGCTTTCACGCGAGACTGCTTCTTCGCTTTCTCACGAATGCTAACAACGTCATTCGGACTAACCTGATAAGAAGCGATGTTAACAACACGACCGTTTACCATAATTGCTTTATGGCTAACCAGCTGGCGTGCTTCTGCACGAGTGGCGCCGAAGCCCATACGGTATACAACGTTGTCCAGACGACCTTCCAGCAGAGCCAACAGGTTTTCACCGGTGTTGCCTTTCAGACGCGCTGCTTCTTTGTAGTAGTTACGGAACTGACGCTCCAGCACACCATAGATACGGCGAACTTTTTGCTTTTCACGCAACTGCACACCATAGTCAGACAGACGCGGTTTACGCGCACCGTGCTGGCCAGGAGCTTGTTCAATTTTACACTTGGTATCGATCGCGCGAACGCCAGACTTAAGGAATAAGTCGGTGCCCTCACGACGGCTCAGCTTGAGCTTAGGACCCAAATATCTTGCCATTTTCTTTCTCCAACAAACCTGGAAAACGAAGCGTTATACGCGACGTTTTTTCGGCGGACGACAACCGTTATGAGGGATCGGAGTCACATCAGTAATATTAGTGATGCGGAAACCAGCGGCGTTCAGTGCACGAATGGTAGATTCGCGACCTGGACCCGGACCTTTAACCATAACTTCCAGATTCTTGATACCGTATTCTTTTACGGCGTCAGCGCAACGCTCTGCTGCAACCTGAGCTGCAAACGGAGTGGATTTGCGAGAACCACGGAAACCGGAACCACCGGCTGTTGCCCAACCCAGCGCGTTACCCTGACGATCAGTGATAGTCACGATGGTGTTGTTGAAAGAAGCATGGATATGAGCCACGCCGTCAGAGACTTGTTTTCTTACACGTTTACGTGCACGAATTGGTGCCTTTGCCATTATTCAATCACCCCGATTATTTCTTGATCGGTTTGCGCGGACCCTTACGGGTACGTGCGTTGGTCTTGGTACGCTGACCGCGAACCGGGAGACCACGACGATGACGCAAACCGCGATAGCAACCAAGATCCATCAGGCGCTTGATGCTCATGCTGATTTCACGGCGCAGATCACCTTCAACGACAAATTTGGCAACTTCGTCACGCAGCGTGTCGATTTGTTCTTCAGACAGCTCACTGATCTTAACATTTTCAGCGATACCCGCTGCAGCCAGAATGGCTTTAGAACGGGTCTTACCGACGCCGTAGATCGAAGTTAACGCGATCACAGCATGTTTCTGATCAGGAATGTTAATGCCTGCTATACGGGCCACTATGCACTCCTACTATTTAATATGTACGCACCATGCTGAAAAGCCCGTTTTCAGGATACTCAAATGGAAACGTACAGACATACAAAAGATTGGCTGGCTAATCTAGCCAGCTCAACCCAACTTTGCAAGAAAAATATGCGAATAAATCAGCCTTGGCGCTGTTTATGCTTCGGCTCGGCACTGCAAATCACGCGGATGACGCCATCACGCTTAACGATTTTGCAGTTACGGCATAATTTCTTGACGGAAGCACGAACTTTCATTTTTACTCTCCGTAACTTCTCGGGCGACCAATTAACGGCCGTAGCCTTTCAGGTTCGCCTTCTTCAATGCAGACTCATACTGACTGGACATCATCAGAGTTTGCACTTGAGCCATAAAGTCCATAATCACGACGACAACGATAAGCAGTGAGGTCCCACCAAAGTAGAACGGTACTTTCATTGCATCACGCATGAACTCCGGGATCAGGCAGATAAAGGTAATGTAAAGCGCACCAACCAAAGTCAGGCGGGTCATTACTTTATCGATATACTTCGCCGTTTGCTCTCCCGGACGAATTCCTGGTACAAATGCACCGGACTTCTTCAGGTTATCTGCTGTTTCACGCGGGTTGAAAACCAACGCCGTGTAGAAGAAACAGAAGAAGATGATTGCAGACGCATAGAGTAACACATAAAGCGGTTGCCCAGGCTGCAAATACAGCGAAATTGTTGTCAGCCAGTTCCAACCAGTACCGCCCCCGAACCATGACGCGATGGTTGCCGGGAACAGAATAATACTGGAAGCGAAAATTGCCGGGATTACCCCCGCCATATTCACTTTCAGCGGTAAATGTGTGCTCTGTGCAGCATAGACACGACGACCCTGCTGACGTTTTGCGTAGTTTACCACAATGCGGCGTTGACCACGCTCAACAAATACAACAAAGAACGTCACTGCAAATACTAATACTGCAACCAACAGCAACACGAGGAAGTGCAGGTCGCCTTGACGCGCTTGCTCGATAGTATGGGCAATGGCTGGCGGGAGTCCCGCGACAATACCGGCGAAGATAATGATTGAGATACCGTTGCCGATACCACGTTCAGTAATCTGTTCGCCCAACCACATCAGGAACATGGTTCCTGTAACCAGACTTACAACAGCGGTGAAATAGAATGCAAAGCCCGGATTCATTACCAGGCCTTGCATACCAGGCATATTCGGCAGACCGGTAGCAATACCGATCGACTGGAATATCGCCAGCACCAGAGTACCGTAGCGGGTGTACTGGCTGATCTTACGACGACCAGACTCCCCTTCTTTCTTAATTTCTGCCAGCGTTGGGTGAACCACCGTCAGCAGCTGGATAATAATCGACGCCGAAATATACGGCATGATACCCAGAGCAAAGATAGAAGCACGGCTGAGTGCACCACCAGAGAACATGTTAAACATTTCAATGATGGTGCCTCGCTGTTGCTCAAGCAGTTTGGCAAGTACAGCGGCATCAATACCAGGGATCGGAATAAAAGAGCCAATACGGAACACAATCAGCGCGCCGATAACAAACAGCAGTCTGCGTTTCAGCTCGCCTAAGCCACCTTTGGCGCTTTGAAAATCTAATCCCGGTTGTTTAGCCATCTGCTACTTATTCCTCGATTTTACCGCCAGCAGCTTCGATAGCAGCACGAGCGCCTTTAGTAACACGCAGGCCACGAACAGTTACCGGAGTAGTGACTTCACCAGCCAGGATCACTTTCGCGAACTCGATCTGGATACCGATAATGTTAGCCGCTTTCAGCGTGTTCAGGTCTACTACGCCGCCTTCTACTTTAGCCAGGTCAGACAGACGAACTTCGGCTGTAATCGCTGCTTTGCGAGAAGTGAAGCCGAATTTCGGCAGACGACGGTACAGAGGCATCTGACCACCCTCGAAACCGCGACGTACGCCACCGCCAGAACGAGACTTCTGACCTTTGTGACCACGACCACCGGTTTTACCGAGGCCAGAACCGATACCACGACCCAGGCGTTTACCCGCCTTTTTGGAGCCTTCGGCCGGAGACAGAGTATTTAAACGCATCTCTTACTCCTCAACTTTAACCATGAAGGAAACCGCGTTGACCATACCACGAACAGCAGGAGTATCCTCGCGCTCTACGGTGTGACCAATACGACGCAGACCCAGGCCAAGCAGCGTTGCCTTGTGTTTTGGCAGACGACCGATTGCACTGCGGGTTTGAGTAATTTTAATAGTCTTTGCCATGGTTTATTTCCCCAGAATTTCTTCAACGGATTTACCACGCTTGGCAGCGACCATTTCTGGAGAATTCATATTTTCCAGGCCATCAATAGTTGCACGAACCACGTTGATCGGGTTGGTGGAACCATATGCTTTAGCCAGAACGTTATGAACCCCAGCAACTTCCAGAACGGCGCGCATTGCACCACCGGCGATGATACCGGTACCTTCGGAAGCTGGCTGCATGAATACACGAGAACCCGTGTGAACACCTTTAACCGGGTGTTGCAGGGTGCCGTTGTTCAGCGCGACGTTAATCATATTGCGACGGGCTTTTTCCATCGCTTTCTGGATCGCTGCTGGAACTTCACGCGCTTTACCGTAACCAAAACCAACGCGACCGTTACCATCGCCAACTACAGTCAGAGCTGTGAAGGAGAAAATACGACCACCTTTAACGGTTTTAGATACGCGGTTTACCGCGATCAGCTTTTCCTGCAGTTCGCCAGCTTGTTTTTCGATGTGAGCCATCTTACACCTCTACCTTAGAACTGAAGGCCAGCTTCACGGGCAGCATCTGCCAGTGCCTGGACACGACCATGATATTGGAACCCGGAACGGTCAAAGGACACATCTTTGATGCCTTTTTCCAGAGCGCGTTCAGCGACAGCTTTACCCACAGCTGCAGCCGCGTCTTTGTTACCGGTGTACTTCAGTTGTTCAGCGATAGCTTTTTCTACAGTAGAAGCAGCTACCAGAACTTCAGAACCGTTCGGTGCAATTACCTGTGCGTAAATGTGACGCGGGGTACGATGTACCACCAGGCGAGTTGCGCCCAGCTCCTGGAGCTTGCGGCGTGCGCGGGTCGCACGACGGATACGAGCAGATTTCTTATCCATAGTGTTACCTTACTTCTTCTTAGCCTCTTTGGTACGCACGACTTCGTCGGCGTAACGAACACCCTTGCCTTTGTAAGGCTCAGGACGACGGTAGGCGCGCAGATCTGCTGCAACCTGACCGATCACCTGCTTATCAGCGCCTTTCAGCACGATTTCAGTCTGAGTCGGACATTCTGCAGTAATACCTGCTGGCAGCTGGTGGTCAACCGGGTGAGAGAAACCTAAGGACAGGTTTACTACATTCCCTTTAACCGCTGCACGATAACCTACACCAACCAGCTGCAGCTTCTTAGTGAAGCCTTCGGTAACACCGATAACCATTGAGTTCAGCAGGGCACGCGCGGTACCAGCCTGAGCCCAACCGTCTACGTAACCATCACGCGGACCGAAGGTCAGTGCATTATCTGCATGTTTAACTTCAACAGCATCGTTGAGAGTACGAGTCAGCTCGCCGTTTTTACCTTTGATCGTAATAACCTGACCGTTGATTTTTACATCAACGCCGGCAGGAACAACGACCGGTGCTTTAGCAACACGAGACATTTTTTCCTCCGATTAGGCTACGTAGCAGATAATTTCGCCACCAAGACCAGCCTGGCGCGCTGCACGATCAGTCATAACACCTTTAGAGGTAGAAACAACTGCGATACCCAGACCCGCCATAACTTTCGGCAGCTCATCTTTACGTTTGTAGATGCGCAGACCTGGGCGGCTGACACGCTGAATGCTTTCTACAACAGCTTTACCCTGGAAATACTTAAGAGTCAGTTCCAGTTCCGGCTTGGTGTCGCCTTCAACTTTAAAATCTTCGATAAAACCTTCTTCCTTCAGCACGTTGGCAATTGCCACTTTCAGCTTGGAGGAAGGCATGGTGACCGCAGCTTTGTTCGCGGCCTGACCGTTACGGATACGGGTCAGCATATCCGCGATCGGATCTTGCATGCTCATCTGTCTTTACTCCCGTGATTCAATTGGTGACAATTACCAGCTAGCCTTTTTCAAGCCTGGTACTTCACCGCGCATAGCGGCTTCACGTAACTTGATACGGCTCAACCCGAACTTGCCCACATAACCATGTGGACGACCTGTTTGACGGCAGCGGTTACGCTGACGAGACGGGCTGGAATCACGCGGCAGAGTCTGCAGCTTAAGAACAGCGTTCCAACGATCTTCGTCGGAAGCGTTCACATCAGAGATGATCGCTTTCAGTTCAGCGCGTTTCGCGAAGTATTTATCAGCTAAAGCTACGCGTTTTACTTCGCGTGCTTTCATTGATTGCTTAGCCATTCAGTAACCCTACCTTACTTGCGGAACGGGAAGTCAAAGGCAGCCAGCAGAGCACGGCCTTCTTCGTCAGATTTCGCAGTAGTGGTAATGGTAATATCCAAACCACGAACGCGGTCGACTTTATCGTAGTCGATTTCTGGGAAGATGATCTGCTCACGGACACCCATGCTGTAGTTACCACGACCGTCGAAAGACTTAGCGGACAGGCCACGGAAGTCACGGATACGCGGTACAGCAATAGTGATCAGGCGCTCAAAGAACTCCCACATGCGTTCGCCACGCAGAGTTACTTTACAGCCGATCGGATAGCCCTGACGGATTTTGAAGCCTGCAACAGATTTGCGTGCTTTGGTGATCAACGGTTTTTGACCGGAGATTGCTGCCAAGTCAGCTGCTGCGTTATCCAGCAGTTTCTTGTCAGCGATCGCTTCACCAACACCCATGTTCAGGGTGATCTTCTCGACCCGAGGGACTTGCATGACAGAATTGTAGTTAAACTCAGTCATGAGTTTATTAACTACTTCGTCTTTGTAGTAATCATGCAGTTTCGCCATCGTACTACTCCAAATTACTTGATAGTTTCGCTGTTAGATTTGAAGAAACGGACTTTTTTACCGTCTTCGAATCTAAAGCCTACACGGTCAGCCTTACCGGTTGCCGCATTGAAGATTGCAATGTTGGAAACCTGAATAGCGGCTTCTTTTTCAACGATGCCACCCGGTTGGTTCAGAGCCGGAACCGGCTTCTGGTGTTTCTTAACCAGGTTGATACCTTCAACAATGACCTTGCCGGAAGACAGGACATTCTTAACTTTACCGCGTTTACCTTTATCTTTACCGGTTAACACGATAACTTCGTCATCACGACGGATTTTCGCTGCCATGATTCGCTCCTTAGAGTACTTCTGGTGCCAGAGAGATAATTTTCATGAACTTCTCGGTACGAAGCTCACGAGTTACCGGCCCAAAAATACGCGTACCGATAGGCTGCTCGCTGTTATTGTTCAGAATAACGCATGCATTACCATCGAAGCGAATGACAGAACCGTCCGGGCGACGAACACCCTTCTTGGTGCGCACCACTACCGCCTTCAGCACATCACCTTTTTTGACCTTACCACGCGGAATTGCTTCTTTGATGGTGATCTTGATGATGTCGCCTACGCCTGCGTAGCGACGGTGCGAGCCACCCAGAACCTTGATACACATTACGCGACGTGCACCGGAGTTGTCGGCGACGTTCAGCATAGTCTGTTCTTGGATCATTTTAGTGCTCCGCTAATGTCAACTACTACTGAGACCCGAAAATCAGGTCGTTAAAAAAGCCCCATATCGGGGGCGCGGCATTATAACACCGCTTCAACGATATGGGTAGAAAAAATAAACGGCCCATCGCTGAGCCGTTTATTCGTTGAGAATGGGTACTGTATTACAGAACCGCTTTCTCTACAACGCGAACCAGCGTCCAGGACTTAGTCTTGGACAGTGGGCGGCATTCGCGGATTTCAACCACGTCACCGGTACCACATTCGTTGTTCTCGTCATGTACGTGCAGTTTGGTCGTACGCTTGATGAATTTACCGTAGATCGGGTGTTTCACAAAACGTTCGATAGCAACAACAATGGATTTCTCCATTTTGTCGCTAACAACGCGACCTTGCAGAGTACGGATTTTATCGGTCATTACGCACCCGCCTTCTCAGTCAGTAAAGTCTTAACGCGTGCGACATCACGACGCACTTGCTTCAACAGGTGAGACTGTTGCAGCTGGCCACTTGCAGCCTGCATACGCAGGTTGAACTGCTCACGCAGCAGGTTCAGCAGCTCGGTGTTCAGCTCTTCAACACTCTTCTCACGCAGCTCTTTTGCTTTCATTACATCACCGTCTTAGTTACAAAGGTGGTTTTAATCGGCAGTTTCGCTGCTGCCAGCTTGAATGCTTCACGGGCCAGCTCTTCCGGTACGCCGTCCATTTCATACAGGACTTTACCCGGCTGAATCAAGGCAACCCAATACTCCACGTTACCTTTACCTTTACCCATACGCACTGCCAGCGGCTTTTCAGTGATCGGTTTGTCCGGGAATACACGGATCCAGATCTTACCTTGACGCTTAACTGCACGGGTCATAGCACGACGTGCTGCTTCGATCTGACGGGCAGTCAGACGACCACGGCCAACAGCTTTCAGACCGAAGCTGCCGAAGCTAACATCCGTACCCTGCGCCAGACCGCGGTTACGGCCTTTGTGCATTTTACGGAATTTTGTACGCTTTGGTTGTAACATCAGCGACGCTCCTTATTTACGGCCTTTACGCTGCTGCTTTTTCGGTTGAGCAGCCGGTTTTTCCGGTTGTTCAACAGCAGCCATACCACCCAGGATCTCGCCTTTGAAGATCCACACTTTAACGCCGATTACACCGTAAGTGGTGTGCGCTTCAGAGGTGTTGTAGTCGATGTCAGCACGCAGAGTGTGCAGCGGTACGCGACCTTCACGGTACCATTCGGTACGAGCGATTTCCGCGCCGCCCAGACGGCCGCTAACTTCAACTTTAATACCTTTAGCGCCCAGACGCATTGCGTTCTGTACAGCACGCTTCATAGCACGACGGAACATAACGCGACGTTCCAGCTGAGAAGTGATGCTGTCAGCAACCAATTTTGCGTCCAGTTCAGGCTTACGAACTTCGGCGATATTGATCTGTGCAGGAACGCCAGCGATATCCGCTACGACCTTACGCAGTTTTTCTACGTCTTCGCCTTTCTTACCGATAACGATACCCGGACGAGCAGTGTGAATAGTCACACGGATGCTCTTAGCCGGACGCTCGATAACGATACGAGATACGGACGCTTTAGCCAGTTCCTTCGTCAGGTACTGACGTACTTTAAAATCGCTGTCCAGGTTGTCAGCGAATTCTTTGGTGTTCGCAAACCAGGTAGAGTTCCATGGTTTTACAATACCCAGGCGAATACCATTAGGATGTACTTTCTGACCCATTGCTAGTCTCCAGAGTCTCAGCGATCGGACACAACCACAGTAATGTGGCTGGTGCGCTTCAGGATGCGATCTGCACGACCTTTTGCACGCGGCATAATGCGCTTCATGCTCGGGCCTTCGTCTACGAAAATTTTCGTAACTTTCAGATCGTCAATGTCAGCGCCATCGTTGTGTTCAGCGTTAGCAATGGCAGATTCCAGGACTTTCTTGACCAGTACAGCCGCTTTCTTGTTGGTGTAGGTCAAAATATCCAGAGCCTGCGACACTTTCTTACCGCGAATCAGGTCAGCAACAAGGCGAACCTTCTGAGCAGAAGAACGAGCATGGCGATGTTTAGCGATAGTTTCCATCTCTTCCTCCTACCTTATTTCTTCTTCGCTTTTTTATCAGCAGCGTGGCCGCGATAAGTACGAGTCGGTGCGAATTCACCCAGTTTGTGACCGACCATTTCATCGGTTACAAATACCGGAACGTGCTGACGACCATTATGGACAGCGATGGTCAAACCGATCATGTTAGGAAAGATCGTTGAACGACGGGACCAAGTGCGCAGGGGCTTCTTGTCTCCGCTTTCCACCGCTTTCTCTACCTTCTTCAGCAAGTGCAGGTCAATAAAAGGACCTTTCTTGAGAGAACGTGGCATGGCTTATCCTCTAAAATTATTTGCTACGGCGACGTACGATGAATTTATCAGTACGCTTGTTGCTGCGGGTCTTCTTACCTTTGGTCTGAACGCCCCACGGAGTTACCGGGTGCTTACCAAAGTTACGACCTTCACCACCACCATGTGGGTGGTCTACTGGGTTCATCGCGGTACCGCGAACGGTCGGACGAACACCACGCCAGCGTGCAGCACCTGCTTTACCCAGAACGCGCAGCATATGCTCAGCATTGCCAACTTCGCCCAGAGTTGCACGGCAGTCTGCTTCGACTTTACGCATTTCACCAGAACGCAGACGCAGGGTGACATAAGCACCATCGCGCGCAACGATCTGAACGTAAGTACCAGCGGAACGTGCCAGCTGACCGCCTTTACCTGGTTTCATTTCTACGTTATGAACAGTAGAACCAACCGGGATGTTGCGCATCGGCAGGGTGTTGCCTGGTTTGATTGCAGCATCAACGCCAGATTGAATCTGGTCGCCAGCTTTCAGGCCTTTAGGGGCCAGGATGTAACGGCGCTCACCGTCTTTGTACAGAACCAGCGCGATGTTCGCGGAACGGTTCGGATCGTACTCAAGACGTTCAACAACTGCCGGGATACCATCTTTGTTGCGTTTGAAGTCAACAATACGGTATGCCTGCTTGTGGCCACCACCGATATGACGAGTGGTGATACGGCCATTGTTGTTACGACCACCGGATTTGCTGTTTTTTTCCAGCAACGGAGCAAAAGGTTTGCCCTTGTGCAGCTCAGGGTTAACCACTTTAACTACGTGGCGACGACCCGGAGATGTCGGTTTACATTTAACAACTGCCATTGTATTACTCCTCCGACTTACTCAGCGCCGCCAACGAAGTCCAGATTCTGGCCTTCTTTCAGGGTGACGTAAGCTTTTTTCCAGTCGCTACGACGACCGATACGCTGTCCGTGACGTTTAACTTTCCCTTTAACAACCAGGGTGTTAACGACTTCGACTTCGACTTCAAACAGTTTCTGCACAGCAGCTTTGATTTCTGCTTTGGTCGCGTCTTTAGCAACTTTGAGAACGATGGTGTTGGTTTTTTCCATCGCAGTAGACGCTTTTTCAGAAACGTGCGGTGCGCGCAGCACCTTCAGCAGACGTTCTTCACGAATCATGCCAGCATCTCCTCAACTTGCTTAACAGCATCAGCAGTCATTACGACTTTGTCGAAGGCGATCAGGCTAACCGGGTCGATACCAGTTGCATCGCGTACGTCAACCTTGTGCAGGTTGCGCGCAGCCAGGAACAGGTTCTCGTCCAGCTCACCGGTGATGATCAGCACATCTTCCAGAGCCATGTCTTTCAGTTTCTGAGCCAGCAGCTTAGTTTTAGGCGCTTCTACAGAGAACTTCTCGACAACGATCAGACGATCCTGACGTACCAGTTCGGACAGAATGCTTTTCAGCGCGCCGCGGTACATCTTCTTGTTAACTTTTTGACTGTGGTCCTGCGGACGTGCAGCGAAGGTCACGCCACCAGAACGCCAGATCGGGCTCTTGATAGAACCAGAACGCGCACGGCCGGTACCTTTCTGGCGCCACGGTTTTTTACCGGAACCAGTTACTTCAGCACGAGTCTTCTGAGCACGAGTGCCCTGACGAGCACCAGCTGCATAAGCAACAACAACCTGGTGAACCAGCGCTTCGTTGAAATCACGACCGAAGGTAGTTTCGGAAACAGTCAGCGCGCTCTGCGCGTCTTTCAATACTAATTCCATTGCTATCCCCTTACGCCTTCACAGCTGGTTTAACGATCAGGTCGCAACCGGTTGCACCCGGAACACCACCTTTAACCAGCAGCAGGTTGCGCTCAGCGTCAACACGTACTACGTCCAGGCTCTGAACGGTTACACGTTCGTTACCCAGCTGACCTGCCATTTTCTTGCCTTTGAACACTTTGCCCGGAGTCTGGTTCTGACCGATAGAACCCGGAACGCGGTGAGACAAGGAGTTACCGTGAGTAGCGTCCTGGGTACGGAAGTTCCAGCGCTTAACGGTACCTGCGAAACCTTTACCTTTAGAGGTGCCAGTTACGTCAACTTTTTTAACGTCAGCAAACAGTTCAACGCTAATGCTCTGACCAACGGTGTATTCTTCACCCTCTGCCAGACGGAACTCCCACAGGCCGCGGCCAGCTTCTACGCCAGCTTTAGCAAAGTGGCCAGCTTCCGGCTTGGTTACACGGTTAGCTTTTTTAGCACCAGTGGTAACCTGAACAGCGCGGTAGCCATCGTTAGCCAGATCTTTAACCTGAGTAACGCGGTTTGCTTCAACTTCGATTACGGTTACTGGGATAGAGACGCCATCTTCAGTGAAGATGCGGGTCATACCCACTTTTTTACCGACTAAACCAATCATTGTTTCAACCTCTCAATCGCTCGATGACCTGATTAACCCAGGCTGATCTGCACGTCTACACCGGCAGCCAGGTCCAGACGCATCAGAGCATCAACGGTTTTCTCGGTTGGCTCAACGATGTCAACCAGACGCTTGTGAGTGCGAATTTCGTACTGATCGCGCGCGTCTTTGTTAACGTGCGGGGAGATCAGAACGGTAAAGCGCTCTTTGCGGGTCGGCAGCGGGATCGGACCACGGACTTGCGCACCAGTGCGCTTAGCAGTCTCGACGATTTCCGCGGTTGATTGATCGATCAGACGATGATCAAACGCTTTCAGGCGGATACGGATTCTTTGGTTCTGCATGAGACCAGAGCTCCAATTATTTTATAAACGAAAATGATTACTCCTCGTGCCCATTACGATTGATGGGAGAGTGTAACCGTTCTTACGTAGCTCCCCGATTGGGAGCATTGTTAGATAACCAAATCGGCTACCTAAGGTTCAGATCGAACCTGCCGTCAACTAAGACAAGCCCGCGCATTATACGCAAATCTCAGCCTGACGCAAGTGCCGCGTAGATATTAATCATTTCGTCTGTAATGCGAGCAACTTCGCACACGCGTTGTGCCGTTTTTGTTTTGCGCATTTTCTTCGGAATACACTGCGCAACGTCATCATTCCTCCGTTGCGTGGAAAATGAGTTTCACGGATGGTGAGCGCAACGTTTAATGAGGATGACATGATGCAACCCGACCTCCCCTTCCTGATTATCTACCTCTTATTATCTGCGCTATCCGGGATATATGACGCGCGAACAGGACTCTTGCCCGATCGGTTTACCTGCCCCCTGCTCTGGAGCGGCCTGCTTTATTACCTGTGCTGTTTACCTGACCATTTGCCAGATGCGCTTTGGGGCGCCATTGCGGGTTACGGCGGGTTCGCCCTTCTCTATTGGGGATATCGACTGCTGTATCGCAAAGAAGGGCTCGGGTACGGCGATATCAAATTTCTTGCCGCGCTTGGCGCCTGGCATCGTTGGGAGTCATTACCCCTGCTGGTCTTTCTGGCCGCGCTTATTGCCAGCATTAACGTGATGGCGATGTACGTAATAAACGGGAAAGGGGCATTAAAAAACCCGCTGCCGTTCGGGCCATTTCTGGCGGCTGCGGGTTTTATCATTGGCTGGAAAACACTGCTGTCGGGGAGTTAATCGTCCACTTTAATTTGCGATTGCAGGTAATTCTGTAGACCAATTTTTGCAATCAGATCCAGCTCCGTCTCAAGCCAGTCGATATGCCCTTCTTCATCTGTCAGGATCTCAATCATCATGTCCCGGCTAACGTAATCATGAACGCTGTCGGCGTAGGCTATGGCTTCACGTAGATCCTTCGCTCCTTCCAGTTCCAGACGGAGATCTGACTGCAACATCTCTTCGACATCTTCACCAATGCCCAGCTTGCCAAGATCCTGCAAGTTTGGGATACCCTCAAGAAATAAAATACGCTCGATATATTTATCAGCGTGTTTCATTTCATCGATGGATTCATGGTATTCGACATCATTCAGACGAGTGAGCCCCCAGTTTTTAAACATACGGGCATGGAGAAAGTACTGATTGATTGCGACAAGCTCATTTCCCAATAGTTTATTGAGATAATTTATGATTTTAACATCACCTTTCATTTTATAGTCCCTCCGCTTCCACTCTTAGAGCGTAGATGGGGCTACAAGGATGTCAAAAAAAAGAATGTGACTCAGGCGATTTCTTTAAACTCCGGCATTTGCATTAACTCATCCTGCATCACTTCACGCGCCGCACGGACGCACTTACCGCATTGATTTCCAACAGGAATAAACTTACGTAATTGTTGGAAAGATTGAGGGTGAAACTGACGAACAGCCTGACGAATTTTTTTATCACTTACACCATTACACAAACAAACGTACATGATCGCTCCCGTTCAATTTCTGCGCAAAGTGTAAATGAGAATAGTTATGATTACAATAGCACAAATACGTTTGTGTGCAGGGAGAGGAATAAAAAATGCGACTAAATATGACACTCTTTATATAGCAGGTAGATATGACAGACAGCAAAAAGGGCGCCGAAGCGCCCTTTTTAAGTGCAGAACTAATTATTAAATAATTAGCTCATTACTTTAGCAACAACGCCCGCGCCAACGGTACGGCCGCCTTCACGGATTGCGAAACGCAGACCGTCGTCCATCGCGATCGGGTGGATCAGGGTAACAACCATTTTGATGTTGTCGCCCGGCATTACCATCTCTACGCCTTCCGGCAGTTCGATGGTGCCAGTCACGTCAGTTGTACGGAAGTAGAACTGCGGACGGTAGCCTTTGAAGAACGGAGTATGACGGCCGCCTTCATCTTTAGACAGAATGTACACTTCAGATTCGAACTTGGTGTGCGGCTTGATGGTGCCCGGCTTAGCCAGTACCTGACCACGTTCGATTTCTTCACGTTTGATACCACGCAGCAGAACACCTACGTTCTCACCAGCACGGCCTTCGTCCAGCAGTTTGCGGAACATTTCAACGCCAGTACAGGTAGACTTCGCAGTCTCTTTGATACCAACAATTTCAACTTCTTCGCCCACTTTGATGATACCGCGCTCTACACGACCGGTAACAACGGTACCACGACCGGAGATGGAGAATACGTCTTCGATCGGCAGCAGGAACGGCTTGTCAATCGCACGCTCTGGTTCCGGGATGTAGGAATCCAGGTAGCCAGCCAGTTCGATGATTTTCGCTTCCCACTCAGCTTCGCCTTCCAGCGCTTTCAGAGCAGAACCACGAACGATCGGCGTGTCGTCGCCCGGGAAGTCGTACTGAGACAGCAGTTCACGCACTTCCATCTCAACCAGTTCCAGCAGCTCTTCGTCATCAACCATGTCGCATTTGTTCAGGAACACGATGATGTACGGAACGCCTACCTGACGACCCAGCAGGATGTGCTCACGGGTCTGCGGCATCGGGCCGTCAGTCGCAGCAACAACCAGGATCGCGCCGTCCATCTGCGCAGCACCGGTGATCATGTTTTTAACATAGTCGGCGTGGCCCGGGCAGTCTACGTGCGCGTAGTGGCGAGTCGGGGTGTCGTATTCAACGTGAGAAGTGTTGATGGTGATACCACGAGCTTTTTCTTCCGGCGCGTTATCGATCTGGTCGAATGC
>NZ_JAOWGA010000016.1:27769-59663 GCF_030333395.1 Citrobacter sp. CK194
TTGTTCCGTGTCAGTGGAGGCGCATTATAGGGAGTTATTCCGGCCTGACAAGGGGAAATTTAAAATTATTTTCCGACTGCGTGTTTTTTATTCTTTACGTTTATTTTGCCAACGATTTGTTGGTTAATTGGGCGATGTCGCGGGCAAAATTCGCCACTTGTTCCCAGTCGGTATAGACCACTTCTTTACTCGTATCCGTTTCACCGCCAGACATCTTCATAATGAGTTTAATCATCAGACGGTCATACCAGCGGTAACGAGGGTAACGAAGCGCGCCAGCAATAACGGCGCAAAGATCGGGTCGCCACTGCGAACTCATCAGAAACTTGCGCGCGTAGCTGTTGGTCTGCGGTGTGCGCTTTTCAGGTTTACGCGCGACCAGGTTAACGGAATAAAACGCACTCGGCATCGCGTTCAGGCGCGTAGCGTGCTTCTTCACAAACTCCTGGAAAGCGGCATGGTAATGACCATAACGAATAGAGGCGCCAATCACCACGCGATCGTAACTTTGCCAGTCCAGCTCTTCAGTACGATGGAGATTAATCACATCCGCCCAGATCCCCAACTCCTTTAATTCCGAGGCCAGATAAGAAGCTATCTCGCGCGTTTGTCCGTCCCGGGTAGAAAAAAGAATCAATGTTTTCACGTGTTACTCCATTATTCACGCCAGAAGGTAGGGGTAAAAAGTACCAGCAAAGTAAAGACTTCAAGACGACCAAATAACATATTGGCGATCAGAATCCATTTCGCAACAGGGTTCATGCTGGCAAAGTTGTCCGCAACCACACCTAACCCTGGCCCCAGGTTGTTAAGGGTCGCCACAACGGAGGCAAACGCGGAAAAGTCATCCACGCCAGTCGCGATAATGGCCAGCATACTGACAATAAAGACTAAGGCATAAGCAGAAAAGAATCCCCATACCGCTTCGAGGATACGTTCCGGCAGCGCACGGTGCCCCAGTTTTATACTGTAAACCGCATTCGGATGGACCAGACGCTTCAGTTCACGGTTCCCCTGTTTGAACAGCAACAGGATGCGGATCACCTTCAGCCCGCCGCCCGTTGACCCCGCACAGCCGCCGATAAACGCAGAGCATAACAGCAGCACCGGCAGAAAGAGCGGCCAGCGGGCGATGCTGTCAGTGGTAAACCCGGCTGTTGTCGCCATTGATACGACCTGAAAGAACGCCTGGTTGAGCGTGGTCAGCGCCGAGTTATAGATATCGTGGAACCACAGCACCAGCGTACAGATCACTACCAGCGTCAACTGAACGCCAATGAACATGCGAAATTCAGGGTCACGCCAGTAAACTTTCAGGCTGCGCCCGCTTAATAAAGAGAAGTGCAGACCGTAGTTACAGCCAGAGATCAGCAAGAAGATAGCCATGATGCTGTTAATGGTCGGGCTATCGAAATAACCGACGCTGGCATCGTGCGTAGAGAAACCGCCGATCGCGATAGTAGAAAAACTGTGCCCAATGGCGTCAAACGCGGGCATTCCGGCGAACCATAGCGCCAGCGCGCAGGCCACCGTCAGTAACACATAAATCAGCCATAGCGTCTTTGCCGTTTCCGCAATACGCGGGCGCATTTTATTGTCTTTCAGCGGCCCCGGCATTTCTGCGCGGTAGAGCTGCATCCCCCCGACGCCGAGGATAGGGAGAATCGCCACCGCCAGCACAATGATCCCCATCCCGCCAAACCATTGCAGCATCTGGCGGTAAAAGAGAATCGCGTGCGGTAAAGAGTCCAGCCCCACCAGCGTCGTCGCGCCCGTTGTCGTTAAGCCGGAGAATGATTCAAAAAAAGCATCGGTAATAGTGAGGTTCGGGCTTTCAGAGAAGATAAACGGCAACGCCCCCACGCTTCCCAGTACGGTCCAGAACAGCACCACAATGAGAAACCCTTCGCGGGATTTAAGCTCGCCTTTCTCCCGGCGGTTGGGCCACCACAGCAGAGAGCCGATCACCAGTGCGACAAAGAATGTCTGCGTGAATGCCCGCCCCGCCCCATCACGGTAGATCAACGCAACCAGTCCAGGGAGGATCATTGTTCCCGAAAATAAAATGACCAACAGTCCAACGATTCGGGTAATGGCGCGAAAATGCATCTCTGCCGCTTCCTTTGTTCTTCAAAATGAGGTGGGATTATTCTTCAATCGCTAACAATTGCAATGAACCACGGCTAAAATCCGCCAGCCTTGCTGAAAATTCATCCACATTCGCATAAGGAAGCGCCACCCTGAGCCGAACGAATGCCTGATAATCGCTGGTAACGATTTGACCGGCAAACTGCCCTAATAATGCTTCTATTCCGGCCAGTTGGCCGTACTCACACTGCAAAGTATATTCGGTTAACGGCGTCTTGCGCTGCGTCGTTAACTGACGCAACGCCTGATTCACGCCGCCGCCGTAGGCTTTTACCAGCCCACCGGTGCCGAGCAGAATACCGCCATAGTAACGCACCACGACAGCGGTGATCTCGCCAACGCCGCTGCCCATTAGCTGGGCAAGCATCGGTTTGCCCGCCGTTCCCGCCGGTTCGCCATCATCAGAAAATCCCAGCTGTTGTGAATCATCCGGCGCGCCCGCCACCCATGCCACGCAATGATGACGCGCATCTGGATGCGCCGCTCTGACAGCATCAACAAAGGCTTTCGCCGCTTCAACGCCGTCCGTGTGGGCGAGCAGCGTAATGAAGCGGCTTTTTTTGATCTCTTCCTCGACAGTGACCGGCGCCGCAGGGATTAACCAGCTGTCCATCACGCCAGTTTCAAATCCCGCGTCATATTTTCAACACCGTTTTCGTGAATCACCACGTTGTCTTCAATACGAATGCCGCCGAACGGTTTCAGCGCTTCAATTTTCTGCCAGTTGAAGTGCTTGCTGAATTGCCCCTCGCGCCACGGCGCCAACAGCGATTCGATAAAGTAGATCCCCGGCTCAATGGTCAACACCATGCGCGGTTGCAGCACGCGGGTGCAGCGCAGATAAGGGTATTTCGACGGCGCGGCCAGATGCGTCCCGGTATCGTCCTGCATAAAGCCTGCAACATCATGAACCTGAAGACCCAGTTGATGACCAATACCGTGCGGCATAAACGGCCCGGTGAGATTGTTCTCGACCATCGCTTCTTCGCTGATATCGGTGACGATATGATGCTTACGCAGCAATTTCGCGATGCGTTGATGGAACTGAATGTGATAATCCACGTAGCTGACGCCCGCTTTCATGGTCGCAATCAGCGCCAGCTGTTCGTCATTCACATCTTTGATTAACTGAGCGTAATCGGTGTCATTGTTTGCCGCCCAGGTACGCGTCAGGTCTGCGGCGTAACCGTTATATTCCGCCCCGGCATCCAGCAGGAAGCTGCGCATTTCAGACGGCGCGCGATGATCCAGTTTGGTGTAATGAAGAACCGAAGCGTGCTCGTTGAGCGCCACGATATTGCTATAAGGCACATCGGTGTCACGGTGGCCGGTCGCGGTCAGGTAAGCCAGGTTAATGTCGAACTCGCTCATACCGGAACGGAACGCTTCTTCTGCCGCGCGATGGCCGTTCACCGCCGTTTTCTGCGCTTCACGCATACAGGCCAGTTCGTAATCCGTTTTGTACGCACGGTAGTAATGCAGGTAATCGATCACCCCTTTCGGGTTGATGTTGCTGGCGGCGATATCCAGTTGCAGCGCACGCTCCGGCACCGGACCGATGTAACCGATATTACCGCGCGCGGCAGGGAGCTGGCTGCCAATACCGTCGGCTTTCGGCAGGGCAATCACCTCTACCTCTTCGGTCCAGAACGACGTGGGCAGCGGCTCAACGTTGTGCCAGTAATCTACCGGCAGGTAGAACCACAGTTTGGGTTTATTCACGCCATCGACCAGCAACCAGCAATTTGGAACCTGTGTGACCGGTACCCAGGCTTTAAACTGCGGGTTAACTTTAAACGGATAGGGATGGTCGTCGAGGAAGACGTTGATAAGCTCGCCGGAGTGAATAAGTAGCGCATCCAGCTTAAAACGCGCCAGTGCGTCACGCGTCCGTTCTTGTAAGGTAACTATATGATTTTTATAGAGTGCGGCCAGTGATTCCATTTTCTACCCTTCTGTTTTTTTGACCTCGAATCTCCGCATCTTAGCACATCGCTCCGGGAGAGCGTGATTTCTGCCGAGCGTGATCGCATCGGCATTTTTTTAATCTCTCATTTGCATTTTTTTAACACAAAATACACACTCGCTTCATCTGGTATGACCAGATCACCTTGCGGATTCAGGAGACTGACATGCTTTACAAAGGCGACACCCTGTACCTCGACTGGCTGGAAGATGGCATCGCCGAACTGGTGTTCGATGCCCCAGGATCGGTCAATAAACTCGACACTGCGACCGTCGCCAGCCTCGGCCAGGCGCTGGACGTGCTGGAAAAGCAAACAGATTTAAAAGGGCTGCTGCTGCGCTCTAACAAAGCAGCCTTTATTGTCGGTGCCGATATCACCGAATTCCTTTCGCTGTTCCTTGTTCCTGAAGAACAGTTAAGCCAGTGGCTGCACTTTGCCAACAGCGTCTTTAATCGCCTCGAAGATTTACCGGTGCCAACGCTTTCCGCCATCAACGGCTATGCGCTGGGCGGCGGCTGCGAGTGCGTACTGGCGACCGATTATCGTCTGGTGACGCCGGATCTGCGCATTGGCCTGCCAGAAACGAAGCTGGGCATCATGCCGGGCTTTGGCGGTTCTGTCCGTATGCCGCGTATGCTGGGCGCTGACAGCGCGCTGGAAATTATTGCTGCCGGGAAAGACATCGGCGCTGAGCAGGCGCTGAAAATCGGCCTGGTCGACGGTGTCGTGAAACCGGAAAAACTGCTTGATGGCGCAATAGCGGTATTACGTCAGGCGATTGACGGCTCACTGGACTGGAAAGCCAAACGCCAGCCGAAGCTGGAACCGTTGAAGCTCAGTAAAATTGAAGCGGCGATGAGCTTTACCATCGCCAAAGGCATGGTGGCGCAGACGGCCGGGAAGCATTACCCCGCCCCGATGACCGCCGTGAAAACGATCGAAGCCGCCGCACGCTTTGGCCGTGAAGAAGCCCTGAATCTGGAAAATAAAAGCTTTGTCCCGCTGGCGCATACCAATGAAGCCCGCGCGCTGGTCGGCATCTTCCTCAACGATCAGTTCGTGAAAGGTAAAGCGAAAAAGCTGACCAAAGACGTTGAAACACCGAAGCAGGCAGCCGTACTGGGCGCAGGTATTATGGGCGGCGGCATCGCTTACCAGTCAGCCTGGAAAGGCGTGCCGGTGATCATGAAAGATATCAACGACAAATCCCTGACGCTGGGCATGACCGAAGCGGCGAAACTGCTGAATAAGCAGCTGGAACGCGGCAGGATCGACGGTCTGAAACTGGCGAGCGTGATTTCAACGATTCACCCAACGCTGAACTACGCCGGTTTTGATCGCGTTGATGTAGTGGTCGAAGCGGTAGTGGAAAACCCGAAAGTGAAGAAAGCGGTACTGGCGGAGACCGAAGACAACGTCCGCCCGGATACCGTGCTGGCGTCAAATACGTCCACCATTCCAATTAGTGAACTGGCAAGCGCGCTGAAGCGCCCGGAAAACTTCTGCGGCATGCACTTCTTTAACCCGGTACACCGGATGCCGCTGGTTGAAATCATTCGCGGCGAGAAAAGCTCGGATGAAACCATCGCTAAAGTCGTCGCCTGGGCCAGCAAAATGGGCAAAACGCCGATTGTGGTCAACGACTGCCCCGGCTTCTTTGTTAACCGCGTACTGTTCCCGTATTTCGCCGGTTTCAGCCAGCTACTGCGCGACGGCGCCGATTTCCGCAAAGTCGACAAAGTGATGGAGAAACAGTTTGGCTGGCCGATGGGCCCGGCTTATCTGCTGGATGTGGTCGGGATCGATACCGCGCATCATGCACAGGCAGTCATGGCGGCCGGTTTCCCACAGCGTATGCAGAAAGATTATCGTGATGCCATCGACGCGCTGTTTAACGCCAGCCGCTATGGTCAGAAAAACGGTCTGGGTTTCTGGCGCTATAAAGAAGACAGCAAAGGCAAGCCGAAGAAAGAAGAAGACGCAGCCGTGGACAGCCTGCTGGCAGAGGTCAGCCAGCCGAAACGCGACTTCAGCGACGAAGAGATTATCGCCCGCATGATGATTCCGATGGTCAACGAAGTGGTGCGCTGTCTGGAAGAAGGCATCATCGCCAGTCCGGCAGAAGCGGATATGGCGCTGGTTTACGGTCTGGGCTTCCCTCCGTTCCACGGCGGCGCGTTCCGCTGGCTGGATACGCTCGGCAGCGCAAAATATCTCGATATGGCGCAGCAGTATCAGCACCTCGGCCCACTCTATGAAGTGCCGGAAGGTCTGCGTAACAAAGCGCGCCATAACGAACCGTACTATCCCCCGGTTGAGCCAGCCCGCCCGGTTGGCGACCTGAAAACGGCTTAAGGAGTCACAATGGAACAGGTTGTCATTGTCGATGCAATTCGCACCCCGATGGGCCGTTCAAAGGGCGGCGCATTTCGTAACGTGCGGGCAGAAGATCTCTCCGCACACTTAATGCGCAGTCTGCTGGCGCGTAATCCCGCGCTGGAAGCAGCCGCTATCGGCGACATTTACTGGGGCTGCGTGCAACAAACGCTGGAGCAGGGTTTTAACATCGCCCGCAACGCCGCGCTACTGGCTGAAATCCCCCACTCCGTTCCGGCGGTCACCGTTAACCGTCTGTGTGGTTCCTCCATGCAGGCGCTGCACGATGCCGCACGGATGATCATGACCGGTGACGCACAGTCGTGCCTGATTGGCGGCGTGGAGCATATGGGCCATGTGCCAATGAGTCATGGCGTCGATTTCCATCCCGGCCTGAGCCGCAACGTAGCCAAAGCCGCCGGGATGATGGGGCTGACGGCAGAAATGCTTTCCCGTATGCACGGCATCAGCCGTGAAATGCAGGATGCGTTTGCCGCACGTTCACACGCCCGCGCCTGGGCAGCCACGCAGTCCGGCGCGTTTAAAAACGAGATCATCCCGACCGGCGGTCATGACGCCGACGGCGTGCTGAAGCAGTTTAACTACGACGAAGTCATCCGCCCGGAGACCACCGTCGAAGCGCTGTCGACTCTGCGCCCCGCGTTTGATCCGGTCAGCGGCACCGTGACCGCAGGCACCTCTTCCGCCCTCTCCGATGGCGCAGCCGCCATGCTGGTAATGAGCGAAAGCCGTGCGCGTGAACTGGGTCTGCAACCACGTGCCCGCATTCGTTCAATGGCGGTTGTCGGTTGCGATCCCTCAATTATGGGTTACGGCCCGGTTCCGGCGTCAAAACTGGCGCTGAAAAAAGCAGGGCTTGCCGCCAGCGATATCGATTTGTTTGAAATGAACGAAGCGTTTGCCGCGCAGATCCTGCCGTGTATAAAAGATCTGGGACTGATGGAGCAGATTGACGAGAAGATCAACCTCAACGGCGGCGCGATCGCACTGGGCCACCCGCTGGGTTGTTCCGGGGCGCGCATCAGCACCACGCTGTTGAATCTGATGGAGCGCAAAGACGCCCAGTTTGGCCTGGCGACGATGTGTATCGGATTAGGTCAGGGTATCGCGACAGTATTTGAGCGAGTTCAATCATAGAGCGTTATTTATTGCAGGCCGGGCAAGCGAAGCGCCCCCGGCGACCATGCCGGATGACGACGCTCAGGCGTCTTATCCGGCCTACAACGCAAATGCCACTCTATAACAATTTAGTTGCCGTTCTTCCCGCCTGTCAGGGGCGGGTTTTTTTATTGCTTAGATAAAGGCAAACGCATCGCCAAACAGGCGATCTTCCCGCGCGTTACGCTCATTGCAGAACAGGTCACGAGCGATTTTCGCCATCTCAAAACGACCGGCAATGTAGATATCATGCCCCGCCAGCGTACCGTGATCCTGCAATACCGCAGTTAATACCGTACCCGTGCGGCCACGCCAGTCTTCTTCCGGTTGCTCAACCACCGGCTCAACGCGCAGATTCGGGTGCTGAACCGAAAGCGCCTCCAGCTCAGCGAGATCGTAAAGATGCTTCTCTTCACGTCCGCCCCAGTAGATCGTCACGTCGCGATTCGGATTACGCGCAAGCGCCGTCAGCAAAATTGAACGGACATAGGAGAAACCCGTTCCCCCCGCAATCAGAATCAGCGGGCGCTCTTCATCATCACGCAGCCAGGCTTCGCCATGCGGAATATCGACGACAATTTCTCTGTCTTTCAGAATGCGATCCATCACCGCCATCGCATACAGATTAAGCTCCGAAGCGCCAATGTGCAGCTCAATGAATCCGTGCTCATCCGGCGTGGAGGCCATAGAGAACGGACGCTTATCCCGCTCATCCATTACGACCATCAGATACTGACCAGCGCGAAAGGAAAACGCCGCGTCTGGCACTAAACGAACGCGATATACGGTATCGGTGATAGCTTCTACCGAGGTCACTTTACAGCTTAAGGTTGTCATGCGCTCCCTCTGTCGGGTCTATAGGGCAAAACGATCGCGCCTCAGGCGCCTTTACCGTCGTTAAAGATGGCCAACTCATCCCAAATCGCGTCAATACGCGCAGTCACTTCAGGATCTTTCTTGATAGGACGCCCCCACTCACGTTGGGTTTCGCCCGGCCATTTGTTTGTGGCATCCAGTCCCATTTTTGAACCTAGCCCGGAGATCGGCGAGGCAAAATCCA
Organism: Citrobacter sp. CK194; assembly: GCF_030333395.1. Classification (NCBI taxonomy): domain Bacteria; kingdom Pseudomonadati; phylum Pseudomonadota; class Gammaproteobacteria; order Enterobacterales; family Enterobacteriaceae; genus Citrobacter; species Citrobacter sp. CK194. Next base: position 36,500 of record NZ_JAOWGA010000016.1, read on the forward strand.
GATAATCAATGGGGGTGTTTTCTACCAGCACCGTATCCCGCGCCGGGTCCATACGGGTGGTGATCGCCCAAATCACATCATTCCAGTCGCGTGCGTTGACGTCGTCATCGCAGACGATAACAAATTTGGTATACATAAACTGGCGTAAAAATGACCAAACGCCCATCATGACGCGTTTCGCATGACCCGCGTACTGCTTTTTCATCGTTACAACGGCCAGTCGATAAGAACACCCTTCCGGCGGAAGATAGAAATCAACAATTTCCGGGAACTGCTTTTGCAAAATCGGGACGAAGACTTCATTCAACGCCACACCGAGCACAGCAGGTTCATCAGGCGGTCGGCCGGTATAAGTCGAGTGATAAATGGCGTCTTCACGCTGCGTAATGTGCGTAACGGTGAAAACCGGGAAGTTATCCACTTCATTGTAATAACCGGTGTGGTCGCCATACGGCCCTTCCGCCGCCATTTCGCCCGGTTCAATATAACCTTCCAGGACGATTTCCGCACTTGCAGGTACTTCAAGATCGCTGGAGAGACATTTAACCACTTCCGTCTTTGTGCCACGCAGCAGCCCTGCAAACGCGTATTCCGACAGTGTATCCGGTACGGGAGTCACTGCGCCGAGAATGGTGGCCGGATCGGCGCCCAGCGCCACGGCAATCGGGAAACGCTCGCCAGGATGCGCCGCGCACCACTCCTGGAAATCCAGCGCGCCGCCACGATGCGACAACCAACGCATGATCAACTTGTTTTTGCCGATCAGTTGCTGACGGTAGATCCCCAGATTTTGCCGCTCTTTGTGAGGGCCACGCGTCACGGTCAGCCCCCAGGTAATAAGCGGCGCGGCATCTTCCGGCCAGCAGGTCATGATGGGAATACGCTGTAAATCAACGTCGTCGCCAGAGAACACTTTCTGCTGGCACGGCGCGCCGCGTAGTCGTTTGGTCGGCATGTTCAGCACTTGCTTAAACTGCGGCAGCTTATCAAACAGGTCACGGAACCCTTTCGGCGGCTCCGGCTCTTTCAGAAACGCCAGCAGCTTGCCGACTTCGCGCAACGCGGTGACATCTTCCTGGCCCATACCCATTGCGACGCGTCTGGGCGTGCCAAACAGGTTGCACAGCACCGGCATCGCATAGCCTTTGGGATTTTCAAACAACAGAGCTGGCCCGCCCGCACGCAGCGTACGGTCAGCAATTTCAGTCATTTCCAGATGAGGATCTACCGCAAGCGTAATGCGTTTGAGTTCACCCTGCTGTTCCAGCAGCGTCAGGAAGTCGCGTAAGTCGTGATATTTCATGGCGTCAGTTGTGGCCTCTTTGTAAGCGCCTCATTATACGGCGTTCATCATCGTGATGCTGTATTTTTGTTAAATTAGCGTGAACTCTGACGGTACAGGGGAACCCGGGGGTTATCTACCCAATAAATTTCAGATTGCGGCGAGGTAGCCAACAAAGAAGCAGCCTGAAATACAACGGGTATAATTAACTTAGCGCATGGCTTTTGTTATGCTTGCGCCCCGGACAAGCGGATAAGAGTTATTATGCAATCCTGGTATTTACTGTACTGCAAGCGCGGGCAACTTCAGCGTGCCCAGGAACACCTCGAAAGACAGGCGGTAAATTGCCTGACGCCGATGATCACGCTGGAAAAAATGGTGCGCGGCAAACGTACCGCCGTTAGCGAACCGCTCTTTCCTAACTATCTGTTTGTTGAATTCGACCCGGAAGTGATTCATACCACCACGATCAACGCCACGCGCGGCGTCAGCCACTTCGTGCGGTTTGGTGCGCACCCTGCCACCGTTCCGTCCAACGTGATTCATCAGCTTTCTGTCTACAAACCGGAAGGCATTGTTGATCCCGAAACGCCCTACCCAGGGGACAGCGTGATTATCACTGAAGGCGCATTTGAAGGTCTGAAGGCGATTTTTACCGAACCGGATGGCGAAGCGCGCTCCATGCTGCTGCTTAACCTGCTGAATAAAGAGGTGAAGCAGAGCGTGAAAAACACCGCGTTTCGTAAAGTTTAAGCGCGCTTTAGAAGGCAATCCCAAACAGCGTTTTGACATTGGCATCCGTTGTGGCCGCCAGCCATTGCGGGTCTTCCCCGCGCCAGTGGGCAACGCGCGCAAGAATGTGCGCCAGATGCGCCGGTTCGTTACGCCGCGAAGCCGGTTTAGGCGTGAGATCGCGCGGCAACAGGTAAGGGGCGTCGGTCTCAATCAACAGTTTTTCCGCAGGGATGAAGGGCAGCAACTCACGCAATTCAAGACCGCGACGTTCATCGCAGACCCAACCCGTGATACCGATATAAAGCCCTCTGTCTATGCACTCCTGCATCTCCTTACGCGTACCGGTAAAGCAATGCAATACCGCGCCCGGGAGTTTATCCAGCCACGGCTCAAGCAGCGCCAGAAAACGCGCATGCGCATCCCGACAGTGCATAAAAACGGGCATCTGCAACTCAGCGGCAATGCGCAACTGCGCCTGGAATGCACGTTCCTGTTCTTGCGGCGTGGAAAAATTACGATTGAAGTCCAGACCACATTCGCCAATCGCCACCACATCCGGCTGGCTCGCCAGAGCCACGATCGCGTCTTCAGTTTCTGATTGCCACTGGCTGCTGTCATGCGGATGTACGCCAGCCGTCGACCAGCAGCAGGCATAACGCTGCGCCAGTTTTTGCGCCTGCTGGCTTTCGTGCAGATTGGTTCCGGTCAGAAGCATACCCGACACCCCGGCAGCCAGCGCGCGCGTCACCACGTCATCGCGATCTTTCGCAAATTGCGAACTGGTTAAATTAACGCCGATATCAAACATGCTTCCTCCCATATAACAACCGCCCTGACGGGCGGTTGCGTTTATTCTTCAGTTTTCCCGGCCTGCTCAGTCTCGGCCTCGTCATCTTCTTCTCGTGGACGTCGTTTACCAACATAGAAGCGAGAGAAGAACACGCCAACCTCAAACAGGCAGTACATCGGTATCGCCAGCAATGTTTGTGAGAAGACATCTGGCGGCGTCAGCAGCATCCCCACGACAAACGCGCCAACCACGACGTAAGGACGCTTCTTACGCAAGTCCTCAGGGGTAGTTACCCCCATCCAGCAGAGCAGGACAATCGCGACGGGCACCTCGAAAGAGACGCCGAATGCCATAAATAACGCCATCACAAAGCTGAGGTAACTGGCGATATCGGTAGAAACCTGTACGCCCTGCGGCGCGGTATTGGCAAGGAAACCAAACGCGAGCGGGAAGACCACAAAGTAGGCGAACGCCATGCCGATATAGAACAACAGCGAGCTGGACACCAGCAGCGGCACGACAAGACGACGTTCATGCTTATACAGCGCAGGGGCAATAAACGCCCATACCTGGTACAAAATCACGGGCGCAGACAGGATCAGCGACACCATAAAAGTCAGTTTGATAGGGGTGAAAAACGGCGAGGCCACGTCGGTGGCGATCATCGTCGCACCCTGCGGCATCTGTTCGATCAGCGGCGCGGCAACCATGTGATAAATGTCATTGGCGAAATAGACCAACGCCAGAAAAATCACAATAACCGCAATAATGCAGTTCAACAGACGCTTACGCAGTTCAATCAGATGCGTAATAAGAGGTTGGGTATCATCTACAGCCATGTTTACGATTTATCACTCGACGAGGGGGAGGATTCGACAACAGTCGCGGCGGATTTCTTTTCTGCGTCCATCTCGTTTACGGAAGCGGCTTCCGTCTGTTCAGGCTGCCCGGCATCAGCCGTTTCCGGTGTTTGCTCAGGAGAATTGGCCTGGGTTTCAGCGGCGGCAGGTGTAACCCCTTCATGCTGCGCTTCGTTATCCTTCACCACCGGATTATGGATGGTATGCGCTTCATCGCTCGCTTTTTCAGGATCGTTGGCGCTGTAGGAACGCTTCATCGACTCCGCGGCCTGACGAAGTTCATCCATCGAGGCTTTCAGTTCTGGAGTCAGATTCTGGAGGCTCGCTTTTTCGACCTTCTTCAGACTGTCCTGAAACTCCTGGAGCTTCAGCTCCTGGGTCAGTTCATTCTGCACCGTGGTCGCAAGGGATCGCAACGCGCGTACCCAGCCCGCTACCGTTTTTACCGCTACCGGCAATCGTTGAGGCCCCAGAACGATGAGGCCGATCACGAATACCAACAGCAGTTCGCTAAAACCGATGTCAAACACGAATTATACCTGCTCTTTATCGTGACTTTTGGCGTCTTCTTTCTTCGCTTCGCCTTGCGCTTCACCTTGCTTATCAGCGATAGATTTAGCGGTAAAATCAGCGTCCTGACTGGTTTTATCCTGCTTCGCATCATCATCGCTCATCGCTTTTTTGAAGCCTTTAATGGACGCGCCAAGATCGGAACCGATGGAGCCGAGCTTTTTGGTGCCAAATAGCAGTACAACGATGACGGCAATGATCAACAACTGCCAAATACTGATACCACCCATACGAGTTCCTCTGTGATAGATGATGAATTATTAAGGTCGCATTATACACGACTTGCCTTGAGCGATGAAAAAATCAGCGAGTTTTACGCCAGCCAATCAGCCAGGCGACCAGGCCTCCGGCCATTAACCAGCAAGGCATCAGCCCCCATTCCGGGCGGCTGACAAGCAGGAATGTCCCACTTAACAACAACGTCGCGCCAATGCCCAGTAAATAGCGGGATTGTCCCTGACGCACATGATTCTCCTGAAGCTCGCGCGCAATCTTATCAACACTGTGCTGTAAATATTTGCCCTGGCGCAAACTGTCATACACCAGTTCAGGTATTTCTGGCATTTTTTCGACCCAGAACGGCGCTTTTTCCTTAAGTGCTCTGGTGAGCGCAGGAATGCCAACCTGATCTTTAATCCAGGATTCAAGAAACGGCTTCGCCGTTTTCCACAGATCCAACTGTGGATAGAGCTGGCGTCCAACCCCTTCAACATACAGCAATGTCTTTTGTAACAATACCAGCTGTGGCTGGACTTCCATGTTAAATCGACGCGCCGTATTGAAAAGGTTTAATAAAACGTGACCAAACGAGATTTCCGCCAGCGGTTTTTCGAAAATGGGCTCGCACACGGTGCGGATAGCGAACTCAAACTCTTCAACATTGGTATCCGGTGGCACCCACCCTGAATCCACATGCAGTTCCGCTACTTTGCGGTAGTCACGGTTAAAGAACGCGATGAAATTCTCCGCCAGATAGCGTTTATCCTCTTTGTTCAGCGACCCCACAATGCCGCAATCAATCCCAATGTATTTCGGATTTTCAGGATGCTCATAGCTGACGAAGATATTGCCAGGGTGCATATCCGCATGGAAAAAACTGTCGCGGAACACCTGGGTAAAGAAGACCTGTACGCCACGCTCAGCCAGCAGCTTCATGTTGGTGCCGTTCTTTTCCAGCGTCGCCACATCCGAAACGGGAATGCCGTAAATCCGCTCCATGACCATCATGTCCTGACTACAGTAGTCGGAATAGACTTCAGGAACATACAACATGGGGCTGTTTTCAAAATTACGCCGTAGCTGGATGGCGTTTGCCGATTCACGCAGCAAATTCAGCTCATCGATCAGCGTTTTTTCATACTCGCGAACGACTTCGGTCGGGCGAAGGCGTCGTCCATCCGGCAGCAGGCGCGGCACCCAACGGGCAAGACGGTAGATCAGTTTTAAATCGGCTTTAATAACCGGCAGAATATCCGGGCGGATAACCTTAATCACCACCTCTTTACCGTTCGACTTCAGCCGCGCGGTATGTACCTGGGCAATCGACGCAGAGGCTAATGGCTGGATGTCAAAGTCATCAAACCACTCTTCAACAGGCAGGCCGCCCATTGCTTCTTCAATTTGTGCTTTCGCCAGCGCGCCATCAAAAGGGGCGACTTTATCCTGCAATAGCGCAAGCTGATCGGCAATCTGAGGCGGAAAAAGGTCACGACGGGTGGAAAGCATTTGACCAAATTTGATCCACACCGGCCCCAGCTCCTGCAAAGCCAGCCTTAATCGTTCACCCAGCGGTTTGTCTTTATGCCGGTTCGGCATCCAGAATAATGAGTAACGCCATAACCGAAGCGGCAGCGTGATACGCATTTTGGGGATCAGCTCATCAAGGCCGTAACTTAAAAAGGTGCGAATGATGAAATAAAGGCGCCGTACTTCACCTGGCGTCATTTGGCCTCCAGTTTTTCCAGCCGTTTAGTCAGCGCGTCTACTGCACGCTCAACGGCTGCCGTTTCTTCTGCAAACCATGCCACTTCCAGCGGCCCGGGCGCCATACGCCACTCTTCAGTCATCGCCTCAGCGATATAACGCTGCTGACGCTGAATGTTATGACGTAAAAACTTAGCGCCGCCACGCAGGACTTTGCTGATCCCTTCCGCCGCGATATCGCCGGTATAAGGCGCTAAAAGCTCTGCGGGATCGAATTCCGCCAGATCGGCCAGCGCCACAAAATTCTGTACCACCTGAATATCGCCCTGAACCTCCAGCTCGCCGCTGCGAATAAGCGCGGTAAGCCGCTGGCGATCGCGCAATTCAGGCAACACGCTGGCATGCGTGATGACCGTGCAATCAGCCTCGCCTTCCCATGCCCCCAGCACATCGACCTGGCGTTCACTGAACACCAATACGAGCGGCGTCGAAAATCCTTTGAGCTCCACACGCAGCACCTTGTCCTGCAAACGCGCTCTGGCGGATTTCAGCGCCAGTGAACGGTACAGAAAGGTATTGAGCAGATTTTCGATTCCTGCGGTCACGAAGGGTGTAAAAGGCATCCCCGGTCTCCTGTCAGAACTTATAGCCACGATGCAGCGCAACAACGCCCGCCGTCAGGTTGTAGTAATCGACGCTTTCAAACCCGGCGTCCTGCATCATCGCTTTTAAGGTGTCCTGATCCGGATGCATACGGATAGATTCCGCCAGATAGCGGTAACTGTCCGCATCATTCGCCACGACTGAGCCAATACGCGGCAAAATGTGGAATGAATATGCGTCATACGCTTTGCTCAGCGGCTCGATAATTGGTTTAGAAAACTCAAGTACCAGCAAACGCCCGCCCGGTTTCAGTACACGGTACATGGAGCGCAGCGCTTTCTCTTTTTCCGTCACATTACGCAGACCAAACGAAATGGTGATGCAATCGAATGTGTTATCCGGGAAAGGTAGCGCTTCGGCGTTGGCCTGCACGTACTTAACATTGCCAATCACGCCAATGTTACGCAGCTTCTCGCGGCCCATTTTGAGCATCGAGTCATTGATATCCGCCAGGATAACGTTGCCGGTTTCGCCAACCAGACGCGAGAATTTGGCTGTCAGGTCGCCTGTACCACCCGCCAGGTCAAGAACGGTCTGACCACGACGCACGCCGCTACAGTCGATGGTGAAGCGTTTCCACAAGCGGTGAATGCCAAATGACATCAAGTCATTCATGACATCGTACTTTGACGCCACAGAATGAAAAACGTGGGCCACCATGTCAGCTTTCTGCTCTTTAGCGACGGTCTGAAAGCCAAAGTGCGTCGTTTCTTGTGAATCTTCCACCATCTCAGTGCCTGCTCATCAATAAAATGTTCGAGAAGTGTAACAGATTGGGCCAATTTGCCCTACCCTTCAACCGGGCTCCGCTACCCCGAAGGAACTAGTGCGATTGCTGATTTACCCGCTCATCATCAGCACAAGGCGTATCCTGTTGATCTTCAGGAACCGCGCGTAAACGATACTCTTCATCCTGCGAGGTCGCACGTTCAACCAGATCTGGATTTATCTCGCGTTTGATTTCCACCCCCAGTTCACGAAAAGCCTCCGCCTGCGCCAGCACATTTCCACGCCCTGAGGAGAGTTTTTTCATGGCTTGCCGGTAGTTGTCCTGCGCTTTGTCCAGACTCTGGCCGATGGACGACATGTCATCGATAAATAAGCGCATCTTGTCGTAGAGTTTGCTGGCTCTGTCTGCAATGTGCTGCGCGTTACGGCTTTGATGCTCATAGCGCCATAAGTTGGCAATCGTACGCAACGCCACCAGCAACGTCGTCGGGCTGACCAGCATAATATTATTTTTAAGCGCTTCGGTAATCAGTTCGGGCTGTCTGTCCAGCGCCAGTAAAAACGCAGGCTCGACAGGAATGAACATCAGCACATAGTCGAGCGTGCGTAACCCCGGCAACTGCTGGTAATCCTTGCGCCCCAGCAAGCGAATATGGTTACGTACTGACGCGATGTGCTCCTGCAACGCGCTTTCGCGCGTGTACTCATCTTCAGCGTTAAAATAGCGCTCATAGGCAACCAGCGTCATTTTGGCGTCGATGACGACATCCTTCCCTTGCGGCAGACGCACAATGACATCCGGCTGCATACGCGAGCGGGCGTCATTTTCAATACTCACCTGGGTTTCATACTCATAACCTTCACGCAGACCCGAGGCTTCAAGCACGCGCGTCAGCACCACTTCTCCCCAGTTACCCTGGGTTTTATTATCGCCTTTCAATGCGCGCGTCAGGTTCACCGCTTCCTGCGTCATCTGCGCATTCAGCTGTTGTAGATTGCGGATCTCATGCGCCAGGGTGTGGCGTTCACGCGCCTCCTGACCAAAGCTGTCCTGCACCTGGCGACGGAAGCCATCCAGTTGTTCGCGCAGCGGCGTTAACAGGCTATTCAGACTCTGGCGGTTTTGCTCATCAACCCGGCGGTTGCTCTGCTCGAAGATGCGGTTGGCAAGGTTCTCAAACTGCTCGCTTAAGCGTTGTTCGCTGTTGATCATCTGGCGGATTTTATCTTCCGCATGCATCTGAGTGGCCTCCAGCCGCGTGGTGACTTCACGCAGATCCGCTTCCAGCGAGGTGTTGATGTCCCGCAGATTGCGTAGTTCGTTATTGAGCAGTTCACACTCCTCGCGCCAGTGTTCGCTTAGCGCGACCTGCTGTCTTGCAGCGCTGAGCGACGCTACAATCTCTTCACGCTCCGCCAGCTGTTCGGCCTTATGCTGCGCCTGTTGATAACTGGCGATCAGCCAGCCTACCCCCACACCTGCCAGCGCCAACACGGCATACAAAATGATTGTGATATCCACCACGCCCCCTGCATCAAGGAATTACCCGCACAAAATAGAATTGTGCTGTATAAACGTCCAGTTTGAAAGGGTTTTCCTGCGAGGCGCTACGCAAAAAGAAAAGGCCGAACGCGTCGGCCTTTCGTGGGGAAGGGAAGAATTACAGCAGACGACGCGCCGCTTCCACGACAATTTTCACCGCATGGCTTTCGGTCTGTTTCATCGTTTCCGCATTCGGGATCTCTTGCTGAGTGCGGTTAACGATAACGCCCGCTACCATACCGGCACGCAGACCCTGGCTCGCGCACATGGTCAGCAGCGTGGCGGATTCCATTTCGTAGTTCATGACGCCCATCGATTGCCACTCTTCCATAGAACCTTTGAAACGACGAACGACGCGGCCAGAGAAGGTGTCGTAACGTTCCTGACCCGGATAGAAGGTGTCAGAAGAGGCGGTAACGCCAACGTGAGTGGTCGCGCCCACGGATTTTGCCGCTTCAACCAGCGCAGTCGTACATTCAAAATCGGCGACGGCCGGGAACTCCATCGGCGCAAAGTGCAGGCTCGCTCCGTCCAGACGTACAGACGCGGTTGTGACCAGCACATCGCCCACGTTGATATGCGGCTGAATAGCGCCAGTGGTGCCGATACGCAGGAAAGTACGAATACCCAGTTGCGCCAGTTCCTCTACCGCAATAGAGGTGGACGGGCCGCCAATACCGGTAGAGCAGACGATGATAGCTTTACCATCCAGCTCAGCACGCCAGGTGGTGAATTCGCGATGAGATGCCAGCTTAACCGGCTTTTCCATCAGCGCGGCGATCTTTTCCACACGCTCCGGGTCGCCAGGGACGATAGCCAGCGTAGCCCCTTGTAAATCATTTTTGGTGAGGCCGAGATGAAAAACATCAGACTTGGACATAAAAACTCCTCTGTGAATCGGGTTTGTCAGAAGAAGCAAAAAGACACTTTACCGAAGAGCTAAAAATAGTTTCGTGACACTCATCACCATGAAGTAAATAAATTGCATTGAATTACCATAAAATAGTGAGTTACATCACATAGACATATCAATACCGCGCACCATTGCACAAAAGATAGCCTGTTTCAGGCAATGTGATTTGTTGCATGCTGTCTATATTTAACATTGCGCTATTTCCTTAAGGGTACGGAGAATACCATGACAACGACACAACAATCTGGCTTTGCACCTGCTGCTTCCCCCCTTGCTACCACAACGGTTCACACCCCTGATGACGCCATTATCGCAGGCGTAACATCCATTCCTACTCAGGGTGATGAGATGCCCGCCTGGCACGCGCGGCCAAAAGTGAACGATGGCGCGTTACCCGTTGTCATTGTGGTGCAGGAGATCTTTGGCGTTCATGAACATATTCGCGACGTTTGCCGCCGCCTGGCGCTGGAAGGGTATCTGGCTATCGCACCAGAACTCTATTTCCGCGAAGGCGATCCGAATGATTTTGCCGATATCCCAACGCTGTTAAGCGGTCTGGTGGCCAAAGTACCGGACTCTCAGGTACTGGCGGATCTGGACCACGTCGCCAGTTGGGCCTCCCGCAACGGCGGCGATGTGCATCGTCTGATGATAACCGGCTTTTGCTGGGGCGGGCGTATTACCTGGCTGTATGCTGCACACAATCCACAGTTAAAAGCCGCGGTAGCATGGTATGGAAAGCTGGTCGGGGACAAAACCCTGAACTCGCCCAGACACCCGGTGGATATCGCGACCGATCTGAACGCGCCGGTTCTGGGGCTGTATGGCGGGCAGGACACTGGCATTCCCGTGGATACCGTCGAAACCATGCGGCAGGCGCTGCGCGCAGCAAACGCCAAAGCGGAGATCGTCGTTTACCCGGATGCAGGGCATGCTTTTAATGCGGATTATCGTCCAAGCTATCACGAAGAATCGGCGAAAGATGGCTGGCAAAGAATGCTGGGGTGGTTTGCGCAGTACGGCGGGAAGAAATAAACGTTAATTGCCCGGTGGCGGCTATGCCTTACCGGGCCTACAACAATTGCGATTTCCTGTAACCCGGGTAAGCGCTAGCGCTTCCCGAGCACCGAATTATGCCTGACGCAGATTCTGCGCGGCTTTGACCATGTTCGCCAGCGCGGCGCGGGTTTCCGGCCAGCCGCGGGTTTTCAGGCCGCAGTCCGGGTTCACCCACAGACGTTCCGCCGGAATACGCTGAGCGGCTTTATTCAGCAGGGCTTCAATCCACTCGACGCTCGGTACGTTCGGCGAGTGAATGTCGTAGACGCCCGGCCCGATTTCGTTCGGGTATTCAAATTCTTCGAACGATTCCAGCAGCTCCATATCAGAACGCGACGTTTCAATGGTAATCACGTCCGCATCCAGCGCCGCGATAGAATCCATGATGTCATTGAACTCGCAGTAACACATGTGGGTATGGATCTGGGTATCATCCTTCGCCACCGCAGCGTTGATGCGGAAGGCTTCCACACCCCATTGCAGGTAAGCATCCCAGTCGCTGCGACGTAGCGGCAACCCTTCACGCAGTGCCGGTTCATCAATCTGAATGATGCCGATTCCCGCCGCTTCCAGATCGGCAACCTCATCACGCAGCGCCAGCGCAATCTGTTTAGCGATGGTTTCACGGCTCACATCTTCACGCGGGAATGACCAGCAGAGGATCGTCACCGGGCCGGTCAGCATCCCTTTCACCGGTTTATCAGTCAGGGACTGCGCGTATTTCGCCCACTCCACGGTGATCGGTTCCGGGCGGCTGACATCGCCAATGACGACCGGCGGTTTCACGCAGCGGGAGCCATAGCTCTGCACCCAGCCATTCTGGGTGAAAACAAAACCATCCAGATGCTCACCGAAGTACTCCACCATGTCGTTACGCTCAGCTTCACCGTGTACCAGTACGTCTAAACCTAAACGCTCCTGCTCAACGATCGCCTGTTTGATGTGTTCAGCGATGCCGGTACGGTAGTGATTCGCATCAAGGTTGCCCTTTTTGAAGTCCAGACGCAGGCCGCGGATTTCCGTCGTCTGCGGGAATGAGCCGATCGTGGTGGTCGGCCATGACGGCAGGTTAAAACGGTTACGCTGCGCCTGGGCACGTGCGGCATAAGGGCTGGCACGCTGGCTGTCCTGAGCGGTAATCGCCGCCAGACGTTTCTCCACCGCCGCGTTGTGCACGCGGGTGGAGTGGCGACGAGCCTGAATCGGCGCGCTCCACGCTTCAAGTTTTGCCGTGTCGCCGCTGTTCAGCGCATCGCACAGCAGCGCCAGTTCACCGCATTTTTGCAGCGCGAAAGCAAACCAGCTCTTCACTTCCGCATCCAGACGAGTTTCGACGCTCAGGTCGATCGGGCTGTGCAGCAGAGAGCAGGACGAGGCCACCCACAGGTCGCGTTTGCCGACAATGTCCTTAATTTGCGCATATTTTTCCGTAAGATCGGCGCGCCAGACGTTGCGACCGTTAACCAGCCCCGCAGACAGCAGCCAGTCAGACGGCAAACGCTTGTGCAGTTCGGCAACGTCATCTTTACCGTGTACCAGATCAACGTGCAGACCCTGTACCGGCAGCGCGGCGATGGTATCCAGATTCGGCGTGACGCCTTCAAAATAGGTCGTCAGCAGCAGCTTCACCTGGCCTTGCAGCGCATCATACGCAGGCTTGTAAGCATCCAGCCATTCCTGCGGCAGTTCCAGCACCAGCGCAGGTTCATCAATCTGTACCCATTCAACGCCGCGTTTCGCCAGCTCGGTCAGTACCTGTTTGTAGACCGGCAGAATGTCGTTCAGCAGGCTCAGACGGTCGAACGACTCCCCCTTCACTTTACCCAGCCACAGGTAGGTTACCGGCCCCAGCAGTACCGGTTTCACCTTGTGACCCAGCGCCAGCGCTTCGTCCACTTCATCCAGAAGCTGAGTCCAGGTCAGTTTAAACTGCTGGCCCTTCACAAACTCCGGCACCATGTAGTGATAGTTGGTGTTAAACCATTTGGTCATTTCCGCCGCCGCAGCCGGTTCACCGGTCGGCGCGCGACCGCGGCCAATGCGGAACAGAGTGTCGATATCCACCGAGCCGTCGCTGTTCTGATGACGAGCCGGTACATTGCCCAGCAACAGGCTGGTGGTCAGAACATGGTCGTACCAGGCGAAATCGCCCACCGGCAGCAGGTCGATGCCCGCCTGCTTTTGTTGATCCCAGTGGCGCGCACGCAGTTTACGTCCAGTTGCCAGCAGGTCTTCACGGGTGGCGTTGCCCGCCCAGTAGCTCTCTTGCGCTTTTTTTAACTCACGACGCAGGCCAACGCGAGGAAAACCGAGGGTGTGATTGCGGATTGTCATGTTTATTCCTCTCTTATTTCATTGAATCTGAATAAAAAACTCTAAATAGTTCGGCTTGCAGGAAGGCGGCAACGATGCGCATCCCCAGGATGCTTACTGAAGTAAGTGACTGGGGTAAGCGAGGAAGCCAACGCATCTGCAAGTCGAAATATGACGAGTTTTAGACGTCCAGATGTTTACACATCTATAATTGGCAGGTACTGTATATTCCTCAAGCGCAATTTACTCATGCCGAAGTGAAGGACTTTCATGATCGAGATTAAACACCTGAAAACGCTCCAGGCGTTGCGGAATAGCGGTTCGCTGGCGGCTGCGGCGGCTACGCTGCACCAGACCCAATCCGCCTTGTCTCACCAGTTCAGCGATCTGGAACAGCGCCTTGGCTTCCGGTTATTCGTCCGTAAGAGTCAGCCGCTGCGTTTTACGCCACAGGGGGAAATTCTCCTGCAACTGGCAAACCAGGTACTGCCGCAGATTAGCCGCGCCCTACAGGCCTGTAACGAACCACAGCAGACCCGATTACGCATTGCGATTGAATGCCATAGCTGTATTCAGTGGCTGACCCCGGCGCTGGAAAACTTCCACGCCAGGTGGCCGCAGGTTGAGATGGATTTCAAATCCGGCGTGACGTTTGATCCCCAGCCCGCGCTGCAACAGGGGGAGCTGGATCTGGTGATGACATCAGACATCCTACCGCGCAGCGGGCTGCACTATTCGCCGATGTTCGATTTTGAAGTACGACTGGTGCTGGCGCCCGATCATCCGCTGGCCAGTAAGACGCAGATTACGCCAGAAGATTTAGCCAGCGAGACGCTGTTGATCTATCCGGTACAGCGCAGCCGACTGGATGTCTGGCGGCATTTCCTGCAACCCGCCGGCATCAGCCCGTCACTGAAAAACGTGGATAACACCCTGCTGCTGATTCAGATGGTCGCCGCCAGAATGGGCATTGCCGCCCTGCCGCACTGGGTAGTGGAGAGTTTCGAACGCCAGGGGCTGGTCGTCACCAAAACCCTGGGCGACGGTTTATGGAGCCGCCTCTACGCTGCGGTGCGCGATGGCGAGCAGCGTCAGGCGGTGACTGAAGCGTTTATTCGCTCGGCGCGGAACCACGCATGCGACCATCTGCCGTTTGTACGGAGCGCGGAGCGACCCACTTCCGATGTACCCACAGGGAAGCCAGTATCACAAGCGCGCCTGTAATAAAACTCGGCCAGTGGGGCTGTTGATGCCAGATCGCCAGATTAACCAACAGTCCCGCAGGCACATGCATATTGTTCATGATGCCTAACGTACCGGCATCCACCTGGGTCGCGCCATAGTTCCACATGAAGTAGCCGATACCCGACGCCGCCACGCCCAGGAAGATCAGAATGCTCCACTGTAGCGTCGTTTCCGGCATATTCTGCGCGTTCCCCAGCATAGACCAGGCGACAACGGCCACCAGAAACGCCCCAACGTAAAACCAGGCGAACGCGTTATGCTGCGGCATAGGCCGGGTTTCCATCAGACGCTTGTAGCCCACCATCCCGATGGCAAAACTGATATTGGAAAGCTGTACCAGCAGTAACCCCGTCCAGAAATGATCGGTAACCTGGTCGTAACGAATAATCCCTGCGCCGATGACCGCCAGCAACGCGCTGAAGGCATAACCCCAGCGCAGGCGACGCTTGCTCATCAAATCATAAATCAGCGTGATATAAAGCGGCGTGAGGACGGTAAACAGCAGCAGTTCAGAGACCGTCAGATAGAGATAGGCGCGGAAACTCAGCATATACATAATGCCAAGCTGCATCGCTCCCACCAGCATATACAGGCCAATGGTTTTTACGCTATGCCCACGGGTACGCAGAAACGGGAGAAACACCAGCGCTGCCAGCCCAACACGCACCAGCACTGCAAAATAGCTATCAACATGACCCGCGAGATACTCGCCGAACAGGCTAAAGGAGAAGGCCCACAGGATAGTGGTAATGATGAGTAGCGCCACAATGGATGTCTCTTTGAATAAGGGGCACCCATTGTAGCGGAGAGTTTAGTTGACAACTGGTCAACTAAAGAGCAATCGCATTACCGCAAAAAGAGCTTACGCAGATAATGCGGTACGGCATCGTCGGCATTGATGCCAATGATTTCCAGACCCGGATGCAGATCTTTCAGGCGCTGATGGGCATTGCCCATAATGCAGCCTTTCCCCGCCATCGAGAGCATTTCCGCGTCGTTCATACCATCGCCAAACGCAATGCAATCCTGCAATTTGTAGCCCATCGCTTTCGAGACGGCTTCCAGCGCATGCCCTTTCGACACGCCTCCCGCCATCACTTCCAGACAGGTCAGCGTAGAGAAACTGACGTTCACGCGATCGCCCCAACGTGCGTTAATCGCCTGCTCCAGCGGCAGTAGTTTTTCATGCGCATCGCTGGTGAAGAACACTTTGCTGACCCCTTCAGGCTCCAGCATCGCCGGTTCGAACAGCGAATAGTGAAATACCGCTTCTTTGAAGAAACGCATTTCATCCGGGCGGTGGCGGTTCATAAACCACTCATCATCGCGATAGACGTTAGTCACGATATCCGGGCTTGCATTCACTACGCCAAACAGATCGCTGGCGATGTCGCGGTCAAGGTTGTGAGTGAACACCAGGTTCCCGTCGGTGTCATGCACGCGCGCGCCGTTGGAGGTAATCATGTAAGACTTAATCTCAAGATTATCGCGGATTTGCCCCACATCGACGTGGTGACGGCCAGTCGCGAACACAAAATTCACGCCACAGGCGGTCAATAATTTCAGCGTCTCTTTCGCGTAAGGGGACAACGTGTGATCGGGAGAGAGCAGCGTACCATCTAAATCAGACGCAACAACCTGATACATAAGAAAATTAAACCTCAAGGCAAAGCGGTTTCCGCTGGATGAATTAGTTATGCCTGTCGAAAAATTCGACAATGGCGTTAAGCGCGACTGAGCGCATTGCGTCCTTTTCAAAAAGGATCTCATGGTACGCGCCTTTTATGACAAGCGGTCGCTCTCCCTCCACGGGATGGCCCGCTGCGGCGCGGATTTCACAAAAACGGTCATGCGCGCGGTTATCCACCACACGCTCTTCTTCAGCCTGAACGAGTAGCACAGGGGTTGCGTCATCACCCGCCCCCGCCAGAGCCTGCTCACCGGCCAGAATACCTTCACGCACCCAGTGGTAAGTCGGCCCCCCGACGCGCAGCCGGGGTTCATCGGCATAGAAACGTAAATTGCGCCGATAGCGCTGCCGACTGTGCGTTAGCACATTCATACTAAAGGGCAGCGCTCGCCAGCGCCCGGTGCCAATGGCATACCCTTCACGGATTCGCTGATGCCCCTCGGCCCAGTCAAGAATGTGGCGCACCATCCATTCCGGTAAGCGCATCACGATACCAAACATCGGCGCGCAAAGCGCGATGGCATCACACTGGACGGCGTTGCGTTGCAGGAACAGCGTGGCGATAGCGCCCCCCATAGAGTGCGCCAGAATGTAGCGTTTCCGCCACGGCCCCGATTGCACTTCCTGCTGCCAGAATGCGGTTAAGTCATCGACATAATCGTTAAAATTGACCACATGACCACGGTGCGTATCCGACAGCAAACGCCCGGAGCGCCCTTGCCCGCGGTGGTCGATGATGAGGACATCAAAACCAAGATGGAACAGGTCATACGCCAGTTCGGCATACTTTACGTAGCTTTCAATGCGACCTGGACAGATGACGATGACACGATCGTTTTTCTTTGCGTGAAAGCGGACAAAGTGTACGGGAACGTCGTCCACGCCCGTGAATTCTGCTTCTTCCCGCTGACGCCAAAAATCTGTCAGTGGCCCCATAGAAAAAGCAGCGAACGCGTTTTCTCTCGTTTCCCAGTCCTTTTGCTGCTGAAACATCGGGTATCCAGCCTCGTTTACCAGGTAAAAATCGTTTTCTTTATGATGCCTGACACAATACAGCGACAGTAGGGTATTGTGGCATAAAAACAGACAATCAGGGAGTTCCTCATGACCTTCGAATGGTGGTTCGCTTATCTGCTGACATCCATTATTTTGAGCCTTTCTCCCGGCTCCGGCGCCATCAATACCATGACCACGGCAATCAGCCACGGCTATCGCGGCGCAACGGCGTCTATTGCGGGTTTGCAGACCGGGCTTGGCATACACATCATACTGGTTGGCGTGGGCCTGGGGACGCTGTTTTCACGTTCCGTCGTCGCATTTGAAGTCCTGAAATGGGCGGGTGCCGCTTATCTGATCTGGCTGGGTATCCAGCAATGGCGTGCCGCAGGCGCCATCGATCTCAACACGCTGGCGCACGCACAGTCCCGAAGCCGTCTGTTCAGGCGCGCGGTATTTGTAAACCTGACCAACCCAAAGAGCATTGTTTTCCTCGCCGCGCTATTTCCGCAGTTTATCAAGCCGCAGGAGCCGCAGCTGATGCAGTACGTCGTGCTCGGCATCACAACCATTGTCGTTGATATCATTGTGATGATCGGTTACGCGACGCTGGCGACACGTATCGCAGGCTGGATTAAAGGGCCGAAGCAAATGAAGGCGTTGAATAAGGTATTTGGTTCGCTGTTTATGCTGGTGGGTGCGCTGCTGGCGTCCGCAAGGCATGCCTGAGAAATTGCCGGATGGCGCTAACGCTTATCCGGCCTACGATAATTAACGCGAAATAATCAGGTGAATGCCGAAACCGGCAAACAACGCACCGGCAAAACCGTCGATCCACTTCGCCAGACGCTGATAACCGCGACGCATTTTCGGTAGCGCGAACAGGCTGGCGACCACGGTAAACCAGGCCAGCGTTTCCACGATAATCAATGCGAAAATGCCCCAGCGCGCGGCTACGCCAACGTTATCGCCAACGAACAATGAAAAGACCGATCCGAAATAGATGATCGCTTTCGGGTTCGCCAGGTTCGTCAGCAAACCTTTCACAAAGCTACGACCGCTTTGTGCCAGTTCAATCTGCGGCGCAGGCGCGGCGACGTCCTGTTTTTTCAGCGCGCCACGCAGCATCTGATAGCCCATC
Source organism: Citrobacter sp. CK194 (assembly GCF_030333395.1). Taxonomy (NCBI): domain Bacteria; kingdom Pseudomonadati; phylum Pseudomonadota; class Gammaproteobacteria; order Enterobacterales; family Enterobacteriaceae; genus Citrobacter; species Citrobacter sp. CK194. Next base: position 54,952 of record NZ_JAOWGA010000016.1, read on the forward strand.
CAGCACAGGTACAAACCACCACCCACCATAATGATGGTATGCAGCCAGGCCATTTTCTCGATAATCAGATGCAGGCCGAGCAACGCAACGCCCGCCCAAACCATGACGCCGCAGGTAATGCCCAGCACGCCCATCATTGCTTCCTTGCGCGAGCGGCTCACGGCGGTTTGAGAGACAAAGAAAAAGTCCGGTCCAGGACTCATTAACGCAACGATATGCACCATCGCCACGGTGAGAAATAGCATCAACATAAAAATGACTCGCGGGGGAATAGTTTACCGAGTCACCATCCTGGCACTTTTTTACCTGGCTGACTACTCTTCGTCGTCACCATCGACATGCGCGCGGATCAGCGCCATAAACTCTTTACCGAAACGCTCCAGTTTGCGCATGCCGACGCCGTTAACGCTCAGCATTTCGCTCGGCGAAACCGGCATCTGTTCGGCCATTTCAATCAGCGTCGCATCGTTAAAGACGACATACGGCGGGATATTCTCTTCATCGGCAATGGCCTTACGCAATTTGCGCAGTTTGGCGAACAGTTTGCGATCGTAATTGCCGCCGAAGGATTTCTGCATCACTCGCGGCTTCAACGCGACGATACGCGGCACGGCAAGCTGCAACGGCACTTCGCCACGCAGCACCGGACGCGCCGCTTTGGTTAACTGCAACGCCGAATGTTGGGCAATATTCTGCGTAACCATACCCAGATGAATAAGCTGACGAATCACGCTGACCCAGTGCTCATGGCTCTGATCGCGACCAATGCCGTACACCGGCAATTTGTCATGCGCTAAATCGCGGATACGCTGATTGTTCGCGCCGCGCAATACTTCCACCACATAGCCCATACCAAAACGCTGATTAACGCGATAAATCGTCGACAGAGCTTTACGCGCATCCATCAGGCCGTCGTACTGTTTTGGCGGGTCGAGGCAAATATCACAGTTGCCGCAGGGTTCCTGCCGCCCTTCGCCAAAGTAGTTCAGCAGCACCAGACGACGACAGGTCTGCGCTTCAGCAAACGCCCCCATCGCGTTCAGTTTATGCCGTTCAATATCCTGTAGCTGCCCGGCGGGTTTCTCCTCCAGACAGCGGCGCAGCCACGCCATATCAGCCGGATCGTAGAACAGCATCGCCTCTGCGGGCAGGCCGTCACGCCCGGCGCGGCCGGTTTCCTGATAGTAGGATTCAATGTTGCGGGGAATATCGAAATGCACCACAAAACGCACGTTAGGTTTGTTAATGCCCATACCAAATGCGACGGTCGCCACGACGATTTGCAGATCGTCGCGCTGGAACTTCTCCTGCACATCGGCGCGCACGTTATTTTCAAGACCGGCATGATACGCCGCCGCGCTGATGCCGCGACTTTGCAGACGTGCAGCGGTGTCCTCTACCTTCGCCCGGCTGTTACAGTAGATGATACCGGACTTGCCGCGCTGTTCCTGCACATAGCGCATCAGTTGATCGAGCGGCTTAAATTTCTCCATCAGCATGTAGCGAATGTTCGGACGGTCAAAGCTGCTGATCTGGATTAACGGATCGTTCAGCCCCAGCAGGCGAACAATATCCAGTCGGGTGGTGTCATCTGCGGTGGCGGTCAACGCCATAAACGGCAGGGAAGGAAAACGCTGGCGGAGCTGACCGAGCGCGGCGTATTCCGGGCGGAAGTCATGCCCCCACTGCGAGATACAGTGCGCTTCATCAACGGCCAGTAAGACCGGATTCCAGTGCGCCAGATGCTCAAGGAAGTTATCCAGCATCAGGCGCTCCGGCGCAATATACAGCAGGCGAACCAGCCCGGTTCGGCAACCGGCCATCACCTCATGCTGCTGTTCACGGCTCTGCGTCGAGTTCAGGCACGCCGCCGCCACGCCGTTTGCCAGCAGCTGGTCGACCTGATCTTTCATCAGGGAGATAAGCGGCGAAACGACAACGGTGAGTCCGTTAAGCAGTAAGGCTGGAATCTGGTAACACAGGGATTTGCCGCCGCCGGTCGGCATGACGACCAGGCAATCACGACCCGAGACGACCGTCTCAATGATCTCTTCCTGGCCTGGGCGAAACTGTTGGTAGCCAAAGGTTTCCTGTAAAACCTGTTTAGCCCCCAATTCCAGATTCAACACTTCCGCCTGCGCCACATTAACCCCGTTTGCCTGAAATAAAAACAGGCGCTATTTTCAGCGCCTGCGAAAGAAACTGCAATGTTTTAAACACAATCATTGCGCAGATCAGAATATGTCATTCAGCATAACACCCACGCCGACACGCGTCTGATTAAAGTTATAGTCGATTAACGATTCGCCATAGCCGCTGTATACCTGGGTATAGAGACGCACATGTTTCGTCATCGGGTAACTTAACCCCACTTCCGCCCCGCCGTAACCGGTATTCCAGTTGTACTGGCCCTTCGCGCTCAGCACCGCATCTCCCAGGTGATAGCCGATTTTAAGCTGATAGTAGCCCATATATTTAGTGATATCGGGGTTATCGCCGGTGCCGCCAACGACGTACCACGGTTTCACTTCCATCAGCCAGTTACCGTTTTGCGCCATCAGACGCGTATACAGGCGGTTCCAGCTCCGCGAAGTCGGATCGGAACGCCCGTTGGAGTTATGGTTATACCCCATCTCCACATCGCGCAGCGTCCAGCCTGCAAAGTGGTAATCCGTGGCAAAGCCGAGGAACAACTGCGGTTCGTAGTTAGTCTCACGAAACGGCGAGGACTCTTTGCTGTTGGACAACTGCCACCAAGATTTCTGCGTGTACGACGCCCCCAGCACCGAGTTTGGCCCAACAATCCCACGCCAGAACGGGAAGGCCAGGCTCAGCTGAAACTTCACTTCGTCTTTGCGCGCGTTTTCAGACCAGTTATAAGAGCTGATCGCTTCTTTGTTCAGATCGCTGGTATTGGTGTAGATCAGGTAGTTCGTATCATAAGGATAAAGCGTGAAGGGATTATCATGCACCTGCAACATGTTTGCGATAATACTGCCCTGTACCGCAGGCGCGTCATGAATTTCTTTCACTGTCGCTTCCTGCGCATATACAGCCAATGGCATCATTGCTGCTGGTAATAACCAACCCAAAATCGCCCGCATCGGTCGTGTTCTCCTGAACGCAATAAGTGTTGAATGGTATAATTATCTGCCAGCCATTCTACATACTTACTTAATCCCTGTTTAGTTATCCTCTCTTAAAGTAGAAAACAACAAATAAGAAGCATAATATCAACATTTCATTAACCAACGGAGTGTCTGGATCGTATGTCTTCCGTACTTACCGCTGAGCAGGCCCTGAAACTGGTGGGCGAGATGTTTGTTTACCATATGCCTTTTAACCGGGCATTAGGACTGGAGCTGGAACGCTATGAAAAGGAGTTTGCCCAACTGGCCTTTAACAATCAGCCGATGATGGTAGGCAACTGGGCGCAAAGTATTTTACACGGCGGAGTGATCGCCTCCGCGCTGGACGTCGCCGCCGGACTGGTGTGCGTGGGCAGCACGCTGACCCGCCATGAGACCATCAGCGAAGACGAGCTACGCCAGCGCATGTCGCGTATGGGAACTATCGATCTGCGCGTTGACTACCTGCGCCCGGGCAGAGGCAACCGCTTTACCGCCACCAGCAGCCTGTTGCGCGCGGGCAATAAAGTTGCTGTGGCGCGTGTGGAACTGCACAACGAAGAACAGCTTTACATTGCCAGTGCGACCGCAACTTATATGGTGGGATAAAAACAGGTAAACTGTTGTTACATTTCTGATATGAGTTTTCCCGATGGATGCTAAGCAAACGCGGCAGGGCGTGTTACTCGCTCTTGCCGCCTATTTTATTTGGGGCATCGCACCCGCGTACTTCAAACTGATTTACTACGTGCCCGCAGACGAGATCCTGACGCACCGCGTGATCTGGTCATTTTTCTTTATGATCGCGCTGATGAGCATCAGCCGCCAGTGGTCCGGCGTTAAAACGCTGCTGCAAACGCCGAAGAAAATTTTCATGCTGGCGCTATCAGCCGTGCTGATCGGTGGAAACTGGCTGCTCTTTATTTGGGCGGTCAATAACCACCATATGCTGGAAGCCAGCCTCGGGTATTTTATTAACCCGCTGGTTAACATTCTGCTGGGAATGCTGTTCCTCGGCGAGCGCTTCCGTCGTATGCAGTGGCTGGCGGTGATTCTGGCGGCCTGCGGCGTACTGGTGCAGCTCTGGACCTTCGGCTCTCTGCCGATCATCGCACTGGGGCTGGCGTTTAGCTTTGCGTTTTACGGCCTGGTACGTAAGAAGATTGCGGTTGAAGCACAAACGGGGATGCTGATCGAAACGCTGTGGCTATTGCCGGTCGCCGCGATTTATCTGTTTGGCATCGCGGATAGCCCAACCAGCCATATGGGGCAGAATCCGCTGTCGCTGAATCTGTTGCTGATTGCGGCAGGTATCGTCACCACGGTGCCGCTGCTGTGCTTTACCGGGGCGGCGACGCGCCTGCGCCTCTCCACGCTGGGTTTTTTCCAGTACATTGGCCCAACCTTGATGTTCCTGCTGGCCGTGACGTTCTATGGAGAAATACCGGGCGCCGATAAGATGGTGACGTTCGCCTTTATTTGGGTGGCGCTGGCGATTTTTGTGATGGATGCGATTTATACACAAAGACGCAAAGTTCGAGGATAAAAGCGTGCCGGTGGCGCGTCGCTTATCCGGCCTACGGG
>NZ_JAOWGA010000016.1:59673-112388 GCF_030333395.1 Citrobacter sp. CK194
CGCGCCACCGGGCGCAATATTACAGCCAGTTCTTACGCTTGAAGTACAAATACGGCGCCAGACCCGCGAGGATCATAAAGATAATCGCGCCAGGGTAACCAAAGCTCCACTTCAGCTCCGGCATAAACTCAAAGTTCATCCCATAGCTGGACGCCACCAGCGTCGGCGGCAGGAACACCACAGATACCACCGAGAAGATCTTGATAATGCGGTTCTGCTCGATGTTGATGAAGCCCATCGCCGCCTGCATCAGGAAGTTCACCTTCTGGAACAGGGATTCGTTGTGCGGCAGCAGGGACTCGATATCGCGCAGGATCTCACGCGCCTGCTCCAGTTGCCCCCCCGGAAGACGCGCCTTGCGTACCAGGAAGTTAAGCGCGCGCTGGGTATCCATCAGACATAAGCGAACTTTCCAGCCGATATCTTCCAGCTCTGCCAGCGTGGAGAGCGCTTCGTCATATTCATCGCCCTGATGCCCTTCCATGATCACGCGGCTTAGTTCTTCCAGATCGCTGTAGATGTTTTCAATTTCATCCGCCAGCTGTTCGATTTTTGTTTCAAACAGGTCGAGCAGTAATTCATAGGCATTGCCGTCCACCATCGCCTGGTTACGGGCGCGCATACGGTACAAGCGGAAAGCGGGCAGTTCGCGTTCACGCAGCGTAAACAGGCGGCCATCGCGAATGGTGAATGCCACCGTGGAGTTACCGGCGTGGTCTTCCGCATCTTCGAAAAAGAAAAAGGAGTGGATGTGCAGCCCGTCTTCGTCTTCAAAGAAACGCGCGGATGCTTCGATGTCTTCCAGTTCAGGACGTGTCGCCAGGCTTTGGCCCAGCTCAGATTGTACGCGCAGTCGCTCGTCGTCGTCCGGTTCGACCAAATCGACCCATACGGCATCAATCAGGGTTTGTGACTCTTCGACTTCCAGCCGGGTCAGTCGATTATTTTCCAGTTGAAATGCGCTCAGCATGACCGGGACTCCCAATGCTTAAAAATATCGGACAGTTCGGGTGGGCACACAGAAACAAATTGGGTTTCAGACCATTAAACAGCCTGACTCAGCGCGACGGGAAAAAGAGAAGGTCGCTGACAACCGCTAAGGCTATCAGCAAAAAGGGATAGCCTTAGGAGTTGATCCTGAATGACAGGATAATGAGCCAGCATCTACTGGGTGTGTCCAAGGCGAATGTCCTCTTAGCGTAATCGTGCGCGCATGTTACGCCAGCAAAAATTTGACGTCAACACGCAACGAAACGCTGAAGAACAATTATTGCCCTTCAGCGTATAAGGCTAGCAGATTATTACAAAATAATGATATTTTTCTGAAAGTTACGCATTTTCGAATTGAACATAAGAAGCAACAAACCATTTAATGCCCTGCCCCTGAAACGCGATTTGCAACCGGGTATGTTCACCGCTGCCTTCCAGATTGACGATCGTGCCCTCACCGAATTTCGGGTGACGCACGCGCTGTCCCAGCTTGTACCCGGTGTCGTTTTCCGCCATCGGGGTTCCCATCCGCTGGTGACTCACCGGACGGCTGACCGTGGCACGCAGCCGCACTTCTTCCACACAGTCTTCCGGCAATTCGCCGATAAAGCGCGACGGGCGGTGGTAGACCTCTTTGCCATACAGACGGCGAGTTTCCGCATAGGTCAACGTCAGCTTCTGCATCGCGCGGGTTACGCCGACGTAGGCCAGGCGACGCTCTTCTTCAAGGCGCCCGCCTTCATCCAGCGACATCTGGCTGGGGAACATCCCCTCTTCCATGCCGACGATGAACACCTGCGGAAACTCCAGCCCTTTCGCCGAGTGCAAGGTCATCAGTTGAACCGCATCCTGCCACGTATCCGCCTGCCCTTCTCCCGCTTCCAGCGCGGCGTGAGAGAGAAACGCCTGCAACGGCATCAGGTCTTCATCTTCTTCGTTGTAGCTGAACTGGCGCGTCGCCGTCACCAGTTCTTCTAAGTTCTCAATACGCGTCTGGCCTTTCTCGCCTTTTTCCTGCTCGTACATCATGCGCAGACCCGAGTCTTTAATCACCCGATCGGTCTGAACATGCAGCGGCATATCTGCCGTCTCCTGCGCCAGCGCGTCAATTAGCTCGATAAAGCGTTGCAGGGCGCTTGCGGCGCGGCCAGCCAGCGCTTTCTCCTGCAACAGCTCGCGGCACGCCTGCCACAAGGTTAACTGACGGTCGCGCGAGGTCTGGCGCACAACGTCCAGCGTGCGATCGCCAATACCGCGCGTCGGGGTATTCACCACGCGCTCAAACGCCGCATCATCATTACGATTGGCGATCAGGCGCAGATAGGAGAGCGCATCTTTAATTTCCTGACGTTCGAAGAAGCGCATACCGCCATAAATACGGTACGGCATACTGGCCTGCAACAGCGCCTCTTCCAGCACGCGCGACTGGGCGTTGCTGCGATAGAGAATGGCGCACTGTTCCAGCGCCCCGCCGTTGTCCTGCCAGGTTTTGATGCGGTTAACAACAAAACGCGCCTCATCCAGCTCATTAAACGCGCAATACAGTGAAATCGGCTCGCCATCAATGCCATCGGTCCACAGCTTTTTCCCCAGACGGCCATTGTTGTTTTCAATCAGGGTGTTCGCCGCGCTGAGGATGTTGCTGGTCGAGCGGTAATTCTGCTCCAGACGAATGGTTTCCGCGCCCGGGAAATCCTTGAGGAAACGCTGGATGTTCTCTACCTGCGCTCCACGCCAGCCGTAAATAGACTGGTCATCATCGCCGACGATCATCACTTTGCCGGTATCGCCTGCCAGCAGACGGATCCACGCGTACTGGATGTTGTTGGTATCCTGGAATTCGTCCACCAGGATATTGGTAAAACGTTCGCGGTAGTGCTGAAGGATATGCGGCTTGTTGAGCCACAGTTCATGCGCGCGCAGTAGCAGTTCGGCAAAGTCCACCAGCCCTGCGCGATCGCACGCTTCCTGATAGGCCTGGTAAACCTTCTGCCAGGTCTGCTCCACCGGGTTGCCGTAGCTCTGAATATGGTGCGGACGCAGCCCTTCGTCTTTCTGGCTGTTGATGTACCACATTGCCTGACGCGGCGGCCACTGCTTCTCGTCAAGGTTCATCGCTTTAATAAGGCGCTTGAGCAGGCGCAGCTGATCTTCGCTGTCGAGGATCTGGAAATCCTGCGGCAGGTTGGCGTCCATATGGTGCGCGCGCAGCAGACGGTGCGCCAGACCGTGGAAGGTGCCGACCCACATCCCGCCCTGCGTGGTTCCCATTAACTGACCGATACGGTGGCGCATTTCCGCCGCCGCCTTATTGGTGAAGGTAACGGCCATAATGGAATAGGGTGAATTATTCTCTACGCTCAGCAGCCAGGCGATACGGTGCACCAGCACGCGGGTTTTGCCGCTCCCCGCTCCCGCCAGCACCAGCATGTTGCTACGTGGCGCAGCCACCGCTTCGCGCTGTTTATCATTAAGGCTTTCGAGCAGGTAAGAAACGTCCATTGGCACCGCCGCGTAAAAGTGTGTTGGGCGGATAAGCGCAGCGCCATCCGCCAAAAAGCTGGGTATATATACAATACTGCTGGTGATTATATCAGCGAGGTCAAAGATGCCAACCGTGAAATTTCGATATGCGGCAGTAAACGACTGTCAGTGGTCTGCATCAGGTCGGCATTTTCCGGTTTGATCCAGCAGGCCTGCATTCCACAGCGGATCGCCCCGGCGACATCGGTCGTCAGATCGTCGCCGACGTGGAGGATCTCGCCGATCGGCATGTTGAGCTTCTCCGCCGCCAGAGAGTACATGTCGCTGAACGGTTTAGAACGCCCGTCCGGGCCTGCGCGCAGCACAAATTCGAAGTAATCGCCCAGCCCAAACAGTTCCGGCTGCGCATTGCCGTTAGTAATGGCCACCAGCGGCCATTTTTTTGCAAGCCGCTTCAGCGTGTCATGCGTCACTTGCGGAACATCGATACGGCTGCGCCACTTTGCGAAATTGATCATCGCGGCGTTCGCCCCCGCCATTGCCTCTTCCGCTGACAGGCCCGCTTCCAGCATGGCGCGCTCCACGGCGCGATGACGCCATCGCGTCACATCATGATAAATTTCCGGCTCTGCTTCGCGTACCGCCTGACGCAGGCGATACAGGTCGGCATTCTGCAATGTACGCAGCGCAGGATGGTAGTTTTGCACAAAGGTGAGCGCTTCCTGCTCGGTGCGCAGGATAACCGGACGGTTATCATAAAGGGTGTCATCCAGATCGAACGTGAGTGCTGAGATGTGTCCCAAAGGCCGGTAAAAACGCATTATTTCCCCCGTTTGGCGCGTGGATGCGCCGCATCGTACACCGAGGCCAGGTGTTGAAAATCAAGATGAGTATAGATTTGCGTGGTGGACAGATTGGCATGGCCTAACAGCTCCTGCACGCCGCGCAGGTCGCCGCTCGACTCCAGCATATGGGTCGCGAACGAGTGACGCAGTTTATGCGGATGGACATGGCTATTCAGCCCTTGCTTAATGCCCCACTCCGCAAACCGTTTTTGTACATTGCGCGCGGAGATCCGTTTCCCGAGCTTTGAGAGAAACAGCGCATCGTCATCGCTGCCGAACAGGCCGCGCAGATCCAGCCAATGCTCAATCCACGCCACCGCATTGCGGCCAATGGGCAGACGCCGTTCTTTGCTGCCCTTCCCCATCACCCACACTTCGCCCGTATCGAGATCGAGGTGTTTGATGTCTAACCCCACCAGTTCAGACAAACGCAACCCCGCGCCATACATCACCTCCAGCATCGCCCGATCGCGCACGGCAAGCGGATCGTTGAGGTCGATATCCAGCAGGCGGTTGATATCATCCACGTCGATATTTTTCGGCAGGTGACGAGGCGCTTTCGGCGCGGAGACGCCTTTCGCCGAATTAGCGTTGAGTTCACCCTGGCTCACCAGCCAGTCAAAGAAACTGCGTAAAGCAGAGAGGCGCAACGCCAGGCTGGCGGGCCCTAACCCTTTACGGCGGCTGCGTACCGCGAAAGCGCGCACCATCGCAGCGTCACATTGTTGCCAGCTTTGCAGACCGGTTTCTCCGGCTAAAGCGATAATGGCATCAAGCTGACGCTGATAGTTCAGTAGCGTGATGGGGCTAAGTTGCCGTTCTACGCCCAGGTAACGCAAGAAGCGCGCAACGTCCTGAGAAAGCGATAATTCGGTCATACACGTTCAATCCAGCGCTCCAGCAGTTCCGGCAACATCAAGGCGATTTCTTGCAGTAACTGTGTCCCCTGCCCCTGCTGGTAATGATGCACATCGCGGCTACTGAAGAGTATGACCCCCAGATCGCCATCGCGCCCCAGCATCGACATCGCCACCGAGCCAATCGCTTTGGCTTCAGGCAGCACCACCAGCAGTTCCGGGCCATTCAATGGGCCAAGATAGTGTTGCGCCTGCCCCAGACGCTGGATACGCAGCGGTTCAAAGGCCTGACGGCTTAACGCCAGATAGGTATGATTCGACGGCGCGCCGAGTCGCCAGCGATCGGGAAACAGCCGGATGGTCGCGCCCGCCAGCCCCAGCTCCCGCGCCCAGCGATGAAAACGCATCAGCATTTCATCCAGGCTACTGGCGGAAACCAGCCGTCCCTGCAAATGCAGCAGACGGTAGAACAGGCTTTCGTTGGCATTCGCCTGTTCCATTAGCAGCGTCATGTTCTCTTCAAGAACATGGATATGATTCCGGGCGCGAGCCATGTGCCACTCAACAAGCGACACCGTACCCCGCACGGGATGCGGAACGCGCATCGCCTCAACGGCGCGCGCATTACGGATAAAAAACTCAGGGTTACGCAGTAGATAATCGACGACCGCCCGGTCGTCCAGTTCCATCTGTGTTTCCTGTAGTTCTTCCCCTGGTTGCTTCATAGATGAATAAATCCGTCGTAGACATGTGCCGCCGGGCCAGTCATATACAACGGATGACCCGGGCCTTTCCAGGCGATATCAAGGCGACCGCCAGGTAATTCCACGCGTACTTCTTCTGCCAGCAAACCCTGCTGAATACCCACCGCAACGGCGGCGCATGCGCCGCTGCCGCAGGCCTGAGTTTCTCCTGCCCCACGTTCATAAACGCGTAATCGGATATGCTCGCGCTTCACAACCTGCATAAACCCAATATTCGCTCGTTCTGGAAAACGTTCATGGCTTTCCAGAATCGGTCCCAGCGTTTCGACTGCCGCCGTGTCGATATTATCGACCTGAATCACGCAGTGCGGGTTCCCCATTGAAACCACGCCGCACAATATTGTCTGCTCGGCCGCTCGCATAATATAGGTCTTTTCCGCTTTGTTGGCGCGAAAAGGAACCTGCGCGGGTTCAAAGTTTGGCTCACCCATGTTCACCCGCACCAGTTCATCATCAGTGACGCTCAGCACCATCCGGCCATTGGCCGTGCTGACGCGGATATCGCGCTTATTGGTCAGCCCTTTCAGACGCACAAACCGCGCAAAGCAGCGGGCGCCGTTACCGCACTGCGACACTTCGCTGCCATCGGCGTTGAAGATGCGGTAATGAAAATCCAGTTCAGGATCGTAAGGAGGCTCGACAACCAGAAGCTGGTCGAACCCCACGCCCAGATGCCTGTCTGACAGGCGGCGGATCAACTCCGGCGAGAAAAAGACATTCTGCGTTACCGCGTCGACGACCATAAAATCGTTGCCAAGGCCATGCATTTTAGAGAATTGCATCATTCACTCCATTTACGCGGGGACAGAAACGTACCGTCAATAGTTCACCTGAGAAGGGCCGTCTCCCGTAGCGCGATCGTTTTGATCGGGCGTCGTCGATTGGATTTGCGAATCAACCTCATGCGTCGGCGGCGGCGCGTTTTTGTCAGCAGGTGGAAAATAGAGCGGGCCTTTCAGACCGCAGCCGGTCAGGCTGAACAGAGTGAGAAGTACAGCGAGTGCCTGAAACACATTTTTCATTATGGATTGCCTGTAAGTTCATGCTTTCTGTTTTCTATCATCGCAGGAGAAGACGTAAAAGCAAGAGTTGGCTGAAAACTGCATCATGAATTCTTCCAGGTTATACTGCCGCCATCACGTAAAAAACGGGAAACAACAATGAACGACAGTGAATTTCATCGCCTCGCAGACACCCTGTGGATGACCATTGAAGAACGTCTGGACGACTGGGACGGCGACAGCGATATCGACTGCGAAATCAACGGCGGCGTGCTAACCATTACCTTTGAGAACGGCAGCAAAATCATCATCAACCGTCAGGAGCCGCTGCACCAGGTATGGCTGGCGACCAAACAGGGCGGCTACCATTTTGACCTGAAAGGCGACGAATGGATTTGCGATCGCAGCGGCGAAACCTTCTGGGATCTGCTGGAGCAGGCCGCGACACAACAGGCTGGAGAAGCGGTGAGCTTCCGCTAAGTTTTATTGCCGGATGGCGCTGCGCTTATCCGGCCTACGTATCTCGCGTCATTTGTAACACCGCCATCCGGCATCATGATGTTCACGAGAAATACTGCTGTAACAGCGGCGCGTCGTTGTCCTGGTTTGCCGGTGGCACGGCGCTGATGGGCTGGGTACGGAACGGAATGACCTGCTCGCGACCGTCGGTATTCACAATCTGGTAGAACTGCGGCAGGTTGAAGTTGATGAAGCTGGAGCCGTAGGTGAAGCGATCGTGCGACGACGAATAGAAGCGGCTCACGTCGCGTACCAGCTCTTCTTTGCTGCCTTCGCAGTGGTGATACACTTCCGCCCGGTTACTCTCGTCCAGAATATAAATATTAAAGCCTTTCTCATCGCCGGTTTCTTCAAAGAAGAACTGGATGATCCCTTCGCTGGCGAACCCATCCACCACCGACGGTAATTTCACATGGTTGGTCTCAACCTGAACGGAAAGTCCGTGAAGTTTGTTGTGCGAAATCGCGCCGTAAAACTCAATGGCGTTTTCCAGTTTCTGCACCGAAACATTCAGGCGCTCGAAGAACAGCCCCCAGGTTTGGCCCGAAACGCGCAGCGCTTTAAAACGTCCGGTTTCCTGGCGGGTGCTGGAGAGACGCAGTTCAATGCACTCGGAGACCAGTTGCTGTACGCGGGTGCGGATCAAGCCGCGCAGATGCTGGCTATAGCAGAACACTTCCACGCTGTCCGGCGGCGCGGCATCCTGGTGCATTTTGCCGAGAATCGTTTTCAGCGCTTCAATCATCGCCTGTTCGCCGTTGAAGTGCAGGGTACGCACTTCGTTCCACGAGTTGCGATACAACAGGTCGACACTGCCGACCAGGCAGTTTTGCTCTTCGCCAAAGCTGAAGACATCCAGCTTACGGAAATCAAAATGCACCACCTGATTGCGGAACGCCGCCGTCGGGTCATATTCAAGGTTAACGATGATCGCCAGATGGCGAATTTCACACGGACTGTAGAGCGCTTTCGGCGTTGGCGCAGGCAAACGCAGCGGGAAATGGTGCGACACATCGGCCACCATCTCCTGCAACTTAGGCAGGTCCACAATGCCGTTGCCCTTAATAAACAGGTGGGTACGCGACGTCAGCAAACCGTTAAACCAGGCCCACGCCACCAGTTTGTTCAGATAGCGGTTATATTCCAGCGGCTGATGGCTGATGATCGAATCCATGTTCGGCGCACGGTTGTAGAGATACCAGCCAGAACGGTTGGCCCGGCCCGGCGGCACATGGATAAAGGTCAGGTTCGGTTCGGAGAGATCCGGTGAAATCTGCGGGTTCACCAGCGTCACTTTGCCCGGCAGGGCTTCAAATGCGGCATACAGTTTACGCGTCAGCACGCCAATATCCTGCGGGCTGGCGCTAACGCTGAGATTGTTACGGCGGGCAAAACGGATCAGATTACGATAGCTCTGCATCATGGCGTCGAGCAGTTCGTTATGCGCTTCGCGTACCTGATCGATCTTCCAGTTCGCCCGGTTGTCGAGCATTGTCAGACGGGCGTCGTCCCATCCCCACTCGTTCACTAACTGACTTAACACTTCACGACGCCAGCCAACGCAGGCGCGTTCGCGGCTCAGTTTCTCACACACTTTTAAGTAGAAACATCGACGGACTAAATCAAGACGCGTCGGATCTTCGATAGCCGTAAGGTATTCGGTCACGCGTTCCAGCATCATGCAATACGGGTCGAGACCAAACGAAACGATCTCGCCGTCATGCAGGCGCTGTTTAATGTCTTTCGCCAACAGGCGCGGATTGGGATATTCCCAGGAGTAGGCTTCCAGCAGCAGTGTTTTCAGCACCGCTTTGTACGGGGAATCGATACTCTTGTACAACTGCCAGAGGCTGGCGCCAAAGTACTCTTCGGCGGAAAGCGAGCTTAATCCGCCCAGGTCCAGCCATTCGTTTGGCGTGAGGACACCCTGCGCGTAGAGCGTCATGACGTAGTCGTCGTAATGCTCTTCTTCGTCGCACGGCACCATATTCCACAGAATACGCTTACCGGCCAGACGCACAGCGGTGCGATAAAATTCGTCGAGCAGCAGGATGTGCTGCGTCGAGCCGCAGTCTTCACCCCCCAGACTGCCGCTTTCATTATGGCGGAAACGGTTTTCGTCGATCAGGAAGAAGCTGACTTCCACGCCCAGCGAAGCGGCCCAGCTTTCCAGCAGGCTGCATTTACGTTGCAGCAACTGGCGCTCTTCGCTATCAAGCCAGGACTGGTGGCAGACCCAGATATCCAGGTCAGAAGAACAGCTTTGCCCTACTGAAGATGTACTGCCCATCGAGTATACGCCGGTGATCGGCAGCTCGCCTTTCGGTGGGTCCTGCGGGGACATACCCCGGTACAGTTCAAGTTCATTCAGGTAGTGGCGTTGGGTTTCATCAGGCGTGTAAAAGCATATGCCCTTGGGAACGTTACCGTCGAGGTAACCCGGCATCAGCGGATTATGGTAGTGCAATAATGTCGGCAGCAGACTGTATACCTGCTGGAAGGCAGGGCCCATGGCAGCAAGCGCGCGATCCACACGCAATTGATTGATGGCATCCAGTCTCTGTTTCAAAGTCTCAATATAGAGGTACAAGACGTATCGCCTGATGTTGCTACCCGTCATGCGTCTGATTGCCATCGCGAGTGCGGACAACCAAACCATTCGGGATAAACCGTATGTCAAAAATAACCGTTACCTTTTTCATCCTTCTCCCCATTAAGGGGTAAAGACGAAAAAATGGTCTAAAACGTGATCAATTTAACACCTTGCTCATTGACCGTAAAGAAAGATGCACTACATACAAGTGTAGCACCGTTAGCTACGTGTAAATTCCTTAATACGGTCAGGCGGTTTCTCGTCATTATTCACTGCCAGTCGCGACGCCGCGCCTGATCCTCGTACTCACCTTTGACCGTAACACTGACATCCCACTTGTAAGGATGTTAGGATGGTCCACGGACGATAATGACGGTAACAAGCATGTTAGACAATGTTTTAAGAATTGCCACACGCCAAAGCCCCCTTGCGCTCTGGCAGGCACATTATGTCAAAGACGCGTTGATAGCACAGCATCCGGGACTGGTCGTGGAACTGGTGCCAATGGTAACGCGCGGCGACGTGATTCTGGACACCCCTCTGGCAAAAGTGGGCGGTAAGGGCTTGTTTGTAAAAGAGCTGGAAGTCGCGCTGCTGGAAAAGCGCGCCGATATCGCCGTGCATTCGATGAAAGATGTGCCGGTAGAATTCCCGCAAGGGCTTGGCCTGGTCACGATTTGCGAACGCGAAGATCCACGCGATGCTTTCGTCTCGAACCAATACAACAATCTGGATGAACTGCCCGCAGGCAGCATCGTCGGCACATCAAGTTTGCGTCGCCAGTGCCAGTTGGCCGAGCGTCGCCCGGATCTCATCATCCGCTCGCTGCGCGGCAACGTCGGCACACGCCTGAGCAAGCTCGATAACGGCGATTATGACGCAATTATCCTGGCGGTTGCCGGGTTAAAACGGTTAGGTCTGACGTCGCGTATTCGCACCGCGCTGCCTCCCGAAATCTCTCTCCCTGCCGTAGGGCAAGGCGCAGTGGGCATTGAATGCCGACTGGATGACGCACGTACTCAGGCGCTGTTAGCGCCGCTGAATCATGAAGAAACCGCGCTACGTGTAAAAGCCGAACGCGCCATGAACACCCGCCTGGAAGGGGGCTGTCAGGTGCCAATTGGCAGCTATGCTGAAATCATTGATGGTGAAGTCTGGCTGCGTGCGCTGGTTGGCGCGCCTGATGGTTCGCTGATGATTCGTGGAGAACGTCGCGGATTGCCGCAGGACGCCGCGCAAATGGGTATTTCCCTGGCGGAAGAACTGTTGGAAAACGGCGCACGCGCGATTCTGACCGAGGTTTATAACGGAGAAGCGCCCGCATGAGTATTCTGGTCACCCGCCCGTCTCCCTCCGGGGAAGAGTTAGTGAGCCGTCTGCGCACACTGGGGCAGGTGGCCTGGAGTTTTCCGCTTATTGAGTTTACGCCGGGCCGGGAACTGGCAACGCTTGCCGATCGCCTGGCGGCGCTCACGGACAACGATCTGGTGTTCGCCCTCTCGCAACACGCCGTCGCCTTTGCCCACGCCCAACTGCAACAGCAGGGGCTGGACTGGCCTGTGCAGCCACGCTACTTCGCCATCGGGCGCACAACGGCGCTGGCGTTGCATACCGTTAGCGGATGCGATATTCGCTATCCTCTGGATCGGGAAATCAGCGAAGTCTTGCTACAATTACCTGAATTACAAAATATTGCGGGAAAACGAGCGCTTATTTTACGGGGCAACGGCGGGCGTGAACTGTTAGGCAAAACCCTCACAGAACGCGGCGCTGAAGTCACCTTTTGTGAATGTTATCAACGCAGTGCAAAACATTACGATGGCGCGGAAGAGGCGATGCGCTGGCACTCTCGCGGCGTGACGACGATTGTTGTCACCAGCGGCGAAATGCTGCAACAGCTCTGGTCGCTGATCCCGCAGTGGTATCGTGAGCACTGGTTACTACGCTGTCGGCTGCTGGTCGTCAGTGAGCGTCTGGCGCACCTCGCCCGGGAACTGGGCTGGCAAGATATTAAGGTCGCTGATAACGCCGACAACGATGCGCTACTGCGCGCATTACAATAACTCTCATAATGGGATGCCATAATGACGGAACAAGAAAAATCCTCCGCCGTGGTTGAAGAGACCAGGGAGGCCGTGGAAACCACGCCGCAGCCAGTCAATGCAGAAAAGAAGAGTAAGAACGGTGCCGCGCTGGTATTGAGTGCGGTGGCAATCGCCATTGCCCTGGCCGCGGGCGTTGGTCTGTATGGCTGGGGAAAGCAGCAGGCCGTTAAACAAACGGCCACCAGCGATGCGCTGGTTAACCAACTTACGGCGCTGCAAAAAGCCCAGGAAAGCCAAAAAGCGGAGCTGGAAGGCATTATCAAACAGCAGGCGACGCAACTGGATGATGCAAATCGCCAACAGGCCGCGCTGGCGAAACAGCTGGATGAAGTGCAACAGAAAGTCGCGACGATCTCCGGCAGCGACGCCAAAACCTGGCTGCTGGCGCAATCTGATTTTCTGGTCAAACTCGCCGGACGTAAATTGTGGAGCGATCAGGATGTCACCACCGCTGCGGCGCTGCTCAAAAGCGCGGATGCCAGCCTGGCGGACATGAACGACCCCAGTCTGATCGCCGCGCGCCGCGCCATTACCGATGATATTGCCAGCCTGTCGGCGGTGGCGCAGGTGGACTACGACGGCATTATCCTCAAAGTAAACCAGCTCTCTAACCAGATTGATAACCTGCGTCTGGCCGATAACGACACCGACGATTCGCCAATGGACTCCGACAGCAGCGAGCTGTCCAGCTCGATCAGCGAATGGCGCGTTAATCTGCAAAAAAGCTGGCAGAACTTTATGGACAGCTTTATTACTATTCGCCGTCGTGATGACACCGCCGTCCCGCTGCTGGCGCCAAACCAGGACGTTTACTTACGTGAAAACATCCGCTCCCGCCTGTTAGTGGCGGCGCAAGCCGTGCCGCGTCATCAGGAAGAGACTTACCGTCAGGCGCTGGATAATGTCTCCACCTGGGTACGCGCGTACTACGACACCGACGACGCAACGACCAAAGCGTTCCTTGATGACGTGGATAAACTGAGTCAACAGAGCATCACGATGGACGTGCCGGAGACGTTACAGAGCCAGCCGATTCTTGAGAAACTGATGCAGACTCGCGTGCGTAACCTGCTGGCGCAGCCGGCGGCGGCCACGACCGAAGCGGCTCAAGCCCCTGCTCCGCAGGCAGAAGCACCGGCAGCCGCGCCGCAAGGAGAATAATGATGCTGAAAGTATTATTGCTCTTTGTGTTGTTGATCGCCGGTATCGTCATAGGCCCAATGATCGCCGGTCATCAGGGCTATGTTCTGATCCAGACCGATAATTACAACATTGAGACCAGCGTAACGGGGCTGGTGATCATCCTGATCGTTATGATGGTCATTCTGTTCGCCATTGAGTGGCTGCTGCGACGCGTTTTCCGCACCGGCGCGCACACTCGCGGCTGGTTTGTCGGGCGTAAACGCCGCCGCGCACGTAAGCAGACTGAACAGGCGCTGCTTAAGCTGGCGGAAGGCGATTACCAGCAGGTTGAGAAGCTGATGGCGAAGAATGCCGATCACGCTGAACAGCCGGTGGTGAACTATCTGCTGGCCGCCGAAGCCGCGCAGCAGCGTGGTGACGAAGCGCGCGCTAATCAGCATCTGGAACGTGCCGCTGAACTGGCGGGCAATGACACGATTCCGGTGGAGATCGCCCGCGTACGTCTGCAACTGGCGCGCAACGAGAATCATGCGGCGCGTCACGGCGTGGATAAACTGCTGGAAGTTACCCCGCGTCATCCAGAAGTGCTGCGCCTGGCGGAACAGGCTTACATCCGCACCGGAGCATGGAGTTCGCTGCTGGACATCATCCCGTCAATGGCGAAGGCCAACGTCGGTGATGAAGAACATCGCGCCATGCTGGAACAGCAGGCCTGGATTGGGCTGATGGATCAGGCGCGAGCCGATCAGGGCAGCGAAGGATTACGCGAATGGTGGAAGAACCAGAGCCGTAAAACTCGCCACCAGGTTCCACTGCAAGTGGCAATGGCAGAGCATCTGATTGAATGCGACGATCACGATATGGCGCAGCAGATCATCATCGACGGCCTGAAGCGCCAGTATGACGACCGCCTGGTTCTGCCGATCCCGCGCCTGAAAACCAACAACCCGGAGCAGCTGGAAAAAGTGCTGCGCCAGCAGATTAAAACCGTTGGCGATCGCCCGCTACTGTGGAGCACGCTGGGTCAGTCATTGATGAAGCATGGCGAATGGCAGGAGGCTACGTTCGCTTTCCGCGCCGCGCTCAAGCAACGCCCTGACGCCTACGACTACGCCTGGCTCGCCGATGCGCTGGACCGGTTGCATCAGCCGGAAGAAGCGGCCACCATGCGCCGCGACGGTCTTATGCTGACCTTGCAGAACAATCCTCCGCAGTAATTCCCATTGCCCGGTGACGCTACGCTTACCGGGCCTGCCAGGTCACCGTAGGCCGGATAAAGCGAAGCCGCCATCCGGCAGTTCTCTTCCGCTTCCCCATAAAAAAACGCCTGCTCAAATGAGCAGGCGTCAAAACAGGTCTGTATGACAACATAAATGGGTGCTTCACTCAACGTTATGTCCATGGTGTTTGATGAGGCGTAAGCGACATCTGTCTGTGGACGATAAGCACCGTAAACGGCTCTGCATCATTCCTGAGTTTATGAGGCACTAAGGCGAACATAAGAGATGGAATGAGCATCTACAGGGATATTATTGCACATTGCATGCCAGGATTGCACCGCCAAAAATAAGGATTCAGACTTTTTAACGTATCAGGCCATTCGCGGCTCTGCGGCGGTTTCTGCCAGCCTTCTTCGCCATAAAAATCCCCTCTTTGTCTCTGAACGGAGACAAATAACACGCAATACCGATAATTATTGATAAATCATGGCATTAGACGTCACCAGATAGCGACAACAGAAGCCTGGAATGTCTCAACATTGCGACAGTAATACAGGGGATCGGGAAAGAAGAGGAAGAAGAGGTGAAAACAAAAAACCCCGCCGAAGCGGGGTTCAAAATTGGTCGGCGAGAGAGGATTCGAACCTCCGACCCACTGGTCCCAAACCAGTTGCGCTACCAAGCTGCGCTACTCGCCGATGTACTGCTTTTTTTGAATTTTTAGTTCAACTCTTTAAGTCGTGGTGCGAGGGGGGGGACTTGAACCCCCACGTCCGTAAGGACACTAACACCTGAAGCTAGCGCGTCTACCAATTCCGCCACCTTCGCATTTCACAACTTTTAATAATGGGGTGGCTAATGGGATTCGAACCCACGACAACTGGAATCACAATCCAGGGCTCTACCAACTGAGCTATAGCCACCACTGAAATCTTTTACGCGGTATTAAAACCACCGCAGCTCCAGCACCGGGTAAATGGTGCGCCCGACAGGATTCGAACCTGAGACCTCTGCCTCCGGAGGGCAGCGCTCTATCCAGCTGAGCTACGGGCGCTTAGCGCCGTTGCGGGGGTGGATAATACGGACTTCCCACCCCTCTGTCTAGTGCCTTTTTAAATAAAATGCGCGTTTGGTTACGCTTTGCGCGTTTTGCTGCTTATTCCCCCACCTTGTGGGCAGTTCCGGCGCGATTCAGGCCGAAAACCTTGTAGACGAGCGTGACGGCAAGCAGGAAGATGATGCCGACAAACAGCGACATACGGGTATCTTCATTCAAGTACATGCCAATTAAAACGCAAACCAGGAACGCCATCGTCAGATAATTCGCCCACGGGAACATAATAGAACGGAAAGGATGGCTGATCATCGCGTCTTTATGAGCACGACGGAAACGCAACTGGCTAATCAGGATCACGAACCACGGCACCATACCCGGCAATACGCTGGCGCTGTAGACATACACAAACACCCGCTGCGGGTTCGGAATAATGTAGTTCAGGCATGAACCAATCAGCAGAATCGCGATCGACAGCGCCACCCCGGCGACCGGTACACCATGACGGGAGACTTTCGCCATCGCCGCCGGAAGCTGGCGGTTTTTTGCCAGGGCATACAGCATACGTCCACAGCTATACATGCCGCTGTTACAGCCGGAAAGCGCGGCGGTCAGCACCACGAAGTTAATAATGCCCGCCGCAGCGGTAATCCCGATTTTGGCAAAAGTGAGTACAAACGGACTACCGTTACTGCCGATTTCGTTCCACGGGAAGATCGTCACGATAACGAAAATCGCCCCTACATAGAAAATCAGGATACGCCACAGTACCTTGCCTACCGCGCTGCGCAGCGTAACCTGCGGATTCTTCGCTTCACCCGCGGTAATGCCGATCAGCTCCACGCCCTGATAGGAGGCGACCACAATACACAACGCCGTCAGGAACCCTTTCCAGCCACCGGCAAAGAAGCCGCCGTGTTCCGTCAGGTTGCCAAAACCGATCGCCTGGCCGCCATTGCCAAAGCCAAAGAAAATCACCCCCAGTCCGACCACAATCATCACAATGATGGTGGTGACTTTGATCATCGCAAACCAGAACTCGATTTCGCCATACAGACGGACGGCGGCCAGATTAGCCAGCGCCACCAGCCCAACGGCGATCAGGGCGGGTATCCATTGCGCCATGTCCGGGAACCAGAACTGCACGTATACCCCGATAGCGGTTATTTCCGATATCCCCACCGCCATCCACATAAACCAGTATGACCACGCGGTGAGATAGCCAAAGAAGGGGCTCATGTAACGGTGCGCATAAACGGCGAATGAGCCAGTAACCGGCTCCAGGAACAGCATTTCGCCCATTGAGCGCATGATGAAAAAGACGAACAGCCCGGCAACGATATACGCCAGCAGCACGGAGGGCCCCGCCCATTTCAGCGTACTGGCGGCGCCCATAAACAACCCAACGCCAATCGTGCCCCCAAGGGCGATCAATTCGATATGACGAGCTTCCAGCCCACGCTGTAGCTCCGGTTTTTTCTCTGCCATAAATCCTCTTGTCGTGTTTGCACTCGTTCCGGCGTTGTTGCCGGTTATTGTTATGGGTACATCAAGCGATGCGAATGGTTTCTTAAATTTGGCAAAATGGCAAATGAAGCATTAAAAAAATGCATGTTTTGTGTAAAAAAGGAACAAAAATGTGGGAGGCGGGCAACGCATTAAGCAGAATGCGCTGCCCGTAAGAAAAGCAGCGTTCAGAGATTGCCGGTGTAATGCCAGCGGAGATAGCGCAACAGACGCAGCTGGCGGGTGATACGGCTCGGCTGAGACAGCAGGCGATACAGCCACTCCAGCCCCAGCGTCTGCCACATTTTGGGCGCGCGTTTCACATGACCGGTAAAGACATCGTAGGTGCCGCCCACCCCCATATATAAGGCCTGAGGATGAATCACCCGACAGTCGCGCATCAGGATTTCTTGTTTCGGCGATCCCATCGCCACGGTCACAATCTTCGCCCCGCTGGCATGGATGCGCTCAAACAGCGCCTGGCGCTGCTCAGGTTTAAAATAACCGTCCTGGCTACCGACAATATTGACGTTCCACTGCGCACGCAGTTTTGCTTCCGTCTGCGCCAGCACCTCCGGCTTACCGCCGACCAGAAAAACAGGCGTCCCTTCTTTACCGGCGCGCGCCATCAGTTCTTCCCAGAGATCGGCCCCGGCCACCCGTGAAACCTGCGCCTGGGGGAATTTCTTACGCACTGAGCGCACGACGCTAATGCCATCCGCATATTTAAACTCGGCGGCATCAATCAACGCCCTGACTTCCGGGTCATCTTCTGCGGTCAGCATTTTCTCAGCATTGATCGCCACCAGCGTACCCTGCTTCATTTGCCCATCGGCAAACAGGTAATTCAGCGCATGTTGCATATCGCGCCAGCCAATCAGCTGCAATCCACGAAGTGAATAGAGCGGCGCTGTCGTGTTATCCGTCATTATTATCCTTCAACCTGAGTCTGCGGCTGCGGTTTCGCCCGTTGATGGACCAACCCGGCACAATCGAAAAGCCAGAACAAGAGTTTTGCCACCAGCAGGCAGGCACCAAAAATCACGAGGAAAAAGACCACTCGCGAGACAAAAGAATCCAGCCCTTCTCGCGCCAGAACAATCATATTGAAGATGGCGCCAAAGCAGAAACTGTGCAAAATCGCCGCCTTATAGCGATTCGTCTCGCGGTTGCCAAGCTCATACAGCCAGTCAAACCATTTAATAATCAGCCCAACCGCGACCGCCCCCAGAGGGATAAACAGCGCGCCGCCCATCACCACCAGCGAACCAATCAGCGTGGGGGAAATGGCGAGGCCAGAGTGGTTGTTCAGCACTTCCCAGGTAAAGTAGTTGGCTGAATTCAGCACAATGCCCGGACGCCCAGGCCACAGCCACGAAGGAATAAAGACATAAAAATCACGGACGATCGGCGCCAGTCCCTGGAAATCGATGTTGTCGTAGTTTTGCAACAGCAGCGCCAGGTTCTCCCACGGCGAGAAGGTATCGCGGGTCAGATACAGGAAAGTGTAAAACGCCTCATCGCCGCTCACGTTCAGCCCATAGCGCTTCAGCGCCAGCCAGAACATCCCGACAATTCCCAGCACCCCCGCCGCCACCAGCATCCACAGCGAGATCCAGCCACGAATAATGCCGATAAACAGGAAGATGGCAAACGCGATAATGATGTTAGCGCGCGTGCCGCCAACAATCATGTAGGTCAGCAGGCCAAACGCAACGGTACTCACCAGGAAAAACAGCCACGCTTTACTGTCCTGGCGCAGGAAGTAGATCACCAGCATCGCCGGAATAAAGAAGTAGAAGAAGCGTTTCAATGCCACGCCGGAGACTTCGCTGGAGAAGATCTGGCTGTAAGAGTGCAGCCGGAACAGCAGGAACCCATTGTGCATAAAGAAGATGCCAACGCTCACCAATGCAATCCCCATCAGCATGACCCAGGTAAGGTGAGTCTCCACCCGGTTCATGGTAAATAGCGGCTTGCGCGGCACATCCGTCACGCGTTTACGTAAGCGGGTTTTATAGGTCACGTAATAAACGGCATAAAAACACGCGGCGGACAATAACGCCTGCAACAGGATTTCCGGCGGCGCCACGCCGACGTCAAAGCGGAACACCAGCACGCTGGTCAACGGGAAGCCGAAGAAAAAGGTCAGCAAAAACAGCAATGAAAAGAATACGTTGAAGTTAAAGCGCACGCGGCGAAACTCAAACCAGGTCAACGTGGCGATAAACAGCGTAGAGAGCAGCCAGACGACCAGTAACCCGCTAAATTGCATCAGGCTCATGCGGCTTCTCCTGCGGCAATGCGTAACGCGTTATGCCACGCTTCAAGGTAATTTGGGCTAAAGAAGGTGATCCCGCTTTTATCCGCGGACGCCAGCTGCCGCTGCGCCTCACGAACCACGCCTTCATTAAGCGCGTCCGTCGTGAACAACACGGGCAGATGCTGTTCCGCCATATCCTGCCAGAACGGGTTCTCACGGTTAAGCACGCACGGGACACCCGCCTGGATAAGCAGGCACAACGTGCCGATTCCCTGCTGACGGGCAAAGATGAAATACCCGAGGTCGCACTGGCGAAGCAGCGCCAGGTAGGCATCGAATTCCAGTTTTTCGCTGAGGATGTGCAAATTTTCCGCACTGAACAGCGCCAGTCCCGCCTGACGGACTTCATCAATGTACGCATCGTTATTGGCCGGATAGCCCATCGGCACAATCACATTTACCGTGTCGCCGAACTGCTGATACACCGCGCGTAACGCCGCAATATGTTCGTTACTGCGATCGCCGGAGTTACCCACCAGAACCGTCATTTTCTCTTCACGCGGACGATCGTTTGCCATGTTATTAAGCGAAGAGTCCATTCGCGTCGGGAAATAGAGCAGTTCACCACGCACGCGCGGGTGCTGACGGGCGAAATAGCTCAAATCGCCACGAGTAGCGAACACACAGCCCACTCGATTTTGCGCCATGCGGCGAACGGGGTAAAACAGACGGAATTTCAGCCCACGGGAAACTTCATACAGATCCGCACCCCAGATGTGCCAGTAAAACTGCTCAGGTTTGATTCCGCCACTTAGCAGCGCCAGCCACAGGCTGGTATTGAACTGACCGTGGAAGAAGAAACGTTGCTGGCGATTGGCTTTCGCTTTGGCGATGACCGCCTCAGCCAGCGTTTTTTTCCCGGCGTAGAAACTCAGCGACAGAGCCGGGCAGCTTTCCCTGAGCCCCGCATCCTGACCTGCAACCATAAACACGCGCGCATGCTCGCTTGTCGCGGCCAGCGCATCATTGAAAAACCGCAGCACGGTTTGATTATGGTGAGGGATATCCGATCCCAGTACGTGAATCAGTACAGTCATGCCCGCCTACGCCAGAGTAAAAACACGCCACAACAGAGAGAGAAATAGACCACATAGGTGGCCATATACGCCTGTGCCGCCCCCAGCGCGCCATGCGCGGGGATCAGCCAGTGAGCGAATGCCATCAACAAAATGAACTGGCTAATCTCAGCCAGAATATAAAACCGCAGCGACGCTTTTGCGATCACCAGATAGCCAAAAACGTACGCGCCCACTTTCAGCACATCGCCCACCAGTTGCCAGGCGAACAGATCGCGCATGGCGGTGAATTTGGCGGAAAAGAGCAGCCAGATGGCGAAATCACGCAGCAGCCAGACCGTAAAACTCGCCGCCGCCACCGCAGGCAGAACAAATTTCAGCGATTTCACCACTTCGCGCGTAATCGCCTGCTTTTCGGTCAGACGCGACAGCGTTGGCAATAAGTACACGCTAAACGAGGCGGTAATAAATTGTAGATAGGCATCGGAAATACTGCTTACGCCCTGCCAGAT
This sequence comes from Citrobacter sp. CK194, assembly GCF_030333395.1. Classification (NCBI taxonomy): domain Bacteria; kingdom Pseudomonadati; phylum Pseudomonadota; class Gammaproteobacteria; order Enterobacterales; family Enterobacteriaceae; genus Citrobacter; species Citrobacter sp. CK194. The sequence goes on from NZ_JAOWGA010000016.1 coordinate 80,606, forward strand.
ACCAACATCATCCCAGCTGTAATGCGCCGCCAGCAGGTTTCGCATCATCACATAAGCCACCGGTAGCGTGACGGACGTAATCAGCGCCATCAGCGTAAATTTGCTGAGCTGTCCGGCAAGCCCTTTATCCCACGACGGTTTCAGGTAGCTAAGCGGGATCGCGCCGCGTTTAACCAGCATAATCGCCGCCGGGATCACCACCAGCGCAGGCACCAGCGCCAGACCCAGCAGCGCACCTTCATAGCCGCCCAGACGGTAGCAGCCATAGTAGGCAACAACTCCCACCAGGCTCCCCACAATCAGCGACAGCGCATTCCCGGCAGCGTCACGAAACCCTTTCATCAGCGCCAGCAGCAGGTTCGCCCAGGCGATCCCCATCTGCACCAGCGCCACTAAACGCACCAGCCCCTGGTAGTGGCTGTGCCCAAACAGCCCCTGGCTAATGGGGGCCGCCGCCAGCACGAAGACCAGCGCCAGTAGCGTGGAGAACCCCATCACCATTGCGGATGAAGTGCCCACCACGTTACGCAACCGGGCAGGGTTATCATGATGCTGAGCGACATACTTCGTCACCCCGTTAAATATCCCGGCCCCGGCCAGCACGCCGAGCACGGTCACCATCTGGCGGAAGTTACCCGCCTGGCCGACGCCCGCAGGGCCAAACGACACCGCCAGCAGTTTTACGACCAGTAAGCCTGCGCCAATTTTCACCAGCGTACTGGCGGCCGTCCACAGGGACGCTTTCGCAAGCGACATATCAGGAGAAATAGTTCAGCAAGGTCGAAATCACCGTTCGCTGATTAACGGGAGACAGATTATAAAACAGCGGCAAGCGCAGCAGGCGCTCGCTCTCTTTGGTGGTGTACCGATCTTCGCCACGGAACTCGCCAAACTTGTCGCCTGCCGGACAATCATGTAGCGGGATGTAATGGAACACCGCCATGATTTCCGCTTCTTTCAGGAAGTTGATCAGCGTGCTGCGATCGGTAATATCCCGCAGTTTGATATAAAACATATGCGCGTTGTGCCTACAGTCGTCCGGGATAGAGGGCAGGTCAATACGTCCCGCGCGCGCCAGCGGCGCCAGTGCGTCATAGTAGGTCTGCCACAGCGCCAGACGCTGTTGATTGATGCGATCGGCCGCTTCCAGCTGCGCCCACAGATACGCCGCCTGGAGATCGGACATCAGATAGCTGGAGCCGATATCCCGCCAGGTGTATTTATCCACCTGTCCCCGGAAGAACTGGCTGCGATTGGTGCCTTTTTCACGGATGATTTCCGCCCGTTCAATCAGGGAACGGTCGTTAATCAGCGTCGCGCCGCCTTCACCACCTGCCGTGTAGTTTTTGGTTTCGTGAAAACTGAAGCAACCGATATGACCAATCGTCCCCAGCGCACGGCCTTTCCAGGTCGACATCACGCCCTGCGCGGCATCTTCCACCACAAACAGATTATGACGCTTCGCAATCGCCATAATGGTGTCCATTTCGCAAGCGACGCCCGCGTAATGCACCGGAACAATGACGCGCGTCTTGTCGGTAATCGCCGCTTCAATCAGCGTTTCATCAATGTTCATGGTATCCGGGCGGATATCGACGAAAATGATTTTCGCCCCGCGCAGCACAAAGGCGTTGGCGGTAGAAACGAAGGTGTAGCTTGGCATAATGACTTCATCGCCCGGCTGGATGTCCAGCAGCAATGCCGCCATTTCAAGTGACGCCGTACAGGATGGCGTCAGCAACACTTTAGCGCTGCCAAAACGTTGCTCCAGCCACTGCTGGCAACGGCGCGTAAAGCCGCCATCTCCGCAAAGTTTGCCGCTTCCCAGCGCTGACTGCATGTAATCGAGTTCGGTTCCCACCACCGGCGGCGCGTTAAATGGAATCATTTTGTCACCTGTATAACCAGTACACGGTGCTTTCTACGTTGCCACCGCTCTGTATATAACGTTTAAGCGCGGCGGTGTTGCCCATCTGGGTCGCCACCCGCAATGTTGTCTTTCCGCGAGACTGCGCCCACGCGAGCGCCGCCTGCATTAATTCTGCCCCTGCGCCACGCCCGGCCAGCAGGCCGATGCGCGCATCGGTGTCGTTCAGTTCGCGCAGCGAGACAAACCCGCGAATATCGTTATTCGCCGCCCGGATAACCAGACACTGGTGATCGAAGGTGCCGTGCACGGCATTTTCAATCCACTGAGCATAAAAACGGGCGCCGGCGTCCGGCGCATACCACGGTGCGCGGAAACGGCTTTGCGCAAACGCAGCGGACGCCTGTTGACGTAACGCGGGAATATCGGCAATTTGTGCAATTTCCACGCCAGAAATACGTTCAACGCCAGCGACCGGCAGGCTGAAGTCGACTTCGCCTTCTACCAGCGAAAACCCCAACTGTTGCAGCGCATCTAATTCATCCGTACGCGCAGCAGAAATTTTCGCCTGCACGCGCGACCAGGGTTGCAATGCCTCTGGCGTTAACACCGGCGCGGCAGCGTTCACGCGAACAATGGCGCTATTGACGCCAAAGAACGTACTTTCCCACGTTAATGGTTCAATACTGGCGCGGACGGGCACGGAGTAGCTCCAGTAAATATTGGCCATAGCCGGTTTTCGCTAAAGAACTGGCGGCGCGTTTTACGCCCTCGTCATCCAGCCAGCCGTTGCGCCAGGCGATCTCTTCCAGACAGGCAATTTTGAAGCCCTGGCGTTTTTCAACCGTCTGCACAAACGTGCTCGCTTCAATCAGGCTGTCATGGGTGCCGGTATCCAGCCACGCAAAGCCACGACCGAGCAACTCAACCGTCAGCTTGCCGTCATTAAGGTACATCTGATTAATGGACGTAATCTCCAGCTCACCGCGCTCGGAAGGCTTCACGCGCTTCGCGTACTCTACTACCTTGCTGTCGTAAAAATAGAGACCGGTCACCGCCCAGTTTGATTTCGGCTGTTTCGGCTTCTCTTCCAGCGAGACCGCGCGAAAATTGTCGTCGAACTCCACGACGCCAAAACGTTCCGGGTCCATAACCTGATAACCAAAAACGGTCGCCCCTTCGGTTCGCGACGCCACATGACGCAACTTCGGGCTGAACCCCTGACCGAAGAAGATATTGTCGCCCAGTACAAGACAGGACGGCTCGCCGTTAAGGAATGTTTCACCAATGATAAAGGCCTGCGCCAGCCCATCCGGGCTGGGTTGTTCGGCATACTGCAACTCAATGCCAAACTCCGAACCATCGCCCAGCAGACGCTGAAAATAGTGCTTATCTTCCGGTGTAGTGATAATCAGGATTTCCCGGATACCCGCCAGCATCAGTACCGACAGCGGATAGTAGATCATCGGCTTGTCATAAATCGGCAGAAGCTGCTTCGACACACCGCGCGTAATCGGATGCAGGCGGGTGCCAGAGCCGCCCGCCAGAATGATACCTTTCATGCGTTCCTCCTCCGGGTTTAGCCCTTCAGACCTAAACGTTCACCCTGATAGCTGCCATCCTGCACGGGCTTCCACCAGGCCTCATTCGCCAGATACCACTGCACGGTTTTCCGCATTCCGCTTTCAAAGGTTTCCTGCGGCGTCCAGCCGAGTTCACGCGCAATTTTCGCTGCGTCGATGGCATAGCGTAAATCATGGCCTGGACGGTCATCCACAAAAGCGATCAGGGAGCGATAATGCGCCACGCCCTGCGGTTTTTGTGGCGCAAGCTCTTCCAGCAGATCGCAAATCGTTTCCACAACCTCCAGATTCTTGCGCTCATTATGGCCGCCAATGTTATATGTCTCTCCCACTTCGCCCGCCGTCAGCACGCGATACAGCGCCCTGGCGTGATCTTCAACGTACAGCCAGTCGCGGATCTGTTGTCCATTGCCATACACCGGCAGCGGTTTACCCGCCAGCGCGTTCAGGATCATCAATGGGATCAGCTTTTCCGGGAAGTGGTAAGGGCCGTAATTATTGGAACAGTTAGTGACCAGCGTCGGCAAACCATAGGTGCGCAACCATGCGCGCACCAGGTGATCGCTGCTGGCTTTCGAGGCGGAATAAGGACTGCTCGGCGCATACGGCGTGGTCTCAGTAAAGAAATCATCCGTGGAATGCAGATCGCCATACACCTCGTCAGTGGAGATATGGTGGAAACGAAACGCCGATTTTTTCTCATCATTGAGCGTCGCCCAGTAAGTCCGGGCCGCTTCCAGCAGCGTGTAGGTTCCCACGATATTGGTTTCAATAAACGCAGCCGGGCCGTCGATAGACCGGTCAACATGGCTTTCCGCCGCCAGATGCATCACGTAATCCGGCTGGTACTGCTGAAAAACGCGATCCAGCGATGCCCGATCGCAGATATCCACTCTCTCAAAGGCAAAGCGCTCATGCTGTGCAACTGGCGCCAGCGACATCAGGTTTCCGGCGTAGGTGAGCTTATCCACCACCACTACGGCGTCGGGGGTTTCATCAATGATGTGGCGCACAACGGCAGAGCCGATAAATCCCGCGCCGCCAGTGACCAGAATCCGTTTCATCAGCGCCAGACTCCTTTCGTATCCACAATGTAGCGTTGCCGCACGGCGTCGCCGTTAATCGCTTTAAACGGATGATGGTCAACCAGCATGACCAGCACATCCGCTTCCGCCAGCGCATTTTCCAGCGTGGCTAACGTGCAGCGACCTTCCAGTTTTTTCGGCAACTGATGAATATTAGGCTCTACCACCAGCGTTTCACCGGCATGCCATTGCGCAATCTCCTGCGCAATGCCCATCGCCGGGCTTTCACGCAGATCGTCAATATTCGGTTTAAACGCCAGACCAAAGCAGGCGATTTTGATGTCGCTGGCGCGCTTATTCGTTGCCGTCAGGCAATCCGCCACTGCGGCTTTCACCTGCGCCACCACCCAGTGTGGTTTACCGTCGTTCACTTCACGCGCGGTACGGATCAGCCGTGCCTGCTGCGGGTTTTGCGCCACAATAAACCACGGATCGACGGCGATGCAGTGGCCGCCCACGCCCGGCCCAGGCTGGAGAATATTCACGCGCGGATGACGATTCGCCAGACGAATCAGTTCCCAGACGTTAATCCCCTGATCGGCGCAAATCAGCGACAGCTCGTTCGCAAAGGCGATATTGACGTCACGGAAGCTGTTTTCCGTGAGCTTACACATTTCGGCGGTGCGGGAATTAGTCACCACACACTCGCCTTCAAGGAAAATCTTGTACAACTCGCTGGCACGCGCGGAGCATACCGGCGTCATGCCGCCAATCACGCGGTCATTTTTGATGAGCTCCACCATAACCTGACCCGGCAATACGCGCTCCGGGCAGTAGGCAATGTTCACATCAGCCTGTTCCCCCGCCTGCTGCGGGAAAGTCAGATCCGGGCGCATTTCCGCCAGCCATGCGGCCATTTGTTCTGTCGCGCCCACCGGCGAGGTGGATTCGAGGATGACCAGCGCGCCTTTTTTCAGTACGGGAGCAATAGATTTCGCGGCCGCTTCGACATAAACCATATCGGGGTCGTGATCGCCCTTGAACGGCGTCGGCACGGCGATCAAGTACGCGTCGGCTGCTACCGGCGTTGTCGTTGCCCGGAGGAATCCGCCTTCAACCGCAGTTTTCACGACGCTATCCAGATCCGGCTCAACAATATGGATGGCTCCACGGTTGATGGTGTCCACCGCCTGCTGATTGATATCCACGCCAATAACGTGCTTTTGGCGAGAAGCAAAGGCCGCAGCCGTCGGCAACCCGATGTATCCCAGCCCAATAACAGAAATGGTCGTAAAACTCATAGCGATACCCGATTATTTTTTAACGCGTGTAAAATGCGGCCGCACGCCTGTCCGTCGCCATAAGGATTATGGGCGCGGCTCATGGTTTGATATTCATTTTCGTCGTGCAGCAAACGTGTGACTTCTTCCACAATACGGTGTGAATCGGTTCCCACCAGACGCACCGTGCCAGCGGTAACGGCTTCTGGCCGTTCCGTCATTTCGCGCATAACCAACACCGGTTTGCCTAATGACGGCGCCTCTTCCTGAATCCCGCCGGAGTCGGTAAGGATCAGCCAGGCGTGGTTCATCAGCCAGACAAACGGCAGGTAATCCTGCGGCTCAATCAGTATCACATTTTCAACATGACCCAGGATGCGGTTAACCGGTTCACTGACGTTGGGATTCAGGTGAACCGGATACACAATTTGTACATCCTGATTGGTAGCGGCTATCTCCGCCAGCGCATGACAGATTTGCTCAAACCCCCGGCCAAAGCTCTCACGGCGATGTCCGGTCACCAGGATCATTTTTTTATCGTCACACAGGAAAGGATACCGCTTTGCCAGTTCGGCGCGTAGCGTATCGCTGGCCAGTACGCGATCGCGCACCCAGATCAGCGCATCAATCACGGTATTGCCGGTGACAAAGATGTGGTTATCAGGGATCTGTTCCCGCAGTAAATTCTGCCGTGAATTTTCCGTCGGCGCAAAATGGTACATCGCCAGGCGACCGGTCAAGGTGCGGTTTGCCTCTTCAGGCCAGGGGGAGTAGAGATCGCCGGTTCGCAGCCCGGCCTCTACATGACCGACAGGAATACGCTGGTAGAAAGCCGCCAGACTGGTGGCGAGAGTGGTTGTCGTATCGCCATGCACCAATACGACATCAGGTTTAAAATCGGCAAGAATCGGTTTTAATCCTTCCAGGATTCGACAGGTAATCTCTGTCAGCCCCTGACCCGGCTGCATAATATTGAGATCGTAGTCAGGCACAATAGAAAAGAGATTCAAAACCTGATCGAGCATCTCCCGATGCTGCGCAGTAACGCAGACTTTTGCCTCAAAATGAGGGTCCTTTGCCAGCGCATGAACCAGAGGCGCCATCTTGATGGCCTCCGGTCGCGTGCCAAATACAGTCAGTACTTTCACATCGATTCTCTTCGAATAGGCAGTGAGGGCCTAACCCCTCACTGCTGAGATGTTGCTAAATCGCGCGACGGCGGGTTAATGCGACGCCAGCCCCGATCAGCGCCCCAACAATGCCCCACATAACCATCAGGAAAGCACGGCGCGGGCTATCGCGTTTTACCGGTTCTTCCGGCGTGCGCAAATAACGATAGGTCTGGAAACGTGGGTCCAGCGTCGGCCCCACGTTCAGCGTGTTCAACATGGCCCGGTTTTGATCATAGTCCAGATCGAATGCCGGACCGACAGCCTGAAGGTTTTCAAGACGCGCTTGTAGCATAGGGCGGCCAAGCAAAAACAGCTCAGAGTCGGGTAATTCATCGGCAGGAACATCGGTCGCCGTACGAGAAATATTATGCTGCTCGGCAATTTTGAGCGCCTGTTCAATGCTATGAACACGACGAGAGAAAATGCTTTTCGCCACCTCTTCCTGGCGTTTAACCTGCGCTTTCATCTGGATAGTCCGCGCGGCCCATGCGCCTTTTAACTCATCATTCAGATGGCTCGCCGCACGCTGGCTGGCAAACGCCACATACTGGCGAAGCAGGTTGTTGGCATCGGGCGCCGTTTCCGCAATCAGCTTCACGCTATCATTGGTGTTGCGAGTGAAATCGCCTGGCGTGAACTGAATGTTATTGATCATTTCATCCAGCATCGCGGCATCGGCTTTGCTGTTGCCGACCATGCGCTGCTTGTAATAATCGGTCTGTAGCCAGAAATCGCGACGCGTATCCCAGGACGCCAGTTGCATGACGAACTCTTTATACGCTTCATCCATTACCGAAGGCTGATCGGCCGGCGCGAGGCTGGCTTTGATATCAAGGTTGCGCAAAAACTGCTGTTGGGAGTAATAGCCGCCCAGCATATTGACGGTGGGGCGGTCGGAAATCGCCGTTGCGCTCCACTCCTGACGGGCAAAAAACGTATACGCTAACGCAATCAGCGCAAAAGCCAGCCCTGTTCCCACAATCCATAGCTTCCCAGCCCACAAGGTACGAAACAACCCACGAATATCCAGTTCATTTTCAGCGCTCACGGCGTGTGCCCCCGGTAATGGTTGTGTCATCGCATCCTCAATTTACTTGGTTATCGTTGGATTGTTATCACGGTTTCTGCGTAGTCTGCGCTTCACGCGCTTAATAAATCGCGCCACCTTCCAGGCACGCTTAATGCAGTAACCGTAAAGGAAGAATGCTAGCAAAAAGAGCACCAACATGACCCATTCTGGAACAAAATGGGAATATTCTGCGGCAACGCCAATGGAAGCCAGAATCGCAGCGGCGAGCGTAATGAGAACAAATGCCTGTCGGGAAGTAAACCCTGCACGCATGATCAAATGATGAATATGCTGGCGATCGGGAGAAAAGGGGCTCATGCCCTTACGCAGGCGACGATACATAATCGCCACCATGTCCATTAATGGAATCGCAATAATCCACAGCGCAGTAACCGGGCTGATAGGATGCGTTTTACCCTGCGTGGTTTCCAGCAGGATCCAGATAACCGTGAAGCCAATCAGCGTACTGCCCGCATCGCCCATAAAGACTTTATAACGACGCCCCAGAACACCAAGGTTTAACATGATATAGGGCAGAATCGCGGCGATCATGGCGAAACACCATACCGCCAGACTCGTCTGCCCATCAAACCACAGAATCAGCCCCATTGCGGCAAATGAGACGCTGGACAGCCCGCCAAGTAAGCCATCAATACCATCAACCATATTGAAAGCATTGATCGCCGCCCAGACGGCAAAGAGCGTGAGGAAATAGCCAAAGGGGCCGAGCACCAATTCCCAGGGACCGAAAATATACCCCAGGCTACTGAGATGGAGTTTCCCTATCACCATCATGACAACAGCAATAGCGGCCTGTACCACAGCGCGAATTTTCACGCTAATGTCAAAACGATCATCCAATGCGCCGACCAAAACCAGCACACCAGCAGAAAAAAGGTATAACGATGCGTGCGGAATATAGTAATCCGAGAGAGCAAACATAAAGCTGATTCCTGCGAACACAGAAATCCCGCCAACCAAAGGAACCACCCCCTGGTGCCGTTTACGAAAATTGGGTTTATCCACTAAACCTATCTTGATGGCTACTTTTCGCGCAAGAAAAATAAAAATGGTTGTGAATAAAAAAATACTGATTAGCTCAGATAAAGCAGCGAGTAAATTCACAGTGTATGTGCTCTCAGCATATATCATTTCCTTAAAGTATAATGCGTTACGTCTGTCTCTAGAAGAGAGCATTCAGAACATTACACTTTCGACCACTCGTAGTTTATACAGCCCACAGCAATTCCACATAATGAATGTGATGATGACTTGTTTATTTGACTAACAGATCAGATAAATCGCAAAAGAAAAACGCCACGTAAAAACGTGGCGTTTTCGGTATCAGCCGGACTTACGAACGCTTCATCATGTCGAAGAAGTCGTCGTTGGTCTTGGTCATTGCCAGCTTGTTAATGAGGAATTCCATCGCGTCGATTTCACCCATCGGATGGATGATTTTGCGCAGGATCCACATTTTCTGTAGCTCTTCCTGAGTGGTGAGCAGCTCTTCTTTACGCGTACCGGAACGGTTGTAGTCGATAGCCGGGAAGACGCGTTTTTCAGCGATCTTACGGGAGAGGTGCAGCTCCATGTTACCGGTGCCTTTAAACTCTTCGTAGATCACTTCATCCATCTTAGAACCGGTGTCGATCAGCGCCGTTGCGATGATGGTCAGGCTGCCGCCCTCTTCCACGTTACGCGCCGCGCCGAAGAAACGCTTCGGACGGTGCAGGGCGTTGGCGTCCACACCACCGGTCAGGACTTTACCGGAAGCCGGAACCACGGTGTTGTAGGCGCGAGCCAGACGAGTGATGGAGTCGAGCAGAATGATGACGTCTTTTTTGTGTTCAACCAGACGCTTCGCCTTCTCGATTACCATTTCAGCAACCTGAACGTGACGGGATGCCGGTTCGTCGAAGGTGGAAGCAACCACTTCACCTTTTACCAGACGCTGCATTTCGGTCACTTCTTCTGGACGTTCGTCGATCAGCAGCACCATCAGTACGCAGTCAGGATGGTTGTAAGCAATGCTCTGCGCGATGTTCTGCAACAGCATAGTTTTACCCGCTTTCGGCGGTGCGACGATCAGACCACGCTGACCACGGCCAATCGGGGAAGCCAGATCCAGTACGCGAGCCGTTAAATCTTCAGTAGAACCGTTACCACGTTCCATACGCAGACGTGAGTTCGCGTGCAGCGGCGTTAAGTTCTCAAAGAGGATTTTATTACGAGCGTTTTCAGGTTTGTCGTAGTTAACTTCGTTAACTTTCAACAGCGCAAAGTAACGTTCGCCTTCTTTTGGCGGGCGAATCTTACCAGAAATGGTGTCACCAGTGCGGAGGTTGAAACGGCGGATTTGGCTGGGAGAAACGTAGATGTCATCAGGACCGGCGAGGTAGGAGCTGTCTGCAGAGCGGAGGAAACCAAATCCATCCTGCAATATCTCCAGCACACCGTCACCAAAGATATCTTCGCCACTCTTTGCGTGCTGCTTCAGGATGGCAAAAATAATGTCCTGCTTGCGCATACGAGCCAGGTTTTCCAGCCCCATATTTTCGCCGAGAGTGATCAGCTCAGAAACCGGCGTATTCTTTAATTCGGTAAGATTCATAATGGTGTGAGTTCTTAAACTTGGGGTAAATCTCGAACTTAATGTTGTGAATGGTATGGCAGGATCATCCATGCCTGTTTACGGCCACCAACTCATGTCTGTTCGCTGTCTGGTCACAGGAAAGTACACAGAACTGAAACGACAAGACGGATTGAGTGACAAGCCAGGAATCTGTTCACTTCTCGCGCGAGAAAAAACGGGAAGCGTTGGAAAAAACAAGACTCAAACTTAATAAGGTATGTTTAATACGAAGTCAACACTAAGTTAGCACGACTCAAGCCGGGCGTCCAGTCATCCGAATAATTTAGGATGCTGGTCACCCGAACATGAAACTTCCGTCTTACGCCAGGTTGGCGTCGAGGAACTCTTTCAGCTGACCTTTGGACAGTGCGCCCACTTTGGTTGCTGCGACTTCACCGTTTTTGAACAACAGCAGGGTCGGGATGCCACGGATACCATACTTCGGCGCAGTGCCTGGGTTTTGGTCGATGTTAAGTTTAGCAACCGTCAATTTGCCCTGATATTCGTCAGCGATTTCATCCAGAATCGGGGCGATCATTTTGCACGGTCCGCACCACTCTGCCCAGAAATCAACGAGGATAGCCCCGTCCGCTTTGAGTACATCCGTGTCAAAACTGTCGTCAGTCAGGTGAATAATTTTATCGCTCATAATAACTCCACAGGAATAAGCCTGGTGTGTTGGTTTCGCCTTCATCAACGACGTGTTGATGTCGCATTAACCAACTAAAGGTTGACTTTATTTCACCGGATACGCTTTCGTAAAGCAATAGTAAGCTGATATTCTACCACACTATGAGCAAAACACATTTAACAGAACAGAAGTTTTCCGACTTCGCCCTGCACCCAAAGGTGATAGAAGCCCTTGAAAATAAAGGGTTTCATAATTGTACGCCCATTCAGGCATTGGCCCTCCCGCTAACGCTGGCGGGTCGTGATGTCGCAGGGCAGGCGCAAACCGGAACCGGAAAAACGATGGCGTTCCTGACGTCTTCGTTTCATTATCTTCTCTCTCATCCCGCGATTGACGATCGCAAGGTGAACCAGCCACGCGCCTTAATTATGGCGCCGACGCGTGAGTTGGCCGTGCAGATCCACGCCGATGCGGAACCGCTGGCGCAGACCACCGGCCTGAAATTAGGCCTGGCCTACGGCGGTGACGGCTACGACAAACAGCTGAAAGTGCTGGAAAGCGGCGTCGATATTCTGATCGGCACCACGGGTCGTCTGATCGACTACGCGAAACAAAACCACATTAACCTCGGCGCCATTCAGGTCGTCGTATTGGATGAAGCCGATCGCATGTACGATCTGGGCTTTATTAAAGACATCCGCTGGCTGTTCCGCCGCATGCCGCCGGCCAATCAGCGTCTGAACATGCTGTTCTCCGCAACCCTCTCTTACCGTGTTCGCGAACTGGCGTTCGAGCAGATGAACAACGCCGAATATGTTGAAGTGGAACCGGAACAAAAGACAGGCCACCGTATTAAAGAAGAGCTCTTCTACCCTTCTAACGAAGAGAAGATGCGTTTGCTGCAAACGCTGATCGAAGAAGAGTGGCCGGATCGCGCCATTGTTTTCGCCAATACCAAGCACCGTTGCGAAGACATCTGGGGGCATCTGGCAGCTGACGGTCATCGTGTCGGCCTGTTGACCGGCGACGTCGCGCAGAAAAAACGTCTGCGTATTCTCGACGAGTTTACCCGTGGCGATCTCGATATCCTCGTCGCAACCGACGTTGCCGCGCGCGGTCTGCACATTCCGGCCGTAACGCACGTCTTTAACTATGACCTGCCGGATGATTGCGAAGACTACGTTCACCGTATCGGACGTACGGGGCGCGCAGGAGCGAGCGGTCACTCTATCAGCCTGGCCTGTGAAGAGTACGCGCTGAACCTGCCCGCTATTGAGGCTTATATTGGTCACTCTATCCCGGTCAGCAAATATAACCCGGAAGCGCTGATGACCAATTTGCCGAAGCCGTTGCGCCTGACGCGCTCGCGCCCAGGCAATGGACCGCGTCGCACCGGCGCGCCGCGTAATCGTCGTCGTTCAGGTTAACGTAATATATGCTCACTTCCACTTCGCTGTATGCCGCAATTGATCTCGGTTCCAATAGTTTTCATATGCTGGTTGTACGCGAGGTGGCTGGAAGCATCCAGACGCTCACGCGAATTAAGCGCAAGGTGCGTCTGGCTGCGGGCCTGAACAGTGATAATTCGCTTTCCGCTGAAGCAATGGAGCGCGGCTGGCAATGTCTGCGCCTTTTCGCTGAACGCCTACAGGATATTCCTCAACCGCAAATCTGCGTCGTCGCCACGGCAACGCTGCGTCTCGCCGTCAATGCGGGCGAGTTTATCGCCAAAGCGCAGGAGATCCTCGGTTGCCCTGTCCAGGTCATTAGCGGCGAAGAAGAAGCGCGGCTGATTTATCAGGGTGTTGCCCATACCACCGGCGGCGCCGATCAGCGTTTGGTGGTCGATATTGGCGGCGCCAGCACCGAACTGGTCACCGGAACCGGCGCACAAACCACCTCTCTGTTTAGCCTGTCAATGGGCTGCGTCACCTGGCTTGAACGCTACTTTACCGATCGCAATCTGGCGCAAGAAAACTTCGATGAGGCGGAAAAAGCCGCGCGTGAAGTGCTGCGTCCGGTCGCCGATGAGCTACGCAAGCATGGCTGGAAAGTCTGCGTAGGCGCGTCTGGCACCGTCCAGGCGTTGCAGGAAATCATGATGGCGCAGGGCATGGATGAGCGCATCACATTGGCGAAACTTCAACAGCTGAAGCAACGCGCAATTCATTGCGGCCGTCTGGAAGAGCTGGAAATTGAAGGGTTAACGCTGGAACGCGCGCTGGTATTCCCCAGCGGTCTGGCCATTCTGATCGCGATTTTCACCGAACTGGACATCCAGTGTATGACGCTTGCAGGCGGAGCGCTGCGCGAAGGGTTGGTGTATGGCATGCTGCATCTGGCGGTGGATCAGGATATTCGCAGCCGCACGCTGCGTAACATTCAGCGTCGATTTATGGTCGATACCGAACAGGCGCATCGCGTAGCGGATCTGGCGGTAAACTTTCTCGATCAGGTGGAAGATAAGTGGCATCTTGAGCCGATCAGTCGTGAACTCCTGACCAGTGCCTGTCAGCTGCATGAAATCGGCCTGAGCGTTGATTTTAAACAGGCGCCGCAGCACGCGGCTTATCTGGTGCGTAATCTGGATTTACCGGGATTCACCCCCGCGCAAAAGAAGCTGTTAGCCACCCTGTTGTTAAATCAGACCAACCCGATCGACCTTTCTTCCCTCCACCAGCAGAATGCGGTGCCACCGCGCGTCGCTGAACATCTTTGTCGCCTGTTGCGTCTGGCGATCATTTTTGCCAGCCGTCGCCGTGACGATCTGGTGCCACAGATTACGTTGCAGGCGCAGGATGAGAATCTGACGTTAACCTTGCCGCAAGGGTGGCTGGAGCATCACCCGCTGGGTAAAGAGTTGATCGATCAGGAAAGCCAGTGGCAAAGCTATGTCCACTGGCCTTTGGACGTTCATTAGATGCTGGCTGCCGGATGGCGCTTACGCTTATCCGGCCTGGAAAATACCTACTTCGCTTTTGCTTTCGCCATCATGGCGCGGATATTGGCTATGCTGGCCTGCCCTTTCTGCATCCGCTCCTCGGCCGTTACCACTTTACGCTCCTGCTCCCAGATAAGATCGTCCTGCGGCAGTTCCAGCAAAAAGCGGCTTGGTTCCGGGCGCACCAGTTCGCCGTACTGACGACGCTCTTTGCACAGCGTGAAGATCAGCTCTTTCTGCGCGCGGGTGATCCCCACATAGGCCAGACGGCGCTCCTCATCGATATTGTCTTCGTCAATGCTGCTCTGGTGCGGCAGGAATCCTTCTTCCATCCCCACCATAAACACGTACGGGAACTCCAGCCCTTTCGAGGCATGCAGCGTCATGAGCTGTACCTGATCCAACTCTTCTTCACTTTCGCCACGCTCCATCATGTCGCGCAGCGTAAAGCGCGTCACCACCTGGGTGAGCGTCATGGGTTCGTCAAGTTCGTTACCTTCAAGCATTTCGGTCATCCAGCTAAACAGCTGGTTGACGTTCTTCATGCGCATTTCCGCCGCTTTTGGGCTCGGCGAGGTCTCATACAACCAGGATTCGTAATCAATACCGTGGATGAGATCGCGCACGGCGGCAATCGGCTCACGCTCCGCCAGACGCTGAATTTCCCCCAGCCAATGGGTGAAGCGGGTCAGTGAATCATAGCCGCGCCCGGTCAGCGTCTGGTTCAGCCCCACATCAAAACTGGCGGTAAACAGACTCTTGTTGCGCGTCATCGCCCATTCGCCCAGCTTTTGCAGCGTAGCCGGGCCGATTTCTCGTTTTGGCGTATTCACAATCCGCAGGAAAGCGCTGTCATCATCCGGGTTGGTCAGTACGCGCAGATAGGCCAGCAGGTCTTTAATCTCCGGGCGGGAGAAGAACGACGTGCCGCCAGAAATTTTGTAGGGAATACGGTTCTGCATAAGGAATTTTTCAAACACCCGCGACTGGTGGTTCCCGCGATACAGAATGGCGTAATCCTTGTATTCAGTCTTATTCACAAAGTGATGAGCAATCAGCTCGCCGGTGACGCGTTCGGCCTCGTGCTCTTCATTGTTCGCGCTCAGCACCTTGAGTTCCGCGCCATAGCCCAGTTCAGAAAAGAGGCGTTTTTCAAAGACGTGAGGGTTATTGGCAATCAGGATATTCGCCGCTTTCAGAATGCGCCCGGAGGAACGATAGTTCTGCTCCAGCTTGATCACCTGTAGCGCCGGGAAATCCTTACTCAACAACACCAGGTTTTGCGGACGCGCGCCGCGCCAGGAGTAGATCGACTGGTCATCATCACCCACCACCGTAAAGCGCGCGCGGCTTCCCACCAGCAGTTTCACCAGTTCATACTGACTGGTGTTGGTATCCTGGTATTCATCCACCAGCAGATAGCGAATCCTGTTCTGCCAGCGCTCGCGCACCTCTTCATTACGCTGTAGCAGCAGCGTCGGCAATAGAATCAGGTCGTCAAAATCGAGCACATTGCAGGCCTTCAGATGCGCATCGTACAGACCATAACAGTGAGCGAAGATGCGGTCGCGCTCCCCTTTTGCGCTTGCCGCCGCCTGAGCGGGCGTCATCAGATCGTTTTTCCAGTTAGAGATCGTCGAGATCAGCTGTTGCAAGATAACTTTGTCATCTTCAATCAGACCGTCAGTCAGCTCTTTCAGCAATGCGACCTGATCGGTATCGTCAAACAGCGAAAAGTTCGATTTCATCCCCAACGCCGCATATTCACGTTTGATGATATCCAGCCCCAGCGTATGGAAAGTGGAGATCATCAGCCCGCGCGCCTCTTTACGCCCCAGCGTTTGCCCGACACGCTCTTTCATTTCACGTGCCGCTTTATTGGTAAAGGTCACTGCCGCAATATGGCGCGCCTGATAGCCGCAACCACGAATCAGATGGGCGATTTTATTGGTAATAACGCGAGTCTTACCAGAACCCGCGCCCGCCAGCACCAGGCAGGGACCGGTGACGAATTCGACAGCGTGTTGTTGGCCGGGGTTTAAACGCATGGGAATATTGCTCAATCTTCGAACGGGGGAAGGATTGTAGCAGAAAGCAGGGCCGAGGGAGTAACAGGCTGCCCTTTCAGACAGCCTGGAAAGCGTTAATCAGGAGGTGCTGGCGGCAAGCGGCGCATAGCCGTTGCGTTTTGCGCTCAGGACCCAGCTGTACGATCCCATAATCGCAATCGCCGTTAGCAGGACATACTCCAGCGACATCGCATAGACGCCCTGTACCGCGTAAATCACCACGCTAATGACGTCAATAAGCACCCACAGCAGCCAGTTTTCCACATATTTGCGAGTCATCAGCACCATCGCCGCAATTGACAGCACCAGCATGGTGGAATCCCAGAACGGGAACGCGTCCGGCTGTAGCTCTGGCATCGCCACCTGAACCCCTACCGTTTGCAGCATCCCGAGCATAATATGGGTCAGCATGGCGAACACCGGGTCGATAAACCGCGTCATCAGCAGGATGGCGACAATACACACACCGCTCAGCACCAGCGTTTGCTGGCGGGAGAGCCAGCGCACCTTCAGCGCCGCCTCTTGCGCCTCATTCTGACGGCTCCACGCATACCAGCCATAGATATTGGCGGCAAAGAAGAACACCTGAAGCAGCAGGCTGGCATATAGCTGAATCTGGAAAAAGATCGCGGCAAACAGGGTGACGTTAATCAGACCAAACAGGTAATTGATGATTTTTTCCCGGCTGGCGCACCAGATGCACAATAAACCAAAGACCGTGCCGATAGCCTCAATCCACGACAGCGCATACCCGCCTTCGCCGAGAGGAATGTTGACCATCACGTTATTAATACTGAAAAAGTCCATCATTGCTCTCCTTGCTGGCTATCGAAATAAATGGCCTGTAGCGCCAGGGAAATCTGACGTTCTTCACCCCGCAGGCACAGCGTTTCCTGTTGAACATAATCATTAATACTGCTGTCCAGACAGCCGTTGTGGGCAACGACCACGTTCAGCAACGACGCCGTACGCAGCCCACGTAGTGCGCCGACCACCATCAGCGCCGCCGTTTCCATATCCGCCCCGAGAATACCGCGCGCTGACCATTCCGCATCCAGTTCAGCTTCACGATCGGTATAAAAGCTGTCGTGGCTGCGCACCAGTCCGCAAATCGCAGAAATGTTCATCTGCTTCGCCTGCTGGATCAACGTGGCGATAAGCTGCGGGTCTGCGCAGGCCGGATAGCAGGCTGGCGCGTAGGTTTTGCTGGTGCCGTCATCGGCGACCGCACCGTTGGCGATAATCAGATCGCCCAGCGCCAGCGTATCCTGCAATGCCCCACAGCTACCGATGCGAATCAGCGTGTCTACACCAATCTGCCGTAACTCTTCAATGGCAATGGCCGTTGATGGCCCGCCGATTCCCGTCGACAGCACCAGAATCTCAATCCCTTTATATGTGCCGCGCGCCGCCCGAAATTCCCGGTTTTGCCCCAGTATCTCAGGGTTATCAAGAAAGTGGGCGATCCTGTCCACCCGCTCGGGATCGCCGGGCAATAGCGCATACCGCGCACCGGTCATGCTATTGCTTAATCGAATATGGGGTTGCATCTTCTGTCTCCTTACTGTGCTGAGGGACTCAGATCTCCGCCTCCTGTTTCAGTTTTTCAGGGGCTAATAAGACGATCCGCTCACCGTCGGTATCAATAATTTTCAGCAATTTCAGATCGTGCAAAATACGGTTGATACTGCGCGTCGTCGCCGCAAATTCCTGACTGAGATTTTGTTTATCCAGCAAAATCGTGGTCGATTCATCATGTTGATATCGCTGCCATAATGCCTGGCAAACCCGTTGATACAGCGAGTACAAATTGTCGCTGCTGGCCTTTTTCGACAACTGATAATATTGCTGGCTGAAAAAGCGCAGCATCCGCTGGTTAAAATGGTTATCCAGCGCCAGCCAGCGATGAAAATCCGCCTGCGGCAGGCTTAACAACTGAACGCTGCCAACCGCCATCACCGAACAGATGTAATGCCGCGACTCAAAAATCTCCAGCTCGCCCAGCATGTCGCCTTTGCGGTAATGTGCCTGCCGATAACGGCGCCCGTCTTCAGCTTCGTAAAAGACATCCACCTCACCGGAAACAATCAGCGAGAATTGCCGACAAATGTCGCCCTGACGGCAAATCAGCGCTCCGCGAGGTATTTCCTCAACGCGCCAGCGCTGCATGATGTCCAGCGGGCAATATTTGAGCAGCTCATACAGCTGCGGATCGCGTACGATTTGGGTTAGCCCTGTCAGCCAGTCGCCTGAAAATTCTGCGTTTTTCATTGAGCTCATGTTATCTCTCTCCTGAGATGGAAAGACAGGACGGCTGTCCTGTTGCAGAGGGAATATGTCTGATAAAAGTGTCGTTCATCTCCCGGTTCATTAAACCCGGCGGGACATCTGTCCTGCGATGGCGAAGAGTATATGTCCGACGCCCTAAGGAATGATAAAGTGGCGGGCAACCTTTGAGACATGAGAGCGAAATAATGGCGAAAACCGCAGCAGCACTGCATATCCTGGTAAAAGAAGAGAAGCTGGCGCTGGATCTTCTGGAACAAATCAAGAATGGCGCCGACTTCGGCAAACTGGCGAAAAAGCACTCTATCTGCCCGTCAGGCAAAAGAGGCGGTGACTTAGGTGAGTTTCGTCAGGGCCAGATGGTTCCGGCGTTCGACAAAGTGGTCTTCTCCTGCCCGGTGCTGGAGCCAACCGGCCCACTGCACACCCAGTTCGGATACCACATCATTAAGGTGCTGTATCGCAACTAATAAAAAGCCCGGAGGTTCATACTCCGGGCTTTTTTGCCTGATGGCGCTTCACTTATCCGGCCTACGAAATAGTGGCTTTTTGTAGGTCGGGTAAGCGCTAGCGCCACCCGACAACCTGTTTAACCAGCTACCGCAATGCGTTTCATATCAGTCATATAGCCACGCAGCTTCTGGCCCACTTTCTCAATAGCGTGGCCACGAATCGCTTCGTTCACATCACGCAGCTGTGCGTTGTCAACCGCGCCTTCAGCAATCGCTTTACCCAGATCGCCCGGTTGAATTTCAGTCATGAACGCTTTCAGCAACGGTACACAAGCGTAAGAGAACAGGTAGTTGCCGTACTCGGCGGTGTCAGAGATAACCACGTTCATTTCATACAGACGCTTACGGGCGATAGTGTTGGCGATCAGCGGCAGTTCGTGCAGTGACTCATAGTACGCAGACTCTTCGATGATGCCGGAATCCACCATGGTTTCGAATGCCAGCTCAACGCCCGCTTTCACCATCGCGATCATCAGTACGCCTTTATCGAAGTACTCCTGCTCACCGATTTTACCTTCATACTGCGGCGCGGTTTCGAATGCGGTTTTACCGGTCTCTTCACGCCAGGTCAGCAGTTTCTTATCGTCGTTCGCCCAGTCCGCCATCATGCCGGAGGAGAATTCACCGGAAATAATGTCGTCCATGTGTTTCTGGAACAGCGGCGCCATGATGGTTTTCAGCTGTTCAGACAGCGCATAAGCACGCAGTTTTGCCGGATTGGACAGACGATCCATCATCAGCGTAATGCCGCCCTGCTTCAGCGCTTCGGTGATAGTTTCCCAGCCGTACTGAATCAGTTTTTCCGCATATGCCGGATCGGTACCTTCTTCCACCAGCTTATCGAAGCACAGCAGAGAACCCGCTTGCAGCATACCGCACAGGATGGTCTGCTCGCCCATCAGGTCAGATTTCACTTCCGCCACGAAGGAGGACTCCAGCACGCCCGCACGATGACCGCCAGTTGCCGCCGCCCATGCTTTGGCAATCGCCATCCCTTCGCCTTTCGGATCGTTTTCCGGGTGAACGGCGATCAGCGTCGGTACACCGAAACCACGTTTGTACTCTTCACGGACTTCAGTACCCGGGCACTTCGGCGCCACCATCACCACGGTGATATCTTTGCGGATCTGCTCGCCCACTTCCACGATGTTGAAACCGTGGGAGTAACCCAGCGCCGCGCCGTCTTTCATCAGCGGCTGTACGGAACGCACCACGTCGGAGTGCTGTTTGTCCGGCGTCAGGTTAACCACCAGATCGGCCTGCGGGATCAGCTCTTCGTAAGTCCCCACTTTGAAGCCGTTTTCGGTCGCTTTACGCCAGGAAGCACGTTTCTCGGCAATCGCCTCTTTACGCAGGGCGTAGGCGATATCCAGACCGGAGTCACGCATGTTCAGGCCCTGGTTCAGCCCCTGAGCGCCACAGCCGACGATGACCACTTTTTTACCCTGAAGGTAGCTCGCGCCATCGGCAAATTCATCGCGGCCCATAAAGCGACATTTACCCAGTTGCGCCAACTGCTGGCGCAGATTCAGTGTATTAAAGTAGTTAGCCATATCTGTAACTCCGTGATGTTGTGTCGTGCTTATTGTTCGGTTCGCTTGCCGTGTCTGTGCAAGAGAGAATGAACTCACTATATGACAGGAAATTTATTGCGGAAATTGATATATTCACAACATCACATTGCAATTTCTGCAACGTAGACATCGGGAGTAACGCCAGTGGATTTACGCGATCTGAAAACCTTCCTGCATCTGGCGGAAAGTCGCCATTTTGGCCGCAGCGCGCGGGCAATGCACGTTAGCCCTTCCACGCTCTCCCGGCAGATTCAACGCCTCGAAGAGGATCTCGGTCAGCCGCTGTTCATTCGCGATAACCGTACCGTTACGCTCACCGAAGCGGGAGAAGAGCTGCGAACGTTCGCCCAGCAAACGCTGTTGCAGTATCAGCAGTTACGCCACACCATCGACCAACAAGGCCCGTCGCTGTCGGGCGAGCTGCATATCTTCTGCTCGGTCACTGCCGCTTATAGCCATCTGCCGCCCATTCTTGACCGTTTCCGGGCGGAGCATCCCTCTGTGGAAATCAAACTCACCACCGGCGATGCCGCCGATGCGATGGAAAAAGTGGTGACGGGCGAGGCGGATCTGGCGATTGCTGGTAAACCGGAAACCCTGCCCGGCGCGGTCGCGTTTTCAATGCTGGAGAATCTGGCGGTGGTGCTGATAGCTCCCGCATTGCCTTGCCCGGTGCGAAATCAGGTCTCAGTGGATAAACCCGACTGGTCAACGGTGCCGTTTATCATGGCCGATCAAGGCCCGGTGCGTCGCCGTATTGAGCTGTGGTTCCGCCGTCAGAAAATCAGCAATCCGTCGATATACGCGACGGTCGGTGGACATGAAGCGATGGTGTCAATGGTCGCGCTCGGCTGCGGCGTGGCGCTGCTGCCGGAAGTGGTATTGGAAAATAGCCCTGAACCCGTGCGTAACCGCGTGATGATCCTGGAGCGTAGCGACGAGAAAACGCCGTTTGAACTGGGCGTTTGCGCACAAAAAAAGCGGCTGCATGAGCCGCTTATTGATGCGTTCTGGAATTTACTGCCTGGCCACTAATGCCGGATGGCGGCGCAAGCGCCTTATCCGGCCTACGGCTCAAAAGAACGTAGACCTGATAAGCGCAGCGCCATCAGGCATTTTCCCGAACACCCTAACCCGCCAGGAAAAAGCGGAACGCCGGGTTGTGGGTTTCGTCATGACACTCATAGCCCAGCTCGTTCAGCCGGGTTTCGAAATCAGGCTCGTTTTCGCCCAGTTCGAACGCCGCCAGCACACGACCATAGTCGGTGCCGTGGCTGCGATAGTGGAACAGCGAAATATTCCAGTGCGTTCCCAGCGTGTGCAGAAACTTCAGCAGCGCGCCGGGCGACTCTGGAAATTCGAAACTGTACAGACGTTCCTGCAACGGTTTCGATGGGCGTCCGCCAACCATATAGCGCACATGCAGTTTCGCCATTTCATCGTCGGAGAGATCCACCACGCTGTAGCCGCCTTCATGCAGCAGCGCGAGGATCTCTTTGCGCTCTTCCAGTCCACGGCTCAGACGAACGCCGACAAAAATGCAGGCATCTTGAGCGTCGGCAAAACGGTAGTTAAATTCAGTAACGGAACGACCGCCCAGCAGCTGACAAAACTTCAGGAAGCTGCCTTTCTCTTCCGGGATAGTCACCGCCAGCAGCGCTTCGCGCTGTTCACCCAGCTCGCAGCGTTCAGACACATAGCGCAGACCATGAAAGTTCACATTCGCGCCAGAAAGCACATGCGCCAGGCGTTCGCCGCGAATATTGTGTTGGGCGATGTATTTTTTCATCCCCGCCAGCGCCAGCGCACCGGAAGGTTCCGCCACCGCACGCACATCCTCGAACAGATCTTTCATCGCTGCGCAAATCGCATCGCTGTCGACGGTGATAATGTCGTCGAGATATTCCTGGCACAGACGGAAGGTTTCATCGCCGATACGTTTAACCGCCACGCCTTCGGCAAACAGTCCCACACGCGGGAGATCCACCGGATGACCGGCATCCAGCGCCGCTTTCAGGCAGGCCGAATCTTCCGCTTCAACGGCGATCACTTTGATTTGCGGCATCAGCTGTTTGATGAGCACCGCTACGCCTGCCGCCAGTCCACCGCCGCCAACCGGCACGAATACGCGGTCGAGATGCGCATCCTGCTGGAGCAGTTCCAGCGCCAGCGTGCCCTGCCCGGCAATCACCATCGGGTGATCGAACGGCGGCACCCAGGTGAAGCCCTGCTGTTGCGCCAGCTCGATAGCTTTTGCTTTCGCTTCATCAAAGTTCGCGCCGTGCAGCAGCACTTCCCCGCCAAACCCGCGCACCGCGTCCACTTTGATATCGGCGGTCGCCAGCGGCATCACAATCAATGCTTTCACACCCAAACGCGCGGAGGAGAACGCCACGCCCTGAGCATGGTTACCCGCCGATGCGGTGATAACGCCGTGGGCTTTTTGTTCTTCGGTGAGCCCCGCCATCATCGCGTAGGCTCCGCGCAGCTTGAAGCTGTGTACAGGCTGCCTGTCTTCACGCTTCACGAGAATAACGTTGTCGAGGCGCGAAGAGAGTTTTTCCATTTTTTGCAGCGGCGTCACCTGCGCTGCTTCATATACCGGCGCGCGGAGTACCGCACGCAGATACTCCGCCCCTTCCGGGGCGGCTGACAGGGGTTGCGACTCGGCCATCATCAACCTCCCAGTTTCGATTTATCGCGTACCGCGCCTTTATCGGCGCTGGTCGCCAGGCTGGCATAAGCACGCAGCGCAAAGGAGACCGGGCGCTGACGATCTTTCGGCGTCCAGGCTTTATCACCACGGGCTTCCTGCGCTTCGCGGCGCGCGGCGATTTCCGCATCGCTCAGTTGCAGTTGAATACCACGGTTTGGAATATCAATAGCAATCATGTCGCCATCTTCGATGATGGCAATATTACCGCCGCTGGCCGCTTCCGGTGAGACGTGACCGATAGAGAGGCCAGACGTGCCGCCGGAGAAACGGCCATCGGTGATCAGCGCACAGGCTTTACCCAGCCCCATCGATTTCAGGAAGGTGGTCGGATAGAGCATTTCCTGCATACCAGGACCCCCCTTCGGCCCTTCGTAGCGAATAACCACCACATCACCGGCAACCACCTTACCGCCGAGGATCGCCTCAACCGCATCGTCCTGGCTTTCATAGACTTTCGCCGGGCCGGTAAATTTCAGGATGCTGTCATCCACGCCTGCGGTTTTTACGATACAGCCGTTTTCAGCAAAGTTACCGTAGAGCACAGCCAGACCGCCATCTTTGCTGTAGGCATGTTCCAGCGAGCGAATGCAGCCTTCGACGCGGTCGGTATCCAGCGAATCCCAGCGGCAATCCTGCGAGAACGCCTGCGTCGTGCGGATACCCGCCGGGCCTGCACGGAACATCTGTTTTACCGCTTCATTCTGGCTGACCATAACGTCGTACTGCTCCAGCGTTTGCGGCAGCGTCAGACCCAGCACGTTTTTTACATCGCGATTCATCAACCCGGCGCGATCCAGCTCGCCCAGAATACCCAGTACGCCGCCTGCGCGGTGGACGTCTTCCATGTGGTATTTCTGCGTACTTGGCGCGACTTTACACAACTGTGGAACCTTGCGGGAAAGCTTGTCGATATCGCTCATGGTGAAGTCGATTTCCGCTTCCTGTGCCGCCGCCAGCAGGTGTAAAACGGTGTTGGTCGAACCGCCCATGGCGATATCCAGCGTCATGGCGTTTTCAAACGCCGCTTTACTGGCGATATTACGCGGCAGTGCGGAAGCGTCATCCTGCTCGTAGTAACGTTTAGTCAGCTCAACAATGCGCTTACCGGCATTGAGGAAAAGCTGCTTGCGATCGGCGTGGGTTGCCAGCAACGAGCCGTTGCCCGGCTGCGACAGGCCCAACGCTTCCGTCAGGCAGTTCATTGAGTTAGCGGTGAACATCCCGGAACACGACCCACAGGTCGGGCAAGCGGAGCGTTCGACCTGATTGCTCTGATCGTCAGAAACTTTCGGGTCCGCGCCCTGAATCATCGCATCAACCAGATCGAGCTTGATGATCTGATCGGAAAGTTTGGTTTTCCCGGCTTCCATCGGGCCGCCGGAGACAAAAATTACCGGAATGTTCAGGCGCAGCGAGGCCATCAGCATCCCTGGGGTGATTTTGTCGCAGTTGGAGATACAGACCATCGCATCCGCACAGTGGGCGTTCACCATGTACTCCACCGAGTCGGCGATCAGTTCGCGAGACGGCAGTGAATACAGCATGCCCCCGTGACCCATAGCGATGCCATCATCCACGGCAATGGTGTTGAACTCTTTGGCGACGCCGCCAGCGGCTTCAATCTGTTCGGCGACCAGCTTACCGAGATCGCGCAGGTGAACGTGACCCGGCACAAACTGGGTGAATGAGTTCACGACGGCGATGATCGGTTTGCCAAAATCGGCATCGGTCATCCCGGTGGCGCGCCACAGCGCGCGGGCACCCGCCATATTGCGACCATGTGTGGTTGTGGCGGAACGATACTTAGGCATGCGTAATTTACTCCCAGTGTCTGTCTGTTAAATGGGACGGTGCGTGCCGTCCCATTTATTTTTAATTTATGGATTTACCTGATCCAACCAGCCCCATTTATCTTCGGTTTCACCGGTGAAGAGGCCAAAGAATGCTTGCTGAATACGTTTGGTGACCGGACCGCAGCGGCCCTCGCCTACCTGGATACCGTCCACGCTGCGAACCGGTGTGATCTCTGCCGCAGTGCCGGACATAAACACTTCGTCCGCCAGATACAGAGATTCGCGAGACAGCACCTGCTCACGCACTTCGATATCCAGTTCTTTCGCCAGCTTGATGATCGCATCACGGGTAATACCTGGCAGCGCGGAGGAGGTAAACGGCGGGGTAAACAACACGCCATCTTTCACTTCAAACAGGTTTTCGCCTGCGCCTTCGGAAATATAACCATTCACATCCAACGCGATACCTTCCTGGTAGCCATGACGACGCGCTTCACTCCCTACCAGCAGTGAAGAAAGGTAGTTACCGCCCGCTTTTGCCGCTGTCGGAATGGTATTTGGCGCTGCGCGGTTCCAGGAAGAAACCATCGCATCGATCCCCTGATCCAGCGCTTCTGCGCCCAGGTATGCGCCCCACGGGAACGCCGCGATGATGACGTCAGTGCTGTACCCCGGAGGCGGGTTAACGCCCATCCCCACATCGCCCACAAACACCAGCGGACGAATATATGCGCTGGTCAGGTTGTTTTTACGGATAACGTCGCGGCAGGCTTCCATCAGCTCATCAACGCTCTGGGAGACGGGAAAACGATAGATTTTGGCTGAATCATGCAAACGCTGCATGTGTTCACGATGGCGGAACACCACTGGACCTTTGTGAGAGTCGTAGCAACGGATCCCTTCAAACACGGAAGTACCGTAGTGCAGTGCGTGGGACATCACATGAACCTTCGCATCTTCCCAACGAATCATCTCACCATTGAACCAGATGTAATCAGCTTTTTTCGTCGTCATTTTTCTTCCTTTTGCGCTCAGGCGCGGATTTGTTGTGATGTGGTTGTGCTCTGGCAGATAGCAACATGTGCAACATCTACCAGTTTACTTAACTGACTAAACAGTAAGTCGACCGACCGGGGGCTGGCAACGGTCAATTCGATATTTATATTTTGCGCATCGGTGGCGGCTTCCATATTCATGGAGCACACCTGAAAACCACGGTGGCGAACCACGCGTAAAACACGTTCTAACGTTTCCGGGTTGAAGCGAGCTGCCACATTGACCTGATGTTGCATCATGATAATTTCTCCAGCATTTCTGAGTTACTGGCGCCAGGCGGCACCAGGGGCCAGACATTCTCAAGTTCGTCGATTGAGACATGAAGCAGGTATGGCCCATCACTGTTCAGCATGGTGTCGAGCGCCGCTTCAACCTGGTCTTTACGGGTGATGTGTTGGCCAGGAATGCCGAAGGCGCTGGCTAACATGAGGAAATCGGGGTTATCGGTAAGGGTGGTTTCGCTATATCGTTCCTGGAAAAACAGTTGTTGCCATTGTCGAACCATGCCTAACCGCTGGTTATCGAGTAAGACAATCTTCAACGGCAACTGCTTGCGTTTTACGGTGCCCAACTCTTGTACATTCATCATGAAAGAGCCATCACCGGAGATACAGATAACGGTATCATTCGGCCTTGCAACCTGCGCGCCAACCGCCGCAGGCAGGCCAAAACCCATCGTACCTAAGCCGCTGGAGGTGATGAAATTCTCCGGGCGCGAGTACGTCATATGCTGCGCAGACCACATCTGATGCTGGCCCACATCCGTTGTCACCACGCTGTCTGCGGGTTTACGTTCCGACAACTGTTTTAACAGCAGCGGCGCATAGATGGCTTCACCGGGATGATCGTAACGCCAGGCGTGCTCAGTACGCAGTTCAGCATTGTGCTGACGCCAGGCGTCAATATTTAACGGTTGCTGTAACGCGGGCAATAATGCGTTCAGATCGCCCTGCAACGCGACATGCGCCTGACGCAGTTTGTTCATTTCCGCCGGATCGATATCCATGTGGATCACGCTGGCGTTCGGCGCAAAGGTATTCAGCTTGCCCGTCACCCGGTCATCAAAACGTGCCCCTACGGCAATCAGCAGATCGCACTCCTGAACAGCGAAGTTTGCCGCTTTAGTGCCATGCATCCCCAACATACCGAGATAATACGGATAGTCGGCATCCACCGCGCCCAGGCCTTTTAACGTGCAGGTCACCGGCATTTGCGTCGCAGCGATAAATTCACGCAGCGCGGGTACGGCCTGCGCCATGCCTACGCCGCCGCCCACGTACAGCATCGGTTTTTGCGCCTGCGCCATCATCCGACGCGCCTGTTCAACGTCCGCGTGCGGGAAAGCCGTTTCGTTTTCAACGGTGGTGAAATACGGCTCCAGTGAACCATTGGCTAACTGGATATCTTTGGGGATATCAACCAGAACAGGGCCAGGACGACCCGAGTTCGCAACCCGGAAAGCCTCAGCTATGATGCGCGGCAGCTCTTCCAGAGACTGCACAAGGAAGCTGTGC
Source organism: Citrobacter sp. CK194 (assembly GCF_030333395.1). Lineage (NCBI taxonomy): Bacteria > Pseudomonadati > Pseudomonadota > Gammaproteobacteria > Enterobacterales > Enterobacteriaceae > Citrobacter > Citrobacter sp. CK194. The sequence continues at coordinate 108,329 of NZ_JAOWGA010000016.1, forward strand.
TTCGTACATGCCAACGACAGCCCCAGCACATCAACCTCCTGAAAAGCGTCCGTTCCGATGAACGGAGCGGAAACCTGACCCGTGATGGCCACAACCGGCACGGAATCTAACAGTGCGTCAGCCAGACCGGTGATCAAATTGGTAGCGCCAGGGCCGGACGTGGCGATACAGACGCCCGTTTTGCCCGTTGAACGCGCATAGCCGATTGCCGCCATCGCCGCACCCTGCTCGTGACGACACAACAGATGTTCCACGCCGCCGTCATACAACGCATCGTAAACCGGCATAATTGCGCCACCGGGATAACCAAAAACGGTTTCAACGCCCTGTGCTCGCAAAGCATGTACCACCCACTGTGCCCCATTCATAGCTACATCCCCGCCGTAAATCTGGAGAAACAGAATTTTATGCTATTAGTCATTGTCTGCTCCTCGTTTATGTTTTTAAGGTCAAAAAAAACCCCCGGACCTTTCGGTGCGGGGGTCTTAGTTCGTTAAGGCTTGATTTCTAAGCCTTTCCTCGTCCAAGTGCAGCCCCGCACGGTGGGATAATAATCACCACCACGCTAATCACGACCAGGCTAATCACTCGTAGAAGGGCTGTCATTTTTGTCTATTCTTGCATCTTGTTCGAAGGAATGCCTAAAGAGTTACCATAGCTTTCGCCAATAGCACAAGATATTTTTATTTTCATTTTTCTGACGCAGCTAACGGTTTAGCAAAAAATCATTGTTTTTTATACAAAAAACAGGAAATGAAAAATTTTCACTTTTTGCCTCATAAACAACAGCAACCCCCATCTTTTTTTCGCATCTGTTATTTTTTGCGAGCACACTTCCGAACAGCAAAGCATATTTTGAAAACGCGATAAAATTACCTGAATATGCGCCAAAAATTAACAATCGTGCAGGATATTTCTGGTTTTTAATGCAGCATAATTCTCTCAACGGGAGGAGTTATGTCACTGTCGATTGTTCACACACGCGCCGCACTTGGCGTTAATGCGCCGCCAATAACCATCGAGGTGCATATCAGTAATGGCCTGCCGGGTTTAACAATGGTTGGGCTACCTGAAACGACGGTAAAGGAGGCCCGGGATCGGGTTCGCAGCGCAATCATCAATAGCGGGTATGAATTTCCGGCGAAGAAAATCACCATTAATCTGGCCCCGGCAGATTTACCCAAAGAGGGCGGAAGATATGATTTACCTATCGCAATTGCGCTTCTGGCGGCGTCAGAGCAACTTACAACAAATAAGCTTAATGAATATGAACTGGTGGGCGAACTGGCCCTTACAGGTGCGTTACGTGGCGTTCCAGGCGCGATATCCAGTGCAACCGAGGCGATTCGGGCAGGCAGACATATCATTGTTGCAAAAGAGAATACGGCGGAAGTTGGGCTAATCAGCGGGGAGGGATGCCTGATTGCAGATCATCTGCAAACGGTATGCGCATTTCTGGAAGGGAAACGGGATCTTGAGAAACCAGTGTCTATCGATTCTGACGCCTGTTTACTGCATGACGATCTCAGTGATGTTATCGGTCAGGAACAGGGGAAACGAGGCCTGGAAATCACGGCCGCAGGAGGGCACAACCTGCTGCTGATAGGCCCGCCAGGTACGGGAAAAACCATGCTGGCCAGCCGCATTAATGGGCTACTGCCATCATTAAGCGACAAAGAAGCACTGGAAAGTGCGGCGATTCTCAGTCTGGTGAACGCCGATACGGTACAAAGGCAGTGGAAACGACGTCCTTTCCGCTCGCCTCATCACAGCGCGTCATTAACGGCAATGGTAGGGGGAGGTTCAATACCCGCGCCAGGAGAAATATCGCTGGCACACAACGGTATTTTGTTTCTGGATGAACTGCCTGAGTTTGAGCGACGCACGCTGGATGCGCTGCGTGAACCTATTGAGTCTGGTCAGATACACCTTTCGCGCACCCGGGCAAAGATCACCTATCCTGCGCGCTTCCAACTGGTTGCAGCGATGAATCCCAGCCCGACCGGTCACTATCAGGGGAACCATAATCGCTGTAGCCCGGAACAGACGTTGCGCTACCTCAGCCGTTTATCCGGCCCCTTTCTCGATCGATTCGATCTCTCGCTCGAAATTCCCCTGCCACCGCCCGGTATACTCAGTCAGGCAGCGGTTAAAGGCGAGGACAGCGCTACAGTGAAAGTACGGGTGATATCCGCACGGAAACGCCAGTACGAACGACAGGGGAAGCTAAACGCCCATCTGGACAGCCAGGGTATACGAAAGTACTGCTCTCTACACAGTGATGATGCGCACTGGCTGGAGGAGACGCTGATACATCTGGGATTGTCTATACGAGCCTGGCAGCGCTTACTGAAGGTTGCCCGTACCATTGCCGATCTGGAACAAACGGAGAATATTACGCGCCTACATTTGCAGGAGGCTGTGGGCTATCGGGCAATAGACAGGCTACTGATTCATTTACAAAAACTACTGACGTAAAAAAAGGGCATTTCGCCCTTTTTTATTAATCATCAGATTCGGTGTAGTCTTCCGCACCTTCCATCTGCGGTTTACCGCCAGACAGAGTGTGGAAACGTTTTGGACGCTTAATACGCGTCATATATTTAGACCAGACGCGTTCTGCTTCTGTCACCGGCTCACGTTCGCCACGGCATACCGCGACAAACAGTCTCTCTTCTTCGGTTACTGGCTCACGTTTCCCCAGATCCAACTCATTGAAGGCATAACCATGACGTTCAAGCAGTTGTGCCTCTTTGATGGTGAAATCACCATGACGAGAGAATCCGCGTGGATAATATTTGTTGTCGAAATATCGATTAGTCGTCGTAAAGCTTTCCGCCATCCTGCACGCTCCTAATTCTTTGGCCGAGCTATTTATGGCGCGGAGTATTAGTTACGCTTGACAGAGTGTAAAACAAAAGATTTAAATCATTACGACAAATAATTTTGTGGAGAGCGTTGTGGATACGGAATTGTTAAAAACTTTCCTGGAAGTTAGCCGGACACGCCACTTTGGACGAGCGGCAGAAGCGCTCTACCTGACCCAATCGGCGGTCAGTTTTCGGATAAGACAACTGGAAAATCAGCTTGGTGTGAACCTGTTCACCCGGCACAGAAACAATATCCGCTTAACCGCAGCAGGTGAAAAGCTACTACCCTATGCAGAAACGCTGATGAATACGTGGCAGGCGGCACGTAAGGAAGTGGCGCATACATCGCGGCATAATGAGTTTTCTATCGGTGCCAGCGCTTCTCTGTGGGAGTGCATGCTCAATGACTGGCTGGCACGCTTATATCAGTCTCTGGAGCCGCAAGCCAGTCTGCAATTTGAAGCCAGGATCGCTCAACGCCAGTCGTTAGTAAAGCAACTCCATGAACGTCAGCTTGATCTGCTCATTACCACCGAAGCGCCAAAAATGGATGAGTTTAGCAGCCAATTGCTGGGACATTTCACACTCGCGTTGTATTGCAGCAGCCCATCACAGATGAAAGATGAATTAAATTATCTGCGTCTTGAGTGGGGGCCTGATTTTCAACAGCATGAAGTGGGTTTGATTGCGAGCGATGAGGTTCCCGTTCTTACCACCAGTTCAGCTGAACTGGCGAGACAGCAACTGTCTGCTCTTAATGGATGCAGTTGGCTTCCAGTTGGCTGGGCCAAAGAAAAAGGCGGGCTTCATACCGTTGCCGACAGCGCTACGCTTTCACGCCCGTTATATGCAATATGGCTACAAAATAGCGATAAACATACGTTGATCCGCGATCTGTTAAAAACAAACGTCTTGGAAGATTAAAGGGACAGCCATGGCAAGGATGCCGGGAAAGGAGTTGAATGGATATGCTGGGGGCCGTTTTTCAGGCAAAAAAAATCCTTAGCAAATGCTAAGGATAATTTTCTGGCAGGGGCGGAGAGACTCGAACTCCCAACACCCGGTTTTGGAGACCGGTGCTCTACCAATTGAACTACGCCCCTAATTAGGGTGGCGGAACGGACGGGACTCGAACCCGCGACCCCCTGCGTGACAGGCAGGTATTCTAACCAACTGAACTACCGCTCCAC
>NZ_JAOWGA010000017.1:0-307999 GCF_030333395.1 Citrobacter sp. CK194
CTCGTTCAGGTTGAGAAGGTATAAGGAGTAACCGATGACAACCCAATATGGATTTTTTATTGACTCCAGTCGTTGCACCGGTTGCAAAACCTGCGAACTGGCCTGCAAAGACTACAAAGATTTAACCCCGGACGTCAGCTTCCGCCGCATCTATGAATATGCGGGCGGCGACTGGCAGGAGGATAACGGCGTCTGGCACCAGAACGTCTTTGCCTACTATCTCTCCATCTCCTGCAACCACTGCGAAGACCCGGCCTGCACGAAAGTGTGCCCGAGCGGCGCGATGCACAAACGCGAGGACGGTTTTGTGGTGGTGGATGAGGATGTCTGCATCGGCTGTCGCTACTGCCATATGGCCTGCCCGTACGGTGCGCCGCAGTACAACGCCGCCAAAGGCCACATGACCAAATGCGACGGTTGTCATGACCGCGTTGCCGACGGCAAAAAACCGATCTGCGTCGAGTCCTGCCCGCTGCGCGCGCTGGACTTTGGCCCGATAGAAGAACTGCGGAAGAAACATGGCACGCTGGCGGCCGTTGCGCCGCTGCCGGGCGCGCACTTCACCAGACCGAACATTGTGATTAAACCCAACGCCAACAGCCGCCCGACCGGGGATACCACGGGTTATCTGGCAAATCCGAAGGAGGTATAAAATGGGAAATGGATGGCATGAATGGCCGCTGGTGCTGTTTACGGTGTTCGGTCAATGCGTTGTCGGCGCATTGATTGTCAGCGGTCTGGGCTGGTTTGCGGCGAAAGACGATGCGGCCAGCAGACAGCGTATTGTGCGCGGTATGTTCTTTTTATGGGTCGTCATGGGGCTGGGTTTTCTGGCGTCGATCATGCACCTCGGCTCGCCGTTCCGCGCGTTTAACTCTCTTAACCGGGTAGGCGCTTCCGCGCTGAGTAATGAAATTGCCGCTGGCTCTGTCTTTTTTGCCGTAGGCGGTTTCTGGTGGCTGGTGGCTGTGCTCGGCAAAATGCCGGAAGCACTGGGCAAAATCTGGCTGCTGGTCAGCATGGTACTCGGGGTGGTATTTGTCTGGGCAATGACGCGGGTCTATCAGATCGATACCGTTCCGACCTGGTATAATGGCTACACGACGCTGGCGTTCTTCCTGACGGTGTTCCTGAGCGGGCCGCTATTTGCGGCGCTGATATTGCGCGCCGCGCGCGCCAGATTCAACGGCACGACGTTCGCAAGCATCAGCGTGCTGGCGCTGTTAGTCTGCGCGGCCGTAATCATCATGCAAGGCATGTCGCTTGGGGCAATCCACAGCTCCGTGCAACAGGCGAGCGCGCTGGTTCCAGACTATGGCCGCTTACAGGTCTGGCGCGTAGTGCTGCTTGCTGCCGGGCTGGGTTGCTGGATATGCCCGTTAGTGCGCCGCAAAGAACCGCACGTCGCCGGATTGTTACTGGGGTTAATCCTGGTGCTTGGCGGCGAAATCATAGGTCGCGGATTGTTTTACGGCCTGCATATGACAGTCGGAATGGCCGTTGCAGGTTAACTTACGCGTGCGGGGAAACCCGCACCTTTCAGGATGGTTTCATGACTTCTTTTTCACAACGTGACGATTTTTCTATGGCTGCACGCGTGCTGGGCGCGTTGTTTTATTATGCGCCAGACAGTACCGAAGCCGCCCCGTTGGTTTCAGCGTTAAAAACCGACGGCTGGCAGGCGCAGTGGCCACTTTCACCGGAGGTTCTGGCGCCGATTGCGGCGGTTTTTCAGGCCGACATCGAGGAGCCGCTCCCGCAAGCCTGGCAACGTCTGTTTGTCGGTCCCTGGGCGCTTCCGTCGCCTCCCTGGGGGTCGGTCTGGCTGGACCGTGAAAGCGTGTTGTTTGGCGAGTCTACGCTGGCATTACGCCAGTGGATGCGGGACAACGGCATCCAGTTTGAGATCCAGCAAAATGAACCGGAAGATCATTTTGGTTCCCTGCTGCTGTTGGCTGCCTGGCTTGCGGAAAATGGCCGTCATAGCGAATGCGAACAACTGCTGGCCTGGCATCTGTTACCGTGGTCTGCGCGCTTCCTGGCGGTTTTCATCGAAGGCGCAAACCATCCATTTTACCAGGCGGCAGGTGAGCTGGCACAGCAAACGCTGGCGCAGTGGCAGTCTCAGTTACTGATCCCTGTCGCCGTAAAACCGCTGTTTCGCTAACGCTTTTTCAGGCAGGGCGCGCCCTGCCTTTATCGTCAAAAACCGGTTGTTTCTCCTTACCTATAAGTGACAACGTCACTTTAACTTTCCATTTTTAAGACAATTCTTCACATTCGCGCACATCCTTAGCCCTGTAAGGGCAAATGAGCAACGGGCATGCATAGCCTGCTAATTTAAATACCTGTCTCGCTGGAATCCTTCCCGACGTGTTGCTATAGCTCAAAACACCCTGCCGCTACATGGCATAACAACACGCAACGTCTCTTTCGTTGCCATAACGCATGCAAACAGGGAGACACACCGCAATGCACACTTTTACGTTAAAACGCGTGCTCGGGTTTACTGGCGCGATCGCTCTTGTGCTGGCGCTGCTGGTTTGGGGAGTGGGTCTGGAAACCATTAAAGCGCGTCAGGTTGATCTGCTTTATTTGGGCAAACAGCATTTACTCCTCGTCTTTACCTCCATGTTCTTCGCCTTAGTTATCGGTATTCCCAGCGGCATTTTACTGAGCCGTCCGGCAGCCAAAGGATTCGCCGAATACGTAATGCAGCTCTTTAATGTAGGCAATACTCTGCCGCCTCTGGCCGTGCTGGCACTGGCGATGGTGATCATCGGCATTGGCGACGTTCCAGCGATTTTCGCGCTGTTCCTCGCCTCGCTCCTTCCTGTTGTGCGCAATACCTACGCCGGGCTCTGTTCTGTTCCCGCCTCCCTGATTGAAGCCGCGAACGGCATCGGTATGACGAAATGGCAGCGTCTGCGTCAGGTTGAGCTGCCCAATGCCTGGCCGGTGATGCTTGCAGGGATTCGGATCGCGACGGCGATTAATGTGGGTACGGCCCCGCTGGCGTTCCTGATTGGGGCCAGCAGCTACGGCGAGCTGATTTTCCCCGGCATTTACCTCAATGACTTCCCGACGCTGATTCTGGGCGCAACGGCAACCGCTCTGGTGGCGCTGATTCTCGACAGCCTGCTTGCCCTGCTTGGCCGCATCCTCAGTCCGCATACGGCCTGATACAACGATAAGAATAAGGAGCGCTGAATGACATTAAAAAAACATCTGCTGGGATGGCTTGCCGCCGCGTTGCTCGTTACCGGACAGGCTCAGGCGGCCCCGTTGATCCTTGCAACCAAAGGTTTTACCGAACAACACATCCTTTCCGCCATGACCGTGCAATACCTGCAAAAAAAGGGTTTTCAGGTTCAGCCGCGCACCAACATTGCGGCGGTGATTTCACGTAATGCCATGGTGAATAAGCAGATTGATATCACCTGGGAATACACCGGCACGTCCCTGATCATTTTTAACCACATTGATAAACGGATGAGCCCGCAGGAATCCTACGATACCGTCAAACGCCTGGATGCGAAGCTCGGACTGGTATGGCTAAACCCGGCGAATATGAATAACACCTACGCGTTCGCCATGCAGCGCAAACGCGCCGAAGCAGAGAACATCAACACCCTGTCGGAAATGGTGGCGAAAATCGAACACATCCGCCAGACCGACCCTGACAATAACTGGATGTTAGGTCTCGACCTTGAGTTTTCCGGGCGCAGCGACGGGATGAAGCCGTTGCAGGATGCCTACCAGATGCAGCTTGACCGTCCGCAGATTCGGCAAATGGACCCGGGTCTGGTCTATAACGCCGTGCGCGACGGCTTTGTGGACGCCGGTCTGGTGTACACCACGGATGGCCGGGTGAAGGGTTTTGACCTCAAGGTGCTGGAAGATGATAAAGGCTTCTTCCCAGGTTACGCTGTCACGCCTGTCGTCCGTAAAGAGATACTGGATACCCATCCGGGGCTGGATGATGCGCTGAATACCCTTTCCGGGCTGCTCAATAACGACGTCATCTCGACGCTTAATGCGCAGGTCGACATCGATCACCAGTCCCCCCAGCAGGTTGCGCGCACATTCCTGCAACAAAAAGGTCTGCTGTAAGGAGCGCTTATGGATACGATTCATTACATGATGGATAACGCGGGTTATCTGACGAGCCTCACTCTTCAGCATTTGTGGCTGGTTGCGCTGGCCGTCGGTCTGGCGATTATCATTGGCGTGCCGCTGGGCATTCTGATTGTTCGTCATAAATGGCTGGCTACGCCGGTGTTAGGGGCGGCGACGCTGCTGCTCACTATCCCCTCCATCGCATTATTTGGTTTGATGATCCCGCTGTTTTCGCTGATCGGTCAGGGGATTGGCGCCCTTCCCGCAATTACCGCCGTTTTTCTTTACTCACTGCTGCCGATTGTGCGCAACACGCACACCGCGCTCGACAGTTTACCGCCGGGCTTGCGCGAAGCGGGACGCGGAATTGGCATGACGTTCTGGCAGCGTCTGCGCTGGGTAGAAATTCCGATGGCCCTGCCGGTGATTTTTGGCGGGATTCGCACTGCCGTCGTCATGAATATCGGCGTGATGGCCATCGCCGCCGTTATTGGCGCTGGCGGCCTGGGGTTACTGTTACTGAACGGCATCGGCGGGAGTGACATCCGCATGTTAATCGCCGGTGCGCTGATGATTTGTCTGTTGGCCATTGTGCTCGACTGGTTGCTGCATCGCCTGCAAGTCGTACTGACACCTAAGGGGATACGATAATGATAAAACTGGAAAACCTCACCAAACGCTTTTCACAGAAGAATGGCCAACCGCTTAACGCCGTTGATAACATCAATCTGAACGTGCCGGAAGGTGAAATGTGCGTGCTGCTTGGGCCGTCAGGCTGCGGCAAGACCACCACCCTGAAGATGATCAACCGGCTGATCGCGCCCAGCAGCGGCAATATTTTCATTAACGGACAAAACACCAGTGCGATGGATACCGTCACGCTACGGCGCAACATTGGCTACGTGATCCAGCAAATTGGCCTGTTTCCCAACATGACCATCGAAGAGAACATCACGGTTGTCCCGCGTATGCTGGGCTGGGATAAAACCCGCTGCAAACGTCGTGCGGAAGAGTTAATGGACATGGTGGCAATGGATGCGAAAAAGTTTCTGCATCGCTACCCGAAAGAGATGTCTGGCGGTCAACAACAGCGCATCGGCGTGATCCGCGCGCTGGCGGCCGATCCCCCGGTGCTGTTGATGGATGAACCTTTCGGTGCGGTGGACCCGATTAACCGCGAGGTGATTCAGAATCAGTTTCTTGATATGCAGCGGGCGCTGAAAAAGACGGTGATGCTGGTCAGCCATGATATCGATGAAGCGCTGAAACTGGGCGACAGGATTGCTGTATTCCGCCAGGGCCGCATTATACAGTGCGCCAGCCCGGATGAATTGCTGGCAAAACCGGCGAATGAATTCGTCGGCTCATTTGTCGGTCAGGATCGTACGCTAAAACGTCTTCTGCTGGTTTCGGCGGGCGACGTAACCGACCAGCAACCCACCCTGACCGCCCGCACCGCCACCTCGCTGGCAGAGGCGTTCGGCATCATGGACGATAATGATATTCGCGCGATCACCGTTGTCGACAGCGACGGCAAGCCGCTTGGCTTTGTGAAGCGTCGTGAAGCCAGAAACGCCAACGGCACCTGCGCGGATATAATCCACCCGTTTCGCGTCACCGGAAAAGCGGAAGACAACCTGCGTATTGTGCTGTCGAAACTGTACGAGAGTAACACCAGCTGGATGCCCATTGTCGATGAGGAAGGACGCTATAACGGCGAAATCTCGCAGGATTACATTGCCGATTATCTCAGTTCAGGCCGCACCCGTCGGGCGCTGAATATTCACGAAAGTAGCTAAACGCCGGATGGCAGCTACGCTTTACCTGGCCTACGGAGCACATTCTTGTCGGGCCGGTAAGCGAAGCGCCATCGGGCAGTTCCCCCTGCGCACGCAGTGCTTTTGCGTCCCGCGCTGTTTACCCGCAAAATAGACACTCCTGAAAATGCCTGTGTGGTCTGCCCATGCACCGCCTACATACATACCCTGACCTGCGAGCGATGTTTCGCCGCCTGTTAATCGCGACAATAATTGGCATCCTTGCCGCACTGGCGGTAGCCGGGTTTCGTCACGCCATGCTGGTGCTGGAATGGCTTTTTTTACGTAACGATACGGGAAGCCTGGTGAATGCCGCGATAAACCTTTCTCCCTGGCGACGACTGATCACCCCCGCCGTGGGCGGCCTCGCGGCAGGTGCGCTGCTCTGGGGCTGGCAGAAAATGAATCAACAACGCCCCCATGCCCCCACCGACTACATGGAAGCCCTGCAAACAGATGGGCAATTCGATTACGGGGCAAGTCTGGTGAAGTCCCTTGCTTCGCTGCTGGTCGTCGCCAGCGGTAGCGCCATCGGGCGCGAAGGGGCCATGATCTTACTGGCAGCGCTGGCGGCATCCTGTTTTGCTCAGCGTTGCACCCCGCGTGAAGAGTGGAAATTGTGGATCGCCTGCGGCGCTGCGGCAGGGATGGCCAGCGCGTATCACGCCCCGCTGGCGGGCAGCCTCTTTATCGCGGAAATCCTGTTTGGCACGCTGATGCTGGCGTCGCTGGGCCCCGTTGTGATTTCCGCCGTCGTGGCATTACTGACCACCCATTTGCTCAGCGGCGGTAATGCCCTGCTCTATACGGTTCACCTGTCACTGGATTTACATGTGCGGGAATATGCGATGATTATCAGCACCGGGCTGGTGGCTGGCGTCTGCGGACCGCTGTTTATGTGGTTAATGACCACCACTCATAACGGTTTTATTCGGCTGAAATTATCGCCTCCGTGGCAACTGGCGCTGGGCGGATTCATCGTTGGCTTACTATCCCTGCTGACGCCGGCCGTCTGGGGAAATGGCTACAGCGTCGTGCAGTCATTTTTGCTCTCCCCGCCGCTGCTCTCCGTGATCGCCGGGATCTTCATCTGCAAATTACTCGCCGTACTCGCCAGCAGCGGTTCCGGTGCGCCCGGCGGCGTCTTTACCCCCACGCTGTTCATCGGCTTGTCGATTGGTATGTTATACGGTCGGATGTGGGGATTCTGGCTTCCGGGAGCGGATGAGATGGCAATATTGCTGGGATTAACAGGAATGGCGACGCTGCTGGCGGCAACAACACACGCGCCGATGATGTCGACGCTGATGATCTGTGAAATGACCGGGGAGTATCGACTACTCCCCGGATTACTGATTGCCTGCGTAGTGGCGTCGGTCTTATCGCGAACGTTACGCGAGGACTCGGTCTACCGACAGCACACTGCCGAGCATTGACAGACGGATATATTGCCCCAGCTCGCGTTGTTCGGCACGCGGCAAATAAGGCAGTTCGCCAATCAGCGGCGCAGGCAGTTTTTTGCTTAACACATCAATGATTTCGGCATAATGCGCCAGTCCGGGATTGATGCGGTTCGCCACCCAGCCGATCAGCGGTAATCCGTCATTGGCGATAGCCTGTGCGGTCAGCAGCGCATGGTTAATGCAGCCTTCCTGAATCCCCACAACCATCAACACCGGTAACTGCTCCTGCACGACCCATTCAGATAACGGACGCAGGTCGTTCATCAGGCTGCGCCAGCCGCCGGTGCCTTCCACCACGACGTGGTCAACCTTTTCGCTCAGGCTGGCAAGCCCGTTAGATAACAGGGTGTAATTGATCGGACAGCTATGCGCCACGCTGCTTTCGTCTTCGCTCAGCGCAATCGGATTGATCGCCTCATAAGGCAGCTCAATAGAAGAGACGCTCTGCAACACCAGCGCATCTTTATTGCGCATGCCTTCCGGCGTCTCTTTGCTGCCTTTCGCAACGGGTTTATAACCTGCGACGCTTTTGTTCCCTGACGCTAACGCTTGTAGTAATGCGCGGGAAACCACTGTCTTCCCAACAGAAGTGTCTGTACCTGTAATAAAGAAACGCTTCAGCATCACTAACTCCACCGTTATGCTTCGAAAATATAAGCCAGGAAAATAATACAGTGGAGAAAGTCTAAGGTATGACAATCGCGATCAGCTTGCGTTAGCGCAAATTTTCGTACGACAGTTAAAAAATGTTAACCCTGTAATAGACGAATCAACAAAGAACCGTTATACATCGCGTCTTTTACCAGTGCGGCGCCCGCCATTGTCCCTTGATTGGAAAACTGCGTGCTTTCGACGGCGATATGCTTGCTATACGCCGGCAGCGCCTGTTGACGGATGCTGTCCGCAATTGCCGGAAAAAGGATTTCCGCCGCTTTGCTCAGCGGCGAACCGATCAGAATTTTTTGCGGATTAAATAAATTCACCATGATCGCCAGAATGCGGCCAACATGCATCCCGACGCCGCTAATGATATCTTTCGCCAGCAAATCCCCCTGCACCGCCGCCTGGCACAGCGAATCTACCGTCAGCGGCTGCCCGTGCAGCGAAGAACTCATCGACTGATTGAGTCGCAGCTGCGCCAGTTCAAGCACGCTGTCCACGCTGGCGATCGTTTCCAGACAGCCGTGGTTCCCGCAGTAACAACGTTTACCGTAGGGGTCGACCTGCGTATGGCCGATCTCCACCAGACTGCTGCTGCCCGCATGCAGTAAGTGGCCGTCGGTAATCACGCCAGCCCCAACGTTGTGATCAATCACCACCTGAATAACATCACGCGCGCCGCGCGATGCGCCAAAAAGCGCCTCGGCCATCGTCCAGGCGCTGATATCATGCTGAATATAGACCGGTACGCCGGTGTGGTGTTCGAGGGTTTCCCCCAGCGGCATCTCTTTGACATCGTCGTAAAACGGCATGCGGTGCACAATGCCATTCTCAGTATCAATAATACCGGGTAAGGTGATGGCGATAGAGGTCAGGCGTTCGAGTTTTTGCTGGTGACGGATAAAAAACTGATCGACCATAAAAATGATGCGTTCAAGCAGCGGAGTCTCAGAAACCAGCGGTAGCTCAAGGCACTCCTCCACCACCAGTTTGCTGCTCAGGTCGCGCAGGGCGAGAAAAATCTCGCCACGGCTGATACGAATAGACAAATAGTGCCAGGCCTCGGTTTCCACCACCAGCCCGACCGCCGGGCGACCACGGCTTCCTGCCTCTTTGATCTCCAGCTCCTGAACTAAATGCGCTTCGAGCATTTCGCGAACAATTTTAGTGATACTGGCAGGCGCCAGTTGCGCCAGACGAGAAAGATCAATTCGCGACACGGGGCCCAGCTGATCAATCAGGCGATATACCGCGCCAGCATTGGTCTGCTTGATTTGATCGATATGCCCTGGCTGACTATCAGCAACCACCTCTGACTCCCTTTATTTTCGCGCTCCGAAATAATCTGTGGGCTATGGTGAATGACTTCAATAGTTGTCGTCAACTTTTTACTTAGCCGTGTGATTTACTGCACATTTTCATCCCTTTTTAAACTAAATTAAGCGCGCTTTGCGGCCGTTAAAAGTTGATGGCGAAATCGTTGCGCAGCGTGACTTTGTTCATGATGTTTCGGCCATACCAGCCACATTTCCGACACGGCGTCCGCTTCGGCAATGGGCACCCAACGCATTTCATCAAGCTGTACCCGTTTAAACGAGGCGGGCAGGATCGATACCCCCAATCCTGCGGCTACCAGCCCGATAATCGTCATCGCCTCTCCAACCTCCTGAGTGATCGCCGGAGTGAGGTGGTAACGGCGCATCAGGCCGAGAATATCGTCATACAACCCCGTTCCGACATGCGGATCAAAAAAGACAAACGGTTCTTTCGCCAGCTCCGCCAGCGTCACGACCGGCTTTTGCGCCAGCGGATGTTCACGGGGGATCATCGCCAGCAATGGTTCATGCAGAATCACTTCCCAGTCCAGCGTATCCGGCAATGAGGTATTGCGCAGTAACCCCATATCCAGCGCGCCTTCATTAAGCGGCGCAATCTGCTCGCGGGTATTCATTTCACGGGTCTGCATATGCACATCCGGGTAGTCCTGGCGAAACAGAGACAGCGTATCCGAGACGGCTTTAATAAACGGCGCGGATGAGGTGAAGCCAATGCGCAGCTCGCCGGTCTCCCCCTGATGCAAGCGTTCCGCGCGGGCGGCGGCCTCATTCACCAGCCCAAGGATCTGCCGACTGTCTGCCAGAAACTGCTTACCCGCCGCCGTCAGCGCAACGCTCCGGTTGGTTCGCGCCAGCAGCCGCGCGCCAATCTGCTGTTCAAGGGTCTGGATCTGCTGGCTTAGCGGAGGTTGAGAGATGTTCAGCCGCGCAGCCGCCCGGCCAAAATGCAACTCTTCCGCAACCGCCACAAAGTAACGTAGATGACGAAGTTCAATATTCATATTTTATAAATATTATTTGAGATTATTAATATATTAGACAGAATATTTTGATTTTCCTACTCTTAGCACTGAGGTCATACCCGTCACCATAATCACGGGGATGTTGAGCAAGGATTTCAAGTGAGTCGTATTACTGCTGTCGACACCGCAACGGCGAGCGATGTTGATGAACATATTATTTCCCAGCCGGTTCAATATATAAAACGTGGTACATCCCAGTTTATGCGCGTTACGCTGGCGCTATTCTCCGCCGGGCTGGCGACGTTCGCCCTTCTCTATTGCGTACAACCGATACTGCCTGTGTTGTCCCATGAATTTGGCGTCTCTCCCGCCAGCAGCAGTATCTCGCTTTCCATCTCCACCGGCATGTTAGCCATCGGGCTGCTGTTTACCGGCCCGTTGTCCGACGCGATCGGCCGCAAACCTGTAATGGTGACGGCGCTGCTGCTGGCCTCCTGCTGTACGCTGCTTTCCACCATGATGACCAGCTGGCATGGCATTTTAATCATGCGCGCGCTGATAGGCCTGTCGTTGAGCGGCGTCGCTGCGGTAGGCATGACCTATTTAAGTGAAGAGATCCATCCTAGTTTCGTCGCCTTCTCAATGGGGTTGTACATTAGCGGCAACTCGATTGGCGGCATGAGCGGGCGTCTGATCAGCGGCGTATTTACCGACTTTTTTAACTGGCGCATCGCACTGGCGGCGATCGGCTGTTTCGCGCTGGCGTCCGCATTGATGTTCTGGAAAATCTTGCCGGAATCCCGCCATTTCCGACCGACTTCATTACGCCCCAAAACGCTGTTCATCAACTTCCGCCTTCACTGGCGCGACAGGGGCCTGCCGCTGTTATTCGCAGAAGGCTTTTTGTTAATGGGGTCGTTTGTCACGCTATTTAACTATATCGGCTATCGGTTGATGCTTTCGCCCTGGGAACTCAGCCAGGCCATTGTGGGGCTTTTATCGGTGGCTTACCTGACGGGCACCTGGAGCTCGCCTAAAGCAGGCGCCATGACGACGCGTTATGGTCGCGGCCCGGTGATGTTGTTCTCAACCGGCGTGATGTTGTTCGGGCTATTAATGACGCTGTTCACGTCGCTATGGCTGATTTTTGCCGGAATGCTGCTCTTCTCCGCCGGATTCTTTGCCGCGCATTCGGTGGCAAGCAGCTGGATTGGCCCACGCGCGAAACGCGCCAAAGGCCAGGCATCTTCCCTGTATCTCTTCAGCTATTACCTGGGTTCCAGCATTGCCGGGACGTTAGGCGGGGTATTCTGGCACAGCTATGGCTGGAACGGTGTGGGCGGGTTTATCGCGCTGATGTTGCTTCTGGCGCTGCTGGTTGGCTCCCGCCTGCATCATCGTCTGCACGTTTGATAAAGAGAAGCCCGGGTCGAGCCCGGGCATTCTTTACAGCTCAACCAGCGCTTTGGATTACCACAATCCCAGGATGGAAGAAGCCCCCATCAATTCCCTGACGGCATCCAGTGCCAGAAGAGCAAAGATAACCCAGATAATTGGATTCATCATGCTGTGTGTATTTATTTTTATTGTTGAGGTTTGACTTTACCCCGCGCGATACCCAAAAGCGAGACCGGAAGATAAAACTACCTGTAATGGTGGGCAACACTGACGATATCGCTTCCGAATGCCGTAAATATCACCCGGAGGATAATAAGACCTGAACGCCATATTGTATCCCGATCACCGTCGCATTCATTAATATATGCAGGGTAACAGGCATTAATAACCCTTTAGATTTGACTCTGGCGACAATAAGCACCTGCGATATTAAAAATAACATCAATAATGTTCTGATATCGGCGTATTGCGTATGCATCAGCGCAAACAGCGTTGAAACGACAAGCGACGTCGCCCACACCTTATCATTGAACCAGTACTGAAAGGCGTTGAACAGACACCCTCTGAAGACGATTTCCTCGTAGACCGGGACGAGAAAAATCAGTGACAGGTTGGTCAGCCAGAAAGCGTAGTTATGCAATGAAACCTGCGTCATGACCCACGCTTCTGTTTTTCTCATCCCCAACATAGCAGGTAAAAGAAACTGGATAATCAGAATGGCGCCAAACAAAATAACAAACCACTTTGCGCTCAATGTGCCTTTTCCCAGACCGTCTCTTTTTCTAAAAAAGAGATAATACAGCGGGACCAGAATAAGAAACTCCAGCACAAACATCAGCGGTAAAAGTAACCCACTTTCCATTAATTGCGCACTGCGGGTAAAAAACAGTGGCGTAAATGTAATACCAAACATCAGCATAAACATAGAAAAACAGCCTGACACTGCTTTTGTCCTGACAATATAGGCGTTATTGATTTCCTGTTGCATCCCTGTTCCCTGTTAATATTTCACCAGTGTGCTTCACGACACCGCCATTTATGATAAGAAGTATCATTATCACTTACAACCTACCAACATTTCTGCCATCGTTGCCATCAGCGCATAAACATGTATGAATCAGGGTAAACTCCTCACATTCGCAGAACACGACGGGAACACAACAATGTCCAACAAGAACCACTACCAACAACTCACCCGCACTTTCCAGCGCCTCTCCCGCTTTTCGCATCTCTCCGCTATCGCCAGTTGGGATATGTTCACCATGATGCCTCCCGGTGGAAGCACCGCGCGAGGCGAAGCGCTGGCCGAGCTGAACGTGCTGGAACATCAGTTACTGACTGACCCGAAGGTTGCGCAGTGGATAGCCGCCGCCGGGCAGGAAGATTTGAACGATGTTGAGCAGGCGAACCTGCGTGAAATGGCGAGGCGGCACCATCAGGCGGCCCTGCTGCCTGAGTCACTGGTGGAGGCGAAATCGCTGGCGGGGAGCCGGTGTGAACACGCCTGGCGGAGTCAGCGTCCGGCGAATGACTGGCAAGGATTTGCGCAGAATCTGAAAGTGGTTGTGAAATACAGCCGTGAAGAGGCAAAACTTCGCGCCGAAGCTAAAGGATGTTCGCCCTACGATGCCCTGCTGGATATTTTTGAGCCCGATATGACCAGCGCCCAACTGGATGTTCTGTTTGCTGATGTCAAAACCTGGCTTCCCGATCTGTTAAACCGCGCGGTGTCAAAACAGTCGCATCAGCCGCTGATTGCGCCGGTCGGCCCGTTCCCGACGGCGCTACAGCGTGAACTGGGACTGGAAACCATGTCGCAGTTAGGGTTTGATTTTAACGCCGGTCGGCTGGACATCAGCGCCCACCCGTTCTGCGGCGGCGTGCCGGAAGATGTGCGCATCACCACGCGCTATGATGAAAATGAATTACTCAGCGCGCTCTTTGGCGTGATCCACGAAACGGGGCACGCCCGCTATGAACAGAATCTGCCCCACGCCTGGCAGGGTCAGCCGATCGCGTTTGCCCGCTCCACGGCCATCCATGAATCCCAGAGCCTATTTTTCGAGATGCAACTGGGTCGCAGCACGGCGTTCCTCAAACGGCTCATTCCCGCCGTTAAACGTCATTTTGGCGATCAGCCCGCTTTTGAAGAAGCGAATTTCATTGCCTGGAATCAGCGGGTGAAACCGGGCTTTATCCGCGTGGATGCCGACGAAGTGAGTTATCCTGCCCATGTTATCTTGCGCTATGACATTGAACAGGCGCTGATTAACGGCGACATCGAAGTGGATGATATTCCCGCACTGTGGGATGAAAAAATGCAGGCCTGGCTGGGGCTGTCAACCGCGGGAGATTACCGTAACGGCTGTATGCAGGACATCCACTGGACCGACGGCGGCTTTGGCTACTTCCCGTCTTATTCGCTGGGCGCCATGTATGCCGCCCAGCTGTTTAGCGCCGCCCATAGCGCATTGCCGGATCTGCATAATCAGATTGCGCAAGGCGATCTCAGCGCCTTGTTTGACTGGCTGCGACAAAATATCTGGCAGCACGGCAGTCGCTTTACTACCGCGCAGCTGATCGCTCAGGCCACCGGAGAACCGTTGAGCAGCCGTTACTTCCGGGCGCATCTGGAATCACGCTATTTGTCATGATATCTCTTGTTTGCCCGATAGCGTCAATCTGTCGGGCCGGTTGTACATACCGTTACACGCCGATACCAATGACTCACGGAAGCCCTCGATTTACAGCGATATAGTGATTTCACCGGCCCCGCAGTGGGGTTGAATAAAAAACCAAATCGAGGGTATCAGAATGAAAAAAGTATTAGCTCTGGTTGTTGCCGCTGCTATGGGTCTGTCTTCTGCTGCATTTGCTGCTGAAACGGCAACGTCCACGACGGCTCCGGCTGCGGCACCCGCTAAAACCGCACCGGCAAAAACCACGCATCACAAAAAACACCACAAAGCAGCAGCGACTCAGAAAGCGCCTGAACAAAAAGCGCAGGCAGCGAAAAAACACACCAAAAAAGCGGTAAAACATACTGCGGCTAAACCGGCAGCTAAACCGGCGGCATAAGGCACTGGCGAGTTCTATGGCGCTCCCCCGCGCCATAACACACGGCGCTAAATCATCGGGTTTAGCGCCGTTTCTTCGGAGGGTTAACGTGTTTCGTTACCGCTTTGAGTTGATTCTCACCATGCTTATATTATGCGCCCTTATTGCCACGCATTTTTATATTTCCTGAATGTAGTTATCTGATTTTACTCCCACTTTCCTGCCGTCACGTCTATAGTATTCACTGAGGGTTTGCTTTTAATAATCATAATTACCCACACAGAGTGTGATATGCATAAAACCATTGCGGTATTACTGGGCGTAATTTGTCTTTCCCCTGTTGTTGCTCATGCGGATGAGGCAGATACCACCACGGATACCCGTGAAACCAAAACGTTATTTTTTGACCATGACGATCGGGTCAAGGTTGAAGATCCGACGCAGTCGCCGTGGGACGCTATTGGTCAACTGGAAACCGCCAGCGGCAACCTGTGTACCGCCACGCTCATTTCATCTCATCTGGCGCTCACCGCCGGACACTGCTTGTTAACGCCGCCGAAGGGAAAGCCAGATAAAGCCGTGGCTTTGCGTTTCGTATCGCAAAAAGGTCTCTGGCGTTATGAAATTCACGGTATTGAAGGTCGGGTCGATCCGTCGCTGGGAAAGCGCTTAAAGCCTGATGGCGATGGCTGGATTGTCCCTCCGGCCGCCGCGCCGTGGGATTTTGGTTTGATTGTGTTGCGTTATCCGCCGTCCGGCATTACCCCACTGCCCTTATTTGAAGGCGATAAAGCCGCGCTAACCGCTGCCCTGAAAACCGCCGACCGCAAAGTGACGCAGTCAGGTTACCCGGAAGATCATCTTGATACGCTTTACTCGCATCAGGATTGCCTGATTACCGGCTGGGCGCAAAACGCGGTGCTCTCTCACCAGTGCGACACGCTGCCCGGCGACAGCGGTTCTCCGTTAATGCTGCATACCGACGCTGGCTGGCAGTTGATTGGCGTACAAAGTTCCGCTCCGGCGGCAAAAGATCGCTGGCGGGCTGACAACCGCGCGATTTCCGTCACCGGCTTTCGCGACAAGCTGGAAGCGCTGGCTCAGGAATAGATGATGGTTCCCGTGCGCTGCCCGCCGTAACGGGCAGCATAGCTGTCAGGCCAGTTTTATCATGATCATGCCGATAAGCAGCAATACCACGCCTACCCAGCCTTTGTTGTTCAGACGCTGTCCAAAAAGCACCCACCCGGCTGCCAGCGTGGCGGCGATACCAAATCCGCCCCACAACGCATATGCCACCGAAAGATCAATGCCTTTCACCGCCTGAGAGAGCGCGCTGAAGGCCGCCAGCACTGCGGCCAGCGACAGAATGCCATAGAACTTGCGACGAAAGCCGTCAGAAAACTTCAGGAACACGTTAGCGACGATTTCCAGAACGATCGCCATCGCCAGCCACGCGGCATGAACCCACTCAAACTGCGGCATGCGTCGCCTCCTTCGCGGCGTTTACTGGCTTGCGCGTACCCGATTTGATCAGCGCAATCCCGAATACCAGCGTAACCAGACCCGCAATTTTCATGGCCGATAAGGCTTCGTCAAATAACAGCACGCTAAACAGCGTAATAAATAAAATACCGATGCCTTCCCACAAGGCATACGCCACGCCAAGCGCAATTTTTTTTACGGCAAAAGAGAGAAAAATATACGACAGCGTAATCATGACCAGCATTAAAATAAAACCCGTGTTGCCATTGCTTACGCTTGCCCATTTCATCGACAGCGTTCCGGTAATTTCAGCCGCAATGGCAAGGGCTAATAAAATCCAGTAAAACATGGTGCTTCTCCTGCTTGAGAATATAGTCCTTCGGGCCTGCCGCATGCAGCAAACCAAAAAATAAAATGAATTAGCCAGGCGCGTAACGCCAGCTCAGGCAGAAGTAAGGGACTAAAGCGCGTTGCGCCAGTGCTGCTCACCAGCAAGCAGGAAAGAGGAAGAAGTGCGAAGAAGTACGGTCTGTGTAGAAAAAAACGTCCTGAACATATTGTCCATAATATTACAATTATCCGCAGTGTTGCTTCTCGTCATCGCGGATGAAAATTGTCCTCGGTAGTTAAACACGTCTGATTTGTACCACAGCCTTAGAATTAACTCAAAACCTTTTCACTTCTTTACCCGCGCCGTTTGATTTTTGTTAGCACAGCCCGACAAAAATCACATTATTATAAAGAGTAAGAACAAAAATTCAGGAATTATCATGGCAAAACCGATCATCACGCTTAACGGCCTGAAACTCGTAATCATGCTGGGAATGCTGGTCATCATTCTCACCGGTATTCGCTTCGCTGCCGATATTATTGTGCCGTTTATTCTGGCGTTATTTATTGCGGTGGTACTGAGTCCGCTGGTGCAGCGCATGGTCAGGCTTCGCATCCCGCGCGTTTTGGCCGTATCGATACTGATCGGGATTATCGTGATGGGCATGGTGTTGCTGCTGGCCTATCTCGGCACATCGCTAAATGAGTTAGCCCGCACGCTGCCGCAATACCGCTCATCATTGGTTGTGCCGCTGAAAAACATTGAACCGTGGCTACAGCGCCTGGGCATCGGCGTCTCGGTGGATGAGCTGGTGAAATATATCGACCCTAACGCCGCCATGACGCTGGTGACGAATTTGCTGGCGCAGTTGTCTAACGCCATGTCATCCATTTTCCTGCTTTTGTTAACCGTGGTCTTTATGCTGCTGGAAGTTCCGCAGTTGCCCGGTAAACTCCAGCAGATGATGGCCAGGCCGGTTGAAGGTATGGCCGCGATTCAGCGCGCAATCGACAGCGTGTCGCATTATCTGGTGCTGAAAACGGCGATCAGCATTATCACGGGCGTTGTGGTCTGGGGAATGCTGGCGCTGCTGGAAGTTCGTTTCGCATTCGTCTGGGGACTGCTGGCCTTCGCGCTTAACTACATCCCCAATATTGGCTCGGTTCTGGCCGCAATCCCGCCTATTGCGCAGGTTCTGGTGTTCAGCGGCCTTTATGACGCGCTGGTGGTGCTGACGGGGTATCTGATTATCAATCTGGTGTTCGGGAACATCCTTGAGCCCCGCATCATGGGGCGTGGATTAGGCCTTTCCACGCTGGTGGTTTTTCTCTCCCTGATCTTCTGGGGGTGGTTATTAGGCCCTGTCGGCATGCTGCTTTCCGTGCCGTTGACGATCATCGTTAAAATCGCGCTGGAGCAAACCTCCGGCGGGCAAAGCATTGCCGTCCTGCTCAGTGATTTGAATAAAACCTGATCTCTTCAGATGCAAAAACGGCCTCCTGAGAGGCCGTTTTATAACTCGCGCCGGTAAAGATTAAAGCGCTTTCAGAATCGCATCCACGCTGGCTTTCGCATCGCCAAACAGCATATGCGTGTTGTCTTTAAAGAACAGCGGGTTCTGCACCCCGGCATAACCGGTATTCATCGAGCGTTTAAACACGATAACGTTTTGCGCTTTCCAGACTTCCAGAACCGGCATACCGGCAATCGGGCTACGCGGATCGTCCTGCGCAGCCGGGTTCACCGTGTCGTTCGCGCCGATAACCAGCACCGTATCGGTGTCAGCGAAGTCGTCGTTGATTTCGTCCATTTCCAGCACGATGTCATACGGCACTTTCGCTTCCGCCAGCAGTACGTTCATGTGACCAGGCAGGCGCCCTGCAACCGGGTGGATGCCAAAACGCACCTTGATACCGCGCGCGCGCAGTTTCTCGGTGATTTCCGCCACCGGGTACTGCGCCTGCGCAACCGCCATGCCATAGCCAGGGGTAATGATGACCGAGTGCGAATTTTTCAGCATGTCAGCCGTGTCTTCCGCCGTGATCTCACGGTGCTCGCCCGCGACCTGATCGTCGCCAGTAGAAGATCCATCGCTGCCGAAACCACCCGCGATAACGCTGATGAAAGAGCGGTTCATCGCCTTACACATGATGTAAGACAGAATCGCACCCGAAGAACCAACCAGCGCGCCGGTGACGATCAGCAGGTCGTTGCCCAGCATAAAGCCTGCCGCCGCCGCTGCCCAACCGGAATAGGAGTTCAGCATGGATACCACAACCGGCATATCCGCCCCGCCAATGGACGCCACCAGGTGCCAGCCGAAAGCCAGAGCAATAATGGTCATCACCAGCAGCGCCAGAACCTGCAAGCCAACGCTTTCGGTACGAACAAACACCACCAGCAGCAGGAAAGAAACCACCAGCGCCGCCAGGTTCATTTTGTGACGATTCGGCAGCATCAGCGGTTTGGACGAAATCTTACCGCACAGCTTGCCAAACGCCACCACGGAACCGGTGAAGGTAACCGCGCCAATGAAGATGCCGAGGAACACTTCCGTCAGGTGAATATTCACCAGAATCGGTTCCAGACCCGCCTCGTGGTACAGGTAGCTGTTAAAGCCCACCAGCACCGCCGCCAGGCCGACAAAGCTGTGCAGAATCGCCACCAGCTCCGGCATTTCGGTCATTTCAACGCGTTTCGCCAGACGGATACCGATCGCCCCACCAATAATCATCGCCACCAGAATCCAGGCAACGTTGCCGGTATCCGGGCCAAAGATCGTCGCCACCAGCGCAATCGCCATCCCGGCGATACCAAAGTTGTTACCCTGTCGGGACGTCTCATGCTTAGAGAGCCCGGCCAGACTGAAGATAAACAGGATCGCGGCAACAATGTATGCAGCTGTAACTAATCCTCCAGACATGTGTTACCCCTTAGTTTTTCCTGAACATTTTCAGCATACGCTGAGTCACGGTGAAGCCACCGAAAATATTAATGCTGGCGATAAGCACCGCGATAAAGCTCAGGAAACTCACCCAGCCTCCCTGGCCAATCTGTAACAATGCCCCGACAACGATAATCCCTGAGATGGCGTTAGTCACAGACATCAACGGCGTATGCAGCGCGTGCGAAACGTTCCACACCACGTAGTAACCCACCACGCAAGCAAGTGCGAAAACGGTGAAGTGGCCGAGGAACTCTTTCGGTGCCACGTCAGCCAGCCAGCCAAACAGAATGATCGCCAGCGCCATCAGCGCATATTTACGCCACGGTGAAGCCGGTTTTTCCGCTTCTTTCGGCGCTGGAGCCGCTTGCGGCGCAGCCTGCGGCTGAGCAGACACCTGAATCGGCGGCGCGGGCCAGGTAATTTCACCGTCACGCACGACCGTTACGCCGCGCACAACCACATCGTCAAAATCGACGTCGATATTGCCGTCTTTCTCTTTGCACAGCAGTTTGAGCAAGTTGACCAGGTTGGTGCCGTAAAGCTGGGAGGATTGCGTCGGCAGACGGCCCGGCAGATCGGTGTAACCGATAACCTTCACGCCATTGTCGGTCGTGGTCACCTGACCGGCGACGGTGTATTCACAGTTACCGCCGTTTTGCGCGGCCAGATCGACAATCACGCTGCCGGACTTCATGGAATCAACCATCTCGCGCGTGATCAGCGTCGGCGCAGGTTTACCCGGAATTAGCGCGGTCGTGACGATAATATCGACCTCTTTCGCCTGCGCGGCAAAGAGTTCCATTTCCGCTTTAATAAACGCTTCGGACATCACTTTGGCATAGCCATCGCCGCTGCCCGCTTCCTCTTTAAAATCCAGTTCGAGGAATTCAGCGCCCATACTCTGAACCTGCTCTTTTACCTCTGGACGGGTATCAAACGCACGTACAATGGCGCCAAGGCTGTTTGCCGCGCCAATGGCCGCCAGACCTGCGACGCCCGCGCCAATCACCATCACTTTCGCTGGCGGCACTTTGCCCGCAGCGGTAATTTGCCCGGTAAAGAAACGACCAAATTCATGTGCGGCTTCCACAATCGCGCGATAACCGGCGATGTTGGCCATTGAGCTCAGGGCATCCAGCGACTGCGCACGCGAAATACGCGGCACGGAGTCCATCGCCATCACGGTTACATTGCGTTCCGCGAGTTTTTGCAATAGCTCAGGATTCTGCGCCGGCCAGAGGAAACTCACCAGCGTCGTGCCCGCATTCAGTAAAGGAATTTCATCGTCTTCCGGCGCATTGACCTTCAGGATGATCTCTGACTGCCAGACCGCATTTCCCTCTACAATTTCTGCGCCCGCTTCTGTAAATGCCTTATCGTCAAAACTTGCCAGTTGACCCGCGCCGCTTTCAACCGCGACGGTAAAACCCAGTTTCAGCAGTTGCTCAACCGTTTTTGGCGTTGCTGCGACTCGGGTTTCATTGGTTAACCGCTCTTTTGGTATGCCAATTCGCATAATGTTCCCTTCCATCGGTTTTTTTGATGATGGTTTGTCAGTGATCGCAGGATGCATACGCACGCCTGCGTAAGAGGTAAGTGCTACCCCGGAAAAATAAAACAGTAACAAACTCTCTATAACCTACTGAAAATAGCGCCTGTGATCTAGCGCCAAAAAACAGTATTTATTATGAAATTTGCAAAATATGAACGATTCAGCCCACAAACAGGAATAATGACCTTGAAATCGCCTTCAGTGACCGATAATTCGCTCAAGCGAAGCGGCAAAACATGATTTAGCGCCATCGACATTCAATCGTTTAACATTAAATTAACTTATAAAATGCGTATGCTTTATCAGTTTTGCCGGTCAAGCGCCTGTTTTTTAGACATATCACCAAATGTTATCATTCTTGTCACTTCAGGCGGTACGATGAGTGAAAAATGACGCAGACATTTGCAGGGTTTAAATGCAATAATCAGCCACGTTTCTAGTCAATAACAATACCAGTACCTGGTTTGCGCAAGGCGAAGGATTATTTTTATGAAGCTTAAGAACACTCTCCTGGCGTCCGCACTGCTTTCTGCGACTGCTTTTTCCGTAAATGCAGCGACAGAACTGACGCCGGAGCAAGCGGCAGCACTAAAACCTTATGACCGCATTGTGGTCACCGGGCGTTTTAATGCCATTGGCGATGCGGTAAATGCCGTATCCCGCCGCGCAGATAAAGAAGGTGCAGCCTCTTTTTATGTTGTTGATACGTCCGATTTTGGCAACAGCGGTAACTGGCGTGTCGTGGCTGACGTTTATAAATCAGACGCGCCAAAATCCGACACGCCTCAAAACCGTGTAATTAACGGTATCGTCGAATTACCGAAAGATCAGGCCGTGCTGCTGGAACCTTACGACACCGTAACGGTGCAGGGTTTCTACCGTAGCCAGCCGGAAGTGAATGACGCCATCACCAAAGCAGCAAAAGCAAAAGGCGCCTACTCGTTCTACATTGTGCGTCAGGTCGATGCCAACCAGGGCGGCAACCAGCGTATTACCGCGTTTATCTATAAAGAAGATGCGAAGAAACGCGTCGTCCAGAGCCCGGACGTTATTCCTGCTGATTCCGATGCGGGTCGTGCAGCGCTGGCCGCCGGCGGTGAAGCAGCGAAGAAAGTGGAGATTCCGGGCGTCGCGACGACCGCTTCTCCAAGCGCTGAAGTCGGACGCTTCTTCGAAACGCAATCCTCAAAAGGTGGACGTTACACTGTCACTCTGCCTGATGGAACGAAAGTCGAAGAGCTGAACAAAGCGACCGCTGCGATGATGGTGCCGTTTGACAGCATCAAATTCACCGGCAACTACGGCAACATGACGGAAGTCTCCTACCAGGTTGCCAAGCGTGCGGCGAAGAAAGGCGCGAAATATTATCACATTACCCGCCAGTGGCAGGAACGTGGTAACAACATGACGATCAGCGCCGACCTGTATAAGTAAAGTACGCTCCCGCCATCCGGTGTTGTCATAACGCCAGATGGCGAGACCAGGCATCTTATCCGGCCTACGTGTTAGTAGGCCTGATGAGCGTAGCGCCATCAGGCGCCAATACGATGCTGCCCTATGTGAAATCTACCCGCCTTTAGCATTTTTAGTCACAAATGTTTCAGAGATCATTGCATGCGGTCTCTTCTCTCCGTAAAATCCCGCGCCTTAGTGGCTTTCACCATTTTTATGCGTTTTGCCAAAATAATTATTCTCCCACTCTCGTTTTTATAACTGGATACCGATGGAAAAGAAACTGGGACTGAGCGCGCTGACCGCGCTGGTTTTAAGCTCAATGCTTGGCGCAGGTGTGTTTAGTCTGCCACAGAACATGGCGGCGGTGGCCAGCCCGGCAGCGCTGCTGATTGGCTGGGCGATTACGGGCGTCGGGATACTGCTGCTGGCTTTCGCTATGCTGATCCTGACGCGCGTTCGCCCGGAACTGGATGGCGGGATTTTCACCTACGCGCGCGAAGGTTTCGGCGAACTGATCGGTTTCTGCTCCGCCTGGGGATACTGGCTCTGTGCCGTTATCGCCAACGTCTCTTATCTGGTTATCGTTTTTTCTGCCCTGAGCTTCTTTACCGATACGCCGGAACTCCGCCTGTTTGGCGACGGCAACACCTGGCAGTCCATCATCGGCGCGTCGGTACTGCTTTGGGTGGTGCACTTCCTGGTGCTGCGCGGTGTGCAAACCGCTGCCAGCATCAACCTGGTCGCAACGCTGGCGAAGCTGTTGCCGCTGGGGTTGTTCATCGTCCTGGCTATCATCATGTTTAAGCTCGATACGTTCAGCCTGGATTTCACCGGTCTGGCGCTGGGCGTTCCCGTCTGGGAGCAGGTTAAAAACACGATGCTCATCACGCTGTGGGTGTTTATCGGCGTGGAAGGCGCGGTTGTCGTCTCCGCCCGGGCGAGAAATAAGCGTGATGTCGGACGTGCGACGCTGCTGGCGGTTCTCGCCGCATTGGGCGTCTACCTGCTGGTGACGCTGCTCTCTTTAGGCGTCGTCGCCCGCCCGGAACTGGCGGAGATTCGCAATCCGTCAATGGCGGGTTTGATGGTGAAAATGATGGGGCCGTGGGGCGAAATCATTATCGCGGCGGGTCTTATCGTTTCAGTCTGCGGCGCTTATCTGAGCTGGACCATTATGGCGGCGGAAGTGCCGTTTCTGGCCTCAACGCATAAAGCCTTCCCGCGCATTTTCGCCCGCCAGAATGCGCAAGGCGCGCCATCGGCTTCGCTGTGGCTCACCAACGCGTGCGTTCAGATCTGTCTGGTGCTGATCTGGCTCACAGGTTCGGACTACAACACGCTGTTGACGATTGCTTCAGAGATGATTCTGGTACCCTATTTCCTGGTCGGCGCGTTCCTGCTGAAAATCGCTGCGCGCCCTCTTCATCAGGCGGTAGGTGTCGGGGCCTGCATTTATGGCTTATGGTTATTGTATGCGTCCGGCCCGATGCACCTGTTGCTGTCGGTGGTACTGTATGCGCCGGGATTGCTAGTTTTCCTCTACGCACGCAAGACGCATACACACGATAATGTCCTGAATCGTCAGGAAGTGATGTTGATCGGTCTGCTACTCATCGCCGCTGTTCCGGCTACGTGGATGTTGGTGGGGTAATCGTCGCCCCATTGTTTGATGCCAAAGGAGACTACAATGGGTAAAAACCAGCCCTTGCCCATCCTTATCACGGGAGGAGGCCGCCGCATCGGTCTCGCGCTCGCGTGGCACTTTCTCAATCAAAAACAGCCGGTGATTGTCAGCTACCGGACGCACTATCCGGCCATCGACGGCCTGACGCAAGCGGGCGCGCTGTGCATTCAGGCCGATTTTTCCACCGATGACGGCGTCCTGGCATTTGCTGAGAAGATAAAGACCCATACGCCAGGCCTGCGGGCTATTTTGCATAACGCCAGCGCCTGGATGGCCGAGACGCCTGGCACCCCGCTCTCTGACGTGCTGGCATGCATGATGCAGATTCACGTCAATACGCCCTATCTGTTAAACCATGCGCTGGAAAGACTGTTGCGCGGCCACGGACATGCGGCCACCGATATCATCCATTTTACGGACTATGTTGTGGAACGCGGCAGCGACAAACACATCGCCTATGCCGCCAGTAAAGCAGCGCTGGATAATATGACCCGCTCCTTTGCCCGCAAACTGGCCCCGGAAGTGAAAGTCAACGCCATCGCCCCGTCGCTGATCCTGTTTAACGAAAACGACGACGCCGAGTACCGTCAGCAGGCGCTCAATAAATCCCTGATGAAGACAGCGCCCGGCGAGAAAGAGGTAATCGACCTGGTGGATTACCTTCTCACCAGTTGCTTCGTTACCGGCCGCAGTTTCGCCGTGGATGGCGGCCGGCACCTGCGTTAATGCAGTTTGATCCAGCAAAATATCAGCAGCCATGCGCTCAGGCCCCAGCACACCACCGCCCCGCCGAGCGCAACGGGCAAACGCAGAAAACCGGTGAAATACCAAAGCGTGGCGAGGTAGACAAAATAAGGGATGATCGACCACATACTGAATACAATGGTCGTGCGTAACGCGTCAATTCCGCGCTCGCTGGCGACAATATAGTGGGCAATCAGTGCAAATGTCGGAAAAAGCGGAATTAATCCGGCGATATAGTAATTTTTTGTTTTTGCCAGCAAACCAATCAATACCACCACCAGCGCACCCAGTGCGGCTTTTATCACGAGTCCCATTTCGATGCCTTAACACATCAATAACATTGAGGCTGTAGCATAACGGAAGCGCTCTCGTTTAGAAAAGATTAATGGAAGGGAAAACGGAGGCGGTGTATGTTGGCGTTTTCTCCGCGTAATGAACGTTATGAACACCATCGTATTTGTTGAGGATGACCCTGAAGTTGGCTCGCTGATTGCCGCTTATCTGGCGAAACACGATATTGAGGTGCTGATTGAACCTCGCGGCGATCTGGCTGAAGAGACGATCCTTCGCACGCAACCCGAGCTGGTGTTACTGGATATCATGCTGCCGGGCAAAGACGGTATGACCATTTGCCGCGATTTGCGAGGCCGCTGGCAAGGGCCGATTGTCCTGCTGACCTCACTGGACAGCGACATGAACCACATCCTGGCGCTGGAAATGGGCGCCTGTGACTACATCCTGAAAACCACGCCCCCTGCCGTGCTCCTCGCCCGTCTGCGCCTGCATTTACGGCAGAATGAACTCAGCGCGCAGGCAAAAGGCATTCAGGATACGGCGATGACCCCGCATAAAACGCTGCGTTTTGGCGCGTTGATTATTGACCCGGTCAATCGTTCAGTCGCGCTCTCCGGCGAACCGGTTTCGCTTTCCACCGCCGATTTCGAATTACTCTGGGAACTGGCAACCCATGCCGGGCAGATTATGGATCGCGACGCGCTGCTGAAAAACTTGCGCGGCGTCAGCTACGACGGCATGGACCGCAGCGTGGATGTCGCTATCTCAAGGCTGCGTAAGAAATTGCAGGATAACGCCACCGAGCCCTATCGAATCAAAACGGTTCGCAACAAAGGGTATCTGTTTGCCCCCCATGCGTGGGAAGAGAGTCAGCGTGATTAACCGGGTGCATCAATGAAAAAACTGTTCGTTCAGTTTTATCTGCTGCTGTTTGTCTGCTTTCTGGTCATGACCCTGTTGGTCGGGCTGGTGTATAAGTTCACCGCAGAACGCGCAGGCAGACAGTCGCTGGATGATTTGATGAAAAGCTCGCTGTATTTAATGCGCAGCGAATTGCGGGAGATCCCTCCGCGCGACTGGGGGAAAACCCTCAAAGAGATGGATCTTAATCTCTCTTTCGATTTGCGCGTAGAGCCGCTCAATAAATACAAACTCGACGCGCTTACCACACAGCGTCTGCGCGAAGGCGACATCGTCGCGCTGGACGATCAGTATACGTTTATCCAGCGCATCCCCCGCAGCCATTACGTGCTGGCCGTCGGGCCAGTTCCTTATCTCTATTTTCTTCACCAGATGCGGCTACTGGATATCGCGCTGATGGCCTTTATCGCCATCTCCCTCGCCTTTCCGGTGTTTATCTGGATGCGCCCGCACTGGCAGGAGATGCTGCGCCTGGAGGCCGCCGCTCAGCGTTTTGGCGAAGGGCACCTCGCAGAGCGCCTTCACTTTGACAACGGTTCCAGTTTTGAACGTCTCGGCATTGCCTTTAACCAGATGGCAGATAACATCAACGCGCTGATCGCCAGTAAAAAACAGCTTATTGACGGCATCGCCCACGAACTGCGTACACCGCTGGTGCGTCTGCGTTACCGGCTGGAGATGAGTGAAAATCTCAGCGCACAGGAGTCGCAGGCGCTGAATCGCGATATCGGCCAACTGGAAGCGTTAATCGAAGAGTTACTGACCTATGCGCGGCTGGACAGGCCGCAGACTGCGTTAACGCTCACCGTTCCCGACCTCCCCGTGTGGCTGGCGAGCCACCTGGAAGACGTACAGAGCGTCAACCCCGGACGCACGGTGCGGCTCAGCCATCTTACGCCTGGCGATTACGGCGCGCTGGATATGCGGCTAATGGAGCGTGTGCTGGATAATCTGCTCAATAACGCGCTGCGTTATTCCCATTCCACCGTTCAGGCCAGCCTGTTATTAAGCGGCAATCAGGCGACCCTGATTGTTGAAGACGACGGCCCCGGCATCGCGCCAGACGCGCGCGAACATGTGTTCGAACCCTTTGTGCGCCTCGATCCCAGCCGCGACCGCGCTACCGGAGGCTGCGGGCTGGGATTAGCCATCGTGCGCTCCATCGCCCTGGCGATGGGCGGAACGGTAAACTGTCGCGAAAGTGAACTGGGCGGCGCCAGATTCACCTTCAACTGGCCCGTCTGGCACAACATCCCCGAATTTCCCCCTGCCTGACGCATAGCGCACGATGGTCAGGGCGGGTATGATGTGATATACAGTAAGTATGTTGTAACTAATATCCTTCTTTCTGCGACACTGAAATGGTGGTGATATGGCCCGTTACGATCTTGTCGAACGCCTGAATGGTACTTTTCGCCAGACAGAACACGCGCTGGCAACCCTGACAGAAAATCTCGAACAGCAACCGCTGCTGATTGCCCGCGTCTTCTCCCTTCCCGAAGTAACCAAAGAGGCGGAGCACAACCCTCTGGCGACCATTGCGGTGGAGCAGCATCTGGGAAAAGAGGCCGAATCGCTGGCGCTGCGCCACTATCGCCACCTGTTTATTCAGCAACAGTCTGAAAATCGCAGCAGCAAAGCGGCGGTTCGCCTGCCCGGCGTATTGTGCTATCAGGTTGATGATGCCACGCAGGTCGCGCTGGAAAACCAGATCCAGCACATCAATCAGTTAAAAACGACATTTGAGCGTATTGTGACGGTGGAATCAGGATTGCCGTCAGCGGCACGTTTTGAGTGGGTGCATCGCCATCTGCCCGGTCTTATCACGTTGAATGCCTACCGCACGTTAACGGTGATCAAGAATCCCGCCACCCTCCGTTTTGGCTGGGCCAACAAGCACATTATTAAGAATCTGCGCCGGGATGAGGTGCTGGCGCAACTGGAGAAAAGCCTGAACACACCGCGCAGCGTGCATCCCTGGACGCGCGAAGAGTGGCAGGCCAGGCTGGAGCGCGAATATCAGGATATCGCCGCCCTGCCGCAACAGGCGCGGCTGAAGATTAAAAGACCGGTGAAGGTACAGCCGATTGCCCGCGTCTGGTACAAAGGGCAGCAGAAACAGGTTCAACACGCCTGCCCGACGCCGCTTATCGCGCTGATCAATACCGATAAAGGCATGACCGTGCCGGATATCGGCGAACTACTGAATTACGATGCGGACAATGTTCAGCACCGCTTTAAGCCTCAGGCGCAACCGTTGCGACTTATCATCCCCCGGTTGCACCTGTATGTGGCGGATTAACGGCCGGGCTTCATGCTGCCCACCATCAGTTCCGGGCGCACCCAGCTATCAAACTCGGCTTCAGTGAGATACCCCAGCGCCAGGGCGGAGGCTTTTAAGGTCAGCCCTTCCTTGTGCGCTTTTTTGGCGATCTCCGCCGCTTTGTCATAGCCGATGTGCGTGTTGAGCGCGGTGACCAGCATCAGCGATTCATTGAGCAGTTGATTAATACGCTCACGGTTTGGCTCAATACCGACCGCACAGTGCGCATTAAAGCTTTCCATCCCATCCGCCAGCAGGCGTACCGATTGCAGGAAATTATGGATAACCATCGGGCGATAGACGTTAAGCTCAAAGTTTCCCGACGCCCCGCCCATATTGATAGCCACATCGTTGCCTATCACCTGACAGCAGAGCATGGTCAGCGCCTCGCACTGGGTCGGGTTCACTTTGCCTGGCATAATCGAACTGCCCGGCTCGTTCTCAGGAATGGCAATTTCACCAATGCCGCATCGAGGGCCAGAAGCCAGCCAGCGAACGTCATTGGCAATTTTCATCAGCGACGCCGCCAGCCCTTTTAGCGCGCCGTGCGCATGAACCAGCGCATCACAGGTCGCCAGCGCTTCAAACTTGTTCGGCGCCGTCACAAATGGCGCGCAGGTGATCACCGCCAGCTCATCCGCCACGCGGCGGGCATATTCAGGATGGGTGTTCAACCCTGTGCCCACCGCCGTGCCGCCCAACGCCAGCTCCGCCACATGCGGCAGGCTATTTTCAATATGTTTGAGATTGTGCTCCAGCATCGCCACCCAGCCGGAAATTTCCTGACCGAGCGTCAGCGGCGTCGCATCCTGCAAGTGCGTGCGGCCAATTTTCACAATGTCGGCAAACGCATGGGACTTTTTGCGCAGCGTATCAGTCAGGACATTAAGCTGCGGGATGAGATGCTTGCGTAGCGCCAGCAGCGCCGCAACGTGCATCGCGGTCGGGAAAACGTCGTTCGAACTTTGGCTTTTATTGACGTCATCGTTCGGGTGAACTTTGCGCTCCATGCCGCGAACGCCGCCCAGCAGTTCGCTCGCGCGGTTCGCCAGTACTTCGTTCATGTTCATGTTGCTTTGCGTGCCCGACCCGGTCTGCCAGATCGCCAGCGGAAATTCGTCGGGATGTTTATCGGCCAGCACTTCATCAGCCGCCTGCATAATGGCGGAGGCTTTTTCCGCCGACAGCAGCCCTAAGTCCTCGTTAACTTTGGCTGCCGCACGCTTGGTCAGCGCCAGCGCATGGATCAGCGAGACGGGCATTTTCTCCGTGGAGATACGAAAATGCTCCAGCGATCGTTGGGTTTGCGCTCCCCAAAGTTTATCTGCCGGAACATCAATCCCGCCCATCGAATCTTTCTCGCAGCGTACCGTCGTCATTACTTTCTCCTTGTTAACAATGAAGTTGAGGACATGCTCACACACCTGTCAGGATTAAGTATTGATTGCTTCATAAATACTGCATGGCGCTTTGTGCGCTTCTGAAATGCCGGGCGGCACAGCGCCTTACCCGGCCTGCAAATGTACCTTTTTATTGTCTTACTTCACGCAGCGCGTGCACTGCGAAGTCTGAATTTGCTGGAAGAAATCATTGCCTTTGTCATCCACCAGGATAAAGGCCGGAAAATCTTCCACTTCAATTTTCCAGATCGCTTCCATCCCCAGTTCAGGGTATTCCACGCATTCCAGACTCCTGATGCTGCCCTGCGCCAGCACGGCGGCAGGCCCGCCAATGCTGCCCAGATAGAAGCCGCCGTGTTTATGGCAGGCATCGGTCACCTGTTGGCTACGGTTGCCTTTGGCCAGCATAATCATACTGCCGCCCTGCGACTGAAGCTGATCGACGTAAGAGTCCATACGTCCTGCGGTCGTTGGCCCCAGCGAACCGGACGCGTATCCTTCAGGCGTTTTTGCCGGTCCCGCGTAGTAGATCGGATGATCTTTAACATACTGCGGCAACCCTTCGCCACGGTCCATCCGTTCTTTCAGTTTGGCGTGCGCGATATCACGCCCCACAATAATCGTCCCGTTCAGCGACAGACGAGTCGAAACCGGATACTGCGACAACTGTTGCAGGATCGCTTTCATTGGCTGGTTGAGGTCAACGCGAACCGCCTCGCCTTCGCCTGCCTGGCGCAATTCTTCAGGAATATATTTACCCGGATTATGTTCCAGTTTCTCGATCCAGATACCTTTGCGGTTGATCTTCGCTTTAATGTTGCGATCCGCAGAGCAGGAGACGCCCATCCCGACCGGACAGGACGCGCCGTGACGCGGTAAACGAATGACGCGGATATCATGGGCAAAATATTTACCGCCGAACTGAGCGCCTAACCCGAGATTCTGCGCTTCCGTCAGCAACTCTTTTTCCAGCTCCACGTCGCGGAATGCCTGACCGTGTTCGTTCCCTTCCGTCGGCAGTTCGTCATAGTATTTTGCGGAGGCCAGCTTAACCGTTTTCAGCGTTGCTTCCGCCGACGTCCCGCCGATCACGAAGGCGATGTGATACGGAGGACAGGCCGCCGTCCCCAGTGTGCGCATTTTATCGACCAGGTAATTTTTCAGTTTGCCCGGAGTCAGCAGCGCTTTGGTTTCCTGATACAGATAGGTTTTGTTGGCGGAACCGCCGCCTTTGGCGATACACAGGAATTTGTATTCATCGCCATCAACGCTGTAGAGATCAATCTGCGCGGGCAGGTTGGTGCCGGTATTGACCTCTTTATACATATCCAGCGGGGCATTTTGCGAATAGCGCAGGTTATCTTCGATGTAAGTGTTATAAACGCCGTGCGCCAGCGCAGCCTCATCACCGCCGCCGGTCCAGACGCGCTGGCCTTTTTTACCAACGATAATGGCCGTACCGGTGTCCTGGCAGGTTGGTAAAATCCCTTTTGCGGCAATGTCCGAATTGCGCAGGAATTGCAGCGCGACATATTTATCGTTTTCGCTGGCGTCCGGGTCGCGCAGGATATCAGCGACCTGCTGTTGATGCGCAGGGCGCAGCATAAAGGAAGCATCGTGGAATGCCTGACGCGCCATCAGCGTCAGCGCTTCAGGAGCGACCTTAAGCACTTCCTGCCCTTCAAATTCGGCAACGGAAACGTGTTCACTGGTCAGCAGGTAATATTCGGTATCGTCCTTTTTGAGGGGAAAAGGAGCCTGATAATGGAAGGGTTTGTTCGACATTGTTCTCTCACTTACTGCTCGGTCTGGTTATTCTCTGGGCAGATGTTCCATTGCCCTGCTTACCCGTCACGCCTCCAGCGGCAGACATGTTATTGTCCTGCAACCCGAATGCGTCAGGGTGTAAAAAGCGAGTTACACTATCCTACACAATTTTTTAACAAAAACTGAGACAAGTACGACTTTTTGCGCGCAGAGGTTACTTCCCGCGGGTTTCTTGGTTTAATACGCGAATTAATTTCCATATTGAAACAGGGCTTGATAATGCAAAAACTCATCAACTCAGTGCAAAACTATGCATGGGGTAGTAAAACTGCGTTAACGGAACTCTACGGCATCGCGAATCCGTCTCAGCAGCCAATGGCCGAGCTCTGGATGGGCGCCCATCCCAAGAGCAGCTCCCGAATTGAAGGCGCTGACGGGAAAGCCGTCTCGTTACGCGACGTGATTGAGCACGATAAAGCCACACTGCTGGGCGAATCTGTCGCAAAACGTTTTGGCGAGCTGCCCTTCCTGTTTAAAGTGCTGTGTGCCGCGCAGCCGCTTTCCATCCAGGTTCATCCGAATAAACACAACTCAGAAATTGGTTTCGCGAAAGAGAATGCGGCCGGTATTCCGATGGATGCCGCCGAGCGTAACTATAAAGATCCGAACCACAAGCCTGAACTGGTCTTTGCCCTGACGCCTTTCCTGGCGATGAACGCATTCCGCGAGTTCTCTGAGATTGTCTCCCTGCTGCAACCTGTTTCCGGCGCGCATACCGCCATTGCCCACTTCCTGCAAGAGCCGAATGCCGAACGCCTGAGCCAACTGTTCGCCAGCCTGCTCAATATGCAGGGCGATGAAAAATCCCGCGCGCTGGCGGTGCTGAAAGCGGCGCTGAACAACCAACAGGGTGAACCGTGGCAGACGATCCGCGTCATATCCGAATTTTACCCGGATGACAGCGGCCTTTTCTCTCCACTGCTGCTGAACGTGGTCAAGCTGAACCCTGGCGAAGCCATGTTCCTGTTTGCCGAAACGCCTCATGCCTATTTGCAGGGTGTGGCGCTGGAAGTGATGGCGAACTCCGATAACGTCCTGCGCGCCGGGCTGACGCCGAAATATATCGACATTCCTGAGCTGGTCGCGAACGTCAAATTCGTTGCCAAACCAGCCGATCAGCTGCTGACAACGCCGGTAAAACACGGTGCGGAACTGGACTTCCCGATTCCGGTGGAAGATTTCGCGTTTTCGCTGCATGACCTCTCCGCTCAGGAAACGGCCATCAGCCAGCAGAGCGCCGCCATTCTGTTCTGCGTGGAAGGCGAAGCGGTGCTGAGCAAGGGCGAGCAGCGTCTGGTGCTGAAACCCGGTGAATCCGCGTTTATCGGCGCTGATGAGTCTCCGGTCAACGCCAGCGGCGTGGGCCGTTTGGCCAGGGTTTACAACAAGCTGTAGCAACATACTGAATTTTTTAACAACTCTTGCTAAGCTAGTTAAAGGCTCACAACTTCTCCAGGCGGTTTAATCCGCCTGGTTTCATTTTTATGGATAATCGATATGAAAAAATCGCTGGTAGCTACAGGTGTGATCGTCGCCCTGGGCGTGGTCTGGACAGGCGGGGCCTGGTACACCGGGAAAAAACTGGAAACGCATCTCGCACAGATGGTGAATCAGGCAAATGAGCAGCTTAAACGCACGGCGCCTGAAGCCGCCATTGAGCTGAGCTATCAAAACTACCAGCGCGGCATTTTCAGCAGCCAGTTACAGCTGGTGGCGAAGCCTGTCGAAGGCAAGGAAAACCCCTGGCTGAAGCCAGGACAAAGCGTCGTACTGAACGAAGCGGTGGATCATGGCCCTTTCCCGTTCGCACAGTTGAAATCGTTCAACCTTATCCCTGCGATGGCCTCAGTGAAGACGACCCTGGCCAACAACGACGTCACCAGACCGTTGTTTGATATCGCAAAGGGCGAGACGCCGGTCGAGATTAATTCCCGGATTGGTTATGGCGGCGATACCCGCTCAGATATCTCCCTCAAGCCGTTGAATTATGAAAATAACGGTGAAAAAGTCGCCTTTAGCGGCGGGGAATTTCAACTGAATGCCGATAAAGACGGCAATGTTGTTTCACTGTCAGGCGAAGCGCAAAGCGGCCTGGTGGATGCCGTCAACGAATATAACCAGAAAGTCCAGATTACTTTTAATAACCTGAAAACCGACGGTTCCAGCACCCTGGCCAGCTTCGGCGAGCGTATTGGCAACCAGACGCTGTCGCTGGAAAAAATGACGGTATCGGTAGAAGGTAAAGAGATGGCCGTGCTGGAAGGCATGGTGATCGACGGTAAGTCCGATCTCGTCAACGACGGCAAAACCATCAATAGCCAGCTGGATTACTCGCTGAACAGCCTTAAAGTGCAGAATCAGGATCTGGGTAGCGGCAAGCTGACGCTGAAAGTGGGACAGATCGATGGTGAAGCCTGGCACCAGTTTAGCCGCCAGTATAACGCTCAGACTCAGGCGCTGATGACGCAACCCGAGGTGGTGCAAAATCCTGAACTTTATCAGGAGAAAGTGACCGAAGCGTTCTTTGGCGCCCTGCCGCTGCTGATGAAGGGCGAACCGGTGATTACCGTCGCGCCGTTAAGCTGGAAAAACGCTAAAGGCGAGACCGCGCTGAACCTCTCCTTGTTCCTGAAAGATCCGGCCGCGACCACTGAAGAACCGCAAACGCTGACTCAGGAAGTGGATCGTTCCGTTAAATCTCTCGATGCGAAGCTGACGATCCCGATGGATATGGCCGTTGAGTTTATGACCCAGGTCGCCAGACTGGAAGGTTATCAGCAGGAAGATGCCGATAAGCTGGCGAATCAACAAGTCAAAGGGTTAGCCGCGATGGGGCAAATGTTCCGCATCACCACGTTGCAGGATAATACCATTGCCACCAACCTACAGTATGCTAATGGTCAGGTAACGCTCAACGGGCAAAAAATGACGCTGGAAGAGTTTGTCGGCATGTTTGGTATGCCTGCGCTCTCCGTGCCGGACGCTCCGGCGATTCCTCAGCAGTAAGTTTTCTGTACGTCCCGCGCCCGGCGGGATTTTCCCGTCGGGCCGCCATTCAAACACCTGTCCCGCCACGCTATTTTTGCGTCACCAGACGAGCGGAAATGGTCTGGCTGCGCGAATGGCTCTCTTCATGACCAATCCGTTGCAGGATGCGCTCCGCAAGGGTATAGCCAATTTCGCGGGCTGGCATGCTGGCCCAGATGATCGGCAGATCGTCCAGCGCGTTTTCCGCCACATCAGCAAACGCCGCCAGCGAGATCTGTTGTTCAAAATAGCGATCAACGCCAATTTCACCACTCTGCCGCCCCGCTTTCATCAGGCCAAACCATGCTCCCATCGCAATGGTTTCGTTGTAGCACACCACTGCGCTGATGGTCGGGTTATGCCGCAGTAATGCGGTAATGGCTTCGGCGGCCTGCTTCTGGCTGGATGTGCACTCCAGCACCCAGTCGCTGTGAAAAGGCAACCCAAACTTCAGCAGCGTCGCGCAATAGCCGCCGACGCGCTCCGCGCGCGTTAATGAGGAGCTTTGCCCTCCCAGCCACGCGATCCGCTGATGCCCAAGGCGAATCAGATGTTCCGTCAGTAGCTGCGCCGCCTGCATGTTATCCGGCCGGACAGTATCCACCTCTTCCAGATAACTGGCGCGCGAGGCAAACACCACCGGAATCCCTTTTTCTTCTGCCCGTTCCCGGAGCGCATCGCTGTTACCCGCCGCTCCGGCGATCACCACGCCATCCACACCCTGATTAAGGAGCATAGCGAAACGCTGACTCAGCTGTTCGCCATCCTGACCGCCGTGCAACAAAAAGACCATGCGCCCCTGCGCTTCCAGCGCCTCTGTCAACCCGGCCGTGAGTTCCGCATAAAAAGGCGCAGACAGATCGCGCACAATCAGCCCAATGACGCCGCTCTGCCCACCGCGAAGCGCCGATGCCTGGCGGTTACGCACAAAGCCCAACTGTTCAATCGCCGCGTTAACCCGCTCGCCGGTGGCTGACGAAATCCGCCCTTTGCCACTGAGCACTAATGAGACGGTACTGACGGAAACGCCAGCCGCCAACGCGACATCATGGATGGTGGTTTTTTTGGCTATAGCCATGAAAAAAGAAAGCTCCCTGATAACGTGACAGATAAAACGTTTTATCAATCACTTATATTTATACGCTTTATTATCGTTCGATAATGTGATTTACGCCGCACTAAAATTAGGTAAAACGTTTTATCTTCTCGTTCAAATAATTGACCACAGCCTTCTTTTTCACGAGGAGTCGTTAGATGACGACGAAGACAACACCAAAAATAACATTATGGGAATTTTTCCAGCAGTTGGGTAAAACGTTTATGCTGCCCGTGGCGCTGCTCTCTTTCTGCGGGATCATGCTGGGGATCG
The DNA here is from genome assembly GCF_030333395.1 of Citrobacter sp. CK194. Classification (NCBI taxonomy): domain Bacteria; kingdom Pseudomonadati; phylum Pseudomonadota; class Gammaproteobacteria; order Enterobacterales; family Enterobacteriaceae; genus Citrobacter; species Citrobacter sp. CK194. The sequence goes on from NZ_JAOWGA010000017.1 coordinate 36,173, forward strand.
GCAGCTCGTTAAGCAGCCACGATGTCGTCACCCTGCTCCCGGCGCTGGGCAACCCGGTGCTACAGGCCATCTTTACCTGGATGAGTAAAGTCGGCTCGTTCGCTTTTAGCTTCCTCCCGGTGATGTTTTGTATCGCGATTCCGCTCGGTCTGGCGCGTGAAAACAAAGGCGTCGCCGCGTTTGCCGGTTTCGTCGGTTACGCCGTAATGAACCTTGCCGTGAACTTCTGGTTAACGGCGAAAGGCATTCTGCCGACGACTGACGCCGCCATTCTGAAAGCCAATAACGTACAGAATATCCTCGGGATTCAGTCTATCGACACGGGGATTCTGGGGGCGGTGATCGCCGGTATCGTTGTCTGGATGCTGCATGAGCGTTTCCACAATATTCGTCTGCCCGATGCGCTGGCTTTCTTTGGCGGTACGCGTTTCGTGCCGATCGTCTCTTCCGTAGTGATGGGACTGGTCGGGCTGGTCATTCCGCTGGTATGGCCTGTTTTTGCAATGGGCATCAGCGGTCTGGGCCACATTATCAATAGCGCGGGTGATTTCGGTCCGATGATCTTTGGTACGGGTGAGCGCCTGCTGCTGCCGTTCGGCCTGCACCACATTCTGGTCGCGTTAATTCGCTTTACCGAAGCGGGTGGTACGCAGGAAGTCTGCGGCCATAGCGTGAGCGGCGCGTTGACCATTTTCCAGGCGCAGCTGAGCTGCCCGACAACGCACGGCTTCTCTGAAAGTGCGACCCGCTTCCTGTCTCAGGGTAAAATGCCTGCCTTCCTCGGCGGCTTGCCGGGCGCTGCGTTGGCGATGTACCACTGCGCGCGTCCTGAAAATCGTCACAAAATTAAGGGGCTGCTGATTTCTGGCCTTATCGCCTGTGTCGTTGGCGGTACCACAGAGCCGCTGGAATTCCTGTTCCTGTTCGTCGCGCCTGTGCTGTATGTGATTCACGCCCTGCTGACAGGTCTGGGATTCACCATCATGGCGATCCTCGGCGTCACCATCGGCAACACCGACGGCAACATCATCGACTTTGTGGTATTCGGGATCCTGCACGGTCTGTCAACCAAGTGGTATCTGGTTCCGGTGGTCGCCGCCATCTGGTTCGCGGTGTACTACGTCATCTTCCGTTTCGCCATTACGCGCTTTAATCTGAAAACGCCGGGCCGCGATACCGAAATCGCCAGCAATATTGAAAAAGTCATGGCGGGCGCGCCAGGGAAATCAGGCTATAACGTCCCGGCGATTCTGGCCGCGCTTGGCGGCAGTGAAAATATTGTCAGCCTGGATAACTGCATTACCCGTCTGCGCCTGTCGGTGAAGGATATGTCGCTTGTGAATGTACAGGCGCTGAAGGACAATCGCGCTATCGGCGTAGTACAGCTGAATCAACATAACTTACAGGTGGTTATTGGCCCTCAGGTACAGTCCGTTAAGGATGAAATGGCAGGTCTGATGAACACGGTTGAGGCATAAGGACAACGATATGTTCGATTTTTCAAAGGTGGTGGATCGTCACGGTACGTGGTGTACGCAGTGGGATTATGTCGCCGATCGCTTTGGCGCCCCTGACCTGCTCCCGTTTACGATCTCGGATATGGATTTCGCTACCGCGCCGTGCATCCTGGAGGCCATCAACCAACGTCTGGCGCACGGCGTGCTGGGTTACAGCCGCTGGAAAAACGATGAGTTTTTAGGGGCGATCGCCCACTGGTTCGCAACCCGTCATCACTCCACGGTCGACCCGCAGTCGATCGTGTACGGCCCCTCCGTGATCTACATGGTATCGGAGCTGATCCGCCAGTGGTCATCCGTCGGTGAAGGGGTGGTGATTCACACCCCCGCTTACGATGCGTTCTATAACGCCATCGAAGGCAACCAGCGTACCGTTATGCCGGTTGCGCTACAGAAAAACGCGGACGGCTGGCACTGCGATATGGCCGCGCTGGAAGCGGTGCTCGCCCGGCCAGAGAGTAAAATTCTCCTGCTGTGCAGCCCGCAGAACCCTACCGGAAAGGTATGGACGCGCAATGAACTGGAGACGATGGCTGAGCTATGCCATCGTCACGGCGTGCGGGTCATCTCCGATGAAATCCACATGGATATGGTATGGGGCGCGCAGCCGCATATCCCCTGGAGCAATGTGGCGCGTGGTCGTTGGGCGCTGCTGACCTCCGGGTCAAAAAGCTTCAACATTCCGGCGCTGACCGGCGCCTACGGGCTCATCGGCGATGAGGAAAGCCGCAATCGTTACCTCAGCGTATTGAAGGGGCGTGACGGGCTGTCGTCACCCGCCGTTCTGGCGCTTAGCGCGCACATTGCCGCTTATCAACAGGGCGCGCCGTGGCTGGATGCCCTGCGCGAGTATCTTGCTGATAACCTGAATTATATCGCGCATGCGTTAAACACCGCGTTCCCGACGCTAAACTGGCAGGTTCCGCAATCGACCTATCTGGCCTGGATTGATCTGCGCGCACTGAATATTGACGACCACGCCTTACAGGATGCGCTGATTCATCAGCAGAAAGTGGCCATCATGCCCGGGTATACTTATGGCGAAGAAGGTCGCGGGTTTGTTCGTCTAAATGCCGGTTGTCCACGTTCGAAACTCGAAAAAGGCGTTAACAGCCTGATCAACGCGATCCGCGCTATACGCTGACAATGATTGCGCAATAAAATTATTTATTGCGCAACATAGATTTTACGCCTGTTTTATTTTTATAATGGCGAGCACTTTTATATTAAAAAAGAGTGCGACCATGATTGATACTTCCCTTCCGTTAACTGACGTTCATCGCCACCTTGATGGCAACATTCGTGCCCAAACTATTCTTGATCTTGGCCGCCAGTTCAATTTAGCCCTTCCGGCACAAACGCTTGACGCGCTCATTCCGCATGTGCAGATCACCTCAACGGAGCCTGACCTGGTCAGTTTTCTGGCAAAGCTCGACTGGGGCGTTAAAGTTCTGGCGTCGCTGGATGCCTGTCGTCGCGTGGCCTTTGAAAATATTGAAGATGCCGCCCGCAACGGCCTGCATTATGTCGAACTGCGTTTTTCTCCGGGTTATATGGCGATGACGCACCAGTTGCCTGTGGCAGGCGTGGTCGAAGCGGTCATCGCTGGCGTACGTGAAGGGTGCCAGACTTTTGGCGTTGAAGCTCGTCTGATCGGCATCATGAGCCGTACTTTCGGCGAGGCTGCCTGTCAGCAGGAACTGGAAGCGCTGCTGGCGCACCGCGATCATATTACCGCGCTTGACTTAGCGGGCGATGAACTTGGCTTCCCGGGCAGTCTGTTCCTCTCTCACTTTAACCGCGCGCGTGATGCGGGCTGGCATATTACCGTACATGCTGGCGAAGCAGCGGGACCGGAGAGCATCTGGCAGGCCATTCGCGAACTGGGTGCCGAGCGTATCGGTCATGGCGTGAAGGCCGTGGAAGATCGCGCGCTGATGGATTTTCTGGTCGAACAGCAAATCGGTATCGAATCCTGTCTGACGTCTAATATCCAGACCAGCACCGTTGCCTCGCTGGCTGCGCATCCGCTGAAAACGTTCCTTGAGCATGGCGTGCTGGCAAGTTTGAATACGGATGATCCCGCGGTACAGGGTGTGGATATTATTCACGAATACACGGTAGCGGCGCCGGCGGCAGGATTAACCCGCGAGCAGATTCGTCAGGCGCAGATCAATGGTCTGGAAATGGCGTTTTTAAGCGAAGCGGAAAAACGCGCATTGCGTGAGAAAGTCGCTGCGGTTTAAGCACGCAACGCCTGATGGCGCTGCGCTTATCAGGCCTGTAACGACACAACCGTAGGCCGGATAAGGCGTTTACGCCGCCATCCGGCAACACCTACGCCTGATGGCGCTGCGCTTATCAGGCCTACAACTGCACAACCGTAGGCCGGATAAGACGTTTACGCCGCCATCCGGCAACACCTACGCCTGATGGCGCTGCGCTTATCAGGCCTGCAACTGCACAACTGTAGGCCGGATAAGACGTTTACGCCGCCGTCCGGCAACACCCGGCGCCTGATGGCGCTGCGCTTATCAGGCCTACAACTACTCAACCGTAGGCCGGATAAGGCGTTTACGCCGCCATCCGGCAACACCCGGCGCCAGAAGAGTATACCGTTATCACGCGAGGCACAGCGTAGAGCGATGCTTCGCTGATTCAATCCCCAGCTCAATCAACTCCATAATCTGGATCGCCTGGCTCGCCGGAACCGGGTTTTCACCGTTGCCATTCAGCGCGTCACGGATGCCCGCATAATAAGCCGGATAATTACCCGGCACCGTCAACCAGGTCTCTTCCACACGGTCTTCGCCTTCCACGCGCGTCAACACGCCGTCACGCATGTCGTAACCCCAGTCTTCCTGCGGCAGTCGCTCACCGTTTTTCAACCGCTCCTCTTGTGGATCGAGGCCATATTTCACGTAACTGCCGCGCGAGCCATGCACGATATAACGTGCTGATTCTGCCGCCGCCAGCATCGTACCGTGCAGAATCACCCGACGCTGCGGGTAGGATAATATCGCGTGGAAATAATCCGTCGACTGCGCGCCAGGACGAAGCTGCGCCAGATCCACCGTCATGCTGACCGGCAAACCGAACAGATTGATCGCCTGATCCAGCAGATGCGGCGCCAGATCGTACCAGATACCGCTGCCAGGGCCGCCCTGTTCGCGCCAGCGATCGCGGACCTGCGGGCGGAAACGGTCGAAATGGGATTCAAAGTAAGCCACTTCCCCCAGAACGCCATCGGCCAGTAATCCTTTCAGCGTCAGGAAATCACTGTCCCAACGGCGGTTATGGAACACAGAAAGCACGCGTCCCAGGCTGCGCGCCAGGGCGTCGAGCTCACGGGCTTGTGACAGTGTCACGGTAAAGGGTTTATCCACAACCACATGTTTTCCCGCTTCAAGCGCGGCTTTCGCCAGCGGAAAATGGGTGTCGTTGGGCGTAGGAATGACGATAAGGTCGATATTCGGATCGTTAAAAAGATGCTTAGGCTCTGAGACAACCGCCACAGAAGGCCAGTCCGCCTTCACTTTTGTTTCATCACTACTGGAAACCGCCGCCAGTTCCAGACCCGGCGTCCCCACGATTAAGGGCGCATGGAAAGTCTTGCTGGCATAACCATAACCAATTAGCCCTACCCGGATGTTGTCACTCATGTCTTTGCCTCTCATGTCAGAACGGAGTCATTTCACACTATCCCTTAACCACTCACAATAGTTTAATAACCGCCAGGTTATAAAGGTTGTTGCTTAACTTAAGTCAAACACCAGTGACTTTGGGCTCTCCTGCTGCGAAAAAGTCGCTGAAATCGTTCCCGACACCCTTGCCGTCTTATTTATTGATGAGTAACATTTGCATCCTGTGTTTATGGATAAATCAAAGCAAAAAAATGTCGTCAGTAATGAATCGCCTTATTGAATTAACCGGTTGGATTGTTCTCGTTGTCTCAGTGATCCTCTTAGGCGTCGCCAGCCATATCGATAATTACCAGCCCCCTGAACCGACGGCCTCCGTTCAGAAAAAATAAGCGTGTCCTGGCCAGTTGCGGCATAGCGGCATATCGTCAGAAATGGTTTCGGTTTACAGCCAGAAAAATCAGGAAAAGATGAAAAGCGGCAAAAAAAGCGAAATATGCCGTCTGCTGGCCGCACGCTTATTGCCAGTTGTCATGAAGCGCGTTACCCTTCCGGCAGGTGCTCTGCTCGCCTGATTCATGACACGTAAGAATACGCTTATTTACCCTTGCGCGCCGATTATTCTTTTCGGTGTCGTTTTGTTTATTTTTATATTCACTACTCCGTTGGTGTTATTTGTTTAATATGGATCGCTATTTATGACAGTTCTGGATTATTTATTAAAATTCCGCAAAATCAGTTCGCTTGAGAGCCTGGAAAAACTGTTTGATCACCTTAACTACACCCTCTCTGACGATCGGGAGATCATCAATATGTATCGCGCAGCAGATCATCGTCGCGCGGAGCTGGTCTCGGGCGGTCGTCTGTATGATGTCGGTCAGGTGCCAAAATCAGTCTGGCATTACGTACAATAAAGAAAGTAGCGATCGGCGTTAAAAGCTTTATAATACTGGCCCCAAAATGAAATAGTCTGCCTGTTCGCGCTGGCAAATCTGGAGAAGATATGACCACAACACCGGCACAACGCATCGGGGGCTGGTTGCTTGGCCCACTGGCCTGGCTGTTAGTCGCGTTGCTGAGCGCCTCGCTCGCGTTATTGCTCTATGCTACTGCGCTGGCTACGCCGCAGACATTCCATATGCTCAGTGAGCAAAGTACCGGCAACCTGTTGTTGTGGGGCGTTTCGTTTATTACCGCCATCGCAATGTGGTATTACACCTTATGGTTGACCATCGCCTTCTTCAAGCGCCGCCACTGCGTGCCTAAACATTATATTATCTGGCTGCTGGTGTCGGTCTTGCTGGCAATTAAAGCCTTTGCCTTTTCGCCAGTCTCAGACGCGTTTGCGGTTCGCCAGCTGTTGTTCCCGTTACTGGCGGCCGCGCTGATCGTACCCTATTTCAAACGCTCGGCGCGCGTTAAAGCAACGTTTGTGAACCCGTAATACCCTTACAGTTAACCTGTTGTCGCCTGCTGTAGATTGACAGATAATAGGCGGCTTTTTTATTTCAGGCCGAAAAATGACTGATTACCTGCTGCTCTTTGTCGGAACTGTACTGGTCAATAACTTTGTACTGGTCAAGTTTCTGGGTCTCTGCCCGTTTATGGGGGTTTCCAAAAAGCTGGAAACCGCAATGGGTATGGGGCTCGCCACCACGTTTGTGATGACGCTGGCGTCTATCTGCGCCTGGCTGATTGACACCTGGATTTTGATTCCGCTCGATCTCATCTACCTGCGAACGCTGGCGTTTATTCTGGTCATCGCGGTGGTAGTGCAATTTACTGAGATGGTGGTGCGTAAAACCAGTCCGGCATTGTACCGTCTGCTGGGGATCTTCCTGCCGCTCATCACCACCAACTGCGCGGTGCTTGGCGTGGCGCTGTTGAACATTAACCTCGGTCATAATTTTTTGCAGTCGGCGTTGTACGGTTTTTCCGCCGCCGTCGGCTTCTCTCTGGTGATGGTGCTGTTCGCGGCGATTCGCGAGCGCCTCGCCGTGGCAGACGTCCCTGCCCCTTTTCGCGGTAACGCGATTGCGCTGATTACCGCAGGTTTAATGTCTCTGGCCTTTATGGGCTTTAGTGGTTTGGTGAAGTTGTAATGAATGCTATCTGGATTGCCGTAGTCGCCGTGAGCCTGCTGGGCCTGGCATTCGGCGCCATCCTGGGGTACGCCTCCCGCCGGTTTGCCGTGGAAGACGATCCCGTTGTCGAAAAAATCGACGAAATTTTACCGCAGAGCCAGTGTGGGCAGTGCGGCTATCCTGGCTGCCGCCCTTATGCTGAAGCCATCGGTAGTCAGGGTGAAAAAATTAACCGCTGTGCGCCGGGCGGCGAAGCGGTGATGTTGAAAATCGCAACGTTACTGAACGTCGATCCGCAACCTATCGATGGTGATGAACAAGAAGTTGCGCCAGTGCGTATGCTGGCGGTCATTGATGAAAACAATTGCATCGGCTGCACTAAATGTATTCAGGCATGCCCGGTGGATGCCATTGTGGGCGCCACGCGCGCGATGCATACGGTCATGAGCGATCTCTGCACTGGCTGTAATCTGTGCGTTGACCCGTGCCCGACGCAATGCATTGAATTACGCCCGGTAGCGGAAACACCTGACAGTTGGAAGTGGGATTTGAACACCATCCCCGTTCGTATCATTCCCGTGGAACAACATGCTTAAGTTATTCTCTGCATTCAGAAAAGATAAAATCTGGGATTTCGATGGCGGCATTCATCCGCCGGAAATGAAAACCCAGTCAAACGGTACGCCTCTGCGACAGGTTCCACTGGCGCCGCGCTTTATCATTCCTCTTAAGCAGCATATTGGCGCTGAGGGAGAGCTGTGCGTTAACGTGGGCGATCGCGTCCTGCGAGGCCAGCCGCTGACCCGAGGTCGCGGCCGCATGCTGCCCGTCCATGCGCCGACGTCCGGGAAGGTTATCGCGATTGCGCCCCACTCTACCGCGCACCCGTCAGCCCTGGCTGAGCTTAGCGTGATGATTGATGCCGATGGCGAAGATCGCTGGATCGAACGCGACGGTTGGGCGGATTATCAGCGCCGCAGCTGCGGAGAGCTAATTACCCGGATTCACCAGTTCGGCGTTGCCGGGCTCGGCGGCGCGGGGTTCCCGACCGGCGTCAAATTACAGGGCGGCGGCGATAAGATTGAAACACTGATCATCAACGCGGCGGAGTGTGAACCCTATATCACCGCTGATGACCGCTTAATGCAGGATTGCGCCGCGCAGGTGGTGGAAGGCATCCGTATCCTTGCCCATATTCTGCAACCGCGTGAGGTCCTGATAGGCATCGAAGATAACAAGCCGCAGGCCATTTCAATGCTGCGTGCCGTTCTGGCCGATGCGCATGATATCGCGTTACGCGTTATCCCAACGAAATACCCTTCCGGCGGCGCAAAACAACTTACCCAGATCCTGACCGGGAAACAGGTTCCGCACGGTGGCCGCTCTTCTGATATCGGCGTGCTGATGCAAAACGTTGGTACGGCTTATGCCGTCAAACGCGCAGTGATTGACGGGGAACCGATCACCGAGCGCGTTGTGACCTTGACCGGAGAGTCCGTCAGCCGTCCCGGTAACGTCTGGGCCAGGCTGGGGACGCCTGTCAGCCACCTGCTTAATGATGCGGGCTTCTGTTCTTCAGCCGATCAAATGGTGATTATGGGCGGCCCGCTGATGGGCTTTACCCTGCCCTGGCTTGATGTTCCCGTTGTGAAGATCACTAACTGCCTTCTCGCGCCTTCCGCTACGGAAATGGGCGAAACGCCGGAAGAGCAAGGTTGTATCCGCTGTAGCGCCTGTGCCGATGCCTGTCCCGCCGATTTGTTGCCCCAGCAGTTGTACTGGTTCAGCAAAGGCCAACAGCACGATAAAGCCACCGCGCATAACATTGCCGACTGCATTGAGTGCGGCGCTTGCGCCTGGGTATGCCCCAGCAGCATTCCGCTTGTGCAGTATTTCCGTCAGGAAAAAGCGGAGATTTACGCGATCGCGCAAGAAGAAAAACGCGCGGCTGAAGCGAAAGCGCGTTTTGAGGCCAGACAGGCGCGACTGGAGCGTGAGAAAGCCGCACGCCTTGAGCGCCATAAAAATGCGGCCGCACAACCTGCGGCAAAAGATCAGGATGCCATCGCCGCAGCGCTGGCGCGCGTAAAAGAGAAACAGGCACAGGCGACTCAGCCTGTTGTCATCAACGCGGGAGAGAAGCCGGATAACAGCGCGGTTATTGCTGCCCGTGAAGCGCGTAAAGCGCAGGCGCGCGCCAGACAGGCGGAGAACGCCGCTGCGGAACCCGCCGAGCCGGTCGACCCGCGCAAAGCCGCTGTCGAAGCGGCAATCGCCCGCGCCAAAGCGCGCAAGCAGGAACAGCAGGCCGCTGCGGAACCTACCGAACCGGTCGACCCGCGTAAAGCTGCCGTCGAAGCGGCAATCGCCCGCGCCAAAGCGCGTAAGCAGGAACAGCAGGCCGCTGCGGAACCCGCCGAACCGGTCGACCCGCGCAAAGCCGCTGTCGAAGCAGCAATTGCCCGCGCCAAAGCGCGTAAGCAGGAACAGCAGGCCGCTGCGGAACCCGCCGAACCGGTCGACCCGCGTAAAGCCGCCGTCGCAGCGGCGATTGCCCGCGTTCAGGCAAAAAAAGCAGCACAGCAGCAGGTTGTTAACGAGGAATAAATGGTATTCAGAATCGCAAGCTCGCCTTATACCCATAACCAGCGCCAGACATCGCGTATCATGATGCTGGTGTTAATCGCCGCGCTGCCGGGGATTGCCACCCAGCTATGGTTTTTCGGTTGGGGCACATTGTTCCAGATTATACTGGCCGCAGTCAGCGCGCTGGCCGCAGAAGCCGCCGTGCTTCAACTGCGTAAACAGCCGATCGCCGCTATCTTAAAAGACAATTCAGCATTGCTGACCGGTTTACTGCTCGCTGTGAGCATACCGCCTCTCGCCCCGTGGTGGATGGTGGTATTGGGCACCGTATTTGCCGTCATTATCGCCAAGCAGCTTTACGGCGGTCTGGGGCAAAACCCATTCAACCCAGCGATGATTGGTTATGTCGTTCTGTTGATTTCATTCCCGGTACAGATGACAAGCTGGCTCCCGCCGCATGACATCGCCGCAACGGCGCCAGGCCTTCTGGATGCGTTGCAGGTCATCTTCACCGGACACACCGCCAGCGGTGGCGACATGAATACGTTACGCATGGGCATTGACGGCATCAGCCAGGCTACGCCGCTCGATACGTTCAAAACCTCGTTACATGCCGGGCACGCTGTTGAACAGATTATGCAGTACCCCATCTACAGCGGCATGCTGGCCGGTGCGGGCTGGCAGTGGGTAAACATCGCCTGGCTTATTGGCGGCGTGTGGCTGCTCTGGCAAAAAGCGATCCGCTGGCACATTCCGGTCAGCTTTTTAGTGACGCTGGCTGTCTGCTCCACTCTGGGATGGGCATTCGCCGGGGATTCACTGGCGTCTCCGCAGTTGCATCTGCTCTCTGGCGCGACAATGCTGGGCGCGTTCTTTATTCTGACCGATCCTGTCACCGCCTCGACAACCAATCGTGGTCGTCTGATTTTTGGCGCGCTGGCGGGTTTGTTAGTGTGGTTGATTCGCAGTTTCGGGGGATACCCGGACGGTGTGGCGTTCGCCGTACTGTTGGCGAATATCACGGTGCCTTTGATTGATTACTACACCCGACCTCGCGTCTACGGGCATCGCTAAGGACACCCCATGCTGAAAACGATTCGTAAACACGGTATCACGCTGGCGCTGTTTGCCGCAGGCTCGACGGGACTGACGGCGGCCATTAACCTGGTCACTAAATCGACGATTGCCGAGCAGGCGGTTCTCCAGCAAAAAGCGTTATTTGATCAGGTTCTGCCTGCCGATCGCTACAATAATACCTTGCAGGACAGCTGCTTTCTGGTGAATGCTCCGGCGCTGGGCAAAGGTACGCACCGCATCTATATCGCCCGTCAGGACGATAAGCCCGTCGCCGCCATTCTTGAAGCCACGGCGCCGGACGGCTATTCTGGCGCCATACAGCTCCTGGTTGGCGCTGATTTCAGCGGTACAGTGCTGGGTACACGCGTGACAGAACATCATGAGACGCCTGGCCTGGGCGATAAAATTGAGCTGCGCTTATCCGACTGGATCACCCACTTCAGCGGGAAGACGATCGGCGCTGAGAACGATGCTCACTGGGCCGTGAAAAAAGACGGCGGTGATTTTGACCAGTTTACCGGCGCAACCATTACCCCTCGGGCAGTGGTCAACGCGGTGAAACGTGCGGGCCTGTACGCGCAGACCTTACCGGCGCAACTTCCTCAACTTACCGCCTGTGGAGAATAAACCATGAGCGAAATTAAAGACGTTATCGTTCAGGGCTTGTGGAAAAACAACTCAGCGCTTGTACAGCTGCTTGGTATGTGCCCGCTACTGGCAGTGACCTCCACCGCCACGAACGCATTAGGCCTCGGCCTCGCCACCACGCTGGTGTTGACGCTGACCAACCTGACAATTTCCGCCCTGCGCCGCTGGACGCCAGCGGAAATCCGCATCCCAATCTACGTAATGATCATCGCGTCCGTGGTCAGTGCAGTACAGATGCTAATCAACGCTTATGCCTTCGGTTTGTATCAGTCGCTGGGGATCTTCATTCCGCTGATTGTGACCAACTGCATCGTTGTGGGGCGCGCAGAGGCTTTTGCCGCGAAAAAAGGCCCGGCGCTGTCCGCGCTGGACGGTTTTTCCATTGGCATGGGAGCGACCGGCGCCATGTTTGTCCTCGGCTCCATGCGTGAAATCATCGGCAATGGCACGTTGTTTGATGGCGCTGACGGTCTGCTGGGCGACTGGGCGAAAGTGCTGCGCGTGGAGATTTTTCATACCGACTCGCCTTTCCTGCTGGCGATGCTGCCGCCCGGCGCTTTTATTGGCCTGGGGCTGATGCTGGCCGTGAAGTACCTTATTGACGAGAAAATGAAAAAACGCCGCGCCGAAGCCGTTGCCGCGGAGCTTCCGTCAGGTGAAACAGGGAATGTGTGATGAACAAAACAAAACGACTGGAAATATTAACGCGCCTGCGTGACAACAATCCGCACCCCACAACGGAGTTAAATTTCACCTCGCCGTTTGAGTTACTCATCGCCGTATTGCTGTCAGCACAGGCCACGGACGTCAGCGTGAATAAAGCGACCGCAAAGCTTTATCCCGTCGCCAATACCCCGGCGGCCATGCTGGAGCTTGGCGTCGAGGGCGTAAAGTCGTATATCAAGACTATCGGCCTGTTCAACAGCAAAGCGGAGAATGTGATTAAGACCTGCCGGATGTTGCTTGAACTGCACAATGGCGAGGTTCCAGAGGATCGGGCGGCTCTGGAAGCGCTGCCCGGCGTCGGGCGTAAAACAGCCAACGTGGTGCTCAATACCGCATTTGGCTGGCCAACTATCGCCGTCGATACGCATATTTTCCGCGTCTGTAACCGGACACAGTTCGCCCCCGGTAAAAACGTCGAGCAGGTGGAAGAAAAACTGCTCAAGGTCGTTCCAGCGGAATTTAAAGTCGATTGCCACCACTGGTTAATTCTGCATGGCCGCTACACCTGCATTGCCCGTAAACCACGCTGCGGCTCCTGCATTATTGAAGATCTTTGCGAATACAAAGAGAAAGTCGATATCTGATGCGCCAGGGGCGACGCCGTACGCCCCGACGCATAACAATTTGTTATCCACTTCGGCTCACCTGTTTACCCGACTATGATACCGGCCCGCTTCGCTTTCTTAATGCAATGTTCTTTTGATTTAACACTTCACCAGGTTAATCGTTTTTTTAGAAACTGAAATTTCTATCTATACGTGATCCAGATCACGTTGATAACTTCGTGTAAAATTTTTTATCAAATACGGTTAAAATTACAACCAGATGACCTGATGATGCCTTTTCAATACAAAACATTACACTGGCTATTTTTCAGATAATGGCCTATATCACTACTTTAAACCTAAAATAGCAGAACATATCGCCACCATCCGCTTTATCGCCCCTCCCTGTAGTGTAAAAAACTGCCATTTTACAAATGAAGAAATTTAACGCTACATAACATTTCTCAGTCCCGATGATTCCACCATGCAAGATATATGTAACAGAGTATTACAAACCCCTTGTATGGAAGGGAAAGATAGTGAACATTACTTGCCGTTTCCCCTCCCACTATAACAATCGGACGGATGAACTTGACTCATCACGCGCCAGAACACCCCCGTTAATATGGGATGTAAAAAAAGAGGTAAAAGTGTCTACTGCAAACAATAAACCAACTGAAAGCGTCAGTTTGAACGCTTTCAAACAACCGAAATCGTTCTATCTCATTTTCTCTATTGAGTTATGGGAGCGTTTTGGTTATTACGGCCTGCAAGGAATTATGGCCGTCTACCTGGTTAAACAACTGGGTATGTCAGAAGCGGATTCCATCACCCTTTTCTCTTCCTTTAGCGCCCTGGTGTATGGTCTGGTCGCCATTGGCGGCTGGTTAGGGGATAAAGTTCTGGGCACCAAACGCGTCATTCTGCTGGGTGCTATCGTACTGGCGATTGGTTATGGCCTGGTCGCCTGGTCCGGTCATGATGTTGCGATCGTCTATATGGGTATGGCGACCATCGCCGTAGGTAACGGTCTGTTCAAAGCGAACCCGTCTTCTCTGCTGTCGACCTGCTATGCCAAAGATGACCCGCGTCTGGACGGTGCATTCACCATGTACTACATGTCCATCAACATCGGTTCCTTCTTCTCTATGCTGGCGACGCCGTGGCTTGCCGCAAAATTCGGCTGGAGCGTGGCGTTTGCCCTGAGCTTCGTCGGTATGCTCATCACGGTGGTTAACTTCCTGTTCTGCCGCAGTTGGGTTAAAGATTACGGCTCAAAACCAGACTTCGAAGCGGTACATTTCGGTAAATTGCTGGCGACTATCGCAGGCGTTATCGTGCTGATCGCTATCGCGACCTGGCTGCTGCACAACCAGGGCATTGCACGTATGGTTCTGGGCGTGATCGCTCTGGGTATCGTGATTATCTTTGGTAAAGAAGCGTTCGCGATGCAGGGCGCGGCACGTCGTAAAATGATCGTCGCATTCATCCTGATGCTGGAAGCGATTATCTTCTTTGTGCTGTACAGCCAGATGCCGACGTCACTGAACTTCTTCGCAATCCGTAACGTTGAACACACTATCCTCGGTATCGCGGTTGAACCGGAGCAGTATCAGGCGCTGAACCCGTTCTGGATCATCATTGGTAGCCCGATTCTGGCGGCCATCTATAACAAGATGGGTGATACGCTGCCGATGCCGACCAAATTCGCTATCGGTATGGTTCTGTGCTCTGGCGCGTTCCTCGTTCTGCCGCTGGGCGCGAAATTCGCTACAGATGCAGGCATTGTGTCTGTTAACTGGCTCATCCTCAGCTACGGTCTGCAAAGTATCGGTGAACTGATGATCTCCGGTCTGGGTCTGGCAATGGTTGCCCAACTGGTTCCGCAGCGTCTGATGGGCTTCATCATGGGTAGCTGGTTCCTGACTACGGCGGGCGCCAACCTGATTGGTGGCTACGTGGCTGGCATGATGGCGGTGCCGGAAAACGTTACTGACCCGCTGATGTCTCTGGAAGTTTACGGTCGCGTATTCCTGCAAATCGGTGTCGCCACTGCGGTTATCGCCGCGCTGATGCTTATCACCGCGCCGAAACTGAATCGTATGACTCAGGATGATGAAGAAAACGCGAAGGCAGCCAAAACCGCTACCGCGTAATTTTCAGGGAAACTGATATTCAGGCCGCTAACGTGCGTTAGCGGCTTTTTTTTTGCCTGATGCCGCACTACCATACGTTAAACCTCAGCAAAAAGGAGTTACCGATGAAACTGTTCTACAAACCGGGCGCCTGTTCTCTTGCTTCTCACATCACCCTGCGGGAAAGCGGTATTGATTTCACGCTGGATGGCGTTGATCTGGCGAAAAAGCGTCTGGAAAACGGCGATGATTATTTCGCGGTAAACCCAAAAGGACAGGTTCCGGCTCTGCTGCTGGACGATGGCACCTTACTGACCGAAGGCGTTGCGATTATGCAATATCTGGCGGATAGCGTGCCCGATCGTCAGCTGTTGGCACCGACAGGCACCATCTCCCGCTACAAAACGCTGGAATGGCTCAACTATATTGCCACGGAGCTACACAAAGGTTTTACGCCACTCTTCCGCCCGGATACGCCAGAGGAATATAAACCGATTGTCCGTGCACAGCTGGAGAAAAAATTGCGCTATGTGAATGACGCGCTCCAGGAAGGCCAGTGTCTTTGCGGCCAGCGTTTCACGATCGCAGATGCCTACCTTTTTACCGTGTTGCGTTGGGCGAAAGCAGTGAAGCTGAATATGGAAGGATTAAGCCATATCGACGTTTATATGGCGCGGGTCGCTGAACGCCCCTGCGTGGCGGCGGCGCTGAAGGCGGAAGGTTTGAATTAATGGTTGTTGCGCCGGATGGCGGCTGCGCCTTATCCGGCCTGTAAAACAGCCCGTAGGCCCGGTAAGCGTTAGCGCCACCGGGCGCTTTGCCGGATGGCAGCTACGCCTTATCCGGCCTGTAAAACACCCCGTAGGCCCGGTAAGCGTTAGCGCCACCTGGCGTTTCGGTAAAACTCACAGCTGCGTCGCGCTGAAATAGTGTTCAGGTTTAGCAATGCGATCCTGCGCGGCCACCACCTGCAACTCGTATTCCTGCATATTTTTCGTGGCGATCATAATTTCATATACCGCCGCAGTAACGTGTTCAAGCGCTTGCTGCAACGTTGCGCCCTGCAACAGTTTTACCAGCAACAAACCGCTGGTCACATCCCCGACACCCACCGGCTGACGCATCCCGAAATCAACAAGCGGACGGCTAATATGCCAGGCTTCATCCGCCGTCACCAGCAACATCTCAAAGCGGTCGGGGCTGTATCCTGCCCGGGCAAGATGTTTAACCAGCACGACTTGCGGCCCTTCCACAATCAGTTCCCTGGCAGCCAGTACAGCTTCATTAACATTATTGACCGCATGTTCACAGAGAATTTCCAGCTCCACCAGATTGGGCGCGATAATGTCGCTGGCCGGGAGCGCATGGCGAACGTGGAACTCAGCGACGCCAGGCGCCACGATGCACCCTTTTTCAGGATGCCCCATGACCGGATCGCAGAAATATTTCGCCTGTGGATTCGCCGCTTTTACTTTACGAACAATCCCCAGAATATGCTCACCCTGCTCTGCGGAACCCAGATAGCCGCTAAGAACCGCATCGCACGTCTGAAGTTTATCGATATCCGCAATACCCTGAACAATTTCAGTCAAATGTTCGGGCGGCATAACACACCCTGTCCATTTGCCATACTGCGTGTGGTTAGAAAACTGAACGGTGTTGAGCGGCCAGACATTCGCGCCAAGACGGCGCATCGGAAATTCAGCAGCACTGTTGCCCGCATGGCCGAACACAACATGCGACTGGATGGCGAGGATATTCTTCATGTTTACCATAACCCTAAAATAATAAAGGGGCGTGGTTTCCCACGCCCCTGCTGACTTTTTATTATTTCCAGCAAATCAGACAGTAATTCTTTTTACCGCGGCGCAACAGCGTGTAGCGCCCGAATAAAATGTCGCTGTCCTGGAAGAAATATTCCGGGTCTGACTGTTTTTCACCGTTGATGGTCACCGCATTAGAGGCGATGGTTTTACGCGCCTGACCACGAGACGGTTGCAGTTCGGAATCCACCAGCGCCTGCATCAGATCGGCACCTTTTTCCATCTCGATCATCGGCACGCCATCCTGAGCCAGTTGTTCGAAATCGGCTTCGCTGAGATCGCTCAGATTACCGTTGAACAGGCTTTCAGTGATACGTTTCGCCGCAACCAGACCTTCTTCGCCATGCACCAGGCGCGTGACCTGCTCTGCCAGCACATACTGGGCACGCGGCGCTTTACCGCTGTTCTTATCTTCTTCTTCCAGCGCATTGATCTCGGCAATGTCCATGAAGGTGAAGAATTTCAGGAAGCGGTACACGTCAGCATCTGCGGTGTTGATCCAGAACTGGTAGAACTTGTACGGACTGGTCTTTTTCGGATCCAGCCATACCGCGCCGCCTTCGGTTTTACCGAACTTGGTGCCATCCGCTTTGGTGATCAGCGGTACGGTCAGGCCGAACACCTGGTTCTGATGCAGACGACGGGTCAGATCGATACCGGAGGTGATGTTGCCCCACTGGTCAGAGCCGCCGATTTGCAGCGTAACGCCGTGCAGTTTATTCAGGCAGGCAAAGTCATAACCCTGCAACAGGTTATAGGAGAACTCGGTAAAGGAGATGCCCTGATCGTCACGGTTCAGACGTTGCTTCACCGCTTCTTTGTTGATCATCTGATTGACGGAGAAGTGCTTGCCGATGTCGCGCAGGAAGGTCAGCACATTCATGCCGCCAAACCAGTCGTAGTTATTCGCGGCAATGGCGGAATTGTCACCACAGTCAAAATCGAGGAACGGTGCAACCTGCTTGCGGATTTTATCCACCCACTCCTGCACAGTATCTTCGGTGTTCAGTTTACGCTCAGCGGCTTTAAAGCTCGGGTCGCCAATCAGACCGGTCGCGCCGCCTACCAGCGCAACAGGCTTGTGACCCGCCTGCTGGAAGCGTTTCAGGCATAACAATGGAACAAGATGCCCCAAATGCAAGCTGTCAGCGGTAGGGTCGAAGCCGCAATAGAGCGCGATCGGGCCTTGCGCCAGTCGCTCTGCTAACGCTTCCTCGTCCGTTACCTGGGCCACCAGCCCCCGCTCTTGCAATTGTTTAATCAAGTTACTGCTTGCCATCAAAATCTCCATGTATAAAACGACTGCACCTTTGCCGGTACACGACTTTTCGCCAGACGCGAAAGGTATATAGAATAAAGCGCTGACGCACGCAGCGCTAGCGCTTAACACAACAAATTTCGGGGTTTAAGGAGCAAGCCGGTCAATTTTCCACGCGTTGTTTTCGCGCTGGTATAAAAAGCGGTCGTGTAAACGGTGTTCGCCGCCCTGCCAGAACTCCATCTGTTCAATATTGACGCGGAATCCGCCCCAGAAGCTGGGCAACGGGACTTCCCCTTGCTGGAACTTCTGCTTCAGCTCAAGGAACTTGCTTTCCAGAATGCCGCGCGCAGAGATTCGGCTGGATTGTTTAGACACCCAGGCGCCAATCTGGCTGTCGCGCGGGCGGCTGTGGAAGTATTTCACCACTTCAAGCGTGGAAAGGCGTTCCGCTTTGCCAGTCACCATCACCTGCCGTTCCAGCATATGCCACGGGAACAACAGACTGATACGCGGATTATTTTCGAGGTGATGCGCCTTACGGCTGCCCAGGTTGGTGTAAAACACCATCCCTTTTTCATCGTAATGTTTAAGCAGCACAATGCGTTGATAAGGCTGGCCGTTTTCATCGACGGTGGCGACCACCATCGCGGTCGGGTCCGCCAGTCTGGCATCACATGCCTGACCCAGCCAGCGTTCGAAAAGGGTTAACGGTTCAGCGGGAAGATCGTGGCGACGCAGGCCGCCTCTGGTGTATTCACGGCGCAGATGCGCGATTTGCTGCAATTCGTCGTTATCAGACATGGTGTTCGCTACGGATTGTCAGTGGGTGGCGCTATTGTGCGCCGCCCAGGTGAAAATCTCAACGCTTCGGGTTTTGTAACTGGCAGTTATTCAGCACAATTCTGTCGCGTTTATAGACCGTTGCGCCATCGCCTTTTGACCAAAAGACGTAGATGCCGTCCGTGTAACGTGCTCCCGACGCAGACATGCCCTGTTTGAGGTTCAGCAGTTTATTGTCGTAAACAAAATTCACCTCTTGCCGGGTATTGTTCATTTTTACGGTAAGCGGTTTTTCATCACACTGATATTCCAGCGTGTCCGTTTGCATACGCTCAAGCAATTGGTTGTAGACGCTACAACCGCTCAGGAGCACAGGCAGACATACAATGAGCAGTTTTTTCATAGACATATCCCGAAGACTTTCCTGGTCCGAAGGGCAAATACGCCCTTCCTAACCCTTTCAGTTTAACGGCAGACAGGCCCGGAAAAATTCAGTTAACTCTGAGTTCGTGGGTTCGCCGGGAAAATGGCCCCCAGAATGCTGGATTCTGTGGCCCCCGTCACCGAAGGGAGGTTCCCCGGCAACCCGGCGAGCGTGCGCCACGCCAGCCAGGCAAACGCCAGCGCTTCCATATCATCGCCACTGATCCCGGCTTCATCCGTGCTGGTAACTTCCGTACCCGGCAGCAACCCGGCCAGACGCGCCATCAGCAAAGGGTTACGACTCCCGCCGCCGCACACCATCAGCCGCTCGCAGCCGCCGCTTAACAGAACCTGTTCAGAAATTGTCACTGCGGTCAGCTCAGCCAGCGTTACCTGAATATCACGGGGAGCGAGGCCAGGAAAGGCCGAAAGGTGGCGTTCTATCCAGCCGTAGTTGAAATACTCACGCCCGGTGCTTTTCGGCGCGGGCGCTGAAAAATAGGGATCGCTCAACATATTTTGCAGCAGCGGAATTATCACTTTTCCTTCGCTGGCCCATTGCGCGTCTTTATCATAAGGCTTACCGCACTGCCGCCAGATCCAGGCATCCATGAGCATATTGCCTGGCCCGGTATCGTATCCTCTTACCGGTTGACCCGGTATGAGCAAAGACAGGTTGGCGATACCGCCAATGTTCAGCACCATCCGACGCTCTGTCGGGTGCGCCAGCAACGCCTGGTGAAACGCGGGAACCAACGGCGCGCCTTGCCCGCCCAGCGCAATATCGCGACGACGAAAATCACCGACAACCGTTATCCCGGTTCGCGCGACAATTTGGTTGTTATCACCGATTTGTAAGGTATGCGGCGCAGCGCCGGTAGGTTCATGCCAGACCGTCTGACCATGACAGCCGATGGCGACAATATCCCGCGGCCGCAGTTTTTCCTGCGCCAGTAGCGCGTTCACCGCGTCGGCAAAAAGCTGCCCGAGCTGCGTATCCAACTGGCCAAACTGGGAAAGCGTGAGTTGTTGCCCCTGGCAAATATCCAGAATGGCTTGTTTAAGATGAACGGGGATGGGCCAGGTCAGGCTCGCCTGCTGTGCGACCATCGTTTCATCAATTGCCGCCAGCACAACATCGACGCCATCAAGGCTGGTTCCAGACATAACGCCGATAAAACGGCCCGATTTCATACATCTTCCTTTTAGCGTGTTAAGCATGATTTTAGCGTTACCACTCAACCACAAAGTTTCCGCTAATACCATGCTTCATTAAGCATTTTTACCCTTCGATGCAGACGCTGACACTCTGTTCTGATAAATCTCATGGATGATTCGTTTATACTTGGTTAACCCAAATCTGATTATGATTTTCACATTGTTCCAGCAGAACATGTGCCTTTACGGTCGTATATGCCATATAATTTAACCATGAGGGATGCTTTGTGGCGTTTCATGGTGAACAGGAGATTTATAGATGATTAAACGTGTGCTGATCGTTTCACTGATGGGCTTATCTTTAGCGGGTTGTGTGAATAACGATAGCCTTTCCGGTGATGTCTATACCGCGTCCGAGGCGAAACAAGTGCAGAATGTCACATACGGCACTGTCGTTAACGTTCGTCCGGTGCAAATCCAGGGCGGTGATGATTCCAACGTGATCGGCGCTATCGGTGGTGCAGTGCTCGGTGGTTTCCTCGGTAATACCATCGGTGGCGGGACGGGTCGTTCACTGGCGACGGCCGCTGGCGCAGTCGCTGGCGGCGTAGCGGGACAAGGCGTCCAGGGCGCGATGAACAAAACTCAGGGTGTGGAACTGGAAATCCGTAAGGATGACGGCAACACCATCATGGTGGTACAGAAACAGGGCGATACCCGTTTCTCCGCAGGTCAGCGTGTTGTTCTGGCCAGCAACGGCAGCCAGGTTACTGTTTCTCCGCGCTAATCCAACAGACGTGTGGTCAGCCTCTGGCCACACGCCTTTCTTCTGGTCTTAGTTCTGAGACTGCAACTCAATAATATTGTGCTCAAGTTTCGCAATCAGCTTAATTAACAGCTCAAGTTCCTGCGGCGAAATCCCTTCCAGAATCTCTCCACGCGTTTTATTGATCACGGCTTCCATCTCTGTGATGAGCGGTTCCGCCTTCTCCGTCAGCTTAATTCGCTTGGCGCGACGATCGCTGGCGCAGGTTTGTCGTGAGATAAGCCCTTTGTCTTCCAGCTGATCCAACGTACGCACCAGAGACGGTTGTTCAATGCCAATCGCTTTGGCTAACTGTATTTGCGACTGATCCGGCGGAAGTTGGTGAATATTATGCAGCGTTACCCAGTGTGTCTGCGTCAACTCCAGAGGTTTCAGGCGATGGTCAATCAGAGCACGCCAAATGCGCACCAACCGTGCCAGATCAGAACCTAGTGGCGATTCCAATTTCATCTCCTTATAATTAGCTTGCTAAGATATTATACTGATTTTAGAATAGTGTGCAGCATTTATATGCTCAAAACAAATGTATTGCTAAATTTGCTTACAGGTAGACATTTTTTCAGACATTATGCGGAAAAGACGTGCTGTACCTCGGTTTTTACTAAACCTATAGCAACGCTGTTTAACGCAAAGGATTCTTGCTTGTGACGTTTATACCCACTGCAACAGGATTGCCCCTACAAGATCTGGTGATCGGCGCATCTGTCTATTTCCCTCCGCTTTTCAAAGCATTCGCGCTTGGATTTGTTATCTGGCTGCTGGCGCATCGCCTGCTACGCGACTGGATTTACTCGGGTGAAATCTGGCATCCCCTGCTGATGGATCTGTCGATATTTGCACTTTGCGTGTGCCTGAGCCTTATTTTGCTGATTGCGTGGTGATTATGTCGCTTAAAACAATGAAATACTTTTCAACGATTGTGGTTGCGGCCATTGCGGTTCTGGCCGGTTGGTGGCTATGGAATTACTACATGCAGTCTCCGTGGACGCGCGACGGTAAAGTACGGGCGGAACAGGTGAGCATTACGCCTCAAGTCTCCGGCAGCATCACCAAACTCAATATAAAAGATAACCAGTTCGTGAATGCAGGCGATCTGCTCTTTTCTATCGATAAGACCCCTTTTCACATCGCTGAGCTTAATGCGCAGGCAGAACTGGCTAAAGCCCGCTCCGATTTAGCGAAAGCCAATAATGAAGCCAACCGGCGTCGCCATTTATCACAAAATTACATCTCTGCCGAAGATATGGACACCGCAAACCTGAACGTTAAAGCGATGCAGGCCAGCGTCGAAGCGGCGGAAGCGTCATTAAAACAGGCGCAATGGCAATTAGCCCAGACCGACGTTCGCGCGCCGGTCGCGGGCTGGGTGACAAACCTCTCAACGCGCACGGGGGATTACGCCGCCACCGGCCAACCGCTGTTTGCGCTGGTCGACAGCCACTCGTTCTACGTCATGGGATATTTCGAAGAGACGAAACTGCGCCATATTCGCGAAGGCGCTCCGGCGCAGATCACCCTCTACAGCGGCAACGTAAAGTTACAGGGTCACGTCGCCAGTATTGGCCGGGCGATTTATGATCAAAGCGTGGAGAGCGATTCCGGCCTGGTTCCTGACATTAAACCTAACGTTCCCTGGGTTCGTCTGGCGCAGCGCGTACCGGTGCGTATCGAATTTGATGCGTTACCCCATGATGTCACGCTGGTTTCGGGCACAACATGCAGCGTGGCTATCGGTCAGCGCTAATGAAGCTCCCTCACCTGACCTGGCGCGATACGCCCTGGTTCAAAGCGACCTCTGGGCAATGGCGCTATGCATTGCGCAATACCCTCGCCATGTGCCTGGCGCTGACGTTCGCCTACTACATCAATCTGGATGAGCCATACTGGGCGATGACCTCTGCCGCCGTGGTAAGTTTTCCGACGGTAGGCGGCGTGATCAGTAAAAGTCTGGGGCGTATTGCCGGGAGTTTACTTGGCGCCACCGCCGCGCTCATCATCGCAGGTCACACGCTAAACGAACCCTGGCTCTTTTTATTAAGCATGGCGGCCTGGATTGGCTTTTGCACCTGGGCCTGCGCCCATTTCACCAATAACGTCGCCTACGCCTTCCAGCTGGCGGGTTACACGGCCGCCATCATCGCCTTTCCCATGGTCAACATCATCGAGGTCACACAGTTGTGGGATATCGCCCAGGCCAGGGTCTGCGAGGTGATCGTTGGTATTCTTTGCGGCGGCATGATGATGATGATCCTGCCCAGCACCTCTGACGGCACGGCGCTGTTGACCGCGCTGAAAAATATGCACGCACGGCTGCTGGAGCACGCCAGCCTGCTCTGGCAGCCGGAAACCACCGATGCAATACGTTCCGCCCATGAAGGGGTTATCGGCCAAATTTTGACGATGAACCTGCTGCGCATTCAGGCATTCTGGAGTCACTACCGTTTTCGTCGCCAGAACGCGCTGCTTAACGCTCTGCTACATCAGCAGCTTCGCCTGACCAGCGTCATTTCCAGCCTCCGCAGGATGTTGTTGAACTGGCCCAACCCGCCGGAGCAGACCCGCGATGTGATTGAACAACTGCTGGCCGCGCTGGCTAATCCGCATACCGACAGTTATACCGTCGCGCGCATTATTGCCCCGCTACATCCGAAAAACCGACAAGATTACCGCCACGTCGCCTTCTGGCAGCGATTGCGCTATTTCTGCCAGCTCTACTTACACAACAGCCATCAGCTACGGTTGCTGGAAAACGGCGCCGCAGTCGATGAGATCAAAGTAACACACAGCCCCGGTCTGGCCCGCCATACGGACAACGCCGAAGCGATATGGAGCGGATTGCGCACATTTACCACCCTCATGGTGATTGGCGCGTGGAGTATCGGTTCACAATGGGAATCCGGTTCAGGGGCATTAACGCTGGCGGCCATCAGTTGCGTGCTCTATTCCGCCGTCGCCACGCCGTTTAAATCACTCTCTTTATTGATGCGCACGCTGATTCTGCTCTCGTTGTTCAGCTTCGTCGTCAAATTCGGTTTGATGGTGCAGATAACCGATCTCTGGCAGTTTTTGCTGTTTCTGTTTCCTTTGCTGGCCACGATGCAACTGCTGAAGCTGCAAATGCCGAAACTCGCCGGACTTTGGGGGCAGTTGATCGTTTTTATGGGATCGTTTATCGCCGTCACCAATCCCCCCGTGTATGACTTTGCTGATTTTCTTAATGACAATACGGCTAAAATTGCCGGGGTCGCGCTGTCGTGGCTGGCCTTTGCGATCCTGCGTCCGGGTTCGGATGCCCGCAAAAGCCGTCGCCATATCCGCGCATTGCGCAGAGATTTTGTCGATCAGCTCAGTCGTCATCCATCGCACAGCGAGAATGAGTTTGAATCGCTGACTTATCATCACGTCAGTCAACTCAGCAATAGCCAGGATGCGCTGGCGCGACGCTGGCTGTTACGCTGGGGAGTGGTACTGCTGAATTGTTCACATGTGGTGTGGCAACTGCGTGCCTGGGAAACCCGCTCCGACCCGCTTTCGCGCGTCCGGGATATCTGTATTGCCTTGTTGCGCGACGTGATGAGTGAGCGCGGCGTACAGCAACGACCGCTGGCGGCCACGCTCCAGGAGCTACAGCGTATTTGCAACACGCTGTCGCATCATCATCAACCTGCGGCTCAGGAACTGGCGGCGCTCATCTGGCGATTACACTGCTCGCTGTCGCAGCTTGAGCAAGCGCCCCCGCAGGGTTCACTGACATCCTGACTATTTGATGACGCCGCAGGCGTAACGCTCGCCACCACCGCCAAGCGGTTTCGGCTGATCGGACATGTTATCGCCGCCGACATGGATCATCAGCGCTTTATCTTTGATTTCATCAAGAGATTTCAGGCGCGGCGCAGTAACAGGCGTGGTGGCTATCCCGTCATTATTGACCACCAGCACGGGAAGATCGCCCATATGCCCGGCGCCTTCCGGCCCCTCGTGCTTCCCGGTATTGTGCGGGTCGAAATGCCCGCCCGCCGCTTCTGCCGCCGAGGCTTTACCCTCTTTAATCGCAGGCTGGCAACTGCCGTTAGCATGGATATGAAAACCATGTTCACCCGGCGGCAGCGCTTTCAGATCGGGAGTAAACTCCAGCCCTTTATCCGTTTCGGCAATAGTTACGCTGCCAATCGACTGCCCGACGCCTTGCGAAGTCACCAGATTCATCGTCACTTCTTCACTGGCGGCCTGTGCACCCGCACAGGCCAGCAGGGTTAACATTGCCAGACTCAAACGCTTCATAAGACCTCCGTCAGATGTGTTTACCCGGTTAAGTGTAAACCAGTGACACAATTTTGAACGGAAAGCCGAAAACGGAGTATTACGGCACGTCGTAACCTAACGCCGCTTTGCGGATGCGGAACCATTGCTGACGCGACATCGTCAGAGACTCCGCCTCAATCGCTGCGCGTACGCGCTCAATTTTACCGGAGCCGATAATCGGCAACGGCTGAGACGGCAGGCGTAAAATCCACGCATATACCACCTGCTCAATCGTGGTCGCGTTCAGCTCTTCCGCAATCGCGGCAAGTTCGTTGCGCAGCGGCGCGAATTCATCATCATTAAACAGACGACCGCCGCCAAGACAGGACCACGCCATCGGTCGAATACGCAGTTGCTGTAGCTGATCCAGCGTGCCGTCCAGTAGCAGCGGCTGATGAACCGGTGAAATCTCAACCTGGTTCGTGGCAAGGGTAAACGGCAGACGCGATTGCAGTAGCGTAAACTGGGCCGGGGTAAAGTTAGAGACGCCAAAATGGCGCACTTTTCCGCTCTGGTGGAGATGCTGGAATGCTTCCGCGACGTCGTCCGCATCCATTAGCGGGTCGGGACGATGGATGAGCAGCAGATCAAGACGGTCGGTCGCCAGATTTTTCAGGGACTGTTCAGCGCTGGCAACAATGTGGTCGCGGTCAGTGATGTAATGGCCGAGTACATTTTCAGCCCGGGCGGTCGTGGCGATACCACACTTCGTTACGATCTGCATCCGCTCACGCAGGTGCGGTGCCAGTTTCAACGCTTCGCCAAACGCGGCCTCACATTGATAACCGCCGTAGATATCCGCATGGTCAACGGTCGTGACGCCCAGATCAAGATGCTCTTCAATAAAGCTGACCAGCTGACGCGCAGACATATTCCAGTCCATCAGACGCCAGTAACCCATCACGAAGCGCGAAAATTCCGGGCCTTGCGGGGCAATAGTGATACGCTGAACCATAACCGCTTCCTCATATATAGATGTTTAGCGAGTATACGCAATTACGGTTTCAAAAGAGTGAGGGTTGTTGAGGTTCTTCCTGCAGGTTCGGTTTGTTTGCGCGTAATTTGCGCATAAGACGCTGACGACAAAGCCGCAACACGTTCTGCTTCTCGGCGTCGCTCATTTTTTGCCAGTTGAAACGCTCATCCCGACTGCGCAGACAGCCGCGACAAAATCCGCGCTCATCCGACTGACAGATCCCCCGGCACGGGCTTGGGACGGGAAAAAACTCTAACTGCTCGGCCACACTCTCTCCTCAACGAAAGCACTTATGCTTATTGAAGACGCTAACTGGCTTTCTGGCAACCTGACTTGCATTAGACCGATTGGTCTATTACACTCGGCGGCATGAACAAACAGACTGAACATGATACCCGCGAACATCTTCTGGCTACCGGCGAGCAGCTTTGTATGCAGCGTGGCTTCACCGGAATGGGATTGAGCGAGCTGCTCAAAACCGCCGAAGTGCCGAAGGGGTCGTTTTATCACTATTTTCGTTCCAAAGAAGCGTTTGGCGTCGCCATGCTGGAACGGCATTACGCCGGATATCATCAGCGGCTGGCAACGCATTTTGACGCCGGAGCGGGCAACTACCGTGACCGCATTCTGGCTTACTATCAGGAAACCCTGAATCAGTTTTGCCAGCAAGGCACTATCAGCGGCTGTTTGACCGTAAAGCTGTCCGCCGAAGTGTGCGATCTCTCAGAAGATATGCGCACTGCGATGGACAAAGGCGCGCGGCATATTATTACGCTGTTAGCGCAAGCGCTGGAAAAAGGACGCGAAGCCCGCTGTCTCTCTTTTGCTGGCGAGCCGCTGCAACAGGCGCAGATCCTGTATGCGCTGTGGTTAGGCGCGAATCTGCACGCCAAAATTTCTCGCAGTGCCGCCCCGCTTGAAAGCGCGCTGGCACATGTAAAAACGATTATCGCAACGCCTGCGGCTTAACGGGCGTTTTTATTTTCCTTATCACTAGACGACCGGTCTACTTATACCAGGAGCCATTATGTCATCTGAAAAACTGTTTACCCCGCTGAAAGTGGGCGCAATTACGGCAGCAAACCGTGTGTTCATGGCCCCTCTGACGCGTTTGCGCAGCATTGAACCGGGCGACATTCCCACCCCGTTAATGGCCGAGTATTATCGTCAACGTGCCAGCGCCGGGCTAATCATCAGCGAAGCGACGCAGATCTCCGCACAGGCGAAAGGCTATGCGGGCGCGCCGGGTTTGCACAGCGCGGAGCAGATCGAGGCATGGAAAAAAATTACCGCTGGCGTTCATGCCGAACAAGGGCACATTGCTGTTCAACTCTGGCATACCGGTCGAATCTCTCATTCCAGCCTGCAACCCGGCGGCCAGCCTCCCGTCTCCGCGTCTGCGATCGGCGCTGGCACCCGTACCTCGCTGCGCGATGAAAACGGCCAGGCCATTCGTGTCGACACCTCAATGCCGCGCGCGCTGGAAACCGACGAGATCCCAGGCATCGTCAACGATTTCCGTCAGGCTATCGCCAATGCGCGTGAAGCCGGTTTCGACCTGGTAGAACTGCATTCCGCCCACGGCTATCTGCTGCACCAGTTCCTTTCCCCGACGTCAAACCATCGTACTGACCAGTACGGCGGTAGCGTTGAGAACCGCGCGCGTCTGGTGCTGGAAGTCGTCGATGCCGGTATTCAGGAATGGGGGGCAGATCGAATTGGTATCCGTGTTTCCCCTATCGGCACATTCCAGAATGTCGACAATGGCCCGAATGAAGAAGCCGATGCGCTCTATCTGATTGAGGAACTGGGTAAACGCGGCATTGCCTATCTGCACATGTCCGAACCTGACTGGGCTGGCGGCGAACCGTATACTGACGCCTTCCGTGAGAAAGTTCGCGCCCGCTTCCACGGCCCAATCATTGGCGCGGGCGCCTATACGCCGGAAAAAGCGGAAGACCTGCTCAATAAGGGCCTGATCGACGCCGTCGCGTTTGGCCGGGCGTATATTGCTAACCCGGATCTGGTGGCTCGTCTGCAACGCAAAGCAGAACTTAACACACAACGCGCAGAAAGCTTCTACGGCGGCGGCGCTGAAGGTTACACGGACTATCCTACCCTGTAATCCTGCGTTGGTAGCGGCGTAAAAACGCCGCTATACTAGAACAACATTTTGAATGTATTGACCATTCAGTACTTTTGAGGGGAAAAAGATGCGTTTACTTCATACCATGCTGCGTGTTGGCGACTTGCAGCGTTCCATCGAATTCTATACCAACGTACTGGGCATGAAGCTGCTGCGCACCAGCGAAAACCCGGAATACAAATACTCTCTGGCATTCGTGGGTTACGGCCCGGAAAGCGAAGAAGCGGTGATCGAGTTAACTTACAACTGGGGCGTTGATAAGTACGAGCTGGGTACGGCCTATGGCCATATCGCCCTGAGCGTCGACAATGCTGCCGAAGCCTGCGAGCGCATTCGCCAGAACGGTGGTAACGTCACGCGTGAAGCGGGTCCGGTAAAAGGCGGCTCCACCGTCATCGCGTTTGTTGAAGATCCTGATGGCTACAAAATTGAGCTGATTGAAGCCAAAGACGCTGGTCGCGGTCTGGGCAACTAATCTCCCGCCGGGCACAGACTCTCTGTGCCCGTTGTTTTACTGCATCTCAGCGTAAAATTTGCCATAATGCGCGCTGCAATTTTTCCGTATTAAGAGACCCAGATGTCCGATAACGCTCAACTTTCCGGTCTGTGCGACCGTTTTCGTGGTTTTTATCCTGTCGTCATTGATGTCGAAACGGCGGGATTCAATGCCAAAACCGATGCGCTGCTTGAGGTTGCCGCCATCACGCTGAAAATGGATGAACAAGGCTGGCTGATGCCGGACACGACGCTGCATTTCCATGTTGAGCCGTTCGAAGGCGCAAACTTACAGCCCGAAGCGCTTGCCTTTAACGGAATCGATCCTTCTAACCCGCTGCGCGGCGCGGTCAGCGAGTACGATGCGCTGCATGCTATTTTCAAAATGGTGCGCAAGGGAATTAAAGACAGCGGTTGCAATCGTGCGATCATGGTGGCCCATAACGCCACGTTCGATCACAGTTTTATGATGGCCGCCGCTGAGCGCGCTTCGCTGAAACGTAACCCCTTCCACCCCTTCGTGACCTTTGACACTGCGGCCCTGAGCGGCCTGGCGCTGGGACAGACCGTGCTGTCAAAAGCGTGTCTGGCGGCGGGAATGGAGTTTGATGGAACGCAGGCGCACTCTGCGCTATACGACACCGAACGAACGGCCGTTCTGTTTTGCGAAATCGTTAACCGCTGGAAGCGTCTTGGCGGCTGGCCGTTGCCAGTACCAGAAGAGGCATAATCGTGTCGGGTGGCGATGCCCGCGCGTCCTGATAAGCGATGTGCCATCAGGCAACCGCGTTTTCAGCAAAAAAAAAGCGACCAGATGGTCGCTTTTTTATTTCAGCTGAATTACTCAGCGTCAGGCTCTTCGGTTTTGTATTTTGCCGCAGTCTCTTTGATCAACTGCTGCAACTCACCGCGCTGGTACATTTCAATTAAGATATCGCAGCCGCCAACCAGCTCACCGTCCACCCACAGTTGCGGGAAGGTCGGCCAGTTTGCATATTTCGGCAGCTCGGCGCGAATGTCCGGGTTTTGCAGAATATCGACATAGGCAAAACGTTCACCACAGGCAGAAAGCGCCTGAACAGCCTGCGCGGAAAAACCGCAGCTTGGCAGTTTTGGAGAGCCTTTCATGTACAGGAGAATCGGGTTTTCAGCGATCTGGCGCTGGATTTTTTCGATAGTGGTGCTCATTGTCTTGCTTCCTTAAACTTCTTTACGGCAGTAGTCTGACATTGTAGCGGGTCAGGCTGGCAACGGAAAATAACATTTTCATCACGCTTTACTATTTTATCGTCTGAAGCCTGAAGTTGCATTCTAAATATCTCTTATCCACTTAAACAGTATGGAATTGTTTATCTGTTGACCCGTTTCCGCTTTTGTTGCTGCTTTTTTTTGCACTCAATAACGAAACGCGATTTTAGATGACAAAAGCTATTAACTTCCGGGGATTTTATAGATTAGAATCGATGCGTTTTGTAAATCATACGCAGGCATGAATTCGACCTGCCCTTAACCAGAGGATTGCTCAGTGGCGCGGATAAACCGGATCTCGATCACGCTCTGTGCTTTGCTTTTTACCACGCTCCCTTTTACGTCAATGGCGCATGCTTCCCGGCAAGCCAGGGCGACGCCTGCCGCGCATGTCACGAAAACGGCAGATAAGCAGAAGAACACCGCGACCAGCAAGAAAAAAACGAAGACTGCAAAAAAAGCCGTGAGTAAAACCCAAAGTAAAACGGCCTCCACATCGAAAAAACGTATTACCTCCCCTGCGAAAACCAGCAAAACCGCAAGCCGTCGTAGCAAACCCGCCACCACACAAACCGCCGCCGTAATTTGGACGGAAAAATGTACGCCGCGCAAGGGTCGTAAGCCGCATTGTGTCAAAGTAAAAGGCGCCCCGCTTGCCATTGCCGATGCGCATAAAGCGAAAATGCAGAAAGCCACCAACACGGCGATGAATAAATTAATGAATCAGATTGGCAAACCGTATCGTTGGGGCGGAACGTCTCCACGAACCGGTTTTGATTGCAGCGGTCTGGTTTATTACGCATATAAGGATCTGGTGAAATTCCGCATCCCGCGTACTGCAAATGAAATGTATCATTTGCGCGATGCCGCGCCGATTGAACGTGGCGAACTGAAAAATGGCGATCTCGTGTTCTTCCGTACTCAGGGTCGCGGTACTGCCGATCACGTTGGCGTTTACGTTGGCAACGGCAAATTTATTCAGTCGCCGCGCAGCGGTCAGGAAATACAGATTACCTCTCTTAGCGAAGATTACTGGCAGCGCCATTACGTGGGCGCACGCCGGGTCATGACGCCGAAAACCATTCGATAAAACGTTACCCTGTAGTATGGCTACAGGGTAAGTTCTTCTTTTGTATCACCTTTCAATTTGCTACCCTATCCTTACGTACAATAAGGTTATTGTGCGCACCTAATATAAATATAAGGAGAGAAGCAATGTCGTTTGAATTACCTGCATTACCGTATGCCAAAGATGCTCTTGCACCGCACATTTCTGCTGAGACGCTGGAATATCATTACGGCAAACATCATCAGACCTATGTGACCAACCTTAACAACCTGATCAAAGGCACGCCGTTTGAGGGGAAATCACTGGAAGAGATCGTTCGCAGCGCTGAAGGCGGCGTCTTCAATAACGCGGCCCAGGTCTGGAACCACACCTTCTACTGGAACTGCCTGGCACCAGATGCTGGCGGCGAACCAACGGGTAAACTGGCTGACGCCATTGTCGCGTCCTTCGGCAGCTTTGCCGATTTCAAAGCGCAGTTCACCGACGCCGCAATTAAGAACTTCGGTTCCGGCTGGACCTGGCTGGTGAAAGGGACGGATGGGAAACTGGCTATCGTCTCTACGTCGAATGCCGGTACGCCGCTGACCACCGACGCCACGCCGTTGATGACCGTTGATGTGTGGGAACATGCCTACTATATCGACTACCGCAATGCCCGTCCTGGCTACCTGGAGCACTTCTGGGCGCTGGTAAACTGGGACTTTGTGGCGAAAAACTTCGCGGCATAAAGAGAATAACGCAGAAGGGAGCCCCTTCTGCGTTTTAATGCTGCGCTTAGCTCGCCACGCAAACGTCTTCAGGCTGTCTGCGCGCAGAGACAAAGACCAGCAACAGCGCAAGCCCTGCCACAATCGCCCCCATCACCGGTACGAAACTGTAGCCCAAACCACCGGAAATCACTGCGCCCCCCGCCGCTGCGCCAAGCGCATTACCGAGATTAAAGGCACCGATATTGACCGATGAAGAGAGGCCTGGCGCTTCGCTGGCAACCCGCATGACGCGCATTTGTAAAGGCGGAACCACCGCGAATGTCGCCGCCCCCCATACCACCATGCTGATAGCGGCGCCCACTTCATTGCGCGCCAGGAACGGGATCGCCAGCATAATCACCATCAGCAGCAGCAAAAATCCTTTCAGGGTGCCGTTAACCGAACGATCCGCCAGTTTTCCCCCCAGATAGTTGCCGATAGAAAAGCCAACGCCAATCAGTACCAGCATACCGGTAACGAAAGCAGACGTTGCATGCGTAATGCTGTGCAGCACCGGGGCGATATAGGTATAGAGCGTAAACATCGCGCCTGCGCCCAAAACGGTGGTCAGTAATGCCGATAACACCTGTGGTCGCAACAGCACCGCCAGCTCTTTGCGCACCTCAGGGCGCTCTCCCGCACCGCCTTTCGGCAACGAGAAAAAGAGGCTAATCATTGAAATTACGCCCAGCCCCGCCGTCGCCATGAAGGACATACGCCAGCCAATGGTTTCCCCCAGCCAGGTCGCCGCAGGAACACCGCCAATATTGGCGATCGTCAGCCCCATAAACATGGTGGCGACCGCGCTGGCCTGTTTATGTTTGGGGACGACGCTGGCCGCCACCACCGACCCCAGACCGAAGAAAGCGCCGTGATTCAGGCTGGTCAGAATCCGCGACAGCATCAACGTAGTGTAATCCGGCGAGATGGCCGACAGCACATTTCCGAGAGTAAAAATCGCCATCAAAAAAATAAGCGCATTACGACGTGCGCGATGGGAAAGCAGCAGCGTCATCAACGGCGCGCCGACCATCACACCAACGGCATACGCGCTGATTAGCATTCCGGCCGCAGGAATCGAGACATCCACGCCGCGAGCGATAACGGGCAACAAGCCCATCGGAGAGAACTCGGTGGTTCCAATACCAAATGCGCCAATTGCCAGCGCCAGTAAGGGATAATTTATTTTCATACATCGACTCCGCAGCTTCGTGCCGTCACGGGGCACGCAAAAGAGTCAAAAGCATGACATCAATCACAAAACTAATAAAGTAAGCAAAATAGCAAAAGACTTTTACGATTTGGTTAAAAATGAGGAAGAAGAGAGAGGAAAGACAGAGGGAGAATGCTCTCCCTCAGAGGTAAATCAGTTCAGTGCGGCAGTCAGACCGCCTGCGACAATCAGGCCCAGCACAATAATGGTGGTCACTAACGAAAATTTCAGATCGGTGCTCATCAAGTTTTCTCCTTTTTATTCCCACACAAAAAGTGATATTGCGCATTTTTACACACTTGAATGCAAAAATCTCCCATGATTTATATTGATAAGCGCTTTTAACTCTTCCCCTTTTCGTCAAGATCAGACAAAATTCCACGCTTACTTGATTAGCGTACCGGCCATTGCCCCCTTCCTGATGTTCCGTGTCGTTTTCCCGGCGTGCCGCAACCCTGACGTTGCGATCAAGGTGTGTAAAGGCAAACGTTTACTTACAGTATTTTCAGGAGTTCAGGATATGGTCTGGAGTGAGATGTAATGGCAACAATTAAAGATGTGGCGAAGCGAGCAAACGTTTCCACTACAACCGTATCACACGTAATTAACAAAACGCGCTTCGTTGCGGAAGAGACGCGCAACGCGGTATGGGCAGCCATTAAAGAGCTGCACTACTCTCCCAGCGCGGTTGCCCGCAGCCTGAAGGTTAACCACACCAAATCGATTGGTTTGCTGGCGACCAGCAGCGAAGCCGCCTATTTTGCTGAAATTATCGAAGCCGTTGAAAAGAACTGTTTCCAGAAAGGATATACGCTGATTCTGGGCAACGCCTGGAACAACCTGGAAAAACAGCGCGCGTACCTCTCCATGATGGCGCAAAAACGCGTGGATGGCCTGCTGGTCATGTGTTCCGAATACCCTGAGTCCCTGCTCTCTATGCTTGAAGAGTATCGCCATATCCCGATGGTGGTGATGGACTGGGGCGAAGCCAAAGCGGACTTTACCGATACGGTCATTGATAACGCCTTTGCAGGCGGCTATATGGCCGGTCGTTATCTGGTTGAACGCGGCCACCGTGAAATTGGCGTGATCCCCGGCCCGATGGAACGCAACACCGGCGCAGGTCGTCTGGCTGGCTTTATGAAAGCGATGGAAGAAGCGCTGATAAACGTGCCGGAAAACTGGATCGTTCAGGGTGATTTCGAGCCGGAATCAGGCTACCGCGCGATGCAGCAAATGATCTCCCAGTCTCACCGCCCGACGGCCGTATTCTGCGGTGGCGACATTATGGCGATGGGCGCGTTGTGCGCCGCTGACGAGATGGGGCTGCGCGTACCGCAGGATATCTCGGTCATCGGCTACGACAACGTGCGCAACGCGCGTTACTTTACGCCTGCGCTGACGACGATTCACCAGCCGAAAGATTCTCTGGGTGAAACGGCCTTCAATATGCTGCTTGACCGTATCGTCAATAAACGCGAAGAGTCGCAGTCCATTGAGGTGCATCCGCGTCTGATTGAGCGTCGCTCTGTCGCCGATGGCCCGTTCCGCGACTATCGCCGTTAATCCCCTTCTGCGGGAGCCTCTTCCGGCTCCCGTAACCACTCTTTATTCAGCGTTTCGCTGTCGCCCAGATAGTCCAGTAGCCAGGCCAGCGCGGGCGACGTGTCATTCTGCTGCCACGTCAGACAGCACGCCGCATCAGGAAACGGATTCTCAAGCTGTAGCGCCACCCATTTCCCGCTGTCGATCCACGGCTTAGCAAAGTGGGTCGGCACCATTCCCACACACAGTCCCGCTGAGAGGCAGGTCGCTGAAGATTCCCAGTCCGGCACCACCACGCGTTTTTGGTTATCCAGCAGCCAGGTGATGCGCTTCGGAAGCGTACGCGAGGTATCCTCCCGGACCAGCGACGGCCAGTTGCGCAACGTATCGTCACTGAGCGGGCCAGCCATTGACGCCAGCGGATGATGGCGGGCGACCACGCAGCTCCAGCTCAGCATCCCCATATCGCGAAAGGTGTAGCGTCCTCCAACCGGAATGGCCTGCGTCGCGCCGATAGCCAGCTCCACGCGCCCGTCCGACAGCGCATCCCAGACGCCGTTAAATACCTCCTGAAAGACCAGCAATTCCACATCATCAAAATGACGATAAAAATCAACAATCATCTGCCGGGTGCGCTCCGGCTTAACAATATTGTCGACCGCAATCGCCAGTTGACCCCGCCAGCCGTTGGCTATCTGCTGGCACTGCTGCCGGGTGATCTGCATTTTTTTGATAACAGAGCGCCCTTCCTTTAAAAACCATGCCCCGGCGGGGGTCAGTTCAACATCCCGATGGCGTCGTTCGAAAAGCGGCACCGCCAGCCACTCTTCCAGTTGACGGACGGTGTAGCTCACCGCAGAAGGCACGCGGTGCAACTCCTGCGCCGCAGAACTAAAACTGCCATTACGGGCAACGGCATCAACCACTTCGAGTGAATATTCTGACCACATATTCTGCCTGCAAAAATTTTGAATCCAGTAGCCAAATATTAGCGTTTCACAAGCAGAATTTCACTCCCTACACTCAGCGGCAATGTCTTACTTCTGGAAAAGAGAAACAATTATGCAACCCGGAAAAGGTTTTTTAGTCTGGCTGGCGGGTCTCAGCGTGCTGGGCTTTCTGGCAACAGATATGTATCTGCCCGCGTTCGCGGCAATTCAGGCCGACCTGCAAACACCGGCGGCGGCTGTCAGCGCCAGTCTCAGTCTGTTCCTGGCCGGTTTCGCCGTCGCGCAACTGCTGTGGGGGCCGCTGTCAGACCGTTACGGGCGTAAACCCATTTTGCTGCTGGGTCTCTCCATCTTTGCGCTGGGCAGTCTGGGGATGATGTGGGTCGAAAGCGCTACCGGGCTGCTGGTACTGCGTTTTATTCAGGCGGTGGGGGTTTGTGCCGCTACGGTGATCTGGCAGGCGCTGGTGACGGATTATTATCCAACGCAAAAAATTAATCGCATCTTCGCCACCATTATGCCGCTGGTCGGTTTATCGCCCGCCCTTGCGCCTTTACTCGGCAGTTGGATCCTGACGCATTTTTCCTGGCAGGCCATTTTTGCCACGCTGTTCATCATTACGCTGATATTGATGCTGCCCGCCTTACGCTTAAAGCCAACAACAAAAGCACATGACCACAGCCAGGAAAAACTGACCTTCGCCAGCCTGCTGCGTTCACAAACTTATCGCGGCAACGTCCTGATTTACGCCGCCTGCTCCGCCAGCTTTTTTGCCTGGCTGACGGGTTCCCCGTTTATCCTCAGCGAAATGGGCTATAGCCCGGCGGTGATTGGCCTGAGCTATGTACCGCAGACCATCGCGTTCCTGGTGGGCGGTTACGGTTGCCGCGCGGCGCTGCAAAAATGGCAGGGTCAACAGCTGTTGCCCTGGTTACTGGTTCTCTATGCGCTGAGCGTGGTCGCCACCTGGGGCGCCAGCTTCATCAGCCATGTTTCGCTGACGGAGATCCTGATTCCATTCTGTGTGATGGCTATCGCGAACGGCGCGATCTACCCTATCGTGGTCGCCCAGGCGCTGCGCCCCTTCCCGCAAGCGACCGGACGCGCAGCAGCCTTACAGAACACGCTGCAACTGGGTCTGTGTTTCCTGGCAAGCCTGGTCGTTTCGTGGCTGATCAGCACGCCGCTGCTTACCACCACCAGCGTAATGCTGTCGACGGTGGCTCTGGCGGCGCTGGGATACTGGCTGCAACTTCAGGCGCAGGAACCGGCCGCGCGCGCAGCAAACACCGAAGTTGCGCACAGCGAATCTCACTAAAAATGTTCAACAACAGGTAATTAGCTCGCTAACAATTTTCGGTTGTATCATCGAATTTTGAGGCCTATACTAAATTTCGGTTGTTAATATTACGATAATTATTATGCGTTAACGGGAACCGGAGCGTTCCCGTTTCACCACGGATGGCCTTTTCGGTAAGGGTTCCTCCCTTCCTCTGTTCTACGTCGGATAATAGACTCGCGGAATTATTCCGTGAGATTTCTCACAAAGCCCAAAAAGCGTCTACGCTGTTTTAAGGTTCTGATCACCGACCAAGTGATGGAGAAGCTATGAGTTCATCGTGTATAGAAGAAGTCAGCGTACCAGATGATGACTGGTATCGTATCACCAACGAATTGCTGGGCCGTGCGGGTATCGCCATCAATGGCACTGCCCCGGCGGATATTCGTGTTAAAAACCCCGATTTTTTCAAACGTGTATTACAGGAAGGATCGCTGGGGTTAGGTGAAAGTTATATGGATGGCTGGTGGGAATGCGACCGACTGGACATGTTTTTTAGTAAAGTCTTACGAGCCGGTCTCGAAAACCAACTCCCCCACCATTTCAAAGATACGCTGCGTATCGCGGGCGCACGCCTGTTCAACTTACAAAGTAAAAAACGCGCCTGGATAGTCGGGAAAGAACATTACGATCTCGGCAACGATCTTTTCTCCCGCATGCTCGACCCGTATATGCAATATTCCTGCGCTTACTGGAAAGATGCCGACACACTGGAATCCGCCCAGCAAGCGAAGCTGAAGCTCATTTGTGAAAAACTACAGTTGCAGCCGGGTATGCGCGTGCTGGATATCGGATGCGGCTGGGGTGGCTTGTCCCAGTTTATGGCGTCCAGTTATGACGTCAGCGTCGTTGGCGTCACGATTTCCGCCGAGCAGCAAAAGATGGCCCAGGAACGTTGCGCAGGTCTGGACGTTTCTATTCGGCTACAGGATTATCGCGACCTTAACGATCAGTTTGATCGCATTGTATCTGTTGGTATGTTTGAACACGTCGGGCCGAAGAACTATAAAACCTATTTTGAAGTGGTCGACCGTAATTTGAAACCGGACGGTATTTTCCTGCTCCACACTATCGGTTCCAAAAAGACGGATAATAATGTCGACCCGTGGATCAATAAGTATATTTTCCCGAACGGGTGCCTGCCGTCTGTTCGCCAGATTGCGAATGCCAGCGAATCGCATTTCGTGATGGAAGACTGGCACAACTTTGGCGCAGATTACGACACCACCCTGATGGCCTGGTATTCTCGCTTTATCAACGGCTGGCCGGAAATTGCAGATAATTACACCGAACGGTTTAAACGCATGTTCAGTTATTATCTGAATGCATGCGCCGGGGCGTTTCGCGCCCGTGATATACAGCTATGGCAGGTGGTTTTTTCTCGCGGCGTCGAACACGGCCTGCGTATTCCCCGCTAATCCTGATAACCCCCGCGCTGCGGGGGTTTTTACGTCGGGTTACGCGTCGCCTGCATGCAGATTCGCCGCGCTTTCCCG
Organism: Citrobacter sp. CK194; assembly: GCF_030333395.1. Taxonomy (NCBI): domain Bacteria; kingdom Pseudomonadati; phylum Pseudomonadota; class Gammaproteobacteria; order Enterobacterales; family Enterobacteriaceae; genus Citrobacter; species Citrobacter sp. CK194. The sequence continues at coordinate 74,931 of NZ_JAOWGA010000017.1, forward strand.
TGCCGCCAGCACGCGCTCGACGGTGTCAACAACCGCCTGGGTCTGCGGATCAATTTCGATATTGACGCGAGCGCCCAGTTTTTTCTTACCCAGCGTGGTGCGTTCCAGCGTCTCCGGGATCAGATGAACGCAAAAGCGCGTTGGCGTCACTTCCCCTACCGTCAGACTGATGCCATCGATGCCGATGAATCCCTTATACAGGATATATTTCATCAGCTGCGGGTCCTGAACTTTAAACCAGACCTGACGATTATTCTCAGAGGTCAGAATTTTCGAAATTTCAGCCGTGGTCATAATGTGACCCGACATTAAATGCCCGCCAATCTCATCGCTGAATTTCGCCGCACGCTCCACGTTAACGAGATCGCCGACGCTCAGATCGCCAAGATTGGTAATGCGTAACGTCTCTTTCATCAGGTCAAAGCTGATCTGATTACCGTTTATTTCAGTGACGGTCAGGCAACAGCCGTTGTGCGCCACCGATGCGCCAGTCTCCAGCGCGTCCAGCATGTGTTCAGGTAATTCCACGACATGCGTGCGGAAATTCGGTTTTTCATCAATCGACACCAGTTTCGCGGTGCCCTGCACAATACCTGTAAACATACCTGCAACTCCTGAAATCAGTTAATACATCTCTGCCCAGCACAATAGCAGGTGGAAAATCAGGTTGCCAGCAAAGCGCTAAAAGCACCTGTTTTTTCACTGGAGAATTACGTATTCCTCGCTACAATAGACTGAAATTTCCCCTGCATTTTCTTCTTGCTGCCATTTAAGGCGGCTTTTTTAGTCTCTCAAATAACAACAAATAATAGGTGTATACGTGCAGAAGTATATCAGTGAAGCGCGTCAGTTATTAGCTCTGGCAATACCGGTGATTCTTGCGCAAATCGCCCAAACCGCGATGGGATTCGTCGATACCGTGATGGCTGGCGGGTACAGCGCCACGGATATGGCTGCCGTCGCTATCGGCACATCTATCTGGCTGCCCGCCATTCTGTTTGGTCATGGGCTGTTACTGGCTCTGACCCCGGTTATCGCGCAGCTCAACGGCTCTGGCCGCCGCGAACGCATCGCTCACCAGGTGCGACAAGGCTTCTGGCTGGCGGGCTGTGTGTCCGTTCTCATTATGTTTGTGCTATGGAATGCCGGATACATTATCCGTTCTATGCATAACATTGATCCTGCGCTGGCGGATAAAGCCGTGGGCTATCTTCGCGCGCTCCTGTGGGGCGCGCCGGGATACCTGTTCTTTCAGGTTGCGCGTAACCAGTGCGAAGGTCTGGCAAAAACCAAACCCGGCATGGTCATGGGCTTCCTTGGCCTGCTGGTCAACATTCCGGTGAACTATATATTCATCTATGGCCACTTCGGTATGCCGGAACTCGGCGGCGTGGGCTGCGGCGTTGCCACGGCGGCGGTCTATTGGGTGATGTTTATCGCGATGGCCTCGTATGTGAAACGTGCGCGTTCAATGCGCGATATCCGCAACGAGCGCGGATTCAGCAAGCCGGATACGGCGGTCGTGAAACGTCTGGTACAGCTAGGTTTGCCGATCGCCCTGGCGCTGTTTTTTGAAGTCACCCTGTTTGCCGTGGTGGCGCTGTTGGTTTCACCGCTGGGTATTGTGGATGTCGCAGGCCACCAGATTGCCCTGAACTTCAGTTCGCTGATGTTCGTATTGCCGATGTCGCTGGCGGCTGCGGTTACCATCCGCGTGGGCTATCGACTTGGCCAGGGCTCAACGCTGGATGCCCAGACAGCCGCCAGAACCGGACTGGGCGTCGGGGTTTGCATGGCCGTTATCACCGCAATTTTTACCGTGACGCTGCGTGAGCCTATCGCCCTGCTCTATAACGACAATCCTGAAGTGGTCACGCTCGCCGCGCAACTGATGCTGCTGGCGGCGGTGTATCAAATTTCCGATTCGATCCAGGTTATCGGCAGCGGTATTTTGCGTGGTTATAAAGATACGCGGTCGATTTTCTTTATTACCTTTACAGCTTACTGGGTGCTGGGATTACCGAGCGGTTATATCCTCGCGCTGACCGATCTGGTGGTGGATCGCATGGGACCGGCCGGGTTCTGGATGGGCTTTATTATCGGCCTGACGTCTGCGGCTATTATGATGATGCTGCGTATGCGATACCTGCAACGCCAGTCATCAGCGATTATTTTGCAGCGCGCTGCGCGATAAATCAGCAATAGCCGCCGGACGGCGGCTATTCTCTCGACATTTTGCGCGTTTCCTCTGCAATCGAGTGAAATCAGGAAGAAAATTACGTTTTCCCTCTTGCCTCATTCCGGCTCTGCCGCTAATATTCGTCCCCGTTGTCATCTGCAACATTGCGTTCATAGCTCAGTTGGTTAGAGCACCACCTTGACATGGTGGGGGTCGTTGGTTCGAGTCCAATTGAACGCACCATCCTGCGTCTGTAGCTCAGTTGGTTAGAGCACCACCTTGACATGGTGGGGGTCGATGGTTCGAGTCCATTCAGACGCACCATTCTTTATCCACACAGCACACTGTTCCCACAGCGCATTGTTCCCACAAATCTTTCCTGAATTCATGGTTTGACCGTTGTACAGACCAACAACCGCAACTGTCCCTTCACGCCTGCTGCCCTGATATTAATTATCTTACTGATTTTATTCTATTTAATAACCTGAAATTGCCGCTAACGGCAGCGCGCTCGCACGACTAAAAATGTAAATGATAATCATTATTGTGTTGCAAATGAGAAATATTGCTAATAAGTTATTTCACGCAATTTCTCTTTTAACAATGGCAAGTGATTAATATCATGATAAAAAAGGCATATAAATTATCGCTTTTGAGTTCGCTTATTGCAGGGAGTCTGGCAATTCCTGCGGTACAGGCTGACGACATCAAAACAGCGGCAAACCAGAAAGCAGAACAAACAAACGCCAGTAACCCACCGGAGAAACAGGCTGCCCGCGACAAAGAAATAAACAGCGGCGAAACCATGGTCGTGACGGCCAAAGAACAGACGCTCCAGGCCCCTGGCGTCTCTATCATTGACAGCGAGGCCATTAAAAAACGGCCAATACAGCGCGACGTCGCTGAGATCATTCGCACCATGCCGGGCGTCAATCTCACCGGGAACTCTAACAGCGGACAACGCGGGAATAACCGCCAGATTGATATCCGCGGCATGGGGCCGGAGAACACCCTGATTCTGATTGACGGTATGCCTGTCTCCAGCCGCAACTCGGTACGCTATGGCTGGAGCGATGAGCGTGATACCCGTGGCGACACCAACTGGGTGCCGCCAGAAATGATCGAGCGCATTGAGGTCATCCGTGGCCCGGCCGCCGCGATGTACGGCAGTGGCGCAATGGGCGGGGTCGTCAATATCATCACCAAACCGGCGACGGACGAATGGCACGGCAGTTTAAATACCTATTACAACTTTCCACAGCACAAATCCGAAGGCAGCACCAAACGCTATAACGGCAGTTTAAGCGGCGCGCTGGCGGATAATCTGACCCTGCGAGTCTACGGTAACTGGAATAAAACGCAGGCTGATGCCCAGGATATCAACGAAAACCACACGACCCCGCGTATCGGTTCTTATGCCGGTAGCTACCCCGCTGGCCGTGAAGGTTTTATCAATAAAGACATCAATTCAGCTCTGCGCTGGGAATTTATGCCGATGCAGACGCTGGAACTGGGGGCCGGCTACAGTCGCCACGGCAACCTGTATGCCGGTGATACGCAAAACACCAACAGCAACGCGCTGGTAAAAAAATATTATGGCAAAGAAACAAACGTTCTCTACCGCCAGACGCTCAGCCTGAAATATACCGGCGCCTGGGACAGCGGCGTCACCACCAATAACTATGTGCAGTTTGAAAAAACGCGTAATACCCGCCTCAATGAAGGCCTCTCTGGCGGCATCTCGGGGATTTTCAGCCCGTCAAATGAAGGGTTCTCGACCATTTCGTTGTATGACACCAACCTGCACTCGGAAGTGAATATCCCGCTTGACCTGTGGGTTAGCCAGACACTGACCTTTGGCGCGGAATTTAACCACCAGGCGATGAAAGATCCGTCGTCGAATACCGAATCCACTACCGGCGGAGGCTCGGTTCCGGGGATTGCCGATACCGGGCGCAGCAAATACAGCTCAGCGGATATTTACGGCATCTTTGCGGAAGATAACCTTGAACTGACGGACAGCACTCGTCTGACCCCTGCCGTTCGCTTCAACCACCAGAGTATTAGCGGCAGTAACTGGAGTCCGTCACTGAACCTCTCCCAGGAACTGGGCGGTGACTTCACGTTAAAACTGGGTATTGCCCGCGCATGGAAAGCACCAAATCTGTATCAGACCAACCCCAATTACCTGTTGTTCAGTAAAGGCCAGGGATGCTACGGCGGCGGCGCCTGCTATCTGCAAGGCAACCGCGACCTGAAAGCAGAAACCAGCGTCAATAAAGAGGTAGGGATTGAATATAATCATGATGAAGTGCAGGCCGGGCTGACCTGGTATCGCAACGACTACCATGACAAGATTGCAGCCGGTGACTCGGTTGCGGGCAAAGCCACCTCCGCAAATATTTATCAATGGGAAAACGTGCCAAAAGCCGTCGTTCAGGGGCTGGAAGGGACGTTCAATTTCCCGCTCGCCGATACGCTGAAGATGAAAAATAACTTCACCTATATCATCGAGAACAAGAATAAGAAGAGTGGAGATTACCTGTCGGTTATTCCCAAATACACCATCAACTCAACGCTGGAGTGGCAGGCCGCCAACGATCTGTCGGTGCAGGGTACGCTGACGTGGTACGGCCGCCAGAAACCGAAAAAATACACTTATCAAGGGAACCCCACTTCGGGCAGCGAAACCCGACAGGTATCGCCTTATGCGCTGGTGGGCATGAGTGCGACTTACGCGGTGACGAAATATGTGGATGTGACCGCAGGGATCGATAACCTGTTCGACAAGCGCCACTTCCGTGAAGGGAATGCCCAGACCACCGGTAACGCCACCACGGGCGCGTATCTGTGGGGAGCTGGTGCGAACACCTATAACGAACCTGGACGCACCTACTACATGCAGGTGGGGCTGCACTTCTGACGACCACCAGACACGCATCATAGCGTAATGGCTAAGGGCGGCTTCCCGCCGCCCTCTTCACTCACTGCCCGGTTAATCGCAGCGCGCTGCCCCGGGAGTCTCCTCCGCGCTCATATTCAGTAACGCGCTCTGAAAAGAGGCGGTGAACATCGGCCCGTGCGTCAACCCCGGGTAATTCCACCAGGCAACCGCAAGCCCGTCTTTTTGCAGGGCGGAAACGGCGTCGCGGGTTTTATTCAGGATATCGGAAACCGGAGTCTGCGCGTTTTTCCCCGGTGAAGCGGAACCTTCCATGAAAAATAAACGCTTATGGCAATTTTTCGCGGCATCCATTGTGGTTAACCGGGTTAACAACGAGAAATTGTCTCTTCCCAGCGATGGGCTGGCGCTGTAGTAAAACCGAAAAAATGACGACGACAGCCACGAATCAAGGACGAATAAGCCGCCGTAGGAGTGTCCCCATACGCCGCGTCGTTCAGGATCGATGTTGAGTCCTTGTTCCGTTTGCGGCGCGATACGCGTCTCCAGCAGTCGACGGAAGTCCCCACTGCCGCCACCCGGTCGACGGTAGCGCCCCTCCGCCCCGCTTTTCACTTCCAGCGCGGGCGTATAATCATAGGCTCTGCCGTTCAGATCAAAGGGTAAGTGGGTCTGGTAGCCGATGGCGACAATAACGGGGGGCGTTTTTTCCGCCAGTTGTTTCAGCAAGTCCTCCGTCAGGCGGTCCATCACCGCGTTGCCATCCAGCATATACAGAACCGGATAACCCGACGCTGGCGGCGTTTTATCAGGAATGCCGGTCCAGACCTTGTAATGCCTTTTTCCGTCGGCGGAGTCGAAATTTTCAACCCTGAAATGGTAAAACGCGGAACCCCGATCGGCGATATTCGGCCCCAGCGGCTCCATATCCGGCCTGGCATACCCTTTCGCGCCATACAGCAAAGTAATACAAGAGATCGCTAAAAACGGCGCCATGCGACGACGCCCGTTTCGATACTCACGGCCATACATCTCTTCGTTATTCCTTTTTTTACAGGTGAAATTCAGATTTTTACAACATTACATACAGTTACCCGAAAGGCTCTGCGGGTCAAGTAAACCGTTACGGCCTTCATTCACATTTAAAATTCTGGTGAATGTACTTTAATCACTTATTTCGCAAAACAATATAAGTTTGTGCAAAGTCTCACAGTAACCTATTTTTATGCACGTTATAGTGGCGATAACAGCAAATAAACAAGGCCTCTATTCGTTATGAAAAACATCTTTACACTGACATTCCTCGCGCTAAGCTGCCTTTCCACGCACGCTATAGCCAGTGAAAAACTTGCCGGTAATGAAATTCTCGCCGTTCAGAAAGGCGGTGTCCCGGATAAGGTTTATGAAAACAACAAGCCTCATTTAAGAATTGCGACCTATAACATCGGCAAAAATGAAGCGTCCGAAAATGTAGCTGATTTCACGTCGCTTAATGCCGCTATCAAAAAAATTGCAGCCGATATCATTGCGGTTCCAGAGGTTGATAATAAAACCGCAAGAAGCCAAAAGATTGATCAATTGAAAACGATCGCTGATGCAAATAACTATCACTATGCCTTTGGTAAGGCGCTGGATTTTGACGGTGGTGAATACGGGCTCGGCATTTTATCGAAATACAAAATTCAGCATACTCAGGTTATCAATTTACCCTCAGGCGATGCAGAACAACGGGTAGCATTACTGGCGCAAATTGAGGTTCCGGGTTTCGATACGCCGGTACTGGTCATGGTTACCCACCTTGACTGGCAAAAAGATCCCACCATGCGAATTGAGCAAGTCCGCCATCTGCTGGATGTCAGTATTGGCGATGCGTCATCCGATTTTAAAGATATCGCCTCTTCAATAAAAATTCTGGCTGGCGATTTCAACTCTACCCGTGACGAACAGCCGTTAAAAGAAATTGGCTATTTCTTTAATCCGGTTGAGAAACAGGGGACGGATTATCGTACATGGCCTGCGGTTAACCCGGCGATTGATATTGACCACATCTTCACTTTCAAGGGGCAAAAATGGGATGTGAAGAAGATAGACATTCCGCATAACTCCCCTGCTTTCACCTGGTCGTCGGCAAGCGATCATCTCCCCTTTATCGCGGATATGGAACTCACCGAGCAGTAACCTATTGGCAGGGATGGCGGGATTTCCGCTTTCCCTGCTGGCAACCGCACCGATCGCCAATAGCGCAAGGTGCATCAATCACAGATTTTGCCCTATACTGGAAAGCTGGCAAACACTGAACTAAACAGGTGATTGATGGATATTGATCTCGACAATCTGGTCTTTGACGGGCTGGAGGAAGCGCAAGAGCGTAACGCTGAACGTGTGGAAGACGCAGATAAAAAAGCCCAGGCGGTTATTGCGGATGATGATTGCGGCGATGCCTGCAAAATATAACGACAGAACCGGCGTAATGCCGGTTTTTTTATTCAGGATTAAGCCGCAGAAAGCGCGCAGATTTCGTTCCAGTATGCCTCGCGCGTTTGTCGATGTTCAGCGTTCTGTTTTATCACGGAACCACTCCGGATCAATGTTGGCGATATCCACGCCATACAGGCTGGCGACAGGAAGAACAGACTCAACAATACGCTGAAGATGAGGCTCCGCATCGTACTGTCGGGTCTGTGGACGTGCTTTCACCACAGTATGCCAAAGACGTTTAAACCCATTCATCTTCTCCGCCCCTCTGTCTGTATGCTGGATGCGTTTTATTGCAGCGCATTCGCGTGAAAAAATGAAATACGAAATCCTGCCATCCTTGTGCATTTATTGCATTAGACCATCCCATCTTAATTCACCGACCATTAACATCTGTTTTACTAATATCTTTTTGTATATAGATAAGAATCTTTTCTTATTTGGTGACGACGGCGAGTTGTGGGAGCGTAAAAAGACAAACCCAATCATGTCGCGAATGCAGCGGCCTTTTTGACCGCGACATGAATTATTTAGCGTCTCTACAGGGATATCAAAGAAGATGATGGCAACGACAATTCACAGCACTAAAAAAACATTACTGGCATTAAGTGCGCTATTCGCATCCGGTATTGCCGCATTACCCGCCCAGGCCGATCAACTGGCGGATATTAAAGCCGCCGGCGTAGTGAAAGTGGCCACGTTCGATGCGAACCCGCCGTTTGGCTCCGTCGATCCGCAAACGCATAAAATCGTTGGTTACGACGTTGATTTTGCTGAAGCGCTGGCCAAATCGTTGGGAGTCAAACTAGAACTGGTCGCCACCAACCCAGCCAACCGTATCCCGTTACTGCAATCGGGTAAGGCCGATCTGATCGTCGCGGATATTACCATCACCCCGGAGCGCGCCCAGGTTATCGACTTTTCCGTTCCCTATTTTATCACCGGGCAACAATTCCTGGTTCCGGCGACCTCACCCGACAAGCTGGATGAGTACAGCCGCGCGCGAATTGGCGCGGTGAAAGGAACAACGGGGGAACAGGCGCTGCACCAGCGTTTCCCGCAATCCCGCGTGCTGGCCTATGATGATATCCCGCTGGCGCTGACTGCGCTGCGTAATGGCAACGTTCAGGCGATCACCCAGGACAGCACCATTCTGGCGGGCCTGTTAAGCGGGGCGCCGGACAAAGCCAACTTTAAAATCCTACCCGACCTGCTGAGTAAAGAGGAAATCGGCGTCGGGGTGAAAAAAGGCGAACCCGCGCTGTTAAAGGCGGTGAACGATGAACTGCTGAAGCTCGAGTCCACCGGACAGGCGGCCAAAATCTATGACGTCTGGTTCGGCCCCGAAACCAAAAATCCACAGCCGCGCGCCTTTAAGATAGAAGCGAAGTAATATGCTCTCAGGTTTGTTTACCCGCTCCGCAGCTTCGGCTGCGGATTTTACGCATTTGCGTCAGGCGCGCGTTGAACTGCGCGATGTGATCAAACAGTACGACGGGCACCGGGTATTAAACGGTGTCAATCTGACGGTGGAACCCGGAGAAGTCGTTACCATCCTTGGGCCATCCGGTTCGGGAAAATCCACGCTTATTCGACTCATCAACCAGCTTGAGTCATTAAGCGGCGGCGATATTTTTATCGATGATAAGCCCATTGGTCAGCTCAAGGGCGCAGCGCTGCGCCAGTTACGCAGCCGCATTGGATTCGTATTCCAGCAATTCAACCTTTACGCCCATCTGACGGCGCAGCAGAACATTACGCTGGCACTGGAATATGTGCATGGCTGGAATAAAGAGGCCGCCCGGCAGCGAGCCCGCGAGTTGCTGGATCAGGTGGGTCTGGCTGAAAAAGCCGACGCATTTGCCGCCCAGCTCTCTGGCGGACAGCAGCAGCGCGTCGCCATTGCCCGCGCGCTGGCCTCCTCCCCGCAAATTATCCTTTTTGATGAGCCAACATCCGCGCTGGACCCGGAAATGATCGGCGAAGTCTTACAGGTCATGAAGAACCTTGCCCACAGCGGGATCACCATGATCGTCGTTACGCACGAGATGCACTTCGCGCGCAAAATTGCCGACCGTGTCGTGTTTATCGACGGCGGCGATATTCTGGAAGTCGCCTCGCCTGAAGCATTTTTTACCCGTCCGCAGCACCCCAGAACCCAGCGCTTCCTGAAGAAAGTGCTCGATCCGTTACACCAGGAGTCATCGTTATAATGCTTACTCTGGACTGGCAGGGGGTGCTGAGCGGGCAACCTCTGCAATGGGTCATCTCGGGTTTTTTGACCACGCTCTGGGTCACGCTGGCAGGCGTTTTGCTGTCGACACTGCTGGCGATTATCCTGCTCGCGCTACGTCTCTCCGGCAACGCATTCGGTCGCCGTCTGGTCGCCGCCTGGGTCTCGCTGTTTCGCAATACTCCTCTGCTTGTGCAGTTGATGTTCTGGTACTTCGCAGCGTGGAATTTTCTGCCCCGTGGCGTGATTGATTTCGTTAATACCGATCATTTTTGGTCGATCCTGCCTGGCGATGTCTGGTGGCTGACGCCAGAATTTCTCTGCTCCGCATGGGGGCTGGGGGTATTCACATCGGCCTTTCTGGTTGAGGAGATCGCCTCGGGGTTGCAGGCGGTATCCGCCGGGCAGCGAGAGGCCGCTGTATCGCAAGGTTTTTCCGCGTGGACGACCCTCCGCCATATTCTGCTCCCCCAGGGGCTGGCAAACGCCTGGCAACCCATCGTGGGGCAATACCTTAATCTGATGAAACTCTCATCGCTTGCCAGCGGTATCGGCTTTGCCGAACTGACCTATCAGGTGCGACAAATTGAAAGCTATAACGCCCATGCTCTGGAAGCCTTTGCCGTCGGCACCGCGCTCTATTTGCTGACCGGCATTGTATTGGGTCTGCTACTGGCGCGGCTAAACCCCGCCCCGACCAAAAGAGTGAAGCCCAAAACGCGTATTTTCAGCCTCAGGAGTCCACACCATGATCGCTAATATTTCGGTCATTACCGACAATCTGGATTACCTGCTGTGGGGACGCGCTGCTGATGGTCAACCCGGCGGCGTGCTCCTCACATTGTTGATGGCGCTGGGTGCTAGCGTGCTGGCGCTTCCCGGCGGGGTGGTTCTCGCCTGTCTTGCCTGGCGATTTCCGGGCGTTATCCGTAATGGGCTGTTTCTCTGGGCAGAATTTATTCGCGGCATTCCGCTGATCTTCGTGATCTTCTGGATGTGGTATTTGCTGCCAATGCTTACCGGAAGCGATCTTCCCGGCGCCGTTACCGTCACGCTGGCGCTGGCCTGGTTTACTGCGGCATCGGTGATGCACTCCGTTTATGCCGGCATAACCGCGCTTCCTGCCGGGCAGTACGACGCCTCGGTAGTGCAGGGATTTCGCCCGTTTCAGGCATTATGGCTCATTCTGCTTCCCCAGGTGCTACGCAATGTAATGCCGTCATTGACCGGCATTTTTATCGGCCTGCTGAAAGACACGTCGCTGGCGTTTATCGTCAATGTTCCTGAACTAACTACCGTCGCCGGTCAGGTGAATAACCGGGTACAGATTTACCCGGCGGCCATTTTTATCTTTACCGGACTGGTCTATTACCTGCTCTGTTTTGGCCTGGAGAGATTCACCCGTCGACGATTCGCTATCCGATAAACGGCTCAACACTCAACAAACTGATGTTGTTCGTTGAGGCGATATTTTACCCCGGCGCGTATGTTGTTCTCGCCTTCAATGGCAACGGCGAAACGGGTACGTTCGCCATCGTGATACGCCAGCGCAGCACAGCCGCCGGGCCCCAGTATCAGGGAGTCAACGTGCCCGGTGCTGGCGATGACCGCATTGTCACCGCTGGTAACGAGATGGACATTCTCTCCGCTGTTGGCAATTCTGGCATTGGCGCCAAAGCTGACAACCTGCGCCAGATCGCCATTGCTGGCAATATTGCTCCTGTCACCCAGCGTGCTGATGCGCACCCGCATTCCCGCGCTGGCAATACGACTCCCGTCACCGGCGCAGCTTACGCGGGTTGAGTTCCCTGCCACCGCCACCCGCGCGCGATCGCCGGAACAACCTATATGCGTGTTGTAGCCTGCGCTGCCAATGCGCGCGCAGTACCCCGCGCTGGCAATCTGCGAAGCGTACCCCACGCTGGCAATTTTGACGTTATCGCCCGCACATCCCAGATGAACGTTATCGTCCGCGCAGGCAATGTGTTCGCTATTACCGTGGTGCGATTGCGCACTCACCAGGCTGTCCATCGCGCTGATATCCTGACGCGCAAAGCTCTCCTCATCCAGCCAGCGCGACCAGGCATATTCCACCAGGCTATTTGCCCAGTCGAGATAGCCTTCACTGCTCAGCGCCCGATGCACGTCGGCGTAGCTGCCGCCATTCGGAAAGCGACGGACAAACCAACGATAGATGACGGGCCCGACTCGCCAGGTACGTAAATCCTCTCGCGTAATGATCATCCGTTAGTGCCGATGATAGCCATCAACCATGCAGCGGAAGGTCTCACCGGGCGTACGACCTGTCGTGCAAAGGTAAAGATGACCGAAGATAAAAAAGAGACTAACGATCGCCAGCGCGAAATGCGCCTGCAACAGCCAGTAACGCACGCCGGGGAACAGATCGCCCGCCGCCTGCGGATAAAGCGACAGTAGTCCGGTTATCAGCAACAGCGGCACCAGGCCGTACATCACCCCGAGATAAGCGGCCTGCTGTAACGGGTTGAATTTAGACTGTGTGGTGGCGGGAAACGGATGTTCCTCACCCTGCATAATGCCGAACAGATAGAAGCGGGTCTGCTTCATCGCCCGGCCAATCCAGCCCTCGCGGCGAATAATATAATGGTGTCCGTTGCCGCCCAGCATGTTGATCAAAACAAAACCCAGCCAACACGCCAGCAGCAGAAAACCGCAGATCTCATGCACCGTCAGCAGACTCTTCATCACCGACGCGCCAACCAGCGAGAAATGATTGATCAGCCCACTGCCGAGCAGGAGCACAAACAGTAGCGCGTTCGACCAGTGCCACAATCTCACCGCTTTTGAGTACAGGTAAACCTTTTCACCGTGACCGGCCGCGGCTTTGTTGGCGGCGCGAAACCGCAGCATGGCATGCAGCCCCAACACCAGCCACATCGCTACCAGCATCAGTCCGGCGATGACTAACCAGACAGGCCAGTATTCGGGAGAAAACACGGGGACATAGTTCGCCAGTTGGACATGGAACTGTTCAGCATTCTGCGACGCGTTCATACATTTTCCTTTTTAATCAAATGTTGACCGAACCGGCGATACAGATGCGGTTTTCCGGCGCCTGCGAGTTGGTGTTGATAGAATTTGTTCTCCTTCAGCCAGGTCTGAATTTCCGGGCTGTCTTCACGACCAAAAATCAATGCGTGCTCCGGGCAAGCATTCACGCAAATCGGCGGGAACCCCTTTGCCAGGCGAGATTCGGCGCAAAAGTCGCATTTATCCGCCACTTTGGTTTGTGGATTGAGATAACGCACCTGATACGGACAAGCGCCTATACAGTAGCTACAGCCGATACAGCGCGATTCGTCTACCCGCACAATACCGCGCTCATCACGCCAGGAGGCGCCGGTCGGGCAAACATCAATACAGGGCGCATCTTCACAGTGCTGGCAGGACTGGCGGAAATAGTGATAAACGGTTTCGTTTTCATTATCCGAAACAGGAATATGCGCGATGGATAAACGACTGCCCTGAGCCGGAACATGGTTGGTCTTGCGACACGCCCGGGCGCAGAGATTGCAGCCGTTACACAGGGATTCATCATGAATCATGGCATAACGCACCGCGTTGCTATTCTTCGTGTTCGCTAACAAATTTTGGCCGGGCCCGCTGAAAAAAATCACCGTCCCCATACCAAGCACAAATTTTCGTCGAGTGAAGGACATCTGGTTATCCTCTAATCCGGTGGCAGCGATCGCCCACGCTTTCCATGACATCACCCTGAACAATCAGGGATTCTGAAACTGCTCAACCTCAAGCCATTCGCATAAGCCATATGCCTTGCCGTAGCTCATAAAACGTTCGCTAAACAGATACGGTACGTCGTTGGACGACGCCACACGGCGAATATCCGCGTAATCCGGGTGCGTGTCGATCGCGGCAAGAGCTGTCTCTATTTGCTGCGGCGCAAAGCGGTATGGCGGTTGTTCCAGCATGGCGACCTTGTAGGGTCGCGGATAGGTCTGGCAATCAAAACGCACCGCCTGTGCGATAGCCCGGCAAATATCGTTCTCCACCACCTGCACGCACATGTCGGCATAGTTAGCGGTCATGGTTTGCGTCGAGTAGTAATAATCATCCTGAGCACCCTGTACGCAGGCGATATCCGCCCCTGTCTCGCTCTGAAGCAGCGTCTCCAGCAGCGGCATTAACGCCTCTTCCTCCACTGAATACGGCGGTTGCAGGAAAAGCGCGCGAGCCACTAGCTGGCCTGAAGCAGAATGCTGGCGGATGAACTCCGCCATGATCTCTGCCGGACTCGCGGGAGGCGTTGGTTCATCCACTCGCCTTTCATGCTGATGTAAGCCTTGCAGCCACTGCCGCTTTTCAATATCCACCTCAGGCGTGGAGTGTTCGCCCTCTGAATGACTCATCTCACCTTCCTTACGCTGGCAGCAGATTCTGCGCGGCCAGATCGGCGGCGACATCCTCAAGACCGAGGCGATGCAACGTTTCTCGCGTCGGGCATCCCAGTTCAGGGTCCCAGCCCATCTCGGTATAAAAGAGCGTCAGGGATTCACGCATATCGTCGCGATCCATTTTGTCAGTCCCTTCAGTGAACACCGGAATGTTGGGGTCCTTGTCAAAAACCCACGAACAGATGAGATCGTGTTCATTGCGCATGTCTTTGGTCTGCATCAGTTTGACGGTATAGGCGCGATGGAGCGTGAAGATACGTTCTGCGGCTAAATCAAGGCTCGCCTGGGTGGTTTCATCCCCGGTCACCGCCTGGAAAAATTTCGCTTCCAGATCCAGATCCCCACGATAATTTCGGCTCTTCAACGGCGAAACGGTCATCGGCCAGACCCAGTTGCACAGCGTCACGGCGTTATGCAGGCAAACTTTGAGCAGCGTCCATTTGGCATACTTGATTTTCGCCGCGTTGATCGGCGTGTAATTTTTAGTCTCGTCGTAGGCGTCTTCAGAACCAAACAGTTCCGCCGCGACCTCTCGCTGTAGCTTCAGCGGTAAACCAGAACCAATAAAGTTGATGTGGGTGTGGGTCATGCAGTCACGGTTAAACATGCAGTTGGTAATTGCCCCCACCTGCGCCGACGCTTCGTTAGCATGGTGTACCGGATAGCCAAACGGCGACCACAGTTTGTTTTTATCGTACGCCCAGTATTCCTCACCCAGATTCCAGCGCTCGGCAATGGCGTATGAACCATCCGCAAGATGGCTCAACTCTCCTTTGCGATGCGCCAGGCGATAGTAGAAATCCTTGATAAAGTTGGGATCGCCCGCTTCCAGTTGATCCCAGCGGATCTCCGCATATTCCTCAGCCGGCAGCACGCGCTTGAACACGCCTTTGCTGTAGCAATACGTGAAGTCACGGTGCAACTGCCCGTAGTTACACCAGATACCGTAGTCGTCAAACAGGTTCAGGCCGATCAGATTGCCGATAACGCGGCCATCGTCCTTGTCGTCAAAATCTTTCGGGCCGTGCGGGAAGATCGTGGTATGGACAAAGTTTGCCACGCAGGTATTCCCCCCGGTGCTCGGTACGCCAAAATCCTTTACCCGTGGAATATTGAGCTGCGACATGCAGCGGATCGGACATGAGTGGCAACCGCTCATTTTCACGGTGTATTTTTCAGCCGCCGGACCTAAGTCAAACACGGATTTATAGGTGCGAAAGCCGACCGTATTTTGATTACCCGGCGGGATCTCGCCGGTTTCAACAGGCCCGCCCTCTGCGGCCCCCCAGAACAAGCCTTTACGCGCCGTCCAGCGCGAGGCCGGTGAGGAAAATTCCGCCCATGCCTGCGGGGTGCTCGGCACAACATGATTATTATTGGCGCCAATCAGCTCCGTCATCATGTAGTCATTCAGCCGCTTCATCTCTTTGCGATCGGCAATATTGACCCCTTTGGTGCCCTCAACGGCAATGGCCTTGAGGTTTTTCGCCCCCATCACCGCGCCGGTTCCCGCCCCGCCGCTGTGGTTACGGCTGTTGAGCATACAGGAGAGCGGCACCAGGTTTTCACCCGCCTGACCAATGGCCGCCACGCAGGTCTCCGGGCTGGTCATACGGCAGATCTCTTCGGTCGTGGCGCGCGTCCCTTTGCCCCACAGAAAATCTGCTTTTTCGAGGCTGACCTTGTCATCTTTAATATTGATCCACACAGGCGAAGCGGATTTACCCTCAATAATAATCGCGTCGTACCCGGCAAATTTCATTTGTGCCGCAAAGAAGCCGCCCATATGCGCATCGACAACCAAATTACCTTTAGTAAACGTAGAGAGCGAAGTGATATTGACGCGGGAACTACAGGGCGCGCCAGATCCGGTCAGCGGGCCGGTGGCAAATACCAGTTTATTTCCTTCATCGAAAGGTTTCGTGCCAGGCGGGACTTCGTCATACATAATTTTGTAGCCGAACCCCATTCCGCCGACAAATTTTTTATATTTACTGGAATCTTCGAGGGTAATATCGCCTGTTGTAAGATTGACCCGTAATATATTACCTGTCCAACCGTTAGCCATAATGTTTTCCTTTGCAAGATTCAAACAGTAATATCTTTCCACTCGATAACTTTCAGCGCCCCTGTTGGACAGGCGCTGGCGCACTCGCCGCATAAAACACATTTTGACGATTTTTTCGTTTCGCTGTTTACGGTAGCCATCATCCAGGGGCAGGCAGTGGTGCAGGCGCTACAGCCAATACACCGCTTATGATCAACCGCGATGCAGCCATCGTCCTGTTTCCAGGTAATTGCGCCGATTGGGCAGACCTTCATGCACTGCGGGTCCTTACACTGGCGACAGGTATCTGCGGTGTAGTTTAAATCGCCATACAGGCCGCCGCCGGAGCCGACGCCGTTGTCGCCAAAGAAGTAATTACGGTGAATCTTAATGCGGGAGAAGAACGAGCCCACGGCGCCATCGTTGTAATTGGTGCAGGAGATTTCGCAGCGATGGCAGCCTGTGCAGCGGGCGCGTTGAGTCACTAATACCCCTTTGGGCGTGTTTATCAGTCCTACCGTACCGCTATCAACGTCTTCCTGTTTGCAGCCAAAAAGTGACAGCAGCGCGGGAGCGATAGTTAATCCTGCCAGACCCTTTCCTGATATACGCAGAAATTCGAGCCGCGTTAAGCCAAAATCTAATATTGGACGTTCGACCTGGTTCATTTATTTCGCATCCTCTTCGCAAACACAGTGCTGACAACACCCGATGTTTTGCCCTAACCGGATCGCATACGTCATATCATTAAATACAAATAGACTAATCCTAAAGAGTTAGGCACATAAATAATGTGGTTATTCAGTGCTATTAACTTTGATCGTTATCAATTAAAAACCGGAAGTGAAATAATAAAAGCGGAGTGATATTTATTATCATTTAGGGGAAATAAAACACGGCAATCTATTAATAATTATAAATGTGACCTCGTTCCCATTATTAATATCAATCGCCTTCGTTATATATTAATATACATATCGATATTAATATAAACGCGATATCTGATTATTTACAAGGTGAAGAATTTAAATACCGGGAATAAGGGATGACGAAGCGAGCGCCATCCCTGAGAGAATTATCCTGCCAGGGCTTTGATAACCGTTTCCATCGCCTGTTTTTCAAGTTCGCTGCGCTGGAGTCGCTGGTTCGCCATGGCGGTTCGTAACACTCCCGCAATCACGATATGCTTCGGCTCTTGCCCCAGGTCGCGCATCTCCAGAACCACTTTGCCAACCACTCTGCACATCTCACGGTACAGTTCGTCGTCTTTTGTCAGGTTTCCCATTATTGTCTCTCATCGCCAGCACAAACAAACAGCATATATCACTCTAACGATGAAGACAAAACTCAAATAAATCAAACAAATAAACAGAGTGACTATTCAACTTAACCGATATCCGGCACCTCACACTCTGTAACTTGCTCACCCGTTCGGCCAGGCTCTTTTATAGGCCGGATAAGCGTCACGCTATCCGGCACTAGGTGGTATTAGTTATTGACCGGAATCACCGCGCCTTTGTACTTCGTGCGGATCCAGTCCTGAATCTCTTTTGAGTGCAGAACGTCAACCAACGCCACGATGTCTTTTTTCTTCTCGTCGCCACGGTGTACGGTAATGATGTTGGCGTACGGATTGTTTTCACCGCTCTCAACGGCGATCGGATCGTTAACCGGGTCCAGACCTGCGTCGATAGCGTAGTTGGCGTTAATCACCACCGCATCGCCTTCATCGTTGTTGTACATCTGTGGTAACAGCGCCGCTTCCACGTTCGGCAGGAACTTCAGTTTTTTCGGGTTATCCACGATGTCGCTGATGCGCGCGCTGACCTTATCCACGTCCGGCTTCAGTTTGATCACGCCCTCTTTTTCAAAAATCGACAGAATACGTCCCTCTTCAGAGACCGCGTCACGCATAATGATCCTGCCGCCTTCCGGCAGATCTTTCAGCGATTTGTATTTTTTAGAGTAGATGCCGATCGGCTCAATATGAATCGCCCCGGCGCTGACGAAATCATAGGTTTTATCACCCGCATGATCTTTCAGCACGCTATTCAGGTACGGGATATGCTGGAAGTAGTTGGCGTCAATTTCACGACCGGCCAGCGCGGTATTCGGCAGAATGTAATCCTGGAAAGGTTTAATCTCCAGATCGATCCCCTGTTTCGCCAGAATCGGTTTCGCCTGCTCAAGGATTTCCGCATGCGGTACGTTAGAGGCGCCAACGGTCAGCGTATCCGCCCAGGAGGCGAAGCTCAGGGCGCTTAAGGTTGCTGCGGCGAGTAATGTCAGTGATTTTTTCATGATAATGGTTTCCGTATTTTATTAGCGTTTATCTAACAGAGAGGTGATCACATCGCCGCAGAACTGGATAATGAAGACGATGATCAGGATAGTCACCGTCGCCACCAGCGTGACGTCGTTGTGGTTGCGCTGGAATCCTTCCAGATAAGCCAGGTTCCCTAAACCGCCTGCCCCAATCACTCCGGCCATCGCGCTGTAACTGACCAGCGCAATTAGCGTCACGGTGATCCCGGACACCAGTGCGGGTGATGATTCAGGCAGTAAAACCCGAAAAATAAGTGTGCTGAGACGTGCGCCCATCGAACGCGTGGCTTCAATCACGCCTCTGTCAACCTCGCGCAGTGCGATTTCAACCAGACGCGCATAAAACGGCGCCGCCCCGACAATCAGCGCTGGCAGCGCAGCGTTCGCGCCGAGAATGGTGCCGACCAGCGCTTTGGTAAACGGGATCAGCAAGACGATCAAAATGATGAACGGGATCGAGCGAAAAATATTCACCACCAGCGAAATGACGCTATACAGCGTGCGGTTCTGAAACAGCCCGCCGCGCGCGGTCAAAAACAGCGCCAGCCCCAGTACAATCCCCAGCACAAACGTCGCGATACCGGAAAGCGCCGTCATATAGAGCGTTTCCTGCGTTGCCGCAAAAAGTTGTTCCCATTTCAGATGGGGAAACAGATTCTCAACCATGTTGTACTACCTCACCTTCAATATCGCTCTGCCGCAAATCCGCCAGAATATTATTCAGTTGTTCTTCCGTCGCCACGACGTGCAGCCACAGTTGGCCAAACACGCCATGTGCGGTTTGCGTCATCTTGCCGTGTAAGATATTGAAAGGCAGGCCGTAACGCAGGGTAAGCTCCCCTACGATCGGCTGATGCGTACTGTGCCCGGTGAAGGTCAGCTTAATCACCGTCCCGCCCAGCTCGCTCGCCAGATGCGGGTTAAACGCCTCCTCTTCGGCATACTGACTTACCTGGCGGACAAACTGCCGGGTAATCGGCTGTTGCGGATGAGTAAAGACGTTCAGCACATCGCCTTCCTCCACCACTCTGCCGTTTTCCATCACCGCAACGCGATCGCAGATTTTGCGCACCACATGCATCTCGTGGGTAATAAGCACAATCGTGAGCTGGAAGCGGCGATTAATATCGAGCAGCAGATCCAGAATCTGATCGGTGGTTTGCGGGTCCAGCGCGGAAGTCGCCTCGTCGCAGAGCAGCACATCCGGGTTATTTGCCAGCGCACGGGCAATCCCCACACGTTGCTTTTGCCCGCCGCTCAGCTGGGATGGGTAAGCATTCTCACGCCCGGTTAATCCCACCAGGTCGATCAGCTCCGCCACCCGCGCCTTGATTTTTGCTTTTGGCGCGCCCGCGATTTGCATAGAAAAAGCGATGTTTTCGCTGACGGTACGCGACCACAGCAAATTGAAGTGCTGAAACACCATGCTGATTTTCAGCCGCGCCTGGCGCAGGGACTCTCCTGTCGCCGCTGAAATATCATGACCATTGATGGTCACGCTGCCCACGGTCGGTTTTTCCAGACCGTTCAGCAAACGAATCAACGTACTCTTTCCGGCGCCGCTGTAGCCAATAATCCCGTAAATTTGTCCCTGTTCAACCGTCAGATTAACGTTATCCACTGCGGTAATCGACAGCTTGCCGGGCGTAAAAACTTTCGAAATATTTTTCAGGACGATCATATCGTTATCGTATCCGCTGCTGCTTATGGTTATCCTGCCAGTGCTTTTAGCTGTTTAGCAGTATGGATGTCCAAATGAGTGTAATCAGGGTGTTTCTGCTTTTAAATGACCAAAAAGGAATTTGATATATCCACAAGGAATAAGAGAGGCGCAGCGCGGGAAAATGGCTTTAGTACAATTTCGGCAACCTTTATGCGGGGAGCGGCATTATCCTTAACGCGAGCAGCGTAAACTGTTGAATTAATCGACAAAAACAGGGTAATTCGGCCATCAACACCGCCAGACGACTGCACGGCTAAACGTCCTGCCATCCAAATAGCGTTTTATATTCCATTCTGTTCTTATTCACAGACAAACATTCTTTAGGCGTGCATTTTGGCAACCCTATTATTTCGTCATGTTATTCACTGACGGATATTCACCATGACAACGTTTCACTCCATAACAGAACTGATTGGCAATACGCCGCTGCTTCAGTTGCATAAGCTGAATAGCGGCGTAAGCGAACTCTTTTTGAAACTGGAGAACCAGAATCCGGGCGGTTCGATTAAAGATCGCGTCGCACTTTCTATGATCAATGAAGCGGAAAGACAGGGGCTGCTAAAGCCCGGCGGCACGATTATTGAAGCGACGGCGGGCAACACCGGGCTGGGTCTGGCGCTGATCGCCGCGCAAAAAGGTTATGCCCTGACGCTGGTCGTGCCGGACAAAATGAGCCGTGAGAAGATCTTCCATTTACGCGCGCTTGGCGCACAGGTGGTATTAACCCGCTCAGACGTCAACAAAGGTCATCCGGCCTATTATCAGGATTACGCACGCCGTCTGGCGCAGGAGACGCCCGGCGCCTTCTATATTGATCAGTTCAACAACGCCGCGAACCCGCTGGCGCATGCTTCCACCACCGCCCCCGAATTGTTTGCCCAGATGGATGGCCGCATTGACGCCATCGTGGTCGGCGTCGGTTCCGGCGGCACGCTGGGCGGTTTACAGGCATGGTTTCGCGAACACTCCCCGCACACGGAGTTCGTGCTGGCCGACCCCGCCGGTTCAATCCTTGCCGATCAGGTCGAGACAGGCACATTCGGCACCGCCGGTTCCTGGCTGGTTGAAGGGATTGGCGAGGACTTTATTCCGCCGCTCGCCCACATCGAATCCGTTTCACAGGCCTTTCGCATCAGCGATAAAGACGCCTTCGCCACGGCGCGCGAGTTGCTCAGAACCGAAGGCATCCTTGCCGGTTCATCGACCGGTACGCTGCTCGCCGCCGCCCTGCGCTACTGCCAGGCGCAGACGCAGCCAAAGCGCGTGGCGACCTTTGCCTGCGATAGCGGCAATAAGTATCTCTCGAAAATGTTTAACGATGACTGGATGCGCCAGCAAGGGCTCATCACCCGGCCACAGGCTGGCGATCTGAGCGACTTCATCGCCTTACGTCATGACGAAGGGGCAACCGTAACCGCCGCGCCGGACGATACGCTGGCGACCGTGCTGGCGCGTATGCGCCTGTACGATATTTCGCAGTTGCCGGTTCTTCAGGAGGATCAGCTTATCGGCATTATCGACGAATGGGACCTGATTACGCATATTCAGGGCGATAACCCGCGTTTTTCCCTCCCGGTAAAAGAAGCGATGACGCGCGAGGTAGTCCGGCTTGATAAACGTGAACCGGAAAGCGCGCTGAAACCTATTTTTGATCGCGGCCAGGTGGCTGTGATTGTCGACAACGACCAGTTCCTCGGTCTGGTCACCCGTAGCGATGTGCTCACCCACTGGCGCAACCGCCTGGATAAATAAGGAACTCTCATGAAATCGTATTCCACACTTAGCGTCCATAGCGGAACCTTTTCTGACGCGCACGGCGCCGTTATGCCGCCGATTTATGCGACATCGACGTTTGCGCAACCCGCGCCGGGTCAGCATACCGGATATGAATATTCACGCAGCGGCAACCCGACGCGCCATGCGCTGGAAACCGCCATTGCCGAGCTGGAAGGCGGTACGCAAGGTTATGCCTTCGCGTCCGGTCTGGCGGGCATCGCTACCGTGCTTGAACTTCTCGATAAAGACAGCCATCTGGTGGCGATTGACGATGTCTATGGCGGCACCTATCGACTGATTGAAAATGTGCGTCGTCGCAGCGCCGGACTACAGGTTAGCTGGGTAAAACCTGACGATCTGGCCGGTATTGAAGCCGCGATTCGTCCTGATACCCGCATGATCTGGGTAGAAACGCCGACAAATCCGTTACTAAAACTGGCCGATCTGGCGGCCATTGCCGATATCGCGCGTCGCCACCAGCTTATCAGCGTGGCCGATAACACCTTCGCTTCGCCGTTGATCCATCGTCCTCTTGATCTGGGGTTCGATATCGTGGTGCATTCCGCGACGAAATACCTGAACGGCCATTCAGACGTCGTCGCCGGACTGGCGGTCGTCGGGGACAACCCGGCGCTCGCACAACAGTTGGGTTATCTGCAAAACGCCGTCGGCGGCGTACTGGACCCATTTAGCAGTTTTCTGACATTACGCGGTATTCGCACGCTGGCCCTGCGAATTGAGCGGCACAGCGGCAATGCGCTGACGCTGGCGCAATGGCTGGAAAAACATCCGGCGGTAGAACACGTCTGGTATCCGGGGCTGGCGTCGCATCCTCAGCACGCCCTTGCGCGCCAGCAGATGTCACAGTTCGGCGGGATGATCTCTATCGTCATAAAAGGCGATGACCAGCGCGCCACTGACGTTATCACGCGGCTGAAATTATTCACCCTGGCGGAAAGCCTGGGCGGTGTTGAAAGCCTCGTCAGCCAGCCGTTTACCATGACTCACGCCTCTATTCCGCTTGAGCAGCGTCTGGCGAATGGCATCACCCCACAGTTGATTCGCCTGTCAGTGGGCATTGAAGATGTTCAGGATTTGCAGGACGATTTAGCTCAGGCGCTCGCCGGGTAGTTGCGCAACGCCGCCCTTTCCCGGGCGGCACAACGCAAGGATCATAATTAACGCTTTAATAACAATTTGTTGTGAATCTGCACAGATGTTTTTTGAAACGCTGTTTTCATTTTCCTTTTGTGTAAATTTCAGCGTATAATGCGCGCCAATTGTCTCTTGAATGGTTTCAGCGCATTGGACTGCAAAACTCAACGACTAAAAAACACGCCATCCCGTTGGGCTGAAACACGAGCACACATTCCTCTGCACGCTCTTTCGATGTCACCTATCCTTAGAGCGAGGCAACACCACTTTCGCAACACAGGTTTAGCTTCAAGGCCGTGCGCCCCTGAAGCCAGATTTCCATATCCTTCTCAACTTAAAGACTAAGACTGTCATGAAAAAGACGAAAATTGTTTGCACCATCGGTCCGAAAACCGAATCTGAAGAGATGTTAACCAAAATGCTGGACGCAGGCATGAACGTTATGCGTCTGAACTTCTCTCACGGTGACTATGCAGAACACGGTCAGCGCATCAAGAATTTGCGCAACGTAATGAGCAAAACCGGTAAAAAAGCCGCAATCCTGCTCGATACCAAAGGCCCGGAAATCCGTACCATTAAGCTGGAAGGTGGTAATGACGTCTCCCTGAAAGCGGGCCAGACCTTCACTTTCACAACGGACAAATCCGTTATCGGCAACAGCGAAATGGTTGCCGTCACTTACGAAGGTTTCACTTCTGACCTGTCCGTAGGCAACACCGTACTGGTCGACGATGGTCTGATCGGCATGGAAGTCACCGCGATCGAAGGTAACAAGGTTATCTGTAAAGTGCTGAACAACGGCGACCTGGGCGAAAACAAAGGCGTTAACCTGCCGGGCGTTTCCATCGCGCTGCCAGCACTGGCTGAAAAAGACAAACAGGATCTGATCTTCGGCTGCGAACAAGGCGTTGACTTTGTTGCCGCGTCCTTTATCCGTAAGCGTTCTGACGTTGTTGAAATCCGTGAGCACCTGAAAGCGCACGGCGGCGAGAACATCCAGATCATCTCCAAGATCGAAAACCAGGAAGGCCTGAACAACTTCGATGAGATCCTCGAAGCGTCTGACGGCATCATGGTTGCTCGTGGCGACATGGGCGTTGAGATCCCGGTTGAAGAAGTTATCTTCGCGCAGAAGATGATCATCGAAAAATGTATCCGCGCACGTAAAGTCGTTATCACCGCGACTCAGATGCTGGATTCCATGATCAAGAACCCGCGTCCGACCCGCGCAGAAGCTGGCGACGTGGCGAACGCCATCCTCGACGGCACCGACGCAGTGATGCTGTCCGGCGAATCCGCAAAAGGAAAATACCCGCTGGAAGCCGTCACCATCATGGCGACCATCTGCGAGCGTACTGACCGCGTGATGACCAGCCGTCTGGACTTCAATAACGACAGCCGTAAACTGCGCATCACCGAAGCGGTGTGCCGCGGCGCGGTTGAAACTGCCGAAAAACTGGAAGCGCCGGTCATTGTCGTTGCGACTCAGGGCGGTAAATCTGCTCGCGCAGTGCGTAAATACTTCCCGGACGCCACTATCCTGGCGCTGACCACCAACGAAGTGACCGCGCGTCAGCTGGTGCTGAGCAAAGGCATTGTGCCGCAGCTGGTGAAAGAAATTAACTCTACTGACGACTTCTACCGTCTGGGTAAAGAAGTCGCTCTACAGAGCGGTCTGGGCCAGAAAGGCGACGTTGTGGTCATGGTTTCCGGCGCGCTGGTACCGAGCGGCACGACCAACACCGCATCTGTTCACGTCCTGTAATAATTCCTGTGTGAATTAATTTTCTGAATAAAAAGCGCCCTCGCGGCGCTTTTTTTATTTAATCGATAGCCACTCTTAATAAAAAATCAAATCGGATTTCACTATCTAATCGCAGATTATCTAAGACGAATCCGATGGAAGGATTCTGTTTTCACTCGGTTTTTTAGCCATTTTAGCTCAATTCGATGCTTCTTTGAGCGAACGATCAAAAATAAGTGCATTCCCGTCAAAAAAATATTCTCAACCTAAAAAAGTTTGTGTAATACTTGTAACGCTACATGGAGATTAACTCAATCTAGAGGGTATTAATAATGAATCGTACTAAACTGGTACTGGGCGCGGTAATCCTGGGTTCTACTCTGCTGGCTGGTTGCTCCAGCAACGCTAAAATCGATCAGCTGTCTTCTGACGTTCAGACTCTGAACGCTAAAGTTGACCAGCTGAGCAACGACGTGAACGCAATGCGTTCCGACGTTCAGGCTGCTAAAGACGACGCAGCTCGCGCTAACCAGCGTCTGGACAACCAGGCTACTAAATACCGTAAGTAATAGTACCTGTGTAATAAAAATGGCGCACATTGTGCGCCATTTTTTTTGCCTGTGTTTTCCCTTCCCTGCTACTGCGTTGCCCGGGTTTCAACGCCGCTTCCGGGTTGGCTGTTTTGCGCGGACTCCACCACAGAGCGACCAGAAGCTATCGGCGCCTGCCCTGATGTAACGGCAACCGGATATCCCGCCCGGCGATACAGCGCGTTTTCCACCAGACGTTCATCCACCTCCTGAGTCGCCTTAAACTGCGTAAAGCCTGCTGGCAGCACATACGGCATCGTCTGTACGTTTTGCTCCTCTTCAGGCGACAGCGGGCGATGTACCTCAACGTAACGCATTCCATTTGGTTCCACGGCGAATTTCACCGGTTCGTTAATCACCCGTACTGGCGTTCCCGTTCTGACCTGCGCAAACAGCGCTTTAATGTCCGGCGCGTTCATCCGAATACAGCCGGAACTGACGCGTAACCCGACGCTGTCCGGGGCATTGGTGCCGTGAATGAGATACTCACCGTTGCCGTATGCCAGGCGCAGGGCGAAGCGTCCTAACGGGTTATTTGGCCCGGCGGGCACCACCGGCGGCAGCGTAATGCCGCGTTCAAGCGAGCGTTTGCGGATACCTGCCGTCGGCGTCCAGGTCGGATTCGGGATTTTTTGCCCGACGCGCGTCGCCATTACCGGCGTTTCCAGCCCCTCTAAACCAATACCGATAGGGTAAACCTGAACACTATTTTCACCCGGCGGGAAATAATAGAGTCGTAACTCCGCCAGGTTCACAATAATGCCTTCACGCGGCGCATCGGGTAATAACAGTTGAGATGGAATGATAATCGGCGTCCCCGGTTTAGGGACCGGTGCGATGGTATTATTTGCCTCCAGGATCAGCATTGCGGCAGTATCAAAACGCCGGGCAATCGCCTGTAAGTTTTTATCCCCCGCTTGCACGGTATAGGTTTGATTCTGCCCGACAAGGCGACTGTTTGCTGGCGGCAAGGGGTAATCCACTGCCCAGGCCGCCTGAAATGCGCTGTAAGCGCCGAAAAGTGTAACTGCAATGAGAGACGCACGTTTCATATCCACCCCCCTGGCGTTTTGCCGGATGGCGGTTAAATGCCTTATCCGGCCTACGAGTCACGTAGAGCTGTACGCCATCTGGCGTTCTACGTCTTTTCAGTTTAGCTAAGAGTTGCGGCTCTGGCGCGGATCGCGCGAATCATTGCTTCCAGTCCTTGTGAACGGGAGGGCGTGAGATGTTGCGTCAGCGCCATTTTTTCAAACCACGGCCGCACATCAAAATTCACAATATCCTGTGGCGTCATCTGATGATACAAAATGAAGACGATGGCAATTAACCCTTTTACTATTGCTGCATCGCTGTCGCCCTGCAATTCAATAACGCCATCAGCGTTCTGACGCATAACAATCCATACCTGACTCTGACATCCCTGAATACTATTTTCCGGGCGACGATCCTGCTCATTTAATTCCGCCAGACGCTGCCCCAGTTCAATAATGTACAGATACTTTTCTTCCCAATTGGCGCAACGCTGAAAATTACGCAGCAATCTTTCTTTATCTGGTAGCGCAGCCATAGCGTCTCCCTGTTATCCCAGTAAGCGATGAATACGTTTTAGCCCGGTTGCCAGACGATCCACTTCTTCATGGGTGTTATACATTGCTATCGACGCCCGGCACATGGCGGGAACGTTGTAATACGTCATCAGCGGCATTGCGCAGTGATGGCCGGTTCGTACGGCGATACCGTAATTGTCGAGGAAGCTGCCCACGTCATAGGCGTGGTGTTTGCCCAGATTAAAGGCGATGACCCCCAGCCGGTTAGCCGGGCCATATAGCGTCAACTCCGGCACATCCGCCAGCTGTTCCAGCGCATAGTGCATCAGGTTTTGTTCATATTCGCTGATTTCCGCCAGCCCTAACGCGCAAACGTATTCAATGGCGGCGCCAAGGCCGATAATCCCGCCCGTGTTCGGCGTCCCCGCCTCAAAACGCCAGGGCGCTTTGGTCCAGGTCGTCCCTTCCGTCAGACTAACGGTCGCAATCATCGAACCGCCGCCTTCCCACGGCGGCATATCCTGAAGCAGTTCCTCCCGGACATACAGCACGCCGATACCGGTGGGGCCATACAGCTTATGCCCGGAGAAAACGTAAAAATCACAATCCAGCGCCTGAACATCCACCGCATGGTGCATTACCGCCTGCGCGCCATCAACCAGCACTTTCGCGCCATACTGATGCGCCAGCGCGATCATTTCAGGAAGCGGGTTTTCCGTTCCCAGCACGTTCGACACATGCGCGATAGCCAGCAGTCGGGTACGCTCATCAAACAGCGACGGGAGCGTATCCAGCTGCAACGTGCCGTCCGTATTGAGCGGAATGACGCGCAGTTCCGCCCCTGTACGCGCGCACAGCATCTGCCAGGGGACAATATTGGCGTGGTGCTCCATCTCGCTGATGATGATGTTATCGCCAGCCCGAACATTCTCCGGCCCCCAGCTGTTGGCAACAAGGTTGATGCCCTCTGTCGTCCCGCGCACGAACACCAGCTCTTCCGCTGAACGGGCGTTAATGAACAGCGATGCCTGTTTACGCACATTTTCCATCTTCTCGGTAGCCTGCGCGCTCAGCGTATGGATGCCCCGGTGCACCGCCGCATAGCCATGACGGTAAAACTCTGCCTCAGCGTCAATCACCTGGTTGGGCTTTTGCGCACTGGCCGCGCTATCCAGATACGCCAACGGCAGCCCGTTGACTTCACGCGTCAGGACGGGAAAATCAGCCCGCACTTTTTCGATGGGAAATGTCATGCTATGCCTCCCGGCAGGCGAAGCCCTATTCGCGCCAGCACCTGTTGTTTAAGCGCGTCATCGCCGAGGGCTTCCGTCAACTCAGCGGCAAACGCGTAGAGAATCATCTGTCTGGCATCCTGCTCTCCAATCCCGCGTGAACGCAGGTAGAACATCTGCTCGTCATCAATCCGTCCTACCGTCGCCCCGTGGCTGCATTTCACGTCATCGGCGTAAATCTCCAGCTGCGGTTTGGTGTCCACCTCGGCAAGTTTACCGAGCAGCAGATTGTTATTGGTCATTTGTCCGTCGGTTTTAATGGCGTGCTGCGCCACGTTGATCAAGCCATTGAATACCGCCCGACCTTTATCGCTGACAATGGTTTTATGCAACTGACGGCTGTTGCAGTAACCCTTGTTGTGCTCCAGCCACGTACGGGTATCACACACTTCGTTTTTCACCGGCATCGCCAGGCTGTTAATCCGCAGCGTGGTGTTTTCACCGTTTAACTGGGTGCTGGTGTTATGTCGCAGCACGGCATCGCCCAACAGGAAACTGTGACTGTGCGCGCTTGCATCCGCCGCCAGCAGAATGTCGTTATGGGCAAAGTGGTGGCTCACCGGGTTTTCAAACGCCAGTTTGATGTGGTGCAGATGCGCATTCGCCGCCACGTTCATGGTCAGACGCGCCCCGGTGAAATGCCGTGCCGCGTTAAGGCTGACATAGTGCTCTATCACCGTCGCCTCTGCCCCTTCCGCCAGTTCCAGGTGGTGGCGGTAGTGCGCAGTGTTGACCTCATCGCCTTCCAGCCCCTGCGTAATGTGCATCAGCAGCAACGGCTTAGAGGGCCGCTGGTTGCGCTTAACGCTGATGTGCGTCACGCTCTGCGCCAGGCTTTCCGTCAGATGCAGGAAAACCTCCGGCTGAACCGGTGCGGCCAGCGCCTGACGTTCGTCGTTGATCGCAATGTCGAAACCGCTGTCTGTAGCGCTGTCGCTAAGCTGCGGGCTGAACTGGCCGTCAACAAACACCAGACGCACAGCGTCGATATCCAGCGCCAGTGCGTCGCGCTGTTCCTGAGTAACCTCGGCAAAACGGCTGACAAACTGGCTACTGACCAACCCTTCCAGCGGCGTGTATTTCCAGTTTTCATGCTTACGCGTCGGCAGCCCCAGGCGCAGCATCTGTTGTAAATGCTGCTGCGCATGCGCCGAGCGGGATTCGCCCTGCGCCTCAAACAGATGGTGCCATTGTTGCAGCGCGTTACTGCTGTTCGGTAAGCCAGCCATATCCTTGCTCCTCCAGTTGTTTGACCAGAGTGAAATCGCCGGACTTCACAATCCGCCCCTGATACAGGACGTGGACGTAATCAGGTTTGATGTAGTCCAGAATACGCTGATAGTGCGTCACGATAATGAACGAACGTTTACCGTCACGCAGCGAGTTGACGCCTTCCGCGACAATTTTCAGCGCATCAATATCCAGCCCGGAGTCAGACTCATCAAGAATGCACAGTTCCGGCTCCAGCACCGCCATTTGCAGAATATCGTTACGTTTCTTCTCACCGCCGGAGAAGCCCACGTTTACCGAACGGGTCAACAAATCTTCCGGCATCTTCAAAAGCGCGATTTTCTCTTCCATCAGATCCTGAAAATCAAAACGATCCAGCGACTCCTGACCACGATAGCTGCGCACGGCATTCAGCGCTGTTTGCAGGAAAAACTGGTTGCTGACGCCAGGAATTTCTACCGGATACTGGAACGCCATAAAGATGCCTTCGCCCGCCCGATCCTCTGGCGACAGTTCCAGTAAATCTTTGCCTTTAAATTCGACAGAGCCGCCAACCACTTCATAATCTTCACGGCCCGCCAGCGTCGCGGAAAGCGTACTCTTCCCGGAACCATTCGGCCCCATAATGGCATGCACTTCTCCGGGTCTGACGTCGAGGTCCAGACCGCGCAGAATCGCTTTATCTTCCACACTGACCTGTAAATCTTTAATGCTTAACATGTGCTTTCCTTAATACTTAACCGACGCTGTGTTCAAGGCTGATTGCCAGCAATTTTTGCGCTTCAACGGCAAATTCCAGCGGCAGTTCAGAGAAGACGTCTTTACAGAAGCCATTAACAATCATCGAGATGGCATCCTCTTCGCTGATGCCGCGTTGCAGGCAGTAAAAGAGCTGATCTTCACCGATCCGCGACGTCGTCGCCTCGTGCTCAAGCTGGGCGCTGTTATTACGACACTCGACATACGGGAAGGTGTGCGCGCCGCAGTCCGCGCCAATCAGCATTGAGTCGCACTGGGTAAAGTTACGGGCGTTGGTTGCCGTCGGCATAATCTTCACCAGCCCGCGATAGCTGTTCTGGCTATTCCCGGCGGAGATCCCTTTTGAAATAATGGTTGATTTGGTGTTCTTACCGATGTGGATCATTTTGGTGCCGGTGTCGGCCTGCTGATGACCGCTGGTCAGCGCCACAGAGTAAAACTCACCGATGGAGTTATCGCCGCGCAGAATGCAGCTCGGGTATTTCCAGGTGATGGCCGACCCCGTTTCGGACTGCGTCCACGACATCTTGCTGTTTTCACCTTCGCACAGCGCGCGCTTGGTGACGAAGTTCAGTATCCCGCCGGTGTTGTTATCGCCGGGGAACCAGTTTTGCACGGTGGAATATTTTACTTCGGCATCTTTGTGGATGATCACCTCTACCACCGCCGCGTGCAGCTGGTAGCTGTCGCGCACTGGCGCAGAACACCCTTCGATGTAGCTGACGTAGCTGCCCTCATCCGCCACCAGAATGGTGCGTTCGAACTGCCCTGTTTTTTCCGCGTTGATTCGGAAATAGGTTGACAGCTCCATCGGGCAACGAACGCCTTTCGGCACATAAATGAAGGTGCCGTCAGACGCTACCGCAGCGTTCAGCGCAGCAAAAAAGTTGTCATTACCCGGCACCACGGTGCCCAGATATTTCTTCACCAGCTCAGGGTGATCGTGAATCGCCTCGCCAAACGAACAGAAGATGATGCCCTGTTCCGCCAGCTTTTCCCGGTAGGTAGTGGCAACGGAAACGGAGTCGAAAATGGCATCCACCGCCACCTCTTTACCCTCACGTACCGGTACGCCAAGCTGTTCGAAGGCGTCTTCCACCTCTTTGCTGAGAAACGCATTCGCACCGGTTTGCTGTACTGCACCCGGTTCTGACGCGCACGTCTCATCGCAGTTACCGCACGATGGCGCAGAGTAATAACTGTAATCCTGATAATTCAGCTTATCGTAGTGCGCTTTCAACCAGTGCGGCTCTTCCATCTCAAGCCAGGCTTTGTACGCATTAAGGCGAAACTCCAGCATCCACTCCGGCTCATTTCTCTTGGCGGAAATCGCACGCACGACCTCTTCGCTGATGCCTTTTGCCAGCTCGTCAGTCTGTAACTGGGTGAAGAAGCCTTCTTTATAATTCAGTGGACCACCGGTCCAGGTTTTGACATCGTCAGTTGCTTCAGTATTACGAGACATAGTACCGCCTATACCCCGAAGCTTTCGCCACAGCCGCATTCGTTCTGGGCTTTCGGGTTATGAAATTTAAATAACTGGTTTAATCCTTCGCGCACATAATCGACCTCTGTCCCGTCAATAAACGGCATGGCCTGAAGCGGCACGTACAACCTCGCGCCCTCCGTTTCAAACAACAGATCGTCCTTTTCCGGCTCGCTGACGGTATCCAGCACGTAACCAAATCCCGCGCACCCCGTCTGCTTCACGCCTAAACGTACGCCAAGCATACCGGGTTGCTTCGCGACCAGGTCACGAATATGCGCCGCCGCCTCAGGCGTTAGCGTCAGGCCACGCCATGCAAAATCGTCTGGATTAAATGTTCCTGAATGCAATTCCATAGGTCCACCTCGTGTAATGAGCCACCAGGGCATAACACCATGTTAGTGATAATGATTATCACTTCAACCCTCTGACAGAAGGGTCATTCGGGTTAACCGCCCTTTTTGACCACTTTTACTAAGCATAGACCTTGTTACGAGGGTTATCAGTGATGGATTATTTTATTCAATACATTGATAGATAAAGCATTTAAGAAGAGTAAACAGCGCGGCAGGTTAAAAAATTAAATATGTATCGAAAATGCCTATTTTTGAGATAGGGTTATCAATAAAAATGGGGATCAAAAGCGGACGATGACGGTGCTAAACAATAGCTCAAACAGCCGTCGGATTAACAAATCCACTAACGTGAAAAAGAAAGAACGGAGTAATTAACAACGAACGATCGGTGTTGTATGCATAACACCGATCGTTCGTTGCCCCACCCGGCGCTTATCTCCGGCACTCATTTCAGGCTTAGCTCTTGAAGGGGTGTAAGAATATTCTCATAAGTTTGCATCGCGTATTTAACAGATCTTGCTTTCTGCACAATTTTTATACGCCTTATGCTGCGTCAGGAACAGGCTTCACCGTCGCGCATCGCGCCCTGCACCGCCTCAAGAAACAGGCGTAGCGCGGCGGGCTGATGCTCACGGGAAAGGTATAACCCGTATACGGCCAATTGCCGCGGTTGTAGATGGGGCAACAAACGAACCAGTTTCTCCTGCGCCAGCCCCTCTCGCGCCTCTTTTTCCGGCACCAGCGCAATCCCCATCCCTGCCAGCGCCGCTTCACACAAAAGCGAAGAGATTCCGGCGCTCAGGTTGCCCTTGATCGCAACGGAGATAGGTTCTCCCTGCTCATCCAGAAAATGCCAGGATTTTCCAGCAAATCCGCTGTAATAGAGGCAATTGTGTTGCGCCAGCGCCTCCGGCGTCTGCGGTGTGCCATAGCGATGCAGATAGTCAGGAGACGCGCAGAGCACAGACTCACAGTCACCAAGCCGACGCGCAATTGTCCCTGGCTCAGGGTTATCGGTAATGCGTATCGCCACATCAATACGCTCCCCCACTAAACTGACAGGCTGATTATTAATCTCCACTTCAATGCGCAATTCAGGATAACGCGCTAAAAAAGCGGGCAGCATCGGGGCAAGAATATGCATCGCGGTGAAATGGGCGCAGGCGACGCGCAACGTGCCGGACGGCACCTCTCGCCCGGTCGCCCCCGCAATATCCAGGGAAAGCCGCGCCAGCGTTCGCGTTTTCATCAACGCGTCTTCTCCGGCAGGCGTGATCGTCAGGCGGCGCGACGAACGATGAATAAGTCTGGCTCCGGCCCATTTCTCCATTTCATCCAGATAACGGCTCACCATCGGCCTGGAGATCCCTAATGCGCGCGCAGCCGCGCTCAGGCTACCCAAATCGCAGATATGGTTAAACACCGTTGCCGCCATCACTCTGTCCATAACCTTCCATCCGATCGTTTTATGAAACTCAGCATGTCCTGATAGAGGAATTTTAACAGATCGAGATTTGCTTAAAATAAGCCACGTAAATAAATCAACATCATCTGCCGATAAGGTCACTCAGAATGAAAATCAAAACGCTGGCACTTCTGCTGTCGCTGACTAGCGCGCCATTGTTCGCCGCCCCGCTGCAACTCGACGTCTATAATCCGCAGGAAAACGCGATTTTCCCGGTCTCTTCCACGCTGGTCTCTGGCCCTAAAGAAGCCATTTTATTCGACGCACAGTTCAGTACCAAAGACGGGGAAAAGCTGGTCGAAATGATTAAAAAGAGCGGCAAATCGCTGAAAGCCATCGTGATTACCTCCGGCGATCCAGATTTCTATTTTGGTCTGGAACCGATTGTAAAAGCCTTCCCGAACGTGAAAGTTCTGGCGACGCCGCATGTGGTGGAACACATTCGCGCAACGAAAGACGCCAAACTGCAATACTGGGGCCCGCAAATGAAAGATGGCGCGCCAGCGGCGCTCACCATCCCGCAGGCAACCACCGAGACACAATTTACGATTGATGGGGAAACGCTGGAACTGCGCCACCCGAACGATTACGCCGCTTACGTCTGGGTCCCGGCTAACCGCGCAATACTTGGCGGAACGGGAATCGCATCCGGTATCCATGTCTGGACGGCGGATACCCAGTCTCCTGAGCAGCGTGCGGCCTGGCGTCATGTGTTGACAGAGATGCACAGTTTGCAGCCGACCCAGGTGATTCCGGGTCACTATATCGGTGAACGTCCAGCAGGCGACGCCGCTATACGCTTCACGCAGGATTACCTGCAATCCTTTGAGCAAGCGCTTGAGGCGAAAAAAGGGTCAGAGTATGTCATCAAAACGATGACCGCCGCCTGGCCTGGCCTCGCTGACGAAAGTTCCCTGACGCTGAGTGCGAAAGTGAATACCGGTGAAATGAAGTGGTAAACCGCCGCTCATAGCCCAAAAAATAACCCCGGCAGAGCGTGTCGGGGTTTTCTGTTAGTGTTAATTCACCGAGCGATAAAACAGTGCGGAATCAATGAACGCCCAGACGCCAGGCAAAGTAAATCTCTTCTTTTAGCTCAGAGGAAGAGAGCGTGAGTAAATCGGCAAATTCCAGCTCTAATTGTTTTAAGCGCTTCAAATACTGGGCTGGAGAAAGCTCGGTTTTATCACGGCGTAAAAATTCAATTGCCAGTTGGGTTGGGTCTAAATCGGTAGACATATCATCCTCGCTTATGTTCAAAACGTGCACAGTATAACACTTTTTTCTGCACACATTTTGACCAAAAGCAGTCTGCGATAAAGATATTTTGTGACAATGTCACACAACGGCGGTTGTCAGACGTGAAGAACAGCACAGCCGCCCCTGCTCATCAAAAATATCGATCTGCCAGACCTGATGACGAGAGCCGGTATGCAGCGCTTTGCACACCCCTCTGACGCGCCCTTCGCGCGCTGAGCGAACGTGGTTGGCATTCACCTCCAGCCCCACGACTTTCTGTTCGCCCTGCGTGCACAGATAGCCCGCAACCGAGCCGATACTTTCAGCCAGCACAACGGACGCGCCGCCGTGTAGCAGACCAAAAGGTTGCTTTGTACGGCTATCCACCGGCATTGTTGCTTCCAGCGTATCGTCGCTAATATGCTCAAAGCGAATATCCAGTAGCCCCACCATGTTCCCTTCGCCCAGAGCGTTCAGCGCTTCGAGCGTGACTTTACGTTTCCAGATCATCCAATAATCTCCAGTAGTGCCTGTAACGGATGGCGAACCCCGGTGCCTTCAACGCGTTTTACCTGGCTGCGGCAAGAGTAAC
Source organism: Citrobacter sp. CK194 (assembly GCF_030333395.1). NCBI lineage: Bacteria > Pseudomonadati > Pseudomonadota > Gammaproteobacteria > Enterobacterales > Enterobacteriaceae > Citrobacter > Citrobacter sp. CK194. The sequence goes on from NZ_JAOWGA010000017.1 coordinate 110,500, forward strand.
CGGTCGCCAGGCAGCGATTGCGCGGCAGTCGCGCCATCGCCTGTTGCCACGACAGCGCATAGATCCCCAGCGAATTTTCATGATTTTTCACTTCATGGCCGTAAGTACCCGCCATGCCGCAGCAGCCTACGCTGACGCTCTCCAGCTTCGCCCCTAAGCGCGCAAAAATGGCCGCCCACTGCGCCGGTGCGCCAGGCAATGCCGTCACTTCGGTACAATGCCCAAAGAAATACCAGGGCTCACCGCTCACGGCAAGAGGCTGTCGGGACGCCAGCACCGTCGGCAGCCACTCATTCACCAGCTGTACGTGGAAATCACCACGCTGTTCGCCGAGGGTTTGTTTGTATTCATCACGATAGCAAAGCACCAGCGCCGGGTCGACACCGACCATCGGGATACGCAACTGCGCCACCCGATTGAGAAATTCGGCCGTTTTCTTCGCCGTCTTCGCAAATCGGTTAAGGAACCCTTTGATGTGCTGGGCCTTGCCATTTGGCGAGAACGGCAGCAATACAGGCTGAATGCCGAGCTTTTCCACCAGCCGGATAAAATCCGCCACCACCTGCGCATCGTAGTAACTGGTAAACGGGTCCTGCACCACCAGCACCGTACGCTCTTTTTGCTCCTGGCTCAGGAGTTCAAGCTGTTCCAGCGTCATATTGGCGGAACGGTGCCCGACCATTTGCTGTTGCAGCGACGGCGTCGAAAGTAGCGGCAAATCCACCATGCCGATATGTTTCTTCGCGAGGTTTCGCACCAACGGCTGATTGAGAAAGAAGTTAAAGGTTTTCGGCGCCCGCGCCATTAATGGCGCATAGCTTTCGACCGTCGCCACCATATGATCGCGCAGCGGACGCAGGTAGCGCGTGTGGTAAAGCGCCAGGAAGCGTGAGCGGAACTCCGGCACGTCTATTTTAATCGGACATTGTGTCGAGCAGGCTTTGCACGCCAGGCAACCCGACATCGCCTCCTTCACCTCATGGGAGAAATCATATTCGCCTTTACGAGCGTGCCAGCTGTTGCGGGTACGGGCAATTAACGTCCGCAGACTGGCGCGTTTTTCCGGCAGATCTTTTTCCAGCTGTAGCGGATCAACCCCACGGTCGGCCAGCAGGCGCAACCATTCACGCACCAGCGTCGCACGCCCTTTGGGAGAGTGAATGCGATTCAGGCTGATTTTCATTGACGGGCACATCGGACTTTTGGCGTCAAAGTTGAAGCACAGGCCATTGCCGTTACACTCCATCGCCCCGCGCCAGACCTGACGCACCGCCAGTGGAATCTGCCGATCGTAAGTACCGCGTTTCACCGCATCGACCTTCATCATCGGCGCATCAATGCCTTCCGGCGGACAAATTTTTCCGGGGTTCAGGCGGTTTTGCGGGTCGAACGCCGCCTTCACTTTGCGTAGTTCGCCATAAAGCTGCTCGCCAAAAAACGCCGGGCTATATTCAGCGCGAAAACCTTTACCGTGCTCGCCCCACAGCAGACCGCCATATTTCGCGGTGAGCGCCACCACATCATCGGAAAGACTCTTCATCAGAATTTCCTGTTGCGGATCGCACATATCCAGCGCGGGTCTGACGTGCAGCACCCCGGCATCAACATGCCCGAACATGCCATAACTTAAGCCATGACCGTCGAGCAGCGCGCGGAATTCAGCAATATAGTCGGCCAGATGTTCCGGCGGCACGCAGGTATCTTCCGCAAACGGAATCGGTTTGGCCGCGCCTTTGGCATTACCCAACAGACCAACCGCTTTTTTCCGCATGGCATAGATACGCTCCACGCCCGCCAGCTCCGCGCACAACTGCCAGCCGATCACTCCGGCTTCCTGGCGAGCAATCAGCTCATCCAGACGCTGGCACAACGCGCTCACCTGAGCATCAATAGCCGCTTCGTCATCCCCGGCGAACTCGACGATGTTCAGGCCCAGCATCTCTTTATCAGGCACATCAGTAATCAGCTCACTGACGGAATGCCAGACGATGTCCTCCCGCGCCAGATTAAGCACTTTAGAATCGACGGTTTCCACCGAGAGCGCCCGCGCCTCGACCATAAAGGGCGCGTTACGCAACGCGGAATCAAAAGAGTCATATTTGACGTTCACCAGACGGCGAACTTTAGGCAGTGGAGTAATATCCAGACGCGCTTCCGTGATAAACGCCAGTGTGCCTTCAGAACCGGTCAGCACGCGCGTTAAGTCGAACTCCGTCATCTCATCGTTAAAGACATGGCGTAAGTCGTAGCCCGTTAAGAAGCGGTTGAGTCTGGGAAACTTATCAATAATCAGCTGTCGGTTTTCCCGACAACGCTGGTATACGGTGTTATAGATGCGACCGATCGCGGTGTTGCTTTTACCAAGCGTTTCCGCAAGTTCGACCGGCATTGCCTGGGTATCCAGAATATCGCCCCCCAGCAATACCGCGCGAACGCCCAGCACATGATCGGATGTCTTACCGTAAACTAACGACCCCTGACCGGACGCATCGGTATTGATCATGCCCCCGAGGGTCGCACGGTTGCTGGTCGAAAGCTCCGGGGCAAAGAAGTAGCCATACGGCTTCAGATACTGATTGAGTTGATCTTTGATCACCCCGGCTTCGACCCGCACCCAGCCCTCTTCCGGGTTAATTTCAATAATGCGGCTCATATAGCGGGACATATCAACGATAATGCCCTGGTTCAGCGCCTGACCATTGGTGCCGGTGCCACCGCCGCGCGGGGTAAAAATCAATGAGGCGAAGCGCGACTCTGCCGCCAGACGGGCGATAAGCGCCACATCCGCCGTTGAACGCGGGAAAACCACAGCATCAGGAAGAAGCTGATAGATACTGTTATCTGTCGACATTGTCAGACGATCGGCGTAATTCGTTGCCGTATCGCCGGTAAACCCTTGCTGCTCCAGCGCCTGCAAAAAATTGAGCACCAGCTGAACGACGCCAGGTGCCTGAGAAATCTGTGGAATCATTATAGTGACCCTTTCCTGCGGTCTGTATTGTGAATTTAATCGTTTGCGTGTTGCTCTGTTTGTTGTATCACATTTTTTTCTTACACGCCCAGCAGAATTACAGGCAGAATCCGCCTGTTAAAAACCGCTGAAATTGCTCATCATTATGGGGTAAGGTTCGCATGTTCGCGTCGCGTCAACGTTCTGACGCACAGAAAAGGTGAAAAGGTATTTATGGTAAATCTTCGTCAGCCCAGGGATATCGCGCAAGTGCTGCTGTCGGTGCTGTTTTTAGCCATCATGATCGTGGCCTGCTTGTGGATTGTGCGTCCCTTTGTCCTTGGTTTTGCATGGGCGGGAACGATCGTTATTGCGACCTGGCCCGTTTTATTACGTTTACAGAAAATACTCTGGGGCCGCCGTTCTTTGGCCGTTCTGGTTATGACGCTGTTGTTGGTTCTGCTGTTCATTATTCCCATCGCCCTGCTGGTCAACAGCATCGTGGACGGTAGCGGCCCGCTCATCCACGCCGTCACCGCCGGCGACATGACGTTGCCCGACCTGGCCTGGTTAAACAGTATTCCGCTGATTGGCGCCAAATTGTATGCCGGGTGGCACAACCTGCTGGATATGGGCGGCACGGCGATTATGGCGAAAGTGCGTCCTTATATTGGCACCACCACGACCTGGTTTGTGGGTCAGGCCGCGCATATCGGTCGCTTTATGATGCACTGTGGTCTGATGCTGCTGTTCAGCGCCCTGCTGTACTGGCGCGGCGAACAGGTGGCATTGGGCATCCGCCACTTCGCCAGTCGTCTGGCCGCGAAACGCGGCGATGCCGCCGTGCTGCTGGCGGCCCAGGCCATCCGCGCCGTTGCATTGGGTGTGGTTGTCACCGCGCTGGTTCAGGCAATTCTTGGCGGGATTGGCCTCGCCATTTCCGGCGTGCCTTACGCAACGCTGCTGACGGTCGTCATGATCCTCTCCTGCCTGGTGCAACTGGGGCCGTTACCGGTGTTAATCCCGGCAATCATTTGGCTGTACTGGACGGGCGATACGACCTGGGGCACGGTGCTGCTGGTGTGGAGCTGCGTGGTCGGTACGCTGGATAACGTGATTCGCCCGGTATTGATTCGTATGGGCGCTGACCTGCCGCTGATCCTGATTCTCTCTGGCGTTATCGGCGGGCTGATTGCCTTTGGAATGATCGGTCTGTTTATCGGCCCGGTATTGCTGGCGGTTTCCTGGCGTCTGTTCTCCGCATGGGTGCATGAAGTGCCCGCGCCGGGAAACGACCCTGACGAACTCCTCGAAGAACTGGGGGAGATTGAGGACAGCCATAAATAAACCCCATCGGCCGATCGACGCATTCGGTCGGCCGATACTTTAGCATTGCTCATCAATTAGCATCCTGACCAACCTGCCTTATGGCGTAATCCTCCTTACGTAATTCATTTACGTCGCAAATTCTTCATAGTTTTTAAACTATTGGGACGAATCTGATCGACGCAAAAAATCTCCACGCCTACTATTAGGGCACGGTTATAAATCAACGCCTTGATTTATAAGCATGGAAATCCCCTGAGTGAAACAACGAATTGCTGTGTGTAGTCTTTGCCCATCTCCCACGATGGGCCTTTTTTTAAGTGCCTGCCCTCACACCCCTTTTCTCCACCGCCAACAATTCTGATATGCCCACGCATGACGTCGGGCGGGATAGCGCGCATCGCAAAAAAAAACGGCTCCTTTTTACGGGAGCCGTTGCGGATTAGGATCAGCACTGACGCTTATTTTTTCAGTTCAGCCAGACTCAACCAGGTCTGTACGACGGTGTCCGGGTTCAGCGACAGGCTGTCGATTCCCTCTTCCATCAGCCAGGCGGCGAAGTCCTCGTGATCGGACGGCCCCTGACCACAGATGCCAACATACTTGCCTTGTTTCTTCGCGGCGCGGATCGCCATCGACAGCAGCGCTTTCACCGCCTCGTTACGCTCATCGAACAGTTCAGAAACCACGCCGGAGTCGCGATCCAGACCCAGCGCCAGCTGCGTCATGTCGTTAGAACCAATCGAGAAGCCGTCAAAGTGCTCCAGGAATTGTTCAGCCAACAGGGCGTTGGACGGAATCTCACACATCATGATGATCTTCAGCCCGTTCTCACCCCGCTTCAGCCCCTGACGCGCCAGCTCGTCAACTACCGCTTTCGCCTGCTCAACGGTACGTACGAACGGGATCATGATCTCCACGTTGGTCAGTCCCATATCGTTGCGCACGCGTTTCACCGCTTCACATTCCAGCGCGAAGCAATCACGGAAGCTGTCAGAGACATAGCGACCGGCGCCACGGAAGCCCAGCATCGGGTTCTCTTCATCGGGTTCGTAACGCTCGCCGCCCACCAGGTTGGCGTATTCGTTCGATTTGAAATCCGACAGGCGCACGATAACGCGTTTCGGATAAAATGCCGCGCCCAGCGTCGCAATGCCCTCTGTCAGACGACCGACATAGAACTCACGCGGTGAATCGAAGCCTTTCATCATCTCGCGGATTTCGTTTTGCAGTTTCGCATCCTGGTCATCAAATTCCAGCAGTGCGCGAGGATGCACGCCAATCATTCGGTTGATAATAAATTCGAGACGCGCCAGGCCAACGCCTTCATTCGGCAGGCAGGCGAAGTCAAAGGCGCGATCCGGGTTACCGACGTTCATCATGACTTTCAACGGCAGATCGGGCATGGTGTCCACGCTTGAACTTTTGACGCTGAAGTCGAGCAGGTCTGCGTAGACATAGCCGGTATCGCCTTCGGCGCAAGAAACGGTGACGTTTTCATCATCCTTCATGCGTTCCGTCGCGTCGCCGCAGCCGACAACCGCCGGAATACCCAGTTCACGGGCAATAATGGCCGCGTGGCAGGTACGACCGCCACGGTTGGTCACGATGGCCGCCGCTTTCTTCATGATCGGTTCCCAGTCCGGGTCGGTCATGTCAGTCACCAGCACGTCGCCAGGCTGGATACGGTTCATTTCGCTAATGTCGTGGATGACTTTAACCGCCCCCGCGCCAATGCGATGTCCGATGGCGCGGCCTTCCGCGACCACTTTCCCCTGCGCATGCAGCGTGTAGCGCTCCATTACCTGACCACGAGAACGGACGGTTTCCGGGCGAGCCTGTACAATAAACAGTTTGCCGGTATGACCGTCTTTCGCCCATTCGATATCCATCGGGCGACCGTAGTGTTTCTCAATCTGTACGGCCTGTTTCGCCAGTTCCTGCACTTCTTCGTTGGTCAGCGAAAAGATGTCGCGCTGTTCCTGCGGCACATCTTCAATTTTGACCTGCTTGCCGTGCTCCTGGGTTGGCGCGTAAACCATTCGGATTTTTTTCGACCCCATCGTGCGACGAACGATCGCCGGGCGATTCGCCGCCAGCGTCGGTTTATGCACGTAGAATTCATCCGGGTTGACTGCGCCCTGCACTACCATCTCGCCCAGACCCCAGGCTGAAGTGATAAACACCACCTGATCGAAACCGGACTCGGTATCAATAGAGAACATAACCCCGGACGAGGCCAGGTCGGAGCGCACCATCCGCTGTACGCCAGCGGAGAGCGCGACGCCGCGATGGTCATACCCCTGGTGAACGCGATAAGAGATAGCGCGGTCATTAAACAGCGAGGCAAAAACATGTTTCACCGCCACCAGCACCGCATCGAAACCCTGCACGTTGAGGAAGGTTTCCTGCTGACCGGCGAAAGAGGCATCCGGCATGTCTTCAGCCGTTGCGGACGAGCGCACGGCGAAAGACGCCTGCGCATCATCCGCAGAGAGCTGTGCATAGGCATCGCGAATCGCGTTTTCCAGCTCTGGCTGGAAAGGAGTGTCGATAATCCACTGGCGGATCTGCGCGCCGGCCTTCGCCAGCGCGGTGACATCGTCAATATCCGTTTGATCCAGCAGTTCATAAATACGCTGGTTTACGCCGCTTTGATCCAGAAACTGGTTAAACGCATCGGCGGTCGTTGCAAAACCATTCGGTACGGAAACACCCATACCGGAAAGGTTAGTAATCATTTCACCCAGGGAGGCATTTTTGCCCCCAACTCTGTCTACATCATTCATGCCGAGTTGGTTATACCAAAGCACCAGCGGTGACGAGCCATTGTTGGACATCGAACAATCCTTTTGTGATAAATGAACGAGTTTAGAAACTACATTATTGCGTATTTATCTTTGCATATTTAAACCCCTGAAAAAAACGGTGAATCGTTCAAGCAGATTTATTTTTTATTTTTTCAGATTGTTTACGCATTTGCGCAAACCCACGGGCGACGGGCGATCTCCCCAAAAACTGTCGGTATAAACATAAGTTCCGAAAAATGAAATGCACTTTTCACTTAATATAAAAATAGCGTTTCATTTTATAAAATAAGCACTGTGATATACGCTTCTGGCAAATTTTAATTTATGCTTTCAGATAATTATGTTTGCTCCTCAGGATAAACAAAATGGATAATGTTGTTGATCGCCATGTTTTTTATATTTCCGATGGTACGGCCATCACCGCCGAGGTTTTGGGTCACGCGGTGATGTCGCAATTCCCTGTGACCATCAGCAGCATTACGCTGCCGTTCGTTGAAAACGAGAGCCGCGCCAGGGCCGTGAAAGATCAGATCGACGCGATTTATCAGCAAACTGGCGTGCGTCCGCTGGTGTTCTATTCGATTGTTCTGCCAGAAATTCGCGCCATCATCTTACAAAGCGAAGGGTTCTGTCAGGACATCGTGCAGGCGCTGGTGGCGCCGCTACAGCAGGAAATGAAGCTCGACCCAACGCCAATCGCGCATCGCACCCACGGGCTTAACCCCGGGAACCTCAACAAGTATGACGCGCGTATCGCGGCAATCGACTATACCCTTGCGCACGACGATGGGATCTCCTTGCGCAATCTGGATCAGGCGCAGGTGATCCTGCTGGGGGTTTCACGCTGCGGAAAAACGCCGACCAGCCTCTATCTGGCGATGCAGTTTGGCATCCGGGCGGCGAACTACCCCTTTATTGCTGACGATATGGATAACCTGGTGTTGCCCACGTCGCTTAAACCGCTACAGCATAAGCTTTTTGGCCTGACCATTGACCCGGAACGTCTGGCGGCAATCCGCGAGGAACGCCGTGAAAACAGCCGCTACGCATCGCTACGCCAGTGCCGGATGGAGGTTGCGGAAGTTGAAGCGCTCTACCGTAAAAATCAGATCCCTTGCCTGAACAGTACTAACTATTCGGTAGAAGAAATTGCCACCAAGATTCTCGACATCATGGGGCTGAATCGTCGAATGTACTAACAAACTAGTGCAAGAGTTCAATTTTTTGCTATCATGCCGCTCTGCTTGCGAGGTGTGAAACGCCTCGCATTTGAAATCAGCAGGTGAAGGTTGAAGTGTGTTATTGTGATGCCCATCACTTCCCGGTAGTCCTGCCGTTGAAGCAACAAATTTCTGAGACTTGTAATGAACAGAACCGACGAACTGCGTACCGCGCGTATTGACAGCCTGGTCACCCCTGCTGAGCTAGCGCTACGTCATCCTGTATCATCCTCCGTCGCCAGCCACGTTACTGACTCCCGACGCCGGATTGAAAAAATATTAAATGGTGAAGATCGCCGCCTGCTGGTGATCATCGGCCCCTGCTCGATTCACGATCTGGACGCTGCGATGGAATACGCAACGCGCTTGCAAACGTTGCGCAACACGCATCAGGCGCGTCTGGAAATCGTTATGCGCACCTATTTTGAAAAACCGCGCACGGTTGTGGGCTGGAAAGGCCTCATCTCCGATCCCGATTTAAATGGCAGTTACCGCGTAAATCATGGCCTCGAACTGGCGCGCAAGCTGCTGTTGCAGGTCAATGAGCTGGGAGTCCCCACCGCCACCGAATTTCTCGACATGGTCACCGGCCAGTTTATTGCCGATTTGATCAGCTGGGGCGCCATTGGCGCGCGCACGACGGAAAGCCAGATTCACCGTGAAATGGCTTCCGCGCTCTCCTGCCCGGTTGGGTTTAAAAACGGGACCGATGGCAACACGCGCATCGCCGTTGATGCGATTCGCGCGTCGCGCGCCAGCCATATGTTCCTCTCGCCGGATAAAACTGGCCAGATGACGATTTATCAGACCAGCGGGAACCCGTACGGCCATATCATCATGCGCGGCGGTAAAAAACCGAATTACCACGCGGAAGACATCGCTGCCGCCTGCGATACGCTGCATGAGTTTGGTCTGCCGGAACACCTGGTGGTGGACTTCAGCCACGGTAACTGCCAGAAGCAGCATCGCCGCCAGTTAGAAGTTTGTGATGATATCTGCCAGCAAATCCGTAACGGTTCTACCGCAATTGCCGGGATCATGGCCGAAAGTTTCCTGCGTGAAGGTACGCAGAAAATCGTCAGTGGTCAGCCGCTGGTGTACGGTCAGTCCATTACCGACCCTTGCCTGAACTGGGAAGATACTGAATTACTGTTAGAAAAACTTGCCTCAGCGGTTGATAGCCGTTTTTGACATCATGCCCATCCTCGCGGGGATGGGCGCGCTTCTTTCCCCTCCACGCATTCCCCACTCGCCTGATTTGCTACCAGAATTAACACTTGCTGTCGCCATACACAATATTGATAATAATAATCATTGTTAAACTGATTATTATTAATTATCGATATGCCACTTATGGACGACATTGAGTTACTTCATTTTAAGGAAAGAGACAGCGTGCCCCCTTCCCCTGCTGCCGAGCGGCGTATCAGCAGCCAGACATTGTTAGGCCCTGAAGGCAAAGTCATCATCGATCATGACGGCCAGGAATACCTGCTGCGCAAGACGCAGGCAGGTAAGTTGCTGTTGACCAAGTAGCAATCAGCTTGAGCAACTGACTTCCAGCCGTTTACCCCAGTCCGGCGGACGGTTGACATAATCGTCATCTCTGTCGGTAAAGGGGTCGCGCAGAACCTGATGCAGTTGATGTAATTCGCCCATATCCCCCTGCTCAGCGCTGGCTATCGCGCGTTGCGCCAGCCAGTTGCGCAGCACCACCGCAGGATTCACGCGCTGCATGTGCTGTTGACGCGTTGCATCATCCACCTGCTCCTGCTGTAAACGCGCCCGGTAACGGCTGAACCACCCGTCAAAGGCCGCGCGATCGATAAATTCGTCACGCAGCGGCGATGCCGCGCTCTGTTGCTCAGTCTGACTCAACATACGGAACGTTCGGCTATAATCGCTGCCTTCGCGTGCCATCAGGGCGAAAAGCTCGTTGAGAAGCGCGTTGTCCTCTTTTTGTTCGGTAAAGAAGCCCAGTTTTTGCCGCATGCGCTGCCCGTAGTGCGTGAGCAACGCCAGCTGATAGCCATCCAGCGCATCATTCAGCGTATCGACCGGCATAAACGGCGACAGGGTTTGCGCCAGGCGTTGCAGATTCCACAATCCGACAGCCGGTTGATTATCGAAGCTATAGCGCCCCTGGTGATCGGAGTGGTTACAGATAAACCCTGGCTGATAATCATCCAGGAAACCGAAAGGACCATAATCTATCGTCAGCCCCAGTACAGACATGTTATCGGTGTTCATCACGCCATGCGCAAAACCTACCGTTTGCCAGTCAGCAATCAACCTCGCCGTGCGCGCCACTACGTCCCGGAACCAGAGCGCATACTTGTCCTCTTCCGTCTGAAATTGCGGCCAGTAATGGCGAATCGCAAAATCGGCCAGCTGACGGACTTTATCCGGCTCACGCCGATAGTAAAAATGTTCGAAATGACCGAAACGCATATGGCTTTGCGCCAGACGCATGAGCATCGCGCCGGATTCAACCGTTTCCCTGTAAACAGGCGTGTCGCTGGTGACGATAGACAGCGCCCGCGTTGTGGGGATGCCAAGATAGTGCATCGCCTCGCTGGCCAGACTTTCACGGATCGTTGAGCGCAGCACTGCTCGCCCGTCGCCCATGCGGGAGTATGGCGTTAGTCCGGCGCCTTTCAGGTGCCAGTCAAGCGTACTGCCGTCCGCCAGCAGTTGTTCGCCTAACAGAATACCGCGTCCATCACCGAGCTGGCCGGCCCAGACGCCAAACTGATGGCCGCTATAAACCTGAGCCAGAGGCGACATGCCGGGCAGTAATGACTCGCCGCCCCACACGCCTGCGCCGTTTTCCATAGCAAACAACGAAGGTGGTATCGCCAGCTGCTGCGCCAGCGCATCGTTATGCCAAATCAGGCGGGCATGACTCAGAGGAGTTGGAGAAAGTGCTGTATATGTGGCTGGCAGTTCGTCACGCCAGCGGGATGTAAAAGACAGGGTCATAGGGCCTCCTGCCTGTAGTGTAGACGGTTAATACCCGCTTAAACACCAGCAAATAAAAAGGTTATCCCTGAACCAGCGTCGTAACCTGGCTCGCTGGTACGGCAGGCCATAAACATCCTTGCAGCGCGCTAAATCCCATTGATGATATCCGCGCCAGCATCTCTTCAGTATCAATACCCGCAATCATTATCGAATCACAGCACGGTGATATCTGCGAAATAATAGCCTGCATAAAGGGTTCAAAAGAAAGACTTGCGGATCTTTGCTGGACAAAGTTTTTATCCAGCGCGACGCGTTTGAAGAGACCATCAAAGATCGCTTTTATCGATGTATCGCCAGCGCCGAAATTGGCAAGGATGAGGGGAAATCGTCCGGCTAACTCAGCCAGAATTTGATTCTCTTTCCCGAGACTTAATTCAGGATAATTCTCATTAATCATCAGTTCCAAAAATGGAAAGCGCCTTACATGGGATACAAACTCGCCGTCCGATAATAATGATGCGACGACGGCTGGCGTTAAATTAATCCAGGCAATAAGTTTATGTTGAATAAAAAAATGTTGGCACGTTTCCAGCAATGCGAGTTTTTCTTCGAACAGACAACGCTGTTCTTCTGCTGACAGGCGCGGCATGACCAGCTCCGTCGGCATACGGACATTACCGTCTTCAGTGACAAAGTTTGCAACAATCTCCAGGCCGACGAGTTTCTCTTTCTCGGTTCGGGCAGGAACAAAATAAAGGTGAGAATGATAAAAGTTATCCAGTGAAACAATCATTGTGCCAGCCCCGCTGCATGGGTGTAATCCGGCATCCTGTAAGAAAGAACGAAGAAAGATGTCATTTCTGATACGACTGGAGGTGCTTTCATTTTTTCCTTTTTAGCCGGTAAACCGGGTCCTTTTTTTAGCTTATCTCGATTATAAACCAATATCCAGTTTTGCATTTTCCGCAAGACGCCGGATAAATCATTTTGACTAAAAATACTTTTGCAAAATGTAGGGTTAAAACTATTTCTGATAACTCACGATAGCCCTGGCATTCAGACAATGAAAAATCAATTTCTTAAATATAGATGATGAAGCGGCCGCTGGGTATCCGCTTTACCATCGATAGCATTAAATACGTCTCGCCTGCCAGAAATTTTTCCGCCAGTAGACATTGTCGAGCGATGAGCGCATCACGCCGCGGCTGGTAGACGCATGAATAAATTGATTGTTGGTATCATAAATGCCGACGTGCAAACCACTTTCCCCCGATCCGGTTTTAAAAAAGACCAGGTCGCCGGGCAGCAGTTCATCTTTGTCGATTTCCGTACCAATTTTTGACTGTTGGCGCGTTTCACGCGGCAGTTGTAAATCAAATTTGTCGCGCATCGTCATCAACACAAATCCCGAGCAGTCCACCCCGCTACGGCTCATTCCGCCATAGCGATACGGTGTACCTCTCCAGGACTGTAGCTGATCGTTCAGGCCCGCGATAACCATAATGGAATCCGAAAGCCTGGCGTTAGGTGCTGGCGCACGATGGCTGCTACACCCTGCCAAAAACAGTGCTGCGATAAGAAGAAGCCAAAAGCGCATTCAGGACGAATCCTCTATCTTTTTATTCTTGCTTCTATTTAGCGTGGAAATTATGTGTTTTTCAAGAACCCATTTAACTTAAGTGGTTGATATGAGCATTCTGTGGCCTTCAACGTCCAGCCGACGGAAGTTCATGCCGTATGCCCGGGCCAGATTTGGCGGCGTCAGCACCTCGTCACGCCGCCCGCTGGCGATCAATTTCCCCTGTTTCAGCAACCAGGCGCGATGCGCGTGGCGCAGAGTATGGTTAAGGTCATGGCTGCTCATCACGATGGCGATACCCTGGCTGCATAGCTGGCTCAGCAGCCTATCCAGCGCGTTTTGTTGCGCAACGTCCAGACTGTTCATCGGTTCATCCAGTAGCAGAAGCTGCCCGTGCGGGTTAGCGTGAGGGTGAATTTGCAATATCACCGCCGCCAGACGTACACGCTGCCACTCGCCGCCGGAGAGTTGATTCGCGCTCCGCCCCAGCTTGTCGCTCAGCCCAAGCGCCTGCGCAACGTCATTCAGCAGGTTCGTTTGCGTTTTATCAGGTTGATGCAGCATCAGGAAATGCCAGACCGGCATTGAAAATGGGGGATTCTGCTGCTGCGCGAGATAGGCCCGATGTTGAGCCAGTTTCGCCGCAGGCCATGTCTCCAGCGACGCGCCGTCGAATATGACAGTGCCTTCCCCGAAGGTTAAGCCCGCCATACGCGCCAGCAGCGTACTTTTCCCTGCCCCATTCGGCCCCACGAGGTGAAGAATCTCGCCAGGCTTAACGTCGCCGGAAAGCGGCCCCAGACGCGTCGTTTCGGCAACATCCTGTAACTGCATCAACGAGATCATTATTTTGCCAACGCGATTTTGATACTTTCCACCATCCCCGGATCTTCAGGCGTCATGTCCGGTGAGAAACGCTGTACGACCTGTCCATCCCTGCCGATTAAAAACTTCTCAAAGTTCCACAAAATATCGTCCGGGTAAAGCGGCGCGCGGCCTTTACTCGCCATGCGCTCATAGAAACCGCTACCTTCCGGCGCAACGGCGGCAGGCGCTGCGGCAATCAACTTCTGATACAGTGGATGGCGGTTCTCACCATTGACGTCAACCTTGCTGAACATCGGGAATGTGACGCCCCAGGTGGTGCTGCAATAGGTTTTAATCTCCTCTTCAGTGCCAGGTTCCTGACCAAGAAACTGGTTGCAGGGAAAACCTAACACCGTAAAGCCCTGGTCGGCCCAGGCTTTCTGAATATTCTCCAGCTGTTCGTATTGTGGCGTTAAGCCACATTTCGAGGCCACATTAACCACCAGCAGTACGTTTCCGGCGTACTTCTCAAGCGTGGTGACATCCCCGTCGATCGTCGTCACTTCAGTGTTGAGAATGGTATCTTGCATAGCGTCTCCCATATAACAGGCGGATGTGAGTGATCAAATATCAGCTTTTAATCATAGACTGCGAGTGTTGAAAACAGCGACTCCCCGATGCGGACAATCGCGGCGTCACGCTGCGCCATTGTCGCCGGAGTTTGTGTAATATAGATAACCACGAGCAGAGGTTTTTGTGATGTCGGCCAGACAACGCTAACAATAGAACGCGAGCCGTTGTCGCCCGCCCCGGTTTTATCCGCGATTTTCCAGCCGTCCGGCAAGACCGAACGCAGCAGACTGTCAGCCACTTTGTCGTCCCGCATCCATTGCATAAGCTGCTCTCTTGAGGATGGCTGCAACACGTTCCCCAGCAGTAGCGTATTGAGCGTCTGCGCTATCGCGACAGGCGTCGTGGAGTCGCGTTCATCGCCGGGAATGGCGCTGTTCAGTTCAGGCTCATAGCGATCGAGGCGGGTTATTGTATCCCCCGAATCACGCAAAAACTGCGTGACGGCCTGCGGCCCGTTGAGCTTCCTGGCGATGAGATTGGCGGCCGTGTTATCGCTGTAGCTTACCGCCGCGCTGCACAATTGCGCCCAGCTCATGGCGTCTGGCGCCACATGTTTTTCAGTAATCGGCGAATACTCCACCAGTTGTGAGGGTTCAAACTGCGTTGAAGCAGAAAGCGCCAGCGCCTTCCTGTCGACTTCGCGTAATAACGCTGCGCATAACAGCGGCTTGTGCGTACTGTTTAACGGGAACCGTTCTTCTCCCCGATAATGGGTGATACTGTTGGTCGCCGTATCAAGTACCGCAATGCCAATCCGGGCATGAAGACGCTGTTCTTCCTGCGTCGCGATAGCCGACACGTATTGCGCCGTCAGCGGTGCGGCCATCGCAGAACCGCTGAGTGCTGCCAGCACACACAGACCCCATTTCATCCGTTGCCACATACTAATGACTTCCTCGTTTCTCATTTTGGCTAGCGCCTGGATTTTAATAATAGCCAGATGAAGACCGGCGCCCCCATCGTCGCCGTCACTACGCCGATAGGCAGTTCCGCCGACGCCAGCGCCAGACGGGCGATAACATCCGCCAGCAGCAGAGCTATCGCCCCCGCCAGCGCGCAGCCCGGCAGCAAAGCGCGATGATCGCTCAGACCGCAAAGCCGTAAGATATGTGGGATCACCAGGCCGATAAACCCAATTGAACCCGCGAGCGCAACGCTAACGCCGACCATCCAGCCCGTGGCGACCACCAGCAAATTGCGCCAGAACCACAGCGGCAGCCCCAGCTGACGCGCGGACGTTTCGCCCAGCGCCAGAATATTCATCGGCTGCGACTGGCAGCAAATCCAGAGTGAAACCGGGATCAGGGCAATCATCAGCCAGGCCTGCTGCCAGTCCACCCCGCCGAATCCGCCCATCATCCAGTACATCAACTGGCGCAGGTCGAAGGAGGTTGAAAAATAGATGGCCCACGTCATCATCGCGCTGCAAATAATGCCAAGCGCAACGCCCGCCAGCAGCAGGCGGCTGGTTGATAAATGTCGACGGGCAAATCGCAGGAGAATAAGTGTGATGATAAGCGCGCCGGCAATAGCGCAAAACCCCAGCGCCCAGCCGGGTAACTGACCTTGCCCCAGTAGCACCGCGGCAATAAGGCCCACGCCAGCGCCGTTGGAGACGCCAAGCAATCCGGGCTCGGCAAGCGGGTTTTCAAATAACGCCTGCATTACCGCGCCTGACAGCGCCAGCGCGGCGCCTACCAGCAGAACAGCAAGCGTGCGAGGGAGTCGTATCTGCCAGACAAACAGTTCACCACGGGCGCTGAACCAGTCGCCAGGGCCTATCCACTGATCTCCGGCGCACAGGCTTAATACCACTGCCAGCAGCATAAGCACCGACAGACTGGATAACCAGCGCACATTACGGCGCTGTTGTTGGCAGGCAAAAGTCAGCATGTTTTCCATTCAGCTGAAAAGGGATGATGTTGATTTTACGGTGCGTAACCATCGCAGGAAAGAAAAAAGGCCGCAAAGCGGCCTTTTTAGTTAGATCAGATTACTCTTCTTTGGGCGAAGCGTTTTCAACCCGGCTTTTCAACTTCTGTCCGGGTCTGAAGGTCACCACGCGCCGTGCTGTAATGGGAATATCTTCGCCCGTTTTCGGGTTACGTCCCGGACGTTGATTCTTATCACGCAGATCGAAGTTACCAAAACCAGAGAGTTTCACCTGCTCACCGTTTTCCAGAGCACGACGAATCTCCTCGAAAAACAGCTCGACCAGTTCTTTGGCATCCCGCTTGCTAAGCCCAAGCTTATCAAACAGATATTCTGACATTTCAGCTTTTGTAAGCGCCATAGGTTCAATCCCTCAATGATGCCTGGAATCGCTCTTTTAATGCCTCTACACATTTGGCGACGGTAGCGGCAATCTCCTCTTCTTCGAGTGTACGGCTGGTATCCTGAAGGATCAGGCTGATAGCGAGGCTCTTATAACCCTCCGCAACACCCTTACCGCGGTACACGTCAAATAAGTTTACGCCAACTACCTGATTTACGCCAACTTTCTTACACTCGGATAAAATATCCGCTGCGGGAACGTTTTCTGCGACCACCACCGCGATGTCGCGACGGTTAGCCGGGAAGCGCGAAATCTCGCGCGCCTGAGGCACCACGCGGTCTGCGAGCTTATTCCACTCCAGTTCAAACACCAGAGTGCGACCGTTCAGATCCAGTTTACGTTCCAGCTCAGGATGAACAACCCCAATAAAACCAATGCGTTCACCTTTCAGATAAATCGCCGCGGACTGCCCAGGATGCAGCGCCGGATTCGCTTCCGCCCTGAACTGAATGTCGGCCAGTTTGCCGGTGAGATCCAGCACCGCTTCCAGATCGCCTTTCAGATCATAGAAATCAACGGTCTCTTTCGCCAGATTCCAGTGCTCGTCATAACGGTTGCCGCAAATCACCCCTGCCAGCATCAAATCCTGACGAATGCCCAGATTTGCCTGGGTATCCGGCACGAAACGCAGACCGGTTTCGAAGATACGAACGCGGTTCTGCTGACGGTTCTGGTTATAGACCACCGTTGACAGCAGGCCGGTCCACAGTGAGAGACGCATCGCCGACATCTCAATGGAGATCGGACTTGGCAGCAACAGCGCTTCTTCGCCCGGATGCAGCAGTTGCTGAACCTTCGGATCGACAAAGCTATAGGTGATCACTTCCTGGTAGCCTTTGTCATTGAGCATGGTTTTCACACGCTTCAGCGACAAGTTGGCTTCACGGTGAGTCCCCATGATTAAACCCGCCTGAATCGGCTCATCAGGAATGTTGTTGTAGCCATACACGCGGGCCACTTCTTCGACCAGATCTTCTTCAATCTCCATGTCGAAACGCCAGCTCGGCGCGACCGCTTTCCACTCGTCCTGACCTTCAGTCACTTCGCAGCCCAGACGACGCAGAATATCGCTCACCTGTTCATCGGCAATGTGATGCCCGATCAGACGATCCAGCTTGCTACGACGAAGCGTAATGGTCGCGCGTTTCGGCAGCGTGGCGTCATTCGTGACGTCGATAACCGGGCCGGCTTCGCCGCCGCAAATGTCGATCAACAGGCGGGTGGCGCGCTCCATTGCTTTGTACTGCAACGCCGGATCCACACCACGCTCATAGCGGTGGGAAGCATCGGTATGCAGACCGTGGCGACGCGCACGACCGGTAATAGACAGCGGGCTAAAGAACGCGCATTCCAGCAGCACGTTTTGCGTTTCCTCATTCACGCCGGAATGCTCGCCGCCAAAGATACCGCCCATCGCCAGCGCTTTGTGGTGATCCGCGATCACCAGCGTATCGGTGCTCAGCTTCGCTTCTGTGCCGTCCAGCAGCACCAGGGTTTCGCCCTCTTTGGCCATACGCACGACAATACCGCCTTCAATACGGTCTTTGTCAAAGGCATGCATCGGCTGACCCAGTTCAAGCAGTACATAGTTGGTGACGTCAACGACAGCATCAATGGAACGAATGCCGCAGCGACGCAGCTTCTCTTTCATCCACAGCGGCGTAGGCGCTTTAACATTAATGCCTTTCACCACGCGCCCCAGGTAACGCGGGCAGGCATCCGGCGCTTCAACCGCGATCGGCAGCGTGTCATTGATGGTGGCTGCAACAGGTGCGATCTCCGGCTCAACCAGCGCGATTTTGTTCAGGACAGCGACATCACGCGCCACACCGATGATCCCTAAGCAGTCGGCGCGGTTCGGCGTCACGCTGATTTCAATGGTGTTATCGTCAAGCTTCAGGTATTCGCGGATATCGGTTCCGATCGGCGCATCCGCCGGCAATTCGATGATGCCGCTATGGTCGTCGGAAATCCCCAGTTCGGAGAAGGAGCACAGCATCCCTTCCGACGGCTCGCCGCGCAGTTTAGCGGCTTTGATTTTGAAATCGCCCGGCAGAACCGCGCCGATAGTTGCAACGGCTACTTTCAGCCCCTGACGGCAGTTAGGCGCGCCACAGACGATATCCAGCAGGCGTTCGCCGCCCACGTTCACTTTCGTAACGCGCAGTTTATCTGCGTTCGGGTGCTGGCCGCACTCCACCACTTCACCCACAACCACGCCGTTGAACTCACCGGCGACGGCGTCAACGCCATCCACTTCCAGGCCCGCCATCGTAATCTGATCCGACAGCGCATCGCTGTCGATTGCCGGGTTCACCCATTCGCGTAACCACAGTTCACTGAATTTCATTGTTTTACCCTGCCTTTATTTAAACTGTTTGAGGAAACGCAGATCGTTTTCGAAGAATGAGCGCAGATCGGTCACGCCATAACGCAGCATGGTCAGACGCTCCATCCCCATACCAAACGCGAAGCCAGAGTAGATTTCCGGGTCGATGCCCACGTTGCGCAGAACGTTCGGATGCACCATCCCGCAACCCAGCACTTCCAGCCATTTGCCGTTTTTGCCCATTACATCCACTTCTGCGGACGGTTCCGTGAACGGGAAGTAAGAAGGACGGAAACGGATTTGCAGGTCTTCTTCAAAGAAGTTACGCAGGAAGTCGTGC
Organism: Citrobacter sp. CK194; assembly: GCF_030333395.1. Classification (NCBI taxonomy): domain Bacteria; kingdom Pseudomonadati; phylum Pseudomonadota; class Gammaproteobacteria; order Enterobacterales; family Enterobacteriaceae; genus Citrobacter; species Citrobacter sp. CK194. The sequence continues at coordinate 129,793 of NZ_JAOWGA010000017.1, forward strand.
AGCGTGCCTTTCAGGTTGGTGAAGCTGATGTTGGTGTCAACAATCAGCCCTTCCATCTGATGGAACATCGGGGTGTGCGTTTGATCGTAGTCGTTACGGTACACTCGGCCCGGCGCAATAATACGGATCGGCGGCTGCTGTTCTTTCATGGTACGAATCTGCACGCCGGAAGTCTGCGTACGCAGCAGACGGGTGGCATCAAACCAGAAAGTGTCGTGGTCAGCGCGGGCCGGGTGATGGCCTGGAATGTTCAGCGCATCGAAGTTGTGGTAATCGTCTTCGATCTCCGGGCCAGTCGCCACGGTAAAACCAAGCTCACCGAAGAAACTTTCAATACGATCAATGGTACGTGTTACCGGATGCAGACCACCGTTCTCAATACGACGCCCAGGCAGAGAAACGTCGATGGTTTCCGCCGCCAGACGTGCATTCAGCGCCGCGTTTTCTAAATCCGCTTTGCGCGCGTTCAGCGCTTGTTGTACCTGCTCTTTTGCTTCATTGATAACCGCGCCGGCTGCCGGACGCTCTTCTGGCGGCAATTCACGCAGGGTCGTCATCTGAAGGGTTAAATGCCCTTTCTTGCCCAAATATTCGACGCGTACATTGTCTAACGCGGCAACATCTGACGCCTGGTTAATGGCTGCCTTCGCACTGGCAACCAGCTCTGCGAGATGTGACATGGTTTTCCTCATTGTGTCGGTGAAGACACCGGTTCGTTGGACTTAATCTCTCGATTTCAGGTACAAAAAAAGCCTCCATCAGGAGGCTTTTTCGCGCTGTTTTTCGTTTCTTCTTTCACGCGCTAGCCTCCTGGAGTCAGGTGCTAAAGTAAAAAAAGAAGCGGAAAATAGCAGCATTCATGCTTGCGTTACCTTGTGTGGTAAAACCGGACAACCTTTATTGAAAAGGGTTACGGATAAATTGTCAACTGATTGATTGCACTACAAATAAAAGAGAGGGAGCCAGGCTCCCTCTTTTCACTGGCTTATGCCAGAGCTGCTTTCGCTTTTTCAACCAGAGCGGTGAACGCTACTTTGTCGAATACTGCGATGTCAGCCAGGATCTTACGGTCGATTTCAACAGAGGCTTTTTTCAGGCCGTTGATGAATTTGCTGTAAGAAATACCGTTCTGACGTGCTGCTGCGTTGATACGCGCAATCCACAGTTGACGGAACTGACGCTTACGTTGACGACGGTCACGGTAAGCATACTGACCAGCTTTGATAACTGCCTGGAAGGCAACGCGGTATACGCGAGAACGCGCACCGTAGTAGCCTTTGGCTTGTTTCAAAATTTTCTTGTGACGTGCGCGTGCAATTACACCACGTTTTACGCGAGCCATAGTGCTCTCCTGTATCTATTCTGATTCGCCCTTCATCTTTCACATTTTCGCGGCGTTAACCGCCTTGCGACATGCGAAATCTATCGGGCATAAAAAAGTTAAAAAAAACGTTAACGGCTTATGCGTACGGCAGGCACGCGATTACCAGACCCAGATCGCCTTTGGAAACCATGGCTTTCGGGCGCAGGTGACGTTTACGCTTGGTCGCTTTTTTGGTCAGAATATGACGCAGGTTAGCGTGCTTGTGCTTAAAACCACCTTTACCGGTTTTTTTGAAGCGCTTAGCAGCACCGCGTACGGTCTTAATTTTTGGCATTTTAATAACTTCCACTTCGCATTGTTAATAAACGAAACCCAGGCGAACAAAATCTGTGAAGCCCGAAGGCTCCACAGGAATTGCTACTTGAAGGCCTTACTGTTTCTTCTTAGGAGCGAGCACCATAATCATCTGACGGCCTTCGATCTTCGTAGGGAAGGATTCGACAACTGCCAGTTCAGCCAGATCTTCTTTCACGCGATTAAGCACTTCCATACCGATCTGTTGGTGGGCCATCTCACGACCGCGGAAACGCAGCGTGATCTTGGCCTTATCGCCCTCTTCGAGAAAGCGAATCAGGCTGCGGAGTTTTACCTGATAGTCGCCTTCATCTGTACCAGGACGGAATTTAATTTCCTTAACCTGGATAACTTTTTGCTTTTTCTTCTGTTCCTTAGAAGACTTACTCTTTTCATAGAGGAATTTGCCGTAATCCATTATACGACAAACCGGCGGCTCGGCGTTAGGGCTGATTTCGACTAAGTCTACTCCAGCTTCTTCAGCTTTTTCCAGAGCTTCTCTCAGACTCACAATACCAAGCTGCTCGCCTTCCAGACCTGTTAAGCGAACTTCCTGGGCGCGAATTTCGCCATTGATACGGTTAGGACGCGCCGTTTGAACTCGTTTTCCGCCTTTAATACTTTATTCCTCCAGTTGTTGAAGACTGCGGCTGCGAATCTCTTGTTGCAGCTTCTCGATAACTTCATTTACGTCCAGGCTGCCCAAGTCTTTGCCACGACGGGTACGCACGGCTACTTTGCCTGCTTCTACCTCTTTGTCGCCACAGACCAACATGTAAGGGACACGACGTAAAGTGTGCTCGCGGATTTTAAAGCCTATCTTCTCATTTCTCAAGTCTGCTTTTACACGAATGCCCGCATTTTGTAGTTTCTGCGTCAATTCGTTAACGTATTCAGACTGAGTATCGGTAATGTTCATCACCACTACCTGAACCGGCGCAAGCCAGGTCGGGAAGAAGCCCGCGAACTCTTCAGTCAGGATACCGATGAAACGTTCCATTGACCCAAGAATCGCGCGGTGAATCATCACCGGCACCTGACGCTCGTTGTTTTCGCCAACATAAGAGGCGTTCAGACGAGACGGCAGAGAGAAGTCCAGCTGTACCGTACCGCACTGCCATGCACGATCGAGGCAGTCATACAGGGTAAATTCAATTTTCGGACCGTAGAATGCGCCCTCACCCAGTTGATACTCAAACGGGATGTTGTTTTCTTCCAGCGCAACGGCCAGATCCGCCTCAGCACGATCCCACATTTCATCGCTACCGATACGTTTTTCGGGGCGAGTGGAAAGTTTGACGACGATTTTCTCGAAGCCAAAGGTGCTGTACATATCGTAGACCATACGAATACAGGCGTTCACTTCATCGCGAATCTGTTCTTCAGTACAGAAGATATGCGCATCATCCTGGGTGAAACCACGTACGCGCATCAGGCCATGCAAGGCGCCTGACGGTTCGTTACGGTGGCAGCTACCGAATTCCGCCATACGCAGCGGCAGATCGCGGTAGGACTTCAGACCCTGGTTGAAGATCTGCACGTGGCCCGGGCAGTTCATCGGCTTGATGCAGTATTCACGGTTCTCTGAAGAGGTAGTGAACATCGCATCTTTGTAGTTTTCCCAGTGCCCGGTTTTTTCCCACAGCACACGGTCCATCATGAACGGGCCTTTAACTTCCTGATACTGATATTCTTTGAGCTTAGAACGCACAAAGACTTCCAGTTCACGGAAGATAGTCCAGCCGTCGTTATGCCAGAACACCATACCCGGCGCTTCTTCCTGCATATGATACAGGTCAAGCTGCTTACCGATTTTACGGTGGTCGCGCTTGGCGGCTTCTTCAAGGCGTTGCAGATAGGCGTTCAGGGATTTTTTATCCGCCCACGCCGTACCATAAATACGTTGCAGCATCTTGTTGTTGCTGTCGCCACGCCAGTATGCCCCTGCGGTTTTCATCAGTTTGAAGTGATGGCAGAAACGCATGTTCGGCACGTGCGGGCCACGGCACATATCGACATATTCTTCATGATGATACAAGCCCGGCTTGTCATCATGCGCAATATTCTCATCAAGAATAGAAACCTTATAGGTTTCGCCACGCTTCACGAAGGTTTCACGCGCTTCGTGCCAGCTCACTTTCTTCTTAATGACGTCGTAGTTTTTCTCAGCAAGCTCGTGCATCCGTTTTTCGAGCGCGTCGACATCTTCCTGGGTTAACGTACGGTCGAGATCAATATCATAGTAAAAACCGTTATCGACAACCGGACCGATAGCCATTTTGGTGTTCGGCCAAAGTTGTTTAATCGCGTGCCCTAACAGGTGCGCGCAGGAGTGACGAATGATCTCCAGACCTTCTTCATCTTTCGCGGTGATGATTGCCAGTTGAGCGTCGTGTTCAATGAGATCGGACGCATCAACCAGTTCGCCATTAACGCGACCTGCGATACAGGCTTTCGCCAGTCCTGGACCAATGTCCAGCGCAACATCCATGGGGCTTACAGCGTGGTCGTAATGGCGTTGGCTGCCATCAGGAAGAGTAATAACAGGCATGTTATATCCTTATTTGCAGTGGTGACCCACACGAAAGATCACATACAAAGTTTCAATATTTAAAATTATCAAAAAGTTATGGGCTGATTCCCGCTTCACTCTGCGAAATATGTCACGGCCCGCCTGAATGGCGAGACTGGACCTACACCCGTTTTTTGATAACACCGTTTGACAGTGTACACGGCATTGACTGCCGATCAAAGCCGCAATCACGCCGAACTGTATGATGTAAATCAATTCCCTGACGCGCCATCGCTTTTGTTACACTGGGAGCATCAGTCCGATTTTGACAGGAAGAGAGAAAATGCCAACAAACCGCTTTGCCAAAAAACACTGGAAGATGGTTGTCGTATTGCTCCTCATTTGCGGCGCAATGTTGCTGCTCCGCTGGGCGGCGATGATTTGGGGCTAATATCCGAAGCGTTCGCCGAAAGTTAATTCCTGCGAATGAATAGAAAGCATCAATAATATGCACGTTCAACGCGTTTTTATGAATGGCATTCGCCACGGAAAATATAAATATAATTTCACTTAGCGCGCAATCGCGATAAAAACGCTAATTTAAAAAGCCGGGTCGTGTTTAAAACAACCCGGCAGGCGATTACATCTTATACCCTAACGATACCGTCGTGCGGCGATCGGTATGTTCCGGCGCCGTTGCGGGCGGTTCGGAGTTCCAGGTCAGGTTATAAGCCACCTTTAAACCAAAATGCTCGTTGATCGCGACATTCAACGCCGTCTCTGAGTTGAGGGTGGTATCTTCAGCGCCGAAAACGGACACGCCCTGCGTAAATTTGGTGTTATCCGTCATCTGCCAGGCGTAGCTACCGGAAGCGTAGCCCAGCGGTTGGGTCTCGGTTTTGCCATCGGTATGTTCGTCATAGCGTACGCCAGGACCGAATTCAAAACGGAAGCTGTGCACCGGCCCGTTGAGGAACTGACGGCCATAACCGGCGGTCAGTGTGTCACGCTCACGATAACCATTGTAACGATCTGTCAGCCAGCTTGCCTGGCCAAACAGGTAATCATAGTCGGTCATATTGAAACGGCTACGGCCGCCTACCGCGTATTTCTCCGAAGAGCGCTCATCGTTGGAGGATGTATTGCTGGCATTCCCCCACAGCGACCAGGCGGTGGTTGCACCGTACCAGGTCATCGTGGTGTCAGCCGTTAAAGAAGAACTTTTCGTGTTGCCTGACTGAGCAAGGTAGCCCGCATTCAGGTTACCTTCGAAGGGTTTCTTCGCAGTGGCGGGATCATCCATGACAGTAAAAACGGAATCATCAGCAGCGGCATGCATTGACGCAAATACGCCCCCTGCCAACATTAATGCAGCGGGTACTGTCTTCAAAAGCTTCATTTATAAAGAGTCCGTACAACAAAAAAAGAGACCGTTACGGTCCCGGAAACTTTCATAAGGATCAATGACAAACGATCCAGGAAAGGTAACAAATTATAAAAAGGCTCGAATAACATAGCAATGAATTCTTATTTCATTTTTTGAATAAGAGAGTTCCCAAAGCAGATATTTATTTATATATCTTTCTCCCGGTAATTTTAAATAAATATCCAGTAAATCATATTGTTAATTACTTCCCTTTCCGGGCATTCAGTGCCAGACTGAAGTCAGCCTAACAGGAGGTAAAGATGATACGTATCTATACGTTAACACTTGCGCCCTCTCTCGATAGCGCAACAATCACCCCACAACTCTATCCCGAAGGGAAACTTCGCTGTTCATCACCCGTTTTTGAACCCGGCGGCGGCGGAATCAACGTTGCCCGCGCGATTGCCCATCTTGGCGGAACCGCAACCGCGATTTTCCCCGCAGGCGGCGCGACCGGCGAACATCTGGTCGCACTTCTGGCCGATGAAAACGTCCCCGTCGTCACCATCGACGCCAAAGACTGGACGCGACAAAACCTGCATGTTCATGTGGAGTCCAGCGGGGAACAATATCGCTTTGTCATGCCCGGCGCCGCACTCGACGATGACGAATTTCGCCAGATTGAAGAACAGGTTCTGGAGATCGAATCCGGCGCCATTTTGGTTATCAGCGGGAGTCTGCCGCCCGGCGTCAAGCTGGAAAAACTGACGCAGCTTATTGCCGCCGCGCAGAAACAGGGCATCCGCTGCATTATTGATAGTTCGGGCGATGCGCTCAACGCGGCGTTATCTCTCGGCAATATTGAACTGGTCAAACCGAACCAAAAAGAGCTGAGCGCGCTGGTTAATCGCGAACTCACGCAGCCTGACGATGTGCGCCAAGCGGCGCAGGAAATCGTGAAGAGCGGCAAAGCGCGCCGCGTCGTTGTGTCTCTGGGGCCGCAGGGGGCGCTGGCGGTAGATAGCGAAAGCTGCGTCCAGGTTGTTCCCCCTCCCGTCAGAAGTCAAAGTACCGTCGGCGCGGGCGACAGCATGGTTGGCGCAATGACGCTAAAACTGGCGGAAAACGCCTCGCTGGAAGAGATGGTGCGTTTCGGCGTCTCGGCAGGCAGCGCGGCGACGTTGAATCAAGGAACACGTCTGTGTTCCCGGGACGATACGCAGAAAATCTACGCCTGGCTTTCTCAGTGATCGGGCCATCCCCCTCCTTATTACGAGGGGGTTTCAGCGGCAAAGCTATCAGCATACGAATTAACCGACTATGCTAAAAAATCATGTGATTACAAAGAGGTGATTTATGGCCAGTGGTGATGTCATCCGCTATGTCATAACCGTGAAATTTCATGAAGACTCGCTGACAGAAATTAACGAGTTGAACAACCATCTGACGCGGTGCGGTTTTCTGCTCACCATGACCGACGAGCAAGGGCATGTACATGAACTGGGTACCAATACATTTGGTTTTATCAGCGCCCTGAGCGAAGATGAGATCGCCGCGCTTACCGCCGGGCTGGCGGAAAGCGCTTTAGATAAGAAACCAGAAATATCGGTCATGACATGGGAGGAGTGGACTAAAGACCGATAATATCAGTGCCATTGTGCAAAAACGCGTCTACGGTGTGCGTTAGCTCGTGTTTTTTCACCGCATTTATGCGCTAACCTTATGATCTGGCAGACAACATGGGGAGAGACATCATGTGGCAGGCTATCAGTCGTCTTTTAAGCGAGCAATTAGGTGAAGGCGAAATCGAACTGCGTAATGAACTGCCCGGCGGAGAGATCCATGCCGCATGGCATTTACGCTATGCGGGACGCGATTTTTTCGTCAAATGTGATGAAAGAGAGCTCCTTCCCGGCTTTACGGCGGAAGCTGACCAACTGGAACTGCTTTCGCGCAGTAAAACCGTCACCGTCCCGAAAGTCTGGGCGCAGGGCTCAGACAGAGACTACAGTTTTCTGGTGATGGATTATCTTCCTCCCCGTCCTCTGGATGCCCACAACGCCTTTATCCTCGGTCAGCAACTTGCCCATTTACATGAATGGAGCGACCAGCCCCAGTTTGGCCTTGATTTTGATAACGCCCTGTCCACCACGCCTCAACCCAATGCCTGGCAACGACGCTGGTCAACATTTTTTGCCGAACAACGCATTGGCTGGCAGCTCGAACTGGCGGCAGAAAAAGGCATCGCATTTGGCAATATCGATGCGATCGTTGAGCATGTTCAGCAGCGTCTGGCCTCGCATCAGCCGCAGCCTTCGCTGCTGCACGGCGATTTATGGTCAGGAAACTGCGCGCTTGGGCCTGATGGCCCCTACATTTTCGATCCCGCCTGTTACTGGGGCGACAGGGAGTGCGATCTGGCCATGCTGCCGCTGCATACCGACCAACCTCCGCAGATCTATGATGGCTACCAGTCTGTTTCTCCACTACCGCTGGATTTTCTGGATCGCCAGCCGATTTATCAGCTCTATACCCTGCTCAATCGGGCGAGACTGTTTGGCGGGCAACACCTGGTGGTGGCGCAAAAAGCGATGGAAAGGTTGCTGGCGGCATAGCCATTGTGCCGGATGACAGCTTACAAATGCACTGAACCACAGGCCCGATAAGCGAAGCGCTATCGGGCATTTTTCATTGCTACACAAATCCAAGAAGCGAAAAGAAAACGTAGCCCAACACGATGATAATCACCGGCAGGATATAAAGCGGGAAAAACTGTAAGAAGATCGTGTGATGCGGAACCACGATGCGCGACTCAATTTGCTCGCGTGACAACCCCTCGCTGCCTTTCGCTTTTTCCAGAATAAGCTGATCTTCAACCCCTTCGCGAAGAAAACGCGCCTGGCGGCTCATCCTGGCGCCTGAGTCCTGCAATGCCAGGCCAACGAAAATCAACACAAAAATCACCCAGAAAACAATGTTCAGACTGTGTTGAAAATCCGGCGTCGGCGAGTTATACCAGAACAGGTTCAGGAACGCGGTATTCGCCCGCATCATATCAATCATAACGTGAGTAAAATCAAGCATCACCGCGTTAATCCCTTCCTGCTTTTCGCTGTGCTCATACATAAACTTCAGCAATGAAACCAGTGTGGAAATAAGCGCGGGGATAAAAATCACCCATCCCAGAATCCTTTTTAAGACAGCAATGCGTCCAGCTTGTTGATACGTCATGAGTTCCCCTTGATAAAGACGCGTCGTTTTGGCCTAAGTCTACCTGCTGATAACCAATTTCGCCTGTTCTTTAAAGGCGCTATGATACGTCATTAGCCATAATAAGCGCTTAATCCATTGTGTTCTTACCTCAAAAGGAGAGGTTGTAATGTCAACCCCGCGTCAGATTCTTGCTGCAATTTTCGATATGGATGGACTACTGATCGATTCCGAACCGCTTTGGGATCAAGCTGAACTGGAGGTCATGGCAAGTTTAGGCGTAGATATTACCCGCCGCCATGAACTCCCGGATACGCTGGGTTTACGCATCGATATGGTTGTTGACCTCTGGTACGCCCAACAACCGTGGAATGGGCCAGACCGTCAGGCGGTTACTGACCGAATCATTACCCGCGCCATCTCACTGGTTGAAGAAACTCGCCCGCTGCTCCCCGGCGTGCGCGAAGCGGTTGCGCTGTGCAAATCTCAGGGGTTAATGGTCGGTCTGGCCTCCGCTTCCCCCCTGCATATGCTGGAAAAGGTGCTGACCATGTTTGATCTGCGTGAAAGTTTCGATGCCCTGGCCTCTGCGGAAAAACTGCCTTACAGCAAGCCGCATCCGCAGGTATACCTCGATTGCGCGGCCAAACTGGGCGTTGACCCGTTAACCTGCGTTGCGCTGGAAGACTCCGTCAACGGCATGGTCGCCTCAAAAGCGGCGCGAATGCGCTCAATTGTTGTTCCGGCGGAAGAAGGCCAGCACGACCCGCGCTTTGCCCTTGCCAACGTCAAACTGACTTCGTTGGCTGAACTGACCGCAGCGCATCTGCGCGGTTAAATAGCGACGGGCGGTGGCGACATTGCCCGTTTTGCTACGCACATCTGTTTTATAAAACACTGTTTCATTTTTTATTGTATTCCTTCACCGCCTCTTCTATCCTTTTCTCAGGGCAAAAAACTGATAAAAACCGATAGCCGAGGTGAACATGATTCTGGATGCGTTTAGTCTTGCAGGTAAAGTCGCGATAGTGACCGGATGCGATACCGGGCTTGGGCAGGGAATGACGCTGGCGCTGGCGGAAGCAGGCTGCGACATCGTCGGCGTTAATCGCAAAGTCCCCCACGATACGGCAGCAAAAGTGGCGGCGCTCGGACGCCGTTTTATGGCGATCCAGGCCGACCTGAGCCAGCAACGCGCTATCCCGGCTATTGTCGCGCAAACGGTCGAACAGTTTGACCGAATCGACATTCTGGTGAACAACGCCGGGACGATCCGCCGCGAAGACGCGCTGTCGTTTAGCGAGAAAGACTGGGACGATGTGATGAATTTGAATCTCAAATCCGTGTTCTTTCTCTCTCAGGCCGTCGCACGGCAATTCCTGAAGCAAGGTGATGGCGGGAAGATTATTAATATCGCCTCAATGCTTTCATTCCAGGGCGGCATTCGCGTTCCTTCTTATACTGCGTCGAAAAGCGGCGTATTGGGCATCACGCGGTTGCTGGCGAACGAATGGGCGGAGCACCACATCAACGTGAACGCCATCGCTCCCGGTTATATGGCGACGAACAATACGCAGCAGCTGCGGGATGACGCCGCACGCAGCAAAGAGATTGTTGACCGCATTCCGGCCGGACGCTGGGGCACACCTGCCGATCTGCAAGGCCCGGTTGTCTTTCTCGCTTCTTCGGCGTCTGATTACGTTCACGGCTATACCCTCGCCGTCGATGGCGGCTGGCTGGCGCGCTAATTCATGTCATTTGTGACATAGAGTTACAACGTCACCTCTTCCGCCTACTGTATAAAAACCCTATACTGTATGAATTGACAGTTTATTGGGTTTTATCATGACGGCGGAAGGCCACCTTCTTTTTTCCATTGCCTGCGCAGTGTTTGCCAAAAATGCGGAATTGACGCCGGTTCTCGCTCAGGGCGACTGGTGGCATATTGTCCCTTCGGCCATCCTGACCTGCCTGCTGCCCGATATTGATCATCCAAAATCATTTCTTGGCCAGCGTCTGAAATGGATATCAAAACCTGTCGCGCGCGCGTTCGGCCATCGCGGGTTTACGCACAGCCTGTTCGCCGTGTTCGCTATGCTTGCCCTTTTCTACCTGAAAGTGCCGGAGAGCTGGATTATTCCGGCCGATGCCCTGCAAGGAATGGTGCTCGGTTATTTAAGCCATATTCTGGCCGATATGCTGACCCCGGCGGGCGTTCCCCTGCTCTGGCCCTGCCGCTGGCGCTTCCGTCTGCCGATCCTCGTTCCGCAAAAAGGCAATCAACTGGAGCGTTTTTTATGCATGGCGTTATTCGTGTGGGCTATCTGGATGCCGCAGACAATGCCCGAAAACAGTGCAGTGCGTTGGTCGTCGCAGATGATTAATATGCTGCAAATGCAGTTCGATCGCTTTATAAATCACCAGATTGCTGAGTAAACCAGCATAAATGTCATTTTTGGCATAAACAATTCCATTTGAATATAAGAGGTCGGTCACAGTTCTGCTAACCTTGCGCCAACAGGATCGCTGTCACACGGCGATACGTATAAAAAAATCAGGAGAACGGGGATGAATTTTCCATTAATCGCGAACATCGTGGTGTTCGTTGCACTGCTGTTCGTGCTGGCGCAAACTCGCCACAAACAGTGGAGTCTGGCAAAAAAAGTGCTGGTCGGTCTGGTGATGGGCGTGATCTTCGGTCTCGCCCTGCACACCGTTTACGGGTCTGACAGCCAGGTACTAAAAGACTCCGTTCAGTGGTTCAACATCGTCGGCAACGGCTATGTACAACTGCTGCAAATGATCGTCATGCCGCTGGTCTTCGCGTCTATTCTCAGCGCCGTTGCGCGTCTGCATAACGCGTCTCAGTTGGGTAAGATCAGCTTTCTGACCATTGGCACGCTGCTTTTCACTACCCTGATTGCCGCACTGGTGGGTGTACTGGTCACCAACCTGTTCGGTCTGACGGCGGAAGGTCTGGTGCAGGGCGGCGCGGAAACCGCGCGTCTGAACGCCATCGAAACCAACTATGTCGGCAAAGTCGCCGACCTCAGCGTGCCGCAACTGGTGCTGTCGTTTGTGCCGAAAAACCCGTTTGCTGACCTGACCGGCGCAAACCCGACCTCCATCATCAGCGTGGTGATCTTCGCGGCATTCCTCGGCGTCGCGGCGCTGAAACTGCTGAAAGACGACGCGCCGAAAGGCGAACGCGTGTTAATCGCTATCGATACCCTGCAAAGCTGGGTGATGAAGCTGGTGCGCCTGGTAATGCAACTGACGCCATATGGCGTACTGGCGCTGATGACCAAAGTCGTCGCAGGGTCTAACCTACAGGACATCATCAAACTGGGTAGCTTCGTGGTCGCGTCTTATCTTGGCCTGATCATCATGTTTGTGGTGCACGGTATCCTGCTGGGCGTCAACGGCGTCAGCCCGCTGAAATATTTCCGTAAAGTATGGCCGGTTCTGACGTTCGCCTTTACCAGCCGCTCCAGCGCCGCGTCCATTCCGCTGAACGTGGAAGCGCAAACGCGTCGTCTGGGCGTACCGGAATCCATCGCCAGCTTCTCCGCCTCTTTTGGCGCGACGATTGGTCAGAATGGTTGTGCAGGCCTGTACCCGGCTATGCTGGCGGTGATGGTTGCGCCGACTGTCGGTATTAACCCGCTTGATCCGGTCTGGATTGCCACCCTGGTCGGTATTGTGACCGTCAGCTCTGCCGGTGTCGCGGGCGTCGGCGGCGGCGCCACCTTCGCTGCGCTGATCGTCCTGCCTGCGATGGGCCTGCCGGTCACGCTGGTCGCGCTGCTGATTTCCGTTGAACCGCTGATCGATATGGGTCGTACCGCGCTGAACGTGAGCGGCTCAATGACTGCCGGTACGCTGACCAGCCAGTGGCTGAAGCAGACGGACAAAACCCTTCTGGACAGTGAAGACGATGCCGAACTGGCACATCATTGATCCCGCGTGATGAAAAAACCGCCTTAATCAGGCGGTTTTTTTATGCGAATTATTCGGCTATCTCATTTTCCTGGCGAACCTGATTCGCCCATCGCTGCGCCGACTCAGGAACGGTAAATGCAGGCGATCGCTGAAATGCCTCCCCCATTAAGATAAAGGCGACATACTTTCCGCGCAGTATCCATACGTCACGAAACGCGTCCATTTTTATCGCATGTTCTGGCGGCGCGGGCTCCACGCGTGGAACATAGCTGATAACCGGGCGATTTTGTTGGCGAAGAGGTTTCATCATCAGTTGTTTCACTAAAGGCAAATGCTAAAAATCAGAAAAACACTATCTTAGCTGATTTTGCCCCCGTTCGTCCCGCCTTGCATGTGCGGTTTACACTGATGGCGACGCACCGCGTCTGGTCACGGGCGGGTAAAACAAGCGCCGTCAGGCTGACGGCATAAAAAATGCGGCGCAGCAATGCGCCGCAAACTCAGGAGTCAGACATCAAGAAAACTGCCGAGACGATACCCACGTTCCGCAATCGCATACTTCAGCGACGCAGACGTCAGCACGTCAAGCTCAGTCAAGCGGGGGTAACAATAGGCGCTCTGACGGATGATATTGTCGATGAACGCCGGATGACACATCACTTCCAGTGACTTTTCGCCTCTGTCAGCAGAGGCATCCAGCACCTGAAGAAACAGCGCTTCTGAAATAGCGTCGCCGTAAAACTCGCTGCTGAATCCCTGCGAGCTGCGTAACGCTACCGGCAGATCGTCAGCATTAAGCACCGACTGACGATCGATACGCAGAGCAACGCCGCGTTCTGCCGCAAACTGTGCCACAATGGGAAAAATTTGCGGGAACATATGCACATGGTGATGACTGTCCAGATGCGTTGGCTCACGGCCAAAAAGGTCGATAAAACGCTGATACTGACACTCCAGCTCATGCGAAATTTCATCCAGCGGCAAGGTCTCTTCCTCGGCCATTTGCCAGATCCATTTTCCCAGCAGCCCTTCACGCGTCAGGCCCGGCATCGCCGTCAGCGGCTTCCCTAAGGTGAGTACAAAATGCATCCCCACCGCCAGTTTCGGCACGTCACGGCACAATTGCGCCGCATGGTCGATGGCTTCACCATTGACCAGCGCCGTTGTGGACGTCACAACGCCATTCCGACAAGCCTCGACAATGCCGTAGTTTTGTCCCTTGCTCAGGCCAAAATCATCCGCATTCACAATCAATAAGCGTTCCATACCCAACCTCTGTCAGTGTTGTGCGCCTTTGAGTTTCTCGATGCATTCCGCAAAATTCGGCAGCCACTTCTCATGAGCCAGAATCAACTCCCGCGCCAGGGTTTCCGCATCGCGATCGGAGTGCACCAGCGGGCTCAGGTTAAGCGCTAACAGCACATCATTGAACTCGCCGCTCAGCGCCGCCTTACTGGCTGCGACTTCAAACCCTTTGATGGTATAGATGAGGCCCAGCACTTTTTCATCGAAATGCGTGATGCGCGGGTGCGGCGTCGCCCCATTCCGCCCTAATGTGCAGGTCATCTCCACCGCCCAGTCAGCAGGGATATTATCCACATGACCATGATGTGGGATATTAACGTAGTGTTCCGTCTGCTTATCGTTATAGATAGCGTTAATCACTTCACATGCGGCGTCGGAATAGTAAGCCCCGCCGCGCTGCTCCAGCTCTTTCGGTTTGATGTTCAGCTCTGGATTTTTATAAAGATCGAAGAGCTGTTTCTCAACCTTCTGCACCACCTGAGCGCGCGCGCCGCCTTTATAGTATTCGCCCATTTCAATCGCCAGCATCTCTTTTTGCTTGAAGTAGTAAAGCAGATAGGAACACGGCAGCATATTCAGCGAGCGAATAAGCCCTTCGCTAAACGGCAGGTCAAAAATATTTTTCACCGTTGACGCTTTTAACTGCCCGGACGCCACGCCATCCAGCAGTTCAGCAAAGCGCGATTCGCCATTCACCAGTACGTCTTTAATAAACACCATGTGGTTGAGGCCAAACAGGTCGATCGACAGATCGTCGCTGTCTTGCAATGCCAGCACGTCATGGATGAACATTTTCATCCCCACAGGGATATTGCATACGCCGATGAATTTCTTAAAGTGGGTGTGGCGATAAACCGCTTCTGTCACCATGCCTGCCGGGTTCGTGAAGTTAATGACCCACGCGTTCGGGCACAGTTCTTCAACATCTTTCACGATATCAAAGATAACCGGGATGGTGCGCAGCCCTTTGAACAGGCCGCCTGCGCCGTTGGTCTCTTGCCCCAGATACCCGTGACTTAGCGGAATGCGTTCATCCTGTTCACGGGCCTTCAGCTGGCCCACGCGCAGTTGCGTAGTGACGAAATCTGCCCCTTGCAAAGCTTCGCGACGATCCAGCGTTTTGTATAATTTCAACGGGACACCGGCTTTGTCGATCATGCGCTGGCAGAGGTCAAAAATAATATCCAGTTTCTCTTTTCCGTCTTCAACATCCACCAGCCATAATTCAGAAACCGGCAATTCATGATAACGCTTAATAAAACCTTCCAGTAATTCAGGGGTGTAGCTGCTCCCGCCACCAATCGTGACGACTTTTAATTTCTGGCTCATACTTTCTCCCTTCAGTGTAAAAACACTGGCGTGTATTACGCTCTGCCCGTTCGTCAGGTATGGCGCGGGCGTCCCGCGCTATTCAGGGCAAGCGATAAAATCGTGTTGTCAGGTCAATATTGTTTACTGATTAAATTCAGTTAATTTTTTACGATAACTGTTCGGTGTAAATGAGGTCAGCTTTTTAAACGTTTTAATAAACAGACTTGGGCTACTGTAACCCGCCTCATACGCTATATCCGTTACGGAGTAGTTGGTCATTTCCAGCTGTTTTTTCGCAAAATTAATACGGATCTCATTAATAATCTGCATTGGCGTTTTGCTGTAATAACGCTGCGTTGCGCGGGTCAGATACTCCTGAGATTTTGCGGACAGGTGCACCATATTTTCCAGCGCGTTTTCACCAAACTGCGTTTTGTCGTGCATTGTCTCCACGGTCGCTTTCAGCCATTGCGGAATATCGTCAATCACCTGCTCTTCACGGTGATGGCGCAGTCGGTTAATGATGTAGAAGGTGACCACTTCTACAAACTCATCTAACCCGTTTCCCCGGAAGTTCAGCGACGCGATAACCGTTTCAATATAAGTCAGAAAAGCGCTGTTGACCCGGTATACCTGAGACGCAACAAAACAAAACGGTAATAAAGGATGATAGTGTTGTTCAAAAAAACGCTTACTGATACCAACGTTAAGAATACGCGTGGCGCCGAACTCATAGAAACTCTGGTGGTGCGATCCCAACGGGATAAACACGAAATCACCACGCTCCAGCAGCACACGTTTACCGTTGATTTCCTGATAGTAGCGCCCCGTTAACACCAGGGTAAATTCATAATAATCATGCTGATGCAGCCCACTGATGCTCTCAGTTTTGTTATAGATAAACACATGGAAATTCTTGCCGTTAAAAAGCTGTTGCTCACGAGCAGTGGCGATCTCCGGTGCGTTAACCTGTAGCTGCATCATTTATCCCTCACTGTTCCAGCTTCTCGTGAAGCTCGATTAACTCTGTAACCAGTTCCCGCGCTAACATCGACGTCATCAGGTGATCCTGAGCATGAACCAGCACCAGGCTGACTTTCATTTTACCTTCGCCCTGATCGCCTTCAATCAGTTTCGTCTGCACGAGATGCGCTTCATTGAGCGCCATCCGCGACTGCTCCATCATCGTTTTTGCCGCAGCAAAATCGCCCTGCTTGGCCTGTTTCAGCGCCGCATAAGCCAGGCTGCGCGCCTGACCGGAGTTGATGATAAGCCCCATCACCACTTCTTCGAGTTCTTCAGCCTCTGACGGCGTACCCGCTACGTTTTCGAGATCCAACATACGTTTTCCTCTGGTTCAGCCCGGCATGGGAAGACCATGCCGGATTAAATTTAAAATTTCAGTGCGTTAGCGATTTCTTCTTCGCTTTCTTCTTGCTCAATTGCATTCTGCGCTTTGTTGGCGACAACCACGAAAGGCAGATAAATCAGCGTCGCGACGCCCAGGTTGAACAGTGCGACCAGCAGAGCGGCAACGCTGCCGTTGGTGTTAAAGAACGCGCCCAGACCGGTTGGCATCGTCCACGGCGCGATGTTGGTAATCGGCGGGATAATCCCCAGGTAATACGCAATCAGCGTAATGGCGGCCAGAATCGGCTGAACCAGAATGAACGGGATAAACATCACCGGGTTCATAATAATCGGCAGGCCGAACAGAATCGGTTCGTTAATCTGGAAGATACCGGACGGCAGCGCCAGTTTTGCTACCTGGCGGTAATCCGCACGACGCGAGGCCAGGAAGATAGCGATAATCAGACCCAGCGTCGCGCCACTCCCCCCGAGGAAAATATAGGAATCGAGCATCGGTTTCGCCCAGACGTGGAACGTCTTCCCGGCTTCCAGCGCCGCATCCACGGAACCAAACTGCTGATAGATGGCGATGTTTTCCAGCGCCCACGGGGTCATAATACCGCTGTCCAGCGCGGTCAATGCCAACGAGCCGTGAATACCAAAGAACCACAGTAGCGGAACAAACAGCACATAGGCCCAGCCAACCACGCTGCCCAGCGATGCCAGCGGCGTAGAAATGGTATCCATAATGATCTGGTGGAAGTTAGAACCGTAGTTCGCCAGCGCCCACGCAATGATCCCCATAATGGAGAGAATAATAAAGCCAGGAATTAACGCCGAGAATGAACGGGAAACCGACGCCGGGACGCTGTCCGGTAATCTAATGACCCAGTTGCGGCGCACAATAAAGGTAAACATTTCCGCCACGACCAGACCAATAATAATACCGGAGATAATATTCGCACCGCCCAGCCAGTTCGCGCCAACCGCATAAGCTTCGCCTACGCTATATGGCGTAACGGTCATAAATGCCGCCACGGATAACAGCCCCGCCGCCAGCGCATCAACTTTACGCTCTTCCGCCAGCGCCATTCCGATAAAGAACGGCGCCATTAACGACATAATACCGAGCGTACCGTTATAGACGTTTCCGCCAATGCCTTTTAAACCATTCAATGTTTCAATGGTGGAAGCATCAAGCCGAATGCCTAAAGAATAAAAAAACGACCCCTCCCCAAAGCTCAGGAAAACGTTGTTGATTAATACAAACATGGCCCCCGCAAGGGTTAACGGCATTAAGCGAATAAAGCCGTTTTTGATTGCATTAACGTGCGGCTGCTTTCCTATTTTAACAGCAAAAGGAAGGAGTACCTTTTCAAGTGAAGCAATGACGTTACTCATAGAAAAATACCCTTAAATACCGCAATAAAATATTGCGGTGAATGTTTATGAAATAACTCTTTGACGGGAAAAATTAAAACAAAAAATTAATTTGCGGCGGCTTTTTTAATTGCTGCGACAGCAGCCTTAAGCACGCCTAAACCATCGACTTTGCCGTACAGCAGCGAGTCAATCACTTCCACAGGTTTGTTGGGTAACAAACGTTGAATTTCGGGTAACATATAAGCAATTTGTGGGCCTAATAACACGACATCCGCTGAAAGACCTTTTTCTCCTGCCAGCGTCTCAGGAAATGCTTCAATAATAACCGGCACTTCATATTTCTCAGCCTGAGCGCGCATCTTCGATACCAGTAAAGAAGTCGACATGCCCGCAGAACAAAACAGATAAATGTGTTTCTTTTCCATAAAAACGATCCTCATATGCGATTATCTGTTAGCCAGCCATTCCGCAAGCCTTAACCTGCATCCATGCACTGGACAACTTGCGTAACCGAATTTACTTTTTTAGGTGTCTGAAATGAGTATACGGGATAGAACTGGCGGATGGTATTTCTTTGACTAACAAAATTGTCTCTCATTGACCTGGTGTTATGACCCCTCTCACATTTCAGGCAAATATTTCGCGACAATAAATAAGATTATCCCAGGAACAAAAAAACCGGCACACAGGCCGGTTCATACATATGCTCAGGCAATATACAGTTGTTACTGCTTCGGAGCCTGCGGATCGGTGTCATACTCTGCACAGCTCTGGTAGCCGGAGTTAATCACATGTCCAGTATCATCCAGCGCGACAAAATAGGTTTCAGCTTTACCATCACGTTGACCCAGGATGTAGGTCTGGCAAGTACCGCGCGCATGAATCATGCTCACTTCAGATGATGGCTTACCGGCAATCTGCTCAACTTGCGACCGGCTCATCCCTTTTTTCACATCTTTTACTACAGGCTGGACAAATTGGTCTTTTGTACGATCATACGCCGTACACCCTGCCAGCATAGTCATTACCGCCGCTGCACTCAGAATTCCTGCTATATTCTTGTTCATTTTCCGTCCTCTTGTTTATCAGCGTGTTATATAAGCCTGGAATACATCAGAGCTTTTTTCAAGCCCACAATCGATGCAACAAATCTTTCAGAAAATTCCAATTAAACAAAACGATGTCGTTTTAATGCCGTAAATTGCGCCACTCAGGCCGTGGAGTCTTGTCGTTTAGAGAGCAAAGCGTTAGCTTTAACGCAGTATATTTATTCTGAAAATCTTCGGAGGGGTTAAATGACGCTACAGCAAGAGATAATCCGGGCGCTTGGCGCAAAACCGCACATTAATGCAGAAGAGGAAATTCGCCGCAGCGTAGATTTCCTGAAAGCGTACCTGAAAACATATCCCTTCCTGAAATCCCTGGTACTGGGTATCAGCGGAGGGCAGGATTCGACGCTAACGGGCAAATTGTGCCAGACCGCAATTACTGAACTGCGTGAAGAGACAGGGAACGACGCTCTGCAATTTATTGCCGTGCGTCTGCCATTCGGCGTGCAGGCCGACGAGCAGGATTGTCAGGATGCGATCGCGTTTATTCAGCCGGACAGAGTCCTGACCGTCAATATTAAAGGCGCCGTTCTGGCCAGCGAGCAGGCGTTGCGTGAAGCAGGCATTGAGTTAAGCGATTTTGTTCGCGGCAACGAAAAAGCCCGCGAACGCATGAAGGCGCAGTACAGTATCGCCGGAATGACCAACGGTGTGGTGGTCGGCACCGATCATGCCGCCGAAGCGGTGACGGGCTTCTTCACGAAATATGGCGATGGCGGTACCGATATTAACCCGCTTTTCCGTCTGAACAAGCGCCAGGGAAAACAGCTGCTCGCCGCGTTGGGTTGCCCGGAACATTTATATAAGAAAGCGCCAACGGCGGATCTCGAAGACGATCGCCCTTCTCTGCCGGACGAAGCGGCGCTGGGCGTCACCTATGACAACATTGATGATTATCTGGAAGGGAAAACGCTGGATGCCAGCATCGCGAAAATCATCGAAGGTTGGTATATCCGAACGGAACACAAGCGTCGCACACCCATTACGGTATTTGACGATTTCTGGAAGAGATCATAATCGCCGGATGGCGACGTACCGTCTTATCCGGCCTACATCGCTGCATAACTCCCGTAGGCCCGATAAGCGAAGCGCCATCGGGCGCGAACGTACCGTCTTATCCGGCCTACATCACTGCATAACGCCCGTAGGCCCGATAAGCGAAACGCCATCGGGCGCGAACGTACCGCCTTATCCGGCCTACATCGCTGCATAACTCCCGTAGGCCCGATAAGCGAAGCGCCATCGGGCGCTGTCCTGTTGCATTTACTGGACGGTGTCCGGCGTATAACCCGGCAACCACGTAATCTCGCTAAACAACAGCTGTCCTTCTGGCTTCAACAACCGTAACGTGTGTTTCCCGTCATGCCAGCAGGCGCCCTGATCGGCGGTCAGGAGCTTGTCTCCCAGTTGCCAGGCGCCGCTAATAACAAACACAACGCCACCGCGCGAACCGAAGGTCGTAAACGTGCGATCGGCAACCCTGACCTTCGCCTTACAGCGATCGCGTCGGGTCATGATATTGAGATCCATCGACATTTGCCCTTCCGACAGTGTGGCTTTCACAACGCTATCGCCTGCAAACGTGAACGGCTGATGTCGCTTGAGGGTATGGGTAAACGTATTCACGCCTTCCAGCATCACCTCTCCGCCTTCCAGTAACGTAATAACGCGCTCAACCCCTGGAAAAAGGGAAAACTCCCCGTTCCCGGCGATAGACGCAATACTGGCGCGCCAGTGAAAATCCCGCGTCGCCGGAGGAAAACAACAAATCTCGCGCGTTTCGCCCGCACCATTGCGCCAGAGGTTTACCGGCATTTTACGGATATCAAAGTATTCCATTATCACTCCCGAGAAGGACGCAGCGCCATAATATGGCACATTGTTGTTATCGGCAGCAGTGAAGATTTACCTTAACGAGAAGAAAAGAAAAACCGCCGATCCTGTCCACATCGAGAAGAGATGTTGTGAACAGGACCGGCGGTCTTGAATGCGTTAGCGTAACGCTGAGGGATTACTCAGCAGGTGGTGTTGGCATTTTACCTTCCGGCGCCGGACGTTCTGTCAGACGCTTCTCAAAATTGGCATTAAACTGTTTTTTCTGTTCCGGCGTCAGAATGTTGTAGATCTTATTCTGCGTTTCCATGTGCGCCAGCATATTGGCTTTGCGCTGTTCTTCCATCTTCGCAATCTGCGCTTCGGCTTTCGCCTTATCGAAGCTGTCGCTGGCGATGATATCGTGCATTGCGCGGCGCTCTTCCAGCGGCGGACGTTTCATCTGGTCACGCTGACCTTTCATGATGTCGCGGATTTGCTGCTTCTGCGCGTCGGTCAGGTTCAAATCTTTGAACATCATGTCATGATGCGGACCGAATTTGCCTTTGTGGTGCATCATCGGCTTCGCATCTGCCGGAGCAGCGGTAGTGGTATCAGCCGCGTGAGCCAGGTTCGCAGCGCCCAGCGCCAGGGTAGAGGCAACAAACAGTGCAGTTAATTTACGCATAATCTATGTCCTTCCTTTCAGTTATTCTTTCGGCGTAGCGCCGTGTTGACGAGATAAACTTTACCGCCTTAATCGTCAATTAGTCAGAGCAACGGTAAAACAATGAAAGTGTAAAAAACAATTTTTCGTCAATTATGAAGAAAAAAAGAATAAATCGAGGAGAGTTGCAATATTTTATTGCAAGCGGATGATTTTGCAGGAAATATGAAGAACTATACCTGACCGGTGACTATTAATAAAGCAGTTTACCAGGATTAATCCGTAATAAATCGCGATAGCACACAAAAATAAGACCCTCAGACGTTCGCCTGAGGGGGAAATAATTACGCGAGTTTTTCCAGCATCAGGCCAGCACGTAAACCACAGGCCACATTAGGGTTAGGAAAGAGAACATATTCAACATCATGGGTAACGATCATCCGCTCATCGCCATCCTGCGCCAGTAGCGTTCCTTCTTTGAACGGCGTGAAATTCAGCGTCTGGTTATCCATATAGAGAACAAACGCATCGCTGCGGCGTGTAATTTGCGCCACCACGCGATAGTGAACCGGCCTCGTTCCCCCTTCCATCAGCTTTTCTCCCGCCAGCAACGTCGCCAGCGCCTGCGCGGTGGGGGTAAATTGCGTCAGATCGTTGTGCCCAAACGGCAGCGCTTTGCCCAGCTCCAGCGTGCAGGACAACGCGCCAAAATGCTCACAGCTAAAATGCGTAAAGGTGCCGCCCGGCGTTTGATGAAAAACCAGCGCCTCCAGCCCTGCCGCCCCCAGCCATGACAAAAAGTGTTCATCCCAGGGGATCGACCGTTGCGGCAAAACGCCAAACCGAACGTGGCGGGAGCCGCGAATCGCAGTATGCAGATCAAGATGCCAGCGTATCCGCGTTTTGCGGCGGGAATAAAAATCCTCCAGCAATTGTTCCAGCTCGCGGGCGCGCAGCGTTTCCCCGTTCTCCTCGAACATCTGCCAGCGCCCGCCGAACATACGGTTCATATCGCTATGGCAATAGCGTACCCCCTCGGCCAGCGCCGGAGGATTCCCCAGAATCACCAGCAATCGCCAGCGCAGGGGGATTTTCCCTTCAAACAGCGCCGAAAGGAGTGCGTCCAGCATTTCCACAGGCGCCGTTTCATTGCCGTGGATGCCCGCAGAGAGCACCAGAGCGCAGTCAACCTCAACGGCAGGCGTAAGTTCAAGCACACCAGGCATCTGCCAGCGCCAGTGAAAGCTCTCCGTTTCCCCTTGCGTAATATCGGGGGATATTCCTGCCAGCGTCTGCGCCAGAAAGTTATCCATTCCCTGCTCCCTCCTGCTGGAAGGGATACACCGACCCCAGGTTAAGCAGTTGCGTCAGCGTATCAAGCGCCTCCCGCCCTTCACGCAGCAATTGCGGATCGGCCAGATCGGCGGCGGTGAGGCGGTCGCGATAATAACGATCCACCCAGTCATTGAGCGTGCTGAACAGGGTATCGTTCATCATCACCGCCGGATTCACCGCCCGCAGCTCATCCTCGGTCAATACCACGCGCAAGCGTAAACAGGCCGGGCCGCCGCCGTTCGCCATACTTTCGCGCAGGTCGAACACGCGCAGATCGCTGATGGGGTTATCAGCCGCCAGCAACGCGTTAAGATACCGCCACACACCGGCATGTTCCCGGCACTCCTGCGGCAGAACCAGCGCCATCGAGCCGTCATCGCGGCTTAAAAGCTGACTATTAAACAGGTACGTGGCGACGGCATCCTGCACGGAAACCTCCCTGGCTGGCACCTCAAGCGGCATAAATCCCGCCACGCGCGACCGGAGCTGGCGCATCAGCTCGCCCTGCTTTGCAAACGCCTGTTCATGGCAAAACAGCACCTGGCGGTTCGACACCGCAATCACATCGTTGTGGAATACGCCGAGATCGATAACGTCTGGGTTCTGCTGGGCAAAGATAACCTGATGCGGATTCACCTGGTTAAGACGCGCCACCGCTTCACTGGCCTCGCGGGTTTGCCGCGCCGGATAGCGCACCGGACGCGTGTCGACGCCCTCTTCACGCCCATAGACAAACAGCTGAATGCCCGGCGCGCCATAATCACCGCCGAGCCGGTTATGGTTGGCAGCGCCTTCATCCCCCAGCAGCGCCACCTGCGGCAGCGCGTCGTGCACTGCGAAAAACTGCGCGTCGCGGAAGATGGCCCGCAACAAAGACGCCGTGGTCGGCGCCTCCAGCGCGCGGTGAAATTTGTTGTTCAGGTTCGCCACCGTCAGATGCACTTTGCCGTCAAGCGCGTCCGCTGAGGGACATACCGTCGCCGCATTCGCCACCCACATCGGCGAAGCGGAGCTGACGCTGGAGAGCCAGTGAGGCGCCTGGCGCGCCACTTTCTCCAGCACCTGCTCGTCCTGCCCGCTAAAACCTAGCTGACGAAGCACGGGAATAAACGGCCGCTCGTGCGGGGGGATGACCGCCTGAGGGAATCCCGCATCCGCCAGCGCTTTCATCTTGAGTAAGCCCTGCTTCGCCGCCAGGCGGGGATTCGACACCTGAAAGCGGTGCTGTATCGACGCCTCATTACCAAAGGACAGCCCGGCATAGTGGTGGGTTAACCCCACCAGACCGTCAAAATTCACTTCATGCGCTTTCATACCGGTTCCTCGCGAGAGAAGTCCAGCCCCGGACTGAGCGAATCGGGCAGTACAAGCGTCGGCGATTCCAGGCTCGCCATCGGCCAGGCGCAATAATCTGCCGCATACCAGGCGCTGGGGCGATGGTTCCCCGACGCGCCAACGCCGCCAAACGGCGCCGTGCTGGCCGCTCCGGTCAGCGGTTTGTTCCAGTTAACAATACCCGCACGCGCCTCCAGCAGTAGCTGGTCGAACTGCTTACGATCGGGAGACACCAGCCCGCACGACAAACCGAAGCGGGTGTTATTCGCCATACGAATGGCTTCATCAAAGCGCTCATAGCGCCAGACGCTCAATAACGGGCCAAACACCTCGTCATCCGGGACCTGCTTCACGCCGGTCATTTCGATAATGCCCGGCGTTAACAAGGACGTTCCCGCTTTCAGCATACGTGGGGCCAGCAGCGTTCGTCCACCCATCGCCTCAAGACGCTGCCAGGCCTCATACACATGACGCGCAGCCGGTTCGGAAATCAGCCCGCCGATGAACGGCTGCGGTTCATCATCCCACTCACCCGGCGTTAAACGCTGACTCACCTCCAGCAGGCGCGCCAGAAACGCGTCGCCCTGTTCCCCGCGTGTCACCAGCAAACGGCGGGCGCAGGTGCAGCGCTGTCCGGCGGTGACAAACGCCGACTGAATCGTGAGGTGTACCGCCGCATCAATGTCCTCTGGATTCTCAATGATGAGCGGGTTATTCCCTCCCATTTCCAGCGCCAGGATTTTTTCCGGTTGCCCGGATAACTGACGGTGCAACTGATATCCCGTATTCGCGCTGCCGGTAAAGAGCAGGCCGTCAAGCGCGTCCAGCGCGCTGAGCGCCTGTCCCGTTTCGCGCCCTCCTTGCACCAGGTTGAGTACGCCAGGCGGCAACCCCGCCTGTTGCCACAGTTTCATCACTGCTTCGCCAGTCCACGGCGTTAGCTCGCTCGGTTTAAAAATCAGGGTATTTCCGGCCAGCAGCGCCGGAACGATATGGCCGTTGGGTAAATGGCCGGGAAAATTGTATGGGCCAAACACCGCCAACACGCCATGCGGTCGATGGCGCAATGTCGCCGCCCCGTCCGGTAATTCGCTTTGTTGTTCTCCCGTCCGGGCATGGTATGCCTTCACCGAGATAGCGATTTTATTGATCATCGCCGTCACTTCCGTCGCCGCTTCCCAGCGAGGCTTCCCGGTTTCTCGCGCAATAATTGCCGTCAACTCCGCTTTATGAACCTCCAGCAAGGCTGCAAATTTTTCCACGATGGCCTGTCGCGCGGCGAAAGGCAGCCTGGCCCAGGCCGGAAACGCCGCACGCGCCGCACGCCCTGCCTCAGCGACCTGTGTCGCATCCGCGTCGCTGCCCTGCCAGAGCACTTCGCCATTCACCGGATTCGTTTTGACCCGGCGCTCCCCCTGACCAGTTACCCAGTCGCCATTTATCCATAAAGTCATGCGGTTTTCTCCTCAGCGCAAAGACGTACCAGACGAACGCGATCTCCCGCGTGGCATTTGAGCGCATCAAGTTGCGCCGCAGTCAGCACCAGACGTTGCGTATCCGGGTCGGTACGAATCAGCATGGCGCGAAAGTGATGATAATTTTCATTGGCGACCAGACACGCCGGAAACTCGCCCGGTGCGGGCTGGCCTTCCACCACGTCCAGCAGGCGGCTTTTACGGATTGCCCGAACCCGATCAATGTCGCACTCCAGCGTCGGGCCGCCGTCGAAAATGTCGATATAGTTGCGGTAGCGGAAACCTTCTTTCTCCAGTACCGTTCTGGCCGGCGCCGTTTGCGGATGTACTTCGCCAATCACCGCCTGCGCTTCTTCCGATAAGAAATGGGTGTAAATAGGGTGCTTCGGCATCAGCTCAGCAATAAACGCCTTCTGCCCGGTGCCGCATAAATAGTCTGCCCGGCTGAATTCCATAGAAAAAAAGCGTTCTCCCAGGCTTTCCCAGAACGGCGAGTAGCCGTGTTCGTCGATCACGCCACGCATTTCCGCCACAACCTT
The DNA here is from genome assembly GCF_030333395.1 of Citrobacter sp. CK194. Classification (NCBI taxonomy): domain Bacteria; kingdom Pseudomonadati; phylum Pseudomonadota; class Gammaproteobacteria; order Enterobacterales; family Enterobacteriaceae; genus Citrobacter; species Citrobacter sp. CK194. Next base: position 156,122 of record NZ_JAOWGA010000017.1, read on the forward strand.
TTCATTAAATTTGTCGCGAAACGCCGCCATAAACATAAAGCGTGATTTAGAGAGTAAATAGCCGTTGCCCTCTTTACGCCAGTCGGGATCGAGGAACAGCGTGCACAGTTCGCTGCTCCCGGTGTGATCGTTACTGAGGAACAGCGTCGGCAGCGCGTTATAGACATTCAGCTCTTTAGAAGCATGCACCAGCGTGCCAACGCGATAGTTGTACCAGGGATCGTTCAACCCCACGGCCACCTCAATCGCACAAATTCCCGCAACGCTTCCCGTATCGCTGTCCTCCAGCACGAACACGTAACCCTGTTCGCTTTTCGGCAGTTCGCCACGCCACGTTTTTAGCGCGCGCTCAATACGCGACGTCAGCGTCGCTTCATCTGCTGGCAGAGAGGTCAGGCCGCCGCCGGTTTTACTGGCAAGCTGCATCAACGCACTGACATCACGTCGTTCGACGGGGCGGATCACCATCATGACGAACCTCCTGCTTTGATGCGTTCACAGGCCAGCGCAAAGCGATCCAGCCCGGTTGCCACTTCCTCTTTGCTGACGTTTAACGCAGGTGCGAAACGCACCACGTTAGCGCCCGCAATCAACACCATCACTCCGGCTTTTGCGGCTTCCTGTGAAATAAGTTTAGCTTTTCCGGCAAACTCAGCCTCCAGAACACAGCCAATAAGCAGCCCCAGTCCACGAATTTCACTGAACAATCCGAAGCGTTCATTTATGGCGTTCAGGCGTTCGACAAACCAGTCATGGCGTTGCTTAACGCCGTTCAGCATTTCCGGCGTATTGACGATTTCCAGCAGCTTTCCCGCCACCGCAGAAGCCAGCGGGTTGCCGCCGTAGGTGGTTCCGTGAGTGCCTACCGTCATCACGCAGGCGCATTTTTCAGTGGCCAACAGCGCCCCGATGGGGAAACCGCCGCCCAGCGCTTTCGCAGTGGTGAGCAGATCGGGGGTGACGCCATAATGCATGTAGGCATACAGCTCGCCGGTACGCCCAACCCCCGTTTGTACTTCATCAAAAATCAGCAAGGCATTGTGTCGGTCGCACAATTCACGCAGCCCCTGTAAGAATGCTTTCGTGGCCGGAAGCACGCCCCCTTCGCCCTGCATGGGCTCCACGATCACCGCGCATGTCGTGTCATCAATCAGTTCGCTGGCCGCGTTGAGATCGTTATACACGGCATGGCGGATATCCGGCGGCAGCGGAGCGAAATCCTGTGAATACGCGGGCTGCCCGCCTGCGCTGACGGTAAACAGCGTGCGGCCATGAAAGGCATTTTTGAATGCCACAATCCCGCTTTTATGCGTGCCAAAACGATCGTGCGCATACTTACGCGCCAGTTTCAGCGCCGCTTCGTTGGCCTCCGCGCCGGAGTTACAGAAGAAGACGCGTTCAGCAAAGGTGGCGTCAATCAGCATTTTCGCCAGTCGCAGCACCGGCTCGTTGGTGTAGCCATTTCCGGTATGCCAGAATTTGCTCGCCTGCTCATTCAACGCCTCGCGTAAAGCCGGGTGCGCATGGCCGAGCGCATTCACCGCAATTCCCCCGGCGAAGTCGATATACTCTTTCCCCTGCTGATCCCACAGGCGTGAGCCTTCTCCACGAACCGGAATAAAAGGTGCCGGGGCATAGACCGGCATCATCCATTCATCAAAATTTTCACGCGTAATTGACAGAGACATAGCGACCTCTTCCGGTAAATAAAAAGTTATTTATATGTTAATAAAATGAGTGTTTGCGCTGTAAATGTAGATTGCACTGTTCGTGCCAGCCAGAGGAAAAAATGCATAAACCGGTTTTGGAAACGAAAAATCAACGGGTTACAACCCGACGGCATTCACTATTACTGCATAAAAAGTGAATATATTTGCGAAGAAAAGAACAAATAAGAGGAAAAATCGAAATATTATTCAGTTGCCAAATATAATTCTGGAATTGTGATCGTAGACGAAATTTATCGGAAATTATTGCATCGTTATGACGCACTCCGCCCTGAAACAGTGCAGTTTTTGCTCCATCGTTAAGGCCATTGGCAGTTATCGTTTGATTCCCGCGACAAGTGGCAGTCAGCCCGTCTAATTTCTGCTACCATCCTTGCACTATTCACCTTGCAAAGTGGCAGCGACTATGAAATTTGTCTCTTTTAATATCAACGGCCTGCGCGCCCGTCCTCATCAACTGTCAGCCATTGTCGACAAGCACCAGCCTGACGTGATCGGCTTGCAGGAGACAAAAGTTCACGACGATATGTTTCCTCTCGAAGAGGTAGCAAAGCTCGGCTATAACGTCTTCTATCACGGACAGAAAGGCCATTACGGCGTCGCGCTACTGACCAAAGAGACGCCTGTTTCTGTGCGCCGTGGTTTTCCCGACGACGGCGAAGAGGCGCAGCGCCGTATCATCATGGCGGAGATCCCGTCACCGCTGGGCAGTATCACCGTCATTAACGGCTATTTCCCGCAGGGCGAAAGCCGTGACCACCCGCTGAAATTTCCGGCAAAAGCGCAGTTTTATCAGAACCTGCAAAACTACCTGGACAACGAACTGAAACGCGACAATCCGGTGCTGATCATGGGGGATATGAATATCAGCCCAACCGATCTGGATATCGGCATTGGCGAAGAGAACCGCAAACGCTGGCTGCGTACCGGTAAGTGCTCCTTCCTGCCGGAAGAGCGCGAGTGGATGGATCGCCTGATTAACTGGGGGCTGGTGGATACCTTCCGTCACGCGCACCCGGAAACGGTCGATAAATTTTCATGGTTTGATTACCGCTCAAAAGGTTTCGACGACAACCGGGGGCTGCGCATCGACCTGCTGCTGGCGAGCAATCCGCTGGCCGAACACTGCGTTGAAACCGGCATTGACTATGAAATCCGCAGCATGGAAAAACCGTCCGACCATGCGCCCGTCTGGGCAAAATTCCGGGTCTGATAAACGCAGGTGAACGCGAAAAAACGACTGCTCTCAGGTTTTTTAATCATCTGTATCGCCGGGGTGGTGTGGGCTTTGCCCCCCGGTTTTCTCTCCCTTGATACCCTGAAACGCTATCACACGATGCTGGCGGCCTGGCAGCAACAGTCGCCATTCCTGAGCGCCGGTCTCTATTTTCTGGTCTATACGCTGGTGGCGGCCTTATCGATTCCCGGCGCTGCGCTGCTGACGCTGCTCGGCGGCGCGCTATTCGGACTCTGGCAAGGAACGCTGCTGGTCTCCTTCGCGTCAACCCTCGGCGCTACGCTCGCCATGCTGGCCAGCCGCTACCTGCTGCGGGAGTGGATCTCCCGCCGGTTCGCACGCCAGATGCAAACCGTAAATCATGGTATGGCGCGCGACGGCGCCTTTTATCTGTTTGCGCTACGCGTAATGCCGCTGTTTCCCTTTGTTCTCGTTAATTTACTCGCCGGGTTGACGTCAATCCGCGTACGTCAATACTGGTGGATCAGTCAGGCGGGCATGTTTCCGGCAACGGTGATTTATCTCAACGCCGGACGCCAGCTCAGCCAGTTGACATCAATACGCGACATCATTTCCCCCGGTATGCTGGCGGCCTTTGCCCTGCTGGGGCTGTTACCACTGGCCTCCCGTTGGCTGGTTAAGCGTTTTTTACGATCCTAATTTCAGGAGCGATCATGCGTCGTACTCTATTACTGGCGGGTCTGCTGTTGACGGGCCATGTGCAAGCCGTCGAAAACTGGCAGGCGGTGAAAGATGAAGCCAAAGGCCAGACCGTCTGGTTTAACGCCTGGGGCGGCGACAATGCCGTTAATCAGTATCTCGACTGGGTCAGCGGCGAGATGAAAACGCATTACGCCATTAACCTCAGGATTGTCCGGCTTGCGGATGCCGCCGATGCCGTGAAACGCATTCAGACTGAGTCCGCCGCCGGGCGTAAAACCGATGGTTCCGTCGATCTGCTGTGGGTAAATGGCGAAAACTTCCGCACGCTGAAAGAAGCCGGACTGCTGCAAACCCACTGGGCGGAAACGCTGCCAAACTGGCGCTATGTCGATACGCGCAAACCGGTACGCGAGGATTTTTCCATGCCGACGCAAGGGGCGGAGTCACCCTGGGGCGGCGCGCAGTTAACCTTCATTGCTAACCGGGATATTACGCCGCAGCCGCCGCAAAGCCCGCAGGCGCTACTCGCTTTTGCGAAAGCCCATCCCGGTACTGTCACCTACCCACGGCCGCCGGATTTTACCGGGACGGCGTTTCTGGAACAGCTGTTACTGGCGTTAACCCCTCAACCGGATGCGCTCAAGGTCGCGCCGGATGACGCGACGTTCAATTCCGTCACCGCGCCGCTATGGGCATATCTTGATGCGCTGCATCCCAGCCTGTGGCGGAAGGGAAAAGACTTCCCTCCCTCTCCCGCCCGGATGGACGCGCTGCTGCAAGCCGGTTCGCTGCGCCTGTCTCTGACGTTTAATCCCGCTCATGCGCAGCAAAAGATCGCCAGCGGCGAACTGCCCAAAACCAGCTACAGTTTCGGTTTTTCACAAGGCATGATTGGCAACGTGCATTTTGTCACGATCCCGGCGAACGCCCGCGCCAGCGCAGGCGCAAAGGTGGTTGCCAATTTCCTGCTTTCCCCCGATGCGCAGTTGCGCAAAGCCGATCCGGCGTTCTGGGGCGATCCTTCCGTGCTTGACCCGCATAAGCTGCCCGCCGGGCAGCGGGAAGCGTTACGGTCGCGCATTCCTGACGGGTTGCCGCCTACGCTGGCGGAACCGCATTCCGCATGGGTGAACGCGCTGGAACAGGCATGGCTACGCCGCTACGGTACGCAGTAACCCTGCTGGTCTGGGGCGTGATGGCGGTCATCTGGTTGCCGCTGGTTCCTGCCGCATTCACGCTTATCACGCCCGCGTTCTCCGCTACGCACTGGCTGGCGCTGTTTAGCGATCCACAGCTTCCGCAGGCGCTGCGGGCAACGCTGGTCTCCGTCACCCTGGCGGCAACCGGCGCGCTGGCTATTGCGCTGACGATCGTCGTCGCGTTGTGGCCTGGCGCAAAATGGGCGCGTCTTTGCGCCCGCCTCCCCTGGCTACTGGCCATTCCTCATGTGGCCTTTGCCGCCAGCGCCCTGCTGCTTTTTGCCGAAGGCGGGATGCTTTATCGCCTTTTCCCCTCGCTCACGCCGCAGATGGATCGCTATGGCATCGGGCTTGGGCTCACGCTGGCCGTCAAAGAGAGCGCCTTTCTGCTCTGGGTCCTGTCGGCATTATTAAGTGAAAAACAGCTTTCGCAGCAGGTCATCGTGCTGGATACCCTGGGCTACAGCCGTCTGCAATGCCTGAGCTGGCTGCTGTTACCCGCCGTTGCGCCAGGATTAGGCGCGGTGATGCTGGCGATTGTCGCCTGGTCATTATCGGCAGTGGATGTCGCGATGATTCTGGGGCCGGGCAATCCACCTACGCTGGCAGTGTTAAGCTGGCAATGGCTGAGCCAGGGCGACGCCGACCAACAGGCCAAAGGCGCTCTCGCCAGTTTACTGCTCGTGGCGTTGCTTATGCTTTTTGCTCTGTTCGGCTATCTCATCTGGCGGGGATGGCAACGTACCCTTCCTGCCATCAACGGTCTTCGCCGCCAGCGCTTATCAGGCAGAAGCGGAAAAACGTTGGCGCTAACGCTGCCGTTAAGCGGCATACTATGCGTGGCGCTGCTGGCTTGTATGGCTGAACCCGCGTCGGTGAACCGCGAAGCGCTGGTGAACAGCCTGCAAATGGGGCTGGCGTCCGCCGTGCTGGGGTTGATGACGCTGTTCTTATGGCTGGAATGGGGGCCGCAAACCGGGCACCGCTGGGTCTGGCTGCCAATATTGCTGCCTGCGCTGCCGTTGGTCGCCGGGCAATACACCCTGGCGCTGCTCACCGGGCAAGACGGCCAGTACGCTACCGTTATCTGGGGGCACCTGCTATGGGTTATCCCGTGGATGTTATTCGTCCTCAAACCCGCCTGGCAGCGCATTGACCCACGGCTGGTGCTGATCGCGCAAACGCTGGGCTGGACGCGGGTTCGTATCTTCTGGCGCATCAAGTGCCCACTTTTACTGCGCCCCGCATTGTTTGCCTTCGCGGTAGGCTTTTCCGTCAGCATCGCCCAATATATGCCGACACTCTGGCTGGGCGCCGGACGCTATCCTACGCTCACCACAGAAGCCGTGGCGCTCAGCAGCGGCGGCAGTACCACAATTCTTGCGTCGCAGGCGCTATGGCAACTGCTGTTACCCCTGCTGGTTTTCGTGCTGACGGCGCTATGTTCACGCGTCATTGGCCACTATCGTCAAGGACTCCGCTAATGCTCATCGTTCAACATCTCACGCTGCGCCTGGGCAATCATCGCTTATTGAATCAGGTCGCCTTTCAGGTCAAAAAAGGTGACATTGTCACGTTAATGGGGCCTTCCGGTAGCGGAAAGTCTTCGCTGTTTTCGTGGATGGTCGGCGTACTGCCGTCTCAGTTTCAGGCCTCCGGCGAGCTTTGGCTCAACGAACGACGCATCGATACGCTCCCCACCGCGCAACGTCAAATCGGTATTTTGTTTCAGGATGCCCTGCTGTTTGACCATTTCAGCGTCGGGCAGAACCTACTGCTGGCGCTGCCTGCCGCAATAAAAGGGGCGGCCAGACAAACGGAAGTGCGGCATGCTCTTGAGCGCGCCGGGCTGGACGGGTTCAGCCGCCGCGATCCGGCGTCATTGTCCGGCGGCCAGCGCGCCAGGGTGGCCCTGCTTCGCGCGCTGCTGGCGCAACCGCAGGCATTACTGCTGGATGAGCCGTTCAGCCGACTGGACGCCGGGCGCCGCGACACCTTCCGCCGGTGGGTCTTTGCCGAAGTACGGCAACAAAATATTCCGGTGGTACAGGTGACGCACGATATCCAGGATGTCCCTCCCGGCGGCACGGTGCTCCAGATGGAGGCGTGGGCGTGAATATGCCGACAAACTGCGTTAACGCAAAGTTTTTCCCTGCCAGCCAGCAGAGAATGGCGCCCTCTTATTTTAACGTCGGGCTATTCGATGAAACGTGTTTCTCAAATAACCGCGCTGGCACTGGCTTCAGGACTCGCCTGCGCTTCCTCCTGGGCTGCTGATATGGCGCAGTCGCTTACCTTCAGCCAGCTACAGCAAAAACAGGGCGCCGCAATTGATACGCGCCAGAGCGCTTTCTACAACGGCTGGCCGCAAACCCTTAATGGCCCTTCCGGTCACGAACCTTCCGCACTGAATCTGTCAGCCTCCTGGCTCGATAAAATGAGCGACGAGCAGCTCGCCGCCTGGCTGCAACGGCATCAGCTCAGGAAAGACGCCCCGCTGGCGCTGTATGGCAATGACAGTGGCGTACAGGCGGTGAAATCACGTTTACAGAAGACAGGCTTCAGCCAGATTGCTACGCTGAGCGATGCGCTGACCGATCCTTCCCGACTGCAAAAGCTCCCTCACTTCGAGCAATTAGCATACCCACAGTGGTTGCATGCCCTTCAACAAAACCAGCCGGTTACGGCTAAACCAGCGGGAGACTGGAAGGTGATTGAAGCAGGCTGGGGCGCGCCGAAATATTATCTACTCAGCCACATTCCCGGCGCCGGATACATCGACACCAATGAGGTGGAAAGCGAACCGCTGTGGAATAAAGTCTCTGACGCGCAGTTGAAAGCGATGCTGGCGAAACACGGTATTCGCCATGACACGACGGTTATTCTGTATGGCCGCGACGTATACGCTGCGGCGCGCGTTGCGCAGATTATGCTCTATGCGGGCGTGAAGGACGTTCGTCTGCTCGACGGCGGCTGGCAAACCTGGTCCGATGCGGGCCTGCCGGTTGAACGCGGCATGCCCGCTGACGTGAAGCCGGAACCCGACTTTGGCGTGGCGATCCCAGCGCAGCCGCAGTTAATGCTGGATATGGAACAGGCCCGCGCCCTGCTGCACCGTCAAGACGCATCGCTGGTCAGTATCCGTTCCTGGCCGGAATTTATCGGCACCACCAGCGGATACAGCTATATCAAGCCAAAAGGCGAAATTGCCGGCGCGCGTTGGGGACATGCGGGCAGCGACTCCACGCATATGGAGGATTTCCATAACCCGGACGGCACCATGCGCAGCGCAGAGGATATCGCCGCCATGTGGAAGCAGTGGGATATCCTGCCGGATCAGCACGTTGCCTTCTATTGCGGCACCGGCTGGCGCGCCTCCGAAACGTTTATGTACGCGCGGGCGATGGGCTGGAAAAACGTCGCCGTGTATGACGGCGGTTGGTACGAATGGAGCAGCGATCCGAAAAATCCGGTGTCCACCGGCGAGCGCGGCCCGGACAGCAGTAAGTAGTCGTAATGCGCCTGATGGCGCTGCGCTTATCAGGCCTACGGGAAAGCGCCGTGCCATACTGATGCCTGATGGCGCTACGCTTATCAGGCCTACAGGGAGGATCTTTTTCCAGGCCGGATAACCTTCAGCGTCAGGTAGCCACTCCAGACCCTTGTCAGGGTGGTCATCCAGCAAAACGCGCCAAATACCCACGCCAGAACGGGAAAATAGCGCGGAAACAGGCAGCTCAGAACAAAAAGCAATATTGTCTCGGCGCCTTCGGTCAACCCGCCCAGATAGTAAAACGATTTGTGCGCATAGCCCGGATTATCAATCTGATGCTTCGCCGCCAGCGCCGCAAACGCCAGAAAACTGCTGCCCGTACCGATAAACGCAAACAGCAGCCAGCCCCCTGCCAGCGCGTTTTGTTCCGGTGCGGCCAGAATAAAGCCAAACGGAACCAGCGCGTAAAACAGAAAGTCGAGGGTGATATCAAGAAATCCCCCCGCATCGGTTAACCCTCTGCGCCGCGCCAGCGCGCCATCCAGCCCGTCGAACAGGCGATTCAGCACAATGGCCGCCAGCGCGGCCAGATACCAGCCCAGCGCCAGAAACGGCAGCGCCAGCACACCAATGGCAAATCCGAACAGCGTCAGGCCGTCCGGGGTGATCGCCGGTTTATCGAGATACGCAGCACCGCGGTGCAGGAGCGGTTTAACCCGTGGGTGCAGATGCCGATCAAACATGTGGCGCCCCTTTCAATGCGTCACACAGCCCTTGCGAAGGAATATCCAGCGCGGCATTAAAACGCGCCGACAGGTTCTGAAAGGCGATCAGCGCCGTCATTTCGGTAATCGCGTCGTCAGTAAAATAGCGTTTCATCATCGCCTTGAGCGCCTCATCAACCTGCGGCGGCGTGGCGGTCACGGCCTCGGCATAAGCCAGTGCGACACGCTCCTCCTCGCTGAATAGCGTGGACGATTGCCACCCGGCAACGGCCTGTACTTTATCCAGCGCCCCACACCGTTCGGCCAGACGTAAACTGTTGGCATCCACACAGAAGGCGCAATGGCACACCTGCGAAACGCGCGTCATCAACAACGCGCGCATCACCGGCGTTACCCGCGCGCGCTTACGTTCCAGAAACCCGACAAACAGCGCCACCAGCCAGAACAGAAACGGCATTCGCCCCCACCAGCGCGTGGGGTGCAGAACGTCGCCGTAATGTTTTTTCTGCGTAGCGACGAGAGGTTTCAGACTGGAAGGGATATGGGTCAATGGGCTAACCCAGGGTTGTGGATCGTTCAACGCTTGCTCCTGAAGACTTTAGGTCACGCAAAGATAAGGATAGTATGTCACTTTCCGTTGTTGAATCTTGATGAATATGATGAAAACCATTGATGTCGTCGCCGCAATCATTGAGCGTGACGACAAAATATTGCTGGCTCAACGCCCGGAACACGCCGATCAGCCGGGTATGTGGGAGTTTGCCGGAGGCAAAGTGGAGTCCAGTGAGACGCAACCTCAGGCGTTGATTCGCGAACTGCGTGAAGAGTTGGGTATTGAAGCGGTTGTCGGGCGCTATATCGCCAGCCATCAGCGCGAAGTCTCTGGCCGGCTGATCCATCTGCACGCCTGGCACGTCCCGGCGTTTACCGGCGCCGTCACCGCGCATTATCACCAGAACATGATCTGGTGTTCGCCAAAAGAGGCGCTGCGTTACCCGCTTGCGCCTGCGGACATTCCGCTGTTAGAGGCGTTTATGGCTTTACGCGACGCCAGACCAACGGATTCGTACTGAGCGTTTTTTCGTCGCGCTGGCATTGCAGCAGCACGCCTTCGGCTTTAATCACCGCCCCTTCCGAATAGTTTTGATCCTGGTAGACGCAGCACTGATTGCAGGGCTGCGCACGCTGCCCGCTGGAGCTGAACACTTCGGGCGGGACGTTAACCTCCACATCCGGGCGATAATGCTGATTCGCCAGCGCGGCAAAAGAGACCATCGCCGCTGCTGCCGCGATAAATAAACGATGCATAGCGTTTCCTTGTTATGAAGCCTACCTTCAGTATAACGGTCGTAAGCGACTGAAACTTTAGCCACTCCATCCATCGCTTTTTATTATGACGCGCGCGCCGTTATTAATTTCCCTGGCACGCCATTTTTTTTTCTTGCTTACCGTCACACAGCTGGTGGTATAGTCAAAAACTGCATAAACACGAAACACAACATTATAAATATAACCATATCAATACATAAGAGGTTCTTATATCTATGGATCAGACATGTTCTCTGGAGTCGTTTCTAAACCATGTTCAACAGCGTGACCCCAATCAGACCGAGTTCGCGCAGGCCGTTCGTGAAGTAATGACCACGCTGTGGCCTTTCCTTGAGCAAAATCCTCGTTATCGTCAGATGTCATTGCTGGAACGTTTGGTTGAGCCAGAACGCGTGATCCAGTTCCGCGTGGTGTGGGTGGACGATCGTAACCAGGTGCAGGTTAACCGTGCCTGGCGCGTACAGTTTAATTCCGCCATCGGCCCGTATAAGGGCGGGATGCGTTTTCATCCTTCCGTTAACCTCTCAATACTGAAATTCCTCGGCTTCGAGCAGACGTTTAAAAATGCGCTGACCACGCTGCCGATGGGCGGCGGTAAAGGCGGCAGCGATTTCGATCCTAAAGGCAAGAGCGAAGGCGAAGTGATGCGTTTCTGTCAGGCGCTGATGACAGAACTCTATCGCCATTTAGGGCCAGACACTGACGTACCTGCTGGCGATATCGGCGTGGGCGGACGTGAAGTGGGCTTTATGGCCGGCATGATGCGTAAGCTCTCCAACAACAGCGCCTGCGTGTTCACCGGGAAAGGCCTCTCGTTTGGCGGTAGCCTGATTCGCCCGGAAGCCACCGGTTATGGCCTGGTGTACTTTACCGAAGCGATGCTCAAACGCCACGGTCTGGGTTTTGAGGGTATGCGTGTGGCGGTGTCCGGTTCCGGCAACGTGGCGCAGTACGCTATCGAGAAAGCAATGGCGTTCGGCGCTCGTGTGGTGACGGCTTCGGACTCCAGCGGCACCGTCGTTGATGAGAGCGGCTTCACCGAAGAAAAACTGGCGCGCCTGTGCGAAATCAAAGCCAGCCGTGACGGTCGCGTGGCGGATTACGCCCGCGAGTTTGGCCTGCCCTATATGGAAGGCAAACAGCCGTGGTCAGTGCCGGTTGATATCGCCCTGCCGTGCGCAACGCAGAACGAACTCGACGTGGACGCCGCGCGCGTGCTAATCGCCAACGGCGTGAAAGCAGTGGCGGAAGGCGCCAATATGCCAACCACCATTGAAGCCACCGATCTGTTCCTCGAAGCTGGCGTGCTGTTCGCGCCGGGTAAAGCGGCCAACGCTGGCGGCGTGGCGACCTCCGGTCTGGAGATGGCGCAGAACGCCGCGCGAATGAGCTGGAAAGCCGAGAAAGTGGATGCGCGTCTGCACCACATCATGCTGGATATTCATCATGCCTGCGTGGAATACGGCGGCGAAAACAAACATACCAACTATGTTCGCGGGGCGAACATCGCAGGCTTCGTCAAAGTGGCCGACGCGATGCTGGCGCAGGGTGTGATTTGATTTTCCGTGGCATGCAGGCCTGATAAGCGTTGTAGGCCTGATAAGCGCAGCGCCATCAGGCATTGCCGGATGGCGGCGTAAGTGCCTTATCCGGCCTGTGCGTTATACGCTCGCCTCTTCTGACGGCGGGCTTTTTTTCGCCGCTCGCTTACGGGGCGCGCTCTTTTTCTTCTCGCCGCCACCGCCTGGCGCGACAATGCCCCGGAACTGACGTACCGGCGTGCGTTTAGCCTGATCGATCAACTGAAAAAGCGTGCCGACCAGCGGCTGCATAAAATCCTGATAGCGGCACTGCTTTTCACTGATTTGCGTCAGGACAGACTCCCAGTGCGCCGTCATATCCGGTCGGGCAGCCATCTCCGGTAACGAGTGAATCAGGGCTTTCCCGGCATCCGTTGAATGAATGTAACGCCCTTTCTTGGTCAGGAATCCGCGCCTGAATAGCAGTTCGATAATGCCCGCGCGCGTCGCTTCGGTTCCCAGTCCGTCAGTCGCTCGCAGGATCTTTTTCAGATCTTTATCCTGCACGAAACGGGCAATCCCGGTCATGGCGGACAGCAGCGTAGCATCGGTAAAATGGCGTGGCGGCTGGGTCTGACGCTCAACGACCTCGCCCTTTTCGCACAGCAGTTCGTCGTCTTTCGCCACCACCGGTAACGGCGTACCGTCGTTCTCTTCGTCACGCTCTTTATTGCCCAACAGCGTTCGCCATCCGGCCTCCGCCAGAAAACGCGCTTTGGCGACGAATTTCCCCTTCGCAATCTCCAGTTCAATGACGCATTTGCGAAATACCGCGTCCGGGCAGAATTGCATCAGGTACTGGCGTGCGATCAGGTTGTACACCTTCGCTTCATTGTCGCTGAGGAAAATTGATGAACTGCGCGCAGTCGGGATGATCGCGTGGTGAGCGTCAACTTTTTTATCATCCCAGCAGCGGTTTCGCGTGTCCGGGTCAACCACCGGCTGCGGCAACAAATCCGCGGCATGTACGCCAATGGCGTTCATCACCGCATGGCGTCCGGCAAAATGTTCTTCCGGCAGATAGCGGCAGTCGGAACGCGGATAGGTAATTAATTTGTGGGTTTCGTACAACTTCTGGCAGATATCAAGCACGTTCTGCGCACTCAGGCCAAAGCGTTTTGCCGCTTCAATCTGCAACGCAGACAGCGAAAACGGCAACGGGGCAGATTCTGATTCCCGTTTATCGTTATAGCTGGTGACGATCGCGGGCTGACCGTTAATACGATTCACCACATGCTCCGCCAGCGGACGATGCAGCAAACGCCCCTCTTCATCCTGATACGGTTCGCACGCTTCACTGGGTTGCCAGATGGCGGTAAACCGCTCCTCAGCTGGCGTGACGATATGCGCTTTCACTTCAAAGAAATCTTTGGCGACGAAGTTCTCGATCTCTTCATCGCGGCGAACCACCAGCCCGAGAACCGGTGTCTGAACACGCCCTACCGAGAGCACGCCCTGGTAGCCCGCGTTGCGCCCGAGAAGGGTATACGCGCGGGTCATGTTAATGCCGTACAGCCAGTCGGCGCGTGCACGCGCCAGCGCGGAGACGCACAGCGGCACAAATTCGCTGTTGGCGCGCAGCCGGGAAATCGCACGCTCCACCGCCTGCGGGTTAAGATCGTTGATCAGGCAACGCTGCACCTGCTGGCGTTTTTCCGGGGACAGTTGCAGATAATCCAGCACCTCGTCCACCAGCAGTTGCCCTTCGCGATCCGGGTCTCCCGCGTGAATCACTTCGCTTGCGTCATGTAAAAAGCGCTTAATGACATTGAGCTGCTTCATCACGGAAGGACGCGGCTGGAGCTGCCACTTTTCCGGCACAATCGGCAGATCGGCCAGATTCCAGCGCGCATAACGACCGTCATACGCGTCCGGCTGCGCCTGTTCAAGCAGATGGCCGATGCACCAGGTGACCACCTGTCCATTCCCGCATTCGATAAAGCCGTCGCCTTTGCGGTGCGGCTTTGGCAGCACATCCGCAATGGCGCGGCCCAGACTCGGCTTTTCGGCAATAAACAACCGCATCGAATTAACGGATCTCTACCATGGCGCGACCGCCACGGGCGTCAACCAGTTCACCAATCGCCGTCAGTTCAATACCAAACTCCGCCGCGGTGACTTTCACTTCCTCTACCGCTTCCGGCGTCACCGCCAGCAGCAGACCGCCAGACGTTTGCGGATCGCACAGCAGGTCACGCACCTCGCGCGGCATGTCGCCCATCAGATGGCCGTAGCTGGCGAAATTACGTTCCGTCCCCCCCGGCACTGCGCCAAGTTTAATGTACTCTTCGACGCCCGGCAGTTTTGGAATGTCCTGATAGCAGATCCGCGCCTGCACGCCTGCGCCCTGGCACATTTCGCTAAGGTGCCCCAGCAGACCAAAACCGGTCACGTCGGTCATTGCTTTCACGCCGTCGATATGGGCAAATGACGCCCCCGCAATGTTCATCCGGCACATCACTTCTGTCGCCAGCCCCTGATGTTCCGGCTTGAGCAGTGATTTTTTCTCGGCGGTGGTCAACACGCCAATGCCCAGCGGCTTGGTGAGGAACAGTTTGCATCCGGCCTGCGCGGTGCTGTTTTTCTTCACGCGCTCGGTCGGCACCACGCCGGTGACAGCCAGACCGAAGATGGGTTCAGGCGCGTCGATAGAGTGCCCGCCCGCCAGCGCAATACCCGCCTGACGACAGGCAAAACGCCCGCCTTCGGTGACTTCCCGGGCAATTTCCGGCGACAGTTTGTTGATGGGCCAGCCCAGAATGGCGATCGCCATAATCGGTTTGCCGCCCATCGCGAAGATATCGCTGATGGCGTTGGTCGCCGCAATACGGCCAAAATCAAACGGATTATCGACAATCGGCATAAAGAAGTCGGTGGTGCTGATGATACTGGTGCCATTACCCAGGTCGTATACCGCCGCGTCATCGCGGGTTTCATTGCCCACAAGCAGGTTCGGGTCGACAAACTTCGCCTGCTCGCTGTGCAGGATGGTTTCCAACACTTTAGGGGAAATTTTACAACCGCAACCGGCTCCGTGGCTGTATTGCGTTAAACGAATAGCGTGCTCGCTCATGGACATCTCCTGTCATTGCAATCGGGCTATGGTAGCGCTCATTCCATGACGTGGTAAGAGAGAGTGTCTGAATTCCGGCGTCTTTGCTCATAATCCAGACAGTTTTGCCGAATAATCGGCAGGCGCTCACCGAAAAAGCCGCCTGCCGGGGCTATGACGCTTAGAAATACGTCACGAAAGGCGTCGGGTCCGGTACGCTGATGGTCGTTGACGCTTTCAGCTGCGGCGTGCCCAGATAGAGGAAGCCCACAATTTTATCCTGTGCGCGACAGCCGAACGCCTCGCGAACCACCGGGCTTTCGGTTAACGCGCCGCTGCGCCAGATGCCGTTGAAGCCTTGCGCAATCGCCGCCATCTGCATCGCCATAACCGCACATCCTGCTGACATCTCCTGCTCCCACAGCGGCACTTTGTGGTTCTCCTCGCATTTCGCCACCACCGTGATGATCAGCGGCGCGCGAAATGGCGCGGTGCGCGCTTTCTCTATCGCTTTCTCATCGCCTTCCGCCGCAATGGCGCCCTGCTCCAGAACAGCGCTGAAGCGCTCACGCCCCTCACCTTCAATCACAAAAAAACGCCAGGGTTGCAGGGATTTGTGATCGGGTACGCGCATGCCCGCGCGCAGAATATTTTGTAACTGTTCACCCGCAGGCGCGGGTTCGGCCAGACGAGAGGCGCTACGACGGTTTACAAGTAATTCGAGTGCGTCCATTTGGTTAACTCCAGCAATGATATTTATTCACAAAATTAACACGAGAGGGGATTTAGTTACAGCACAGGCAGTGATTCCTGCTGACAAGTGCCTGCCTGGTCATTACGATACCCACATCTTATACGCTTTCTCTCTGAGTATGACGGAGATAGCGGAATGTTAATCTGGTAGGGAGAATACATGCGAACCCTGTGGCGATTTATTGCCGGATTTTTTAAGTGGACATGGCGACTGCTGAATTTCGTCCGGGAACTGGTGCTCAACCTGTTCTTCATCTTTCTGGTTCTGGTGGGCGTCGGTATCTGGATGCAGCTTAGTGATGGCAACACCAGCCAACAAACTGCACGCGGCGCGCTGCTGTTGGATATTTCCGGCGTGATCGTCGATAAACCGTCCAGCACCAACCGCCTGGGCGTCATTGGCCGACAGCTGTTTGGCGCCAGCTCTGACCGCCTGCAAGAAAACTCACTGTTTGATATCGTCAACACCATTCGTCAGGCGAAAGACGATCGCAATATCACCGGCATCGTGATGGATCTGAAAAACTTCGCGGGCGCCGATCAGCCTTCCATGCAGTACATCGGGAAAGCGCTGCGCGAATTTCGCGATAGCGGCAAGCCGGTCTTTGCCGTAGGCGACAGCTACAGTCAGGGGCAATATTACCTGGCGAGCTTCGCCAATAAAATCTGGCTTTCTCCGCAGGGTACGGTCGATCTGCACGGCTTCGCAACCAACGGCCTGTATTACAAATCCTTGCTGGATAAGCTGAAAGTCTCCACGCACGTCTTCCGCGTCGGCACTTATAAATCCGCCGTGGAACCGTTTATCCGCGATGATATGTCGCCTGCCGCGCGCGAAGCGGACAGCCGCTGGATTGGCGAGCTGTGGCAAAACTACCTGAACACCGTTGCGGCGAACCGTCAGATCCCCGCGCAGCAGGTCTTCCCTGGCGCGCAGGCTATGCTCGACGGGCTGAGCAAAGTGGATGGCGATACCGCGAAATACGCGCTCGACAACAAACTGGTGGATGCGCTGGCGTCTAACGCCGAAGTGGAAAAAGCGCTGACCAAACAGTTTGGCTGGAGCAAAGCAGAAAACAACTATCGGGCCATCAGCTATTACGATTATTCGCTGAAAACGCCTGCCGATACCGGCGACGGTATTGGCGTTGTGTTCGCCAATGGCGCGATTATGGACGGTGAAGAAACACCGGGTAACGTCGGCGGCGACACGACAGCGTCGCAAATCCGCGATGCGCGCCTGGACCCGAAAGTGAAAGCGATTGTGCTGCGCGTAAACAGCCCCGGCGGCAGCGTCAGCGCCTCTGAAGTCATTCGCGCCGAACTGGCCGCTGCGAAAGCCGCAGGCAAGCCGGTTGTGGTGTCGATGGGCGGAATGGCGGCATCCGGCGGTTACTGGATCTCCACCCCGGCAAGCTACATTGTGGCGAACCCGAGCACCCTGACAGGCTCAATCGGCATTTTTGGCGTTATCAACACCGTTGAGAACAGCCTGGATTCGATCGGCGTGCATACCGATGGCGTTGCCACCTCGCCGCTGGCGGACGTTTCTGTCACCAAATCGCTGCCGCCTGAAGTGCAGCAGATGATGCAGCTCAGCATTGAGAATGGCTACAAACGCTTTATCACGCTGGTTGCCGATGCGCGTAAGAGCCCCCCGGCGCAGATTGATAAAATCGCGCAGGGGCATGTCTGGACCGGCCAGGATGCAAAAGCGAATGGTCTGGTAGACAGTCTGGGTGACTTTGACGACGCCATCGCCAAAGCCGCAGAGCTGGCTAAACTGAAGCAATGGCATCTTGAGTATTATCAGGATGAACCGACATTCTTCGACAGAATCATGGACAGCATGTCCGGCTCCGTGCGCGCGATGCTGCCGGAAGCCATTCAGGCGATGCTCCCGGCGCCGCTGGCGACAGCCGCCAGCGCGGTAAAAGCAGAGAGTGATAAGCTGGCTGCCTTTAACGATCCGCAAAACCGTTATGCGTTCTGCCTGACCTGCGCGAACGTGCGCTAAATTGCCATTGCCGGATGGCGATGCTATCGCGTCTTATCCGGCCTACGAGTTTCGCGTAATTTGTAGGCCGGATAAGGCGCAACCGCCTCCGGCAATATAAGAGACTTCACTTCGTAAGAACATTGCCATGCAGAAGAAATCGATTTACGTTGCCTATACCGGCGGTACGATTGGTATGCAGCGCTCGGAACAGGGTTACATTCCGGTATCAGGTCATCTCCAGCGCCAGCTGGCGCTGATGCCCGAATTTCACCGCCCGGAAATGCCGGACTTCACCATTCATGAATATGCCCCGCTGATGGACTCATCCGATATGACGCCGGAAGACTGGCAGCATATCGCAGAAGACATCAAAGCGCGTTACGCCGACTATGACGGCTTTGTCATCCTCCACGGCACGGACACGATGGCGTTCACCGCCTCGGCGCTCTCCTTCATGCTGGAGAATCTGGGTAAGCCGGTAATTGTGACAGGGTCACAAATCCCGCTGGCGGAGCTGCGCTCCGATGGGCAGATTAATCTGCTGAATGCCCTGTATGTCGCCGCGAATTACCCCATCAATGAGGTCACCCTCTTTTTCAATAATCGGCTGTTTCGCGGCAACCGCACGACAAAAGCGCATGCCGATGGCTTTGACGCGTTCGCCTCCCCCAACCTTCAGCCGCTGCTGGAAGCCGGAATTCATATCCGTCGCTTAAGTACGCCGCCCGCGCCGCACGGCGAAGGCGAGCTGATTGTTCACCCAATCACGCCGCAGCCTATTGGCGTCGTCACCATTTATCCGGGAATTTCTGCCGAAGTGGTGCGTAACTTCCTGCGTCAGCCGGTAAAAGCGCTGATCCTACGTTCTTACGGCGTCGGCAACGCGCCGCAGAACAAAGAGTTCCTCAAAGAACTGGAAGATGCGAGTTCACGCGGTATCGTAGTGGTTAACCTGACGCAATGCATGTCTGGCAAGGTGAATATGGGTGGGTATGCCACCGGCAACGCGCTGGCGCATGCGGGCGTGATCGGCGGCGCGGATATGACCGTTGAAGCAACGCTGACTAAGCTGCACTACTTATTAAGCCAGAATCTGGATACACAGACCATTCGTACCGCGATGACGCAAAATCTGCGCGGTGAACTGACGCCAGACGAATAAGGAGCTTTTCATGACGACCCGGGCCTTACTGCTGGTTGATTTGCAGAATGATTTTTGCGCCGGCGGCGCACTGGCCGTCCCTGAAGGCGACAGCACCGTGGACGTAGCAAACCGTCTTATCACCTGGTGTAAAGCGCGCGGCGACGCGGTGATCGCCAGCCAGGACTGGCATCCTGCCGGACACGGCAGTTTCGCCAGCCAGCATCAGGCGCAGCCCTACAGCCAGGGACAGCTGGACGGTTTAGCGCAAACTTTCTGGCCCGATCACTGCGTACAAAATAGCGACGGCGCGTCCTTGCATCCCCTGCTCAGGCAGAACGCCATCGACGCGGTTTTCCATAAAGGCGAGAATCCGCAGGTGGACAGCTACAGCGCCTTTTTCGATAACGGACGCCGCCAGAAAACCGCCCTGGACGCCTGGCTTCGGGAGAACGGCGTACAGACGCTGATCGTGATGGGGCTGGCGACCGATTACTGCGTGAAGTTTTCCGTGCTGGATGCGCTGCAACTGGGTTATACGGTGAATGTGATTACCGATGGCTGCCGTGGTGTGAATATTCAACCGCAGGACAGCGCGCATGCTTTTATGGAGA
Source organism: Citrobacter sp. CK194 (assembly GCF_030333395.1). Taxonomy (NCBI): domain Bacteria; kingdom Pseudomonadati; phylum Pseudomonadota; class Gammaproteobacteria; order Enterobacterales; family Enterobacteriaceae; genus Citrobacter; species Citrobacter sp. CK194. The sequence continues at coordinate 175,634 of NZ_JAOWGA010000017.1, forward strand.
TGGCGGCCGCCGGCGCCACGCTGTATACGCTGGCTGACTGGGAAGAGACGCAGGGTTAGGTGCTCTTACTGCCTGATGACGCTTCGCTTATCAGGCCTACTGGTCATCGCTTTGTAGGCCTGATAAGCGAAGCGCCATCAGGCTACCAACAAAAAAGCTACATTACAGTTTCAGCGTCGCAATCGATTTTGGCGCAATACCAAAATCCTCTTTCAACTGCTGCTTACTTTTCATCACCATCTGACCGTTGGTATCAATGGTCATATGCTGCGCGTCGGTATTGTGCCGCGCCTGCCAGAGCATCACCAGTTGCATGCTGTTCTCTTTTTGCTCCGGCGTCAGCGCAACGCCGTCCGGCCATTTTCCCAGCTCAACGGCGGTAGATAAGCGCTGATAAACTTCCGGCGTCATGCTGTCGATCATCTCATCAAGATTCATGATAAGTCCGCTCCTGTGGAATAATTTGCTGAATCGTTTTTTCAGCCCTTAGTTTGTTCGCCGTTTTCATCATCGGTGAAGCTTAATGAGGCCGAATTGACGCAATAACGCTCACCCGTCGGCTGTGGGCCATCCGAAAAGACATGTCCCAGGTGCGCATCACAGTTGCCGCAGCGAATTTCTATACGCTGCATCCCGTGGGAAAAGTCCTTAATGTAACGGATAGATTCTTCACTGACCGGCTCGTAAAAGCTCGGCCAGCCGCAGCCGGAATCATACTTGGTTTGGGAATGAAACAGCGGCGCGTCGCAGACCAGACAGTGGTAGACGCCATCACGCTTATTATGCAGCAAACGCCCGGTAAATGGCGGTTCTGTACCGTGGTTCTGCGTCACGTAGAATTGCATTTCGGACAACTTTTTTTTCAGATCTTCCGCAGAGGGTTGATTAGCCATTTGCTCACATCTCGCTTTAGCCATACTCACATTGCGTGACCGATTCTAACAAAACATTAACACCCCGGTGTGAACTTTTGTTCTAAACTTGATCCTTGCGAAATGGCAGCTTATGAATCGTGATCGGAATCACGTTTTTATCTCAGTTGCCCTTTAAAATTCGGGGCGCCGCCCCCATGTGGTTTCAAGCCGAAAGGAAGAGTGAGGCGAGTCAGCCGTGCAAAGCTTGTACAGAGGATTGATTTGTCGCAATGATTGACACGATTCCGCTTGACGCTGCGTAAGGTTTTTGTAATTTTACAGGCAACCTTTTATTCACTAACAAATAGCTGGTGGAATATATGACTATCAAAGTAGGTATCAACGGTTTTGGCCGTATCGGTCGCATTGTTTTCCGTGCTGCTCAGAAACGTTCTGACATTGAGATTGTTGCAATCAACGATCTGTTAGACGCTGAATACATGGCTTACATGCTGAAATATGACTCCACTCACGGTCGTTTCGATGGCACCGTTGAAGTGAAAGACGGTCATCTGATCGTTAACGGTAAAAAAATCCGTGTTACCGCTGAACGTGATCCGGCTAACCTGAAATGGGACGAAGTTGGTGTTGACGTAGTTGCTGAAGCTACTGGTATCTTCCTGACTGACGAAACCGCACGTAAGCACATCACTGCTGGCGCGAAAAAAGTGGTTCTGACGGGCCCGTCCAAAGACAACACTCCGATGTTTGTTAAAGGCGCTAACTTTGACAAATACGAAGGCCAGGACATCGTTTCCAACGCATCCTGCACCACCAACTGCCTGGCGCCGCTGGCTAAAGTTATCAACGATAACTTCGGCATCATCGAAGGTCTGATGACCACCGTTCACGCGACCACCGCTACTCAGAAAACCGTTGACGGCCCGTCTCACAAAGACTGGCGCGGCGGCCGTGGCGCGGCTCAGAACATCATCCCGTCCTCTACCGGTGCTGCTAAAGCGGTAGGTAAAGTGCTGCCGGAACTGAACGGCAAACTGACTGGTATGGCGTTCCGCGTTCCGACTCCGAACGTATCCGTTGTTGACCTGACCGTTCGTCTGGAAAAAGCGGCTTCTTACGAAGACATTAAGAAAGCGATCAAAGCTGCTTCCGAAGGCCCGATGAAAGGCGTTCTGGGTTACACCGAAGATGACGTAGTCTCTACCGATTTCAACGGCGAAGTGTGCACTTCCGTGTTCGATGCTAAAGCAGGTATCGCGCTGAACGACAACTTCGTGAAACTGGTCTCCTGGTACGACAACGAAACCGGCTACTCCAACAAAGTTCTGGATCTGATTGCTCACATCTCCAAATAAGTTGAGATGAGAAATTGATCCCAAAAGGCGACCTCCGGTCGCCTTTTTTTATGGCTAAGAGTTTTCAACTCCAAGGATTGCATCATGATTAACACAATTTTCGCTCTCCCGGTCATCGAACAAATTACCCCTGTCCTCTCCCGCCGCCAGCTCGACGAGCTTGACGTGATCGTCGTCGATCACCCGCAAGTTAAGGCGTCTTTTGCACTCCAGGGCGCACATTTGCTCTCCTGGAAACCAGCAGGCGCCGAAGAAGTGCTGTGGCTGAGCAACAACACACCGTTTAAAACAGGCGTTGCGCTGCGTGGCGGCGTACCGATCTGCTGGCCGTGGTTTGGCCCCTCTGCGCAGCAGGGTCTGCCGTCTCACGGCTTTGCCCGTAACCTGCCGTGGGCGCTGAAAGCCCACAACGAAGACGACAACGGCGCGGTACTGACATTTGAACTACAGAGCAGTGAGGCGACTCGCCAGTACTGGCCGCACGATTTCACCCTGCTTGCGCGCTTCAAAGTGGGTAAAACCTGTGAGATCGAACTGGAGGCCCACGGCGAATTCGAAACCACGTCTGCCCTGCACACCTACTTTAACGTCGGCGATATCGCCGCAGTTAAGGTCAGCGGCCTTGGCGACCGTTTCATTGATAAAGTGAACGACGCCAAAGAAGATGTGCTGGCAGACGGCGTCCAGACGTTCCCGGATCGTACTGACCGCGTTTACCTGAACCCGGAAGCCTGTAGCGTCATCCACGATGACGCGCTGAACCGCAACATTGACGTCATCCACCATCACAACATTAACGTTGTGGGATGGAACCCTGGCCCGGCACTCGCCGCCAGCATGGGCGACATGCCGGATGATGGCTACAAAACCTTTGTCTGTGTGGAAACGGCTTATGCCACAGCGCCGCAAAAAGCCAGCGAAGAAAAACCGTCTCGCCTGGTGCAAACAATTCGCGTCGCAAAACGTTAAGGCTTGACTGATGCCGGATGACGATGCTGACGCATCTTATCCGGCCTGCAACCTGTCGGCACCGCCGTCTGCGTACATCTCTGCGCTGGCATTCTCACCCATGTACCACGTCCTGTCATCGCATCCTCCCCATCAATGCACCACCGCAAAGCAAAACAGAGCGCAAGCGCCCTGTTTTGATGCACGAATTGCACTGTAAAAATGCACAATCAGAACTTATAGGTGATCCCGGTTGAGATCAGGCCGGTCCAGGATTTATCAACCATCGGGCTGTCGGTCACTTCATCCGACAAACGGGTATAACGCGCTGTACCGTAAACGCTCCAGTCCCCGAGGAAGTTGTAGTTAGCGCTGATTTCCAGGTACGGGTTCCAGCCGCTTTCTGGATCGTAGCTACGCAGGCCGCTGCGCGAGGACTCTTTGCGCGAAACGCCATAGTAGTATTCGTTCTGGTTTTCGCTGTTCCACTGCACGCCAATACCCGGCGTCAGCGTCAGCGCGCCATTGGTATAGCGGTACAACCAGGCCAGATCCCACACGATGCCGTTGCTGTTATCCAGCGTATCGCCCGCCAGCGTGGTGCGCAGGAAACCGTATTCGGTATTGTGGATGTAAGACAGGCCCGCCATCATGGTGCTCTTACGCTTGTCGAGTTCGCGCAGTCGGCGATCGTCGCTGTCGCCCGGCTTAAAGTACAGCGGAGACCAGTACGCGGTAATCGACAATTTATCCGCTTTGTCGTTCCACAGGTAGTATCCGCCGCCCAGCCCCCGGAACCAGAAGTTATCACTTTCATAGTTGATAACCGGCACCGGATACACATCAGCATCGTAATCTTTGTAAGGATGTTCAACCACACCAACGCCAGCGCCCAGCGTCAAGTCGTTTTCAGCTTGCGCTACGCCAGCTGATGTGGCGATAAGCACGCCAAATGCCAGAAGTTTGAGTTTGGTCACAATCCATATTCCTTATTCAAATGTTTAGCGCCAAAAGTGTAACTGCCAATACGTTTCAACCCAACTATTTTACTTATTCGTTTCACTCTCTGTAACCGGTTAATTTCTCAATAGTGGATGACAGTTTGCTTGCAGTCGGATGAACGCGGGATGACTTTCATCTCTTTTCTTTACATAACCATGCACTTTTAGCGGATGAGTTATTGATATGCCATTGAAATTCATTTATGCGCACAGGCAAGTTTTGCAAATGCCATCTACGCTTAATTTTAAGAAGGTGTATCACCGGGCACGTTGATCTCTTGCTCTGCGTTGTGGCATGAGAGTTGCTGTTTATCAGTAGAGACGTCGTTCAGTTACCTCTTCCGGGAGCCTCTACTATTCATATGAACGGCTCTTACCATGTGCTAAAAAACGAAAGGACGGCATACCATGAATATATTCGATCACTATCGCCAGCGCTATGAAGCTGCCAAGGACGAAGAGTTCACACTGCAGGAGTTTCTTACCACTTGTCGGCAAGATCGCAGTGCTTATGCCAACGCGGCAGAGCGGCTACTGATGGCTATTGGTGAGCCTGTCATGGTCGATACTGCCCAGGAACCTCGACTTTCTCGACTCTTTTCGAACCGGGTCATCGCTCGCTATCCCGCATTCGAAGAGTTTTACGGCATGGAAGACGCGATTGAACAGATTGTCTCTTATCTGAAACACGCGGCTCAGGGGCTGGAAGAGAAGAAACAGATCCTGTATCTGTTGGGGCCTGTAGGGGGCGGTAAATCGTCGCTGGCCGAGCGACTGAAATCTTTGATGCAGCATGTGCCTATTTATGTTCTGAGCGCCAACGGTGAGCGTAGTCCGGTAAACGATCACCCGTTATGCCTGTTTAATCCGCAGGAGGACGCGCAGATTCTGGAAAAAGAGTACGGCATTCCGCGCCGCTATCTCGGCACTATTATGTCGCCGTGGGCCGCAAAACGTCTGCATGAGTTCGGCGGGGATATTACCAAATTCCGCGTCATCAAAGTCTGGCCGTCCATTCTGGAACAGATTGCTATCGCCAAAACAGAACCCGGCGATGAAAACAACCAGGATATTTCCGCGCTGGTCGGCAAGGTGGATATTCGTAAACTCGAACACCACGCGCAAAACGACCCGGATGCCTATGGCTATTCCGGCGCGCTGTGCCGCGCTAATCAGGGGATCATGGAGTTCGTCGAGATGTTTAAAGCACCGATTAAAGTGCTGCATCCTCTGCTGACCGCCACTCAGGAAGGTAACTACAACGGGACGGAAGGTATCTCCGCCCTGCCGTTTAACGGCATTATTCTTGCCCACTCGAACGAATCCGAATGGGTGACTTTCCGCAACAACAAAAATAACGAAGCCTTCCTCGACCGTGTTTACATCGTGAAGGTACCGTATTGCTTACGCATTTCCGAAGAGATCAAAATCTACGAGAAGCTGCTGAATCACAGTGAGCTGACTCATGCGCCATGCGCGCCGGGTACGCTGGAAACCCTGTCGCGCTTCTCGATTCTTTCTCGTCTGAAAGAGCCGGAAAACTCGAGCATCTACTCGAAAATGCGCGTCTATGATGGCGAAAGCCTGAAAGATACCGACCCGAAAGCGAAGTCCTATCAGGAATACCGGGACTACGCCGGCGTCGATGAAGGGATGAACGGTCTGTCCACGCGTTTCGCGTTTAAGATCCTCTCCCGCGTGTTTAACTTTGACCATGCCGAAGTGGCCGCCAACCCGGTGCATCTGTTCTACGTACTGGAGCAGCAGATCGAGCGCGAACAGTTCCCGCAGGAGCTGGCTGAGCGCTATCTGGAGTTCCTGAAGGGTTATCTGATCCCGAAATACGCCGAGTTTATTGGCAAAGAGATCCAGACCGCCTATCTGGAATCCTATTCCGAGTACGGACAGAACATTTTTGATCGTTATGTCACCTATGCGGATTTCTGGATTCAGGATCAGGAATACCGTGACCCGGATACCGGCCAGCTCTTTGACCGCGAGTCACTGAACGCTGAACTGGAGAAAATCGAAAAACCGGCGGGCATCAGCAACCCGAAAGATTTCCGTAATGAGATCGTCAACTTCGTTCTGCGTGCCAGAGCGAATAACAGCGGTCGCAATCCAAACTGGACCAGTTACGAAAAACTGCGCACGGTTATTGAGAAGAAAATGTTCTCGAATACCGAGGAGCTGCTGCCGGTGATTTCGTTTAACGCGAAAACCTCAACCGACGAGCAGAAAAAACACGACGATTTTGTCGACCGCATGATGGAGAAAGGTTATACCCGTAAGCAGGTTCGCCTGCTGTGCGAATGGTATCTGCGCGTACGGAAATCGTCTTAACAGCATAAATGGCCCGGAAAATTTTATCCGTTTACCGGGCCAACAATTCTTTTGTACGCGAAATCATTCAAGAGGTATCAAGGCGGCAAATGAGTGAATCCCCAGGAGCGTACATAAGTACGTGACTGGGGTGAGCGAATACAGCCAACGCAGAGACAACTTGAAGGATGAAGCGTAAGTTGGCAAATGCAGTACGGGGGGCTTATGACCTGGTTTATTGACCGGCGTCTTAACGGTAAAAACAAGAGCATGGTGAACCGCCAGCGCTTCTTACGCCGTTATAAAGCGCAAATTAAACAGTCGATCTCCGAGGCCATTAATAAACGTTCGGTGACCGATGTAGAGAGCGGCGAGTCCGTCTCAATCCCGACAGATGACATCAGCGAACCGATGTTTCATCAGGGACGGGGCGGCTTGCGCCATCGCGTACACCCCGGCAACGATCATTTCGTACAGAACGATCGCATTGAGCGTCCACAAGGTGGCGGCGGTGGTTCCGGGAGTGGGCAAGGCCAGGCCAGTCAGGATGGTGAGGGTCAGGATGAATTCGTCTTTCAGATTTCCAAAGATGAGTATCTGGATCTGCTCTTTGAAGATTTAGCGCTGCCTAACCTGAAAAAAAATCAGCAACGGCAGCTTACTGAGTATAAAACCCACCGCGCGGGTTTTACCTCCAACGGCGTTCCGGCCAACATCAGCGTGGTGCGTTCCCTGCAAAACTCTCTGGCGCGCCGCACGGCGATGACTGCGGGTAAACGTCGGGAGCTGCGCGCGCTTGAGGACGACCTGGACATCATCACCAAAAGCGAACCCGCGCAGTTGCTGGAAGAGGAGCGGCTACGTAAAGAGATTGCCGAACTGCGGGCAAAAATCGACCGTGTCCCCTTTATCGACACCTTTGATTTACGCTACAAAAATTATGAAAAGCGCCCTGACCCTTCCAGCCAAGCCGTGATGTTCTGCCTGATGGACGTATCCGGCTCGATGGATCAGGCCACCAAAGATATGGCCAAACGTTTTTATATCCTGCTCTACCTGTTCCTCAGCCGAACCTATAAGAACGTTGAAGTGGTCTATATCCGCCACCATACGCAGGCAAAAGAGGTGGATGAGCATGAGTTCTTCTACTCCCAGGAAACCGGGGGCACTATCGTCTCCAGCGCCCTGAAATTGATGGATGAGGTAGTGAAAGATCGCTACGACCCGGCGCAGTGGAATATCTACGCGGCGCAGGCTTCGGATGGCGATAACTGGGCAGATGACTCTCCGCTGTGTCATGAGATTCTGGCGAAAAAACTGCTGCCGGTGGTGCGCTATTACAGCTATATCGAAATCACCCGCCGCGCCCACCAGACCTTATGGCGCGAATATGAGCATCTGCAATCGACCTTTGATAACTTTGCGATGCAGCATATCCGCGACCAGGATGATATCTATCCAGTCTTCCGTGAACTGTTCCAGAAACAAAGTACGACAAGTAAAGACTAGAAATCAGTCCGTCAGGTCAGTAAAAAGCCAGAACCGTGTTCTGGCTTTTCTTTATTTCCCCTTAACCGAACAGCAGGCAATGTAATTCAACTGATGGCGCTGTGATTTAAAGAAGCGAAACATCTTGATAAAACGGCTGCGATTGTCACGGATGCACAGCCCGTTATAAACAATTTTAAGCGCCCCTTTCAGCCCTTCATCGCGAATCAACCCTCGCGGAGACATCAGCGACATTTCACCGTTCTGCTGTAAAACCTGCTCAAACCCGGAATCCAGCAACAGATCGCGCCAGCCTTGTTTGGTCATCGGGCTTACATTCGATTTCACCACATGCTGAAGCTGGTTCTGCTCACCTTCCGCCAGCTTCTGGCTGGTCAGCATAATATCGTGCGTTAAGAGACGGCCACCCGGCTTCAGAACCCGATAATATTCACCGATCAGCTTTGCTTTCGCTTTGTCGGCATACATGGTGAGCATGGCCTCGTTAATCACGACATCAAAACTGTTATCGGCAAAGGGTAAGCTGTTGGCATTGGCGGCCATGACATGGATGTGATTTTCCAGCCCGTGCGCCGCAACATTGTTCCGCGCGTTTGCCAGCGCGTTTTTATCCATATCGATAGCGTAGACCGAACAACCAAAACGTTGCACCAACTCAATGGCGGTCGTCGCCATATTGCATGCCACTTCCAGCACCTGGCTGCCCGGCGTCAGCTGAGACTGGCTGAACAGCCACTCCGTCGCCTCAATGCCGCCCGGACGCAGACGGGTTTTGCCCAAGCTTGCTAAAAATGTATGGCCCGCTTTTTCATTCGCACTCATCGCGCACCTCCTTCCTGATAAGTTGCATTATAAATACAACATTAAGAGAAAAAGGGGAAGTATGAGAATGATTTTTATTTCATAACACAAAAGAGGACGAAGGCGCTGTTAGAGAGAACATCGCCACTGTGATAAACTGAAGCGTCGCCCTTTGAAAACTGTTATTCATCATGAAATTGCATCATAAAGCGCTCAGGCTCTTTATCTCCGCAAGCGTCATTGTACTGACGTCCTCTTTTCTGGCTTATGAACTGATCGCCAGTGACAGGGCGATGAATGCCTATATGGGCTATATCATCGAAAAGGCAGACTCTTCATTTTTGTATGACAAGTACCAGAATCAGAGCATTGCAGCTCATTTAATGCGCACGTTCACGGAGCCCAAAACACCGTCATCCGATGAACAACAATATGCGTTATGCCGCAGATTTGAAACAGGTCGCAATACCCACGGCATCAATCTCACCACTCATAATAACCCATCGCTACATGGAACACTGCAAACCGCCGAGGCAAACTGCGCGATCGTAGCTGACGACGCTCCTCTGTTGTTCGCTTTTGATCAGGCGGTGGCCGCGAATCGTAACCAGAAGGATTATGGTAAAGGGCTGGGCACTGTAGAAGATAAATTCCACTACTATCTGGATATTAAAAAACGCTACGTCTATTTCTATAACCTGATTGACTCCAGACAATTTTTTATGCACCACTGGTCTTTTCTGCGAAAAGGAACGCTGGGAATCAACCGTAACGATATTGATGGTCAATTCACAGGGCGAACAGTGCTCTCAAGCATTTATCAGGACGATCTTACTGAAAAAAATGTGATGAGTTTTTTAACTCCCGTTTATCTACATGGAAAGTTAAAAGGCATAGTAATGGTGGATATTAACCAGGATAACCTGAAGAATATTTTTTACACTCAGGATCGTCCACTGGTCTGGCGCTATCTGGACGCGACTCTGTTCGACCTGAATTCAGAGAAAAAAATCATTGTCCATCAGAGCGAAAATAACCTCTTTAATTATGTTAATTATGTTCACGATCTGCCAGGCGGAATCCGTGTCACATTATCTCTCGACATCCTGTATTTTATTGTCTCATCATGGAAACTGTTCGCCTTTTACCTGCTCGTTACCGCTACGTTACTGAACATGGTCAGAATGCATTTTCGCCTTTACCATAATGTTAATCGTGAAAATATCAGCGATGCGATGACCGGCCTCTATAACCGTAAGATCCTGACACCGCAGCTTGAACAGCGTTTGCAGCGACTGGTCAACACAGGCACCTCCGTGACGTTTATCGCCATCGATCTGGATAGGTTGAAAGTCATTAACGACACGCAGGGGCATCAGGAAGGCGATCGCACAATTACATTGCTGGCAAAAGCCATTGAAGCATCGGTGCGTAAAACAGATTACGCAATAAGACTGGGAGGTGATGAATTTTGTGTAATTCTTATCGATTCAGTTGTACCGGCAACAACTTTACCTGAGCGTATTGCCAATAAGTTGCGAATCATCGCGCCAGATAAGGTGATTAGTTTTTCCGCTGGACTTTATCATATGCAACCTGAGGATACGATCCAGGACGCTTACAAGGCCTCTGATGAGCAACTCTATCTCAACAAACAACAAAATCATGCACGTTTGTGATACCCTTTTGCCGTTGAAACTTCATCACAATATTGGGAGTGAATAATGAATGAAGTCGCTAAGGGGATCACGGCTCACCAGCGTTTGATTACCCTTTTATCGCAGGAAGGCGCCACTTATCGTGTACTCAGCCACGAGGCGGTCGGTAAGTGCGAAGCGGTTTCGGAAATTCGCGGCACCGCACTAGGCCAGGGGGCAAAAGCGCTGGTGTGTAAAGTGAAAGGCAATGGCGTCAATCAACATGTCCTGGCGATCCTTTCCGCTGACCAGCAGGCCGATCTCGCCCAACTCGCAAACCATCTCGGCGGACTAAGAGCTTCGCTTGCCAGCCCTGCCGAGGTGGATGCGCTGACCGGCTGCGTCTTTGGCGCGATTCCCCCTTTTAGCTTCCACCCTAACCTGAAGCTGGTGGCCGATCCGCTGTTGTTCGAGCGCTTTAACGAAATCGCGTTTAACGCCGGTGTGCTGGAAAAATCAGTCATTATGAATACCGACGATTACCTGCGCATTGCGCAGCCGGAACTGGTCAACTTTCGCCGAGCGCAATAACGGCTCAGAAACGTCTTTCCAGCACCAGTACGGAAATCACAATCACCGCGGCAATAGCGAAAAATGATGAGGTAATGATCAGCGTTTCAATCAGCATATGATCGTTCATGGTTTCACCCCGTTGCGACAGAGAAAACGGCTCACCTGTTATTGATAAATCGAATTAATGGCAATTTAATGACAGCAAGCCTGGCCTGCCCGGAAAATTCTCCCTCAGGCATTCGCCTGAAAATGTGCCGTTATTGATAAAAAAGCCTGTTCACTCACGTATTTGCGCGTACAGTAAGCAGGCTTATCTTTCTCTGGCAAGGAAACCACGATGTTTGATGTCACTCTGCTGATCCTGCTTGGACTGGCAGCGCTGGGCTTTATCAGCCATAACACCACTGTCGCCGTTTCAATTCTGGTGTTGATCATTGTCCGCGTTACCCCACTCAATACGTTTTTCCCGTGGATTGAGAAACAGGGGCTGACCGTCGGGATCATTATCCTGACTATCGGCGTCATGGCGCCGATCGCTAGCGGTTCGCTGCCTCCCTCTACGCTCATTCACTCCTTCGTCAACTGGAAATCACTGGTTGCCATCGCCATTGGCGTCTTCGTCTCCTGGCTGGGCGGGCGCGGCGTTACGCTGATGGGAAGCCAGCCGCAGCTGGTCGCGGGTTTACTGGTGGGGACGGTACTGGGCGTCGCGTTGTTCCGGGGCGTGCCGGTCGGCCCGCTCATTGCCGCAGGCCTGGTGTCGCTGATTATTGGGAAGCAGTAAGCCCGGCCAGATAACGGCCTGGAGTTTGCCCCAGCCCCTTTTTAAACATGGTGATAAACGCGGTCGTTGAATCATAACCCAGCGTTTGGGCGACATGCTGCACGCTGTGTCCGTCAATCAACGCCTGCAACGCCAGAATAAGCTGCAACTGGTGACGCCAGCGACGAAAGCTCAGGCCGGTTTCCTTTACCACCAGTCGGGCAAGATTGCGTTCGCTCATGGCGAACAGGCTCGCCCACTGCCCCAGCGTTTGCCAGCGGGCTGGTTCACGCGCCATCGTCTCCACCATTTGACGTATTTTGGGATGCCCGGAGACCGGGAGCTGCATCTGCTCCTGTGGTTGTTGCGGAAGCTCATCAAACAAGACCTGTGTCAGGCGCTGCGTCATTGGCTCGGTACGCTGAATATCCGTTCTCGCGGCAAGCGCCAGAATCAGCTCCCGACACAATGGCGTTATTTTTAGCGTACAGCAGCGATCCGGCATCACGACCGCATCCGGCTCAATAAACAGAAAACATAATTCCGCCCCCGCCGTGACGTGGTTACTGTGGGGAATTTCGCCGGGAACCCATACCGCATACTGTGGCGGCACCATCCACATGGCGCTTTCTACCTCGCAGGTAATAGCGCCATGCAGCGCCAGGATCAGTTGCCCTTTTCGATGGTGATGCAGCGGACTGAAAAGCTCATCTTCGCGAGCGCGAATGCAAAAGGCCACAGCCGCATCATGGTGAAGGTCAGGCTCGTAGCCATCCAGTCTCAGGCCAATCATCATATTGTCCGATTTTAGCGATAAACTGTCATTTTAGCTTGATTGATCCAGAGAGTAAAAACGGTAAGGTATCGCCTCGCCTGTTGATATGAGAAAACAATGACTATTTCCCCTTCATTACGCGGCAAAAACGGTGCATTACTGATTGCCGGTATTCTGATGATTGCGACGACGCTGCGCGTTACCTTCACTGGCGCTGCGCCGTTACTGGAGACGATTCGTGCAGATTACGGGCTAACTACCGCACAAACGGGCCTCCTGACCACGCTTCCCTTGCTGGCTTTCGCGTTAGTCTCTCCGCTGGCGGCAAACATTGCGCGCCGGTTCGGCATGGAACGTAGCCTGTTTGCCGCCATGCTGTTGATTTGCTTTGGTATTGCCGTGCGCTCGCTGCCTTCTGCCAGCTTCCTGTTTACCGGCACAGCCATTATTGGTTGCGGTATCGCGCTGGGAAACGTGCTGCTCCCCGGGCTGATTAAACGCGATTATTCGCAGCATGTGGCAAAACTGACCGGCGCCTATTCATTGACGATGGGCGCCGCAGCAGCGGTGGGTTCGGCAATGGTCGTACCGCTGGCGTTGCATGGCTTTGGCTGGCGCGGTGCGCTGTTAATGCTGATGCTGTTTCCCCTGCTGGCCTTTCTTATCTGGCTGCCGCAGTGGCGCAACACGGCTACCGCCAACCTGAGCAGCTCCCGCGCGTTACACTCGCGCGGCATCTGGCGATCCTCCCTCGCCTGGCAAGTCACCTTATTCCTCGGCATTAACTCGCTTATCTATTACGTTATCATCGGCTGGCTGCCCGCGATTTTAATCAGCCACGGCTACAGTGAAGCGCAGGCCGGATCGCTACACGGCCTGCTGCAACTGGCGACGGCTGCGCCGGGACTGTTGATTCCGCTCATCCTGCACCGGTTCAAGGATCAGCGCAGTATTGCCGCGCTGGTATCGCTCATGTGCGCTCTCGGCGCGGCCGGGTTCTGGTTTGTGCCGGAACAGGCGGTGCTGTGGACGATTCTGTTTGGGTTTGGCTCTGGCGCGACGATGATTTTGGGTCTGACGTTTATCGGGCTGCGCGCCAGTTCCGCGCACCAGGCGGCGGCGCTTTCAGGCATGGCGCAATCTGTCGGCTATCTGCTGGCGGCATGTGGGCCGCCGTTGATGGGTAAGATTCATGATGCCAACGGCGACTGGCACATCCCGCTAATTGGCGTGGCGGTTCTGGCGGTCGCGATGGCGATATTCGGCCTTTATGCCGGACGCGATCGGGAGATCGCAGCAAAATAACCGAACGGGCAGGCATTGACCTGCCCTTGTTTTTATCCCCGTGCGGCTCGCAGCATCGCCTGCACCAGGGGAACGGGTTTTCCCGCCAGCGCGCCACGTTCATGCTGAAAAAGCGTACCAACGAAAAAGGGATGCGTTACCAGTTCCACGGCACGGATGTCTCCCGCCTCATCCCACCCGGTAACCCGCAAATCGCCATTCTCAAGTTCAGCGGCAAAATCCTCTGATACCCCGTAGTTGCAGTGATACCCTTCGGAGATAACGTCCTGCCCGTAGGCTTTGGCGACCAGCGTATTCGCCCTCAGTTCGATATCATCCGTTTTTTCCACCAGCGAGCAGCTCAACGGGGCGATAACCATCCGGCCGGAAGCATCAGTTTCGGCGTGCGCCGCATCGCGCCAGCCCAGCACGTTGCGGGCATACTCGAGGATCGCGTGCTGGAATCCGCCGCAGGTTCCCAGAAAAGGAATGCTGTTTTCACGGGCATAGCGAATAGCAATCAGTGCCCCTTCGGTATTTTTATAGGGACTGCCGGGAACAACCCAGATGGCATCATAGCCCACCAAATCTTCGTCACTATTGATGTCGGGCGTCGTCAGCCAGTCATAGTCCGCCATTAACTCCAGCACGGCGGCCGCATCATCAATAGCAAGGGGAATGGCCTGGTGCGCCACAATATCGGGGTTGTAATCACCCACCAGCGCAATACGTAGCGTGTCTTTAACAGGGGAAAGTTCCATGAGGCGTTCCTTATGTCAATGCAATGAGGGACAACATAAGGAACCTCAGACTACCGATCTTTTACTGTTATCACAATCCCTTAAATTGAGGAGGATCGAAGTGCTATAGTGATGACGTTCTACGTTTCAGAAACAGCCTGCTACGTCATCATGACGCGGCACGATTTTCCGGCGATCAGATTAATGAAGTCATGGCCTGGATTGAGGAGAGAAAAGGATGAAAATTCAGTGTAAACGCGTCTACGACCCGGCAGAAAAAAGCGACGGCTACCGTGTACTGGTTGACAGGCTGTGGCCGCGAGGGGTCAAAAAAACCGATCTGGCCTTTGACGAGTGGGATAAAACGCTGACGCCTTCATCTGAATTACGCAAGTCCTTTCACTCTGAAATGATTGATTTCAAGAGTTTTACTGAGCAATACCGGAGTGAACTCGACCAACAGAAGCAAGAAGGTAAACGGCTGGCGGACATTGCCCGCCAGCAGACGCTGACCCTGCTATATGCGGCAAAGAACACAGAGCAGAATCACGCACTTGTCCTGGCCGACTGGCTACGCGGATTGTGATTCGCACACAAAATCCGCCAAAACACGGCGCACGCGCAAAGCGATGCACCGGGTGTCACTTACCGCTGGCAGGATGATCTCTGCGCCAGAGATCCCACTCTTCGATCACTTCTCCGCCGGGCAGTTTGCATTCCGTGCGTACCCCTTGCGGGCTTTGAACGGGCACTCGCGTACCGCCCTTCTGTTCGCAATAGACGGCAGCCGGGTTTGCCATACCTATTTGCGGGGGTTTCGGCGCCTCGGGCTGGGATGACGACGAACAGGCGGAGAGCACCAACGCGCACGGCAGCGCGACAAACATGAATCTCATATGAACTCCCGTTAACATTACACCCCGACAGGTTAACCCGCCTGCCGTTGTATCTCCATGTTTTCTTGCGATGCGTATCAGAATGAAAAGCGTGACGTTAAAACATCTTTTGTCACGCACGACGCCCTGCTATCCTTGCTCGTCTTCCTATAACGAGAACGGGTGATAGCATGAAATTAGGCATTATTTTTCCTGTCGTGATTTTCATTACGGCGGTGACTTTTTTGGCATGGTTTTTCATCGGCGGCTACGCCACGCCGGGGGCGTAACGATGAAGAAAACGACGCTCATCATGATTGGCATTGCGATTATCGCGGTGGCAGGAACCAAACTGGGCTGGTGGTAACGGGCTTATCAAAATAATAAAGGCCACCAACGGTAGCCTTTTCGTCTTACGAACTACTTCGCTTAACTTTTGATTTTTCTGTAGATAAACAGAACGACAATCGCGCCGATAACCGCTACGGCAAAGCTGCCAAAGTTGAAGCCGTCAACTTTGCCAAACCCGAAGAACGTGCTGATCCATCCCCCTACCACGGCACCGACGATCCCCAGGATGATCGTCATGAAGAATCCGCCGCCATCCTTACCAGGCATAATCCACTTCGCCAGAATACCTGCAATAAGCCCAAAGATAATCCATGAAATAATGCCCATTTTTTCCTCACTTATGTTTGTACGTTAGCGGTTTACTCGCCGTTAAAAAGAATAGCACATCATCAGAGAATTGAAATTTGTGATAAATGTCACTTTTATTATTTTTTCTTTACTCCCATAAAAGTTGGGGTTGCAAGTTTAGATGATAAAGATTATCTTTCTCATTACTGAATAGTTGAGCAAATCACTCAGGTATTCAGTACGACATTGCTCACATTGCTTCCAGTATTTTTGCCCGCCTCACTGAGTGCGGGCTTTTTTTTGACGTTTACTCGTCATTTATGACGAATCCGCTGTCATTTTCTTCATCTTTTCGCAGGCAAGCCCCGCCGCGCCTGAGTTTCTGTTTCTGGCACGGTTTGTGCTTTAACAGCCCGTCGCTACGACAAACCGAAGCCAGCGCCATGTCGCGCGTCGGCTTCGACTACAATTCGCGCTATTTCAGCTTTTAACAGGTCTGTTATTGATGAAAAAAATCACCAGTGTGTGCCCGTACTGTGGGGCCGGGTGCAAGCTCAAGCTTGTTGTTGAAAATAACAAAATTATCCGTGCCGAAGGCGCAGAGGGTGTAACCAACCAGAACCAGTTATGCCTGAAAGGCTACTATGGCTGGGACTTCCTTAACAACACGCGGCTTCTGACGCCACGTCTGACCCGCCCGATGATCCGCTATCAAAAAGGCGGAAAATTTACCCCCGTCAGTTGGGATGAAGCGATCCGCTATACCGCACAACGCTTATCCGCCATTAAAGAAACCTTTGGGCCCCGCGCCATTATGACGACGGGCTCTTCCCGTGGGACAGGGAATGAGACCAACTACGTCATGCAGAAATTCGCCCGCGCCGTACTCAATACCAACAACGTCGATTGCTGCGCCCGCGTATGCCACGGCCCTTCCGTCGCCGGGTTGCAGGAGACGCTGGGTAATGGGGCGATGAGTAACTCCATCAGTGATATAGAGAACTCCAAATGCCTGCTGATTTTCGGCTATAACTGCGCAGACTCTCACCCTATTGTCGCGCGCAGAGTCATTAAGGCCAGGCAGAACGGCGCCAAAATTATTGTGTGCGATCCCCGGCGCATTGAGACCGCCCGTATTGCCGATCAGCACCTGCAACTGAACAACGGTTGCAATATGGCGCTGGTTAACGCCTTTGGCTACGTTCTGCTTGATGAACACCTTTACGACACGGAGTACGTACAAAAGCACACGGAAGGACTGGAGGCCTACCGGGAGACCGTAAAAGATTACGCCCCGGAATCCGTTGAACATTTGACCGGCGTCCCTGCCCAGCAGGTGCGTCAGGCGATGCGAACGTTCGCCGCCGCCCCTTCCGCCACGGTCATGTGGGGAATGGGTGTGACCCAGTTTGGTCAGGCTGTCGACGTCGTGCGCGGTTTGTCGAGCCTGGCGTTGCTGACGGGCAATCTGGGGCGTCCTGACGTCGGCGTCGGCCCGGTACGCGGTCAGAACAACGTCCAGGGAGCGTGCGATATGGGCGTTCTGCCTAACCAGTTCCCCGGCTACCAGGACGTGACGGATGCAGCCGCCAGAGAGAAATTCGCGCAAGCCTGGGGAATCGATGCCAGCCTGATGGATGACAAAGTCGGCACGCGTATTACCGAGGTGCCGCACCTGGCGATGGAAGGCAAAATTAAAGCCTACTACATCATGGGGGAAGATCCGCTGCAAACCGAGGCCGACCTGGGGCTGGTGCGGGCCGGTTTCGAGGCGCTGGACTTTATCGTGGTGCAGGATATTTTCATGACCAAAACGGCAGAAATGGCGGATGTTCTCCTGCCCGCGACCTCATGGGGCGAACACGGCGGCGTCTTCACCTGTGCCGACCGTGGCTTCCAGCGGTTTGAAAAAGCCATCGACCCCACCGGAGATGTGAAGCGCGACTGGGAGATTATCAGTCTGCTGGCGACCGAAATGGGCTACCCGATGCATTATGAAAGTAACCAGCACATCTGGGATGAGATGCGCGAACTGTGTCCGCTTTTCTACGGCGTCACCTGGGAGAAAATGGGCGATATGGGGCATGTGCAGTGGCCGTGCCCGGATCTTGATCACCCCGGTACGCCGTATCTTTACGCACATAGTCAGTTTGATACGCCCAGCGGCAAAGGCAAGTTATTCGCCGCGCCGTGGCGGGCTCCGGCGGAAGTTCCTGATGATGCGTTCCCGATGGTGCTCTGTACCGTTCGCGAAGTGGGACACTATTCCTGCCGCTCAATGACCGGCAACTGCGCTGCGCTACAGGCGCTGGCAGATGAACCTGGCAACGTGCAAATCAACACGAACGATGCGGAAAAACTGGGGATTCGTCATCGCGAACTGGTGTGGGTGAGCTCACGTCGCGGTAAAGTCATCAGCCGGGCCGATGTTTCAGATCGCATTAACCAGGGAACGGTCTATATGACCTATCAATGGTGGATAGGCGCCTGTAACGAACTGACTCAGGATAATCTTGATCCGATTTCGAAAACGCCTGAAACCAAATACTGCGCCGTGAAGGTCGAAGCCATTACCGATCAGCGCTGGGCGGAAAACCATGCTGCCCAATCGTACAGCGATATGAAGTCGCGTTTATGCGAGGCAATTGCATAAGCCGCGCTGTTCCTGTTAGCCCGGGTTCGGGAAAAAGAACCCGGGCATTTTCATCAGCGAACCTCAATATTCCGCATGCTGCGGTTCCGCCGTCTGCAACGCAATATATTCATCTTGTTTATCGCGTTTCATAAACGTCAGCGTAACCAAAAAAAGCCCGATCATGAACGGCAATTCGTACAGTTCTTCAATCAAATCGGTGTATTGCTTACTGTGCAGGAACAGCGGCGCCAGTAACCGATGATGCTCCACCGTATCGGAAATTAAAAACGCGCAGGCAGTAACAGTTAGCAACCACAGCGGCAGGGATTCTTCACGCAGCCGACGCGCAATTTCCTGGCGCAAAGTCTTTGAGATCAATACCGGAAGCACAAGCGCGGCGATCAGGACAACGGAAATCCCCCGGAAGATCATTTTGGGATGGTCAGGAAAATAGTCGCGCCCCCAGCTGGTGCTTCGCCCTAACAACACCAGCCACCACACCACCGCCCAAAGCCAAAACTGCTTTGCGCCGTCAGGGCGAGACAACGGCCTGATATACCAGGCGGTAAATAGCGCACCAAACAGTAGCCATAGCGCCTGCCCATTTTCAATCCATAACACCACGACGCCATTTAGCAGAGGTACGTGCCAGTTCGCAGTGAAAGGAATAACCAACGCAACAAGCGCAAGGACGAGAGCCGACGAGGTTAATCGAGTATCAAATTTCATGGTGGTCATTTTCTGTTCAGTGTTTGATGCTCAATCATATATTTTATGAATGCCAGAGCATTAACAAACAATGCGATGTTCTTAAGGTTTCCTTAATATTTCTTTTCAATTAATTTCAGTTGTCAGGTACATGCTGATATCAGGCGAAAAAAAAACCGCCCAGCGTCGTGATAGCGCTGTGCGGTTTAGCGTAACGGTTAAAAAATCGCGGTAGCAGGCTTCCCGAACGGGATCACCAGCCGCAAACGTCGTGCTCGTTTTCGGTGTCGTATGAGCGCACGGTGTTCACCAGATCTTTCACCACTTCTGCCGCAACGTCCGGGACCAGCAGTGTCATCGGCGCTTCAGTTTCATAATCAACTGAAACACCGTTGCTGTTATTGGTTACGGTAACGGTATAGGTCGCTTTGCCCATGATTTACTCCTTCCCGGTATGAATGACTTTTCGTTGGCTGGCGCTTTCCATCAGCACTTCCGGTGCAACAAAAAAGTCGATGTTAAAGTAGGTATCGTCGCTCATCACTTCGATGTTGTGCCATTTTTCCGGGGGAAAAACGCCGAACTGACCGGCTTCAATGATCATCACTTTTTCCGGTTCCGGGCTGTGTTCATCTGCGTATCCGAGATATTTGACCGCCCCCTGCATAACCGACAGGCGAGGATAAACCCCTGGTCGGGTTCCTTTATCAAGGTGGCGTTCGAAAATTCCGGCTGGCGCGGTGTCTTTATTCCAGAACGGAGTGGAGCGTGTATGGATATGATTTTGTGGAATTTGAAGCATTTTATTCCCTCTTCCAGTAACAACCAGCGATCTTACTGAATCGCTGCTGTAAAAAGGGTACGCCTCATAAGATGTGTTTTAAATACCATTTATTGGTTATTTTTTTCCGCCGCGCGTGGCGGTGAGCATCATCTTTAAGTAAAAAGTAAAAACGGAAGGCCCACAGAGTGCGCGGGCCTGATGGCGTTATGACTGAAGCGTCGCCAGACGTGCGGCAAAACCAACGAAAATCAAACCGATAAGGGAATTCCCCACCTTCGCCAGTTTCTTTTTCGTGCGAATGTACTGCGTTACAAAAGCGCCCGAAATAATCAGGAAGCTCAGATAGAAAAAGCTCACCACTTCAAGCGTTGTCGCCAGGATAAAAAATGACAGCCCCGCGTGCGGCGCATTAACGTCAATAAACTGAACGAAAAACGAAACGTAAAAAAGGATGGCTTTGGGATTGGTCAGGCTCAGAATTAAGGCACGTTTAAAGATTGCGCCAAACGGAACCTCATCATGCGCCACTTCGCTCCCTTTCGATTTGAGCGTGGCGTAAAGGATCTTCGCACCAAGATACAGCAGATAAAAAGCGCCGAGATAACGAACGATATTAAACAGCACCGGCGTTGTTTTTATTAATGTTGCGACGCCCGCGTACGCCAGAAACATCAGCACCGCATCGCCAATGAACACGCCGCTGGCGGCGAGATACCCACCTTTCATCCCTCGCCCGACGCTGTTTTTCAGCACAAATATCGTATTAGGCCCCGGCACCAGCACGATAAAAATGGCCCCAACCAGATACGTCCAGTAGTTCAGAACTCCATACTCTGCGAACACGTTAACCTCTTCCTGAAAAAAACAGATACGCTTTACTGCGAAACAATATGCTAACGAATGAACTGAATGATGGGAAGGGAAATCATAGCGTTGCGTTATATCATGATATTTACCGGCAAAGGCGCCCTACTTATGACAGATATCGCTCTTTTGGGACGCCGTCACAACACGATGGCGGGTCCTGCCGGGCCCGCCATAATAACAACATCTTAGTGGTGCAACATCTCGTCGACGACCTCTTCGGCCTTCAGCTGGTACGGATAATAGGTTGGCCAGTTATCCATTTCTTCAAGCAATGCCTGCTGGGAAGTGTTCCCCATAAAGATATGGAAATGGCTCGACTTACGCGGCGCGATAATATGATCGCTGAACTGCACATATTTAGGCGCGTTGCTCTTCGCATCTTTACACTCAAACAGATAGCGAACGCCTTTTTTACCGGATGCGTAGGTCAGGATTTTGTGTCCGGCATAATCGTATTGGCAGGACTCAACCTGATTACCGGTGTGAAATTCCATGACGCCATTCTCAATGCCGATAGTATCCACATTGGTGGCGTAGCCTTTACGGTAATAGGCCTTAATCTCCTCGGCCGTTTTGCTGTTATCTTTCTCCGCTTTCTTTTTAAATACCGGATCAAGCTCCCCGCTTACCAGATACGGATAAACAGACTGCCACATACCGTCCCAGTCCGTTAGCGCCCTGTCCTTCACGTTTTTATCGTCAAAAACGCCTTCTGCCGCCTTTTGCTCCATCTCCGTTAGCGGTGCGCCATGTGAATGGTGCCCATGCGCAAGCGCGTGTCCGCTAACCAGAAGCATTCCCAGAGCTACTGCTAATTTTTCAAAATGAATCGCCAAAATATCACCCTCAATCAGTGCGTAAAGATGGAATGTTATAATATAACATCACCATTAATTCAACTCTGAATGAGAAGCATAAAAAACGGGAGCACACAGGCTCCCGCTTATTCCGACAAACTAACAGTCCCCGGCGTTACAGAGTGACAATCTCTGGCTCATCAAATACCGTGAGCGTCGGGGCTTCGCCGGTAAATTTCTCTGCGTATACCAGGGTCGTATTCCCCGCGCAGCCGTTCGCCAGTCTTGACGTCGGGATGTCCGCCGTCAGCACGTTGGCGCCGCCGTTTTTACAGATGCCATTCTCGATATCAGGCCAGGCGCCTTCATGGATACAGATGATCCCCGGCTTGATCCCGTCGCTGACGTGCGCCCCGACCAGAACCTGACCACGACCATTCCATACGCGTACCAGGTCGCCCTCGACAATGCCCCTTGCCTTCGCATCATCTGGATGAATCGTCACCGGCTCGCGATCGGCAATGGCATACTCTTTTCGCAACGACGCATAGTTCAACTGACTGTGTAGACGGTGCGCCGGATGGGCGGTCAGCAACTGTAACTGATCCTTATCCGCAGACCCTTTCCACTCATCTGGTTCAATCCATGAAGCATGAGGCGGACAGTCTTTGTAGTGATAACCTTCAATGGTTTTTGAATAGATCTCGATCTTACCGCTTGGCGTACCGAGCGCATTCATGACCGGATCATGGCGGAAATCGGCATAACGCACATACTTGTTGTTCTTTTCGTTCTCGCGCATTTCAATCAGCTTATTCTGCTGCCAGAACGCATTGAACTGAGGCATTGCCACACGTTGAGCGCGAGCCGCCTTTTGCGCGGCGTCGTAGAATTGCTTAAGCCACGCCATCTCATCTTTACCTTCGGTATAGACCGCTTTGCCGCCGGGTTTGAGCATCTCAGCTAAATCAGCAAAGACGTCAAAGTCATTACGGGCCTCAAACTGCGGCTCAATCACCTGCTTCATAGGCACCAGATGCTGGTTGCTGTAGTCTCCGGTCATCGTGAGATCGTTACGTTCAAACGATGTGGTGATCGGGAGAACAATATCGGCATGTTTCGCCGCCGCCGTCCAGTAACACTCGGAAATCACCACCAGCTCGGGCTTCTGCCACGCTTTGATTAAGCGGTTGGTATCCTGATGATGAGTAAAGTTCGCGCCGCCTGCCCACCAGATCATTTTGATATCCGGGAAGGTCTGCTCTTTACCATTATGCTGATATTTTCCTCCCGGGTTTTCCAGCGCCTCCACAATTCGCGCCACAGGCAGGTTCACCACCGCATCCGATACCGCCCAGTCGTTCCCTGCCGACGATCCCCCCTCAATTTGCGCCGATATCGCAGGCAGTACACCACCGGTACGCGTCGGGTTCCCGCCGTTGGAATAGTGATAGGAGAAACCGAAACCGCCGCCTTCCGTCCCAATTTGCCCCAGCATCGCGGCCAGCGTCACCAGCATCCAGTGTTTTTGCTCACCGTATTGCTGACGTTGAATCCCCCAGCCCGCCATCAGCATGGTTTGGTTGCTGGCGAAAATTTCCGCCAGTTTCTCAATCTGTTCTGCGGGTACGCCACAGACGCCGGATGCCCATTCAGCGGTTTTCTCAACGTTGTCGCTCTTGCCGAGCAGATACTCTTCAAACTGCGGATAACCGGTGGTGTATTTTTCCAGGAACGCTTTATCGTGACGCTCTTTTTTCACCAGCGTATGCGCAATCCCCAGCATCATCGCCACGTCAGTTCCCATATGCGGGGCGATCCACGTTGCATTGTCGCCAAAAAACTCAATGGTTTCTGAGCGCATTGGGTCGATCGCGATAACGGTTTTTCCCGATTTCTTCAGCAGATTAAAATACTCAAGCCCCTGCTCATCCGTACTGCTCCAGGCAATTTTTAACGTGTTGAGCGGGTTCATCCCCCACAGCACCACCACCTGGCTGTGCTCAAGCACCATCGGCCATGTCGTCTGTTGTTCATATACCTCAACCGATCCCACAACATATGGCATGATAACCTGCGCCGCCCCGGTGGAATAATCCCCGGTATGGCCTGCATATCCCCCGGCCATACTCATATAGCGTTGCAGCAACGTTTGCGCTTTATGCAGAACGCCACTGGAGCGCCAGCCATAGGAACCCGCAAAAATGGAGGACGGGCCATAGCTGCTACGAATACGGCTATGCTGCTCATGAATGAGTTTCAGCGCCTGTTCCCAGCTCACCCGCACAAAGGGATCGCTTCCCCGTTTACCGTCCGCTTTACCTGGATTTTCCAGATAGCTTTTACGCACCATTGGGTATTTTACACGGGCGTTGGTATGTACCTGGTCCGGCGCGGTTTGCTGCAATGAGTTCGGTATGGTTTTAGGTAATGCGCCTTTTGAAGAGACAACTTTGCCGTCTTTGACCTCCACATATACGGCCCCCCAACGTGCGGCCGTCAGGATGGCGCCGCCATTTTGGTTTTCGGCCCAGGCAGGCATTGGGATCACCGAAGAAATCGCCATAGTCCCGGTTGCCGCTCCAGCCGTCTTGATAAAGTCACGTCTTGTGAGTTTCATGATTTCTCCTGGTATTATCACTATTCATGCATGTCTTTCGCGTTGTACTGGAAGTAACGGCTCAGGATATCCAGTTCGTTTTCACTGATGTTGGTACGAGCCCCCATCCCTTTCGCCACAGAGGGCCAGGCATTGAGGGTAAAATGCTTCGCAGGAATCGGCGCATGGCAGCCTGCGCAGTACACATTGTCGAGTTTGCGCGCGTAGTCCCACATCGGTTCGCGGCTGGCGAGCGCAGAGCCGCTCCACTCGCCCTGTAGCGCCACATCCCGCCACGCGTTACCGTAATCATCTTTTTTCCAGTCAGAGAGAATGTGGAGTGATTGCTGCCCTTTCTCACTCAGACTGGCAAGGATCAACCGCTGGCCTGCCGCGTAGTAAATAACCTGCTCGCTCCCCTGCATCTGGCTCCCGCGGATCTCCACCAGCCGTGACGTTTCCGTCGATTTCAGGACATGCATTTGCGTGGCCGGATAGACGGTTGCCAGATCGCCAAGTGCGGTATTGCTTACGGCATAGAGCGTTTTTGCAGATGCGGGGGTAGATGCAGACTGGGCCTCAAGCGCTTTGAGGGCGCTGTCGTCCATTGTTATTTCGGGTGGGAAGTGGGCGACGCCTTTGTGGCAATCAATACAGGTTTGTTTTTCCTGAATGCCCATTTGGTGCATTTTGCGGGCATCAGCGCTTTGCGCGTCAAGATCCATCGCATCCATGCTATGACAGCTACGACAGGTTGCGGAGTCGCTGGCTTTCAACTGCGCCCAAACGGTTTGCGCCATCTCCAGACGATGCTCTTCAAACTTCTCTGGCGTGTCGATTTTTTTGGTGATGAACTGATGATAGACATCTTTCGAGGCAAGGAGCTTGGCTACCAGGTAATCCACCCCGCCTTCCGGGATATGGCAATCCGCGCATTCCGCACGAATCCCCTTCTGATTCTGGAAGTGAACCGAGCCCGTATACTCCTCATAAGGCGCCTGCATCGTATGGCAAGACAGACAAAATTCAGTGCTCGATGTTTTATGTAACGTCCATTGCCCCGCTAAAACAATTACTGCGCCAAGAACGATGCAAAGCAGCATCATCCATAAAATGGTTTTATTTATTTTTCTCATTCTTCATTCTCGTCAGACAACTACCCTTTTAGAGGTAGACAATAATTAGACCGAGCAGGTTAATTATTGATATCCATCAAGCGTGGATGTGAATAAGAATTAGCATGCAAGTAAATTTGAAGGGGATCGCAGATTACACAGCAACGGGATATATGAATACAAAAGTGTTAAAACACAGTCAGTTACACTGCATAATATAGATATTTAAACCGGTATTAAATTAAATATCAGGAGAAAGTTTCAAATAATTAAGATGGCGATTCAAGAGAGAGAAAATATCCCGTCGTTATATAAATAAATATACAATGAAATAAAGCAAAACGGAACCCATTACTGCTTCATAACGATATTCACGGTAAAAATCATTCTCCTGACAGCCATCATGTCAGTAACACCTTCTGGTGGACGTTTTGTGTCTACATTCTTACGACTTGCGGACTCGTTCACATAACTTTGATCTGATTACTTCTTATACAACCGATAAGTCCAGTACACTTAAGGTGGAGATAAAACAAACAGGAGGTGGTGAATATGTATCGTTCTATTCTGGTGCCGATTGATATCTCAGAAGCCAGCTTGACCCGTCAGATCATCCCGCAGGTTGAGGCGCATGCTAAAACCGCAAAGGTGCATTTTTTGGCCGTAATACCTTCTGTCCCGTTCTATGCCTCACTGGGTCTGGCCTACTCCAGCGAGTTCCCGGATAGAAGCGGTCTTCAGTCAAAGGCCGCCGTCAAACTGGAGGAAATTGTTAAACAATTCAATATCCCCGAGGGCAGGAGCCAGTCCCATGTTGTCTACGGCCCGCCCAAAGATCAGATCCTCAAACTGGCGGATGCGGTAGAAGCCGACCTGATTATCATTGCGTCGCATCAACCGGGTTTCAGCACCTATCTGCTGGGTTCAACTGCTGCGGCCGTTGTTCGCCATGCAAACTGCCCTGTTCTGGTTGTACGCTAATACCGCTCGCTAACCCTGGCGAAAACGGGAGCCAACAGGCTCCCGTTCTTGTATCACACCTGTTTTCTGATGAATGACTCCCGATAAAAACAGCCTTATAAAACGAATGGTTGAATCATTAAATGATAATGGTTATCATTCTCTTGCTGTAAATACCTTAGCGCCTAATACAGGTATTGAAAGCACGACATTGCTCACATTGCTTCCAGTATGATTTTGCCCGCACTCTGTTGCGGGCTTTTTTTGCCAGAGTATTCATGCTCTCAGGGAAAAGGGCATGTGAGTCGTTAAACATTAAAAGGATATTTATGAACATAAAGAGAGTTGCCGGCACGATTTCAATCGTATTGTTGACGGCTTGTGTCGACTCAGAAGTACAACCCGCGCCCTCTTCCGCCAGCCCAATTTGTCAGGGATTCGGCTGTGTAAAAACTCCCGGAAAACTTCCCAGCCGCGCCGCCACCCATAAACCGACAAAAGAAGAAAGAAACCGTGTGATCCGGGGCGAGAAACCCGATTTTGGCTCCGAAGAGTGGAGTGTCGGAGGTACGCTGCCTGGCTGGTAATTGCAGGTGCAGAGTCGTCACTCTCACAACACGCCATTCTACTGGCATAAAAAAACGGGAACTGACAGGTTCCCGTTCTTGTTTATCCTCAGGTGCATATTTACAGATACCCGGCGATATAACCGGAGATCATACGCACAAGATAAGGCCACCCGGCCATGACAAGCAGCATCAGCAGCGCGATAAGCAGCCCCGTTAATACTGACCGAATGCGTTCATGTTCCGTACCCATTTTCACCTCCCCTGACCGCAGAAAATGAATGACTAAATTCCCAATAGCACGAACACATGACAGGTTTATGACGGCATTATTGACCAGTAACCGCCCGGAGGCGGTTTGAAACCAGGAAACGAGCTATTCGCCGTTACTCTCAATCGCGTTTTCCTTCTTCCCATACAAGGCCGGCTTGCCTGCTGGTCGGGTCTTAAAGCGACGGTGTAGCCACATATATTGTTCAGGAGCCAGGCTGATTGCGCGTTCAATCGCCCGATTCATTCTGGTCGCAACGGTTTCCTTGCCCTCGTCATACAGTTCATGGCCGATATCCGG
Source organism: Citrobacter sp. CK194 (assembly GCF_030333395.1). NCBI lineage: Bacteria > Pseudomonadati > Pseudomonadota > Gammaproteobacteria > Enterobacterales > Enterobacteriaceae > Citrobacter > Citrobacter sp. CK194. The sequence continues at coordinate 203,333 of NZ_JAOWGA010000017.1, forward strand.
GAGGATAATCAGCTCGTACCCTCTTCCATCCGCTCGGCGTCGGGGAACAAAAGGAACAACCGCCGGGCGCGCGCTTCTGACAAGCATGTAACTGCCTGCGGTAGTCGCCGCATCGGGGACATCAAAAAAAGGAACAAACACGCTGTTACGAGCGCCATAGTCATGATCAGGTGCATACCAGACAATCTCACCTTGTTTGAGCACTCGTATCATGCCTTTTAAATCATAGCGATCGAGCATGGTTTTATTTGAGCGAAGACGTCCTCGCGTCTGCAACCAGTCATACAGCGCGTTATTGTTCGGCCTGTATACGCCAATGCCCGGATTGAGCATCCCAAATATGCGCGCCCCAAGTTCAAGAGTAAGAAAGTGCATACCGATGAGAAGCACGCCTTTATTTTCAGCTCGCGCACTTTCCATATGTTCATAACCCGTAACCGTAAACCATTTGCGTAAACGCCTGTCTGACCAGAACCAGGCGATACCGGTTTCAAGTACCCCCATGCCTACCGACTCAAAATTTTTAATCAGTAATTTTTCACGCTCCTTCGCAGGTAACGCCTTAAAGCAAAGTTCCAGGTTGCGACGGGCTATTGTTACCCTGCGAGGCAATGCGCGCATGGCCACTCTCCCCAGACAAGCGCCAAGCCTGAGCAGAATGGGATAAGGCAGCAAAACAGCACATCGTAAGAAGAAAATACCCAGCCATAGCAGCCAGTAGCGAGGATGAAAAAAAGCGAATGAAAATGTTGGGAGTCTCGTCATTGAGTAAAATACGTTCCGGTTTACTGATAACTGCGGTGTTAGCTATCTGACTATTACAAAGAGGGGAAAACTAAAGCCCCGGTTAGCACAAAAAGTCTATAAAAAGACGAAAAAGTCGTTTTGTCATTTTTTGCGACTTATCCCCTGCTCACCGCGAGGTCGTAAAAACGTCATTTACCTTTTCGCCGCCACATGACCGATCGGACAATTTCAGGTCTATTCATTAAGCACAATTGAGGTTATGTTATTACATAACTTTTAGTGAGAAGGGTAATCATCAGATGAAAGTCAGAAACATATTCGCCATATCACTGGCTGCCTCGTCGTTCAGTTGCCTGGCATTCAAATCGCCGCCTAACGTAGTACCCGGTACGGCTCCTGATAACGTTCGCACACTCGAAAGTAAGATTCTGGGAAGTTTTTACAGTCAGCATGGTACTGAGCCGCAGACAACATTTTTGGGAACCTGTGACGCTTCACCCGTTCCAGGTTGTTCATGCCCGTTTTGCACAATGCTCCGTAGCCATATCCGCTGATGGGCTAAGCGTCTGAGCCACTGGCAGATGCGCATCTTCCCCGTCTGGAGACTTGCGAAGTATCGTCTTAATCCTCTGCGGGTTCGACATTCAAAAAACAAGTTCGAATGCTAATAATAAAAAACGGGAACCCTCAGGCTCCCGTTCTTGTTTAACCCAGAAACTGGATTACATATTTGCGATGATCGCGTCGCCAAATTCTGAACATTTCAGCAGTTTAGCGCCTTCCATCAGACGTTCGAAATCGTAAGTGACGGTCTTCGCAGCAATCGCGCCTTCCATCCCTTTGACGATCAGATCTGCGGCTTCGAACCACTGCATGTGGCGCAGCATCATCTCAGCAGACAGAATGATGGAGCCCGGGTTAACTTTATCCTGGCCCGCGTACTTCGGCGCAGTGCCATGAGTCGCTTCGAACAGCGCGCACTCGTCACCGATGTTCGCGCCCGGCGCGATACCGATACCGCCAACCTGCGCCGCCAGGGCGTCAGAGATATAGTCGCCGTTCAGGTTCATACAGGCAATCACGTCGTACTCAGCCGGACGCAGCAGGATCTGTTGCAGGAACGCATCGGCGATCACGTCTTTAATCACGATCTCTTTGCCGGTGTTCGGGTTCTTGATTTTGACCCACGGGCCGCCGTCGATCAGCTCACCGCCGAATTCATCACGCGCTAACTGGTAGCCCCAGTCTTTAAACGCGCCTTCGGTGAACTTCATGATGTTGCCTTTGTGAACCAGGGTCACAGAATCACGGTCGTTAGCGATGGCATACTCAATCGCCGCACGCACCAGACGTTTGGTCCCTTCTTCGGAACACGGCTTAATACCGATACCACAGTGTTCAGGGAAGCGAATTTTCTTCACGCCCATCTCTTCACGCAGGAATTTGATCACTTTCTCGGCATCCGCAGAGTCGGCTTTCCATTCGATACCTGCATAAATATCTTCAGCGTTTTCGCGGAAGATGACCATGTCGGTCAGTTCAGGGTGTTTAACCGGGCTTGGGGTGCCCTGATAGTAACGAACCGGACGCAGACACACGTACAGGTCGAGTTCCTGACGCAGCGCCACGTTCAGGGAACGAATACCGCCGCCGACCGGGGTAGTCAGAGGGCCTTTGATGGCCACGCGATAATCACGAATCAGATCCAGGGTTTCAGCAGGCAGCCAGACATCCTGGCCATAAACCTGAGTGGATTTTTCACCGGTGTAAATTTCCATCCAGGAGATTTTACGCTCGCCTTTATAGGCTTTCTCGACAGCGGCATCGACCACTTTGAGCATGGCTGGGGTTACATCAACACCGATACCGTCGCCTTCAATGAACGGGATAATCGGATTTTCAGGAACGTTGAGTTTGCCGTTTTGCAGGGTGATCTTCTTACCTTCCGCCGGAACAACTACTTTGCTTTCCATTCACCTCTCCTTCGAGCGCTTCTGGTTTGCTCGTCTGTCATCACGCTGCATGTGCGTTTGCGTCCTGCGACACGGATGCATTAGAGCAACTTTTTTGTTAATGATTTGTAATGAGCGTGTCAATACTACCCTATTGTTTGCTGCCATGAAAGACACTCGTTATTAGGCTATAATGCGGCAATTGATAAGCCCTGAAAATACCATGCAAAAAACTTCTTTTAGAAATCACCGGGTTGAGCGATTCAGCTCACGACAAGTCACTAAGCGGCGGAAAGAAAACCAGCCAAAACGCGTGGTTTTGTTCAATAAACCTTACGATGTTTTGCCGCAATTTACGGATGAGGCCGGGCGCAGCACATTAAAAGACTATATTCCTGTCCAGGGCGTCTACGCAGCAGGTCGTCTGGACAGGGACAGCGAAGGTCTTCTGGTGCTCACCAACGATGGCGCATTGCAGGCTCGTCTGACGCAGCCCGGCAAACGTACCGGTAAGATTTATTACGTTCAGGTTGAAGGCGAACCCACCGCAGAAGCGCTGGAAGCCCTGCGCAATGGCGTGACGCTCAATGATGGCCCCACTCTGCCTGCGGGTATTGAGGTGGTGGACGAACCCGAATGGCTGTGGCCGAGAACGCCACCGATTCGCGAACGAAAAAGTATTCCCACCCGCTGGCTCAAAGTGACCTTATATGAAGGCCGTAACCGTCAGGTACGGCGTATGACGGCGCACGTCGGCCACCCTACGCTGCGACTGATCCGCTACGCAATGGGCAACTACACGCTGGATAATCTTGCCAACGGCGAATGGCGAGACGCTACCGATTAAGGAAAAACCATGTTCAAACCGCACGTCACCGTCGCCTGCATCGTCCATGCAGAAGGTCAATTCCTCGTGGTGGAAGAGACCATTAACGGCAAAGCGCTCTGGAATCAGCCAGCCGGACACCTGGAAGCCGACGAAACGCTGGTGGAAGCCGCCGCGCGCGAACTCTGGGAAGAGACAGGGATTACCGCGCAACCCCAGCACTTTATTCGTCTGCATCAATGGATCGCACCGGACAATACGCCGTTCCTGCGTTTCCTGTTCTCCATTGAGCTTGCCAGGATGTGCGCCACTGAACCTCACGACAACGACATTGACTGCTGTCGCTGGGTCAGCGCCGACGCGATCCTCAACGCCCCTAACCTGCGTTCGCCGCTGGTTGCCGAGAGCATTCGTTGCTGGCAGAACGGGCAACGTTATCCGCTGGCGATCATCGGCGAATTTAACTGGCCGTTTACAGAGGGTGTCAAGTAAAAGGGCTGCGTGATAGAATACGCCGCCTTGAAGTTCAATGTCGTGAGTATTCCAATGTCAGAAAGCCCAAAAAAAGTGATCGTCGGCATGTCCGGCGGTGTCGACTCCTCCGTTTCCGCCTGGCTGTTGCAACAACAAGGCTACCAGGTAGAAGGCCTGTTCATGAAGAACTGGGAAGAGGACGACGGTGAGGAATATTGCACAGCGGCAGCCGACCTGGCTGATGCGCAGGCCGTTTGCGACAAACTTGGCATTGAACTGCATACCGTAAACTTTGCCGCAGAATACTGGGACAACGTTTTTGAACTCTTCCTGGAAGAGTACAAAGCGGGCCGCACGCCGAACCCGGATATTCTGTGTAATAAAGAGATCAAATTTAAAGCCTTCCTCGAATTTGCCGCTGAAGATCTGGGCGCTGATTATATCGCCACCGGTCACTACGTCCGTCGCGCGGATGTGGACGGCAAAAGCCGCCTGCTGCGCGGGCTCGACGGTAACAAAGATCAGAGCTACTTCCTTTACACACTCGGCCATGAGCAGATCGCCCAAAGCCTGTTCCCGGTCGGTGAGCTGGAAAAACCGCAGGTACGCAAAATTGCCGAAGACCTCGGTCTGATCACCGCGAAGAAAAAAGACTCTACCGGCATCTGCTTTATCGGCGAACGTAAATTCCGCGAGTTCCTCGGTCGCTATCTCCCGGCGCAGCCAGGAAAAATCATCACCGTAGACGGCGACGAAATCGGTCAGCACCAGGGGCTGATGTACCACACGCTGGGCCAACGTAAAGGTCTGGGTATCGGCGGCACCAAAGAAGGCACCGAAGATCCGTGGTACGTGGTCGATAAAGATGTCGAGAACAACATTCTGGTTGTCGCTCAGGGTCATGAGCATCCACGTCTGATGTCCGTCGGCCTGATTGCCCAACAGCTTCACTGGGTCGATCGCGAACCGTTTAGCGGCACCCTGCGCTGCACGGTGAAAACCCGCTACCGCCAGACCGACATTCCGTGCACCGTGAAAGCGCTGGATGACGAACGCATTGAAGTGATTTTTGATGAGCCGGTAGCCGCAGTAACGCCGGGTCAGTCGGCTGTCTTTTATAACGGAGAAGTGTGCCTCGGCGGCGGTATTATCGAGCAGCGCCTGCCCCTGCCGGTATAATTATTCTCTATAACTGATACAAGGAAGCAGTGATCGTGGCAAAGAATTATTATGACATCACCCTCGCACTGGCAGGTATTTGCCAGTCAGCACGCCTGGTGCAACAGCTGGCGCACCAGGGGCACTGTGATGCCGATGCGCTACACGTTTCACTGAACAGCGTTATCGATATGAACCCCAGCTCTACGCTGGGCGTATTCGGCGGCAGCGAAGCGAACCTTCGCCTCGGTCTGGAAACCCTGCTAGGCGTCCTGAATGCCAGTAGCCGCCAGGGGCTGAACGCAGAGCTGACGCGCTATACGCTGAGCCTGATAGTGCTGGAGCGCAAACTGTCAGCCGCCAAAGGCGCGCTGGACATGCTGGGCGAGCGCATTAACGGCTTACAGCGTCAGCTTGACCATTTTGACCTGCAATCAGAAACGCTGATGAGCGCGATGGCCGGTATTTATGTCGATGTCATCAGCCCGCTGGGGCCGCGCATTCAGGTGACGGGCTCACCCGCCGTGCTGCAAAGCCCGCAGGTGCAGGCAAAAGTTCGCGCCTCGCTTCTGGCCGGTATCCGTGCCGCAGTGCTCTGGCACCAGGTCGGCGGTGGCCGCCTGCAATTAATGTTTTCTCGTAATCGCCTGACCACTCAGGCAAAACAAATTCTTGCTCATTTAACCCCGGAGTTGTGATCTATGGAATTATCCTCACTGACCGCCGTTTCCCCTGTCGATGGACGCTACGGCGATAAAGTCAGCGCGCTGCGCGGGATTTTCAGCGAATACGGTTTGCTGAAATTCCGTGTACAGGTTGAAGTACGCTGGCTGCAAAAACTGGCCGCGCACGCAGCGATCAAGGAAGTTCCTGCTTTTGCTGCCGACGCAAACGGTTTCCTGGATACGATCGTCGCGAACTTCAATGAAGAAGATGCCGCACGTATCAAAACCATTGAGCGCACGACGAACCACGACGTGAAGGCAGTTGAGTATTTCCTGAAAGAAAAAGTGGCGGATATCCCGGAACTGCATGCGGTTTCTGAGTTCATCCACTTCGCCTGTACTTCTGAAGACATCAACAACCTGTCTCATGCGCTGATGCTGAAAACCGCGCGCGACGAAGTGATCCTGCCGTACTGGCGTCAGCTGATCGACGCGGTAAAAGATCTGTCCGTTCAGTATCGCGACATTCCCCTGCTCTCCCGTACCCACGGTCAACCGGCTACGCCGTCCACGATGGGGAAAGAGATGGCTAACGTGGCTTACCGTATGGAACGCCAGTTCCGCCAGTTAAACCAGGTGGAAATCCTTGGTAAAATCAACGGCGCGGTCGGTAACTATAACGCCCACATTGCCGCTTACCCGGAAGTGGACTGGCACCATTTCAGCGAAGAGTTTGTGACGTCGCTGGGTATTCAGTGGAACCCGTACACCACACAGATTGAACCGCATGACTACATCGCAGAGCTGTTTGACTGCGTCGCGCGCTTTAACACCATCCTGATTGACTTCGATCGCGACGTCTGGGGTTATATCGCGCTCAACCACTTCAAACAGAGAACCATCGCGGGTGAAATTGGTTCTTCCACCATGCCGCACAAGGTTAACCCGATTGACTTCGAAAACTCCGAAGGCAACCTGGGCCTGGCTAACGCCGTACTGCAACACCTGGCAAGCAAACTGCCGGTTTCCCGCTGGCAGCGCGACCTGACGGACTCCACCGTGCTGCGTAACCTGGGCGTCGGTATTGGCTATGCGTTGATCGCATATCAGTCCACCCTGAAAGGCGTAAGCAAACTGGAAGTGAACCGCGATCGTCTGCTGGATGAACTGGATCACAACTGGGAAGTGCTGGCAGAGCCGATCCAGACCGTAATGCGCCGCTACGGCATTGAGAAACCGTACGAGAAGCTGAAAGAGTTAACGCGCGGCAAACGTGTTGACGCCGAAGGCATGAAGCAGTTTATCGACAGTCTGGCCCTGCCGGAAGAAGAGAAAACGCGCCTGAAGGCGATGACCCCGGCCAACTATATTGGTCGCGCCATCACCATGGTTGACGAGCTGAAGTAATCCCTCCTGCCGGATAGCGATGCTAACGCATCTTATCCGGCCGATATTCAGCGCCTCCAATGCCGGAGACTCATCCGGCATAACTCTCCCCCCGGTTTACGAAATGTTTATCCCCGCCGCAACATAATCAGCGTTAGGCTGCGAATGAAAAAAATAAATAATTAAAAAAAAACATATATTTATAACAATATCAAAAAGTTGGGGAATGTACTTATCGGACAATATCAGGTATGTTATCGCCCCTAAAGTTGCCCCAAACCTACTATTTACCCCCAGATCCGCCCCCAAATACATACCGAAAACCAATAAAAAGCCCACCTGAGTGGGCTGCTCACCAGAGGATAGCGACAATCAGGGAGAGTCAGCAGATGGCAACCAGCACTATCGAATGATCGTCAGCTGGCCGCCGCTGTGTTCTTGCATACGACACGGCGGAGGCACCTAAACATCGGGCTGTCATTAAGCTATAGCTGCTAACAAATCTATCTGAAAGATGATATTATCCACAAAAAATCATAGGTGCCATTTGATGAAAGATAATGAATCATTAATAATAGATTATGCGAAATCCATAGGTATAATTTTGGTGGTAATGTATCACTTAAAAACTGGTTTTTTTAATGTATACCATGCGTATATGTATCACATGCCTTTGTTTTTCTTTATTGGTGGAATACTGTACAAAGACAGGCCTTTCATTACCACGGTTGTTAACTCTACAAAAAAACAGTTTTTTTATCTTGTATACACTTTCATTATTCTTGCAATAATAGGAATGCTTATAGAAAGTATTTTTGGTATAAAAAACGGGAATGTGTACACAGGTAATTTACTGGATTCAATTGCTTTAGCTTTTAAATCAAACCTGTCAAACAATAAACTTTTTATTGTCGCGTGGTTTTTACTTGCATATTGGCTGGTATCAATAGCATTCTCCGCAGCATACAAAATTTTATCATTGGTGAAAAACACAGCATTAAACCGTGCTCTTATCATTTTAGTGGGATTGGCTCTAGGGTACGTTGCTGTTAATGTGTTCGCTGACAGCTATCATCTGGACAAAAAAATAGCGAAACTGATACTTTCACAAGTATGCTTCGGTCTTATGTTTTACTGTGCAGGATTCTCTCTTAGGAATTACATTTTTGATAACCTTAATATTTATTCATTTATAATTATAACTGCGCTATTGCTTGTGCTACGAAACTATGGTCTAGCAACAAGTACCGGAATGTCCTGGGCAGCATACAAAGACGGCTTTTACGTTTCAACGTTTACAGCGTTCGCTGGCATATATGCCGTTATGTTCATATCAAAATTACTCGCATTACAAGGCGAGATGAAACTATTCCGAGAAATAGGAAAATCATCCCGTGACATCATGTCTTATCATATATTAAGTTTTGTTATTCTTGATATTATTTTCAGTTATACACTATCTTACAAAATTCAAGGCACTGACGCATATAGCAACCATTTTTATGATAAGTGGACGTGGCCAGTGTATTCAGCAGTCGGCGTTTTATTACCAACTGCTGTCAGTTACACATACAGAGCCGCAAAGAGCTATGTTCTAAAGTCCTTGACACGGTAATCTGCATGACGGCTAGGATTAACTAACTGATAAATAAATAATTACATTTTAGCCAGTAACTCATCGATCAATTGACATTACGATGGTACAATTTGCAGTGTAGTTACAGGTTAACCTGGGGGAAGAATGAATAGTAACACATTGATTTTCAAAAAAAATCTCCGAATCACATATGTATTGATGATGATTTGTGGAATGGTCAAAGCTATGTTTTTTGATCTTGACGCCACATTGTTTGTTATGATTGTAATTCTGATTATAGCTGCTGTCTTTGATGTTGATTCAACACTATCAAACTTATGCAAGAAGTCAACGGAAGATAATCAATGATTTTTCTGACATCATTATGGCTTTCATTATTTTTCTTATCTTTATTTGATTTCGTCAGTCTGTCATTGATTAATTCTCTTTCCGTTATTCTTTGGGTTATATCCTGTTTGGCTTTTATCAGAAAAAATAGTGAGTTTGGTGTAATTTCACTGGTAATTCTATTTTCATTTAGTGTAACTGGTATTGTTTGTACTTATGCAGAAACTGGGGCTTTGTTAAGCGAGATACATCAATTTGCATTTTTGACAGGTGCAACGTCAAGAATTATGGCCGTATGCTACTTCGTAATGCTCAGCGCTTTTTATTCTTATAAAATAACAGGATCAATAAAGTTCATTTACGGTAATATATCACATATTTCAAATGAAATAATAATTAAAATGTTAACCATTACCGTAATGGTTCTTGTGTTGTTAATGCTTTATTTCAGAATTAGATATGGTTCCCCCAATGATTATGGGGTTGACAGGTTTTATTACTGGAATAACATAGCGCCTAAATGGGGAGAGTATGCAAAATTTATATTACAACAACTATCGTTTTTAGTTGGTGTTTTATACGCAGTAAAGAGAAATAAATTTTATATTTTCCTATATTTTATATCGGTATTATCTCAATATTTTACTGGCGAAAAATTTACAGGACTTTTCCTGTCAACAATTTTCTTTTTTGTTCCATTGGTTGTAGTTCGCCAGATTAATTTATGGAGAATTTTATTCAATCCCAAAACTATAGCAATGATGTTGATTGGCTCTGGCTTGCTTATGATAACAGCCTTCCTTAGCTATTTAGCTATTAGTGGAAGTGATGCAAGCGAAAGGCTTCTTAATAGATTTGTTTTGCAAGCCCAGATGTGGTGGGCAGTAGATTACTACTCTAGTGGTGGGTTTTCTGGGCTGGATAATATTTTAACTCATATGCTTGGTTTTGGCGCAGAAGACAATTATCAAGGGATAAAATACCTTATGAGTATTGTCGCACCAGCAGATGTCTATAACATATTTATGGACAGAGGAATCACTTTTACTATGGCTGGCCCTGTAAATCTTATCTACTTCTTTGGATTTCCATTGTGCTTACTTCCGGCAATCATCATTGGATGGATAACAGGTCTTTCATTTCGAGTGGTAATTGAGTCAATCAAAGTTGGTGATATGATATTATGCCTGTTATCAATCAAGCTGTATTATGTCATGATTAGAGTTCTGACAATGGCTGATGTGCATCAGTTATTTGAGATGAAAACCATAGCCTGTATATTTGTTTTTATATCATATTGCATAGTATCTGCGTTGCTAGTAAGAAGAAAACTAGCATAATGACATTGCAGCGGGGCATGTGTGCCCCGCTTTTCAATTATTATGCTACTCCACCAAATCCTCGCCATGTTCCTGGGGTGCCAGAGGACACACCCACCCCAGCGCTCCAGCAGCCAACACATTGGTATTGTATACAATAGATCCTTGCAGATACCGGCCGGAAGTTGGCGCAGCAGTGCCCCACTCAACTGATGGAAGTACAGCTATACCTGAGGTGAACCATGTCACAGGTAATTTTTAACGAAGAGTGGGTTGTTGAGTCCAGACTTACCGAAAGAACAGGACTTACTGAAGGACAAATTAAAAATTATCGCCTGAAGCTATGGGTTGAAGGTGTTCACTTCAAGCGCCTTACTGCGCCTGGACAGACTGACAACTCTAAAGGTCTGCTTTGGTACAACTACCCGAAGATTAATCAGTTAGTTCAGGATGCTTAATGAAATACCCGACTGGTGTTGAACTACATAACGGAAAAATCAGAATCACATTTATCTATCGCGGCATTCGTTGCCGCGAAGTTCTCCAGGGTTGGGTTGTCAACAGTAGCAACATTAAAAAAGCGGGCAATCTGCGCGCAGCAATTGTGAGTGAGATACAACTCGGTAAGTTTGACTACGCAGATCGTTTCCCGGAATCAAAAGCTCTTAAGAAATTTTCGTCCACAAAACGGATCTCCACATTCAAAGAACTGAGTGATTTTTTTACAGATACAAAGTCACTGGAGGTATCTGAAGCCACTTTGCTATCCATCACATCAGTCGTTAACACCCTGAAACGAGTCGTGGGCGAGAACACACGGCTGGTTGATATTCAGCACGCAGATATTCTGAATTACCGCAAAGAACTGACCGGGGAAGTTTTCAACCCTTCAATGCCAAACCGCATCAAAAATGGGCGCGCGCCCTCAACAGTCAATAAACAGATGGCTGTTTTATCAGAAATGCTGAAGCTTGCAAACCGAAGCCAGTTTATATTGCATGCTCCTTATGAAGGAGTGTCGCGACTCAAGTTATCTAAAAATGATCCCGATCCACTTTTACTTCATGAGTACCAGGTACTGATAGCCGCCCTTCCCCGTAGCCAGGCATTAATCATCATTATTGCAGTGCATACGGGGATGAGGCCCCCACGGGTGAGGGAGTATGAAAAAAGTCATTTAATTTCATAGCGCTGGTTTCAATCCACACAATCAGCGTTAAACTACTAATACCGTTAATTTAGGGAGAAAAGATGATGCGCGTACTGGTTGTCGAAGATAATGCCTTATTACGCCACCACCTGAAGGTTCAATTACAGGATTTGGGGCACCAGGTTGATGACGCAGAAGATGCAAAGGAAGCCGATTATTATCTTAACGAGCATCTGCCGGACATCGCCATCGTCGATTTAGGCCTCCCGGATGAAGACGGGCTTTCGCTGATCCGCCGCTGGCGCAGCAATGACGTTTCCCTTCCTGTTCTGGTATTAACCGCCCGTGAAGGCTGGCAGGATAAAGTGGAAGTGCTGAGCGCCGGCGCCGACGACTACGTGACAAAACCGTTTCATATTGAAGAAGTGGTCGCGCGTATGCAGGCGTTAATGCGCCGCAACAGCGGTCTGGCCTCGCAGGTTATCTCTATTCCGCCTTTTCAGGTGGATCTCTCCCGCCGTGAATTGTCCGTAAATGATGAAGTGATAAAACTGACGGCGTTTGAATACACCATTATGGAAACGCTGATCCGCAATAATGGCAAAGTCGTCAGCAAAGATTCGTTGATGCTACAGCTCTACCCGGATGCGGAACTGCGTGAAAGCCATACCATTGATGTATTAATGGGGCGCTTACGCAAAAAAATTCAGGCGCGATATCCTGATGATGTGATTACCACCGTCCGTGGTCAGGGATACCTGTTCGAACTGCGCTAATGAATAAATTACTGCGTCATCTTTTTCCTTTATCGCTGCGCCTGCGCTTTCTGCTGGCGACGGCAGGCGTTGTGCTGGTGCTCTCTCTGGCCTACGGAATGGTCGCGCTGGTTGGCTATAGCGTCAGTTTTGATAAGACAACCTTTCGCCTGTTACGCGGTGAGAGCAACCTTTTCTACACCCTCGCGTCATGGCAAAACAATAAAATCAATATCGAGATCCCGGAAAATCTCGATATGCAAAGCCCCACGATGACACTGATCTATGATGAGAACGGCAAGTTGTTATGGGCGCAGCGCAACGTTCCCTGGCTGGAGAAACGTATCCAGCCGGAATGGCTGAAAGCCAACGGTTTTCATGAAATTGAAGCCGATGTCGATGCCACCAGCACGTTGCTGAGTGAAGATCATTCCGCCCAACAGCAGCTCAAAGAGGTGCGGGAAGATGACGACGATGCGGAAATGACCCACTCCGTGGCGGTGAATGTCTATCCGGCTACCGCGCGGATGCCGCAACTGACGATCGTGGTTGTCGATACTATCCCCATCGAGCTGAAACGCTCGTATATGGTCTGGAGCTGGTTTATTTATGTTCTGGCGGCAAACCTGCTGTTAGTCATCCCGTTGCTCTGGGTCGCCGCATGGTGGAGTTTACGCCCTATCGAAGCGCTGGCGCGTGAAGTGCGCGAGCTGGAAGAACACCACCGCGAAATGCTCAACCCAGAAACCACGCGGGAACTGACCAGCCTGGTGCGCAACCTCAACCGGCTGCTGAAGAGCGAACGTGAGCGTTATGATAAATACCGCACCACGTTAACCGACCTCACCCATAGTCTGAAAACGCCGCTGGCAGTATTGCAGAGCACCCTGCGTTCAATGCGCAGCGAAAAAATGAGCGTCAGCGACGCCGAACCGGTCATGCTGGAACAGATCAGCCGTATCTCCCAGCAGATTGGTTATTACCTGCATCGCGCCAGCATGCGCGGAAGCGGCGTGTTACTCAGTCGCGAGCTGCACCCCGTAGCGCCGTTACTGGACAATCTCACCTGCGCGCTCAATAAGGTGTATCAGCGTAAAGGGGTCAACATTAGCCTCGATATTTCGCCGGAAATCAGCTTTGTCGGCGAGCAGAATGACTTTGTTGAAGTGATGGGCAACGTGCTGGATAACGCCTGTAAATACTGCCTTGAGTTTGTCGAAATTTCAGCCCGGCAGACCGATGAGCATCTGCATATTCTGGTAGAAGACGACGGCCCGGGCATTCCGCAAAGCAAGCGTGATGTGGTTTTCGATCGCGGTCAGCGCATTGACACCCTGCGACCAGGGCAAGGCGTTGGGCTAGCGGTCGCCCGTGAGATCACTGAGCAATATGAAGGGAAGATCGTCGCCGGTGACAGTTTGCTCGGCGGAGCGCGGATGGAGGTGATTTTTGGTCGCCAGCACCCGATTCAGCGCGATGAATGACGCTGGCGTGTAATATTTATGTATGTTCTTCACCGCATGTCGTTAAGCATCCGTTATAATCGGTGTCAGATACCAGCCTGCGGATAATCAACATGGAATATCAATTAACACTTAACTGGCCCGAATTTCTTGAACGCCACTGGCAAAAACGCCCGGTGGTGTTAAAACGTGGGTTCAACAACTTCATTGATCCGCTCTCCCCTGACGAACTGGCGGGACTGGCGATGGAAAGCGAAGTCGATAGCCGTCTGGTCAGTCATCAGGATGGTAAATGGCAGGTCAGCCACGGCCCGTTCGAGAGTTACGACCACCTCGGCGAGAACAACTGGTCGCTGCTGGTTCAGGCCGTAAACCACTGGCATGAACCTACCGCTGCGCTGATGCGCCCTTTCCGCGCGTTGCCAGACTGGCGTATTGACGATCTGATGATCTCCTTTTCCGTCCCTGGCGGCGGCGTGGGTCCGCATCTGGATCAGTACGATGTCTTTATCATTCAGGGAACCGGTCGCCGCCGCTGGCGCGTAGGCGAGAAGCTGCAACTGAAGCAGCATTGCCCTCACCCGGATCTACTCCAGGTCGATCCTTTTGAAGCCATCATTGATGAAGAGCTGGAGCCCGGCGATATTCTGTATATCCCACCCGGATTCCCGCACGAAGGCTACGCGCTGGAAAACGCGATGAACTACTCGGTTGGTTTCCGCGCGCCGAATACGCGTGAACTGATCAGCGGTTTTGCCGACTACGTTCTGCAACGCGAACTGGGCAGCACCTATTACAGCGACCCGGATATCCCGCCGCGCGAGCATCCTGCCGACGTTCTGCCGCAGGAGATGGACAAGCTGCGTGAAATGATGCTCGACCTGATCAATCAGCCTGAACACTTTAAACAGTGGTTTGGCGAATTTATCTCCCAGTCTCGTCACGAACTGGACATCGCGCCGCCGGAACCTCCGTATCAGCCGGATGAGATCTATGATGCGCTGAAACAAGGCGATGTGCTGGTGCGTCTGGGCGGATTACGCGTCCTGCGCATTGGCGATGAGGTCTACGCCAACGGTGAGAAGATTGATTCTCCGCACCGCCCGGCGCTGGAGGCGCTCTCCAGTCACATCGTGCTGACCGCCGAGAATTTTGGCGATGCGCTGGAAGACCCGTCGTTCCTCGCAATGCTGGCCGCACTGGTCAACAGCGGGTACTGGTTCTTCGAAGGGTAATAAGTTATTGCGATTGAGCCTGATGGCAACGCTAGCGCGTTTTATCAGGCCTACACACGGTAGGCCTGATAATCGAAGCGCCATCCGGCGCCATCACACCACGACACCATTACTGCTGCTTCGCAGTTAGCTCCGCAATACGCACAATCACCTGCACCGCTTTCTCCATCCCTTCCAGCGTCACAAACTCATGCTTGCCATGATAGTTATAGCCGCCGGTAAAGAGGTTCGGGCACGGTAAACCCATAAACGAAAGCTGGGCGCCGTCAGTGCCGCCACGAATCGGCTTCATATCCGGCACAATATCGCAGTCACGCATTGCCTGCTGTGCAATATCGAGAATATGTGGGTGTTCGACCACTTTCTCACGCATATTGTAATAGCTGTCTTCGATCACCAGCTCAATGTAGCAGTCCGGGTGCAGCCCCTTCCCGACCTTTTTAGCGATCTCCATCATTTTGCGCTTGCGGGCTTCAAACTGTTTGCGGTCGAAATCGCGAATGATGTAGTGCATATCCGCACGATCAACGGTGCCTTTCATACTCGCCAGATGGTAGAAGCCTTCATAGCCTTCGGTCGTCTCCGGGCTCTCATCCGCCGGAACCTCGGCATGAATACGCGCCGCCAGCGACAGCGCATTCACCATCACGCCCTTCGCCGTACCGGGGTGTACGTTATTGCCCACGATTTTGATATTCACGGAGGCCGCATTGAAGTTTTCAAACTCCAGTTCCCCTACGCCGCCGCCATCAACGGTATAAGCCCACTGCGCGCCGAAAGCCTCAACGTCAAAATGTTTCGCCCCTTTACCGACCTCTTCATCCGGCGTAAAGGCCACGCGAATATCACCGTGCGGAATGTCTTTCTGTTTCAGTACCGCCAGCGCGGTCATGATTTCCGCCACGCCCGCTTTGTCATCAGCGCCCAGCAGCGTTTTCCCGTCAGTGGTGATCAGCGTCTGCCCCAGCAGTTGATGCAGAACCGGGAACATCACTGGCGACAGCACCTCATCGCCGATCCCTAGCGCAATATCGCCACCACGGTAGTTTTCCACAATCTGCGGATTCACATTCTTACCGCTGAAATCAGGTGAGGTATCCACATGAGAGATAAAACCAATCGCGGGGATATCGCCAGCAACGTTGGCTGGCAGCGTCGCCATGACGGTCCCTTTGTCACTTAACGTGACGTTCACCAGCCCCATTTCTTCGAGCTGTTGTTTGAGCAAATGTAATAATTTCCACTGGCCCTCAGTGCTGGGCACTTGCCGTACGCCCGCCTTTGATTGGGTA
This sequence comes from Citrobacter sp. CK194, assembly GCF_030333395.1. Classification (NCBI taxonomy): domain Bacteria; kingdom Pseudomonadati; phylum Pseudomonadota; class Gammaproteobacteria; order Enterobacterales; family Enterobacteriaceae; genus Citrobacter; species Citrobacter sp. CK194. The sequence goes on from NZ_JAOWGA010000017.1 coordinate 219,679, forward strand.
TCCAGCGACACGTAGTGTAAAAAACGCTCAAGTAGTTTATCCATGCAGTCACCCTCACTTTTCGTGACAACATTATTAATAAGCAAGAAAAGACAAATATTGCGTCAGGTCACTTTTATCCCTGCAAACGAGAATATTTCGCGTAGACACTTTTTCTGACTATAAAGCTAAGCCAGTAATTCGCAACAAGGATTGGCGATTTTAGCGGTTTGCCGTAGAATGACCGCCCTCATTAAGAGTCACCAAGGTGGTTAACCACAAACCCCGCATCGGTCAGCCATCCGTTGCGTCTACATGGGACAGAGTAAAAAATTGAATAAACAACCGCGTTCGCTTTCACCGCTGGTACAACTGGCGGGAATTCGCAAAAGCTTCGACGGAAAAGAGGTCATTTCTAATCTGAATCTGACCATCAATAACGGCGAATTCCTCACGCTGCTTGGCCCCTCTGGCTGCGGTAAAACAACCGTTCTGCGCCTGATTGCCGGTCTGGAAAATGTTGATGCCGGTCATATTATGTTGGATAACCAGGACATCACCGACGTTCCAGCGGAACACCGCTATGTGAACACCGTCTTTCAAAGCTATGCGTTATTCCCCCACATGACCGTATTTGAAAATGTGGCTTTCGGTTTACGCATGCAGAAAACCCCCGCCGCCGAGATTACCCCTCGCGTCACCGACGCTCTGCGCATGGTGCAACTGGAAGAGTTTGCGCAGCGAAAGCCGCATCAGCTTTCCGGCGGGCAGCAGCAGCGTGTGGCCATCGCCCGCGCCGTCGTCAATAAACCGCGTTTATTGCTGCTGGATGAATCCCTCTCCGCGCTGGATTACAAGCTGCGAAAGCAGATGCAGAACGAACTGAAAGCGTTGCAGCGTAAGCTGGGCATCACTTTTGTGTTCGTTACGCACGATCAGGAAGAAGCGCTGACCATGTCTGACCGTATCGTGGTGATGCGCGACGGCATTATTGAGCAGGACGGCACGCCGCGAGAAATCTATGAGGAGCCGAAAAACCTGTTCGTCGCCGGATTCATTGGCGAAATCAACATGTTTAACGCCACGGTAATTGAACGTCTGGACGAACAACGCGTACGCGCCAATGTAGAAGGACGCGAGTGCAATATTTATGTTAACTTTGCCGTCGTTCCTGGTCAGAAACTGAACGTACTGTTACGCCCGGAAGATCTGCGCGTTGATGAAATTAACGATGATAACCACATTGAAGGTCTCATTGGCTACGTGCGCGAGCGCAACTACAAAGGTATGACGCTGGAGTCCGTCGTCGAACTGGAAAATGGCAAAATGGTGATGGTCAGCGAATTCTTCAATGAAGACGATCCTGACTTCGACCACTCTCTCGACCAAAAAATGGCCATTAACTGGGTAGAAAGCTGGGAGGTCGTACTGGCTGATGAAGAACACAAGTAAATTCCAGAATGTAGTGATTGTCACTGTCGTTGGTTGGCTTGTGTTGTTTGTCTTTCTGCCCAACCTGATGATTATTGGTACCAGCTTTTTGACCCGTGATGACGCGAACTTCGTCAAAATGGTCTTTACGCTGGATAACTACGCTCGTTTGCTCGATCCGCTCTATTTTGAGGTATTGCTGCATTCCCTCAATATGGCGCTCATCGCCACCTTCGCCTGCCTGGTGCTCGGCTATCCCTTTGCCTGGTTTCTGGCGAAACTGCCGGAAAAAGTGCGTCCGCTGCTGCTGTTTTTGCTGATCGTACCGTTCTGGACCAACTCGCTGATCCGTATTTACGGCCTGAAAATTTTTCTCAGCACCAAGGGCTATCTCAACGAGTTCCTGCTGTGGCTGGGTGTGATTGACACCCCGATCCGCATCATGTTCACGCCGGGCGCGGTCATTATCGGTCTGGTCTATATCCTGCTGCCGTTTATGGTGATGCCACTCTACTCCAGCATTGAAAAACTGGATAAGCCGCTGCTGGAGGCCGCCCGCGATCTGGGCGCCAGTAAATTGCAGACCTTTATTCGCATTATTATTCCACTGACCATGCCGGGGATCATCGCCGGGTGTCTGCTGGTGATGCTGCCAGCGATGGGGCTGTTCTATGTCTCTGACCTGATGGGTGGAGCAAAGAACCTGCTGATTGGTAACGTTATTAAGGTTCAGTTCCTGAACATTCGCGACTGGCCGTTTGGCGCAGCCACCAGCATTACGCTGACGATTGTGATGGGCCTGATGCTGCTGGTTTACTGGCGCGCATCGCGGCTGCTGAATAAGAAGGTGGAACTCGAATGATCGGTCGACTGCTTCGTGGCGGTTTTATGACCGCTATCTACGCGTACCTGTATATTCCAATCATCATCTTGATTGTGAACTCCTTTAACAGTTCGCGCTTTGGCATCAACTGGCAGGGCTTTACCACCAACTGGTACAGCCTGCTGATGAATAACGACAGCCTGTTGCAGGCGGCACAGCACTCGCTGACGATGGCGGTGTTCTCGGCCACCTTTGCCACGATCATCGGCTCGCTAACGGCAGTGGCGCTGTATCGCTATCGTTTTCGTGGTAAACCGTTTGTCAGCGGCATGCTGTTCGTTGTCATGATGTCGCCGGATATTGTAATGGCGATTTCACTGCTGGTGCTGTTTATGCTGCTCGGCATCCAGTTGGGCTTCTGGTCGTTGCTGTTTTCGCATATCACCTTTTGCCTGCCCTTCGTGGTCGTTACCGTTTACTCGCGCCTGAAAGGGTTTGACGTGCGGATGCTGGAAGCGGCAAAAGACCTGGGAGCCAGTGAAGTCACGATTTTGCGTAAGATCATTCTGCCGCTGGCAATGCCTGCGGTCGCGGCTGGCTGGTTGCTCAGTTTCACCCTGTCGATGGATGACGTGGTGGTTTCGTCATTCGTCACCGGGCCTGGCTATGAGATTCTGCCATTGAAAATTTACTCAATGGTAAAAGTCGGCGTTTCGCCGGAAGTTAACGCGCTGGCAACGATTTTGTTGGTTCTGTCGCTGGTTATGGTCATCGCCAGCCAGCTTATTGCTCGTGATAAAACCAAGGGCCGTTGAGGCCCACTATTCAGGGGACGTTAAATGAAAAAATGGTCACGCCACCTGCTCGCGGCGGGTGCTCTGGCACTGGGCATGAGCGCCGCTCACGCTGATGACAACAACACGCTCTATTTCTACAACTGGACCGAGTATGTTCCACCAGGACTACTGGAACAGTTCACTAAAGAGACGGGCATTAAGGTTATCTATTCAACCTACGAGTCGAATGAAACCATGTATGCCAAGCTGAAAACGTATAAAGACGGCGCCTACGACCTGGTGGTGCCTTCCACCTATTACGTCGATAAAATGCGTAAAGAGGGCATGATCCAGAAGATCGACAAAACGAAGTTAACCAACTTCCACAACCTCGATCCTGAAATGCTCAACAAACCGTTTGACCCGAATAACGACTACTCCATCCCGTATATCTGGGGCGCAACGGCAATTGGCGTTAACAGCGACGAAATTGACCCGAAAACCGTCACCAGTTGGGCTGACCTGTGGAAGCCTGAGTATAAAGGCAGCCTGCTGCTGACTGACGATGCGCGTGAAGTGTTCCAGATGGCGCTACGTAAGCTGGGTTACTCCGGCAACACCACCGATCCTAAAGAGATTGAAGCGGCGTATAGCGAACTGAAAAAACTGATGCCAAACGTGGCGGCGTTCAACTCCGACAACCCGGCTAACCCGTATATGGAAGGCGAAGTCAACCTGGGGATGGTGTGGAACGGTTCTGCGTACGTTGCACGTCAGGCAGGGACGCCGCTTGAGGTTATCTGGCCGAAAGAAGGCGGTATTTTCTGGATGGACAGCCTTTCTATTCCGGCGAACGCCAAAAACAAAGAAGGCGCGCTGAAGCTGATCAACTTCCTGTTGCGCCCGGATGTGGCGAAAGAAGTGGCGGAAACGATCGGTTATCCGACGCCGAACCTGGCCGCACGTAAGCTGTTAAGTCCTGAAGTGGCAAATGATAAATCACTCTACCCTGATGCCGACACCATCAATAAAGGGGAATGGCAGAACGACGTGGGTTCCGCCAGTGCTATCTATGAAGAGTATTATCAGAAGCTGAAAGCGGGACGCTAATTCAGCGTTGTAAAAAATGCCCGATAGCGCTGCGCTTATCGGGCCTGGACAAATGCGAACCGTAGGCCGGATAAGGCATTCGCCGCCATCCGGCAAAAAAATCACAGTCCTTTCAATAATTTCTCAATAAACGCCGGTACGACCTGGCTTGCCGGGCCATAATATTTCTCTTCAAACTCGCTGCCGACCTGGCTTGGTTCAAGGTTTAGCTCGACCGTATGCGCGCCGTGCAGGCGGGCCTCATGCACAAACCCGGCCGCCGGATAAACATGCCCGGATGTTCCGATAGCGATAAACACATCCGCCATCGCCAGCGCCATATAGATCTCATCCATGCCAAGCGGCATTTCACCAAACCACACGACGTGCGGGCGAAGCGAAGCCGGGAACTGGCAGCAGTGGCACTTATCGTCTGAAGTCACATCGCCCGTCCAGTCCAGAATTTGCCCGCTCTGGGAGCAGCGCACTTTCAACAGCTCGCCGTGCATGTGGATGATATTCTTGTTGCCCGCGCGTTCATGCAGATTATCGATATTTTGCGTCACCAGCAGGAAACGATCGCCCAGCGCCTCTTCCAGTTTTGCCAGCGCGACATGCGCCGGGTTGGGCTGAATCTCAGGCCGCTGCAACTGCTGACGGCGGGCGTTGTAAAATGACTGAACCAGTTCTGGATCGCGGGCAAACCCTTCCGGGGTCGCCACATCCTCAACCCGATGTTCTTCCCAGAGACCATCAGCGGCGCGAAATGTACGAATGCCGGATTCGGCAGAGATTCCCGCTCCAGTAAGAACTAATACTCTTGGTTTTTCCATCATTTCCGGCACCACTCTGTCTCTGAAAAAGATTCGCTGACGCAGGCGTTCACGCAAATGGCGTTTGTTTTTACGAAAACGGCTTAATCGATGAGCCCGACGCGACTGCATAACAACCTCTTTTGATTAATCGGTAAGATGTAAGAAGGCAGCGCCGCGCATCCCGCCCGCATCACCGTGTCGCGCCCGTTCAATACGCGGTACACGAGCAACAGGAAGGAGATGACGTGGCAACCTGTCTGCCAGTTGCGTTGTTATAGCAGTGAAGTTTGATAATCCTCCCCCAATCACCACCAGATCGGGATCGACGATCGTGAGGATATTCCCCAGGCAGACCGCCAGTAAATCCAGGTAACGTTCAACATGCGCACGCGCGCGTTCATCACCTTGCTCCCACAAAGCAATAATCTCCGGCGCCTGTAGAGGTTGATGATAGTAATGCTGATACAGCCACGCAAACCCGCGGCCGGAAAGATAATTTTCGATGCAGCCCAGTTGACCGCAGCCGCAGCGACGCAGAGGAAAATCGAACCCCATCAGGGTGAGCGCATCGACAGGCAAACGCATATGACCAAACTCGCCGGTAATATAGCTGCGACCGGTGATCGGCTTACCGTTGAGCACCAGTCCGCCGCCTACGCCCGTCCCGAGGATAAGCCCCATGACCAGCGGATACTGCGTGAACTCATCATCCCAGGCTTCCGACAGTGCAAAGCAGTTCGCGTCGTTATCCAGGCGAACATCACGATCCAGCCGGGCGCTGAGATCGGCGCGGAGCGGTTTACCGCTGGCGGCCGGAACATTGGCGGCATACAGCGTTCCGTCTTCCGTTTCCGGCATCCCTGGAATACCAATGCCCACGGAACCTTTTACGTCAAACCGCTGGTCGGCTTCCGCCACCAGATCGCAGACCGCCGTTAAAAAAGCCTCATAGCCTTCGCGTGGCGTCGGTACGCGTTTTTCCCAGCGCAAACGTCGCTCGTTATCAAACACGCCTAAGGCAATTTTTGTCCCGCCAATGTCAAACCCGTAATACATCACGCACCGCTCCTTGTTCTTATGTACTGCGACTACTGGCCGCTTAACACTCTCGCGGGGTCAATATTGCTGGCGCGTCGCGCCGGATACCAGCTCGCCAACAAGCTCAGCAACAATGCCGTAACCAGTACGTAAATAACGTCCAGCCAGTGTAATTCGGATGGCAGGAAGTCGATAAAATAGATGTCTCCAGAAAGGAACTGATGCCCTATCAGCTTTTCGATGCCTTCGATGATAGGGGTCAGTTGCAACGAGACGACCACGCCAATCGCCACGCCGCACAGACTGCCGAGCAGACCCGCCAGCAGCCCATACCAGACGAAAATGGCGCGGATTAGGCCATCTTTCGCCCCTAAGGTTCTTAATACCGCGATATCGCCGCTCTTATCTTTTACCGCCATCACCAGCGTCGAAACGATATTGAAGCAGGCCACGCCGATCACCAGCACCATCGCCAGATACATGATGGCGCGGATCATCTGAATATCATGGTACATATAGCCGTAAGTACCGATCCAGCTCTTAATGTAAACGTAACTGTCGGTCACTTCGCCAGCGTCCCGAACCAATTTATTGGCGTTAAAGACATCGTTGACCTTAATCGCGATGCCGGACACGCTGGCCCCCATATCCAGGTACTGCTGCGCGTCTTCCATAGGGATCATGGCAAAGCTGTGATCGAGCTGACCGCTCAGTTGCAGAATCCCCGTCACATGCAGACGCACTCGCTTAGGCTGCTGCAATTTATGATCGGCGCTGGCATTGGGGATCATGATCGACACCCAGTCGCCCTGCTTCACTTTCAGCGCATCGGCAACGCCCTTGCCAATGATGATCTGCTGCTCGCCCGCCCTGAAGTTATCCCAGGCATGGTTTTGCACAAACGACGGCAGCGCGCTCAAGCGCTGTTCCTGTTTCGGGTCCACGCCCTTCACCTGGATTGCGCGCAGATTCGCCCCGCTCTCCACCAGCCCGGTAAAGTTGATATAAGGCGCTGCCGCTGCAATCCCCTGTACGTGCTGCACTTTTTCCAGCGCTTCGCGCCAGTGAGTCCACGGCTGATTCACCGCTTCAATTTCACCATGCGGCACCACGGCCAGAATACGGTTGTTCAGCTCGCGCTCAAAACCGTTCATCGCGCTTAAACCGACAATCAGTACCGCCACGCCCAGCGCGATGCCGATAGTCGAGATAACGGAAATCAGCGACACCATACCGCCGCGCCGACGACCACGACTAAAGCGCAAGCCGATCAATAACGATAAAGGCGAAGCCATTACTCAGCTCCCATCAGGCTCAGTTCTGCCGTCAGCAGACCGTCGCGCATTTCAAGCTGACGGCTCATTCGCTTCGCCAGCTGCAAATCGTGAGTCACCACCAGAAACGCCGTTCCCTGAGCGCGATTGAGTTCGCCCAGAAGCTGGAAAATACTGTCGGCATTGCGCGCATCCAGGTTGCCGGTCGGTTCATCCGCCAGCACCAGGCGCGGATTGTTGACCAGCGCTCGGGCGATGGCGACACGCTGACGCTCGCCGCCGGAAAGTTCGGATGGACGATGGTTAGCACGGTGATCCAGCCCCACCGCCTGCAACATTTCACGCGCCCGCTCGGTAATTTCAGCCGGTTTTTTCTTGCCGATCAGCAGCGGCATCGCGACGTTTTCCAGCGCGGTGAAATCCGGCAGCAGGTGATGGAACTGATAAATAAAGCCAAGCTTCTGGTTGCGCAGTTCCGCTTTCGCCGCCGACGAGAGTTTGCTCATCGGCTGGCCGCTAAAAATGACATCGCCCGACGTCGGCGTATCCAGGCCGCCCAGCAGGTGCAGGAGCGTACTTTTCCCGGAGCCGGAGCTGCCGACAATCGCCATCATTTCGCCTTCGCCAATGCTGAAGCTGACATCGTGCAGCACGTCGGTTTGCACAGAGCCTTCCTGATAGCGTTTGCACAGGTTGTCGCATTGCAACAGGATCTTATTCATAACGTAAAGCCTCAGCGGGTTGGGTGGCGGCAGCGCGCCAGGAAGGATACAGCGTGGACAATAACGCGATGGCCATCGCCACCAGCGCAATAACAACAACCTGTAGCGGTTCAATCGCCACCGGCAGCGCAGCGCCATCCAGGAATGCGCCAATGATCGGCATCAGGTTATTCAGTTGGCTGGCCAGCAATGCGCCCAGCACTGCCCCCAGCAGCGCGCCGATAATCCCGGCGCTGGCGCCCTGAACCATAAACACCATCATGATCTGGCGCGGCGTCAGCCCCTGGGTTTGTAAAATAGCCACTTCGCCCTGCTTCTCCATCACCATTAAACCTAACGAAGTAATAATATTAAACGCCGCCACGGCGACAATCAGGCTTAACAGCAAACCCATCATGTTTTTTTCCATGCGCACGGCCTGGAACAGTTCGCCTTTTCGCTCACGCCAGTCCTGCCATTTCGTCCCCTCCGGCAGCGTCTGCTGGCTGAGGGTATCCACCTTCAGCGGCTCATTGAGCCACAAGCGCCAGCCGGTGATATTGCCCGCCGGGTAGCGCATCAGGCGCGACGCGTCCTGAATATTGGTCAGCATCTGGTAGCCATCCACTTCGCTGTTCGCCGCGAAGGTGCCAATCACCGTAAACAGGCGCTGGCTCGGCAGCCGTCCCATTGGCGTGAACTGGCTGGCGGAAGGCACCATCACGCGAATTTGATCGCCGCGATTGACGCCCAACTGCCCGGCAAGCTGCTCGCCGAGGATGACATTATACTTGCCCGCTTCAAGAGAGGTTTGCTTCACATTGACCAGATACGGCGTTAAGGGATCTTTTTGCGCCGGGTCGATACCCAGCATCACGCCCACGGCGACGCTACGCGCGCTTTGCAGCACGACATCTCCCGTGGTAAGCGGCGCGATACGATTGACGCCATTTAACGTAACCGCTTTTTCGGGTATCTGCTGTGGATTAAGGGAGCCCTGCTCAGACGAGAGAATTGCCTGCGGCATCAGGCCAAGGATGTTGTTTTGCAGTTCACGTTCAAAACCATTCATCACCGACAATACCGTGACCAGCGCCATCACCCCGAGAGTAATGCCAATGGTGGAAAGCCAGGAGACGAAACGACCGAAACGATCTGCTGCACGCCCACGCATATAACGCAGGCCAATAAATAGAGCGACAGGTTGGTACATGAAATCCGTCTGGTTGCTGTTAGCAAAGCCCTGAGTATATAAGCGAAAGCGGAATGGGTAAATGACTGAACCGTAAGTGTTCGTCAGCGTAATTCTGAAAAGTATCAAGAAATCAACTTCCTGAAGATACCTGCCTTGATACTCACCCTTGACCCTGATCTTTATCTTAAAAAAATAAAATACAGAATGTTACGCATTACAACACCGATCCCCGCCCGCAGGATCACAGGCTATGTTGAATAACACGAGTACGCCGTCCTGATGAAACAAAAAGAATTGTGGATCAACCAAATCAAAGGGTTATGCATCTGCCTGGTGGTCATTTATCACTCTGTGATTACGTTCTATCCCCACCTGACCGCTTTCCAGTATCCGTTATCGGAGATTCTGACGAAATGCTGGATCTACTTTAACCTCTATCTGGCGCCGTTTCGTATGCCGGTGTTTTTCTTTATTTCCGGGTATCTGATCCGCCGCTATATTGACAGCGTGCCCTGGGGAACCTGTATTGATAAACGGATCTGGAGCATTGTCTGGGTACTGGCGCTCTGGGGAGTGGCGCAATGGCTGGCGCTTAGCTGGCTCAACCACTGGCTGGCGCCCGAACGCGACATCAACAATGCCTCCAACGCCGCTTATGCCGGGTCCGTCGGCGAGTTTATTCACGGAATGCTGACGGCCAGCACCAGCCTCTGGTATCTGTATGCGCTGGTTGTCTATTTTGTGCTGTGTAAAGTCTTCAGCCAATGGGCAAAACCACTGTTCGTACTGTTTGTACTGCTGAGCGTGACGATAAACTTCGTGCCGACGCCGTGGTGGGGAATGAACAGCGTGATCCGCAACCTGCCTTACTACAGCCTCGGCGCCTGGTTTGGCGCCACGCTGATGGAGTGGATTAAGCATGTCCCACTGCGTCGTTATGCTATCGCGTTTGCGGGCATTGCGCTGCTCGCCGTCATCGCCTGGCTGGCTAATGTATCCCTGCTGCTCTCACTGGTGTCGATTGTGCTGATCATGAAGCTTTTCTATCAGTATGAGCAGCGCTTCGGCATGCGTTCTTCCAGCCTGCTGAATGTCATCGGCTCAAACACTATTGCTATCTATACAACCCACCGTATCCTGGTCGAAGCGTTCAGCTTAACGTTGATTCCGAAAATCAACGGCGCGGCATGGTCGCCGCAGCTTGAGTTTGCTCTGCTGTTGGTTTACCCCTTTGCCAGTCTGCTGATTTGCACGCTGACGGGCCTTACCGTCCGAAAAATTTCGCAACGCCTGTTTGCCGATCTCTTCTTCTCTCCGCCTTCACTCCCCGCCGTTACCAGCTATTCGCGTTAATCTTTTCGCCCCCTCCCGGGGGCGAATCAATTTGCTAAAGAGAAACGATCACGGATAATAAAGAGCATTGCTTATCAGTGATATGCCCCCATAGTGTGGTGTATACCCAATAGAGATCCTGCAACCACTATGCCTGAACAACAACGTTATACTCTGCCAACCAAACCCGGCGATCAGCGCCAGTTGGGTGAGCTTACCGGCGCCGCCTGCGCCACGCTGGTGGCGGAGATTGCCGAGCGCCATGCTGGCCCAATCGTGCTTATTGCACCTGACATGCAAAACGCCCTGCGCCTGCATGACGAAGTTCGCCAGTTCACCGACCAACTGGTGATGAATCTGGCGGACTGGGAAACGCTCCCTTACGACAGCTTTTCCCCACACCAGGAAATCATCTCTTCACGCCTGTCCACGCTTTACCAGTTGCCGTCAATGCAGCGCGGCGTATTGATTGTTCCGGTAAATACGCTGATGCAGCGCGTTTGCCCGCACAGTTATTTGCACGGCCACGCCCTGGTGATGAAAAAGGGTCAGCGTTTGTCGCGCGACGCCCTGCGCGCACAGCTGGATAGCGCGGGCTATCGCCATGTTGATCAGGTCATGGAACACGGTGAGTACGCCACTCGCGGCGCGCTGCTGGATCTGTTTCCGATGGGCAGCGAACAGCCCTATCGTCTTGATTTTTTTGATGATGAAATCGACAGCCTGCGCCTGTTTGATGCCGATACCCAGCGTACGCTGGAAGAAGTCGACGCCATCAATTTGCTGCCCGCGCATGAATTTCCGACCGATAAAACGGCCATCGAGCTGTTCCGCAGCCAGTGGCGTGACACATTTGAAGTTAAACGCGACGCCGAGCATATTTACCAGCAGGTCAGTAAAGGCACGCTGCCTGCCGGGATCGAATACTGGCAGCCGCTGTTCTTCAACGAGACGCTGCCGCCTCTGTTCAGCTACTTCCCGGCGAACACGCTGCTGGTGAATACCGGCGCGCTGGAAAACAGCGCTGAACGCTTCCAGGCCGATACCCTGGCGCGTTTTGAAAACCGTGGCGTCGATCCTATGCGCCCGCTTTTGCCGCCGGAATCCCTGTGGCTGCGGGTCGATGAGCTGTTCTCTGAACTCAAACGCTGGCCCCGCGTACAGTTAAAAACCGAACATCTGCCAGGTAAGGCGGCGAATACCAATCTGGGTTTCCAGAAACTGCCGGATCTGGCGGTACAGGCGCAGCAAAAAGCGCCGCTGGACGCGCTGCGTAGGTTTCTTGAATCCTTCAACGGGCCGGTCATTTTCTCCGTAGAAAGCGAAGGCCGCCGCGAAGCGCTCGGGGAACTGCTCGCCCGTATTAAAATTTCACCCAAACGAATTTTGCGCCTGGATGAGGCGCTCGACGCCGGACGTTACCTGATGATTGGCGCTGCGGAGCATGGCTTTATCGATACGCAGCGTAATCTGGCGCTTATTTGCGAGAGCGATTTGCTGGGTGAACGCGTTGCGCGTCGCCGTCAGGACTCACGCCGCACGATTAACCCCGACACGCTGATCCGCAACCTGGCGGAGCTGCATCCTGGACAGCCGGTGGTACACCTTGAGCATGGTGTGGGGCGTTATGCGGGTATGACGACGCTGGAAGCCGGCGGCATCAAGGGCGAGTACCTGATGCTCACCTACGCCAACGACGCCAGACTGTACGTACCGGTGTCATCTTTACATCTCATCAGCCGCTATGCCGGAGGCGCCGAAGAGAACGCGCCGCTGCATAAACTGGGCGGCGACGCCTGGTCTCGCGCCCGACAGAAAGCCGCGGAGAAAGTGCGCGACGTGGCGGCAGAGCTACTGGATATTTACGCCCAGCGCGCGGCAAAAGAAGGTTTCGCCTTTAAGCACGATCGCGAGCAGTATCAACTGTTCTGCGACAGCTTCCCGTTCGAGACCACGCCAGACCAGGCGCAGGCCATTAACGCCGTCCTGAGCGATATGTGCCAACCGCTGGCAATGGATCGTCTGGTGTGCGGCGACGTCGGCTTCGGGAAAACCGAAGTGGCGATGCGCGCCGCGTTCCTGGCGGTGGAAAACCACAAACAGGTCGCGGTGCTGGTGCCTACCACCCTGCTGGCGCAACAGCATTTCGATAACTTCCGCGACCGCTTCGCCAACTGGCCGGTGCGCATCGAAATGCTCTCCCGTTTCCGTAGCGCCAAAGAGCAAGCGCAGATCCTTGAGCAGGTCGCTGAGGGGAAAATCGACATTCTGATCGGCACTCATAAGCTGCTGCAAAGCGATGTGAAATTAAAAGATTTGGGCTTGCTGATTGTCGATGAAGAGCACCGTTTCGGCGTACGGCATAAAGAGCGCATCAAGGCAATGCGCGCCGACGTTGATATTCTGACGCTGACGGCAACGCCAATCCCTCGTACGCTCAACATGGCGATGAGCGGTATGCGCGATCTGTCGATCATTGCCACACCGCCCGCCCGTCGTCTGGCGGTAAAAACCTTCGTCCGTGAATATGACAACCTGGTGGTGCGCGAGGCTATCCTGCGTGAAGTTCTGCGCGGCGGCCAGGTGTATTATCTGTATAACGACGTGGAGAATATCCAGAAAGCCGCGGACCGACTGGCGGAACTGGTGCCGGAAGCCCGCATCGCGATTGGTCACGGGCAGATGCGCGAGCGCGAACTTGAGCGCGTTATGAACGACTTCCACCACCAGCGCTTTAACGTTCTGGTGTGTACCACCATTATCGAAACCGGTATTGATATTCCAACCGCGAACACGATCATCATTGAGCGCGCTGACCATTTCGGCCTGGCGCAGCTACACCAGCTACGTGGCCGCGTTGGACGTTCGCACCATCAGGCGTATGCCTGGCTGCTGACGCCGCATCCAAAAGCGATGACGACCGACGCGCAAAAACGCCTGGAAGCCATTGCCTCGCTGGAAGATTTAGGCGCCGGTTTTGCGCTGGCGACCCACGACCTCGAAATTCGCGGCGCTGGCGAGCTGCTTGGCGAAGATCAGAGCGGGCAGATGGAGACCATCGGCTTCTCGCTGTATATGGAGCTGCTGGAGAACGCCGTGGATGCGCTGAAAGCCGGACGCGAGCCGTCGCTGGAAGACCTCACCAGCCAGCAGACGGAAGTCGAACTGCGTATGCCGTCGCTGCTGCCGGATGATTTTATCCCGGATGTGAATACGCGTCTGTCGTTCTATAAACGCATTGCCAGTGCGAAAAACGAAAACGAGCTGGAGGAGCTCAAGGTAGAGCTGATCGACCGTTTCGGACTGCTGCCTGACCCGGCGCGCAATCTGCTGGATATCGCGCGTCTGCGCCAACAGGCACAGAAGCTGGGCATTCGAAAACTGGAAGGCAACGAGAAAGGCGGTACGATCGAGTTTGCCGAGAAAAATCACGTAAACCCAACCTGGCTGATTGGTCTGTTGCAAAAACAACCGCAGCACTTCCGCCTCGACGGCCCGACACGCCTGAAGTTTATTCAGGATCTAGCGGAGCGTAAAACGCGTATGGACTGGGTGCGCCAGTTTATGGCGCAACTGGAAGAAAACGCGGCGGCGTAACGCCCTACGACGCCGGATGGCGGCGCAAGCGCCTTATCCGGCCTACGGGAAGCATATCCTGTAGGCCCGGTAAGCGCAGCGCCACCGGGCACATCGCCTTATCCGACCTACGGGAAGCATACCCTGTAGGCCCGGTAAGCGCAGCACCACCGGGCGTAATGCCCTCTGCCATCCCCCGCGTTTTCGCCCACATTTACAACACTTTGCACTTCTCTTGCACTTCAAAACATGACAACCCGCCATAATGATCATTGACTCAATTTATTACAATAACCCTTTGATTTGTGATGATAATGAATAACATGCGACTTTCCCGCTGGCTGGCGTTTTTTACGCTCGCCGCGTCCGTAGCGCTGGCGATACCGGCGCAAGCGAACACCTGGCCGCTTCCTCCTCCCGGCAGCAAACTGGTGGGCGAAAATACATTTCACGTTGTCGAAAACAACGGCGGCTCGCTGGAGGCGATTGCTAAAAAATACAATGTCGGTTTTTTAGCATTGCTACAGGCAAACCCGGGTGTTGATCCTTACGTTCCCCGCGCGGGCAGCGTTCTGACCATCCCCCTGCAAACCTTACTGCCGGATGCGCCGCGCGAAGGTATTGTGATTAACCTCGCCGAATTGCGTCTGTATTACTATCCTCCCGGAAAAAATTCGGTGACCGTGTATCCAATCGGTATCGGTCAACTGGGTGGCGATACGCTGACGCCAACGATGGTCACTACCGTCTCGGATAAGCGCGCGAACCCAACCTGGACACCTACGGCGAATATCCGCGCCCGTTACAAAGCTCAGGGGATAGACCTCCCTGCCGTGGTTCCCGCCGGGCCGGATAACCCAATGGGCCATCATGCGATCCGCTTAGCGGCTTATGGCGGCGTCTACTTGCTGCACGGCACGAATGCTGATTTCGGTATCGGGATGCGCGTCAGTTCCGGCTGTATTCGCCTGCGTGACGGTGATATTGAGACGCTGTTCCGTCAGGTCACGCCGGGTACGAAGGTCAACATTATTAATACGCCGATCAAAGCGTCCGTTGAACCTGGCGGCATGCGCCTGGTAGAAGTCCACCAGCCGTTATCGAAGAATATTGATGACGATCCGCAAATATTGCCGATCGTATTGAACGGCCAAATGCAGGCTTTCAAAGATGCCGCACAGACCGATGCCGCCGTTATGGAGCATGTTATGGAAGTGCGTTCAGGAATGCCGGTCGATGTCACCCGCCATCCCGGGATAACGCAGCAGTCGATGTAACGTCGGATAATAAAAAAGCCCCGCTCAGACAGCGGGGCTTTTTTGTGGCAGTAGCAGTGGCATTAATGAGGGTTAATGCTTATTTGTAGATAACCGCAGTCCCGTGGAGGGTGTTAGGACCGGTTACCGAAGTAATGCGGAAAGATTTCGCGCCCATTTCATCCGCTTTTTGCGCCAGTTGATCTTCCAGAGATCCCAGGTTAGTCCCGGCGGTTGCGGAAATGGTGCCCACTTTCTGTTGATCTACTGGCGTCGCCTGAACTTCAACAGCAGCGAAACTTGCGAAAGAGAGTGAACTCAGTACAGCGGCAGCAATGAGGGTTTTTACGTTTTTCATGATAGTGACCTTTAGCAGATGAGCGGTGTCGAAATATTTACTTAACGATCGATAGGTAAATCATAGATGTGATCCAGGTCACACGTCAACATTTTTTTATAACGATCATTATATAAATTAAAAAGAACTTATTTTTCATATCAATACAGGTGAATTATTTTTCTTCTGAATGCGCTGGAGACTGAGCGGGATTATTTTTATAATGGTTGTTCAACAAACCCAACAAGGTACAACGGCATCATGACAACTGACTCGACAGGTTGCGTAAAAAAAAGCCGTGGCCGACCAAAAGTGTTCGACAGGGAAGCCGCGCTTGATAAGGCCATGACACTCTTCTGGCAGCACGGCTATGAAGCAACATCGCTCGCCGACCTCGTGGAAGCGACCGGCGCAAAAGCGCCCACGCTGTACGCAGAATTTACGAACAAGGAAGGGTTGTTCCGCGCAGTACTGGACCGCTATATCAGCCGCTTTGCGGCAAAACATGAAGCCCAGCTCTTTTGTGAAGAAAAAAGCGTTGAGTCCGCGCTGGAAGACTATTTCACCGCCGTCGCGACATGCTTCACCAGTAAAGACACCCCTGCCGGGTGCTTTATGATCAACACGTCCGCCACACTGGCCGCCTCCTCCCGTGAAATCGCCCATACGGTGAAATCCCGCCACGCGATGCAGGAGCAGACGCTGACCCAGTTTTTGCGCCAGCGGCAGGAGCGCGGGGAAATTCCGGCGCACTGCAATCCACAAACGCTGGCGGAATATCTGAACTGTATTTTACAAGGAATGTCGATCAGCGCGCGTGAAGGCGCGACGTTTGACAAGCTGATGCAGATAACCCGCACCACCCTACGGCTGTGGCCGGAGATGCTGAAGGCTTAGCGCCTGACCGTCTGATAAAAAAAGCCCCTCAGCCTGAGCGAATGAGGGGCTAACGTGCAGAGTACAGCTTTTTTTACGCGTCGTTATTCAGAATCAATTGACCGTTATTATCCAGCGGGATTTGCGTTCCGGGATCTTTATCCATGCGGATTTTCCCCTGCTGATCGCCAATCTTGTAAGTGACGTCATAGCCCAGCATTTTCTCTGACTTGTCATACACCGTTTTACAACGCTGCTGCGTAGAGGTGTAGGTGTCATTTTCCTGCATTGATCCCTGGATTTGGTTACCGGCGTACCCTCCGCCCAGCGCCCCAACGACGGTCGCCACATCTTTACCACGACCACCGCCGAACTGATGACCAATCACGCCGCCAGCAACCGCGCCAAGCACCGAACCGGCAATGCGATTTTCGTCCTGAACAGGTTTGCGGTGCGTGACCGTCACGTTGCGGCATTCCTGACGCGGTGTTTTGACGGTTTCTTTTATGGGTGTGGCTGATACGACTTGCGCATATTTCGGGCTACGGTCAAAAACGTTCAGACTGGCCACCGCCGCCACACCCAGCGCAGCAGCTACGCCAATCCCTATACCCGCCAACATTGATTTATTCACGGGAATTCCTCCTTTTTTGCTATTAGTAACAATTTTGCAACCAGCAGTGGGGTTAAGCAAATCAGAAAGAGGATGAAAAGTGCGGGGTTATGCGGCAAACAGACACGATTCAGAGAACTCTGAAGCAGATGGCGCGATTAAATCGCCGGATGGCGGCCGGTGGCCTTATCCGACCTACAGACGGTGAGGGCTGATGCCGGATGGCGGCCGGTGGCCTTATCCGGCCTACATGCAGTGCGAGCCGTAGGCCTGATAAGCGAAGCGCCATCAGGCGATACGGTAAGGATTAATGCAGTTTCAGACGCGGGCGAATCACACGGTTAATGCTGCCTACTAACATCATTAACCCGGTTTTAAAGTAACCGTGCAGCGCAATCTGGTGCATACGGTAAAGCGAAATGTAAACAAAACGCGCAATACGCCCTTCCACCATCATTGAACCGCGCATCAGGTTCCCCATCAGGCTGCCGACAGTCGAGAAATTAGAGAGCGATACCAGCGAACCGTGATCTTTATAAACGTAGTCTTTCATCGGTTTGCCTTTCATCTGCGCCAGAATATTATTCAGTGCGCAGCTTGCCATCTGATGCGCGGCCTGAGCGCGCGGCGGCACAAAGCCCCCTTCAGGACGTGCGCAGGAAGCACAGTCGCCGATGGCATAAACATCCGGGTCACGGGTGGTTTGCAGCGTCGGTTCAACCACTAACTGGTTGATGCGGTTAGTTTCCAGCCCGCCAATATCTTTCAGGAAATCAGGCGCTTTAATCCCTGCCGCCCACACCATCAGGTCAGCTTTGATGTGTTCGCCATCTTTCGTGTGCAGGCCGCCTTCGTCTGCGCTGGTCACCATCGTCTGAGTCAGTACGCGTACGCCCAGTTTGGTCAGTTCGCTATGCGCCGCAGCGGAAATACGCGGCGGCAGCGCAGGCAGAATGCGCTCACCGGCTTCAACCAGCGTCACGTTCAGCGCTTCGTTAGTCAGGCCTTTGTAGCCGTAGCTGTGCAGCTGTTTCACAGCGTTATGCAGTTCCGCAGAAAGCTCCACGCCCGTTGCGCCGCCACCGACAATCGCAATGTTGACCTTACCGCTAACACCCATGCTGGAAGAGTATTTCAGGAACAGGTTCAGCATTTCCTGATGGAAGCGACGCGCCTGATGCGGGTTGTCCAGGAAAATACAGTGTTCTTTAACGCCAGGGGTGTTGAAGTCGTTAGAGGTGCTGCCCAGCGCCATCACCAGGGTGTCGTACGCGATTTTACGCTCAGGAACCAGCAGTTCCCCTTTCTCGTCACGCAGTTCCGCAATGGTGATCGTTTTCGCTTCACGATCGATATCCATAACCGAACCCAACTGGAACTGGAAACCATGATTACGCGCATGCGCCAGGTAACTCAGAGCGTCCACGCCTTCGTCCAGTGAACCGGTCGCCACTTCATGCAGCAACGGCTTCCACAGATGGCTGTGGTTTCTGTCCACCAGCGTGATTTTTGCCTTTTTCTTACGACCCAGTTTTTTACCCAACTGAGTCGCCATTTCAAGCCCGCCAGCACCGCCGCCGACAATCACGATCTTTTTCAATGGTGTAGTCAACGTGACCCCCCCTTAAATTTATTAACCAATTGTTAAGTAAAAGTTATAAATATAGCCTTTAATTAACAACAAGTTACGGTAATGCAAAGTGACTTCGCTAGTGAGAATAACACGAACGGTGCATTGGTCATACCAAAATTGATGTACATCAAGTTTTCTCGCTGAAAAGATAGACAACCCTGCCTGAATGCTCATAAAAAAACCAGCCCGAAGGCTGGTTTCTGAGGGGAGTGATCGGGTTACAACGGCTTAACCTAACGTTTTAAACGCTTTTATCCGCTGTAAATGAGGAGAGATATTCTTAAATTTATGGGTTTGCTCTTCGTCCCAGACAATTTCATAGAAATGATGCAGCTCTTTTGCCGAACGATGGCTGTCCAGCGCTTCATCATGCCGGGACAGGATCACCAGGCAGCGATCGCGGTTTTTTTCGCGGAAATTGGTGACGCATTTCGTTGCGATATCGGCATACTCTTCCGGGCGGTCGATTTTGCCTTCCATGTTCTCATAGGGGAACAGATTAGGGTTGAATACCACCTGGCGTATGTCGCACAGGAAGCCAATCCGCTCCGCCCAATACCCACCCAGTCCTACGCCACAAATTAATGGCCGATCGTCCACATTCAGTTGCAACATTTTGTCTACTTCTTTCAGCAAATGCTGCATGTCATGTTTGGGATGCCGTGTGCTATAGCTGATCAGTCTGACATCCGAATCAATAAACTGTAGCTGCAACACTTTCTCGTGGTTACCCGGACTGTTGGAGTCAAAACCGTGTAAATAGATAATCATCGCATCCTCACACAAAACTCGGGTTAATGACCTGCTTTTTCTTCCTGCCAGCGTTCATGCAACTGGTTAAGCTGGGCGCTGACCGTTTTCCAGCGTGCGGAGTCCATCAACTCCTGACGCGAAAATGAACCTTTATGATACAAACGCGTAACACGTTCTGCATTGATCGGCGACAGATTATCTAACACGCTGACCGCTCCTTTACGATTATTACAGACCAGGATCATATCGCAACCCGCATCCAGCGACGCCTGCCCGCGCTCTGCGTAGCTCCCCATAATCGCCGCTCCTTCCATCGACAGGTCATCGGAGAAAATCACGCCATCAAAACCAAGTTCCTCACGCAGCACCGTTTTCAGCCAGTGCGGTGAACCACTTGCCGGACGCGGATCGACATCGCTGTATATGACGTGCGCCGGCATAATCGCATCAAGTTTGTTCCCGGTGATTAGCGAACGGAACACCGACATATCCCTGGCGCGAATTTCCGCCTCAGGACGCGGATCGGTTGGCGTTTCTTTGTGCGAATCGGCAGTGACTGCCCCGTGTCCGGGGAAGTGCTTACCGGTGGTTTTCATTCCGGCAGCATGCATCCCGTCGATAAAACGCGTCGCCATTGCCAGAGCTTTAAGCGGATCGGCATGGTAAGAACGCTCGCCAATTGCTGCGCTGATATGCCCGACATCCAGCACCGGCGCGAAACTGATATCAATGTCCATCGCGATCATCTCGCTGGCCATTAGCCACCCGGCATCCTGCGCCAGTTTGCCCCCTTCTTCCAGCCCGTGCAGCGCAGCAAAAGATTGTGCGGCTGGCAGGCGGGTAAAACCTTCACGAAAACGCTGTACGCGTCCGCCTTCCTGGTCGACCGCCACCACCAGATGATTGCGCGAAGCCGCCCGAATCTGGCGGACTAACTCGCGCAGTTGCTCCGGGTCATGATAATTACGCGTAAAGAGGATCAGCCCCCCCACCAGCGGATGGGCCAGAATCTCGCGCTCTTCTGCGTCCAGCTCAAACCCTTCGACATCCAACATTACTGGACCCACACTGCTCTCCTTATCCTTTCTTTTTCAGCTGCCGCCAGTCGTCGTCGGCCAGCCTGATAAATTGTTGTTCGCCGGTTTGCTGCCAGCGGTATTCAAACCATCCGGCTTTCAGCATCATTACCCAGGGGCGCCATAACCTGACCTGCCGCCATAGCGTTTGCGGACAGATATGCGCAACGGCGGCATAGGATCTCACCAGCCGTTGATGCTGCCGCTCATCCTCTACCCATACAGCGGCCAGCTCCAGAGCGATATCGCCGTCCCCGGCGTATTCCCAGTCAATCAACCGTAGCCCCGATGCCGTCTGTACCAGGTTATCGCCGTGGACATCCATATGCAAAGGCGCCAGACGCAGCGGACGAGGTTCCCGCGCCGCTCGCAGCCGTTTTAGCATCCGTAGCCAGTACGGCGTCCTGCGTGCCGGATCGCTCCCCTGCCAGTAGCGCATAAGCAGCGGTAACAGCGAAATACGCCAGCCAAAACGCGGTTGTTGATGCAGATGATACAGTAAGCCCGCCAGTTCGTCGGTATCCGGTAATCCAGATTTTACCTCTCCCTGCAAATAGTCCACCGCCATCCAGCCGGGAATATAAAAACGCGGTCTGGGGGCAAGGGTTTCCGGTAAACGTGACAACGCGTGATACTGACGCAAAAAATCAGATTCAGGCGCAAAGGGATCATGATGGCAACGGAGCACCAGACGGCGGGCGTCATGTTCAATGATGCAACTCCCGCCGCTTAATCCGTTGTGGCAGGCGGCGACGGGATGATATTGCGGGAAGTAGCGCGACAAAACGTCGTCGCGCGTCAGTAGATTATTGTTGCTGGACTGCACCTTTACCTGACCAGATTATCTCGCCAGTTTGTACCAGCATTAACTGCATTTGCAGCGATGGCGCATTGACGTTACCCGCCGCGCTGGAATAGAGCACATATTGCGCCCCTACGTTACGGGAGATGCCAATCGCTTTACTGCGCGTACCGAGGCTGTCCTGCGGTGATAAACCCAGTTGCTGCTTCGCCATCGCCAGTTGCTGCGCGGAAACCAGCGTAAATTTACCGTTATTCGCCAGCGCATTACGTAAAGTCTCTGTGGCCTCGCCCGCGTTGAGCGAACCGTTGGTGCGGTTATTTACGCTATCGACCAGCAGTACGCTACCCGCCGTTACGCCATCAGCCTGGAGCATTTTTCCGACCATCGGCTGCATCGCGCTGTTCCAGTCATAATGGCGCACGCGCGGCGCAGGCTGTGCGGTCTGGTCTTCGTGTTCAATCGGGCCCGGCTGTTGCGGGATCGTCGGCACCGATGGCACGACCGGCACAGGCTGCTGCGGCTCAGCTGGCTGTTCCGGCGCCGGTTTGACTTCATCAACCGGTGCGGGTTCACGTTGCCCCACACAACCGGAGAGGAATATCGCCAGCGCGGCCACCAGTGCGTAGCGATTCATTTTCGTCATCAAAATTCACCCCTTACAAATAAAGATAAAGTCTAACCTTATGCGCCCCCAGATAATTGGCGCTGCCATACAGCGTGACCGACGAACGCGCCGGGATAGTCACACTGCGTGGCGCTTCCAGAGGATGCATTTCCAGCCCTCTGGCGTCATACCAGTAAAACCGATAATGCACGGTAACGGGTTCTTGCCTTTCGTTATAGAGGCGTGAGGATGCAGAAGGCTGAATATCGGACGTCGTCAACGCAGGCGCTTCCGCCGTGATACCGGCCGCCAGCAGCGTTGACTCCATCACCAGTGTCTGTTCATCACTGACCGGAATTTCAGGGTGTGAGCGACAACCCGCAAGCAACAGTAAGGCCAGTGATATCGCAAGGCATCCTCTGGTCATTGTCAGAGGCCTTTATGCGCCAGCATCGGCCCCAGCGCACACCCGCCCAGCAGGTGCATATGAATGTGATAAACCTCCTGCCCGCCATGACGGTTAGTATTCATGATCAGGCGGTAGCCGTCTTCGGCAATGCCTTCCTGCCCGGCAATTTTTGCCGCGACGGTGATCATACGGCCCAGCGCCTGTTCGTGCTCCGCCGTGACATCATTAACCGTTGGGATCAGGGTATTCGGGATGATCAGAATGTGCGTGGGCGCCTGCGGCGAAATATCGCGAAATGCGGTAACCAGTTCATCCTGGTAAACGATATCCGAGGGGATTTCACGACGGATAATTTTGCTGAATATAGTTTCTTCTGCCACGACATTTTTCCTTTTTTCAAAATTAGCCATAACGTTGCGCCATGCTACGCCGAGCCACACTGCGAGTATAGAGTATGAGCGAGTTACTCACGCTCTTTCAACTTTAACCCACGATTTATTAAGCAAAAAATCTGTCAGTTGCTGCGCTTATACTCATTTCCCTCTTCTCTTTGCACCTCATAGCACTGAAACAAGATTTCATTTTCACCCGTAACATCTGTTTACAGCATTAATGCAAGTGCGTATATTTCGCATTTGCATTTTCATGCGCATTTGATGGTTAGAAAATTAAAAGGGTTCGCCATGCCATTTCATGGTTTGAACTTAACGTTCATCATTATTAGGGGTTTTTCGATGTCTTTCACAACACACACCCAGGATGAGCAGCGTCAGCCTGCCGCAGTTCCCACACTGCTGGCAGCCTGCATCGCTATGGCATTGATGCCTTCCACCAGCTTCGCCGCTACCACAACAGAAGAAACAATCGTTGTTGATAGCGCATCACAAGCCGACACGTCCAGCGATGAAGAACAGGACTACAACGTTAAAACGACAACCGCTGGCACTAAAATGCAGATGGCGCAGCGCGATATTCCTCAGTCTGTCAGTATCATCAGCCAGCAACGCATGGCTGATCAGCAATTACAAACCCTTGGCGATGTAATGGACAGCACGCTGGGTATCAGCAGAAGCCAGTCGGACTCCGACCGCAACCTCTACTACTCACGCGGTTTCCTCATCGACAACTACATGGTCGATGGCATCCCCACCTATTTTGAATCACGCTGGAATCTTGGTGATGCCCTTTCTGACACGGCCCTGTTTGAACGCGTGGAAGTCGTACGCGGCGCAAATGGATTAATGACCGGAACCGGCAACCCTTCCGCGTCTATCAATATGATCCGCAAACATGCCACCAGCCGTGAATTCAAAGGTAATGTGTCTGCGGAATATGGAAGCTGGAACAAACAGCGTTACGTAACCGATTTACAAAGCCCGCTGACAGAAGACGGTAACGTACGTGCGCGGATTGTTGCGGGTTATCAGAACAATGACTCATGGCTGGATCGTTATAACAGCGAGAAAACATTCTTCTCCGGCATTATCGATGCCGATCTGGGGAGCACAACCAGCCTTTCCGCCGGGTATGAATATCAACGCATCGACGTTAACAGCCCGACCTGGGGCGGTTTACCTCGCTGGAATACGGATGGCAGCACCAACAAATATGACCGCTCGCGCAGTACCGCTCCAGACTGGGCTTACAACGATAAAGAATTTAATAAAGTCTTTGTCACGCTGAAGCAGCGTTTTGCGGATACCTGGCAGGCAACGCTCAACGCCACGCATTCTGAAATCAAATTCGACAGCAAAATGATGTACCTGGATGCCTATGTCAATAAAGACACCGGTATGCTGGTTGGCCCTTACGCCAACTACGGGCCAGAGTACGGTTACATTGGCGGTACGGGCTGGAACAGCGGCAAACGTAAAGTCGATGCTGTCGATCTTTTCGCCGATGGGGGCTACGACCTGTTTGGCCGTCAGCATAACCTGATGGTCGGCGGAAGCTACAGTAAACAGAATAACCGCTATATGAATACCTGGGCGAACGTATTCCCGGATGAACTGGGCAATTTCTACAACTACGACGGTAACTTCCCGGAAACAAACTGGGGTCAACAAACCGTTGCCCAGGATGATACCACGCACATGAAATCGCTCTATGCAGCGACCCGCATTTCGCTGGCCGATCCGTTGCATCTGATCATCGGCGCTCGCTACACCAACTGGAGTATCGACACGCTGACCTACCGGATGGAGAAAAACCATACCACGCCATATGCCGGACTGGTATATGACATTGATGATAACTGGTCTGCCTACGCCAGCTATACTTCCATCTTCCAGCCACAAAACTATCGTGATAGCTCGGGTAAATACCTCGCCCCTATTACGGGTAACAACTATGAAGTGGGCTTGAAATCTGACTGGATGAACAGCCGCCTGACCACCACATTGTCGGTCTTCCGTATTGAGCAGGATAACGTCGGTCAGTCGACCGGTAGACCGATTTCAGGTAGTAACGGTGACACCGCTTATAAAGCGGTAGATGGAACCGTCAGCAAAGGTGTTGAATTCGAAATTAACGGCGCTATCACCGACAACTGGCAGATGACTTTCGGCGCAACGCGCTTTATCGCGGAAGATAACGAGGGAAATGCGGTGAATCCGAACTTGCCACGTACAACCGTGAAGCTGTTTACCAGCTACCGTCTGCCAGTCATGCCTGAGTTGACCGTCGGCGGTGGCGTTAACTGGCAGAACCGTGTTCACGGCAGCGACACGGTCACACCATACGGCACATGGCGCGCAGAACAAGGCAGCTATGCGTTAGTGGATCTGTTCACTCGCTACCAGGTAACCAAAAACTTCGCCGTACAGGGCAACATCAACAACCTGTTAGACAAAACCTACGACACCAATATCGATGGTTCTATTGTCTACGGCGAACCACGTAACGTCAGCATTACTGCAAGCTATCAGTTCTGATAACGTTACTGACGAGAAGGGAGCCATCTGGCTCCCTTTTTTACGTTCTCGCAAGCCTGATGGCGGCTAATGCCTTATCAGGCCTACAACTGTGCTATAACCGTAGGCCGGATAAGCCACGCGCCATCCGGCAACACAGCGTAAAAAAGGCAGCCATTTGGCT
This sequence comes from Citrobacter sp. CK194, assembly GCF_030333395.1. NCBI lineage: Bacteria > Pseudomonadati > Pseudomonadota > Gammaproteobacteria > Enterobacterales > Enterobacteriaceae > Citrobacter > Citrobacter sp. CK194. The sequence goes on from NZ_JAOWGA010000017.1 coordinate 245,166, forward strand.
GCCTTAGTTCTCCCCAACGTCTTACTGCTTAGCTATTGCGGATGTATTCATCCATTTCCGTTTTCAGGTTATCGGATTTCGTACCGAAAATAGCCTGAACGCCGGAACCTGCGACGACGACACCAGCTGCGCCAAGCGTCTTCAGGCCAGCCTGATCCACTTTAGCAACGTCAGCGACGCTAACGCGCAGACGGGTGATACATGCGTCGAGATTAGTGATGTTCTCTTTACCACCAAACGCGGCGATCAGGGCCGGAGCCATTTCACTGGTTGCGCCCACTTTGCTGTCTTCGCTCGCGTCTTCACGACCCGGCGTTTTCAGATCCAGCGCTTTAATCAGCACACGGAAGACGGTGTAGTAAATAATCGCATAACCTGCACCAACAATCGGGAACAGCCACAGTTTGCTGCTGTTGCCAGACAGAACGATGAAGTCGATCAGACCGTGCGAGAACGATGTACCGTCACGCATACCCAGCAGGATACAGATCGGGAATGCCAGACCTGCCAGAATCGCGTGGATAACGTACAGGATCGGCGCAACGAACATGAAGGAGAACTCGATCGGCTCGGTGATACCGGTCAGGAACGAGGTCAACGCTGCGGAGATCATGATACCGCCCACTTTCGCGCGGTTTTCCGGTTTAGCAGAGTGCCAGATCGCGATAGCCGCAGCAGGCAGACCGTACATTTTGAACAGGAAGCCGCCGGACAGTTTGCCCGCAGTCGGGTCGCCCGCCATATAGCGAGGAATGTCGCCGTGGAACACCTGACCTGCTGCGTTGGTGTATTCACCGATCTGCATCTGGAAAGGAACGTTCCAGATATGGTGCAGACCAAACGGCACCAGGCAGCGCTCAATGAAGCCATAGATACCGAACGCCACAACCGGGTTCTGGTAAGCAGCCCACTGAGAGAACGTCTGGATAGCCGTCCCGATCGGCGGCCAAATGAAGGACAGGATCACGCCGGTGAAGATGGCAGCCAGACCAGAAATGATCGGCACAAAGCGTTTACCCGCAAAGAAGCCCAGATACTCAGGCAATTTGATACGGTAGAAGCGGTTGAACATGTACGCTGCAATCGCACCGGAGATAATCCCCCCGAGAACACCGGTATCCGCCAGGTGTTTTGCTGCGATTTCTTCAGCAGGTAAATGCAGAACCAGCGGCGCAACCACGGCCATGGTTTTGACCATGATGCCGTAAGCGACAACCGAGGCCAGAGCCGAAACGCCGTCGTTGTTGGTGAAGCCCAGTGCGACACCAATGGCGAAAATCAGCGGCATATTTGCAAAAACAGAACCGCCTGCTTCTGCCATAACGTGCGACACAACGGCTGGCAGCCAGCTGAAGTTAGCGGAACCGACGCCCAGCAGGATACCTGCGATAGGCAGTACGGATACCGGTAGCATCAGCGATTTACCGACCTTTTGCAGGTTAGCAAATGCATTCTTAAACATAATTAGGAGTGCTCCTGAGTATTTGTGCTTATACACTTCATCCTTCAAACCGCCTCAGCGTTGGCTGCGCTCGTTCATCCCAGTCACTTACTCAAGTAAGCTCCTGCAATTCACTCACTTGCCGCCCTGATGCAGCCTGAATGATTTTGTGTATTCTACGTTTTCACGCATTGGCGAGGGGGGAGAACCTCGCCGTGGACAGGGCATCTAAGCGCCCTTTATTTATTACACAGAGTAAAATAAATAAGCTCGGTTTTGTTTGACGGCTATCACGTTTCAGCTCCTGACAGCCATAAAACCATCACATTCTGACAAAATGAGTGTCTGAATGTTACAATTCGCTCATTCACCGCCCATTTTGTGGCGGTGAACTTTACTCGCTTTGAATATTAATTACGAGCTTTAAAAAAACTCGGTTAACGGGTTGATTGCAGGCGAGAAGCGTCGATGTGGAACAGGCGAGCAAAGTTTTCAGTGGTTGCCTGCGCCAGTTCTTCAACGGCAACACCCTTCAATACGGCCATATACTCTGCGACATCGCGAACCATTGCAGGCTGGTTCTCTTTACCACGATGCGGCACCGGAGCAAGATAAGGAGAGTCCGTCTCAACCAGCAGACGATCCAGAGGAACATAGCGGGCGGCATCACGTAACTGCTCCGCGTTGCGGAAGGTCACGATCCCGGAAAAAGAGATATAAAACCCAAGATCCAATAATTTACCCGCCGTCTCCCTGTCCTCTGTAAAACAGTGTAGTACGCCACCGCAATCCGTCACTTTTTCTTCGCGCAAAATCGCCAGCGTATCGGCGCGTGCGTCACGGGTATGCACAATCACGGGTTTATTTAATTCACGGCCAATCTGAATATGGTTAATGAAGGATTCTTGCTGGCGAACTTTTGTTTCCGGCGTATAAAAATAATCCAGCCCGGTCTCTCCCATGGCCACCACGCCTTCTTCAGCGGCAAAGCGACGCAGGTCTTCCGCATCGTATGTTTCATCCTGGTTTAACGGGTGTACGCCGCAGGAAAACACAACGTTATCCCGCTCGCCAACTAGTTCGCGCATATTCCGGTATCCGGGCAGGGTTGTCGCCACCGCCAGGCAGAACTTCACATCGCGCGCGGCGGCTTTTGCCAGCACGTCATCCACGTCCTTATGCAGAGATTGATAATCCAGGCCATCAAGATGGCAGTGTGAGTCGACTAAAAACATAATGTCTCTCTCAAAGATGGGAAACAGGCAACATGGCGCCTGGTTGCAGGTAATGCTCTATGCGGAGAATAAGATCGGTTAATACCAGTTCGCGGTTTAATCCGGTCACGTTAATCAGCTGTTCGCGACAATGGCAGACATCGCTGAGTATGGCCTGGATACGTGCGACGGATAACCGTTCAGCTATCGACGCCACCAGCGTTCCGGCATCCTGATTTGTCAGGCTGGAAGCGCCATACCGGTATTTAAGGGCATCCATAAGCAGCGTCGCCAGCCAGTGTAAACGTACGGCGGCCTGTTCGTGATTCAACACCGACAGAAGGATATACCAGTCGCCGGATTGCAGCGTATTCGCCAGCGCTTCGCAAAGCGCGTTACGATGCGCCCAGCTGTCGGCCTGCAACAACGCCAGAGCGGCGCCGGGAGCCCCTGCGCTCAGGCGCAGCGCCGCCAGCAACGTCTCTTGTGACATTGTCACTTCACGAGAAAGCCAGGAAACAGCGTATTGTTCAGATGGCGGCGCAAGATGATGCAGACGACAGCGGCTGCGTAAAGTCGCCAGCAGGCGTGCCGGTTCACGGCTGGCAAGGAAGAACCAGGTTTGCTCCGGCGGCTCTTCCAGCGTCTTTAATAAGGCATTCGCCGCGGCATCAGTCAGCAGGGCCGCATTCGGGATCAACACGACTTTCGCGCCGCCAAGTCGAGAATGTTCGTACAGCTTCTCGCCCACATCGCGTACCGCGTCCACGCCAAGAGTGCTTTTTCCCTTTTCCGGCAACAGCGAATAATAGTCAGGATGCGTACCCGCCTGCATTAACTGGCAGCCACGACAACGCCCGCAGCTTTTATGCCCTTCCGGTTGCTGGCACAGCAAATAACGACTGAGGGCATAAATCAGCGCATCATCCCCCATTCCGGGCAACGCCTGAATCAGTAACGCATGGTGGCCCCGACCCGCCTGATAGCTTGCTACCAGTTTTTCAAAGTCTGGCCGTAACCACGGATACCATTTCATGCACCCTGCTCCTTGATCCAGGCCGTCACGGTTGTGCGAATATCGTTCATCACAGCCTCCAGCGGCTGAGTCGCATCAATGGTGCGAATGCTGGCATCGCTGGCGGCCAGCTCAAGGTAGCGGGCACGCGTGCGATTGAAGAAATCCAGAGACTCCTGCTCAATGCGGTCAAGTTCGCCGCGCGCACGCGCGCGTTTTAAGCCAACCTCCGGCGTCACATCCAGATACAGAGTCAGGTCAGGACGGAAGTCGCCCAATACAGCATCACGCAGCGTCGCCAGCATTGTCTGATCGATCCCACGGCCGCCACCCTGGTAGGCCTGAGTGGACAGGTCATGGCGATCGCCAATGACCCATGTTCCTTTCGCCAGCGCAGGCTTGATAACGGTTTCCACCAGTTGCACTCGCGCGGCATAAAACATCAGCACTTCAGCTTTATCCGTGATCGTTTCATCACCCACCGATTTGATGTCCAGCACCAGACTTCTTAATTTCTCTGCAAGCTGGGTGCCGCCCGGCTCACGCGTAAAAATCATGTCGTGAATACCCAGTTGCTCAAGTGTCTCCACCACCACGTTACGCGCGGTGGTTTTTCCGGCGCCTTCCAGGCCTTCGATGACGATATAGTTACTGCCCATTTTTTTCCTTAAGCACTTTCAGGTAGTCCTGCACTGACCGGTTATGGCTGGCAAGATTGGTGTTAAACGTGTGACCGCCCTTTCCGTCAGCCACAAAATAGAGGTACGGCGTTTTCGCCGGATGCGCGGCGGCTTTCAAAGAGGCTTCGCCAGGCATGGCGATAGGACCTGGCGGCAACCCGGTGATGGTATAGGTGTTATACGCCGTCGGCGTTTCCAGCGCCGCGCGCGACAGCTTACCATTATAACTCGCCCCCATGCCGTAAATCACGGTCGGATCGGTCTGCAAACGCATACCAATACGCAGACGGTTAATAAAGACCGATGCCACCTGATCGCGTTCGCTGGCGACGGCCGTCTCTTTCTCGATAATAGACGCCATCGTCACCAGTTGATTCTTATCTTTATAAGGCAGCCCTTCCGCGCGCCCTTCCCAGAAGTCATCTACCGCTTTAACCATCTTTTGATGCGCACGCTTCAGAAGCGCGACGTCGGTGGTATTGGCGGTATACATCCAGGTGTCCGGCCAGAACCAGCCTTCAAGCCACTCCGGGGTCTCCAGCTTCAGCGCCTGCGCGACGGTTTCGTAGCGGTCATCGCTAAGCGTATGCTGAATATAAGGCGCATTCCGCAACTGATTCAGGTAATCGCTCAGGCGCATCCCTTCGACCAGACGTAGCGGGAACTGTGCTTCTTTACCGCTTTCCAGCAGTTTCAGCATCTCCCGTACGGTCATGTCAGGCGTTAAACGATAGGTGCCCGCTTTAAAGTTTGATAATTCAGGTTCAACGCGCAGCAACCACTGAAACACGCGCGGCCGATTGATAATTTTGTCGGCGTAGAGTTGATCGCCTAATGCCAGACGCCCGGTTCCGGCCTTCAGGGTAAAGATCGTCTCTTCTTTTATTAACAAGGGGCTGTCGGCCAGTTGGCGCACTTTCCACATTCCTGCGCCAGCGGCAATGCCCAACACAACGACCAGCAGAAGGAAAAAGCGTAACATTCTTTTCATGACTAATTCGGGTGCTCACAAAGTGGGGCTAAAAAATCGAACAATGAACGTGCAAACATCAGTTTATCGCCACAGGCGCGCACGGGAATCACGGGCATCAACGCATTGCAGATAACCATCTCATCGGCCTGCATAAGCGCGTCCTCCCCGGCATACACTTCGACAACCTGGAAAGGCGATTGTGCCAGCGACTGTAAACAAAATTGTCGCATAATGCCGTTTACCCCCGCCTGATCCAGGCGCGGCGTATACACCACATTCTCTTTACGCCAGAACAAATTAGCCGCACAGCATTCCGTAACCCATCCCTCGCTGTCAAGAACCAGCGCTTCATCAGCGTTTGTCTGCTCAAGATGAGACCGAATCAGTACCTGTTCCAGTCGGTTAAGGTGTTTTATACCCGCAAGCATAGGGTTACGCCCCAGCCGTACGGGGCTTAGCGCCAGCGTAATACCTTCCGTACGCCAGCGTTCATAATGAGTGGGATAAGGAGAAACGGATAAAATTCGCGTGGCCGCACGACAGTTTGACGGGCTGTAGCCCCTGCCGCCGCTGCCACGACTCAGAATAACTTTCAGTACGCCACTGTTCTGGCCTGCTGCCATCGCCGTCATTTCGTGTTGCAGTTCCGTCCATTGACTGAAGGGAAGCAGCAGTTTTTCGCAGGCATCCTGCAAACGGCGAAGGTGTGCGGGCAGGAGGCAAATTCTACCGTCACGGATTCGCGCAGTAGTGAAACAGCCATCGCCAAACTGCGTCGCGCGATCGCTGGCGGCAAGAGAATCCTGTTCACGGCCATTAATTAAGAACATAGTGGCTCCTTATTCGTGGTCGATTAGTGTGGCAGGATGGTTAACACAGGACAAGGGAAGAAAGCTGAATAAAAAAGGCCCGACAAGCGGACCTTTTTACTCTCTGGTGGAACGACTTAGACCTTTTTGAAGATCAACGAGCCGTTAGTACCGCCAAAGCCGAAGGAGTTACACAGCGTATACTCCATTCCATTAACCTGACGAGCTTCGTGAGGCACAAAGTCCAGGTCGCAACCTTCATCCGGGTTATCCAGGTTGATGGTTGGCGGAACAGCCTGGTCGCGCAGCGCCAGGATAGAGAAAATGGACTCTACCGCGCCCGCAGCACCCAGCAGGTGACCCGTCATGGATTTCGTCGAACTGACCAGCACACGGCTTGCCGCATCGCCAAAGACAGATTTCACTGCCTGAGTTTCCGCTTTATCGCCTGCCGGCGTAGACGTACCGTGGGCGTTGACGTAACCAATCTGACCCGGCTCAATGGCCGCATCACGCAGCGCATTGACCATCGCCAGCGCGGCGCCCGCGCCGTTTTCCGGCGGTGACGTCATGTGATAAGCATCGCTGCTCATCCCGAAGCCAACGATTTCGGCATAAATTTTCGCGCCGCGCGCTTTTGCATGTTCGTACTCTTCCAGTACCACCATGCCCGCGCCATCGCCGAGAACAAAGCCGTCACGCTCTTTATCCCACGGGCGGCTGGCCGCTTGCGGGTTATCATTACGTGTAGACAGCGCACGCGCTGCGCCAAAGCCACCGACACCCAGCGGCGTACTGGCTTTTTCCGCACCACCCGCTACCATCGCGTCCGCATCGCCGTATGCAATGATACGCGCGGCATGACCGATGTTATGTACGCCTGAGGTGCAGGCGGTAGCGATAGAGATGCTTGGCCCACGCAGGCCGTACATGATGGTCAGGTGACCCGCCACCATGTTAACAATCGTCGACGGAACAAAGAACGGGCTGATCTTACGCGGCCCACCGTTCACCAGGGAACTGTGGTTTTCTTCGATCAGTCCGAGACCGCCGATACCAGAGCCGATAGCGGCACCAATACGGTCTGCGTTCTCTTCCGTTACTTCAAGGCCAGAATCCTGCATGGCCTGAACGCCAGCGACAATTCCATATTGAATGAAGGCATCCATCTTGCGCTGTTCTTTGCGCGAGATGATGTCGTCACAGTTAAAATCCTTTACTAAGCCAGCAAATTTCGTTGCATAGGCGCTAGTATCGAAATGGTCGATCAGGCTGATGCCACTCTGACCGGCAAGGAGAGCTTTCCAGGTAGACTCTACGGTATTGCCGACAGGAGACAACATGCCCAGTCCGGTCACAACTACACGACGCTTAGACACGTTTGTCCTCCAGGGAGGGAAAATGATTCTAGTGGGACAAAAAGATAAAACTCAGGCGGTCGAATGACCGCCTGGAGATGTTCACTTACGCCTGGTGGCCGTTGATATAATCAATGGCAGCCTGAACGGTGGTGATTTTCTCAGCTTCTTCGTCCGGAATCTCAGTATCAAACTCTTCTTCCAGAGCCATTACCAGCTCAACGGTGTCAAGAGAATCTGCGCCCAGGTCTTCAACGAAAGAAGCATTGTTGGTAACTTCTTCCTGCTTAACGCCCAGCTGCTCGCCGATAATTTTCTTAACGCGTTCTTCGATAGTGCTCATACTCTTAAATTTCCTATCAAAACTCGCTTTCGCGATGGTTTTCGTAGTGTATAAAATGTTGAAAAATTTGCAACTAAATCCCGGCAGTTCTTACCACGATTTTACGTTATTTTGAGGCCAAGACCTACAATAACGCAAATATTTTTCGTGGTTAAACCATATACATTCCGCCGTTGACGTGCAGAGTCTCACCAGTGATGTAACTTGCTTCGTCAGAGGCTAAAAATGCAACCGCACTGGCGATTTCCTGAGCGCCGCCGAGGCGACCCGCAGGAACCTGCGCCAGAATACCCGCACGCTGATCATCAGACAGCGCACGCGTCATGTCCGTTTCAATAAAGCCCGGAGCCACAACATTGACAGTAATCCCACGCGACGCAACTTCACGCGCCAGTGATTTACTGAAGCCAATCAGACCCGCTTTCGCCGCAGCGTAGTTGGCCTGACCCGCATTTCCCATGGTACCAACCACAGAACCGATAGTGATAATACGTCCATGACGTTTTTTCATCATAGCGCGCATTACCGCTTTTGACAGACGGAAAACAGATGACAGATTGGTTTCGAGAATATCGTTCCACTCATCATCTTTCATTCGCATCAGCAGATTATCGCGAGTGATACCGGCATTATTGACCAGGATATCAACTTCACCAAATTCTGCGCGAATATTTTCCAGAACAGATTCAATAGATGCCGGATCGGTCACATTCAACATCAGACCTTTACCGTTCGCACCTAAGTATTCGCTAATGGCCTGAGCGCCATTTTCGCTGGTAGCAGTACCGATGACTTTCGCGCCACGGGCAACGAGCGTCTCAGCAATTGCGCGGCCAATGCCACGGCTTGCACCGGTAACCAGTGCGACTTTTCCTTCAAAACTCATGGTTTTCCTCTTTTATTGCTCAAGCGCCGCTGACAGTGCCGCCGGTTCGTTTAGCGCCGAGGCCGTCAGGGTGTCAACAATACGTTTAGTCAGACCAGTGAGGACTTTACCTGGACCCACTTCATAAAGGTGTTCAACACCTTGTGCTGCGATAAATTCTACACTCTTCGTCCACTGCACCGGGTTGTACAGCTGGCGTACCAGCGCATCACGGATAGCGTTAGCGTCGGTTTCACACTTCACGTCAACGTTATTCACAACCGGTACGGTCGGGGCATTGAAGGCGATTTTCGCTAATTCAACCGCCAGCTTATCCGCCGCAGGTTTCATCAGCGCACAGTGTGACGGCACGCTTACCGGCAGCGGCAGCGCACGTTTTGCGCCAGCGGCTTTACAGGCTGCGCCCGCACGTTCAACCGCGTCTTTATGCCCGGCGATAACCACCTGGCCCGGAGAGTTAAAGTTCACCGGAGAAACCACCTGGCCTTCAGCCGCCTCTTCACACGCTTTGGCGATGGATGCATCATCCAGACCGATGATCGCCGCCATTGCGCCGGTGCCTTCCGGCACAGCTTCCTGCATGAACTTGCCGCGCAGTTCAACCAGACGAACCGCGTCGGCGAAATCGATGACGCCAGCACATACCAGCGCGGAGTATTCCCCCAGGCTGTGTCCCGCCATCAGCGCAGGCGCTTTACCGCCCTGCTGCTGCCATACGCGATACAGCGCAACGGAAGCGGCCAGCAATGCTGGCTGAGTCTGCCAGGTCTTATTCAGTTCTTCCGCAGGCCCTTGCTGCGTCAGCGCCCACAGATCATAACCCAGCGCCGCAGAAGCTTCAGCAAAGGTTTCTTCTACGATCGGGTAGCTGGCTGCCATTTCAGACAACATCCCAACCGTCTGGGAACCCTGCCCCGGGAACACAAAAGCAAATTGCGTCATGTTTAAATCCTTATACTAGAAACGAACCAGCGCGGAGCCCCAGGTGAATCCACCCCCGAAGGCCTCAAGCAATACCAACTGCCCGGCTTTAATCCGCCCGTCGCGCACGGCTTCATCCAGCGCGCACGGCACAGAGGCCGCAGAGGTGTTGCCGTGTCTGTCCAGCGTAACCACCACATTATCCATCGACATACCCAGCTTTTTCGCTGTCGCGCTGATGATGCGCAGGTTAGCCTGGTGCGGAACCAGCCAGTCCAGAGCGGAACGATCCAGATTATTCGCCGCCAGCGTCTCGTCAACGATGTGTGCCAGTTCAGTTACCGCCACTTTAAACACCTCGTTGCCCGCCATCGTCAGATAAATCGGATTTTCTGGATTGACGCGATCGGCGTTTGGCAGCGTCAGCAACTCACCGTAGCTGCCGTCTGCATGAAGATGCGTCGAAATAATACCTGGTTCTTCGGATGCGCTCAGAACCGCTGCACCCGCGCCGTCACCAAAGATAATGATCGTCCCGCGATCGGTGGGATCGCAGGTGCGCGCCAGGACATCGGAACCGATGACCAGCGCATATTTAACGGCGCCTGATTTTACATACTGATCGGCAACGCTTAACGCGTAGGTAAAACCGGCGCAGGCCGCTGCAACGTCAAACGCCGGGCAGCCTTTAATGCCCAGCATACTCTGAATCTGGCATGCTGCGCTTGGGAAAGCATGTGTTGCTGACGTGGTCGCCACCACAATCAAGCCAATCTGGTCTTTATCAATGCCCGCCATTTCAAGCGCGCGGTTTGCGGCTGTATAGCCCATCGTCGCGACTGTTTCGTTTGGCGCTGCAATATGGCGTTCACGGATGCCTGTACGCGTGACAATCCACTCGTCAGACGTCTCTACCATCTTTTCCAAATCGGCGTTAGTACGCACTTGTTCAGGCAGATAGCTGCCAGTACCAATAATCTTTGTATACATGTACGCTCAGTCACTTTTCGGTTATATACCACCGCGTGCAAACTGTTGGTATGTTGGTTGCGCTCAGGTTACACCGTTAATTGTGCACCCGTGAGTGTCCGTTTTTGCCACCTTCCAACAGTTCGAATCCGGCTGGGTATACAGATTCCAGGCGAGCGGCAATTCGCTGAGGAACTTGTCGCTGCACCGCCTGCACTGCCTGTTCAATCGCGACGGCAAATGCTCGCTGATTGGCCGCACCATGACTTTTAATCACCGTGCCACGCAATCCTAACAGACAGGCGCCATTATACTGGTCGGGGTTGAGGTGACTGAATCGCCTCGTCAGGCTTTTTTGTAACCAACGTTTTAATAACAGCAGCCACCACGACCGTTTTTTACTCTCACCCTGAGATTTCAGCAGTGAAAGGAACATCCTGACAACCCCTTCCATTGTCTTTAATGTGACATTACCTGTAAATCCGTCACATACCAGCACATCAGTTTTTCCCGTCAATAATTCATTGGCTTCAAGATAACCAATGTAATTGATGGAAGGGACTGTTTTGAGCAACGCAGAGGCATCACGAATACTGTCGAGACCTTTGGTTTCTTCTTCACCAATATTGAGCAACGCCACGCGGGGATTGGTTATCCCAATCACCTCTTCCGCCATCACGGACCCCATCACGGCAAACTGCACCAACATGGTACTGTCACAATCGACGTTGGCGCCTAAATCCAGCACCACCGTTTTTCCTTTCTGCTGATGCGGTAAAACCGTCATCAACGCAGGACGCTCAATGCCCTCAAGGGGTTTGAGCAATAATTTCGCAAGTCCCATGAGCGCGCCCGTATTACCGGCGCTCACACAGGCTTCGGCTCGGCCTTCTTTCACGAGCTCCAGGGCCACACGCATTGAGCTGCCGCGACTGGCGCGGATAGCCTGCGAAGGCCGGGCATCACTGGCAATAACTGACTGTGCAGGGATAATCTGCAGACGCGAACGTTGTTCAAAGTCAGCTTTGGCAAGTAATGGCGTGATGGTATCGGGATCCCCGACTAAAAGAAGTGTGAGTTGCGAATTAGAATTCAGTGCCTGCAGTGCTGCAGGCACTGTCACGGAAGGGCCGAAATCTCCCCCCATGACATCTAACGCCAGGGTTAGACGTGTCAAGGTATCGTCGCTGCCTGGTTTGGTGTTTCCCCGCTTACGCGGGGAAATCCTCACTAAGCTTCATCACGCTTGCGCGTGATTACTTAGCGATGACCTTACGGCCGCGGTAGTAACCGTCGGCAGTGATGTGGTGACGCAGGTGTTTTTCACCAGAAGTTTTGTCTACAGACAGGCTGGTGACTGCGGTCAGAGCGTCATGAGAACGACGCATGCCACGTTTGGAACGGGTTGGTTTATTCTGTTGTACGGCCATGGACCTTACTCCTCAATTACTTACGCTTTAAGCTGGCTAATACGGCAAATGGGTTTGGTTTTTGCGCTTCATCAGGCAGTTCACCAAAGACCATGTCCGCCTCGGACACTTCACAGTGTTCAGAATCATGCACCGGAACTACCGGCAAGGAGAGGATGATTTCATCTTCAACCATTGCAAGCAGATCGATTTCACCGAATTCGTTAACCTCAATCGGCTCATACGCTTCCGGGAGTGCTTCAGCCTGTTCGTCAGAACGAACCGGACTAAAACAATACGTTGTGTGAACCTGATGGGTAAACGGCTTCCCGCAACGCTGGCATTCGAGCGATACCGTCACCTTCGCATCACCCGTAATAACGGCGAGACGTTGGTTATCGATAGCGAACGACATGGAGCATTCCACATCACTGTCCACACTGACTACAGAATCGGCGACGCGCTCTACCAGATCAGAAGTATAGATACCTTCATAATCGAGGCGTTTTTGAGCCGTACGAACCGGATCAAGAGTCAGGGGTAATTTTACCTTTTGCATAGGGCGCGCATATTAACTTTGTAACGTCATAGAGTCAAAGAAAAAGGCAGCCTGCGGTTGCCTTTTGCCAATAATTCGCACACATTGCGGGTTACAGACTTATTTTCGCTCAAACCGTGACTGTATGTCATGCTTGAAGGACGAAGAGCATAGTTTAAGATGGCTCTCATTAATACGCTATATCTGAGGGAAAAAAATATGCCCCGTCTCATCCTTGCTTCTACCTCTCCCTGGCGTCGCGCGCTGCTCGAAAAACTGGCGATCCCTTTCGAGTGCGCGGCTCCCGAGGTTGACGAAACGCCCATGTCTGGCGAAGCGCCGCGCCATTTGGTCTCTCGCCTCGCACAGGCGAAAGCGCAATCGCTCGCCCACCGTTTCCCCGATCATCTGATTATTGGCTCCGATCAAATTTGCGTTCTGGATGGCGAAATTACCGGCAAACCGTTAACCGAAGAAAAAGCGCGCCAGCAATTAACCAAAGCCAGCGGTAATATTGTGACGTTTTATACCGGACTGGCGCTTTATAATTCTGCAACCGGACATTTACAAACGGAAGTCGAACCGTTTGATGTGCATTTCCGCCATTTAAGCGAAACGGAAATAGAGGACTATGTCCGCAAAGAGCGTCCATTGCATTGTGCCGGAAGTTTTAAAAGCGAAGGTCTTGGCATTGCCCTTTTCGAACGCCTGGAGGGGCGAGATCCCAATACGCTTATTGGGCTACCGCTGATTGCGCTGTGCCAGATGCTGCGCCGGGAGGAGATGAACCCGCTGATGGCATAGTAGACGCGTCTGGTGGCGACGCTAAAACATCTTATCAGGCCCACAGCGGAGCAATGCCCGTAGGCCTGATAAGCACAGCGTCATCAGCCGGATAACGACGTAAACGTCTTATCCGGCCTACAGGTTTAGCGCGATAATATCGCAACGCGCATCAGGCTTTGTTACGTAACACCTGAAGGCAATGCTTGAGTTGGTTATCCATCGGCGCTTCGATACGCATCACCTCGCCAGTCCCCGGATGGGTAAACTTCAGCGCTGCCGCGTGCAGAAAAAGCCGTGACAGCCCCGTTCCCGCAAGCTGCTTATCAAATTCGCGATCGCCGTAACGATCGTCAAACGCGATCGGATGGCCCGCATGCAGCGTATGCACACGAATCTGATGCGTACGTCCCGTCACCGGGCTACAGCGCACCAGCGTCGCAAACGCATAGCGCTCTTCAACTTTAAAGCGCGTTTCGGAGGGTTTTCCTTCCTGACTCACACGTACAATACGTTCGCCGCTTTGCAAAATATTCTTTAATAAAGGCGCCTGTACCGATTTAACATGCGACTGCCACTGGCCGCGAACCAGCGCCAGATAATCTTTCTGCATCCCCTTCTCACGCAGTTGCTCATGCAAAGAACGCAGCGCTGAGCGTTTTTTCGCAACCAGCAGTACGCCAGAGGTATCGCGGTCAAGACGATGCACCAGTTCCAGGAAACGCGCTTCTGGCCGCAACGCGCGCAGCCCTTCGATAACGCCGAAGCTCAACCCGCTTCCGCCATGTACCGCCGTGCCGGAAGGTTTGTTCAGCACCAGGATATGGTCATCTTCATACAAAATGACATCGGCCAGCGCCGCCACTTTTTGCAGATGCGGCGAAACGGCCTCTTCTTCGCGTTCGGCGACGCGCACCGGCGGAATACGCACTTCATCCCCGGCTTCGAGCTTATATTCCGGTTTGATGCGTTTTTTGTTCACCCGCACTTCACCTTTACGCAAAATGCGGTAAATCATGCTTTTCGGTACGCCTTTGAGTTGCGTGCGCAAAAAGTTATCGATGCGTTGCCCCGCTTCGTCGGCAGTAATGGCAACTATTTTTACGGATGGAGTCTCAGTTTTCATGGGGGCCGATTCTAAATAGCCATAAGGATTAGCGCCACTCATTTTTCTATGCTTATATTTACTTTTATATCCTGTTACTCACGTTCAACATGACCAATTTGCTGGTTATTAAACCAATCGCCATGAGGAAGTGAAAAAACTGTGAGTAACCGGGTGATAAATGGTAAAAGTCATCTTGCTATAACAAGGTTAGCAGTGGAATAATGTAACCGTTTCCGTGTCGAACCTTGTTAAAACAAGAAATTTTACGGAATGACCCATTTTGCCAGACAGATCATCAACGCAGCAATGGCGTAAGACGTATTGATTTTTCAGGCAGTTAGCGGGCTGCGGGTTGCAGTCCTTACCGGTATATGTTCTATGTACTACGCGTTGCAGAAAGGCGGCAAATCTGGGAATCCCCAGGAGCTTATGCCCGGGTGAGCAGATAAAGCCAACGCATCTGCGGCGTGAAAGACGATGAACATAATGGAATCTTCTCTGGAGAGTAACTCCCAGGCTGTTCCCCTGATAATTGCGCTGTATTTCCGTATGAAATACAGGCAACCGACACTCTGCGCCTCTTTGAGCAGACGATAACCGTGAGGTTGGCGACGCGAATAGACACGAGGCCATCGGTTCACACCCGGAAAGGCATTACTATGCCCGCAGCTTAGTCGTCAATGTAAGAATAATGAGTAAGTTACGATGAAAAGAATGTTAATCAACGCAACTCAGCAGGAAGAGTTGCGTGTTGCCCTTGTAGATGGGCAGCGCCTGTACGACCTGGACATTGAGAGTCCAGGACACGAGCAGAAAAAAGCGAACATCTATAAAGGCAAAATTACCCGTATCGAACCGAGTCTGGAAGCGGCTTTTGTTGATTACGGCGCTGAACGTCACGGTTTCCTCCCGTTAAAAGAAATTGCCCGCGAATATTTCCCCGCCAACTACAACGCCCACGGCCGTCCAAACATTAAAGATGTGTTGCGCGAAGGTCAGGAAGTGATTGTTCAGATTGATAAAGAAGAACGCGGCAACAAAGGCGCTGCGCTGACGACGTTTATCAGTCTGGCAGGGAGCTATCTGGTTTTAATGCCGAACAACCCGCGCGCGGGCGGCATCTCCCGTCGCATTGAAGGCGACGATCGCACCGAATTAAAAGAAGCGCTGGCAAGCCTCGAACTGCCTGACGGCATGGGGCTTATCGTGCGTACCGCAGGCGTCGGCAAATCCGCCGAAGCGTTGCAGTGGGACCTGAGCTTCCGCCTGAAACACTGGGAAGCGATTCAGAAAGCCGCTGAAAGCCGCCCTGCTCCATTCCTAATCCATCAGGAAAGCAACGTTATCGTCCGCGCATTCCGTGACTACTTACGTCAGGATATCGGCGAAATTCTTATCGATAATCCGAAAGTGCTTGAGCTGGCGCGCCAGCACATCGCGGCGTTGGGTCGCCCGGATTTCAGCAGCAAGATTAAGCTTTACACCGGCGAGATTCCGCTGTTCAGCCACTACCAGATCGAGTCGCAAATTGAATCCGCCTTCCAGCGTGAAGTGCGTCTGCCTTCCGGCGGCTCTATCGTTATCGACACAACCGAAGCGTTAACCGCGATTGATATTAACTCCGCGCGTGCCACACGCGGCGGCGATATCGAAGAAACCGCGTTTAACACAAACCTGGAAGCGGCCGATGAAATTGCTCGCCAGTTGCGCTTGCGCGACCTCGGCGGCCTGATCGTTATCGACTTCATCGACATGACGCCAGTACGCCACCAGCGCGCGGTGGAAAACCGTCTGCGCGAAGCGGTACGTCAGGATCGTGCGCGTATCCAGATTAGCCATATTTCTCGTTTTGGCCTGCTGGAGATGTCCCGCCAGCGTCTCAGCCCGTCTCTGGGCGAGTCCAGCCATCACGTCTGCCCACGCTGTAGCGGCACCGGCACCGTCCGCGACAACGAATCGCTCTCCCTGTCTATTCTGCGTCTGATTGAAGAAGAAGCGCTGAAAGAGAATACCCAGGAAGTTCACGCCATTGTTCCGGTTCCGATCGCCTCTTACCTGCTTAACGAAAAGCGCACCGCGGTTAATGCTATTGAGACTCGTCAGGATGGCGTGCGCTGCGTGATCGTACCAAACGATCAGATGGAAACGCCGCACTACTCCGTTCTGCGCGTACGTAAAGGGGAAGAAACGCCAACCCTGAGCTACATGCTGCCGAAACTGCATGAAGAAGCGATGGCGTTGCCTTCTGAAGAAGAGTACGCCGAGCGTAAACGCCCTGAACAGCCAGCACTGGCGACCTTCGCGATGCCAGAAGTGCCGCCTGCGCCGACGCCAGCAGAACCTGCGGTGAAAGCAGCGACGGCAGCACCGAAAGCCGTTGCCACTGCGCCTGCACAACCAGGTCTGCTTACCCGCTTCTTCGGCGCGCTGAAAAACATGTTCAGCGGCAGCGAAGTCGCTAAGCCGGTTGAACAACCTGCACCGAAAGCAGAAGAAAAACCGGAGCGTCAGCAGGATCGTCGTAAGTCTCGCCAGAATAATCGCCGCGACCGTAACGATCGCCGTGACAACCGTGATAATCGCGACAACCGCGCTGAAGGCGGTGAAAACCGTGATGACAACCGTCGTAACCGTCGTCAGGCGCAGCAGCAGAACGCAGAAGCGCGTGACAACCGCCAGCAGTCTAACGACGTTGCCGATAAGGCGAAGTCCGGTGACGAGCAGCAGACGCCGCGTCGTGAACGCAACCGTCGTCGCAACGATGAAAAACGTCAGGCACAGCAAGAAGTCAAGGCGCTGAACCTGGATGAGCAACCGGCTCAGGAAACAGAACAGGAAGAACGCGTTCGTCAGGCGCAGCCTCGCCGCAAACAGCGTCAGCTGAGCCAGAAAGTTCGTTACACAGACTCTGCAACCTCTGAAGCAGAAGCTGTCGCAACACCAGTCGTCGAAGACGCTGTCGCCGCCCAGCCTGCTACGCAAAGCGCGCCTGCTCAGCGTACTGAACTGGCGAAAGTCGACCTGCCAGCGATCGCAGACGTTGCGCCAGCAGAGCAGGAAGAAAACGGCGAAGCGCGTGATAACGCAGGAATGCCGCGTCGCTCCCGTCGTTCTCCTCGCCACCTGCGCGTCAGCGGCCAGCGTCGTCGTCGCTACCGCGATGAGCGTTACCCGCTTCAATCGCCAATGCCGTTAACCGTCGCTTGCGCTTCACCGGAAATGGCGTCTGGCAAAGTGTGGATTCGCTACCCTGTCGCCCGTTCTCAGGAAGCACAGCGCGAAGAAGAGGCCGTACAAGCTCAGCCGGTTGCAGTAGAGCCGCAGGTCATCGCTGCCGCAGCCGAACAGGTTGTAGACGCACCGGTTCAAACTGAAACCGTTGTCGCTGAACCTCAGCCCGCTACTGTGGAAACAACGCATCCTGAAGTAATTGCCACCCCGGTTGAAGAACAACCTCAGGTGATTGCAGAGGCTGACGTCCCTGTTGCGCAGGAAGTCGCTGCACAAGCGGAACCTGTCGCTGACGTTCAGGAAACCACGACGGCTGAAGAATCCGCTGACGTTGTCATCGCCGAACCGGAAGAGATCGTTGAAGGGATCGTTAAAGAAACGGTTGAACCTGTCGTGGTTGCCGCTGAACCGGAAGAGATTGTCGCTGCGCCTGTTGCCGTTGCTGAAACCGTGTCAGAAAGCGCGGTAACCACCGGGGAGAAACCCGTCAGCCACGCCAGTGCGCCGATGACCCGCGCGCCTGCGCCGGAATATGTCCCGGAAGCGCCACATCACAGCGACTGGCAGCGCCCTGCCTTCATCTTTGAAGGTAAAGGTGCGGCAGGTGGTCATAGCGCAACGCATCAGGCCGCCGCGCCAGCCACGCGCCCGGAGCCTGTAGAATAAGCTGAACGCAATGTTAAAGATAAGCCGACCTGCGGGTCGGCTTTTTTGTACCTGCAATCGGTGCCCGTTATCTGTTTTCCGGGCAAAAAAATGCCCGCTCCGGGGTGAAGGGAGCGGGCAGACAAAACATACCCAGTTTCATGATATGTTTCAAAACATGTGCTATCTGTTCAACTGAAACAGAGACATTCCTTGCATATCGCTAAACGCTTTATAGGACGCCTGTAACGCAGCCTGTTGCATTACATACGACGAGATAGCCGCGTTCCAGTCCACATCGACCAGATTACTCATCTGCTGTGCCTGACCCAGCGCGCGCTCGCTTCCCAATGAATCCAGAGAATCCAGCTCACTCAATTGCGTTCCCAGTTCCGCACGAACGGTCAGGACGTTATTAAGGGAGTTTTTCAGGCCACGGTTTGTTTTATCAATCGCCGCAGCAGCTTCCGCCTTCTTCACATCATCGTCAGCAACCGGCGTTTTCAGCGCTGCAATGGCCGTATCCAGCATCGCAAACAGGCTGGTTTCTGAAGCGCTGTTGTCGGGTTCCGGTACGGCATTACTGGTAATACGATTAAAAATCTGATCGCCCGTATGACCAATCACCATCGTACGCGAAGCATCAACCTGCTGGGTGATGTTTTCAGTGCCGCCGCTATAGTCGCCATTTGCCTGATCAAACGGCGCTTTTTCAGTTTTATAACCTGCGAAAATGTAACGACCGTTGCCGTCGGTGCTGTTGGCCAGGTTCATTAACTGATCGCGAATCCCCTGTAGATCGCTCGCCAGCGAGGCGCGGTCATCATCGCTTAAGGTGCCGTTAGCGGCGTAAACGATTTTTTCCTGCGCAGTTTGAATTGCAGCTGTCACCTGACTTAGCACGTTTTCTTCCAGCGACACTTTCTGAGTGGCAAAGGTACGTGCCAGCGCATACTGACTGTTCTGAGCCTGGGCCTGAGCGAGTACGATAGCCTGAGAAGCGGCAATAGGATCGTCAGACGGATTGATTACGCGCTTACCGGTGGACATCTGCTCACCGTACTTCATCCATTCAGCCTGGGAATTGGTGATACCACGCATATTCTGCTGGTACATCATCTGGGTACTGATACGCATTTATCCTCCTCTTCCTTAGCGAATGCCCAACAGCGCATCAAACAGCGTATTCGCGGTTTGCAGCACCTGGGCGTTCGCCAGGTAGTACTGCTGGTAGCGTTGCAGGTTGCCGTATTCTTCATCAAGGTTAACACCGGAAATCGATTGCTGCTGGTTATACAACTGCGTCACAACATTGCCCTGCGCTGTGCTGCTGGTTTTCAACGTGGCGGTTTTGTTCCCCACATCGCTGACCATCGTCGCATAAGCATCATTAAAGGACTTATTGCCTACCGTTTTCTGGGTTTGTAAATCCAGCAGCGCCTGACCGTTACGGTTATCGCTCCCACCCGCATCGGGATCGGAAGCCATCGCAATTTTGGATTCATCGGTCACCAGCACGTTCATGTTCACAATGGCATCGCTGACCGGTTTCAGGGTAAAGCTGTCATTCGCATTTGCCCCTGCCCCGACCGTCACTTCCAGCCCGTCAAACGTCAGTTTCCCGTTGGTTTCAACCGCCTTAAAGCTGGTGTTGTCTGACAAGCGCGTGACCTGCCAGTCCTGACCATCAAATACCAGCTTATAATTGGTAGCCTGTACCGCGGAACTGTCGGTGACTTCCGCAGACAAGGTTCCGCTACCCGTATTTTTCGCATTACTCAATACGGACGGTTTACCGATGGAAAAGAAGTCCTCGCCCTGATCGCCATTGGCATCATATCCCTGTTTATGCTGGGCATTAAACGCTTCGGCAAAGGCCAGCGCCAGCTGGTTGAGGGTATTGCGAGTCTGATCCAGATCCTGAGAGCGGAACGTCAGCAACCCGCCAAGCGAGCCGCTATTGAGCAATTTTTCCGGGATTTCAATGTTTCCGGCAGTCGCATCAACATAGGCGACCGTGGTGCGTGACGGATCGGCGCTGGACGGCACCGCGGCCAGTTGACGGGCGCTGCTGCCCTGCACGAGGGTATAGCCATTCGCCATCGTCAGGTTATAGGTGCCGCCGTCCTGGACGCTAACTTCCACACCGACAATCTGGTTCAGCTCACTCACCAGTTGGTCGCGTTGGTCGAGAAGATCGTTCGGTGAAGCGCCCGCGCCCACCCCGGTCAGACGGGAGATCTGATCGTTCAGGCTGGCGATTTGCTTCGCGTAATTGTTGATCTGCTCAACGCTGGAGCCAATGGCAATATTGACCTGCTTATCCTGATCGCGCAGGTACTGATCGGTCGTTTTAAACTGGTTTACCAGGCCGTCGGCTTTACCGATAAGCGCCTGACGCGCTGCCGGGTCTTCCGCGTTGCTGACCAGCGTTTGCAGGCTGGTGAAGAAACCTTGCAGAGAGGTCGAAATCGAGCTGGTGGTACTGGAGAGCAGGTTATCAATTTTCGACATTTGCTCATAACGCGTAGTCAAACCGCTGCTCTGATTCTGCGCCGCGCGTAACTGATTGGTAATAAAAGAATCATACTCACGCTGTACGCCAGAAACGTAGACGCCATTACCGACCCAACCGCCCGCTCCCAGCGTACTGTTGGCCTGCGCCATAATCGTCGTCTGTCGGGTATACCCGGCAACGTTATAGCTGGAGATGTTATTACTGGCAGTATTTAACGCAGCCTGGGCTGCGCTAAGTCCGCTCATGGCGTTGTTAATTAAGCTGGACATGGAGGTTCCTTGTAATCCTTCAATACTGGTTATTATCGGCAGCAGGTTTCTGGACTTGAGCTATTTAAAAGAGATTGTCGAGATTCGCACTGTACGTTTTGCTCACCTTGTCGCTCATGGATTTCAGCTGTTGAATCATGTTGGTTAATTTACGCGCATAGTCAGGATCGGTTGCATAACCGGCATTTTGTAACGCCTGTGCGCCCTGTTCAGCGGTAGACGCGGCGGTCACCGCGGCATAGCGCGGGTTACGGGTCAGCAGCCCCACATAATCCGATAGCGCCTCCAGATAGGAGCTGTAAACGCGGAATTTCGCTTTTACCTTCTTCGCTTCGCCGTTCTCATATTCGGTGGTGGTGATCTCTGTTACCGGCCCCTTCCAGTTGGACGAGGCCTTAATGCCAAACAGGTTAAAGCTCGGCTCACCATTTTCACGGCGGATCTGTCGCTGACCCCATCCCGACTCCAGCGCCGCCTGCGCCAGAATCAGATGATGCGGCACGCCGCTTTGTTCACTTGCCAGGCGTGCCGGAAGCGAAAGCTGGGCCAGGAAGTCTTTGCTGTCGCCGGACAGCGGCTCATCATTATTTTCCGGCGCTTTTGGCATCGCCTTACGCACCAGTTGCGTCAGCGCCTGATTTTGATAGCTGGTCACCGTTTCCAGAGGGAACTTCATTGGTACCTGCGGCGCTTCTTCCGCAGGCTGCGTCTGCCCCTCGGTCATCTGCCTGACCATCATCTCCGCCAGTCCCAACCCTTTACCGGCGGTCATCTGCTGCGCAATCTGCTGGTCATACATGCTGGTGTACAGTCGCGTTTGATCGCTGCTGAATATGCCGTCTTTCGGCAGCGCTTCACGCATGCTTTTCAGCATCATCTGCACAAACATCCCTTCCACCTGACGAGCGACCGGGCGGATATTCGCCGCCGGATCTTGCCCCGCTTTGGCTTTCAGCTCATTGAGCGATTGCGCATCCCAGGCCGCGCTGGCCAACAGTTTGCTGTCACCAATCATCAGATAATTTCCAGTTTGGCGCGCAGACAACCCGCGCTCTGCATGGATTGCAGGATGGACATCAGATCCATCGGCGTGGCGCCCAGCGCATTCAGCGCGCGGACGACGTTGTTCAGGTTGGCGCTGGAACGGACGCTTTGCAGCGAACCGCCGCTCTGACGTAAATCAATCTGCGTTTGTGGCGTGACGACCGTCTGCCCCCCGCCAAACGGCGTGTCCGGCTGGCTGACGTTCGCCTGGCGATTCACCGTTACGGACAAATTGCCCTGCGCGACGGCGCAGCTGTCCAGCGTCACTTCACGGTTCATCACCACGGAACCGGTACGGGAGTTAATCACCACCTTCGCGTCCTGTGGTGTGACGTTCACCTCCAGATTTTGGATATCCGCCAGGAAACGGACCTGCGAGCTGTTGCCGCTGGGTACGCGAACCTGAATCGTGCGCGCATCCAGCGCGGTCGCACTGCCATAGCCACGGGCGCGGTTGATGGTGTCAGTGATCTGCTGCGCCATTGCGAAGTCTTCATTGTTCAGTTGCAGATTGAGGGTATTTCCGCCGCCAAACTGGCTGGGCAGCTCGCGTTCAATAATTGCGCCATTGGTGATACGCCCGCCATTGAGCTGGTTAACCTGCACGCTGCTGCCGCCCGCAGACGCCCCTGCGCCGCCGACTAAAATATTTCCCTGCGCCAGGGCATACACCTGGCTATCGACCCCTTTCAGCGGCGTCATCAGCAATGTACCGCCGCGCAGACTTTTCGCGTTCCCCATTGAGGACACCACCACGTCGATCGTTTGCCCCTGGCGACCGAATGCCGGAAATTGTGCAGTGACCATTACCGCCGCAACATTTTTCAACTGCATATTGGTACCCGTCGGGACGGTGATCCCCAACTGAGACAGCATGTTATTCAGCGTCTGGGTGGTAAAGGGCGTCTGGGTCGTCTGGTCGCCCGTCCCGTCCAGGCCGACCACCAGCCCGTAACCAATCAGCGAGTTTTCCCGCACCCCCTGCACGCTGGTCAGATCCCGAATACGATCGGCATGCGCCAGGGTGGTTGCCAGTATCAGTACAATTCCAACAAGAGATTTAAACACTGGAGACCTCGCTTACATCGGCGACAAGTTAAGGAAGAAACGTTGCAGCCAACCCATATTTTGCGCCTCGTTGATATAGCCGTTGCCGACATATTCAATGCGCGCATCCGCAACCTGTGTTGACGGAACGGAGTTGCTGCCGCTGATGGTGCGTGGGTTCACGACCCCGGAGAAGCGGATGAACTCAGTGCCCTGATTAATGGCGATCTGTTTTTCACCCACGACGTGTAAATTGCCATTTGCCAGTACCTGATCGACGGTCACGGTCAGCGTGCCGCTAAAGGTATTGCTGGCGTTCGCGCCGCCTTTACCATTGAAGGAGTTCCCGCCAGAGGCTTCCATATCTGCACGCGCGTTGCCGAACAATCCCTGCAAATAACGAGGAACCGTATCAAAGCCGAAGTTGGTTTTACCGTCACGGCTGGCATTGGCGGAGGAGCTCTTACTGGCGCTGACGTTTTCCTGCAATACAATCGTCAGCGTATCGCCGATATTGCGTGGACGTCGGTCTTCAAACAGCGGCTGATAGCCATAGTTGATCGGCTGCGCAGACTGAAAAATGGAACCATTCGCCACCGGAGTCGGGCCCGGTATGGGCTGTGCAGTGGTCGCGCCCTGCACGAGCGGTGTGGAAGGTATCCAGGCACATCCTGTCAGTGAAACCACCAGCAGGGCCATAATCGGGTAATGGTGCGCAGCGTATTTTTGCATTGCCTTCATCTTCAAAATCAGTGTGCCGGTGAGGTTTCCCTCACCGGACGACACTTAGAGTTGCGTCAGTTTTTGCAGCATCTGATCGGTAGTCGATACCGCTTTGCTGTTAATTTCGTAAGCGCGCTGAACCTGGATCATATTCACCAGTTCTTCCGCCACGTTTACGTTAGAGGTTTCGACATAGCCCTGATACAGCAGACCCGCACCGTTAAGCCCTGGCGTACTCTCATTCGGCGCACCCGAGGATTGCGTTTCGGTGTACAGGTTTTCACCAATGCTTTCCAGACCCGTATCGTTCATGAACGTGGTCAGGTTAAGCTGCCCCACCTGTACCGGCGCGGCCTGCCCCTGCTGAGTTACGCTTACCACGCCATCGCGACCCACGGTGATGCTCAGCGAGTTCGCCGGAATGGTGATCGCTGGCTGTACCTGGAAGCCGCCTGCCGTGACCAGTTGGCCGTTCTGATCCACCTGGAAAGAACCGTCACGGGTATAAGCAGAAGTGCCATCCGGCAACATCACCTGGAAGAAGCCCTGCCCTTTGATGGCGACATCTTTACTGTTGTTGGTCTGAGACAGGTTGCCCTGACTATGCAGACGCTCGGTGGCGACCGGGCGAACGCCCGTACCGATTTGCAGACCAGAAGGTAAGGTCGTCTGTTCTGACGACTGCGCGCCAGGCTGACGAATCGTCTGGTACAGCAGGTCTTCAAACACCGCGCGTTGACGCTTAAAACCATTGGTGCTGACGTTTGCCAGGTTGTTGGCAATCACATCCATGTTGGTTTGCTGCGCGTCCAGGCCGGTTTTGGCGATCCATAATGAACTGATCATAAAATGTCCTGTATTAACTCATCGACAGCAGTTGGTTAGCGCGCCCGGCATTGTCATCCACGCTGCTGATAACCTTCATCTGCATTTCAAAACGGCGGGCGTTAGCGATCATATCGCTCATGGCGGACACCGCATTCACGTTACTGCCCTCCAGTACGCCAGACATCACGCGAATGGACGGGTCAGCCTGCAACACCGGGCCACGCGCAGCCTGTGTCGCCGCGCTTAAACGGAACATACCGTCATCGCCGCGTTGCACTTCGCTGCCAAGCGCTTTCACCAGCTTCAGACGTCCTACCGGTGCGACGGTATTGGCCGGATCGCCAGGGTTAAGCGCAGAGATAGTCCCGTCTGCCGCGATGGTAATTTCTGAACCTTCAGGAACGGCAATCGGCCCGGCTTCACCGATAACCGGATGCCCCTGAATTGTCAGTTGTCCGGTCGGGTCCACCTGAATGCTGCCGTTACGGGTGTATCCCT
Source organism: Citrobacter sp. CK194 (assembly GCF_030333395.1). NCBI lineage: Bacteria > Pseudomonadati > Pseudomonadota > Gammaproteobacteria > Enterobacterales > Enterobacteriaceae > Citrobacter > Citrobacter sp. CK194. The sequence continues at coordinate 270,416 of NZ_JAOWGA010000017.1, forward strand.
CGTTACCATCAGCGGTCTGAACAACCAGCCAGCCATCCTGTTGCAGCGCCACATCCAGCGGGCGCGAGGTGTAATCCATCTGCCCGGGCGTCATATCGGCTCCCGGCGTGGACGCAGCCACCAGCGTACGCGTCGGTAAAGAGAGACCTTCCACCGGCACCGCGCGCAACGCATTAAGTTGCGCACGAAAACCAGGCGTGGAGGCGTTCGCCAGGTTGCTGGCCGTCACCGCTTGTTGATTAAGCGTCTGACTGGCCGCGCCCATGGCGGTATATATTGCGTGATCCATTAAGCCATCCCGTCAGGCGCTTAGCGCAGGTTAACCAGGGTGTTGAGGATCTGATCCTGGGTTTTGATGGTCTGCGCGTTTGACTGATAGTTACGCTGCGCGACGATCATATTCACCAGCTCTTTACTCAAATCCACGTTTGAGGATTCCAGCGCGCCGTTGGTCAACTTACCGAAGTTACCCGTACCCGCCGTACCAAGCAGCGCAACGCCTGAAGCCTGCGTCGCCGCCCAGACGTTATCGCCCTGAGAAGCCAGACCTTCATTGTTGGCGAAGTTAGCCAGCACGATCTGCCCCAGAACCTGCGTTTGTTCGTTGGAATAGTTACCCACTACGGTGCCGTCATCGTTGATCTGATAGCTCACCAGATCGCCCGGCTTATAGCCGTTCTGGTTGGTCGCGACGATATTGTTCGCACCGGTGTTCTGCTGCATGGAATTCAGGAAGCTCAGGGAGAAAGTAGCCGGTACCGCGCCGTTAATCGCTTCCGTAGTGATGTTAATTTGTGGCTGTGCGTTCGCAGGGCCTTCAATTAACGTGCCTGGATTACTCGGATCATCAATATAGTTATTAACGGAAGTCAGCGTACCGTTGCTGCTAAAATTCATTACCGCCGCTTTCGTAACCGCTGCTCCTGCAACGCTGGAGTCTTGGGTGTATACATCCCATTTATTGGCAGCAGTTTTGACATAATAAACGTTCATGTCATGGGCATTACCCTGGCTATCAAAGACCGTTATGGTGCCCTTTTTGTTGTAGGAATCCGCATCGCTCGGATCAAACGGTGACTTAGACGGCAGTTCATCCGTTGAGTTAAGGTTGATCTGCATAGACGCCGTGGTGGTCGCCTGTGCAGCCATCAGGGTGTTCGGGATGGTGATCGGGCCTGGGTTCGCCCCCTGCTGGATCGTCGGCGGCGTCCCGGTCGCCGGATAGCCGGTCAGTTGCAGCCCCTGCATGTTAACCAGATTGCGGTTCTCATCCAGTTTGAACTGGCCGTTACGGCTGTAGAAAACGGAGCCGTTGCTGTCAACCAGACGGAAGAAACCGTTCTGGCTAATCGCAACATCCAGGCCACGCCCGGTGTTGGTGGTAGTGCCGTCGGTAAAGTCCTGGGTAATCCCGGCGACTTTAACGCCCAGGCCCACTTTGGAGCCCGCGAACATATCAGCAAAAGACGCCGTACCGGATTTAAACCCGTAGGTGGCGGAGTTGGCGATGTTATTACCAATAACATCGAGGTTGGTCGCTGCTGCGTTCAGACCGCTGACCGCTTGAGAAAAGGCCATGACTTACTCCTGATAAGTGTAAAGGCTTAAATGATCTGCCGTACTTCGTCGAGTGTGGTGGTTCCGTAGGTCCCTAAATCCAGGGTATTACCGCTACTGTTGCGGATAACCCCCTGAACCAGCGCAAACTGAAGCGGTTGCGCCACAAGCTGCGTACTGCCGTTGCTGGCGGCGATCGCGACGTTATAGGAACCGTTTGGCGCGCTTGTGCCATCCTCCAACGTACCGTCCCAGGTAAAGGTATGAACGCCAGCCTTCAGCTCGCCGATATTGATCGTGCGCACCACCTTGCCGTCTTTGTCGGTAATGGTGGCGGTGACTTTATCCGCTGCCTGCTGCAACTCCACGCCAAACGGCGTCGTGGTGATGGTCGCGCCCTCTTCGGTGCCCGTACCGGCCAGAATGGTGGTGCCGGGGATCATGACGCCATGACCAATCAGGGTGCTGGCCTGTAGCGACTGGCTGTTGTCGATCTGCCCAGAAATCGCGCCCAGCGTGGTGTTCAGTTTTTCAATTCCGCTAACGGTGCTGATCTGCGCCAGTTGCGTGGTCAGCTCGTTGTTTTGCAGTGGGTTGGTCGGGTCCTGATTCTTCAACTGCGCGACCAGCAGTGTCAGGAAGCTGCTTTGTAAATCACTCGCGCTGCTTCCCGTCAGCGAACTGCCACTGCTGGTGGATGCGACTCCCGAGTTGGTCGAGTCATTCATATTTACGGCAATAGACATACGCGCCTCCTTTACTGGCCTAATGTCAGCGTTTTAAGCATCATGCTTTTCACGGTATTAAGAACTTCGACGTTTGCCTGATAGCTGCGCGAGGCTGACATGGTGTTGACCATTTCACCGACCACGTCCACATTAGGCATTTTTACGTACCCGTTGGCGTCCGCCAGCGGGTTGCCAGGCTCATACACCAGTTTGTCCGGCGCCTGACTTTCAATGACATCCGCCACTTTTACCCCACCGGTTGCCGCCCCTGGCGCCGCGTCTACCTGAAAGACCACCTGTTTAGCGCGATACGGCTGACCGTCCGGCCCGGTGACGCTATCGGCGTTCGCCAGGTTACTGGCCGCCACGTTAAGACGTTTGGACTGCGCGGTGAGCGCCGACCCGGCAATATCAAAAATGTTTAACAGCGCCACGAATTAGTTTCCTCCCTGTAGCACATTCATCATGCCTTTGATTTGTCCACCCAACACGGTGAGGCCCGTCTGGTATTTCAGACTGTTATCCGCAAACTGCGTACGCTCGCGGTCCATATCGACGGTATTGCCATCAAGGGACGGCTGGTCAGGAATACGGTAGAGCAGATCCACCGAAGGAGACGCGACGGTCTGGGCCGGAATGTGTTGTGCAGAGGTGAGCTTCAACGCGATCCCGCCGGTTTCTTCCCGGCCACGCACCATGACTTTTTTGAGTTCGCTGGCGAAATCCATATCACGCGCCTGATACCCAGGGGTGTCGGCGTTAGCGATATTGGCGGCCAACACCTCCTGGCGTTGAGCGCGCAGATTCAGCGCTTCCTGTTGAAAACGTAAGGCGGCATCGAGCTTATCGAGCATATCTCCTCCGCAAATGACAAAATTCAGCCGACAGCTTAAATCCCATCACGCGCGCGTTATCGCCGGAATAAACGCAAAATGCGTCGCTATTTGTTGCGTTGATGCTTGTGGTACGCAGGTAGAATCCTGTCATTGCTTAAACTGGCGGGAAGTGACGATGCAAACGTTAAAACGTGGAATAGCGCTGCTGGCGCTGCTGTTCAGCCCCCTGACGATGGCCCAGGATCTGAATGCCCAGTTAACGGACTGGTTTTCTCAGCGTCTGGCAGGGTTCAGCGATGACGTCGTCGTCACGATCCGCACGTCGCCCAATCTGTTGCCGAATTGCGAACAGCCCGCGCTGAGCGTAACCGGAAGTGCGAAGTTATGGGGGCATGTGAACGTACTGGCGCGCTGCGCGAACGAAAAGCGCTACCTACAGGTAAATGTACAGGCAACGGGGAATTACGTTGTTGCCGCGGCTCCCGTCGCCCGTGGCGGTGCGCTTGGCCCGGCTAACATCACGCTAAAACGCGGACGGCTGGATCAGCTTCCCCCGCGAACCGTCCTGGACATCAACCAGATTCAGGACGCCGTCAGCTTGCGCGACCTCGTTCCCGGGCAGCCAATACAGCTCAGTATGTTGCGCCAGGCATGGCGGATAAAAGCTGGTCAGCGCGTTCTGGTGGTGGCGAGCGGCGACGGATTTAGCGTCAATGCGGAAGGCCAGGCATTGAACAATGCCGCCGTCGCGCAAAACGCGCGCGTACGCATGTTGTCAGGCCAGGTCGTGAGTGGAACCGTCGATCCTGATGGGAATATTCTTATTAATCTATAATGAGTTAAAGATTTTGTAGTGGCTGCCGATAAATAATCAACCAATGATGATAGCTGGCTGCTACAGCGTAACCCCTCGATGAGGATAAATAAATGAGCATTGACCGTACCTCACCTTTGAAGCCCGTTAGCACTGTCCAACCGCGCGAAACCAACGATGCGCCGGTACAAAAAGCGCGTCAGGAAAAAGCGTCAACCACGACCAGTACCAGTGTGAAGTTAAGCGATGCTCAGGCGAAACTGATGCAACCCGGTACCAGCGACATCAATATGGAGCGCGTGGAAGCCCTGAAAACGGCGATTCGTAACGGTGAGTTGAAGATGGACACCGGTAAAATTGCAGACTCGCTGATCCGCGAGGCGCAGAGCTACTTACAGAGTAAATAAGCGTATGACTCGTCTGTCAGAAATTCTGGATCATATGACGGCTGTCCTCAATGACCTGAAAAAGGTGATGGATGCCGAGCAGCAGCAGCTCTCCGTAGGTCACATTAGCGGTAGCCAGTTACAGCGTATTACAGAAGAAAAAAGCTCTTTACTGGCGACGCTGGATTATCTGGAGCAGCAGCGCCGTCTTGAACAAGATGCGCAGCGTAACGTTAATGATGATGTCGCCAGGCGCTGGCAGGCGATTACGGAAAAAACGCAGCATTTACGCGATCTCAACCAACATAATGGTTGGCTGCTGGAAGGGCAGATTGAACGGAATCATCAGGCGCTCGACATGCTGAAACCGCATCAGGAACCGACGCTATATGGCGCGAACGGTCAAACCGCCTCTCCCCACCGTGGCGGGAAAAAAATCTCTATCTGATTGCCGGATGGCGGCTACGCCTTATCCGGCCTACACGACTACAGAACAACTCGTAGGCCCGGTAAGCGACAGCGCCACCGGGCGATTGGCCGTAATCCGGCCGACACAATCACAGAACAACTCTGTAGGCCCGGTAAGCGACAGCGCCACCGGGCAATTGCCGTAATCCGGCCGACACAATCACAGAACAACTCGTATGCCCGGTAAGCGACAGCGCCACCGGGCAATTGCCGTAATCCAGCCGACACAATCACAGAACAACCCTGTAGGCCCGGTAAGCGGCAGCGCCACCGGGCGATTGGCCGTAATCCAGCCGACACAATCACAGAACAACCCTGTAGGCCCGGTAAGCGATAGCGCCACCGGGCAATTGGCCGTAATCCGGCCGACACAATCACAGAACAACCCTGTAGGCCCGGTAAGCGACAGCGCCACCGGGCGATTGGCCGTAATCCGGCCGACACAATCACAGAACAACTCGTAGGCCCGGTAAGCGGCAGCGCCACCGGGCGATTGGCCGGATATATGCTCTATGCCGTCCGGCGAGTAAATTCCTTCACTTTAAAGCCCAACACCGCCAGCGCGGCGAAATAGGCGGCAATCCCCACAACCACAACCGCCATCAGTCGGGCCAGACGCCACAGCATCGTCCCTTCTGACCACTCAGGCATAATATGCAACATGCCAACCAGCGCGGCGGACATCACCAGCACGGAAATCACCAGGCGGGTCAGGAACCACGTCCAGCCCGGCTGCGGAGTAAAGATTTTCTGTTTGCGCAGTTGCCAGTACAGCAGCGACGCATTCAGACACGCCGCCAGACCAATAGACAGCGACAGACCGGCATGTTTCAACGGCCCGATAAACGCCAGGTTCATCAACTGAGTCATGATCAGCGTCACAATGGCGATTCTGACTGGCGTTTTGATATCCTGGCGCGAGTAAAACCCCGGAGCCAAAACTTTCACCACAATTAAGCCGATCAGACCAACGGAATAGGCCACCAGCGCGCGCTGGGTCATCGACGCATCAAAGGCGGTGAACTTGCCGTACTGGAACAGCGATACCGTCAGCGGTTTGGCCAGAATGCCCAACGCGACGGCGCTCGGCAACGCCAGCAGAAAACACAGACGCAGCCCCCAGTCCATCAGACGGCAATATTCATCATGATTGCCGCTGGCAAAACTTTTAGACAGTGAAGGCAGCAAAATGGTGCCCAGCGCCACGCCCAGAACCCCTGACGGAAACTCCATCAGTCGGTCAGCATAATACATCCAGGAGACCGAACCGGAAGCCAGAAACGAGGCGAAAATGGTGTTGATGATCAGAGATATCTGGCTTACCGAAACGCCGAGGATCGCCGGGCCCATTTGCTTCACAACGCGCATCGCGCCTGCGTCACGAAAATTGATGCGCGGCAATACCAGCATCCCAATTTTCTTCAGATGAGGAAGCTGGTAAACCAGTTGCAGCACGCCGCCCACCGTCACCGCCCAGGCCAGCGCCAGTACGGGAGGATTAAAATACGGCGCGGCAAACAGCGCAAAGCCGATCATACTGATGTTCAGAAATGTGGGCGCAAACGCAGGAATCGAGAAACGGTTCCAGGTGTTGAGGATCGCGCCCACCAGCGAGGCCAGCGAAATCAGCAGAATATACGGAAAGGTGATTTGCAGCAGTTTGGTGGTCAGGGCGAATTTATCAGCGGTATCAGCAAAACCCGGCGCGGTTACCATAATCACCCACGGCGCGGCGAGCATACCGGCCACCGTCACCACGGCTAACGCCAGAGTCAGCAGCCCGGAGACATAGGCGACAAAAACCCGGGTCGCCTCTTCGCCCTGCTTGCTCTTGTATTCTGCAAGGATCGGCACAAACGCCTGGGAAAATGCCCCTTCGGCAAAAATGCGCCGCAACAGATTCGGTAACTTGAATGCCACGAAAAAGGCGTCGGTCGCCATCCCTGCGCCAAAAATTCTGGCGACAATCGCGTCACGCGCAAAACCAAGCACGCGCGAAAACATGGTCATCGAGCTGACGGCAGCCAGCGATTTTAATAAATTCATCAGTGTTGTATTCCAGACCCTGGAGCAAAACCCTTGCATGGCCGACCGCAGGCCGGATAAAGGCGTTTACGCCGCCATCCGGCAATATCGCTGTGCCTGATAACCACGTAAAAACGTCTTATCAGGCCGACAGAACGATCCACGGTTTGCCATCATTCTCTGTCAGAAAGAGGTGTTATTTTGAGTTGGCATATAGTACCTGGATTATGATGAATTACTACAGCCAGATGTTACAGGGCGTTATTCGCTCATTGCCTCGCGCCAGAGTTTCTCTACGACGCGCTGCGCCAGAATCGCCTGTTCGCCCGCCGTTTCAGGAACCGTCTGATTTTGCACGCATTCAATAAAATGACGGGCGCATCCGGCAAATCCACGTTGTTCCTGGGTTGTCTGCCAGCCCGGAATGGGTTTATGCACCACGCCCTGACCGCGTTCCTCGCGCCATTCGCGCATGTCCGTCACGTCAAACAGACCGCCGTCCGTCACCGCCTGCACACATTCACGCTGACTCCCGGCGCGACGGTGCATACTGGTGGTAATTTGCAACTGATCCGCCAAAAAATGGTGTTCGGCATACAGCATCTCGCCAAGATCGTTGGTCTGCAACGTGCCGCTGTTCAGTTGCGCCTTGCCGTCCGTCAGCCACAGCGTGGTGTCCACAACGTGCAGGTAGTCATCCAGCAGCGTGAAACGCAAATCATGCGGCCCGACGCTGTCCGTCCGGTGTTTATCCATACGGACAGAAGCGGCAGCGCCCAGTTGCGCTTTCAGATCACGGTAGAGCGGAGCGAAGCGTCGGTTAAACCCGACCATTAGCGTCAAATTTTTGCGCGCGGCCAACGCCACCAACCGTTCCGCATCGCGCAGATTTTCCGCCAGCGGTTTATCGACGCAGACATGAACCCCGGCATTGAGCAGTTCGTTTACCACCTCATAATGCGTCGCCGTGCTGGAGTGGACGAAAATAGCGTCGCAGGTTGACGCCAGCGCTGGCAACGACTCAACGTACGGCATCCGCCAGCCTTCACAAATGCGCAGCGCCTTATCCCGCGAAGGAGACCAGGCCCCCTGTAGCGTCCAGTCGCCGGATGCGCCCAGCACGGGCAACCAGGCTTTTTGGGCGATCCCCCCTAACCCAACAACACCGATACGTAATTTTTTCACGTTAGTCTCCCAGGTGCGCCAGGAGCGAATCAAGGCGCTGTTTCAGCTCCGCGACTTCGCCTTCCAGCGCCTCAACGCGCGCATGCAGATCGCCCGACGCCGCCTGCGGCGCGTCATCTGAACTCACCGGCTCATCGACTTCGCCGCAAAACAGGTGCATATACCGGCTTTCACGCTTACCCGGTTCGCGCGCCAGGCGCACTACGTAAGGGCCGTCGTCACGGGCGGCAAGCTGTTCCAGCGTCGATTCCACTTCCACCATATCGCTGAATTCATACATGCGGGATGCACGGCTGCGCAGTTCACCTGGCGTCTGGGCGCCACGCAGCAGCAGCGTGGCAATCAGCGCCACCTCTGCCGGACTCAGTTTAAGATTGCCAAACTCGGAGTTGCAGAAGCGCTGTTCATATTTGGTGACGCGATTGCCGAAACCGCTCACCGTCCGCAGAAAATGGCGTTTCACCAGGTTATCAAGCTGTTCCTGCACCTCATGTTCCGATAAGTTCATTACCGGTTCACGGTTGGTTTTTTGATTGCAGGCGGTAACCACGCCGTTAACCGAGAGCGGGTACTGCTCCGGCGTTGTCACCTGTTTTTCCAGCAGGCAGCCAATCACTCGCGCTTCAGTGGCGGTTAGTTCGTATTTCATCGTCCTCTCCTTAGCGACCGGGGGTCCATTCAGTCGTCGTCAACGCCGTCAGCACATGATCGCGCCACTGTCCGTCAATCAACAGGTAATCTTTCGCATACCCTTCTTTTTCAAAGCCGAGTCGCGCCAGCAAGTCGCCGCTGCGCTTATTATGCGGCATATAGTTCGCCATAATACGGTGAATATGTTGCGTACGCTGCATATAGCGAATCGCCGAGGTTAAGGCCTCATACATCAGCCCCTGCCCCTGCCACTTTTGTGCGATGGAGTATCCCAGATAACAGGCGTGGAATGAGCCACGCACCACGTTAGAAAAATTGGCCACGCCGATGATCTCTTTCTCTTCCGGGTCGAGCAGCGCGAAATAGAACGCTGAACCCTGTTTGTGAAACTCGGCGATCATGCTCAGACGCGCCTGCCAGCCCGAAGGATAGCAGTGGCTTTCATCACGAACGGGTTCCCAGGGTTTTAAAAAATGACGATTTTCCGCGTAATAATCGGCCAGACGCCAGGCATCACGCTCATGTACTAAACGCACAACCAGACGGTCGGTTGTTAAGCGTACTTTTGGCACGTTACTGCGATAGCCAAACATTCTATACCTACTCCTTCCCGTAACGTCTTCACACCCTGATAACGTTACTATACCTGCGCCTGTACGCTCTGTGAAAAGTGCAAATCGTCATTTTTTGGCTTATTCACACATTTTGATGAAAACTCTCTATCAAGATGGACTTTTGATAAAAAAATATTGTCCCGGCAAAGGTGGGAAAAAACGCGCCGACACCGCAGAATAGAAGGTGCTCACCTTTTAAACTCAACAGAATTCGAGTTGCAGGACGGCGGCAAGCGAATCACTCCCTGAAAGCGCACAGAAATACGTGGCCGGGGAGTGCGAACGCCGCCGACGCGCCTGCGACGTGAAGGATGACGAGTGTCTTTCCCGGGAGGGGAAATGTCGCGTGTCTCGCAGGCCAGGAACCTGGGTAAATATTTCCTGCTCATCGATAATATGCTGGTCGTATTAGGCTTTTTCGTGGTGTTTCCACTGATCTCCATTCGCTTTGTCGACCAGATGGGCTGGGCGGCATTGATGGTCGGCATTGCGCTCGGCCTGCGCCAGTTCATCCAGCAAGGGCTGGGCATTTTTGGCGGCGCGATTGCCGACCGTTTTGGCGCGAAGCCAATGATTGTTACCGGGATGCTTATGCGCGCAGCCGGATTCGCGACGATGGGGATCGCCCATGAGCCCTGGCTGCTCTGGTTTTCCTGCTTTCTTTCCGGGCTTGGCGGCACCCTTTTCGATCCGCCGCGCTCTGCGCTGGTCGTCAAGCTGATTCGCCCTGAACAACGCGGTCGTTTCTTTTCGCTGTTGATGATGCAGGACAGCGCGGGCGCCGTGACTGGCGCGCTATTGGGTAGCTGGTTGTTGCAGTATGACTTTCGTCTGGTATGCGCGACGGGGGCGGTACTGTTCGTTTTGTGCGCCGCGTTTAACGCCTGGCTGCTTCCGGCGTGGAAGCTGTCAACGGTGAAAATCCCGGTACGCGAGGGCATGGGGCGCGTCATGGCGGACAAACGGTTCGTGACTTACGTGCTGACCCTGGCGGGATACTACATGCTGGCCGTACAGGTGATGCTGATGCTGCCCATCATGGTCAATGACATCGCGGGATCACCGTCCGCCGTCAAGTGGATGTATGCGATCGAAGCCTGCCTCTCGCTGACGCTGCTCTACCCAATCGCCCGCTGGAGCGAGAAACGTTTTCGCCTGGAGCACCGCCTGATGGCCGGACTGCTGCTGATGTCGCTCAGTATGTTGCCTGTCGGGCTGGTCGGTAATTTACAGCAGCTCTTCACGCTCATTTGCACGTTCTATATCGGCTCGGTCATTGCGGAACCAGCGCGTGAAACGCTCAGCGCCTCACTGGCCGATGCGCGGGCGCGCGGCAGCTATATGGGCTTCAGTCGACTGGGTTTAGCCATTGGCGGCGCGATAGGGTATATCGGCGGAGGATGGTTGTTCGATATGGGGAAAGCGCTGCAACAGCCTGAACTGCCCTGGATGATGCTTGGGGTAATCGGAATCATGACCTTTCTTGCGCTCGGCTGGCAATTCAGCCACAAACGGACGCCACGCGGCATGCTGGAGCCAGGCGCCTGATTTGATACCTGCTTTCATCTCCTCCATACTGAAAGAGAACCGACAGTTAAATGGAGGAGAAACGTGAAGCTTTATATTTACGATCACTGCCCTTTCTGCATCAAAGCCCGCATGATTTTCGGCCTGAAAAATATTCCCGTTGAGCTAAACGTCCTGGCAAACGACGACGACGCAACGCCCACCCGCATGATCGGCAAAAAAATGGTGCCCATTCTGCAAAAGGACGACAGCCGTTATCTGCCCGAAAGTATGGATATCGTCCATTATGTGGACAACCTTGACGGCAAACCCTTGCTGATCGGAAAACAGAACCCCGCGATTGATGAGTGGCTACGCAAAGTTAACGGTTACGCCAATCGCCTGCTCCTTCCGCGTTTCGCAAAATCGGCATTTGATGAGTTCTCCACGCCGTCGGCGCGGAAATACTTCACCGAGAAAAAAGAGGCCATGATTGGCGACTTTGGCGAAAATCTGGCGCATTCCAGTGGGCTCATCAAAAACATCAGCGACGATCTGCGCGCGCTGGATAAATTGATTGTGCAGCCTAATGCCGTGAACGGTGAACTGTCTGAAGACGATATTCATCTGTTCCCGTTATTACGTAACCTGACGCTGGTCGCAGGCATAAACTGGCCAACCCGGGTCGCTGATTACCGTGATAACATGGCAAAACAGACGCAAATCAACCTGTTATCGTCTATGGCCCTCTAATGTTTGTGGGTGGAGGCGCCATGCCGCCACCCTTTCAGTTTTTTCTGCTGGTACGCGGCGTGCTGGTGCCACATGCTGCTTTGTGTCAGGATTACGACACGGGCATCATGTTGAGGAACCCCATGAAAAAGATTGTCTTTGCCGCTGCATTGTTGGTTAGCGGCCTGTTGGTTGGCTGCAACCAACTCACGCAGTACACGGTAAGCGAGCAAGAAATTAATCAGGCGCTTGAAAAACGGAATAATTTTTCCAAAGACATTGGCTTACCGGGCATCGCGGATGCGCATATTGTTCTGACGAATCTCAGCAGCCAGATTGGCCGGGAAGAGCCCAACAAAGTCACGCTAACCGGTGATGCGAACCTGGATATGAGCTCCCTGTTTGGCAGCCAGAAAGCCACCATGAAACTGAAGCTGAAAGCGCTACCGGTCTTTAACAAAGAAAAAGGCGCGATTTATCTGCAAGAAATGGAAGTGGTGGATGCAACCGTAACGCCGGAAAAAATGCAATCGGTGCTGCAAACGCTGATGCCTTACCTGAATCAGTCGTTGCGTAATTATTTTAATCAGCAACCGGCCTACGTTTTGCGTGAAGACAGCAGCAAAGGCGAAGCGCTGGCGAAAAAATATGCCAAAGGCATAGAGGTTAAACCGGGCGAAATCATCATCCCGTTCACCGACTAACGCACCAGGGCGCATTTGCGCCCTTTTTTTTCGTGCAAACGAAAACGTTTCCGCTTATCCTTGGTTTCCGGCAAAAATGACTATCCCCCCAGCCGGAGCATATTAATGACTGCACCATCCCAGGTTTTAAAGATCCGCCGCCCAGACGACTGGCACGTTCACCTTCGCGATGGCGACATGTTAAAAACTGTCGTGCCTTACACCAGTGAAATTTATGGCCGCGCGATAGTGATGCCGAACCTGGCGCCGCCTGTTACGACGGTCGATGCGGCCATCGCATACCGCCAGCGCATTCTTGATGCCGTTCCTGCCGGGCATGACTTTACCCCACTGATGACCTGCTACTTAACGGATACGCTTGATCCTGATGAGCTTGAGCGCGGATTCCGCGAAGGCGTCTTTACCGCAGCAAAACTCTATCCGGCCAACGCGACCACCAACTCCAGCCACGGCGTCACCTCTGTCGATACGATCATGCCGGTACTGGAGCGCATGGAAAAACTCGGCATGCCGTTGCTGGTACACGGCGAAGTTACCCATGCTGATATCGATATTTTTGACCGCGAAGCACGGTTTATTGAAACGGTGATGGAGCCGCTGCGCCAGCGTCTGACGGCGTTGAAGGTCGTGTTTGAGCACATTACCACCAAAGATGCCGCAGAGTACGTTCGCGACGGCAACGAGCTGTTAGCCGCCACCATCACGCCACAGCATCTGCTGTTTAATCGCAACCATATGCTGGTCGGCGGAATTCGCCCGCATCTGTATTGCCTGCCGATCCTCAAACGTAACGTCCACCAGCAGGCCTTGCGTGAACTGGTCGCCAGCGGATTTAGCCGCGCCTTCCTCGGTACCGACTCCGCGCCGCACGCCCGTCATCGGAAAGAAACCAGCTGCGGCTGCGCAGGCTGCTTTAATGCCCCGACGGCGCTTGGCAGCTACGCTACGGTCTTTGAAGAGATGAACGCCCTCGCGCATTTTGAAGCGTTCTGCTCACTCAATGGGCCACGGTTCTACGGCCTGCCGGTCAATGAAACCTACGTTGAACTGGTACGCGAAGAGCAGCTCGTCCCGGAAAGCATCACGCTTGCCGATGACTCACTGGTGCCCTTCCTCGGCGGCGAGCGCGTACGCTGGTCAGTAAAATAATAAAAAAAATGTGGCCAACTGTTGTAAGCCGGAAAGGTTAACTGTATAAATACACAGTATATTCAACAGGGGGCCATTATGCGTATTGAAGTCACTATAGCGAAAACGTCACCTTTGCCTGCTGGCGCGATTGACGCGCTGGCCGGTGAACTCTCCCGCCGTATCCATCACTCTTTTCCAGATAACGCGGGCAATGTTGTCGTCCGTTATGCCGCAGCCAACAATTTGTCGGTCATTGGCGCGACAAAAGAGGATAAAGAACGCATCAGCGAAATCCTACAGGAAACCTGGGAAAGCGCGGATGACTGGTTCGTCAATGAATAAAAAATGATATGCAGTAATGTTCGTTTTTGCCGGGTCGCCCCGGCTTTTTTATTTGCGCAACTGGTCGCTTTTTAATCCATTACTCAAAATAACTGCACAACATGCCAAAAAAATATGAATAACATGCTGTTTTATTGTGCACATAATTCTTAAAAAGAAGAAATTTATTCTGTCACCCTTTAAATTTCCAGTGAATAGCCTTATTTATTGATATACTGAAGTTGCTTCAGAAAAAAACACGCATTGAACCTCGAAAACCGTTGTCTTGTAACACGTATTAGGGGGCATAATGGAAAAGAATAATGAAGTCATTCAGACTCATCCGCTTGTAGGATGGGACATCAGCACCGTTGACAGCTATGATGCGCTGATGTTGCGTTTGCACTACCAGACCCCGAATCGCCCTGACCCTGATGGGACTGAAGTTGGTCAGACGCTCTGGTTAACCACCGATGTTGCCAGACAATTTATTTCGATATTAGAAGCAGGCATCGCCAAAATTGAATCTGGCGATTACCAGGAAAATGAGTATCGCCGTCATTAACGTGACGCGACCCCTCCACCCAAAGGCACCTTAAAAGGTGCCTTTATCGTTTCATACCCTCAATAATTCCACTGACAGAAAGTCGGCCGACAAACGCGCCGCCGCGACGGCAATCCGAAAGCATGACGAGTATAACTTGTATATCTCAATTCACTTATTTACCCTGCAATAATCGCGATAGCAGAGAGAAGCTGATGAAATACGACTTAATCATTATTGGCAGCGGTTCCGTCGGCGCCGCAGCCGGATATTATGCCACTCGCGCCGGACTGAAGGTTCTGATGACAGATGCCCATATGCCGCCACATCAACAGGGCAGCCATCACGGCGATACCCGGTTAATCCGTCACGCTTATGGCGAGGGTGAGAAATACGTTCCTCTGGTGCTGCGTGCGCAAACGTTATGGGAAGAGCTTTCAACGCATAATGAAGATCCCATCTTCGTTCGCTCCGGCGTCATAAACCTCGGCCCGGCGGACTCGCCATTTCTGGCGAACGTGGCGCACAGCGCACAGCAATGGCAGTTAAACGTTGAGCAACTGGATGCCGCCGCCATCATGGCGCGCTGGCCTGAAATTCGCGTCCCTGACAACTACATTGGCCTGTTCGAAACGGACTCCGGTTTTCTGCGCAGTGAACTGGCGATCAAAACCTGGGTTCGCCTTGCCGAAGAGGCCGGCTGCGCGCAGCTCTTTAACTGCCCCGTCACTGCCCTTCACCACGATAACGACGGCGTTACCGTTGAAACCGCTGACGGCGAATACCGCGCGAAGAAAGTGCTGATCAGTGCCGGTACATGGGTACAGGCGCTAGTGCCGGAACTCCCCATCCAACCCGTTCGTAAAGTTTTTGCCTGGTATCAGGCTGACGGGCGCTACAGCATGAAAAATAACTTCCCGGCGTTCACTGGAGAACTCCCGAACGGCGATCAGTATTACGGTTTTCCCGCCGAAAACGACGCATTAAAAATAGGAAAACACAACGGTGGTCAGTTGATTCACTCACCGGAAGAGCGCAAGCCGTTTGCCGCCGTCGCCAGCGATGGTTCCGAAGCGTTCCCCTTCTTGCGCACTATCCTGCCCGGCATTGGCTGCTGCCTGAACGGCGCCGCCTGTACCTATGATAATTCCCCGGATGAAGATTTTATTATCGATACATTACCGGGACATGATAATACGCTGATCGTCACCGGTCTGAGCGGCCACGGCTTTAAGTTCGCCTCGGTATTAGGTGAGATTGCCGCCGATTTCGCGCAGGGTAAATCGCCGGCTTTTGACCTGACGCCATTCAAACTGAAGCGCTTTACGCAATAATGACCCAATGGCCTCGCAAACGGGGCCGTTTCTTTTTGAGGAGTCAGGCTGTGCGTCGTATTTTTCACTATCTGATCAATAATATTCGTGAGCATTTTATGCTCTACGTTATTTTATGGTCGCTGCTGGCCATCATGGACATTATTTATATCATGTTCTTTTAATTTATTTCAGCTGACAAAAATTGACAAAACCTGAGATTACTCTAACTTTCATTGTAATAATTTGACCAATAAGAAACCTCCCGCCCTCCTGCCCCATATAGATAAAACCGCTAATCACCTCGAATCTTCTGACGCACAATGACAAATTCAATCAATTTTATTGAAATAAAAACAAATATCGCCAGGATTGTTATTTATTAGTTGCATTAATGTCTCTAACAGGTCATTTTCATTCTCTCCTGAAATATCCATTGGTGTGTTTATGCAATTCAAAAATACTCCTCAGCGCTATGGCGCCATTTCTGTATTGCTTCACTGGCTGGTCGCCATTGTTGTATACGGCATGTTTGCCCTGGGTTTATGGATGGTGACGCTCAGCTATTACGATGGCTGGTATCACCAGGCGCCGGAATTGCATAAAAGTATCGGCATCCTGCTAATGATGGGGCTGGTTATACGTGTTTTCTGGCGTTTCGTCTCACCACCGCCAAAGGCGCTGAAAAGCTATTCACGCCTGACCCGTCTGGGTGCGGCGGTGGGCCACCTTGCGCTGTATCTTCTGCTCTTCGCCATTGTGATCAGCGGCTATCTGATCTCAACCGCCGACGGCAAACCGATCAGCGTGTTTGGGTGGTTTGACGTGCCCGCCACGCTGGCCGACGCGGGCGCTCAGGCCGATCTTGCCGGTAGCCTGCACCTGTGGCTGGCCTGGAGCGTTGTGATTTTGTCTGTTCTGCATGGGCTAATGGCCCTGAAGCACCATTTCATCGATAAAGACGACACCCTGAAGCGTATGCTGGGGAGATCGTCGCCTGACTATGGAGTTGAAAAATGAAAAAAAGCCTGCTGGGACTGACTTTTGCTTCCCTGTTATTCACCACTGGTTCTGCAATCGCGGCAGACTATAAAATTGATAAAGAGGGACAACACGCCTTCGTTAACTTCCGTATCCAGCACCTGGGTTACAGCTGGCTGTACGGGACGTTCAAAGATTTCGACGGAACATTTACCTTCGATGAAAAAAATCCGGCAGCGGATAAAGTGAACGTCACCATTAACACCAACAGCGTTGATACCAACCATGCGGAGCGTGATAAGCACCTGCGTAGCGCTGATTTCCTGAACGTGGCGAAATTCCCGCAGGCGACGTTTACCTCGACCAGCGTGAAAAAAGATGGCGACGGGCTGGATATCACCGGCGACCTGACGCTCAATGGCGTCACCAAACCGGTCACGCTGGAAGCGAAGCTGATCGGCCAGGGTGACGATCCGTGGGGCGGGAAGCGCGCGGGCTTTGAAGCGGAAGGTAAAATTAAGCTGAAAGACTTCAACATCACCACCGACCTCGGCCCTGCATCGCAGGAAGTCGATTTAATTATCTCGGTGGAAGGCGTACAGCAGAAGTAACGAATGCCGGATGGCGGCTTCGCCTTATCCGGCCTACAGCAGCACATATTGTAGGCCCGGTAAGCGGAGCGCCACCGGGCGCAATGCCGGATGACAGCGTCGCCTTCAGCACACATTGTAGGCCCGGTAAGCAAAGCGCCACCGGGCGCAATGCCGGATGACAGTGTCGCCTTCAGCACACATTGCAGGCCCGGTAAGCAAAGCGCCACCGGGCGTAATGGCGGATGGCGCTACGTTATTCCGCCGGGTCGGGAATGCCCAGTTGGGTATTCAGGCGACCACGCGATTTATTGAAGATTTTATTGCCATTTTCACGGCCAGCGCGGCGACGGCGCTGTTCCTCTTCCGGCAAACTGCTCTCTTCACAGCACAGCTCGCTACAGCAGCCTTTAAACTTCTCGGCGCAAGCCGGGCACTGAATAAACAGCAGATGGCAGCCATCATTTTTACAGTTGGTATGGCTGTCGCACGGTGTGCCGCACTGGTGGCAATGCGCGATAACCTCATCAGAGATCCGCTCTCCCATGCGCTCATCAAACACAAAGTTCTTACCAATGAAACGCACCGGCAGTCCCTGCTCGCGCGCCTTACGCGCGTACTCAATGATGCCGCCCTCAATGTGCCACACTTTGTTAAAACCGTTATGCTTCATCCAGGCGCTGGCTTTTTCACAACGAATACCGCCCGTACAGTACATGACGATTTTCTTGTCTCTATGCTCCTGCATCATTTCAACAGCTTTCGGCAACTGTTCGCGGAACGTGTCAGCCGGAATTTCCAGCGCATTTTCGAAATGCCCCACTTCATATTCGTAGTGGTTACGCATGTCGATAAACACGGCATCAGGATCGTCCAGCATGGCGTTCACTTCCGCCGCTTTCAGGTACTCGCCAACGTCGCTGGCATCAAAATTCGGATCGTCGATACCATCGGCCACAATCCGCTCGCGTACTTTCATACGCAGCACCCAGAAGGACTTACCGTCATCGTCCAGCGCAATATTCAGACGCAAGCCGTTTAATGCGGGATCAAACGCATACAGCTGCTCACGAAACGTCGCGACCTGACTTTGCGGCACGCTGATCTGCGCGTTAATACCTTCACGCGCCAGATAAACGCGACCAAAAACATTCAGCGAAGTAAACATCTGGTACAACACGTCGCGCGTGCTCTGCGGATCGACGATCGTGAAATATTTATAAAAAGAGATAGTCGTGCGCGGCTCCGTTTCAGCTAACATCCGGGCTTTAAGCGCATCGTTCGAAATGCGGTTGTGTAACACTGGCATGGTGTACGTATCCTGCAATCAGTAAAAATGAAATCGGGCGGCATCATAAAGCAAACATCGCCAATTTACATCCACACATTTTGCGCTACATTTCATTCTTCATACTAAGAAATTAACAACAATTGCCGCTTTTATCGTCGTTCTCCAACCACAAATTTTTGCTGTACACGAAAAAATGCGACAATACAGGGAATTGCTCGTTTACAGACAGGATAGAGATGACGAATTTACCTAAGTTCTCCGTTGCGCTACTGCATCCACGTTATTGGTTAACCTGGCTGGGTATTGGTGCTCTTTGGTTGGTCGTGCAATTGCCCTACCCGGTGATTTACAAACTGGGTTGTGCAATGGGACGTCTGGCGTTGCGTTTTATGAAGCGCCGCGCCCGCATCGCCTATCGTAATCTTGAATTGTGCTTTCCGCAGATGAGCGAGCAAGAACGCCACCAGATGGTGGTGAAGAACTTCGAGTCTGTCGGGATGGGCGTGATGGAAACCGGCATGGCCTGGTTCTGGTCCGACCGCCGTATTTCACGCTGGACAGATGTCAGCGGCGTTGAGCATATCCGCGACGTTCAGGCCCGGGAGCGAGGGATTCTGCTGGTTGGCCTGCACTTTCTGACGCTGGAGCTGGGCGCGCGCCAGTTTGGTTTGCAACAGCCTGGCATTGGCGTTTATCGTCCGAATGACAATCCGTTGCTCGACTGGCTACAAACCTGGGGACGTATGCGCTCCAACAAGTCGATGCTCGATCGCAAAGACCTGAAAGGCATGATCAAAGCACTGAAAAAAGGTGAAGTGGTCTGGTATGCGCCGGATCATGACTATGGCCCGCGCGCCAGCGTGTTTGTCCCGCTGTTTGCCGTGGAACAGGCCGCCACCACGTCAGGAACCTGGATGCTCTCCCGGATGTCCAACGCCTGTCTGGTGCCGTTTGTTCCGCGTCGTAAACCCGATGGCAAAGGCTATGAGCTGATTCTCCTGCCGCCGGAATGCTCACCACCGCTGGATGACGCCGAAACCACCGCGGCCTGGATGAACACGATCGTAGAGAAATGCATCATGATGGCGCCCGAGCAATACATGTGGTTGCACCGCCGTTTCAAAACGCGTCCTGAAGGTATGCCCTCCCGTTACTGATTCATCAGGTGCAGCCGGGCGACGGTTGCACCTTCTCATCGCCTCTTTTAGCTTTAAAAGCTACTCACATTGCCGCCCTCAGCAGGCAGGCGCATAATAAGAGAGTATTGCCTTATTTTTATTCTGATGATAGCGCAAACAGCGCATCACACTGCGGATCGCTATGTCACCCTCTGATGTCCCCATAAACTGGAAACGCAATCTCACCGTAGCCTGGCTGGGCTGTTTTTTGACCGGCGCGGCGTTTAGCCTGGTGATGCCATTTTTACCTCTCTACGTTGAGCAGCTCGGCGTAACGGGCCACAGCGCGCTGAATATGTGGTCGGGGCTGGTTTTCAGTATCACCTTCCTGTTTTCCGCTATTGCCTCGCCTTTTTGGGGCGGGCTGGCCGATCGCAAAGGGCGAAAGATCATGCTGCTGCGCTCAGCCCTCGGCATGGCGATGGTTATGCTGCTGATGGGGCTGGCGCAGAACATCTGGCAGTTTCTGATCCTGCGCGCATTGTTAGGCCTGCTCGGCGGATTTGTGCCAAACGCAAATGCGCTTATCGCCACTCAGGTGCCGCGTAATAAGAGCGGCTGGGCGTTAGGAACGCTTTCTACTGGCGGCGTCAGCGGCGCGTTGCTCGGCCCTCTGGCGGGCGGATTGCTTGCCGACCAGTACGGATTACGCCCTGTCTTTTTCATCACCGCCAGCGTGCTGTTGGTCTGTTTCTTACTGACGCTCTTTTTTATTCGCGAGCGTTTTCAGCCTGTCAGCAAAAAGGAGATGTTGCACGTTCGGGAGGTCGTTGGCTCACTAAAAAACCCAAAGCTGGTTTTGAGCCTGTTCGTCACCACGCTGATCATTCAGGTTGCAACCGGATCGATCGCGCCTATTCTGACGTTATATGTGAGAGAGCTAGCCGGTAACGTCAGCAATATCGCATTTATCAGCGGAATGATCGCCTCGGTGCCCGGCGTGGCGGCGTTGCTCAGCGCGCCCCGGCTCGGCAAACTGGGGGATCGCATTGGCCCCGAAAAGATCCTGATTACCGCCCTGATTATCTCTGTCCTGCTGCTGATCCCGATGTCATTCGTACAAACGCCCTGGCAGCTTGGCGTGCTGCGCTTTTTACTTGGCGCGGCGGACGGCGCCCTGCTCCCTGCCGTACAGACTCTGCTGGTCTATAACGCCAGCAATCAGATCGCCGGGCGCATTTTCAGTTACAACCAGTCATTTCGCGATATTGGCAACGTCACAGGCCCGTTAATGGGGGCGGCTATTTCTGCCAGCTACGGTTTTCGCGCCGTGTTTTGCGTCACCGCAGGCGTCGTGTTGTTCAACGCAATTTATTCGTGGAACAGCCTGCGGCGGCGCAGAGAGACCCTCGCGGCAAAATGATTTTTGCGCTTTCATACTTGCAAAACCGGAGAATCAGCTATTCTTTCCCTGAATACCTCATCAAATCAAAGGGAGACAGTGATGACTATGTACGCCACGCTGGAAGAAGCCATTGATGCAGCCCGTGAAGAGTTTCTGGCTGACAACCCGGACCTCGAACAAGATGAAGCCAATGTTCAACAACTCAATATCCAGAAATACGTGCTACAGGATGGCGACATCATGTGGCAAGCCGAGTTTTTTGCCGATGAAGGCGAAGAAGGCGAATGTCTGCCAATGCTGAGTGGCGAAGCGGCGCAAAGCGTCTTTGACGGCGATTATGATGAGATAGAGATTCGTCAGGAGTGGCTGGAAGAGAACACTCTGCATGAGTGGGATGACGGTGAATTTCAGCTTGAGCCGCCTCTGGATACCGAAGAAGGCCAGACTGCGGCGGATGAGTGGGATGAGCGTTAACTACTCATAAGGGCCGTGGTGTATATCCAGCGGCAGCAGCAGCGTATCAAAAACCAGTGAAAACGGCAGATCGAGAACCGTGACATAGCGCCACGCGGAATCCCGGACATCCCACTGCACGCCGGGATAGTATTGATTGCCGTGCCCTTGTCCGGGGATCGTCCTGCTAATGATGCTGCCGCACCCACTCAGAAGTAGCGCCATTACGCCAACCACGATTATTCGCACCGGATACCTCATTCGTCGTTTTGTTCAGTATAAAAAAATACCGGCAGCAGGCCGGTATTTTCAGATAATTGTCAGCGCATATTTGTCGGCCTGATAAACGCCACGTTTATCAGGCCGCTACGGCTTACTTCTTCTGCAACGCCAGTGGGTTCAGATTGATACCCTGATAGTAGTTAACCCACGATGAGTATCTTTCCGGTGAATTCCAGACGCGATAGTGTAAACGCGCCATCGTCACCGGATCGCTCAACAACACCAGACGGCGATCGCGATTCAGTTTTTCCGGCGTTTCATTCAGCGCCTGCTCCACATGGCGGTCGCGCGCAATCTCCAGCACCTTACTGGCGCGGTGACGGGCCGTAGCCATCGCCGTAGCCAGCGCGTTAAACGACGGATTAAACACTGCGTGCATAAAGCCGTCATCCAGCGTGCGATTGCGGTTCATCGCCAGGTATTTGTCAGTATCCACCAGCACCTGCGGCGGGGAATACTCTTCCGGGATGAGGAACAGTTTCCAGCGTTTGGTGCGCAAGCCTACCGTTGAACGGCTGGAAACCACGGACACAAACGGCGACAGGATCAGCGAGAAGACAATCGGCGCCAGCCAGAACAGGAAACGTAAATCCAGCCAGGCCATGCCAACCGCCCATACCAGGCCGAGCAGCAGCTGGGAACCGTGACGCATGAAGGCTTCACCCCACGGAGTAGAGTCATCGTCACGCTGCGGTGAATTCCAGACCACTTCCCAGCCGAGGAATGCGCTCACCACAAACACCGTGTGGAACAACATGCGTACCGGCGCCAGCAGCACAGAAAACAGCACTTCCAGCAGCAGCGACAGCGTTACGCGCACAAATCCGCCATACTCTTTTGTGCCCTTACACCAGATGAGCATAATACTCAGCAGCTTCGGCAGGAACAGCAGCACCATCGTGGATGCAAACAGCGCAATCGCCAGTTCGGGGCGCCACTGCGGCCAGACCGGGAACAGCTGGCGCGGTTGCAGGAAGTATTGCGGTTCGGTCAACGCATGAACTACCTGCAAAGCGGTGGAAAGCGCCAGGAACATAAACCACAGCGGCGCCGACAGGTAAGACATAACCCCCGTCAGGAACACCGCACGGTGAACCGGGTGCATTCCTTTCACCAGGAACAGGCGGAAGTTCATCAGGTTGCCATGACACCAGCGGCGGTCACGCTTAAGTTCATCCAGCAGGTTCGGCGGCAGTTCTTCATACGAACCCGGCAGGTCGTAGGCAATCCAGACGCCCCACCCTGCACGACGCATTAACGCCGCTTCCACGAAGTCGTGCGAGAGGATGGAACCCGCGAACGATCCTTCGCCCGGCAGCGGCGCAAGCGCACAGTGTTCGATGAATGGCTTCACGCGAATAATCGCGTTGTGGCCCCAGTAATGCGATTCGCCTAACTGCCAGAAGTGCAGCCCGGCGGTAAACAGCGAGCCGTACACGCGGGTAGCAAACTGCTGGCAACGTGCATACAGCGTATCCATACCGGACGCTTTCGGCGACGACTGGATGATCCCGGCATTCGGGTTCGCTTCCATCAGACGCACCAGGCCGCTCAGACACTCGCCGGTCATCACCGAGTCAGCGTCCAGCACCACCATGTAGCTGTACTGGTTGCCCCAGCGACGGCAGAAGTCATCGATATTGCCGCTTTTGCGCTTCACACGACGGCGGCGACGGCGATAGAAAATCTGTCCTTCGCCCTGCACTTCAGCAATCAGCTCCATCCACGCTTTTTGTTCCGCCACGCAGATATCGGGGTTGTAGCTATCGCTCAGGATATAGACGTCGAAATGCGCTGCGTTGCCGGTGGCTTTAACCGATTCCCACGTAGCGCGTAGCCCTGCGAACACGCGGTCAACGTCCTCGTTGCAGATAGGCATAATCAACGCGGTACGGTGCTCTGGATTCAGCGGCTCATTTCCCACCGTTGACGCCGAAATACTGTATTTATCGCGGCCAATCAGCAGTTGCAGGAAGCCCATAAGCGCGGTCCAGAACCCCGCAGACACCCAGCAGAACAGCACGGCGAACAGGATCAGGATGCCGGTTTGCAGCACATACGGCAGCAGTTGCATAAAGGAGACCCACAGATCCTGCCCGATCATGTCGGCGGGATTGATGAGCGCCCAGCCCTGGTAAGGAAGAATGGTCTTCATATACCAGGTCGCAACCACCGTCTGCGCCAGCGTCAGCAGCAACAGGATGTAGCGGCGGATTGTCCCGACGGTACGCCATTTTTGCTCGTTCTCCTGCTCTTCTTTCGTCAGGCGGGAGAGATAACGCGGCGTCACGTCCCGGCCGCGCAAGCGGTCCCAGAAACGACCCAGCGGGTTGGTGCGCCAGGGATCGGGGAACATAGAAGAACGCGTCGCTTTCGGCATTGCCTGCAACTGATCGCGTCCCTCATCATCCTTAATCAGTTGCCCTTCGGCCAGCGAATCCGGCCAGGCCTGCTCAAGGCGCGCTTTAACAGATCCCTGCGGTGAATCGTCTTCTCGCGAGTAAGCTCGATGCTCAACATCCAGCGCCTCATGGACGGCGCGGATGTCCGTTTTCGGCAGCGCCGCTTTCTCAATGTCTGAAAGCGGCATTGCGTCAATATACTCAGTTGTCTTATTCATTGGCAGGTAACTGGTAGCTCCAGGTTTCACTCAACGGCTGATCGGCATTCACCAACGCAGCACGCATTTCAGTGGTTTTCTTCGCGTCTTTCACTTTTACGCGCAGCGTCAAACGCCAGCCTTTCGTCACCGGGTTATAACGCACTGAGTTCTCAACGATTTCGCCGTTATCGCCAATACTGGTTTGCGCCGTGACAGGGGTATCCTGCGGCAGCTTTTTCATATCTGTGCCGACAAAATCCACGACGAAGGCGATGGTGCCGTCAGGCTGGCGAATCAGGTTAGACTGTTTGACATCGCCCGTAGAGCGACGCGTCTGCTGAACCCAGGCATTCTCCGGCGCATGAAGTTTCTCTTCATCGCGGGTAAACGTCATGGTGTACTTGAAGTTCATCTCTTTGCCTGCTTCAGGCAGTTGATCCGGCGTCCAGTAGGCCACGATGTTATCGTTAGTTTCATCGTTGGTCGGAATTTCCACCAGTTCGATTTTCCCTTTGCCCCACTCGCCTTTCGGCGTGATCCAGGCGCTTGGGCGCAGGTCATAGCGATCGTCTAAATCTTCAAAGCGCGAGAACTGGCGGCCGCGTTGCAGCAAGCCGAACCCTTGCGGGTTTTCCATCGCATAGCTGCTCACCGCGAGATGTTTCGGGTTATTCAGCGGGCGCCAGATCCATTCACCGTTGCCCGCATGGATAGACAACCCGTTAGAGTCGTGCAATTCCGGGCGATAGTTGGTTGCCGGAGACGGCTGGTTCGGCCCAAACAGGAACATGCTGGTTAACGGCGCAACGCCCAGTTTACCGACTTTATCACGCAGGTAGACTTTCGACTGAACGTCCACCACGGTGTCACGCCCAGGGATGATGACGAAGCGGTATGCCCCGGTCGCACGCGGGGAATCGAGCAACGCATAGATGGTCAAACGTTTGTCAGTCGGTTTTGGACGCTCAATCCAGAACTCGCGAAAGCGGGGAAATTCCTCACCGGAAGGCAGCGCGGTATCAATCGCCAGACCACGCGCGGAAAGGCCATAGACCTGGCCTGCGCCAATGACGCGGAAATAGCTGGCACCGAGCATGCTGACGATTTCATCGTTTTTGTCTTTGCTGTTGATCGGGTACAGCACTTTGAACCCGGCGAAGCCGAGGTCTTTGACGGTGTCTTTATCATGCTGAACATCGCCAAAATTGAAATAGTCCGGGTTGTATTTGATTCTTTTTACCGTCGTCGCGGTAACTTCGTTGATCCTGACCGGTGTGTCGAAGTACATACCCTGGTGGTAGAACTCGAGCTTGAATGGGGTCTTGATATTGCTCCAGTACGCTTTATCACGGTTAAACTGGATCTGCTGATAGTCCGCATATTTCATGTCGCGGAAAACGGAGGGCAAGTTACTTTTCGGCGCCTCATAGCCTTTACCGGCTAAGGATTGAGCTTGTTTTGCAACATCATCGATGGTGAACGCCCAACTCGACGATGTGTACAGCGTTAACATTACCGCCGCGCCCAACCAACGCATTTTCATCATTTGTCGTTTATGTTTCATAATAAGTAAGCACTTCCCCCTTTGTGTGCTTATATCGATCCGATCCATTTTAATGGATAATCAGGCAATCCGACAACTGAATCCCGGCTTTGTTCAGCGCGCTGGCTCATGGATTAAGCAGGTTTTGCTCCTGTTTTCACTTTGCGTGCTTATCCTGGAGACAGGTTGTTGGACTTCGTGTAGGGTTGCCCCCGAATGTAAACATTATTCGTCCCAGGGATAAGACGAAAAGTCTGAGAATATGTATCTATCTATGAATCCAGTACCTCCACAGCGTGAATATTTTCTTGACTCCATCCGCGCCTGGCTGATGTTGTTGGGGATCCCCTTTCATATCTCGTTGATCTATTCAAGCCATACCTGGCATATCAACAGCGCAGAGCCCTCATGGTGGCTGACCCTGTTTAACGATTTTGTCCACGCATTTCGCATGCAGGTCTTTTTTGTTATTTCCGGTTATTTTTCGTACATGTTATTCCTGCGTTATCCATTAAAACGCTGGTGGAAAGTGCGTGTTGAACGCGTAGGTATTCCTATGCTGACGGCCATTCCTTTACTCACCTTGCCGCAATTTATCATGCTGCAATTTGTCAAAGGGAAAACCGAGAACTGGCACACGCTTTCTTTGTATGAGAAATACAATACGCTGGCCTGGGAATTAATTTCTCATCTGTGGTTTTTATTAGTGCTTGTTGTATTAACAACCCTGAGCATGTGGGCATTCAGCCAAATCAAAAAAAGCGCGGAACGCACAACGAAGCCGTTATTCGCCGCCGTTTCGATGACCAAATTGACGCTTATCTTCTTTATCCTTGGCGTCGGTTACGCCGCGCTGAGACGCGCCATTTTTATCATTTATCCCTCTATTCTTAGCGATGGCATGTTCAATTTCGTCGTCATGCAAACGCTGTTTTATCTCCCTTTCTTTATCCTGGGCGCGCTGGCATTCATCAACCCGGCGCTGAAAGCGCTGTTTACCGTACCGTCACGCGGATGCACGCTGGCTGCGGCGCTCGCCTTCGTTGCCTACCTGCTGAACCAGCGTTATGGCAGCGGCGATGCCTGGATGTATGAAACAGAATACGTCATTACCATGCTGATGGGATTGTGGATGGTTAACGTGGTCTTTTCGCTGGGCCACCGTTTACTTAATTTCCAGTCCGCTCGCGTCACCTATTTTGTGAATGCATCGCTTTTCATCTATCTGGTGCATCATCCACTAACGCTGTTTTTCGGCGCGTATATTACGCCGCATATTACGTCGAATCTGCTGGGCTTTTTATGCGGGCTGGTCTTTGTTATCGGTATTGCGCTGGTCCTGTATGAACTGCATTTACGGGTTCCCGTACTGAAATTTTTATTTTCGGGCAAACCCGCGGTTAAACGTGATAACAGCAAGGCTGTCGCCAGTTAAGCTGTCCGCTGAAGGGCGTTAAAGCAGCCATTCGACGGGCAAGACAGACGCCAGTCGCACCAGAACCCGCTTCCAGAATCCTGTGGCGGGTTCTTTTTTCAGTACCACCTCGTCACGCAGGTGGCGATCAACCCAGTTAATCCTTCCCCAACGATCCAGCCGCAGTTGCCAGGCGTCATCACGCTGGCTCTGCATAAAACGGTTATGAATCAGCGTTGCCAGCGTTTCGCTTTCAATCACAAACCCCATTTCGGTATTGAGTAACGTCGATCGGGGATCGAAATTGAGAGAACCGATAAAAACCTTATTCCCGTCAATGCTGAAGGTCTTCGCATGCAGGCTGGAGCCTGAGTTACCGGTTAAACCACGATCGTGAAGTTCAGCCGCATGCCCGTTAGTGGGTTTAAGCTCATAGAGCTCAATGCCGTAGCGCAGAAGTTTTTTACGCCACCGCGCATAGCCCGCATGGACGACCGCCACATCGTTCGCCGCCAGTGAATTGGTAAGAATCGCGATCCTGACCCCTTTTCTCACCAGTTGCAGCAGTTGCGCGACGCCCGCCCGGGTGGGGACAAAATAGGCGGAAATAATGTCGATACGTTCCGTTGGCGACCCCATCACATCGAACAGGCGTTGCGGCAGAAGCGAATGACGCTGCGCTTTCCCCTCGCCTTTTAAAGGATCGTCGCTGAGCAAACGGGTTTTCGCCCATATCAGCGGTAAAGCGCCGCGATCAAGATGGGACATAAAGTGGCTGGTTTTCAGCTTATGCAAATAGCGGCGCGTAATGTCGTCGTTGTACCAGGAATCCGGTAAGTCAATGCGTCGGGTGATTTCCTGCTCAGACAGCGACAACACTTTTTGCAGCGTTGAAACCGATTTGCAATGCCAGTAACGTTCAAAATCATCCGCCACGTCTTTTACGACAGGGCCAATCGCCATCACGTCGAGATCGGAAAACAGCGGCTCTTCACCTGCGCCAAAATAGGCATCGCCAATATTCCGCCCGCCGACAATGGTGACTGCGCCATCTGCCGTATAGCTTTTATTATGCATACGCCGATTAAGCCGGGCAAAGTCGGTTAAATACCCCAGCGCGCGCAGCATACGAAAAGAGAAAGGATTAAACAGGCGCACTTCGATATTGGGGTGGCTATCCAGCAGTTGCAGCGTATCATCAAGCCCCGGCGTGTTGTTATCATCCAGCAGCAGGCGAACATGAACGCCGCGCTTTGCCGCCGCCAATAATATCGAAAACAGCAGGCGCCCGGACATGTCATCCTCCCAGATGTAATACTGCACATCCAGGGTGCGTTCAGCCATTTCTGTTAATCGATAGCGTGCGGCAAAGGCATCCAGGCTGTCATCCAGGGCGAGAATGCCGCATTCGCCGGGATGACGTTCACACAGCGGGGTAACAGCGCGCTCAAGTCGGGTCAACTCACTCATCACCTTGTTGGGTCAGTAATCGCTCGTAAAGTCGGGCAGTTTCTTCATCATAACAGACAAAGTATACCTGCTCAGGTAGCGCGTGGCGGGCAAGAAAATCCGCAACCGTATTGACCGCGATCTCTGCTGCTGCGGGGCGTGGGTAGCCGTAAGCACCGGTGCTGATCGCCGGAAACGCGACAGACCGGTAGCCATTGGCCAGCACCAGTTGCAAACTGTTGAAATAGGCATCCTCCAGGAGCTGGGATTCGTTGTGATCGCCGCCACGCCAGACGGGCCCCACCGTATGGATCACCGCTTTCGCCGGCAGATTGCCTGCCAGAGTAATGACCGCATGTCCTGCCGGGCACTCGCCCTGCTGCTGCCTGACTTTTTTGCAGGCTTCCAGTAGCGCCGGACCCGCTGCACGATGAATCGCGCCGTCAACGCCACCGCCCCCCAGTAATGAAGCGTTGGCAGCATTAACAATCACATCTACCGTGAGTTGGGTTATGTCGCCATGTTGTACATGAATACGCGATTTCATAGATCCCCCTTACCTTAACCTATAGCCTAAGTGTACAGCAGGGCTTTCAATGAAATCGCGTTTTTTAATCGAACGATTTTATCTCTGACAGATGCGTTTATTGGTATTCAATACTCATAATTGCCAGACGTTGTTGCGGATCGAGATAGTTGACTCTCACGGATGCAATTTGTCGAAGGCTTTGCGGGGCAGTTGTAACCTGTTGCAGGGTAAAACGGTTAGTTTTCATCTGGCCATTATTCACGCATGTCATGTCAATATTTTGCTGCCGGGCACTGACCTCACAAGGAGGTTCGACAATCTGACCACGAAAATGAATAACGCCGCCGGTAGTGATTTGTTGAGCTGTAACAGAGGAAGAAAAGAGAATGCAGACGCCAAGGCCTGCTCCGAGGATATTTTTCGAACACAACGCAAACATACAATAGCTCCTCAATGATCAATCATACTTGAAGGATCGGAGTTTTCCTTCCACTGCGACGCTCGCGGTGAACGGAAACGACGTTGTTGCCTCTCTATAATTCATAGAACAGTAATCCATCCCCTGCCACAAACAATCACCAAATAAATCAAATGATTAAGATGATTTCTCAGGAGATGGCCATTGCTGCGACAAATGCAACGACTGCCCGTCGGAAACGGTAACGATAATTTTTACCGAGTCCTCCGGGGAAATATTTAAACTGAGTTTCGTTAAATCAATGGGTTGATTAGCGGGCAAAGAAAGGGTTGTTTTCTGCTGTGTACGGCTTTGCCCTCCTTTCCCATCACGAACGGCAAAAATTTGGACTTCGCACACGCAGGGTTTACTGAGCGTAACCTGGGGGACAATGGTGTAAATTTCACCTTGTTGCGTGGTATTAAATGTAATCTGGCTGGAGAGCGCGGCAAAGAGTAATAGCGTATTCATCATATCCTCACGAAAAAAAACAGGGCTTTCGCCCTGTTTATTATGAGTACCCGACCTGAATCAGTACTGGTTAGCCGTGGCGTTGTTGCCGAAGCCGACCTGAGTAACCGATACCTGGGAGTCGGACGCAGTCTGGTTAACCAGCGCGCCGTTGCGGCCACCAAACTGGCTCACAACGATATCAGAGTTTTTGGCATTCCACTGATCGATAGTCGCGCTGTTTCTGTACCCATTCTGGGTCAGGTCAATGCCGCTGTTGTCAGCGCCCTGGCCTACGTCTGCGCCGTTACCATGACCATATTGTTTGATGGACAGATCTGATTTACGAGCATCGCTTTGCAGAGCAAGAGCAGAGTTTGCGCTACCGTACTGGAAAATACTCAGGGTAGATTCAGGGCCGGAATTATTACCGCCATTATTATGACCGCCGCCACCGCCCCACTGCGGAACAACACCTGCCAGAGCACTGCCAGAAACTACGATTGCTGCGAATGCTGCCACTTTTAAAAGTTTCATGGTAAACCCCCATCGGATTGATTTAAAAGTCGTCATGGTATTAACGTTGCGTAACGCGAATAGCCATGCGCGACTGTCTCTGCACTACAACTGCTGTTTTTTGCGTACCGTACTGCGTAATATCTGCTTTATTACCAGAACCTTTCTGAATAATCATTGCAGTATTACCATAAGAGCCTTGCGATATACTTGCATCATTGGCGTAACCCGCCTGATCAATATATGCAAGGTTATAAGCTCCTGACTGGTCAATCTTCGCCCGGTTATTTCCGCCTTCTTGTGAAATAACAGATAAAAGTTTTGAGCCGTCCTGGCGTGTTTTTGCACTATTATGAGTGCCCTTTTGACCAATAATGGCTGCCTGATTAAATGAAGACTTGCTTAATTCATTTACCGCAAAATTATATTCCGCATTTGCCAGATCATAACTTGTCGCGGCTGCAATCCCAGGCGCACCCAGTATTGTTAACATCATAAATAACAATTTGTTTTTCATGTTGTCACCCTGGACCTGGTCGTACATTACGTTAATTTAAAAGCATTTCAATTTGACTGTTAACGCGATTCGTTTTTTGTTAACGCCGCGTTACGATGAAGAGTATGTCCGTGGAAACATTTTAAATAACTCACCCGCGAGTGGTATTTTGATATTCAGCGTCACACCAAAGTGCTAATTCACTGTTGACTCCACTGTTATTTACGAAAAATTTATTTTCTTATCTGTAGCGGGCTAAACATTTCTGCCAGTGAGAGGGAAAAACCGTTTTCTGCATATCATTATGCGTTTCTCCGGGCATCACACTGCATCGCCGTCACAACTCGTGACAAACATCATTTTTTTCTCACTAAAAATGTCCAGGCGGCCCTGAGTCGAACGTTTTAAAATTAACTTGTCAGACAAACTCAAAAATAATTTTAAATTATGATTTAAAATCAATCAGTTATTATAATTTGTATGATTTTTTAAATCTATGCAATAACAGCAACATGTACAACTTTTCTATCAAATCTAATCTCTAAAAAATCCACACATTAACATATGAATATATAATTTTACATTTTGTTACAAGTTTAACACTTGCTTTAAGGTTTGTAATGACTAGATTGAAATCAGTTGTAGTCCATCTGTTTTAATATTTTTACCCTTTTTGGGTCGATGTTTTATTTCTACACACAGCAGTGCAACATCTGTCAGTACTTCTGGTGCCTCGTATTTTAGCTGAGGCAGCTGTCAGATGTGCGACTAAAAAAAGTGGGGTTTCATCATGTTTAATGAAGTCCATAGTATTCATGGTCATACATTATTGTTGATCACAAAACCATCTTTGCAGGCCACTGCATTATTGCAGCATTTAAAGCAATCACTGGCTGTTACCGGAAAACTACATAATATTCAACGTTCTCTGGATGATATATCCGCCAGCTGCATTGTTTTACTGGATATGATGGAAGCGGATAAAAAAATTATCCATTACTGGCAAGACAATTTGAGTCGGAAAAACAACAATATCAAGACGTTATTGTTGAATACTCCCGACGACTATCCCTTCCGTGATATTGAAAACTGGCCACATATCAATGGTGTGTTTTACGCAACGGAGGATGAAGAACGTGTCGTTAACGGCTTGCAGGGGATCTTGCGAGGCGAATGCTATTTTTCGCAAAAGCTGGCCAGTTACCTGATCACTCATTCAGGGAACTACCGTTACAACAGCACGGAATCAGCGCTTCTCACTCATCGTGAAAAAGAGATCCTCAATAAACTGCGAATCGGCGCCTCAAACATTGAAATCGCCCGCTCGCTTTTTATCAGCGAGAATACGGTAAAAACACATCTTTATAATCTTTTCAAAAAGATAGCTGTTAAAAACCGTACTCAGGCGGTCTCGTGGGCAAACGATAACCTCAGGCGATAAAGCCATGAAACGCTATCTGACCTGGATTGTGGCAGCAGAATTACTGCTTGCCGCAGGGAATCTTCACGCTGCGGAAGTTGAAGTGGAAGTTCCCGGACTCTTAACTGACCATACCGTCTCATCAGTCGGCCACAATTTTTATCGCGCCTTCAGCGACAAATGGGAAAGTGAGTACACAGGCAATTTGACCATCAATGAAAGACCCAGTGCGCGTTGGGGAAGTTGGATTACGATAACGGTAAATCAGGACGTTATATTCCAGACTTTTTTATTCCCAACGAAAAGAGACTTCGAGCGAACCGTTGACTTCGCGCTGGCGCAAACTGAAGAAGCATTAAATCGTCGGCAAATAGATCAAACGCTATTAAGCACGAGTGATTTAGCGCGCGATGAATTCTAAAATATGATTTAGTCTGGAGGCTGCCATGCGTGTCAAACATGCAGTAGTTATGCTCATGCTTATTTCACCATTAAGTTGGGCCGGAAATATGACATTCCAGTTCCGAAATCCTAATTTTGGTGGAAACCCAAATAACGGCGCATTTTTATTAAATAGCGCTCAGGCACAAAACTCTTATAAGGACCCAAGTTATTACGACGACTTCGGGATTGAAACCCCGTCTGCCCTGGATAACTTTACGCAGGCTATTCAATCGCAAATCCTTGGCGGATTGCTGACGAATATTAACACCGGCAAACCAGGCAGAATGGTGACCAATGATTTTATCATTGATATCGCCAACCGGGATGGGCAACTGCGACTTAATGTCACGGACAGGAAAACCGGGAAAACCTCGACGATTGAAGTGTCAGGTTTGCAAACACAGTCAACCGATTTCTAAGCCCCAGCTACCAAAGGACAATAATCATGCAGCGCTTACTTATTTTGGTTGCAGTATGTTTACTGAGCGGATGCTTAACCGCCCCGCCTAAAGAAGCCGCGAAACCGACATTAATGCCTCGTGCGCAAAGCTATAAAGATTTGACGCACCTGCCGATGCCAACGGGTAAGATTTTTGTCTCGGTTTATAATATTCAGGATGAAACGGGCCAGTTTAAGCCTTATCCGGCGAGTAACTTCTCGACTGCTGTTCCGCAGAGCGCCACCGCGATGCTGGTGACCGCGCTGAAAGACTCCCGCTGGTTTATCCCGCTGGAGCGTCAGGGACTGCAAAACCTGCTGAACGAACGCAAAATTATTCGTGCAGCGCAGGAAAACGGCACGGTGGCTATCAATAACCGAATCCCGCTTCAGTCCCTCACCGCCGCGAATATCATGGTGGAAGGGTCGATTATCGGTTACGAAAGCAACGTGAAGTCAGGCGGGGTCGGTGCGCGGTACTTCGGTATCGGTGCGGATACGCAGTATCAGCTTGACCAGATTGCGGTAAACCTGCGCGTGGTTAACGTCAGCACCGGCGAGATCCTCTCTTCGGTCAATACCAGCAAGACCATCCTTTCCTATGAAGTGCAGGCCGGGGTGTTCCGCTTTATTGATTACCAGCGACTGCTGGAAGGTGAAATCGGCTACACCTCTAATGAACCGGTGATGCTGTGTCTGATGTCAGCGATTGAAACGGGCGTTATCTTCCTGATTAACGACGGGATCGATCGCGGCCTGTGGGATTTGCAGAACAAAGCGGAGCGTCAGAACGACATTCTGGTGAAATACCGCCACATGTCCGTACCGCCGGAATCCTGATATTTCACCAACCGTAGAATGCCCGATGGCGCAGGCTTATCGGGCCTACAGCAGGCAGGATAAGTTTGCGCCATCAGGATTGGCATCATATGAACGTGGGGGAAACCTCACGCTTTTTTATTTGCTGACCGCCGTCGGCGAAGAATCTCTTACCCGACGAGACGCCAGCCACAGCCCGCTATTTTTCATCGCATAGCCAAACACGAGTCCCAGCGCCAGCGAAGGCAGAACCAGTCGCCAGTCCCCCTGCCCTGCAAACGTCGCGCATGCGCCGATAAAGGTGCCAGGCACAAAAGAAAGCAACAGCTGCTTCGCCTGAACGCACATCAAAAACGCGACGATTCCCGTCATGACGTAACTGACGATCTCCAGATGCGGAGCCAGCGCGCTGCCGTGAATAATCACCAGCGCCCACACCACGCCGCTCAGGAGCGTACATGCAGAAATCAATAACCCTTTCAGGCCGCCCTGCGGGCAGGCGAAATAGGCCGTACAGCCCAGAAAACCCGCCCAGCTGAGCAGGCCAAAGGAAACGGCCACCCATCCCCAGATACCGGAGAGAATGCCCGTTGTGATTGCAATGGAGATAAGTATGTTCATGCCGCGCATCATAGCAGAAAAGCGGCATACGAATGAGATCACGCACACATTTTATGCAATACAATTAATCACGTTGCATAACAAAGTGACCATGATCACATTTACTCTTCAGCGCCTTCCTGTAACTCATCCCACATTGCGCCGATCGCATCACGCGTCAACGGCGCCATCGTACGCCAGAATGGCGTCGCGGCATGGGCTTCCACTTTGCCAAGGAAAGTACCGCACCAGGGAAGCAGGTATTCAATAAACAGCGTTTCCAGCGCTTCGCTCTCATCTTCAGCAGACTGATCCTCCAGCCAGGAGGCGGCCAGCAGCAGCGTACCGATATGGTCGGCAGGGGTATCCGCCAACGGCATACCGCGAGCGGAAAGAAATGCGCGAACATCAGATTCCTTTGCCCCTTCCACCCAGGCGCTGCGATAAGGCGACACGGCGCACTCGTCGCCGACAAACAGCGCATTGTAGTCCGCCGCCAGTTGGGTCATGTCGCAACTTTTCTGCAACCGCGCCAGAAGCTCATCCTGCTCCAACGGCCAGCTTGCCGACAATTTACCCTCGCGGATCAGCGTAAACAGAGGAACCAGCAGAGGGTCCTGCGGTTGGCGGTAATACAGCGATCCCAGCACACGACACAGGATAGAAAACTCATTCATTGATATATTCCAGTTATCAGCAATTAAAGTTCAGCAAACTCCGGGATCGGCGCCATACCGCGCGATTCCAGAAATCTCAGTAAGCGTCCTGGCGAAACGTTTAAAACGCGTTCTTCCGGGAAATCCACTTCATCCAGGATCTTCCGGCATTCGGCAAATTCACCGAGTGTAAACGCAGTATGGGAATCTGACCCTAACGCTACCCATCCGCCAGCGTCACGCACGGCCGCGGCCACCGCGCGGCAATTATCTTCACTGCCTTTGCGCGAATGCAGGAATGACGAGTTATTGATTTCCAGCGCCACCTGGTATTTAGCCGCCGCCTGCGCAATCGCGGTGATATCGACAGGATACTTTGGGTTGCCCGGATGGCTGATAATATGCACATTTCCGCTGGCCATCGCGGCAATCATCGCCTGGGTATTGGTCTCTTTATCGTGCGGCGCGAAAACCGGTTCATGGAAACCGGCGATAATCACATCCAGCGAGTTCAGCATCGGGCCCGTGCAGTCAATCTCGCCATCGATATTCTTGATGTTGGCTTCAATACCGCGAAGAATGCCCACCCCGTCAACCAGACGCGGCCAGATACGCATGTTGATAAAGTGCCAGTGATGCGGAGCATCGGCCATATCCGGGCCGTGATCGGTAATGGCAAAGAGCTTAATACCTTTGCGTTTCGCTTCGGCAATATAATCGTGCAAGGTACTGTATGCGTGGGTGCTGGCGACGGTATGCATATGCAAGTCAACGGGATACATAACTCACTCCTGTAGTCGTTTTCCGACAAGGATAGCAGGTATCGTCGCCATTTATTAGTCGAAACCCGGCGCTAACCGGGTTGTCATCAGTAGCCGCGAACGCGATCGACCTGACCCGTCACGGATTCGCCGCGTTCCAGATGCGTAATGGTGCGCGAAATATAGTCCACGGCTTCCGCCGGGCGGGTGACGGCGGCAATGTGCGGCGTCATCGCCACGCGAGGGTGTTGCCAGAGCGGACTCTCTTTTGGCAGCGGCTCGCGGCTGAAAACATCCAGCATCGCCCCTTTGAGTTTTTCGCTATTCAACGCGGCAAGCAGATCGTCCTCATTAACATGCACGCCACGCGCCAGGTTAAGCAGGTAAGCGCCATCCCGTAACTGATTGAGCAAGCCGGAATTAATAATGCCCACCGTCTCCGCCGTATTTGGCAGCAGGTTGATCAGCACCCTTGTTTGATTCAGGAATGCGCCTAACTCCTCAGCTCCCGCAAAACTCTCTACGCCAGGCCAGGATTTACGGCTACGGCTCCAGCAGCGAAGCGGGAATCCCCATGCCTGGAGCGCTTCAGCGACTTTGGCGCCCAGCACCCCCGCCCCCATAATACCGACGGTGAATTCATCGCGATCATATTCCGGCAGCGGCTGCCATGTTGACTGGTTTTTCAGCGCCTGATAATCATCGAAGCGGCGGAACCAATGCAGCACCTGGCTCACGGCATACTCCTGCATTTGCAGGCCCATGCCGGTATCTTCCAGGCGGAACAGCGGGATAGAGGCATCCAGCATTTCCGGGTGCGCTTTGAGCTTACTCAGAATGGAATCCACACCTGCGCCAAGCGCAAATACGGCTTTTAGCTTCCGTCCTTCGAGCATCTCCACCGGCGGATGCCACACGAGCGCATAATCCGCAGGTTCGTTATCACCGGGTTTCCATTCACGAATATTCGCACCGGGAATCGCCTTTGCCAAAGCGTTAAGCCACCAGGCCGTATCGAAGGTCGGGTGATAGAACATTATCTCCATGTTGACTCCTGAGTGTTGTTGTGCGGAATTTACTCGCACTTATTATCATCATTTTCATAGGGATCATCAGCATAACAAATTTAGAGATGCTGGCAAAAAAAGCAGTTTCCGCTTATTTAAACTGCATGTTGATTGAAGTTTGTGTAATTGCACGATTTTTTAGAAAAGGTGATTGACGCCGGGGGCGTATTTCCCTAAATTAGCGCCCGTTCCAGCAACACTGGAACGACAATATGGTGAGGTGTCCGAGTGGCTGAAGGAGCACGCCTGGAAAGTGTGTATACGGCAACGTATCGGGGGTTCGAATC
>NZ_JAOWGA010000017.1:308049-710793 GCF_030333395.1 Citrobacter sp. CK194
CGACAACTGGCGGCAGCCAGTTGGACAGACCGCGAACGCAGAGAGCGGGCTGCCCGCAGGGCGAGCGAAGCGAGTCAATCTCCCCCTCACCGCCATATTCAAGAAAGAGCTCGTACGAAAGTATGGGCTTTTTTTTCGCCTATTGCACATGCTATCCGGCCTACAAGAACACCCCAGGACCGGTAAGCGTTAGCGCCACCGGGCGCTCGCACATCGCCGGATGGCAGCGCAAGCGCCTTATCCGGCCTACAAAAAACAAAGCCCGGTTTCCCGGGCTATGAGATCTGACGACACTTCAGTTGTAGGCATGAAGGGTTCGTTGGCACAATGCCGAACGCACGCAGTCGTCTTTATGGAAACGGACAATACCTATCATCTCATCTTCTTCAAAGCGAGCTAACGCATCACTTAACCCTGATTGAACATGAGCCGGTAAATCGCACTGGGTAATGTCGCCATTTACGATAACCGTCACGTTCTCCCCGAGGCGCGTTAAGAACATCTTCATTTGCGCAGCAGTCACATTCTGAGCCTCGTCAAGAATGACGACTGCATTTTCAAATGTACGTCCGCGCATATAGGCGAACGGCGCGATTTCCACCTTACCAATCTCAGGCCGCAGGCAGTATTGCATAAAAGATGCGCCCAGGCGTTTCACCAGCACGTCATAGACGGGCCGGAAATAAGGCGCGAACTTCTCGGATATATCGCCTGGTAAGAAGCCGAGATCTTCATCGGCCTGCAAAACCGGACGGGTAACAATAATCCTGTCTACATCTTTATGTATCAGGGCCTCTGCTGCTTTTGCCGCACTGATCCAGGTTTTTCCACACCCGGCTTCGCCAGTGGCGAAGATCAGTTGTTTACTCTCGATAGCATTCAGGTAGTGCTCCTGAGCCTCATTTCGCGCTACGATTGGTGTGGCGTCACGGCTATCACGCGCCATGCCTATCGCTTCTACGCCGCTCATCTGCACAAGCGAGGTGACCGATTCTTCTTCACGTTGTTTGTGGCTACGCGAATCCCGTCTCAGCACACGTTTTGCTTCACGACGAGCTTTGATCACTGCTTTTTGTCTTCCCATGGATAGCACCTTGAGTTGTTGGTATACATCACACGCGCCGTTGGCGGCACGATTATGCGCACGAACATCTGAGGGTTGGCTTCCTTGTAAGCCATAGCTTGTTTTTTGAAAAGACGCCCTACACGGCTACGCGCACCGAATACGGCGTCAGTAACAGGGATAAAAAGAGGAAGTGAGAGGAATTTAGCGGTGACGACAGGGCTACCGGAGGAGAGGCATCCGCATAAGTTATTGCTGTTACTGCGAAAAACGTGTCCAGTACAGGACCTTACCATTCGCGATCTCCATAGTGAAAAGTGTCATCACTGCCGGGAACTACCGCTATTACGTATTAGTACAACATAATTTATCATTAATGCAACAACATATTTACCATGCATTAACCAAAGTTCCCCTTTGCACTGGCAATAGTCTCTTACAGAGATATTACAAAATTATTTCACCCGAACGCTCATAGTAAAAATTAATACTTTCATTCATCGACATACAGAGAAACACGCCACAATTCTGAATAAAAAGCCCGCGCATGGCGGGCTATGAAAGTAAACGGGCAGCGGTCAGATTACTCTGCCTGTAAACGCGACGGCGGTGCGGAGTGGTAATACGCATCCGCTTTCGCAAAACGTTCTTGCATAGCCGACGACGGCGCTTTGCCCAGCAGGCTAAAGACCACAATCCCGATGCTGCCGAAGATGAAGCCAGGGATGATTTCGTACAGATCCAGCCAGCCAAACTGTTTCCAGACAATAACCGTCAGCGCCCCGATAACCATTCCGGCCAGCGCGCCGTTACGGGTCATACGCGACCACATCACCGAGAACAGCACGACCGGGCCAAACGCCGCGCCGAAGCCCGCCCACGCATAGCTCACCAGACCGAGCACGCGGTTTTCAGGGTTAGCAGCCAGCGCGATAGACACCAGCGCAACCACCAGCACCATAATGCGCCCTACCCATACCAGCTCTTTCTGGCTCGCGCCTTTACGCAAGAAGGCTTTATACAAATCTTCGGTAATCGCGCTGGAGCACACCAGCAGCTGGCAGCTTAACGTCGACATCACCGCCGCGAGAATAGCGGACAGCAGAATACCGGCAATCCACGGGTTGAACAGGATTTGCGCCAGTTCAATGAACACGCGCTCCGAGTTCTGGTTCACCGCTCCGGCCAGTGCCGGGTTATTGTTAAAGTAAGCAATGCCGAAGAAGCCGACAGCCACCGCCCCCGCCAGACACAGAATCATCCAGCTCATACTGATGCGACGCGCGTGCACGATGCTGTGGTGAGAATCCGCCGCCATAAAGCGCGCCAGAATATGCGGTTGACCAAAGTAACCCAGCCCCCAGCCCATCAGGGAGATAATGGCGACAAAGTTCAGTCCCTTGAGCATATCCACATTCTCAATGCTCTTTTGTTTAATCACTTCCAGGGAGTCACCAAAACCGCCGACGCTGATGATCACCATAACAGGCGTCAGAATCAGGGCGAAAATCATCAGGCTGGCCTGGACGGTGTCGGTCCAGCTCACGGCCAGGAAGCCGCCAATAAAGGTGTAGATAATGGTGGCTGCCGCCCCCGCCCACAGCGCGGTTTCATAGCTCATGCCAAAGGTGCTTTCAAACAGACGCGCCCCTGCCACAATCCCCGATGCGCAATAAATGGTGAAAAACAGCAGGATAACCAGGGCAGAGATAATGCGCAGAACGCGACTTTTATCTTCAAAACGCCCGGTAAAATAATCCGGCAGAGTCAGGGCGTTATCATTAAATTCAGTGTGGACGCGTAAACGTCCCGCCACCAGTTTCCAGTTAATCCATGCCCCTAACGTCAGACCAATCGCGATCCAGCTTTCAGAAATCCCCGACAGGAAAATCGCCCCCGGCAGACCCATCAGCAGCCAGCCGCTCATATCAGATGCGCCAGCGGATAATGCCGTCACAAACGGCCCAAGGCTGCGGCCGCCGAGAATATAGTCATCAAAGTTTTTGGTCGAACGCCATGCAATAAACCCTATCAATATCATGCCAAAGATATAGACACAAAACGTCACCAACATCGGTGTGCTAATAGCCATCAAAAGTCTCCAGATTTTATGTGCCGGCAATAATAAGAGCTGCCGTTTTATACCCTGCCGGAACGTGGCAATGGTGTTTATGTTTACCAGGGCGACCGTATCCTGCCGGAAGCGGTGGTCATTCACAATCGATTTAACACATCATTTACATCAAATTTTATTCGGATGGGATACTATTTTTCTCCAGGTTGCACTCTCTCACATTTTTTAAGGTTGCACCTTTCAAAAGTGTTAACTGCCGCAGAGAAAAAGATTTGGTTATTGTTTTTATCCCATCCAGAAGCGTCTCTTCTTTTAACATTTCATTCATTTTTAAGCTTGCAAGGCAGGTCACATTTAACGAGGTTGCACAAAGTTGCAACATGGTGGATATTTCTCGATAACTATCAGCAGCACATATCAGAACAACAGGAGTAGACGGCATGGGAACCACCACGATGGGGGTTAAGCTGGACGACGCGACGCGCGAACGTATTAAAACAGCAGCAACACGAATTGATCGCACCCCACACTGGCTGATCAAACAGGCAATCTTTAATTATCTGGAAAAACTGGAAAGCGACGAGGCGTTACCGGAATTGCCCGCCCTGCTGGCTGGCGCCGCCAATGAAGGCGATGAGTCAACCGCACAGCAGGAAGAAAACCACCAGCCTTTCCTTGAGTTTGCCGAGCAGATCCTGCCTCAGTCGGTCTCCCGCGCCGCGATTACCGCAGCTTACCGTCGCGCCGAAACTGATGCGGTGCCGATGTTAATGGAGCAGGCGCGTCTGCCGCAGCCGGTGGCTGAGCAGGCCCACAAGCTGGCCTATCAACTGGCGGAGAAACTGCGTAACCAGAAAACGGCCAGCGGTCGCGCCGGGATGGTGCAGGGGCTGTTGCAGGAGTTCTCCCTCTCCTCGCAGGAAGGCGTCGCGCTGATGTGCCTTGCGGAAGCGCTGCTGCGTATCCCGGATAAAGCGACGCGTGACGCGCTCATCCGCGACAAAATCAGCAACGGCAACTGGCAGTCGCATATTGGCCGCAGCCCGTCGCTGTTTGTTAATGCCGCCACCTGGGGTCTGTTGTTTACCGGCAAGCTGGTTTCTACCCACAACGAAGCCAGTCTCTCTCGCTCGCTGAACCGGATTATCGGTAAGAGCGGCGAGCCGCTGATCCGCAAAGGCGTTGACATGGCAATGCGCCTGATGGGCGAGCAGTTCGTCACCGGCGAAACCATCGCCGAAGCGCTGGCGAATGCGCGTAAGCTGGAAGACAAGGGCTTTCGCTACTCCTACGATATGTTAGGCGAAGCGGCGCTGACCGCCGCCGATGCGCAGGCTTATATGGTCTCGTATCAGCAGGCTATTCACGCCATTGGCAAAGCGTCTAACGGACGCGGAATTTATGAAGGGCCGGGGATCTCCATCAAGCTTTCCGCCCTGCACCCGCGCTACAGCCGCGCGCAGTATGACCGCGTGATGGAGGAGCTGTATCCGCGCCTGAAATCCCTGACGCTGCTGGCGCGTCAGTATGATATCGGCATCAACATCGACGCCGAAGAAGCTGACCGTCTGGAAATCTCCCTCGACCTGCTGGAAAAACTTTGTTTTGAGCCGGAACTGGCTGGCTGGAACGGCATCGGTTTCGTAATTCAGGCTTATCAGAAACGCTGCCCGTTTGTGATTGATTATCTGATCGATCTCGCCACGCGTAGCCGTCGTCGCCTGATGATCCGCCTGGTGAAAGGCGCGTACTGGGACAGTGAAATCAAACGCGCCCAAATGGACGGACTGGAGGGATACCCGGTTTACACCCGCAAGGTCTATACCGACGTTTCTTATCTGGCCTGCGCGAAAAAACTGCTCGCCGTACCGAATCTGATTTACCCGCAGTTTGCGACCCATAACGCCCATACTCTGGCGGCGATTTATCAACTGGCGGGGCAGAACTACTATCCGGGCCAGTATGAATTCCAGTGTCTGCACGGCATGGGCGAACCGCTGTACGAGCAGGTCACCGGTAAAGTGGCGGATGGCAAACTCAAC
Organism: Citrobacter sp. CK194; assembly: GCF_030333395.1. NCBI lineage: Bacteria > Pseudomonadati > Pseudomonadota > Gammaproteobacteria > Enterobacterales > Enterobacteriaceae > Citrobacter > Citrobacter sp. CK194. The sequence goes on from NZ_JAOWGA010000017.1 coordinate 313,229, forward strand.
CGTCCGTGTCGTATTTATGCCCCGGTCGGCACGCATGAAACGCTGCTGGCGTATCTGGTGCGCCGCCTGCTGGAAAACGGCGCTAACACCTCCTTCGTTAACCGTATTGCCGACGCCACGCTGCCGCTGGATGAACTGGTCGCCGACCCGGTGGAGGCCGTGGAAAAACTGGCGCAGCAAGAAGGGCAAACCGGCTTGCCGCATCCGAAAATCCCGCTGCCTCGCGACCTCTACGGACAAGGCCGGGAAAACTCCGGCGGGTTGGATCTGGCTAACGAACACCGTCTGGCTTCCCTCTCCTCCGCCCTGTTGAACAATGCGCTGCAAAAATGGCAGGCCAAACCGATGCTGGAACAGCCGGTCGCTGACGGAGAGATGACGCCGGTGATCAACCCGGCAGAGCCGAAAGACATCGTCGGCTACGTGCGCGAAGCCAGCGCTGCGGACGTTGAACAAGCGCTACAAAACGCGGTTAACAACGCCCCTATCTGGTTCGCGACGCCACCGCAGGAACGCGCCGCCATCCTGCAACGCGCAGCGGTATTAATGGAAGGCCAAATGCAGCAGCTGATTGGCATTCTGGTTCGTGAAGCCGGGAAAACCTTCAGTAATGCTATTGCAGAAGTACGCGAAGCGGTGGATTTCCTCCACTACTACGCCGGGCAGGTACGCGATGACTTTGATAACGAAACGCATCGTCCTTTAGGCCCGGTCGTCTGTATCAGCCCGTGGAACTTCCCGCTGGCCATCTTCACCGGACAAATTGCCGCTGCGCTGGCGGCGGGCAACAGCGTCCTGGCGAAACCGGCGGAACAAACGCCGCTGATTGCCGCCCAGGGCATCGCCATCTTACTGGAAGCCGGTGTTCCGCCGGGCGTAGTGCAGTTGCTGCCCGGCCAGGGGGAAACCGTTGGGGCGCAGTTAACCTCCGATGAGCGCGTACGCGGCGTGATGTTTACCGGCTCGACCGAAGTCGCCAGCTTATTGCAGCGTAACATCGCCACCCGTCTGGATGCGCAGGGTCGCCCGATTCCGCTGATTGCGGAAACCGGCGGGATGAACGCCATGATCGTGGACTCCTCCGCCCTTACCGAACAGGTGGTTGTGGATGTGCTGGCATCTGCGTTTGACAGTGCCGGGCAGCGCTGCTCGGCGCTGCGCATACTGTGCTTGCAGGATGATATCGCCGACCACACCCTGAAAATGCTGCGCGGGGCAATGGCGGAATGCCGCATGGGTAATCCGGGCCGTCTGACCACCGACATTGGCCCGGTTATCGATAACGAAGCCAAAACCAATATCGAGCGCCATATTCAGGCGATGCGTACGAAAGGTCGTCCGGTATTCCAGGCCGTACGTGAAAACAGCGATGATGCGCGCGAATGGCAAACCGGCACCTTTGTTCCGCCAACGCTGATTGAGCTGGAAAGTTTTGATGAGCTGCAAAAAGAGATCTTCGGGCCGGTGCTGCATGTGGTGCGTTACACTCGTAATCACCTTCCCGAACTGATTGCGCAGATCAACGCCTCCGGCTACGGTCTGACACTGGGCGTACATACTCGAATTGACGAGACCATTGCGCAGGTCACCGGTTCAGCGCACGCAGGCAACCTGTACGTCAACCGTAATATGGTAGGCGCGGTCGTGGGCGTCCAGCCATTTGGCGGCGAAGGCTTGTCCGGCACCGGGCCGAAAGCGGGCGGTCCGCTCTATCTCTACCGTCTGTTGGCAAATCGCCCGGAAAACGCGCTGGGCATTACGCTTGCCCGTCAGGATGCGGACTACCCGGTGGATGCCCAGCTTAAAGCCGCGCTGACTCAGCCGCTTGACGCGCTGACCGGGTGGGCGGCGGATCGCCCGGCTTTGCATACGCTTTGTCAGCAGTTTAGCGAGCTGGCGCAGGCCGGAACCCAGCGTTTGTTGCCTGGCCCTACCGGTGAGCGCAATACCTGGACGTTACTGCCGCGTGAACGCGTATTGTGTCTGGCTGATGACGAGCAGGACGCTCTGGTGCAGGTCGCCGCCGTGACAGCGGTCGGTAGTCTGATTTTGTGGCCGGACGATGCCTTCCATCGCGAACTGGCGAAGCGCCTGCCTGCTGCGGTTTGTGAACGTATTCAGTTTGCGAAAGCGGACACGCTGACTTCGCAGCCGTTCGATGCGGTGATCTTCCACGGCGATTCCGATCAGCTACGGGCGCTGTGCGAGGCGGTAGCCGCCCGTGACGGCGCGATCGTGTCGGTACAGGGCTTTGCCCGTGGTGAAACCAATATCCTGCTGGAGCGTCTGTATATCGAGCGCTCGCTCAGCGTTAACACCGCTGCGGCAGGTGGTAACGCCAGCCTGATGACAATTGGTTAAGGCTGTGGTTAATTAAGGCTTTGGAAAATGCCCGGTGGCGCTACGGCTCACCGGGCCTACAAAACACATTTGTAGGCCGGATCAGGCAAAGCCGCCATCCGGCAATGTTTTAGAGCCAGAGGGAAGTATGAAGCGAATTATATTCACATGTGCTGCGCTGCTACTCAGCGCTCAGGCACTGGCCGATGACTGCGCCAACGCCAGCACGCAAATGGAGATGAACACCTGCGCCGCCGCGCAATTTCAAACCGCCGATAAAAAACTCAATGAGACGTACCAGAATGCGCTAAAACGCGCCGAACCGCCGCAGCGTGACTTGCTGAAAAAAGCGCAAATCGCCTGGATTGCCCTGCGGGACGCCGACTGCGCGCTGGTCAGTTCCGGCACGGAAGGCGGCAGTATACAGCCGATGATCGCCAGCCAGTGCATGACGGACAAAACGGACGAACGCGAAGCGTTTTTAGCTTCGCTGCTGCAATGTGAGGAAGGTGATTTGAGCTGTCCGTTGCCGCCTGCCGGTTAACGTACGCGAATGCCTTCAATAATCATCCGCTGTACGCTTTCGACCGTTTGATTGAAAAAGGCTTCATCACGCAGCGTTGCGCCCGTTACCGCTTCGACCTGAGGCGCAAAATCGGCGTAATGCTGCGTTGAAGCCCAAATCATAAAGATCAGGTGATGCGGATCGACGGGCGCCAGTTTTCCACTGTTTACCCATCCGGCAATCAATGCCGATTTTTCGTCAATCAGCGCCTTCAAATCCCCGGTCAGTTCTTCCATCAGCAACGGCGCGCCCGCCAGCATCTCCATGCAAAAAAGCCGGGAAGCCTGCGGATAATCACGGGAGACCTCCAGTTTAAGACGGATGTACTCTTTGATCGCCACCAGCGGCGCGAAATCTTCACGAAAGGCCTTTAACGGCGCCAGCCAGATATCAAGGATTTGCCGCAGTACGGCGACATAAAGCGCCTCTTTCGACGGGTAATAATAGAGCAAATTGGTTTTGGACACTCCCGCCTGCTCAGCCACCTGCTCCAGACGTGAACCATGAATACCGTACTGGGAAAACGTGTTTAATGCAGCGGTTAAAATCGCCTGGCGCTTGGCGCTGACGGCCTGTGAACGTTTACCTGTTTTTTTCTCTGCGCGTTGAACCATGCGCCCTCTCCTTGTTTTATTGCCGCCAGGATACCGTGGCAACGGCGCTTTTTTCTTTTTGAACGTCAGAACGCTTAGTTTGCGTCGCCTGCGGCGACACTTCAATCTTACGGACAAAAAAACCGCCGGAGGAACCGGCGGCGGTGGCATCATAACGTTTACCAGCGGCATGCGCTAAACATTATGGCGTTAACTTACAGGCTAGCTGTTACGGTTACCGTGACTGCTTTTGCCCCCTTTTTTGCCTGCTTCTGATGCACGCTGCGGGTCATTCTTAAAGTTGCCCCCGCTGTGCTGGCCACCTTTACGACCTGCTTCTGATGCTCTTTCGCGGTCTTCCGCAAAATTACCGGAACCGCCCCGATGGTTTGCCATTACTGACCTCCGTCATAGATTAGACATCATATTGCATCGGTGTTGAGGAAGATCTCCTCACGCGGCATATGGCAGACGCCACAATTATTGCCACGCGGAACTAAGCTTAGCGAAGTTACCCCGGCTGACCAGTAAATCGTAATATTCTGCAACAGGTTCGTCAGGGGGACAGGAATAATCCCCCCAGGAAATCAATAAGCCTCTCTTATGGTTAAAGAAATCCGAACGGCGAAAAATGTATCATTTTGCAACAAAAACGACGCTGATAAATTTTGTTATAAATCAAAGAAATGGTTGTGATATTTGCACTCTCTCCAGGACGTCATATCTTTAAATAGAGGTAGCGAATCGCTACGGACACGGTTAACTCGAGGAGTAGTGCAAAATGGCAAAAATTCTGGTGCTTTATTATTCCATGTACGGACACATCGAAACTATGGCGCATGCGGTGGCGGAAGGGGCAAACAAAGTGGACGGCGCAGAAGTCATTATCAAACGCGTACCGGAAACGATGCAGCCTGAAATCTTCGCAAAGGCCGGAGGTAAAACACAAAACGCACCAGTCGCAACCCCGCAGGAACTGCCTGATTACGACGCCATCATTTTTGGTACGCCGACGCGCTTTGGCAATATGTCAGGCCAGATGCGCACCTTCCTGGACCAGACGGGCGGTTTGTGGGCATCCGGCGCGTTGTATGGAAAACTCGCCAGCGTATTCAGCTCGACAGGCACCGGCGGCGGTCAGGAACAAACCATTACCTCAACCTGGACCACGCTGGCTCACCACGGCATGGTGATTGTCCCTATCGGTTACGCCGCGCAGGAACTGTTTGACGTCTCGCAGGTTCGCGGCGGTACGCCATACGGCGCCACCACAATTGCCGGGGGCGATGGTTCACGCCAGCCAAGCCAGGAAGAACTTTCTATCGCTCGCTATCAGGGTGAATATGTTGCAGGTCTGGCAGTAAAACTCAACGGCTAATCTTCAACAGGAGGATTCGAATGCCAACTCAAGAAGCGAAGGCTCATCACGTCGGCGAATGGGCAAGTCTGCGTAATACATCACCAGAAATAGCCGAAGCCATTTTTGAAGTCGCGAAGTATGACGAGAAACTGGCTGAAAAAATTTGGGAGGAAGGCAGCGACGAAGTGTTGCTTAAAGCCTTTGAGAAGACGGATAAAGATTCGCTATTTTGGGGCGAACAAACCATCGAACGTAAAAATGTCTGACCTTTTCTCCCCCGCCTGCGCGGGGGAGAACCTCTGCTATTTTGCCGCGCTGTTCAACACGTTATCGAACTTATCAAGAGGACAGAAGCCGTTTGCGTCTATCGGGCATCCTGCCAGTTCCAGCGTGACGCGCTGCGCCGGTGATTTCAGCGTCAGGACGTCCGCGTTACGCAACTGCTGCGAGCTCTGATACACATATTCGATTTTCATCAGGTCGCGATTGCCTTTGCTGTCATGCCAGCGCTGGAACACAATCTTGCCGCCAATCGGGGTGCGTTCGTACTGATCGTGCAACTGGTAAGGTTTGAAATCCAGCGCCGTCAGCAGCGAAGCAATATTCGAGTCATGCCCCACCAGAACGGTAATTTTCGGCGCGCTGCTACGGTCAGTCACCAGCGCTTTATCAATATATTTGACCAGCGGTTTGGCGACGTTGCGCGCCACTTCACCCGAGGTAAACAGGCTGTCCTGATACCCGTTCTTCAGCTTTGACAGGACTTTCCACTGCTGATCGGATTTAATCTCGCCCCAGGCGACCTGATCCATCGGGAAGCCTTCGTAGTATTGCAGCGTAAACGCATCCACCAGCGAGTTGCCGACTTTCAGCGGCCCCGAAACGCCAGGCTCCTCCTGATACTTCGCGCTAAAGGCGTCTTTGGCTTCGGTCAGCGAACACTGCTGTTTTTCTTTGCAGGACGGTGAATCTTTGTAGTCCGTCATCTGCGCCAGCAGTTGATAGCTGTCGTCAAGCTGCATCTGGCTGCGCTCTTTTTCCATCGCCTGCACCGCTTTCTGGCTAAACGCCGCAGAGTCATCGGTGATCACTGGATTAAACGTTGGGTCCATCGTGCCCATTTTTTCCTGATGATGTACCGGAATGTCGCACCCAGGGAAAGCGCCGGTGATAAAGAATTGTGCCGTCGCAACGGTGCGTTGCAGACTGTTGGCATAGGTATATACCGTGTCCGGCGTCGGGCATTCGCCTGACGTGACCATCCCCTGCTCCGCCAGCCATTCTCGCATGTAGTGGCCCATATAAATTTCCAGCACACCGCCTTTCGTGGTGAGCTGCCCGCCGGGCACATCCCACTCCGGCCACTGATTCGGCGTGGACTGCTCCAGCACGCTGCCATTATTGGCCAACGGCGCGCGCAAGTTGTGTCGGCTCATCATCAACACTTGTTGCAGTTGATAACCTTCCGGCGTTGTCTGCGCTTGCGCGGCGGACGACAATAAAACAGCCCCTGCCACAGCGGCGACGAGTATCGATTTTTTCATCCCTACAACCTCTTGTTGTTATCAATCCTCATAGAGTGTGACAGAAATATGACATTTTTCCGGGAACGGTTTCGCAAAACGGGAGATTCCAGAAGATAACCGGCAGGTCAGCATGTTCCGGTTATTCCGAGATAAAAACCTCATACTTAATATTGCGGGCGCAATAAAAAGTGCCGTCCGTCAGATACAGTTCACGAAATCGCGTGTTATCAGAGATGTTGTCCAGCAGGGAACGCTCCGTATCGACAAATTCTTTTTGCACGCGGTAATGAACGGCGTTCTCCGTTTCAAAAGAGACATATTCCGTGGTGGCGTAGGGCTTATTTTTTGATTTCACGTACACGATATATTGCACGGTACTGGCCGTCAGCCCCGTTTTCGCCGCGATCTCTTTGAGACTCAACGTCTCAGAGGCATAAAGCGCCTGAACCTGCGCTATGCGTCGGTGATTATACGCCGTTACCCGAAGGCTCAGTTTCAGCCGATAGGCCATATTCCGCACGGCGGTAATATTAGTGTGAAGCAGTTGCGCTATCTGCTCTGTCGTGAGGATGCCCGCGTTTTCCCGCAGAATCGCAAGGCTTTCGTCGTTCCAGATAAATGCCATTGGGTATCTCTCCGTACGCGTCGTTCATCGCGCCGCCAGGCGCGCAAACGTGGCCTCTAACTCAGGCGGCTTACGCATACCCTGGTGTAGCTCCAGAACGCGTCCTTCGGGGTCAATCAGTACGGAAGTCGGCGTGCCGATCACCTGATAACGTTCCTGGGTAATGTTGAGCTGATCGCGCACCACCGGATAGGTTATCTGATGCTTTGCCAGCAGATCGTTAATCCTGACCGTTTCAGGGTCGGTATTGACCGCCACAACCACCACTTTATCGCCCCATTTTTTGCTCAGCGCTTCCAGCGTGTCCATTTCCGCCAGACACCCCCCGCATCCCGCAGACCAAAAATTCAGGTACACCGCCTTTCCTTGCCAGCGTTCAAGGCCTGACTCCTGGCCTTGCAGATCAAACGCCGCCAGCGCCGGGGCCGGTGCCCCGACCGCCAGCTTTTCTTCTTTACACCCGCTTATCAGGATCGCCGCCGCGAGTAACAGCACATTATGCCAGCGCATGTTGATTGGCCTCCTCCCCCAGATATTTACCGTGTTGCAGCCGCAGAATACGGTCGGCAAACTGCCCAAGCGCAGGGTTGTGCGTCACCATCACAATCGTGCGCCCCTGACGATGCAGATCGGTGAGCAGATCCAGCACCCGCTGCTCATTCTCTTCATCCAGGTTGCCCGTCGGTTCATCCGCGAAAATAACCGGCGGTTCGTTGACCAGCGCCCGGGCGATACACACACGCTGCTGCTCACCACCGGAAAGCTGGCTCGGCAGGTGCGTCACACGATGCCCAAGCCCTACCTGCTCCAGCACCTTCCTCGCCGCCGCTTCATCCACCACGCTGTGGTAATGCTGGGCGAGCATGATGTTTTCCAGCGCAGTTAAGAACGGGATCAAATGGAACTGCTGAAATACCAGGCCGATTTTCTCGGCGCGAAAGCGACGGCGCCCCTCTTCATCCAGCGCGGCGGCATCGGTGCCGTCAAGAAACACCTGCCCTTCCGTCGCCGTATCAAGGCACGTCAGAATATTCATCAGCGTGGTTTTACCAGAACCAGAAGCGCCCATAATGGCGACAAATTCACCCTGCGCAATGCGCAGATTAATGTCATCCAGGGCGGTAACGTCACCGAACCGTTTGTATAAGTGGCGGGTTTCGATCGCCACCTGAGGGATATGCGTAACGGACATGGCGCTACTCTCCTTTCAGCACTTTAGCAGGCTCGACGCTTACCGCGCGTCGCACCGGAACAATCGCCGCCAGAATGGCGACCAGTAAAGACAACACCAGAGTAATGGGCAACACCGGCAGACGCAGCGAAATGGCGGCATTAAACACCGTTAACCCCAACAGTTGCGCCAGCAAATATCCCAGCACCCAGCCGCACGCCACCGCCGCCAGCGCGATGATGCTGGTTTCCAGCAGAATTTGCCGCACGATATCGCCGTTGCTGGAACCAAGCGCTTTTTGCAGCGCAAACTCGCGCGCCCGCTCGCCGACAATCGCCATCAGCGTGGTATTCACGCACAGCGAAGAGAGCGCCAGAATCACGATCGAGACCAGCCCCATCAGACCTTTAATTTTATCCAGCACCTGCCCTTCGGAAGCAGAGACCTTACGCACCGGACGAATCTCCAGGTCAGGATACTGCGCCTGCAACCGGCTGGCGTAGTTCTCCACCTGGCCGACATCGTTACTGACGCTCAGCAAGCCGTGGCTGATTTTGCCCGGCTGATGCAGCCAGGCCTGCGCCACGTCGAGGCTGACGATCAGCATGTTGTCCGTCGCATCGCCAGACTCCACAATGCCTTTAATCTGCAAATTCTTACGCTGATTGTGATCCACCAGCGTGATGCTGTCGCCCGGCTGCACGTTGAGGCGTTCCGCCAGTTTGACGCCGATCATCGCGTTACGGTCGTCAAAACTGACGCCAATCCAGCTACCGGTGACCTGCCAGTACGGCACCAGTTTTTGCAGCGACTCGAACCACACGCCAACCATCACCACTTTTTCCAGCTCGGTGCGCGCCATGCCGTACAACCACGGACTGGCGCCATGCACCAGCCCCTGCGGCGCCTGATCGAGAATGCTCTGCAACTCCTGCTGTGGCATACTGGAACCGTGCCCCGGCCCGATGTAAAAATTCGCGCCGAAGGTGCGCAGTTCTTCGCTCATTTTGGTATTAATGTCGAACCAGACGGCAGAAAGCGCCGTCACGATGGTCGCCCCCACCATCAGCGCGGCAAACACCACGCTGACCCGCTGAAAACGCAGACGCAGCGCCCGCCACACCAGCAGCCAGAGCATGGTACGTTTAGCGGCCATACAGCACCTCCACAGGATACAGTCGGGCGATCCGCCGGGCCGGGAACCAGGTGCCGATCAACGCAATCAATACCGCAATCACCAGTACGCACGGCACCACAATCCAGGCAAAATTAAGCGGCGCATCGAAGAGCATGACGCCAATCGCTTTCGCCAGCCCCCACCCGGCAATACATCCCAGCGCGCCGCCCGCCAGCCCGCTGGACGCCGCTTCCAGGTAGAACAGCAGCATGATTTGCCACTGTCGCGCACCCAGCGCCTTCATCAAACCGATCTCTTTGGCGCGTTCCATAATGGTGCTGGTCATCAGCGAGGCGATCCCCATTGCGGAAGCCGCCAGCGCCGCGACGGTAACGACCGCCATCAGCAGCTGAATTTTATCGATCACCACCCCTTCAGACGCCGCGACCTGCCATACCGGGCGCACTTCCGCGCCGGAAATCGCCTCTTCCAGCTGATGCGCGATCGACGACACATAGGCCGTGCAATACCAGAGGTCGTACTCTTCGGCATTGAGCGCGTCCAGGTTTTCCCGCGCGCGGCGGGACAGTTCGTTTTCCGGCACCGTCAGCGCCGAGACGCGAATCGCCTGCACTTTTCCGGGGAGCCCCAGCAGGTGCTGTACCGTACTTAGCGGCATCACCAGTTGGTTATCTTCATCGCCGCCGCTGGAGAGGATACCGCTGACGGTGACCTGCACCGCTTCGCCTTCGGTACGTAATGTCAGCTTATCACCGGGTTTCCAGCCCATTTGCCGCGCCAGCGCGTGCCCGACTAAGGTCTGCGGCTCTGCGCCTGCCGGTTCCTGCGGCCAGTCGCCGGTCACCTGCCAGTAAGGGCTGACCGTTTTCTGCCCCGTCTCATATCCCTCTTCATCAGGAATATCCACTGGCTGACTGAAGAAGGTGCCCAGAATCCGCACCGGTTCTCCCTCCACGCTGGCTTCGCCGCCGAGCATCGGCGCAAACCCGACAATGTTGTTTCGCCAGAAGATATCTTTGATGTTCGGCAGTTCGGCTTCATCAAGAAAATCCTGACCGGAAAGCGGATTACTGCTCTCACTAAACAGCGCGGGCAGCGCAGCCTGTCCGGCGGGTTCAATCAAAATATTCGCGCCATAAGACTTCAGCTCCCTGGACATTTTGTCGCCGATATCAATGGACACCGCCAGCAGCGCCGAGATCAGGCTGGAGGCCAGAAAAACGGTGATTATCGCCAGCACTTTGCGGCGTAAATTGCGCCCCCAGGATTGTCGTAACATCCGCCACAGCATGATTATTCCTCCCTCATGTCGGCAGGAACAAACTGCTCCGGCGTTTCACGGAAGCGTTCATAGTTAGCCTCTGACGAGAAGAACCAGGTCTTGCCGCCATAGCTGTATTTGTAATCGGCTGAGGTATTGGTCAACGTTGAACCATCGACCGGATCGGTCACTTTAATGGTCATGACCGTTGAGAAGTAGTTCACCCCTGTCGCCAGTTCTTTACCGGGAATCACCAGCTCTTTTTCATCATTGTGCCAGTTTTCAATCGGCACCGGGTTACAACCACCAGCCTTGCCGATAGACGGAATAAAAATATGCACTCCGCAGGCGACGCAGATAACCTGATTGCCCTCCATGACATAACCCTGATCGCCGCACAGCAGGCAGGCGTCGAACACCACGCCAAAACGCAGCTTGTCGGGATAGCGGTTAATCACGAAGAAGCGCACCGCTTTGCCATCGTCCGCCACCCAGACGAAACGATGCAGTTTACCGTCACGAAGCTGTTCGACCGGCAGGCGCACCATGCCATCGCTCCCCAGCGTTACGGGCACGGCTTCAGAGAGTTGCGGCGGCTGCGAGGCCACTTTATCCCACCACAGCTGGCCTGCGATAACGACCACCGCGCAGCCGATTGTGACCAGCCATAGCCGTAAAGCATTGCGACGCTGCGCCAGCGCCAGACGGTGAGCGATCGGTTCTTCGGTTTCCCGCGTCTGTCGAAAAGCCCGCAACAGCGCCGGAAGCCAGCACAGCGCCAGGGCCAGCAGCAGCGCGGCTCCCGCCCAGTTATACAGCGCCGTGTTATTTGTGACTTTCGCCACGAAGCTCAGCAGTGATTTTCCCAGCGGAACAACCTGTAATTTCATCAGCAACAACAGCAGGTTGCCGCTCAGCGGCAGCCAGATCATCACCAGCAGAATCAGCGTTAACGGCCAGTACAGGCCGCGAATACGCCGCAGCAGCATCGCGCAGAGTACGCCCGCCAGACAGAGGATCGCAAAAGCGAGAACGACGGCCGTCAGGTTTAACAGCAGGTCAGTATTCAGCACATGCGTACTGGTCAGCCCGCCCAGATTAGGGTCCAGCGCCCAATGGCGGGCAGCGCCGAAAATCAGAATCCCCTGCCACAGATAGCGGATACGCGTTGAAGCCCACCAGAAACTGAGGACAAACAGCAGCGATACCATGACCTCCGCCCCAACCAGCAGCAGTTGTACCGGTTGGCTGCCGTGAATAAACAGTCCCGCCAGCACGCCGGCAATCAGCCCGGTCAGCAGCGTCCAGGTCAGTGGACGTAAAGAGGGAGGATCGTTTCGACTCCAGAGAACACCGGAAAGAAGCGCAATGCAGAAAAAGACCTGTAGCGTCGTGACGAAAAAGTAACTCATAACTTCGACTCTGTACGGCGGGTTGAATTAGGCGACGGGCATATGATCGGTCTGACCAACGCGCCAGAAGGGGGAATCCTCCAGGCGCGTTGGTTAGTCGGTTTTAGTTCAGACCGACATATTTAAACTCGTAGCTCACATCAAACGGTTTCCACCAGCGGCCTACGCCTGTTTCGCTGTCAGTATGGCGATGCATCCCGGCTTTTGACGGCGGTTCAATGTGGTAGGTCACTTTATAGTTGCCCACGCCCATCATTTTGATGTTCGCGCCATAGTGCGGGCCGTCGCTGGCAACCATCGGCATGAAGGTGCCTTCCTGTTTTTCGCCCGTGTCGTTGTTGACCAGGGTGTAGCTGATGGTCAGGTACGGGATCCATTCCCCTGCGCCAAAACCGTTTTTATTGCCTTCTACAGCGTGGATATCCGCTTCAAGGTGAACATCGGCTTTTGCTGCCGGTAAGCCCATGCCGCGCGGTTCCATATCAATCGGTTGCAGGTAAACGGCCGCCAGCTCCATTTCATTCATGGTGACAGGCTCGCCTGCCGGGTACTCTTTAAAAGCAAACGCGGCTGGCGCAGTGAAAATGCTGGCCATCACTGCGCTGGCAATCAGGGTTTTCTTCATGGTCATCAAACGTATCCTCTCGTCTAAAACAACGGCTATACAACGATTATGGGTTATTTTTTATCGTCTCCCCGGGAACCGCGCTTTTGCGCCGCATCACCCACAGCGCCACCAGCGCCGCGAGCAGCAATACGACCTGCGGTAACAACGTTTCCACGTAGGGATAAATCCCCAGCCAGCTGATTTCAGGGAAGCCGTTAATCAACGTAGGCTGGAACAGTTTGCCTTCCACCAGTTCCAGGACGCCTTTGCCCGCAAAGACGAAGGCCATCAGATACATGAAACTGCCGGTAAACATAAAGAAGGGTTTCAGCGGCAGGCGCACCACTGAGTAACGCATCACCAGCCAGGCGAGCAGCAGCACCACGCAGCCAATCACAAAACCGGCGCCAATCGCCATATGGCCGGACACCGTGTTTGCATCGCCAATCAGAGCGTAATAGAACAGCACCGTTTCCGCCCCTTCGCGGTAGACCGCCAGGAAGCTGGTCAGCCATAGTCCGACCAGGGAGCCTCGCGACAGGGAATGAGACAGTTTGCCTTCCAGCCAGGCTTTCCAGTGGCGCGCTTCCACTTTGGACAGCAGCCAGTAACTCATAAAGAACAGCATCACGACGGCAATCAGCATCGTTATGCCTTCCAGCAGTTCACGGCTGGCGCCGGAGTTAGTAAACAGCATCTGGAAGATAGCGGCGGTGATGACGCTGGCGATCAGCGCCACAATTACCGACTGACGAATAAGCGGCAGCTTATCCTGATGGTTGTTTTTCACCATGTAGGCCACGATTGCCGCCACAATCAGCAGCGCTTCCAGCCCCTCGCGCACGATGATCATCAGACTATAGAGCAGCAGACTCCACTGGGTTTCTTCGCCTTCGCCCAGCATCGTCACGGCTTTTTGCAAATCCTGCGCCAGCGCGCTGGCCTCCGCATTCAGGCGCTCAACCGGCTGACCGGCCTTCATCAGACTGACCAGGCGGGTAAAATACGCCTCCAGCGTGGTTTTAAATGCCGAATCGCGAGAGCCGATTTTGTTTTCCATGCCGCTGGCTTCGAAGCGGTCGAAGTAGGTATCCTGGATATCCAGAATCGCATTCTTCGCGTCGCCGCCCTGATAGCGCGCTATCGCGTCCTGAATGCTCTGGTTAATTCCCGTCGTCACCTCAGCCCAGTCGGTACGGTTATTTCCCTCGTCCGCCGCCGGAATGTTGTCTGCGCTTTGCGCCGCGGCAACCTGCTGATCGTCACGGGTGGTTGGCAAGCCGGGTAAGATATCCTCGATATCCTGTAGCAGCGTAGTGACCTGATAAGAGACATCGTTGAGATGGTCAGGTTGCGCGGTCAGCGCAATCAGGGATGAGAATTGTTGGTTAATGGCGGCGGCATCTTTTGCAGAACGGTTTTGTCTGAGGGACATCTCCATCTCAGAGTTTTTAAAGCCCTGATAGTGCGCCTGTTGAACGTGCTGACTGGCAACGCTGTAGTTCCCGGCCTGATATTCAGTGACCGCCTGCGCCAGCAGATCGTCGATCGTCCTGAAACTCTCCTGCCAGTGAACGGCAATGTCGTCTCTGGACAGCGCGTTGTGCTGCTCTTCGGCCACCAGACGATGTCCGCCATCCAGCACCGGTTCAACTTCGCGCAGTGCGGCTTTCAGCCAGTCAATGCGCGCCTGAACGTCAGCGAGCGGTTTTTTCTCGCCAATCATTCGACGGATCTCGCCGAATGCGCTCTCCATCTCGTAACTTTTGCGCGCGGAAATGTTGATGCGGATCGGCCCTTCCAGGTTCTCGAACACCTCGAAATAGGCCATTTGTACCGTGCGGCGCGCCTCGTCGGTATGCTGTTGCTGATAAAGTTCCGCTGTTTTATCAAGACGTTGTTCGATATCTTCAATCAAAGGCGCATAATTCGTCGACGCCCAGACACTCATGCTTATAAACAAGCCAAAGAGAGTAACCAACAAAGAGTTACGGAAGTTACGCACGTGCACACCGCCAAAGAATACAAATGATAATTATTATCATTATATCTTTTTGTCGCGTTGTACATGACCTGGATCATAAAAATGTCAGCAGACGACAAGTTATGTAAACTTATTTCATCAAATCGTGATGAACACACACATTATGCGTTGATAAAAGGGACGTTATCTCCCTGTTTTTCTCATGGAATTAACGGCAAGGCAGGCGCGGTAACAGAGGAATAAATTCCCCTGCCGACAGTGATGTCATTCATTGTCGGCAGGCAGAAATAAAACGCGTTATTGCGTACAGCAATATTCAAAGATTAAGGTTATTTCGATCGCTGGCAAGACGCTGTAAGAATTGACCATATCCCTGCGGCCCCATCCAGTAGTTAATACTTTTCTCAACGCCGGTTGATGTCAACGTCGCACCGGAAATACCGTCAACGGTATATTCATCGGCATGTTCAGGTTTATCTTGTACTATTTTCAATGCAGGATGTCCGCTGTTATCTAATAATCGTTTCCCTGGCCACTGTTTGCGCCAGTTGGCGTCTTCCACCCTAGCCCCCAGAAACGGCGTTTCCCGTTGCTGATAATAATACAGATTTCTCACCGTACGACCGTCCAGCCCCAGAGCAAGAAACGCATGCATCATGGATTTCGCGCCTTTACCGATAACCGGAATGATAACCTGCTGAATTTCATTATTTTTATCTTTCACAAAGAACACATCCGCCACCGTACAGCGCTGACGAACCTGCGCTGGGTCGCGTTCAGGGGCAAGTTTTTCACACTTCTGGCGCGCGGCGTCCATGCTGCTTTCAGCCACCAGCTCGCCGGAATCTAAATTAACATGGCGTTGAATAATATAACGATGATAGAGCGTTTCGACTGATTTTTTATCCTGGGTCTCTGATTTCATCAGGCCCGCAGCGTGTAAAATCGCCGCCTGTTTTTCCTCCCCTGTCGGCTCCGTCATTTCTCCCTGGAACAGCATAAACCATGCCGCCGCCGCAACAAAAATAAGGACACAAAGCACCATCATTGATGCAACAATAATTTTACCCTTGCGCATTGAATTGTTATCCCTGTCAAAATGGAAATCGAAAAAATCGCCTGAACGTATCACAGACTTTCATTCAATTAAAACAGATATGCCATTATCAATTCAGGTTTGCAACGTCAGGCAGCGGTAAAAAATAATAACTGGCGTCAGTAAAAAAGCAGTAAAAATAACAAAAAACACGCTCTCCGCTCGTCTTACACATCCTTACAATGGGTTAAAAAATGCCGGGTTTCCCCGGCACGCTATCAAAACATGGCTGCCCGCCACAGACG
The DNA here is from genome assembly GCF_030333395.1 of Citrobacter sp. CK194. NCBI lineage: Bacteria > Pseudomonadati > Pseudomonadota > Gammaproteobacteria > Enterobacterales > Enterobacteriaceae > Citrobacter > Citrobacter sp. CK194. The sequence goes on from NZ_JAOWGA010000017.1 coordinate 329,152, forward strand.
TAACTTCATGCCCCAGTAGCTGGTCCAGCCGCTGGTCGTAGTTACCACCTGCCCCTTCGACACCACCACCAGCGTTGGCGTGACGCTGATTTCCCAGTTTCGTGATATCTCACCGCCGCTATCATTCACGACGGGGAACGCCACCCCTTTACGCGATAACCAGCGGGAAACCTCCCCATCATTACCGGAACGCAGCGCGATGGTCATGACGTTCTCCCCTTCCGACTGCAAACGGGCGACATCCGGCGTGGTGAAACGGCAGATACCGCACCAGCTCGCCCAGAAGTAGAGCAGCACCGGGCGTTCTTCACTGATCGACGCCAGCGTTACGGCTTCCCCGTCCAGCGTATGCAGCGGCGTGCTGTCAAACATGGCTGGCATCTGCGGAGAACGCCAGACATCCAGCAGGATTATCACGCCTGCCAGCAGAACCAGTAAGATCGCGCCTTCACGCAGCCAGCGGCGCAGTTTACTGAGCATGGGCCACCGCCAGTTTTTCTTTCACCACCGCCTCAAGGGTCTCCCACGATACCGCGCCGGGGATCATCTCGTCGCCAATGATGGTTGCCGGCGTCCCCTGAACGCCAACCAGCCGGGCGAGTTGCAGATTGGTGCTCAACGTCTCCATGCTTTTCTCATCCAGCGTAACCGGCGTGGCGGCGGACTTTTCCTGCGCCTGTTTAATACTGGCGGCGGTGTGGTAGCCCTTTTTCTGCATCAGTTTCTCATGTAGCGCTAAAAACTGCTGCGGGTGCTCACGCCAGGTGGTTAACGCGGTACGCGCCGACAGTACCGAGCTTTCGCCCTTAAACGGCAGCGGCTTAATCACTACCGCGACCTGCGGATACTTTTGCACGATTTTCTCCAGCAACGGATCAAGCTGCTTGCAGTACGGGCAGTTGTAGTCCGTAAAGTTGACGAGCGTCAGCGTCGCCTTCTCCGCGCCTATCCGTGGGCTGGCAGGATCGTTAAACAGCGCTTCCTGGATCAGCGCTTCAATTTGCTTTTCCTGCTCCGGCGTAAACGGCGCGGGTTCTTTCGCCACGCTCAGACCGGTAAACAACGCTAACAGCATAATCATCAGATATTTCATGGCGTAACTCCTTTCGCATCGCGCAACGTTTGCAGCACCGCATCGCGCGTCAGCAACGTGGGCAATGACTGACCCTGCGGTAAACCGGGGCCATAAATCTGGTTAAACGGCACAGCCACCTGACCGCGTTTTTTCAAAAAGTCGGTGATGTCATCCGCAGGCAGCGTCCAGTCGCCGCGCAATGCGACAACATCCGGCTGTTGCAGCGCATCCTGTATCTCTTCTCGCTGTAACACGTTGTACTTATTGACCTTGCAGGTAATGCACCACTCAGCGGTAACGTCAATGAATACGCGTTTGTGCTGCGCAAGCGCGTCCTGGATCGCCTGTTCGCTCAACGGCTGCCAGACGACGCGCTCTTTCGCCGGGCTGCTTGTCGCGTATCCCAGATGCGGCAACAGGAGCGTCGCCAGCCAGATTGCCGAACCAAGCATCATAACGCCCAGTACGCGCCGCAATCCGTTCATCCAGCGTCCGGGGCGCGGCAGGCGCAGCGCCAGACCAGGGCGTAGCGCGACAAACAGCCACGGCAGGCTCATCCCCACCCCGAGCGCGAGAAACAGCCCCCATAACACCGGAAAGGAGGCCGTCAACGCCACCGCAACGGCCGTCCCGAGAAACGGCGCGCTGCACGGCGTCGCCAGCAGCGTGGCAAACGCGCCCTGCCAGAAATGACCGGCCATCCCGTTGCCGCCGTGGGTGGCAAGTCGGGTCGTCATCGCGGAAGGCAGACGGAATTCAAACAGCCCGAACAGGCTGGCGCTGAAGATCAACATCACCAGCACCATAAACCCGATAAACCACGGGCTCTGGAACTGAATGCCCCACCCAAGCGCCTGATGGGTCAGCCGCAGAACGGTCATTAGCATCGCCAGCGCCATAAAAGAGGCAATAATCCCGGCAACCGACGCCAGAAACTGCCGCCGTATCCGCTGACGACTTTTCTCTTCGACGAGCAGAATCGAGCCGAGCTTCATCCCCAGTACGGGCAGCACGCAGGGCATCAGGTTGAGAATCAACCCACCCGCCAGCGCCATCAACATCACCTGCCAGAGCGGCAGTTCGCCGCTATCGGCCATTTTTGCCGTCGTACTGCCGATCGCCAGGGTACTTTCCTGAGCCACGCCGTCATTCACCAGTACCAGCGTGACCGTTTGACCACGCAAATCGGGCGCCCCTTCTCCCCAGCCGTCGCTGACAGGAACCGTCGCCAGCAGTTTTTCGCCCTCAACACGCAGTTGCGGCTTGCCAAAATCAGCGTTATCAACGGCGTCGAGAAACAATGCTGGCGATGACCAGCCTCCGGCACGCGTGGCTTCAACCACCAGCGCACCAGGACGAGCGCCCACGCTGAGCGTCTGCGTCAGCCCCCGGGAGAGCGGGATCTGCCCCATCGCCTGGGCATAGTCATGCGCGAACGCCGGGTCATGCGCCGAAGGTTTGAGGGTAAAGGGGTAATCGGTCAACAGGCAGACATTGCTGCAAGTAGACAAGGTCAGCACGCCGCTGAGCATCGCGGGTGACGGACCGCGAACCGCCATCGGGAAGGTCACGCGGTGGTGATAACCCTGAGTGGTCATACCGGCGACGTCAAAGCGCGACGGCGTCGGCCAGAACCAGTCAACCGCAGGTATATTTTCTTTCCAGGCAATGGCGGGCGCCACGCCCCCTTCCCCCGGCGAACGCCAGTAGGTTTTCCAGCCGTTTTCCAGTTTTACATCCAACAGTAGCCGGGTTTCGCCTTCCGGGGACGTGTCCGCGCGCAGGCGGACGCTGGCATGGTCGTTATCCGGCGAGCGCAGCCAGCCGCTTTCTGCCGCCCACGAGACGGGCAGCCATAGCAATAACAGACAGCACAAAGTCTGCCTGAAAACAGTGATCATATTTTTTCTCCGTGAACAGGTAATTAACAGTCAGCAACGGCCAGACTGTCATTCACGGAATACGCAGAAGCGTAGATGGACTCTGAGTGTGGGAGGCGAGATTGCTCGCGGTGGAAAGAATGGCAGGCGTACGGCGCGTACGGGCGCCAGCAGGGACAACAACAGACACAGCGCGAGAATCGCCCCTTCAAACAACACGGGCGGCGCGGCAAGCAATGATTTCGCGCTGAGTTCGCATGGCGTCACGGGCGAGGCATCATCAGCAGACGAGCTATCCGCCTGAGTGACGACCGCCGTCGCGGCTGGCGCCATCTGCAAGGCGTGCAGACCCGCCATGCGCTGCGCGGTGCACACTATCACCACAACACATGCCAGGCAGAGGAACCACCATCCCAGTTGTTGACGTTTCGCCATGACATCCTCACTGATTGACGCGAGTTATCTTAGCCACTGACAAGGTTTTAGCAACCTTTGCGCTGTAAAGTTATGTCGGCATCGCCCCGCTTATTACAGGCGAAACGCATTAGTTTTAATAATGATTTTGCTGTTTTCATACGCATCTTTCGGGTTTACCCTACACTTAACAACGATGACTTTTCCGGGGATTCCCTGCCGTATGTATTGATTTACGCGAGATAACGCTATGGAATTAAAGGATTATTACGCCATTATGGGCGTGAAACCGACGGACGATCTCAAGACTATCAAGACCGCCTACCGCCGACTGGCCCGCAAATACCATCCTGATGTCAGCAAAGAGCCTGATGCCGAAGCCCGCTTTAAAGAGGTGGCGGAAGCATGGGAAGTGCTGAGTGATGAACAGCGCCGCGCCGAATACGACCAATTGTGGCAACACCGCAACGATCCGCAGTTCAACCGACAGTTCCAGCAGGGCGAAGGCCAGAGTTATAACGCCGAAGATTTTGACGACATTTTCTCGTCCATCTTTGGGCAACACGGCCGACAATCCCGCCAGCGTCAGGCGACGCGCGGCCACGATATTGAGATTGAAGTGGCGGTGTTCCTGGAGGAAACCCTTGCCGAGCACAGCCGTACAATCAGCTATAACTTGCCGGTGTATAACGCGTTCGGTCTTGTGGAGCGTGAGATCCCTAAAACGCTGAATGTGAAAATTCCCGCAGGCGTTGGCAACGGACAGCGTATTCGTCTGAAAGGCCAGGGAACGCCGGGGGAAAACGGCGGGCCGAATGGCGATCTGTGGTTAGTGATTCATATCGCGCCGCATCCTCTGTTTGATATCGTCAATCAGGATCTGGAGATTGTGGTTCCTCTCGCCCCGTGGGAGGCCGCGCTGGGCGCGAAGGTCGCCGTACCAACGCTAAAAGAGAAGATTCTGCTGACCATCCCGCCAGGCAGTCAGGCCGGGCAGCGCCTGCGCATCAGAGGCAAAGGCCTGGTCAGTAAAAAACACACGGGCGATCTGTATGCTGTGATCAAAATCGTGATGCCGCCGAAACCCGACGACAGTGCCACAGCCCTGTGGCAGCAACTGGCGGACGCGCAGTCCTCCTTTGATCCACGCAAAGAGTGGGGGAAAGCATAATGGCTAACGTAACCGTCACCTTTACAATTACCGAATTTTGCCTGCATACCGGGGTTTCGGAGGAAGAGCTTAACGAAATTGTCGGGCTTGGGGTGATCGAGCCCTGCGAGAACGAAACCGCATCCTGGTTATTTGACGATCATGCGGCGATCGTCGTGCAGCGTGCTTTACGCTTGCGCCAGGAGCTGGCGCTGGACTGGCCGGGCATCGCGATGACGCTGACCTTGCTGGAAGAAAATGACCGGCTACGCCAGGAAAACCGCTTGCTGATACAGCGTCTTTCCCGCTTTATCAAACACCCATAAAATAATAAACGGGGGTTGGCACACTGCCCACCCCCTTATTTTTATCACCGCGATACGGTAAAAAACATTTCACCTTCACGCTCCTTAATATAATCCTTTATAGGTACTTCGACATCCATCGTCATTATTATTCCGTGGCAAAAGCTGTTAATCCGATATAAATCAAATCCTGCCCCCGGGAACCGCCGTAGCATAGTGGCATTCTGAATACATGTTCACAGGGAAATAAAGATCATGGGTGGGATGAAAAGAACGCGCTGGCAGCGTCGACCAGGCACCATCGGCGGTAAATTGCCGTGGAATGACTGGCGAAATGCATCGACCTGGCGCAGGGCGACACAATTTCTGCTCCTGCTGATCAATATTTATATTGGCATCACATTCTATTTTTGGGTCCGGTATTACGAAACTGCCGCCGCCAGCGTTTATGTCCCCAGACCCGGTGGTATTGAAGGCTGGCTTCCTGTCGCCGGTTTGATGAACATCCGATACACCTGGGAAACCGGTCTGCTCCCTCCTGTTCACGCCGCCTCCATGCTGCTTCTGGTTGCATTTATCGTCATCAGCCTGCTGCTAAAAAAATCTTTTTGCTCATGGCTGTGCCCTGTTGGCGCGTTGTCAGAGCTGATCGGCAAACTCGGAGAAACGCTCTTTGGCCCGGCGATTACCCTGCCCCGCTGGCTGGATATTCCCCTGCGCGGTCTGAAATATCTGTTATTGAGCTTTTTTCTTTATATCGCGTTATCCATGCCTGCTCAGGGTATTCAGATGTTCCTGATGTCAGCTTATGGCATTATTATCGACGTTAAAATGCTCGATTTTTTCCGCAATATTGGAACAACCACGCTTATCTGCGTCATATTTTTCGCCGTTGCCAGCTTATTTATTCGTCATTTCTGGTGTCGTTATCTGTGCCCTTACGGCGCTCTGCTCGGTCTGTTTTCGTTTTTTTCTCCCTTTAAAATCCGCCGCAATGCCGACAGCTGTATTGATTGTGGAAAGTGCGCTCAAAATTGTCCCTCCCGTATCCCGGTAGACACGCTGATTCAGGTCAGAACCGTTGAATGCACAGGCTGCATGACCTGCGTGGAGTCCTGCCCGGTTGCCTCGACGCTCAACTTTTCACTACGCACGCCTTCTGGCGCGCCGGAAGGAAAACGCGAGGCGATAAAACCGTTATGGCGACAGGCCGCGCTCTCGGGTGTCGCCATGACAATATTGATACTCGGGATACTTTTTGCCGCTGTCGCGATTGCGATGTATGCCGGTGCCTGGGATAGCCCGGTGCCGGAGCATCTTTATTTCCGCTTAATTCCCCAGGCGAGGATGATTGGGCATTAGTTAAGAAATAACGCGCCCACGCTGGCGGTGTTTTCATCCTAAATGGCGCTTCGCCTCCTGGCGCACCCGGTGCAGTACGTGATGTTTGATCCCACTGTAAGCCGGGTGTTCAGCCAGGGTTTCGATATCGCGTTCGCGCCCAAAAGGCAGGATAACCTCCTCAACGATTTTTCCAGGCTTCGCCGACATAATCAGAATACGATCGGCCAGAAACAGCGCCTCTTCTACGTCGTGAGTCACAAACAGCAGCGTGGTGCCGGTGGCAAGCCAGGCATCGCGCAGGAGTTCCTGCATCATCAGACGCGTTTGCGCATCCAGCGCGCCGAACGGTTCATCAAGTAGCAACACCTCCGGCTCCGGCAGCCAGGCGCGGGCCAGCGCTACGCGTTGTTTCATCCCGCCGGAGAGTTGCCAGGGCGCATGATGTTCAAAGCCTTTCAGCCCTACCCGCGTCAGCCAGTCCAGCGCCTGGGTATTGACCTCATTTTTGTGGTATTTCCCCAGCCGTGGGCCAAAGGTGACGTTTTCCAGAACCGACAGCCAGGGAAACAAATTTGGCTGCTGGAAGATCATTCCCCGGTCTGGCCCTGGCAGCTTCACTGTCTTTCCGCCTGCCGCCACGCGCCCGCGATCCGGCTTGTTGAATCCGGCGACCAGATTCAGGATCGTGGACTTCCCGCAGCCGGACGGCCCCAACAGAACAACAAATTCCCCTTTCTCCAGAGACAGGCTGATATCGTCCAGCACCGTGAACGGCTGCGGTTTTGCCGCAAAAGAGAGCGATACGTTTTCCAGTGTGATGGCACTCATTACTCTTTCCCCGCCCAGGGCACAAAAAAGCGTTGCAGCCCCAGCAGCAATAAATCCAGTAAATAGCCGATACCGCCGAGCAGCAGAATCCCCAGCATCACGATATCGGTTCGCAGATACGAGCTGGCGTTAATCACCATCCAGCCGAGACCCGAACTGGCCGCCACCATTTCCGCCGCGATGAGCGATGTCCAGCCGATCCCTATCGACAGCCTGACCGTGGTAAACAGTTCCGGCAGCGCATCCGGCAACACCACGCGCAGAAAAATCTGTTTGCGCGACGCGCCGAGCGTTTGCGCCACACGAATGCGCGAGCGGCCAATACGATCGACCGCAGCAGATGCCCCCACGACCACGCTCAGGAAGGTGGCGATGAAGATCAGAAAGAACTTCGACGCCTCACCGATCCCCAGCCAGACGACCGCCAGCGGAATAAGCGCAATCTTGGGTAGCGGGCGCAAAAACTGCACGAACGGATTCAGTACCGCCGCCAGACCTTCCGACAACCCCATCAGCAACCCCAGGGGGATGCCGATGATAATTGCCACAGAAAAAGCGCTTAAGGCCCGGGCCAGGCTGACTGCGACATGCTCCCACAACGGCACCTGACGATAACCATCAGCCAACAGCTCTTCGGTTGTCAGACCGATATCCTGTAGCGACGGCAGCAGCAGCGGGTCCACCCATTGCCGCATCGTCGCCACTTGCCAGACGATAAAGAAAATAGCCACCGAAACGACGCTGATGGCGATGTGATAACTCAATCTCATTGCGCTGCTACCGCCGCGTCACGGATGTAGCGGGAGTTAATGGCGCTGTCCCAGTTCGCCGGGATATCACGTTTGCGGATCTCGCCAATCCCCGCCAGGAAGTCAGAGGTCTTGGTCAGCGCTTTACCAATACCGCTGTCAGTCGTCTGGGTTCCATTGCCAAGCCAGTCCGCCGTACCCTGCTGCGTCAGGGTTGGGTATTCCAGCCCACCCAACGTATTCACGGCAGTCGTCACCGGCGCGCCCACCTCTTTCGCCACAATCGCCGCCGCGCGTTCCGGGTCTTTCTTAAACTCATCAACTTTTTCCTGATGAACGCGCAGGAACGCGCTGACGGTTTGCGGATACTGCTCGGCAAAGGCTTTACGCACGACGTAGTTGTTGTAAATCAGGTAGCCGTCCTTTTGCAGATCTTTGGTCGCGAATACCTGATGCCCGCCGGAGGCTTCAAGTTCCTGAGCAAACGGCGCCCAGACATAGCCCGCGTCGATATCGCCGCGTTTCCAGGCCGCGACCATTTCCGCCGGACGCAGCGGCAATAAGGTTATTTTGCTGCGATCGAGATGGTTAACGCTGATGGCGGCTTCAAGCGCATATTGCGCCGTCGAGTTTGGCGGATAGGCTACGCGTTTGCCTTCAATATCGTTAATACGGGTAATGCCATCTTTACCAATTAAACGCTCGTAGCTGGCAATCACCCCGGAGACGCCGACAATCTCCACCGGCAGTTTTCTGACAATGCCTGCCGTTGCCGGGCTGGAGCCGAAATTAGCAATATCAATCGCGTTGCTGGCAAAATAATTTAACGCATCCGCACCGGACGCAAATTGCACCCATTTGACTTTGCTGTGTAAAGCGTTATCCAGAGAACCATCGGCTTTTGCCAGCATCAGCACCTGAGAACCGCCGCTGTATGCCACGCGGACTTCTGCGGGTGCTTCGGCAAAGCTGGTATTGACCCACAGGCCACCCGCTGCAAGTAATACGCAGAGACTTTTTTTCATTTAATTTATCCTTTAAATAATAACGTTATTAATGCCATGCTTCGCGCTGCGTTAGCCATAACCGGGCACACTGTTGCGCCAGCGCTTCTGCGGGATCAATCGACACGGCTAAATGCGGGGATGTCACCTCCGCCAGCGCAACCGGCACTTCCGTGCAGGCCAGCACCAGCCTCTCTGCGCCGCGATCGCGCAATGCCTGAGCCTGTAAACTCAGCAGCTCACCGCCGGTACGCAGTTCGCCGCGTTTTACCGCATAGCACCCCGGCACAAACCACTGCCGCAGCTCCTCTGGCGTCGGCTGCACGCTTTCAATCCCCATAGAGGCGAAACCGTGCTGGAACCAACCAGCATCCAGCGTACCCTGCGTGGCGATAAGCCCGACCCGACGGGGCTTCTCTTTCCCTTCAAATACCGCCAGCGTGGCGTCCACAATATGCAGCAACGGCGCGTCGCTGTGCTGCGCCAGCGCCTCATACCAGTGGTGCGCCGTATTACAGGCGATCACAATGTGGCTGGCGCCCGCGCGGTTCAGCTGTTCCACACCGAGCAAGAGCTGCGGCAACGGCGAAGGCCCTGTTCCCGCCAGCGCCTGTTGGCGATCCGCAATTTGCGGCACATTCCACACCACATGGGGAATTTGCTGTTGATCGCTGCTGGCGGGCGTTGCGCGCAGCAATTTATGCATCAAATCAAGCGTCGCCAGCGGCCCCATGCCGCCAAGAATCCCCAGCAGAAAAGGTGTGCTCATGATGACAAAGAATCTGCGATGACCTGACGATAGCCAAACAGACCCGCGCTTCCTCCCGTGTGGATAAACACCACATTCTCATCCTTGCGGAAATGGCCTTGACGGATCAGATCAATCAATCCGGCCATGCCTTTACCGGAATAGACAGGGTCGAGCAGAATCCCCTCGTGCTGCGCCAGCAGTTGCAGCGCTTCAAGCATCCCCTCGGTGGGCAGACCATAGCCTTCGCCCACATAATCACTGTTGGCGACCACCGCCTCACGCGGCAATTCACCCGGCACGCCGAGCAGTTCCCGGGTCTGCTGCGCCAGACGCCAGACGTTGTGTTCCTGTTTATCGCGCGGGGCGCGTACGCTAATCCCGAGGAGAGGAATGCCGCTGTGCGTGACGGTTAAACCCGCAATCAGGCCAGCCTGCGTGCCTGCGCTGCCGGTGGCATGGACGATATGATCGATACGCAGCCGTAACTGGCTGGACTGCCAAAGCAACTCTTCCGCGCAGGATACGTAACCCAGCGCCCCGATTGCGTTCGAACCGCCACCGGGGATGACATAAGGGGTATGGCCCTGCGCACGCAGGCTTTCCGCATGATGCTCCATTGCCTGCTGCATATCCGTACCGCCAGGCAAATGAGCAATAATTTTGCCGCCGAGCAAACCGTCCAGCAGCACATTGCCGGATTGCTGATACTCATCACCCAGCGTCGTGACGCGTTGTTCGAGAAAAACATGCGCTTCCAGACCCAGTCTGGCCGCCGCCGCGACGGTCTGACGCACATGGTTAGACTGCGTGGCGCCCTGGGTAATGATAATATCCGCCTGTTTCGCCTGGGCGTCGCCGAGCAAAAACTCAAGTTTGCGGGTTTTATTGCCGCCAGTGGCAAGGCCGGTGCAATCGTCTCGTTTTATCCAGATATTTGGCCCCCCCAGCAAACGTGAAAGTTGAGTGAGAGGCTCCAGTGGAGTCGGGAAATGGCCAAAATGAAGCCGGGGAAAACGCGCCAGATGCATAATAACTCCTGTAAAGAATAACGACGCCGCACATTAAAATTCGGCAGCGAGAGTAAGAAAGGTTCGTGGAATATAAGAATGACTATATTGATTTTCTCACTCACGGCTTACCAAGTTTTTCAGCTATGGATATGAGGAAAAAAGATAAAACAAAAAACGATCGCTTTATTTATTCGCCAGCATTCATTAACTGACCATCATGCCGATCCGTTTAAACAAATAACCAAATATGTCTTTTGGTGCGCAGGCACGCTCAGGTATTTAATGCTTCCAGGGCGACAAACGCCTGCCAGCTGACGTCATCAATCCAGATGCCCTCTTCCTGGCGCCGGGCATACGCGCGCAATTCCGGTTCTCCGGGGATCTGCACATCGTGCCCTTCCTGCCCGTTACGAACCCAGTCAACCTGCGCTAACAGCGCCTGTGAGTAACGCTCCTCCGCGCCCAGCCGCGCGGGGTCAAATAGAATCGACAGCATATTGTTGATGATTCCGGCACGCGGCGGAATTTGCTGGCTTTCGGTCTCGCCGCCGGTCAGCGCAGCGCCGAGTAAGCTACATATTAGCGACAATCCCGCGCCTTTATGGCCGCCAAAAGGCAGCAAAGCGCCGAGCGGCTCAGTCATCAATACGGCAGGGTCGGTTGTGGGTTGCCCGTTCGCATCTACCGCGCATCCTGCCGGGATGGCGCGCCCTTCATTCCAGGCGATGCGCGCTTTATTGCCCGCAATGGCGCTGGTCGCGAAATCAAGGATAACCGGAGGGCGGTTCTGTAGCGGTACACCCACGCAAAAGGGGTTTGTACCAAGCCTGGCGCGTAGCCCATCGAACGGCAACACGGCCGACGGCGCCGCCACGTTAGCAAAATGGATCGAGACCAGCCCGGCGCTCGCCACCTGCTCTGCCCATGCGCCGATCCGCCCAAGATGGTGGGTATTAGACAAGCCAATTATTGCCACCCCAAACTGGCGCACACGCTCAATACCCACGCTCATGGCCTGTTCGCCCAACGCCTGGCCGAAGCCATGTCCCCCATCAAAAGAGACAATCGGCCCGGCATCAGACAAGGTGGTCAGCGTGGCGCCAGGGTTCAAATCTCCCGCCAGAATGGCCCGAATATAGCGAGGCAACAGGGTCACACCATGCGAGTCGTGGCCTTTTAATGAGGATTCGACCAGGTTATCCGCTACTTTTTGCGCGATATCAAATCCCGTACCCGCCCGTACCAGATGGCGTTGTAAAAGCGAACGTAAGTGATGATGTGAAAATAATGGCATGATTCTACTCACGGACATTGCCCCTGCAATGGCAGGGGCTATTAAAGAGGTGAGTCCGACTATAGCGAGGATGTATTTGTTACATAACCATGAATAATAACTAAGCTTTTCCGCTTATTAACTAACACGCCATGAATATCGTTATTCATTTTCCTGATATTCATTGCCATTTAAATCATTTCCTTTCCCTCTCGCCTCTGCCCATGATTTTTTGCTGAGAAACACCTTTCTGGGGAACAGATATGAATAAAAGAAACAGGGTATTTGCCTGGACGCTGGCGTTTTCCGCCCTTGGCGGAGTCAGCCAGTCGGCATTTGCGGAAGGGAACATTAGTATCGCGCAGCAATTTGGCATCGGTTATTTAATTCTTGATGTGGTGCGAGACCAGCAGCTTATCGAAAAAGAGGGGCAAAAAGAGGGGCTGGATATCAAGGTAGAGTGGCGCACGATTTCAGGCGCAACCGGGATGAATGAAGCGTTGCTCTCTGGCGCTCTGGACGTTGCGTCAGCAGGCGTTCCCCCGGTACTCACCCTATGGGATCGCACCAAAGGTAAGCAAAATGTGAAAGCGATAGCCTCGCTGGGATCGATGCCCAATTATTTATTGAGTAATAACCCGGCGGTAAAAAGCATTAAAGACCTGACCGAAAAAGACCGTATTGCCGTTCCGGCGGCTGGGGTCGGTTTTCAGTCTCGTACATTACAAATCGAGACGGCGAAATTATATGGCGACCAGGACTTCAAACGCTTCGATAAAATTAGCGTCAGTTTACCGCACCCGGACGCCAGCGCGGCCTTAATTGCCGGTGGCTCGGAAATTACCACGCATTTTTCCAGCCCGCCGTTTCAGTATCAGGCGCTGGAGCACAGCAACGTGCATAAAGTGCTAAGTTCCTATGATGTGCTGGGTGGGCAGGCGACATTTAATGTTCTCTATACCACCCAGAAATTCCATGATGAAAACCCAAAAACCTATAAAGCGTTTTATCGCGCCCTCAGTGAAGCCGCAAATATCATTAACCGTGACAAAAATGCGGCTGCTGAAACGTATATTCGCGTCGAGAAATCACGGCTGCCCTTACCGCTGGTACAAAAAATTGTTAACGATCCAGAAATCAGCTTTACGGTTTTCCCTGAGCGTACTGGCGTATATGCCGAAAAACTCCATGAGCTTGGCGTACTGAAAAATAAGGCCGACTCCTGGAAAGACTATTTCTTTAACGAAGCATGGGAAAACCCAGGCAGTTAAACCGCGACACCGGAGGCTCTGATGGTCACTCAGCAAATCGACGGCCCGCTGCTACAGGTCAGCAATGTTGATATTGAATACCGTACCCGTGAACGGCAAGTGCGCGCGACGCATGATGTCAGTTTTGATGTCTGGCCTGGCGACCGCTTTATTTTGCTTGGGCCGTCAGGCTGCGGGAAATCAAGCCTGTTGAAAGCCACAGGCGGTTTTCTCGCCCCGCGCAGCGGCCACATTTCGCTTGCGGGAACGCCGGTTAGCGCTCCCGGCCCGGAACGCATGATGGTATTCCAGGAGTTCGACCAACTGCCGCCGTGGAAAACCGTGCTGGAAAACGTCATGTTTCCTCTGCTGGCCAGCCGGAAAGCCAGTCGTTCACAAGCAAAAGAGACGGCGCTGCATTTTCTCCACAAAGTTGGGCTGGCAGAATTTGCCGACGCTATGCCCCATATGCTCTCCGGCGGGATGAAGCAGCGCGTCGCCATTGCGCGGGCGCTGGCGATGAAACCACGCATCCTGCTGATGGACGAGCCCTTTGCCGCGCTGGATGCGCTGACCCGACGCACAATGCAGGAAGAACTGCTTGCGCTCTGGGAAGAAGAGCGCTTTACCCTGCTGTTCGTCACCCATTCGATTGAAGAGGCGCTGGTGGTGGGCAGCCGTATCCTGGTGCTTTCGCCGCATCCAGGGCGCGTCAGGGCGGAGCTTAACTGTCATCAGTTCACGCTTAATGATTTCGGCAGCGAGGCGTTTCAGCACGCTGCGCGTCATATTCACCATCTGTTATTCCCGACAATCGGGAACAGTCCGTCTCACTCATCCGGCGAGGAGCCAGAGTATGTCCCAGCCACCGTACATTCGTCCTGAATTCGAACGCGAATTACCGCCGCTGCGCAATCTGCCGGTGGAAACGCCGCTGCCTTTAAACCAGCGCCTGTGGAATCAGACGTGGCTGCGCAAGTGTCTGATTGTCGCCCTGGTGCTGGCGCTATGGGAGATCGCCGCGCGCATCCAGCAAAACGATCTGATGTTGCCCGGAGTACTTCAGACGTTGCTGGCGTTTAGCGAAGACATGCGCAATGGCGAACTGCCGGAAAAAATCGTCAACTCACTCAGTACCCTGTTGAAAGGGTATCTGGCAGGCAGTGCGCTGGCGCTGATTGCCAGCGCGCTGGCCGTGACCACCCAGTTTGGCCGCGATCTGCTCAGCACATTAACCGCGATGCTAAATCCGCTGCCGGCAATTGCGCTGCTGCCGCTGGCTTTGCTGTGGTTTGGTCTGGGGAATGCCAGCCTGATATTTGTGCTGATACATTCAGTGATGTGGCCAATCGCGCTGAATACCTGGTCCGGCTTTAGCAGCGTACCGGAAACGCTACGCATGGCGGGGCGCAACTACGGCCTCAGCGGGCCACGCTATGTGATCACGATTCTTATTCCGGCATCGTTGCCCGCTATCCTGTCCGGGCTCAAGATCGGCTGGGCGTTCGCCTGGCGCACGTTGATTGCCGCCGAACTGGTATTTGGCGCGTCCAGCGGCGAAGGAGGCCTGGGCTGGTATATCTTCCAGAATCGCAATGAGCTGTTCACCGACCGGGTATTTGCAGGACTGTTAGCGGTAATCGCGATTGGCCTGCTGGTGGAAGGCGTGGTATTCGCCAGTCTGGAAAAGATCACGGTGAAACGCTGGGGGATGCAGCGTTAACCCCTCCCCCGCGTTCTTTGCAGCCGGACGTTGTCCGGCTTAGCGCGAAATGGTCTTAGTTCCCTTTTTGCTTTTCACGTAGCCACGGCGTTCTGGCGATCAAGACCTGCTCACACTTTACCGATAGCGGTTTCATGAAAGACGACAGCCTTTCGATGCAAATCAGAATCCCAAAATACAGCATCACCGCCTGGGTCGCATTCAGTACCGACATATCGATATTGGCGCTGACAAATATCACCACCACATGCTGCAACAGCATAATAATGTAGGCCCGCGACGCCAGGCTGGATAACCCCTGCCGGAAGCGATCCAGATTAAACAGAGGATGAATCAGCGGGTATCCCGCCAGCAGAATGAAGAGGAATGCCGCAGCAAACAGCAGGCTTGAGGGTTTCAGAGGAAACAGCACTTCCCGAACCGGTAGCTGATCGATATGCGCCACAATCACCCCGGTCACCACCAGCAGCAGGCTGACTGACGCCGCCTGAAGACGGTAGCGCGTGAACCACGGCTGAAAGTGTATGAACAGCATCCCGAAGGTAAAATCACTCACCCGAACCTGTGCTGACCAGTAAGGGTTCACGATGCTTTTATCATATGCCAGTAGCGTAACGACGACCGCCGCCAGCATCGTACAGACAGGAAAACGGACAATGGCCCAGTAGATCACCGGAGAAACGGCGTACAGCAGGATAATACAGCCAATAAACCACTCTCCGGTGAAGTACGCGGTATTGATGTCGTAGACACCGTGCAGATAATGGTCAAACCCGAGAACGGAAGGCAGCAGCGAGTGAAATGCACGCTTCCCGGCGAGCACGTCAGCCAGCGGATTGCCGGGATAGAGGAAAAACACGCTCAGGATGAGGAACAGGATCGCCATTGAGAAATAAGCGATGTTGTAGGGAAGCAGGATCGAATAGACGCGTTTCAGGTAATACTCCTGCACAGAGTATTTACGCAGCGACAGGTAAGCCAGCGCGCCGGATATCATGAAGAAGAAAGAGACGCCCAGCCGCCCTATTCCTCCGGTCAGGTATTCGCGCGGGAACGTCAACACGGTACTGGTATCGAACATGTAGCTGTAATGCGAGGTAACAACCAGCAGTACAGCCAGAATGCGGAGAATATCAAAAAAATAATTACGTGTTGTTTGCATACTCTTTCTTGTTAACAAGCCAGCAGACAACATGACAAAGGTCCGGTTGCATACTGGGAAAATGACCAGGCCTGTTCAAGGATAACGTGTAGATTACGCTTGCGTGATACTTTGCAGATCCCTCAGCATCCTTCTGAGGCACTTAAGTTTGTTTTTATCCCGTATAACGCTCCAGAACTTGCTCAGTTGAAAGAGCGTCTTATCCCCAAAGCCGTCAATAACTTTGAAGCGGTACTCCTGACGAGCATCATCCCAGGCATAAACAATATTTTTGCAATGCAGCGAGTTGATAATGACGTCTGTATGAATAAACCACGCTAAAAAAGCGTTGAGCTTACTGAATTTCTCTGCGTCCAGTTCGTTGTGCTTTGCAAGGTCATACAATGTTCTGGCAATGTTGCCCTGTTGGTCATGCTCTTTGACGATAACCTGCCCAATCCCTTTATCTGTCTCCACTAGCCCTTCAATTTTCTGGATGAAGAGCGAGTCGGTTTCGTCGCGCGGCTTGCACTCTTTGACGTCCCGATAGACTTCACGAAGCTTACTTTTATATTTGGGAATGCTCGGGATGACGACTTTGATCAGTAGTTGATGATTGTGCGGATGCTGAAAGACGTAACGATCGTTCCCTCTGGCCAGTAAATCATTTTCGGTCAAGGTAAGCTTTTTCATACAGTGTTGACTCATAAAAGAAAAAAACAGACTGGCCCATGCAAACGAAGAGATGGCGTTACGTCATATCCTGGTTACAGCCGAGACAGTTTAATGTTAATAACCTAAACGGCAGGTCAATGAGTCATGAAGTCGGCGGACGGTTCACGTCCGCCGGAAGGCTATCAAAACGTCACGTTCACTTTTCCCCAGAATGTTCTTCCCGGTTCATTCACTGACGTATTCGCGGAGTAACCAAAGCTGCTGTTACCGGCAAGGTTCAGGTGTTCGCTGTAGGCTTTATCAAACAGGTTATCAACGCCCGCGCTGAGTTTCACAGACTTGTTCAGCCGGTAGGCCGCATTCGCGGAGAATATGGCGAACCCCGCGCTGCTATCAAAATCTTTACCCACGACGTTCCCTTCGTTAATCGCGACGCGATGCTGGCTGCTGACCAGACGCAGCAGACCGGTACTGCTCCAGTCGCCGCGTTCCCATGTCAGACCCAGGCGCGCTTCAAGCGGTGGAATCTGCGGCAATGGCTGATGGTCGTCGGTATTTCGCCCCCAGGAATAAGCAAGGCTGGCATCGGTTTTCCATGTTTCGGTCAATTGATAGCCGATGCCCGCTTCTCCCCCCATGATGGTCGCATTGACGTTATCAACCTGACTTATACGGGGATGATGAGGGTCGTAACGGAACAGAATAAAATCATTAACCCGGCCAATATAGGCAGAAACCCAGCCGTTAAGACGCTTACCGGTATACTGCGCGCCAATATCAAGCTGAGTCGTCTTTTCCGTTTTGACGTTATCGAAAACATCTGCCGACCCGCCAGGGCCATAAGTGGGAGAAAAAAGCTCCCAGTAGTCGGGGAAACGCTCGGTATAGCCGATCCCCGCGTAAAACATCACGGGCGTCTCCGCCAGGTTATGCTCAACGCGCACAAACCCGGCCGGTAGTAGATCAGTGCGCTGCGAGGAGCCGGTGTCAGTGAAATTGTCCACCAGCACGCGATCAAGACGCGCGCCGCCTGTCACTTTGCTTTGCTCCGTCGCAAGCCAGGTCAATTCACTGAATAAACCATAGTCGTGAAAACGGGCGTCTTTGTCCCAGCGATCATCATCTTTACTGCGATGCGTGCTCAGTTGCGTATCAACGCCGCTGCGTAACTCATAGTCTGACCACAACCACGTTCCCATCATCCGTCCGCCAACGGTACGGCGATCCAGCTGCATTGCCATTGGCATACTCATCGAATGCATGGCAGAACCGTGTTCCATTGCCGAACCCATCGCCGAACCCATGCTTCCTGACATATTCATGCCGGGAGCGCGCAGCGAGTAGTTATCCATAACGTGATTCGCATAGTTGTAGTAGATATTCGCTTCTAACTTATCAAATACCTCGCCGATGCCGGATTTCTCAAACCGCATCCCCAGGCTTTCACGCCTGAACCGGGAACCGTCCATACTGCGCCCGGCATAGCGAGCTTCACCGTCGCCTTTACCCGCCGTCATTTCCAGCAGCGTGTCTTTGTCTGGCGTCCAGCCCAGCGCCATATCGCCGTTCCATTTATCCCATTTCGACGGCACGCGGTCGCCATTGCCATCTTTGTAGTCACCCGCCCGGGATTTGTTGCCGATAAGCCGCAAATAGCCGTCCTCACTTCCCAGACTGATGTCCGCATTTTCATCCCAGCGGTTATTCGAGGCGGCAAGGACGCTGGCCGTTCCCTGAATACCGGGTTTATCAAAACGCGGCTGTTCCCGGTCAAAGCGGAGGGTTCCCGCAGAGTTACCCGGCCCCCAGAGCACGGTTTCCGGCCCCTTTATCAGGGTCAGCACATCAAAACTTTCCGGGGAGATATAAGAACTCGGCGCATCCATACGTGCCGGGCAGGCTCCCGGCATTTCGCCGTTATCGGTCAAAATTCGCAGACGAGAGCCAAACATCCCGCGAAAGACCGGATCGCCGTTTGTCCCGCCATTGCGAATTTGCGAGAACCCAGGGATCGTTTTCAGATAATCAGAGCCATCGCTGGCGGGAACGGGCTGACGAGGCGTTTTTGGCGACGTGACGATTTCCAGCGGAGAAGCGACCGGCGCGGTCACAATCATTACCGAATCATCCGCCATTTTTGCATGATCGTGCTGTTCGCTTGCCCACGCCGCCTTTGCGGTCAGCGCGATCAGAACCAGAGAAGCCAGAGGAGTAAGCCCGAAGTATTGCCGTTTCATAACATTCCTTACTGTTTTTCAGGCGCAACGACGCATTGCCCGTCAAAAGGGCAAAACGCTACGCAATGTCTGTTTTTTTATTGTTTAAAACGAAAACGGAAATACAGCAGGCGGCGCGCGAGCGCGCTGAGGCGCCCACGGGCGGAAGATAACGGAAAGGTGTAATGGCCGTACCGAACAACAGATAACAAACAGCAGCAACAGCCAGAGCAAGAACACCAGCGCAAACTGGACAAACGGCAGATGTACCAGCAACTGGCAGTACCCGCAGACGATCTCTTCCACGGGCGACATCGCTTTGCCGGACATCATCTGGTGAGCGACCGAAAGAGAAGTCTGACACGGCGCAGAAGCCGCCATGTCATGGTGCGAGCCTGACGACATCATCACCATTGAGTGCGACGAGTGCTCACAGTCGGCCTGGCGGGCAATTGATTTTGAAATAACGGGCGCAATAAACAACATGGCGACGGCAAATAATGCCAGCCATGCTGTTATTCGGTTGATTCGCGTTCGCCCGTGCAAAACGTTACCCGGAGTTGAGGTGTTTGCCAGATTGTAACTGATTTACATTCGCAATATCACAACTAATTACAGGGGAACAGGTGATTCATAGCCCCACACATCACATCTCGCTCCCCTGACCTGCGCTAAAACTTATAGTGCTCTTTACTCAGGCCATATTTCTTCATTCTGAGATAGAGCTTTTTACGGGGAATTTGCAGGTACCCTGCCACTTCGTTAATGCGCCCCTGATGGATATTCAGCGCTTCGGTGATGATCTGCCGTTCAACGTCTTCAACCCGCTGGTCAAGCGGCGTCGGCTCACCGACGTGCATCTGTGGATTCGCCGTTTCCGCGAGCGGCAATACCCCCACGGCAAACAGTTCGGCGGCGTTCGCCAGTTCACGGACGTTGTTCGGCCACACCCGGCGCATCATCCCCTTCAGCAGGTCGTTATCCACCTCCGGCACCGGATGATTTAGCCGTTGACAGGCTTTCTGCAAATAGTGATGGAACAACGGCCCGATATCATCAGGTCGCTGTGACAGGGGCTGACAGGCGATTTGCGTCATGGCGAAACAGTAATAAAGCTCCGCCACAATCTGGTTGCTGGCCGCCAGCTCCACCAGCGAAGCGTTGCCGATACCGATCAGGCGAAAAGGCCGCCGCTCCAGACTCTGCAACTGCACCAGTTGATGCTGCTGTTCGCGGGTCAGATTTTCCGGGTGACTTAATACCAGCGTCCCGCCCTGAACCTGCGCGATAAGCTCATTAAGTTTTTGGGCACTGGCAGGGGTCAGTTCGCAGTAAATAAAAGGGCCCCCGGCGTTACGCCCCAGCTGGTGCAAATAGCGCGCGCCGGTCATGCGGCCGGTTCCCGGTTCGCCGTAAAGCCAGACCGCAATATCCGTCTCTGCCAGTTGCTGTAAGCGCTGACGATACTGATGCGTCCATTGGCTGCGCCCAATTAGCTCAACCTGCAATTTCTGCTGGCAGTACTGGCGACGCGCTATCACCGATTGCCTATGGCGTAACGCCGCCTCAACCAGCGAGAGTAACTTGCCCGGGTCTACCGGCTTTTGCAGGAAGTCCCAGGCTCCTTTTTTCACCGCATCCACCGCCATAGGCACGTCGCCATGTCCGGTGATAAGCAGAATCGGCAGCTGCTCGTCATCCTGATGAAACAACGTCATCAAATCGATGCCGGAGCAGCCAGGCATGCAGACATCGCTCAACACGATACCGGGCCAGTCCTTCTGCACCCACTCCCGCGCATCAAAGGGATTATTGCAGACACAGACGTGATAACCCGCCTGCTCAAGCAGCTGTGTATAGGCATCAAGCACATCGGCATCATCATCAATCAGCAGAATCGAACATTCATTACTCAACATCTTTTACATCCGTCACATTGAATTGCAGCACCACGCAGGCATTTCGCGTCAACGTGGACGCCAGGCGCAACGCGCCTTCCATTTGCGTCATCAGCGAAACACAAATCGAAAGCCCAATGCCCAGCCCCACATCTTTACTGGTCGTAAACGGCTTCAGTAATGAGGGTAGCAAGGCCGCAGGCCAGCCGGGGCCATTGTCGGCAATCAACACGCACAGCGTGTCGCCCTGAATTTGCCAGCTCACCGTAATTGCCGCCGCGTTCGGGCAGGCGTCGAGCGCATTCGCCAGCACGTTCACCAGCACCTGCTGGATGCGTACTTCATCACCGCTGACCCAAACGGTTTCATCCGGTATCGCGAGCGCCCCCTGCTGAGGCTTATGGCGCATCGCCAGCAGTTCCCACGCCGCCGTAAACGTCTGGCGCAAATCAACCGGATGCAGCGGCGTTTCCAGTTCAGCACGACGGGTAAACTGGCGCAGCGAGCGGATAATCGCGTCAATGCGGTTAATCAGCCCTTCCGCTTTGCTTAACGTCGTTCGCGCCTGTTCCGTCTGCCCCTGTTCAATCGCCCGTCCTGCCGTAAACAGATACATCGACAGCGCATTCAGCGGCTGGTTGATCTCATGCGCCAGCGTGGTCATCGTCTGCCCGACCACCGCCAGTTTTGCCGTCTGGATCAGCTCGTCCTGGGTGGCGCGCAGATCGGCCTCAATCGCTTTTCGCTCGGCGATCTCCTGCTCAAGTTGCTGTTTTTGCGCGTTAAGCTGACCCAGCGTGTGGCGAAGCAAACCCGCAATACGCCCCAGCTCATCCCGCCCATACACCGGAATCGTGGCATCCGTCCGCCCTAAACCAATCTGCACCACCGCCTGATTCAGCGCGGTAAAGCGTTTCACCAGCCGCGAACGAATAAAATAATGGTTCAACACCCACGCCAGCAGCAGCGCCAGCAGCGTCGCCACCAGAATCAACCCGCCGCTAACGCGGACAATCTGCTCCATACGCTGATTAAACATCTGCATTTGCTGGTGACTGCTGCCCAGTTGGGCCTCAAGCAGCGTCCTGAAGCGCCCCAGCGTCGCTTCTCTGGCGCGGCTGGCATCCACTAACGCTTTTTGCGCGGCGACATAGTCGCGCATGGTGTCCGGCATTTTATTTTTCACCATGCCAATTTCCAGCAGCTCATCAATGGTCTGTCGCAGGGTGATCGTGCTCGGCCAGTCATTCAGCGCACGAATATTTTCATCCGCCGTTTTTTTCAGGTTTTCGAGATAGCGGATATGCGTCTCAACCAGCATGCCATCATCATTTCCAGACTTCAGTTCATTGAGCCTGTCGCGCAGGTCGTCAACAATTTGATTCTCGATGCGCGTCAGCGTATAGACCTGCTGCTGCTCGTTCTGTACTTCACGGGAGCGTTTCAGGTACTGCGCCGCATCGCCTTGCCGGGCTTCAATCTGATCCAGCAGCGTTCCCTGTTGCCAGGTGAAATCCTGCACCAGAGAATTCAGTTCGGTGGTGAAATCGTCGTGAAGCCAGTCAATACGCGCAGACAGCTCACCCACCTTTTCACGTACCAGAAACATGTTGTAGAGCACGCGATCCAGTTCCGACAGCAGCGCGCGGCTGTCCTGCAAAATCACCGCCAGCTGCTGGCGTTCTGCGGGTGACAGCCCCTGGCTCAGCCGCTCGATTCTATCCAGATGTTGAATAATCTGGTTGCGCAGTTGCAGGCGCACCGTAGTGTTCGGCGCCAGCAAAAACTCATTCAACTGATCCACCACCAGATTGAGATTCCCTTCAATCAGAAAAGCAGAATGGATGCGGGGAAAATACTCATCCAGCGAATAGCGTATTTGCGAGCTTTGCTCATACCATGAATAGAGGCTGACGCTGCTGACTATCAGCGTCAGCAGCGCCCCCATCAGGAAAGCACCCCGTAAACTGCTGCTGATGCTGATTTGCCGCAGACGTTGCAGCATTGACCCGCCCTTCATTTCAGTTCTTCCAGTTTATTGATCGCCTGACGCTGGTTGTTGAGAAACCAGATCTGCCACTCCATCATTTGCTGCTCCGCAAAGCTCTTATTGTCGAACTGCGCCAGCCAGGCTTCATCTTCGCTGCTTGCCGGATCGACCGGCACACGGGTTAACAGCGCGCGTATTTCAGGCAACGGACGCTTAAGACGGGCTTCCGCGCTGTGCAGCGCTCGCCAGGCATCTTTCAACTGGGCGAGACGAAAGCTGATTGCCGTATCAAACATACGCTGAACCAGACGCTGACGTTTCAGGATCAGCCGATAATTTAACGGCGGTTGATTCATCAGCACCGCCTGTTGCGCTGCCCGTGGGTTTCCTGCCGCCAGCGGCGTAACCGGATATTTCCCCGTATTGGCGTCAGCGAGGATCCGCTGCCCTTCCGGGCTTAGCAGATAGCGAATAAAACGCCGCGCTTCGCTGGCATGCTGGCTGTTTTTGAGTACCGCGACATAGGTGGGCGAAACGGCCGACTGCGGAAAGTAGGTAAAGGCCAGATGAGGATCGTTCAGCAACAGATTGGCATAGTTATCAATCACCGGGCCGGCCACGCCCAGCCCGCTTTTTATTTTATCCGCCACGCCAAAGCTGCGTGATGAAATCGTCACGAGGTTTCCCGCACTCGCCAACAACGTTTCCCATCCCTGCGACCAGCCTTTTTGTTGCAACAGCGACTCCACCATCAGGTGGTTGGTATCCGAGCGCGATGGGCTGCTCATCAGCAGCGCCCCCTGATATCTGGGATCGGTCAGGTCGTCCCAGTCCGTTGGCGAAGGCAGATGCCGTGCAGTCAGCGCCGAGCGATTAATCAGCAAACCGAATCCCGATATAGCCACGGCAACGGAGGTTGAACGGATCGATTCCGGCACCAGATGTTGACTGACTGACGGCGCACCGTTGAACGGCGCCAGTTTTTGATGTTCCTGAAGATGCTGAAGCAACATCGGCGACGAGGTCAGAATCAGATCAACGTTTTCTGCATTTGCCGTATCAAGCAACTGTTCCAGCGAGGCGCTGGTGCGATTGAGCGTGCGAATCATCACCGACCCCGGCTCCGTCTGCCAGCGCTGGATAATCCACGCGGTGGCGCTGGGGGAAAATGTTGTCGCCATCACCAGTTCATTGCTTTGCGCCGCACAGGGTCTGAACAACGCGGTCAGCAGCAGCAACGCGAACGTTTTGCTAACCATCCCGCCCCGACGAAGAAACATGTTTGTGATCCCGTTCATAAATATTGAGATATCGAAAAAATAGCGTTGAGACAAAACTTACCCGTTTGTGACGATTAGCGGATGAATAACCACTATCGTAAAAATATTCGTGCTGGCATCCGAAAATACCAGCAAAGATTACCAGATAATGAATGTGGAATTTGTTAATATCCGCACAAGCCAGACATAAATTCAGCGCCTGATTAATTACGCCGCATTTCACTCATTCAAAACGTGTCAAAAATAACCTTTCAATTCATCATTTTGAGTCAATTTTGACACATTTCATCGACTTGAGTTTCATGGCCGCTTATTTCACTCTTCATGCCGAATACTCCTGATGTTCATACCAATATAAAATACAGGTGACGACATGTTATCAATATTTAAAACAGGGCCATCGGCGAATAAAGTTCCTGCTGAGAAAATTCAGGCAACTTATGGTCGATACCGTATGCAGGCGCTGCTTAGCGTATTTCTGGGCTATCTGGCGTACTATATTGTGCGCAATAACTTCACATTATCCACGCCTTACCTGAAAGAACAGTTAGACCTGAGCGCCACGCAGATCGGTTTGCTCAGTAGCTGTATGCTCATTGCGTACGGAATCAGCAAAGGCGTCATGAGCAGCCTCGCAGATAAAGCCAGCCCGAAAGTCTTTATGGCCTGCGGCCTGGTGCTGTGCGCTATCGTAAACGTCGGATTGGGGTTCAGCACCGCATTCTGGATCTTCGCTGCGCTGGTTGTCCTGAACGGCCTGTTTCAGGGGATGGGCGTCGGCCCCTCTTTTATCACTATCGCTAACTGGTTCCCGCGTCGGGAGCGTGGACGTGTGGGGGCGTTCTGGAACATTTCGCATAACGTTGGCGGCGGGATTGTCGCCCCGATCGTAGGTGCCGCGTTTGCAATCCTCGGCAGTGAACACTGGCAGAGCGCCAGCTACATTGTTCCGGCCTGCGTGGCGGTGGTTTTCGCCCTGATTGTACTGCTGCTTGGTAAAGGCTCGCCGCGTGAGGAGGGTCTGCCTGCGCTGGAAGAGATGATGCCGGAAGAGAAAGTGGTGCTAAAGACCAGACACGCCGTAAAAGCGCCGGAGAACATGAGCGCATTCCAGATCTTCTGCACGTACGTGCTGCGTAACAAAAACGCCTGGTATGTCTCCCTTGTGGACGTGTTCGTCTATATGGTGCGCTTCGGCATGATCAACTGGTTGCCTATCTACCTGCTGACGGTGAAACATTTTTCCAAGGAACAGATGAGCGTCGCTTTCCTGTTTTTTGAATGGGCGGCCATTCCTTCTACCCTACTGGCCGGCTGGCTCTCCGACAAACTGTTCAAAGGGCGTCGGATGCCGTTAGCCATGATCTGTATGGCGCTGATCTTCGTCTGCCTGATCGGTTACTGGAAAAGTGAATCTCTGCTGATGGTGACGGTTTTCGCGGCGATTGTTGGCTGCCTGATTTACGTCCCGCAGTTTCTGGCCTCCGTCCAGACGATGGAAATTGTTCCCAGCTTTGCCGTAGGTTCAGCCGTTGGCTTACGCGGATTTATGAGCTACATCTTTGGCGCCTCGTTAGGCACCAGCCTGTTTGGCGTGATGGTGGATAAAATGGGCTGGCACGGCGGTTTCTATCTGCTGATGGGCGGGATCGTCTGCTGCATTCTGT
The DNA here is from genome assembly GCF_030333395.1 of Citrobacter sp. CK194. Classification (NCBI taxonomy): domain Bacteria; kingdom Pseudomonadati; phylum Pseudomonadota; class Gammaproteobacteria; order Enterobacterales; family Enterobacteriaceae; genus Citrobacter; species Citrobacter sp. CK194. The sequence goes on from NZ_JAOWGA010000017.1 coordinate 354,775, forward strand.
TCTGCTATCTCTCTCATCGCGGCGCGCTGGAACTTGAGCAACAGCGTAAGAACACTCAGCAGGAAGACGCCCCTTTAACACTGGCCGACGCACAATAATCGCCCACACCAGGGAAAAGAAAATCCCGGATAGCTTTTGTTATCCGGGGTTCGGCATGATCTGAAAGAAGCGGGATACGATATTTTTTGACACAAAAACAAAGGGGCTACCTTTCGGTAACCCCTTGTTTAATCTGGCGGAAGCGCAGAGATTCGAACTCTGGAACCCTTTCGGGTCGCCGGTTTTCAAGACCGGTGCCTTCAACCGCTCGGCCACACTTCCGGAATGAGGCGCACTATAAACATCCCGATGCGCCGTGTAAAGCCCGAATGTGTTCGTTTGCCTGAAAAACAGTCAAAAAGCTGTTAATAGCCTGAAATAACAACAAATTGACCATTTATTCAGCATAAAAAAGAGGCCCGGCGGCAAATGTTCCGTTGCGCCTCTTTTATTATGCGCTCATCATCAACCTTTACTGCCGCCTCTTCTCCCCCGTCACGTTTTATGTCGAGTGGGTTTCGCGACAACGCCTGAAATAACATGCTTAACCTGTTAGAGATCAAATGCGTAAAGATGGGTAAAACCGCTGTGTGATTATCAGCGGTTTTATTATCCTCTTTCGCTAACTACATCTGTCATAAGAGAGTGACTCATGGATCGTATTATTACTTCTTCACGCGACCGCACATCGCTACTCAGCACCCATAAAGTGCTGCGCAATACCTATTTCCTGCTGAGCCTGACGCTGGCGTTCTCTGCGATCACCGCCACCGCCAGTACGGTACTGATGCTGCCGTCTCCGGGTCTCATTCTGACGCTGGTAGGCATGTACGGTCTGATGTTCCTGACCTATAAAACGGCGAATAAACCCACCGGTATCCTGTCGGCGTTCGCCTTTACCGGCTTCCTGGGCTACATTCTTGGCCCGATTCTCAACGCCTACCTCTCAGCGGGTATGGGCGATGTTATCGGCATGGCGCTGGGCGGTACGGCACTGGTCTTCTTCTGCTGCTCCGCTTATGTACTGACAACGCGTAAAGATATGTCCTTCCTGGGCGGTATGCTGATGGCGGGTATCGTTGTGGTGCTGATTGGCATGGTTGCGAATATCTTCCTGCAACTGCCTGCGCTGCATCTGGCCATCAGCGCGGTGTTTATCCTGATCTCTTCCGGGGCAATCCTGTTCGAGACCAGCAACATCATCCGTGGCGGTGAGACGAACTACATTCGCGCAACGGTCAGCCTGTATGTCTCGCTGTACAATATCTTCGTCAGCCTGCTGAGCATTCTGGGCTTCGCCAGCCGCGATTAAGATATAAGAACGCATTAACCAAGCCCCGCTTATGCGGGGCTTTGTTTTTTGGTAAACTGGCGCCAGTTTGACTAACGCTGTGAAGAATTTATGTTGATCTTTGAAGGCAAAGAAATCAGTACGGATAGCGAAGGCTATTTAAAAGAGACGGCGGAATGGAGCGAGCCTCTGGCAGTCGCGATTGCTGAAAAGGAAGGTATTGCCCTCTCTCCTGAACACTGGGAAGTGGTGCGTTTTGTGCGTGATTTCTACCTGGAGTTTAATACGTCTCCGGCCATCCGCATGCTGGTGAAAGCAATGGCGAATAAGTTTGGCGAAGAAAAAGGCAACAGCCGCTACCTGTATCGCCTGTTTCCGAAAGGCCCGGCAAAGCAGGCAACGAAGATTGCTGGCCTGCCTAAACCGGTGAAATGTATTTAATAGCGGATACGGAAACCTGTTAACTCCTCGCCAGGGCGATGTGGCTCACTCAGAACCCTTTCTACCCTGGCGCTACGTGGCCCACCATCCTTCAGCCACTTCATCAGTTTGTCCACCTGTTCACTTTCGCCACAGGCCACCACCTCCACGCTTCCATCATCCAGATTGCGCGCATAGCCCGTCAGCCCCAGACGCTGCGCTTCATGCTGCGTGGTATAGCGAAAACCAACGCCCTGAACCCGACCGTGTACCCAGGCGATTATGCAAACTTTCGACATTATTGTGCTCCTTATCATCGCGGGGCGCGTTGCAAATCCTCGCAAAACTCAGGACAATGGCGCCCATTTCTTTGATTCGACAGAATAGCAAATTATGAGTGTACGTTTAGTGTTAGCCAAAGGGCGCGAAAAATCTTTACTTCGTCGCCATCCGTGGGTCTTTTCCGGTGCCGTAGCCCGAATGGAAGGTAAAGCCAGCCTCGGTGAAACCATCGATATTGTTGACCATCAGGGTAAATGGTTAGCGCGCGGCGCCTATTCTCCCGCTTCGCAAATTCGTGCACGCGTCTGGACATTCGATCAGGCGGAATCCATCGACATTGCGTTCTTCACTCGTCGTCTGCACCAGGCGCAACAGTGGCGCGACTGGCTGGCGAAAAAAGACGGGCTGGACAGCTACCGTCTGATAGCCGGTGAATCCGATGGCTTGCCGGGCATCACTATCGACCGCTTCGGTAACTTCCTGGTTCTGCAACTATTGAGCGCTGGCGCGGAATATCAACGCGCCGCGCTGATCAGCGCGTTGCAAACGCAGTATCCCGAATGTGCGATCTACGACCGCAGCGACGTCGCCGTGCGTAAAAAAGAGGGGATGGAACTCACCCAGGGGCCCGTCACCGGCGAACTGCCGCCTGCCCTGCTGCCCATCGAAGAGCATGGCATGAAGCTGCTGGTGGATATTCAGGGGGGTCATAAGACAGGCTATTACCTCGATCAACGTGACAGCCGCCTGGCGACGCGTCGCTATGTGGAAAACCAGCGCGTGCTGAACTGCTTCTCCTATACCGGCGGATTTGCCGTGTCAGCACTGATGGGTGGTTGCCGTCAGGTGGTGAGCGTTGATACATCGCAGGAAGCGCTGGATATCGCGAAGCAAAACGTTGAGCTGAACAAACTGGATCTGAGCAAAGCCGAGTTTGTGCGTGACGATGTGTTCAAACTGCTGCGCACCTATCGCGATCGTGGAGAGAAATTCGACGTCATCGTGATGGACCCGCCGAAGTTCGTCGAAAATAAAAGCCAGCTGATGGGGGCCTGTCGCGGCTATAAAGATATCAACATGCTGGCTATCCAGTTGTTGAATCCGGGCGGCGTGCTGTTAACGTTCTCCTGTTCCGGCCTGATGACCACAGATTTATTTCAGAAAATCATTGCAGATGCCGCAATAGATGCCGGTCGTGATGTACAATTTATAGAGCAGTTCCGTCAGGCTGCCGATCATCCGGTGATCGCTACCTACCCGGAAGGGCTGTATCTGAAAGGGTTTGCCTGTCGCGTCATGTAACTTGAAAAGTGGAATGTTACCCTCATATTGAGAGTATCTATTTCCCGGGAGGTGACTATGATTGCCAGCAAATTCGGTATCGGCCAGCAGGTCCGCCATTCCCTGTTAGGTTACCTCGGAGTGGTCGTGGATATCGACCCGGAATATTCGCTTGATGAACCGTCACCTGATGAGCTGGCGGTTAACGACGAACTTCGCGCCGCTCCCTGGTATCACGTGGTGATGGAAGATGATGAAGGCCAGCCTGTACATACCTATCTGGCTGAAGCCCAGTTAAGCAGTGAAACGCAAGATGAGCATCCCGAGCAACCCTCGATGGATGAACTGGCGCGCACTATTCGCAAACAGCTGCAAGCGCCGCGTCTGCGCAACTGATTCAACGTAAAATGCCCGATAGCGCGACGCTTATCGGGCTTACACGCTATGTCTGAGCCCTTATTTCGCCAGCCCTAAACGCGGAATCTCTATTGCCGGACAGCGATCCATCACGACTTTCAATCCCGCATTTCGCGCCAGCACGGCAGCCTGCTCATTAATTACGCCCAGTTGCATCCATAAGGTCCTCGCGCCAATGGCGATAGCTTCCTGCGCGACGCCCCATGCGGCTTCTGAATTACGGAAGACATCAACCATATCGACCCTTTCCGGTATGTCAGTCAGCTTCGCATAGCCTTTCTGCCCCAACAACGTGGTTCCGGCCACCTTCGGCGAGACAGGAATAACGTGGTAGCCCTGGTCGAGTAAATATTTCATCACACGGTAACTTGGGCGCTCGGGCTTATCACTTGCCCCCACCAGCGCGATGGTACGCGTGGACGTCAAAATGCCAGCGATATCGGTCTCTTTCATCATCTTTCTCCAGGCTGTTTTGCAAAGTGTACGACAAACCTGACATTGCAACCATTCATCCCATACGGACGTATGAGAGCAAAAGCTAAAAATATGTCTATATGTTAGTAAACATGATTAGCGAAAAATTTTGATACATTATTAACCGGGCGGTTTTTGGACAGGAGAACCCTATGAAAACCGGCATTATAACCATGTTATTCGTTCTGTATTTGCCGGTAACCGCCTTTGCCACGACCCTTCGTCTTTCAAATGACATTGACCTTTTAGTGTTAGACGGCAAAAAAGTCTCCAGTTCATTGCTGCGCGGCGCGGACAGCATCGAACTGGACAATGGCCCGCATCAGCTTGTGTTTCGCGTTGAGAAGACCATTCGCCTGTCCAGCCACGAGGAACGACTCTACATTTCTCCCCCGCTGGTGATCAGCTTTAACACGCAACTCATCAGCCAGGTCAATTTTCATCTTCCGCATCTGGAAACCGAACGAGAAGCCGCGCATTTTTCCACCACGCCGCGTCTGGAACTGCTGGACGGCGACGCAATGCCGATTCCGGTCAAACTGGATATTCTGGCAATCACCTCGACCGCCAAAATCATTGATTACGAAACCGAAACTGAGCGCTACAACAAAGCCGATAAACGCGCCTCCTTGCCGCAGTTCGCCACGATGATGGCCGATGACAGCACGCTGCTTTCCGGGATCTCTGAGCTGGACGCCGTTCCGCCGCAGTCTCAGGCACTCACGGAGCAGCGACTCAAATACTGGTTCAAACAAGCCGATCCGCAAACGCGTAATAACTTCCTGCAATGGGCGGAAAAACAACCGCCCTCCTGACATTTTATGTCGACGCTGGCGAGTATGACGAGTCGGCGCGCATTTTTTTCGTCTTTCTCTTGCAGCGTCAAGCGCTTCCAGTACTCTGTAGCAAGGTTAACTACGGAATTGAACTATGGAACTGACGACTCGCACCTTGCCTGCACGCAAACACATTGCTCTGGTGGCGCACGACCACTGCAAACAGATGTTAATGAGCTGGGTGGAACGCCACCAGCCGCTGCTGGAAAAGCACGAGCTTTATGCCACAGGCACAACCGGAAACTTAATTCAACGCGCCACGGGTATGAACGTTAACGCGATGCTGAGCGGCCCGATGGGCGGCGATCAGCAGGTCGGCGCCCTGATCTCTGAAGGGAAGATTGATGTGCTGATTTTCTTCTGGGACCCGCTCAATGCCGTTCCGCACGATCCAGATGTGAAGGCGCTCCTGCGTCTGGCTACGGTGTGGAACATTCCGGTCGCCACCAACGCGTCTACGGCTGACTTTATTGTCCAGTCTCCCCATTTTAACGATGCCGTGGATATCCTGATCCCGGATTATCAACGTTACCTGGCTGAACGCCTGAAATAACGCTCCCACAGGCGGCACAAGCCGCCTGCTCTTAAGGCTTCCTCGCCACCGGCACGTCCAGATGCTTAAGATCGTCCACAAAGCGCGACGGATTCTCTTTGTTAAATAACAACCAGACCCGATGCCGGGCGCGCGTCAGCGCCACATACAGCAGTCGCCGCTCTTCCGCATCCGGGAAATCCTCCACCTGCGGCAGTAATGCTTCTTCCATAATCGACTCGCGCGCAGGCGCCGGGAAACCATCACTGCCTTCCTGTAACCCGACAATAATCACATAGTCAGCCTGCTGACCCTTACTGGCATGGATGGTCATAAAATCCAGTTGCAGCTTAGGCCAGCGGGTCGCCGCTTTTTCAAGACTGGCTGGTTTCAGATGGTGGTAGCGCGCCAGCACCAGAATGCGCTCATCCTCTTTCGCATATCCTGAAAGCTTATCCAGCAAGGCATCCAGCTGGTTTTCATCCAGTAACGTTACCGCTTTCTTATCGCCCGCCGTCAGACTGTTAAGCGGCTTTTTGAGCTGATGCGGATTTTGTTGGATAAAACGATTGGCGATTTCGCCAATGCGCCCGTTAAAACGGTAGGTTGTATCGAGGTCACAGCGATCGCCCTCGCCAAAAGTGTGATGAAACGCGGTCGTTAAAGAGAGCTGCGCCCCGCTGAAACGGTAAATCGCCTGCCAGTCATCGCCAACGGCAAACAGCGTGGTATGCGAATTTTGTTTGCGCAGCGCCGCCAGCAATGCCGCACGCTGCGGGGAGATATCCTGAAATTCGTCCACCAGAATATGTTTCCAGGGACTGATAAAACGCCCCTTTTCCAGGATAACGATCGCCTGGTGGATAAGCCCGGAGAAATCGACGGCGTTTTCCTCTTTCAGCGCGCCTTTCCACGCTTTCAGCAACGGCGCCATCAATTTGATGCGCTTACTGAACAGATCGCGAATCTCCTCAGGCGCACTGGCGATCATCTCAGCCTGAGCGCCGCCATGCATTCGCATCAGGCTCACCCAACGGTCCAGCCGGGAGGCCAGACGGCGCTGTAGCTTTTCATCATCCCAGAAATTGCCCTCAGGCAGCGGCCATTGCATTTCCTCTTCCAGCCACTGCCGCCACCCTTTCGCCTGCGCTTTTTTCTCGCTGCACTGTTGACGCCAGGTTTTGATAAACAGTTTATGTCGCGCGGCAGCGTCGTTTTCCAGTTTGCTGATGGTCGGGACTTTCTTACTCCCCTGCTGAATGATATGCAGCGCCAGGGCGTGAAACGTACGGGCGGCGATCGCGTCCGTATGCAATCTTTCACGAATACGTTCGTCCATCTCTTCTGCGGCCTTGCGGCCAAAGGCCAGCAGCAGAATTTGCTCAGCCGCCGCTTCTCCCCTGGCTAACAGCCAGCCTGCGCGCGCGACCAGCACAGACGTCTTACCGCTCCCGGCTCCCGCAAGCACCAGCAAAGCATGTTCACCATTGACCACTGCTCTGGCCTGCGCCGGATTCAGCGGCGAGGACTCAATGTTCTGAAAGAAGTCGGCATATTCCGTCAGCATCACCTCGGTATAGGCCTGGTTATGCTGCTGGCGGCATCCCTCGATATCGTTCAACCATGCCAGACAGCTACGCCAGGCATCGCGGCAGTTCTCAAACTCCTCCAGGCGATTAACCGGCAGCGGTAACGCAGCAAAAGCGCGGCGAATGTGTTGCTGTAATCCTGACGTTTGCTCGCGCGTTAACCACCGTTTTTCTCCGGTTCGCTCGGCAATAAGATCCCGTTGTTCCTGTAAAACCCGGGCCGCCACCTCGCTCATCTCCTGGCTCCAGCGCTGCCAGTGCGCATCCAGGTAGTGATGAAAACGCTGCGTCTCTGCCCATTCAGTACCGTGCAGACGCACCACTTTGTCATCCGGGAGGACAAACTCAAGCTCCCCCCACACCAGTCCCCGTTTACAATGAATAGCCAGTAACTGATTGAATGGAATAAGATACTCGTGGCGATCGCCCGAGACTTTAATACCGGCATTGAGAATAACGGCCCGATCGTACGGGTGTTGCGCCAGACGTTTTCCAAGAGAAGTTGCTTTCAGTTCCATGACTCAGCGAATCCAGACGAAGAGTATTTCTTGTCAGTGTAACCGCCAGAGAAAACGTGCTCCAGCCCAAAAAAACGTTACAATTGCCTGCAATCACAGAAAACCAGAGTTAGCCGAGGGTTTATGCGTACTGTTCTGAATATTTTAAATTTTGTATTGGGTGGTTTTGCCACCACTCTGGCCTGGCTGCTGGCCACACTCGTCAGCATCGTGCTCATTTTCACATTACCGTTAACCCGCTCATGCTGGGAGATTACAAAACTTTCGCTGCTTCCCTACGGCAATGAGGCCGTTCATGTTGACGAGCTGAACCCGGCAGGAAAAAGCACGCTGTTGAATACCGGCGGTACGGTACTCAATGTTTTCTGGCTGATCGTCTTTGGCTGGTGGCTCTGCCTGATGCACATCGCCTCCGGCATTGCGCAATGCATTACGATCATCGGCATTCCCGTCGGCATCGCGAATTTTAAAATCGCCGCCATTGCGCTCTGGCCGGTAGGACGCCGCGTGGTTTCCGTAGAGACAGCTCGCGCGGCGCGTGAAGCCAGTGCGCGTCGCCGCTTTGAGTAATCAGGACTGATGGCCTTTATGTTAAGTCCCTTGCTCAAACGCTATACCTGGAACAGCACCTGGCTGTATTACGTTCGCATTTTTATCGCGCTGTGCGGCACAACGGCCCTGCCCTGGTGGCTGGGCGATGTCAAACTCACCATACCGTTAACGCTCGGTATGGTCGCCGCCGCCCTGACCGATCTGGATGATCGTCTCACCGGGCGTCTACGCAATTTAATCATCACATTAATCTGTTTTTTTATCGCCTCCGCTTCCGTGGAACTGCTCTTTCCCTGGCCGTGGCTGTTCGCGATTGGATTAACGCTCTCTACCAGCGGATTCATTCTGCTCGGCGGTTTAGGGCAGCGTTACGCCACCATTGCTTTCGGGGCGCTGCTTATCGCTATTTACACGATGCTGGGCACCTCGCTTTACGACCAGTGGTATCAACAGCCCATTCTGCTCCTTGCTGGCGCCGTATGGTACAACCTGCTGACGCTGACCGGGCATCTGCTCTTCCCGATTCGCCCCTTACAGGATAATCTGGCGCGCAGCTACGAACAGCTGGCACGCTACCTGGAGTTGAAGTCGCGCTTGTTTGACCCGGATATCGAGGATGAAAGCCAGGCGCCGCTGTATGATTTAGCGCTGGCCAACGGACAACTGATGGCGACGCTGAATCAGACGAAAGTCTCTCTTCTTACCCGCTTACGCGGCGACCGGGGGCAACGGGGAACCCGTCGCACGCTGCACTACTATTTTGTCGCGCAGGATATTCACGAGCGTGCAAGCTCATCGCATATTCAGTATCAGACGTTGCGCGATCATTTCCGCCACAGCGACGTGATGTTCCGTTTCCAGCGCCTGATGTCGATGCAGGGGCAAGCCTGTATGCAGCTCTCACGCTGTATATTACTGCGTACGCCTTATCAGCATGATCCACACTTTGAGCGCGCGTTTACCCATATTGATGCGGCGCTCGAACGTATGCGCGCCGCTGGAGCATCCGCTGACTTACTCAAAACACTGGGTTTTTTATTGTCCAATCTGCGGGCGATTGATGCGCAACTGGCGACGATTGAATCCGAGCAGGCGCAGGCAATGCCGCGCAGCGAATCAGAAAACCTGCTTGCCGACGACAGTCCTCACGGATTCAGTGATATCTGGCTACGTCTGAGCCGTAACTTCACTCCCGATTCAGCGCTATTTCGCCACGCGGTGCGTATGTCGCTGGTGCTCTGCGTCGGTTACGCGCTGATCCAGATTACCGGCATGACTCACGGTTACTGGATCCTGCTCACCAGCCTGTTCGTCTGCCAGCCTAACTATAACGCCACGCGGCACCGGCTGGCGCTGAGAGTCATCGGGACGCTGGTCGGCGTCGCCATTGGTATACCAATCTTGTGGTTTGTCCCCTCGCTTGAAGGCCAGTTGATACTGCTGGTCATCACCGGCGTCCTGTTTTTTGCTTTTCGAAACGTACAGTATGCCCATGCGACGATGTTCATCACCCTGCTGGTGCTACTCTGTTTTAACCTGCTGGGTGAAGGCTTCGAAGTTGCCTTGCCGCGCGTGATCGATACGCTGATCGGCTGTGCGATCGCGTGGGCCGCCGTCAGCTTTATCTGGCCCGACTGGCGCTTTCGTAACCTGCCGTGTGTCCTGCAACGGGCCACGGATGCGAACTGCCGCTACCTGGACGCGATCCTTGAGCAGTATCATCAGGGGCGTGATAACCGGCTGGCCTACCGCATTGCCCGCCGTGACGCCCACAACCGTGATGCCGAGCTGGCCTCGGTGGTGTCGAATATGTCCAGCGAACCCGATGTCACTGCCGAAACTCGTGAGGCGGCGTTTCGGTTACTCTGCCTCAATCATACCTTTACCAGCTATATCTCTGCTCTGGGCGCGCATCGCGAACAGCTCACCAACCCGGATGTTCTGGCGCTGCTGGATGATGCTGTGTGTTATGTCGATGATGCGCTTCACCATCAACCCGCCGATGAACAGCGCGTTCACCAGGAGCTGGCAAGCCTGAAAGAGCGGATTCAGCACCTGGAGCCAAAACCAGACAGTAAAGAACCCCTGGTGGTGCAACAAGTCGGCCTGCTCATTGCATTACTGCCTGAGATCGGTCGTTTACAGCGGCAAATCACGCCGTCGCCTTCTGGTGCTCCGGCGTAAGCGACTGCGCCCACTCAGCAAGCTCCTGGCGGCGTACCGCCGGGAGCGCCGCTTCATGTACGCCAGCGATTGCCCCTTCTAACGCATAGAGAGTTTTCACCGTCAGCAGCTTATTGCTCTCTCTTAGCCGCAGCCAACACATTTTTGCGCCGAGTATCCGCAATGTGTTTTCATCATTAATTCCGGCCTCATGCAGAAGGTTCTCCAGATGAAACGTCACGTTTGGCAGATTCTTCAATCGACGTTGTGAAAAACGGGTACGTTTTTCTTTTATGGCTGCATCCAGCGAATACTGCGATAAAAGCACCAGCTGTTGTTGATCGCGCCATAAGCTTTCATCCACCCGGTAATAATTCAACATAACGGGACGGCCACGTTTCATAAATGTTAACCAGACGGGGGAATGCTTCACGCAGTACGCGACGCTTTGCTCACAGGCGCGCAGGTATAGCTCTCCCTCAGCCACCATCGCAAACACCGTATCCTCGATTGTCAGGCTGTAGCTACCAAACAGCGAACGATAGTGAACCGTGCCCAGAGAGGCTAAATATTCTTGTGATTTATAGATCTTGTCATAGGAACGTAATTTCATAAAATCCCTTTTAAATCATAAAGTAAAAGAATGATTTGCAGTAACAGATCCGTTAATGACGAAAATAGGCAACTTATTCTCAGTGAGCAAGATGAATTTCATTTTTACGGCGACAACAGATAAAAATTGCGAGTCTGTTTCCGAAAATAGGGTTGATCTTTATTGGCGGTAGGGTTACTGTATATCCATACAGTAACTCACAGGGCTGGATTGATTATGTACACTTCAGGCTATGCAAATCGTTCTTCGTTGTTCTCTTCCACTGCGGGCAGCATTGCGCGCGTCTCTTCAGAGAACACCACCGCCGGGCTTATTAGCGAAGTGGTCTATCGCGAGGACCAGCCCATGATGACGCAATTACTGCTTTTACCGCTGCTGCAACAATTAGGTCAGCAATCACGCTGGCAGCTCTGGCTGACGCCGCAACAAAAGCTGAGCCGGGAATGGGTTCAATCTGCGGGGCTGCCTTTAACAAAAGTGATGCAGATCAGCCAACTTTCTCCATGCCATACGCTGGAGTCGATGATTCGCGCATTGCGGACGGGCAACTACAGCGTCGTTATCGGCTGGCTGGCGGATGAGCTTAGCGAAGAAGAACACACCCGGCTTGCGCAAGCGGCAGATGAGGGAAATGCGATGGGATTTATCATGCGTCCTGTGAGCGCACACGCTCATGCCACGAGACACCATTCCGGGCTAAAAATTCACTCAAATTTATATCATTGAGTGAAATTAGGATTTATCCTGGAATTTTTTTTCTGCTCTTTCATCTGCTCTGAAGCTTAATACTTTTTGTGTGTGAATGCTTGTCAGAAGCGGTTTCCGCGATTTTCGCTGAGCGATTTCTCAGCAGGAAATGTTAAATATTATGTATACAAGCCTTTTTTTTTCATATGCCTGACGGAGTTCACACTTGTAAGTTTTCAACTACGTTGTAGACTTTACATCGCCAGGGGTGCTCGGCATAAGCCGCAGATATCGGTAGAGTAACTATTGAGCTGATCCCCCGGTGAAGGATTTAACCGTGTTATCTCGTTGGAGATATTCATGGCGTATTTTGGATGATAACGAGGCGCAAAAAATGAAAAAGACAGCTATCGCGATTGCAGTGGCACTGGCTGGTTTCGCTACCGTAGCGCAGGCCGCTCCGAAAGATAACACCTGGTACACTGGTGCCAAACTGGGCTGGTCTCAGTTCCATGATGTTGGCAACAACCAGATCGACAACAACGGCCCGACCCATGAAAGCCAACTGGGTGCCGGTGCGTTCGGTGGTTATCAGGTAAACCCGTACGTTGGTTTTGAAATGGGTTACGACTGGTTAGGTCGTATGCCATACAAAGGCAACACTCAAAACGGTGCATTCAAAGCTCAGGGCGTTCAGCTGACTGCTAAACTGGGTTATCCGATCACTGACGATCTGGATGTCTACACCCGTCTGGGTGGTATGGTTTGGCGCGCAGACGCTCAGAACAACACTGGCTTCAAAGATCACGATACCGGTGTTTCCCCAGTATTCGCTGGTGGCGTAGAGTACGCTGTAACGCGTGACATCGCTACCCGTCTGGAATACCAGTGGACTAACAACATCGGCGACGCAAACACCGTTGGCGGTCGTCCAGATAACGGCCTGCTGAGCGTTGGTGTTTCCTACCGTTTCGGCCAGCAGGAAGAAGCAGCTCCGGTTGCTCCAGCTCCGGCACCGGCTCCAGAAGTACAGACCAAGCACTTCACTCTGAAGTCTGACGTTCTGTTCAACTTCAACAAAGCAACGCTGAAACCAGAAGGCCAGCAGGCTCTGGATCAGATGTACAGCCAGCTGAGCAACCTGGACCCGAAAGACGGTTCCGTCGTGGTTCTGGGCTTCACTGACCGTATCGGTTCCGACGCTTACAACCAGGGTCTGTCCGAAAAACGTGCTCAGTCTGTTGTTGATTACCTGATCTCCAAAGGTATCCCGGCTGACAAAATCTCCGCACGCGGTATGGGCGAATCCAACCCGGTTACTGGCAACACCTGTGACAACGTGAAAGCTCGCGCTGCACTGATCGACTGCCTGGCCCCGGATCGTCGCGTTGAGATCGAAGTTAAAGGCGTTAAAGACGTTGTAACTCAGCCGCAGGCTTAAGTTCCCGTCTAATAAAAAACCCCGCACTGCGGGGTTTTTTTCGTCTGAAACCAGAAGAAAGAAGAAACAAACCGCTACTCTTTCCCCAGTAATGCCTGCAAATCCTGCTTCAGGGTCGACATCTTGCTGGCATATTTCTCTTTATGTTCCGCATCTTCAATCAACTGCACAATCGTTTCTGAAAGCGTTTTGCCACGTCGCTGCGCGAGTCCCGCCAGACGCTGCCAGACAATAAACTCCAGATCGATAGACTTCTTGCGCGTATGTTGATGCTCGGCATTAAAGTGTCGTTTACGCCGTGCTCGTATGGTCTGCTTCATACGGTTTAACAGCGCAGGATTCATATGCTCTTCAATCCAGGCATTTACCCGAACCGGTTCATTTTCGAGGGTTAGCAACAAATCAACGGCTTCTTTGGCAGCACTGGCTTCCACGTACCGGGTAATCAACTCCCCTTCGCGGTGCTTCTTCACCAGATACTTCCATTTCCAGCCGCTTTCAAGGTTTTCAAGTTGTTGATATTTCATTGCGCTCTCAACGTTACCGTGTAACTCCTATCAGAATATCAGTTTTTTGGGCATCTGAAGAAAAGAATATCCAGCCTGTGAACTCTCACGCGTCATCCTGCACGTTTACATTCGCTTTCCGCGTGTGCAGCGTTGCCTGTTACGGTATAATCGCGTTTTTTACAACAGACTAAAAAACCTCAACTTTGACCATTACGAAACTTGCATGGCGTGATCTGGTTCCTGATACCGACAGTTATCAGGAAATATTTGCACAGCCACACTTTACTGACGAAAGCGCCACCCTACTCAGCGATACTCAACCGCGACTGCAATTTGCGCTGGAGCAACTTCTCCAGCCCTGGGCGTCGTCCTCTTTTATGCTGGCGAAAGCGCCGGAAGAGCCCGAGTATCTCACTCTCCTTTCTGATGCGGCCAGAACGTTGCAAGCCGATGCCGGTCAGCTGACCGGGGGCCATTACGAAATTTCGGGCCACACCATCCGTTATCGCGCAGCAGAAAAAGCAGAAGACAATTTTGCCACGTCGGCGCAGGTTGTCAGCGCTGACTGGGTTGAAGCCGAACAGCTGTTTGGCTGTCTGCGCCAGTTTAACGGCGAAATTACGCTGCAACCGGGTCTGGTGCATCAGGCTAACGGCGGCGTTCTGGTGATTTCCTTACGTACCCTTCTGGCGCAGCCGTTGCTGTGGATGCGTCTGAAGGCGATTGTCAGCCATAACCGATTCGACTGGGTCGCGTTTGACGAGTCGCGTCCGTTGCCGGTCTCTGTGCCGTCTATGCCGCTCAAGCTGAAAGTCGTATTGGTTGGCGAGCGTGAATCGTTAGCTGACTTCCAGGAAATGGAGCCGGAACTGGCTGAACAGGCGATTTACAGCGAATTTGAAGACAATCTGCAAATAGTGGATGCCGAAACCATGACCCAGTGGTGTCAGTGGGTTCAGCACACGCTTAAACGCAATAATCTGCCAGCGCCAACGCCTGATGCCTGGCAAGTGCTGGTACGCGAAGCCGTTCGCTACACGGGAGAACAGGACACGCTTCCACTGTGTCCGCTATGGATTTCCCGCCAGTTCAGAGAAGCCGCGCCGCTGTGCCAAGACGGGACATGCAGCGCCGAACAGCTCGCCCTGATGCTTGCCCAACGCGAATGGCGTGAAGGCTATCTTGCGGAGCGCATGCAGGACGAAATCCTGCAAGAGCAGATCCTGATTGAAACGGAAGGCGAGCGCATTGGTCAGATTAACGCTCTTTCCGTCATTGAATTTCCCGGCCATCCGCGCGCGTTTGGCGAGCCTTCACGCATCAGCTGCGTCGTTCATATTGGCGACGGTGAATTCACGGACATCGAGCGAAAAGCCGAGCTTGGCGGTAACATTCATGCCAAGGGGATGATGATCATGCAGGCTTTCCTGATGTCGGAACTACAGCTTGAACAGCAAATTCCATTCTCCGCCTCGCTGACCTTTGAACAGTCCTATAGTGAAGTGGATGGCGACAGCGCCTCAATGGCAGAACTGTGTGCATTGATCAGCGCTCTGTCCAATGTGCCGGTAAATCAAAATATCGCGATTACCGGTTCCGTCGATCAGTTTGGACGCGCCCAGCCTGTTGGCGGCCTGAACGAAAAAATTGAAGGCTTTTTCACAATTTGTCAGCAGCGTGAACTGACGGGTAAACAAGGCGTTATTATTCCGGCAGCTAACGTAAGACACCTCAGCCTCCAGCCTGCGCTGTTGCAGGCCGTGGAAGAAGAGAAATTCAGCATCTGGGCAGTAGACGACGTAACAGACGCACTGCCGCTTCTGCTTAATCTGGTGTGGGATGGCGAAGGTCAGACAACATTGATGCAGACCATCCAGGAACGTATTGCCCAGGCTACACAACAGGAAGGACGTCATCGTTTTCCCTGGCCGCTACGTTGGCTAAACTGGTTTATACCGAACTGATCGGACTTGTTCAGCGTACACGTGTTAGCTATCCTGCGTGCTTCAATAAAATAAGGCTTACAGAGAACATGGTAGATAAACGCGAATCCTATACAAAAGAAGACCTTCTTGCCTCTGGTCGCGGTGAACTGTTTGGCGCTAAAGGCCCACAACTGCCGGCACCAAACATGCTGATGATGGACCGTGTCATCAAAATGACAGAGACTGGCGGTAACTTCGACAAAGGTTATGTTGAAGCTGAGCTGGATATCAATCCAGATCTCTGGTTCTTCGGATGCCACTTTATCGGCGATCCGGTTATGCCGGGCTGCCTGGGTCTGGACGCAATGTGGCAGTTGGTTGGATTCTATCTCGGCTGGCTGGGCGGCGAAGGTAAAGGCCGTGCGCTGGGCGTAGGTGAAGTGAAATTTACCGGTCAGGTTCTGCCAAGCGCGAAGAAAGTGACCTACCGTATTCACTTTAAACGTATCGTTAACCGTCGTCTGATCATGGGTCTGGCGGATGGCGAAGTTCTGGTTGATGGCCGTCTGATCTACACCGCCAACGACCTGAAAGTAGGTCTGTTCCAGGACACGTCAGCGTTCTGATCGCGGACATCTCCAGGTCTGATAAGCGTTGCCACAAGCACGGCGTCATTGCCGGATGGCAGCATAACCACGTTATCTGACCTGCCTGTAAAAAGGCGAAACCTCCGCAGTGCGGAGGTTTCTTTTTTCTAAAGAGACAGAATCAGGCCATTACTACCCTGTCCGCCATGGCTTCTCGCCAACCTCCCAGCCAGTGCGACCTCTGATTCAGCGTCTGATAGGGACACATTTCTTTTGAGCGTCCGGCAATGCCGGCCTGATATCCACGTTGATGTGCCCGTTCCAGGCGATCTCGTTTTTGTCTCTTCATGCCTCGTTTCCCTCATCTTCATGTCTGGTGGAAAAGAAAACAGTGATTACGAAATGTGCAATCACAGTAAACGAATACCGCGAAAAAGTTGTCCCGTCAATGCGCAAAATTCACGCCATTGTCATATTTGTGAGCTACTCAATAAATCATTTGTACAAAAATTGTGAGCCAGAACAGCTATTTTCACCGGGCAGAAAAACAAAAAAACCGCCCCCGGCGACGTGCCGAAAGCGGTTAAATTTACAATATTTTTAACTTATGGTATTTGCTTCAGCGCCTGAGCGATAGCGGTGGCTTCCTGATTCCAGGCGGCTGCCAGCACCTTGACCATTTCGTCATACCCGTCCTGCTGCTGCGCGGTTTCGATGTGGAATGGGCGCTTAATCAACTGCCCCTGATGGTTCAGTAGCCACTCCCCGCTTACGATAACTTTGCCATCATAACGGCCATGAAATCCCGTCACCGTCACGTTAAGCGTATCCTGCACGCTGCCCAGCGGCTGTGAGGCAACCACCCAGCCCGGAAGCTGGGCGCTCAGATTCGCCACCAGCGTATTGCGCAACTGCTGGTCCAGCGGGCTGGCCCAAAGATTGTTACTCGCAATCACGTACTGCACATCACTGGTTTGATACACCACGCCGTTGCCCGCCAGGTAGTCCGGCACCGAAACCTGTTCCACCCACAATAAGCGGTTTCCCTGGCTTGCCGTACTCTGTACGCCCCCTTGCGCGACGGGTAGCTGGTAGTAGCTCTTGTTTTCTCCGCTACTACTACATGACGTTAACCAGAACGCCATCATCACCACTAGCCACTTTTTCATTGTTTCGCCCTCTTCGGCTCTGGATCTTTCTTGTCCTTCGCTTCAAATACCAGCGCGTTGCTCTTTTCGTTCAGCGTTTTCAATACCGGTTGCAGTTCGCGGAGAACCTGATCAAGACGCTGCATATCCGCCACCATCTTGTTATACGCCGCGGAGCCAGGCTGGAAGCCCTGCATGCTGCGGTTCAGTTCGCGCAAGGTGTTCTGCATATCCGCCGGGAGCTGCTGCATCGACTGGCTGGAGGTAATCTTGTTCATATTATCCAGCGTGGTTTGCAGATGCTTCATCGTCCGCTGGCTTTCCGACAGCGTATTGGTCGCCTGTTGAATCATCGGGTTCAGCGGCAGGTTATTAATTTTATCCAGCGCTTCCATCAGACGCTGCTGGATTTGCGCCAGACCGCCGCTTACCGTCGGGATGATCTGATAACCGTTGAACTCATGAATGCCCGTAATTGGCGGCTCTTTCGGATAGAAGTCCAGATCAACATACAGCGCGCCAGTCACCAGATTGCCCGTTTTCAGTGAACCGCGCAGGCCACGTTTGAGCAGTTCGGCCAGATGCGCGCCGACATCCGTCTCTTCACCCAATTGTGCTTTCAGGCGTTCCGGCTCAATGCGTACCAGCACCGGAATACGGTAATCAGTGTTAAATACCTGACGCATATTCGGCGCAAAGAAAGGCACTTTGCTGACCGTCCCCAGACGAATCCCGCGGAACTCCAGCGGTGCGCCCGGTTGCAGGCCGCGAATCGAATCTTTGAAGAACATCAGATAGTCGATGTGGTCGGTATACAGCGAATCCTGAATGCTTCGCTGATCGTCATACAGGCTGAAAGCGGTTTTTTCCGCAACCGGCTGCCCCAGTTCAAGCCCTTCCGGCACGTCAAAGCTCACGCCACCGCCAAACAGCGTGCTTAGCGATCCCATTTCAACCCGCATACCGGCGGAAGTCAGATCCACCGCGATACCGCTGTCCTTCCAGAAGCGGACGTTGCTGGTCACCAGGCGATCGTTTGGCGCATTAATGAAGAGTTGATAGCTGATGGAGCGTTTTTGCGGATCGAAGGTGCTGGTTTCAACCGAGCCAACGCGGTAGCCACGGAAAAGCACCGGATCGCCCGGACTGAGCTGCCCGGCTTTTTTGCTGTCAAGAATAACGCGGATGCCTTTTGCATCTGGCGGCGCCAGAGGTGGGGAATCCAGCAACTGGTAATCCTCCAGCCTGTTACCTTTCGTCCCCGGCTGCAACTCAATATAAGCCCCGGACAGCAACGTGCCTAAGCCGCTGATCCCTTCACGCCCGACCTGCGGTTTCACCACCCAAAAGACCGAATCTTTGTGCAGCAGTTTTTCCATGCCGGAATGCAGTCTGGCCTTGATCTCTACATGCGTAAGATCGTCGGTCAGCGTCGCGCTTTCCACCACCCCCACATCCACGCTACGGCTCTTGATGGTGGTCTTACCGCCTTCAATACCTTCAGCATTCGTGGTGATCAAGGTGACTTCAGGCCCCTGATGGCTGTAGTGATAAAACAGCACCCATGCCCCAATCAGCGCAGTGACGATAGGGAATATCCACACGGGAGACCAGTTTTTTACCTTCTGCACTTTGGCTTCCCCATTTTTAGATTCCATACTGTCAGGACTCCTCATGGCCTGGTTCAGGTTCACGATCCCACGACAGACGCGGATCAAAGGTCATCGCAGAAAACATTGTCATAATGACGACTAAAGCAAACATCAATGCACCCATCGCTGGATAAATATTCATTAACCCCCCCATGCGCACCAGCGCAGAGAGTACGGCAATTACAAACACATCAATCATTGACCAGCGGCCAACAAATTCCACCACCTCATAAATCAGGTGCATTCTTTCACTGTCGCGTGTGCCATGCCCTTTCGCATCCCAGCACAGCCAGGCAATCGCAATCATTTTTAGCGTTGGCACCATAATACTGGCAATAAAAATAACCGCCGCCACCGGATAAGACCCTTCACTCCAGAGCAAAACGACCCCGGCGAGGATCGTAGAAGGCATCTTCGATCCCAATAAATCGGTAATCATGATCGGCATGATATTCGCGGGCAGATAAAGCATGATCGACGTAAATAACAGGGCCAGCGTCCATTGCAGGCTGTTTTTGCGTCGCACATGACCCTTTGCATGACAGCGCGGACACACTAATTCATTCTCCGGGAGAATGGCCGTACAGCAGGAGCAGGAACGCAGTCCCTGGCGGATGCCGGTAACGCCAGGTTTCAGCGGCTGCGCCAGCACAGGCATCGGCGTAATATCGTCCCATAACCAACGGCGATCGACGCACTGAAACGCGCGCAATTGCAGGATGCAGAAGAAGCACCACGGAATAAAACTGCTTCCAACCCCGATATCCCCGTAAGCCATCAGCTTAACAAAACTGACCAGCACGCCTGCGAGGAAGATCTCCGCCATTCCCCAGGTTTTTAGCTGGAACAGCACGCGCGCCAGAACCTTTTTCACACGTAGCGGCAATTCGACACGATTCACAAGCAATAATATCGTCACCAGGCAAAAAGCCGGAACCAGCTGGACAAACAGCAAAAAGAAGGTGCCAAGGCTGGCGTAATTTTCCGAAAACATGACGCCGGGGATTTCAAGCAGCGTGACTTCGCTCCTCACACCCGCGACGTTCATATTCACGAAAGGGAAAAGATTGGAAAGCAGCAGCATAAACAACGCCACTAACGAATAGGCGGTGGGACGCTGCCTTGGCGCGTCCCACTCGGTCGTCAGCGTTGTGCCACATCTTGGACATGCCGCTTTCTGCCCATGCTCAAGGTGGGGCAACGCCACCAGCATGTCACATTGCGAGCATAAAATGTGCTTCGCAGCATGATGATGTTCGCACATATGCGCTCCTTTAATTATGCGCCATTCTTCAAGGCTTCAAGATACTCCCAGCGCTCAAAGGCTTGTTCAAGTTCCTGCTCTGCGTGGCTCAAATCGGCCAGAACTTTTTGCGTATGATCATGCGGTTGGCTGAAAAAGGCGGCATCCGCCACCTGCGCCTGCAACGCTTCCAGTTTGACCTCCAGCTCTTCCAGTAACTGGGGGAGCTGTTCCAGTTCGCGTTGCAGTTTATAGCTTAGTTTGTTACTGCCGCGCTTTACAATTTCTGCTTTCGGGGCAACCACTTCCTCAGTTTTCTTGACGACGGGTTGTTTAAACGCCAGATGCTGTTCCTGCTGACCACGCGCATCATGGTATCCGCCGACATAGCGACCAATCTTACCGCCGCCCTCGAAGATCCAGCACTCGGTCACGGTGTTATCCACAAACTGACGGTCATGGCTCACCAGCAGGACAGTTCCCTGATAGCCGTCAATCAACTCTTCCAGCAGCTCCAGCGTTTCAACGTCCAGATCGTTAGTCGGTTCATCGAGAATCAGCAAATTGCTGGGTTTCAGGAACAAACGCGCCAGTAAGAGGCGGTTACGTTCTCCGCCAGACAGGGCGCGAACCGGCGTCATGGCGCGCTTAGGATGGAACAGGAAGTCCTGAAGATAGCCCAGCACATGACGCGGCTTACCGTTAACCAGCACCTCTTGCTTACCTTCAGCAAGGTTATCCATCACGGTTTTATCGGGATCCAGTTCCGCGCGATGCTGATCGAAATAAGCCACTTCCAGCTTCGTGCCGACATGAATACGTCCGCTGTCCGCCTGAAGCTGACCCAGCATCAGTTTCAGCAACGTGGTTTTCCCGCAGCCGTTAGGGCCAATTAAAGCAATCTTGTCGGCACGCTGCACCTGCGCGGAGAAATCGTTTACCAGCTGCTTGCCGTCAACCTGATAGCTGACGTTTTCCATTTCGAAAACAATCTTGCCGGAGCGGGCCGCTTCTTCGACCTGCATCTTCGCCGTCCCCATCACTTCACGGCGTTCGCTACGCTCGCGGCGCATCGCTTTCAGAGCACGTACGCGACCTTCATTGCGGGTACGGCGCGCTTTAATGCCCTGGCGGATCCAGACTTCTTCCTGCGCCAGTTTGCGATCGAACTCAGCATTCTGTAACTCTTCCACGCGCAGGGCTTCTTCTTTCTCCAGCAGATACTGATCGTAATCTCCCGGATAAGAAACCAGTTTGCCGCGATCGAGATCGACGATGCGGGTAGCCATATTGCGGATAAACGAACGGTCGTGGGAAATGAAAATAATCGTCCCGTTGAAAGATTTCAGGAACGTTTCCAGCCAGTCGATCGTTTCAATATCCAGGTGGTTGGTCGGCTCATCCAGCAACAATACACGAGGGTTGCTGACCAACGCCCTGCCCAGCGCCGCTTTACGCAGCCAGCCGCCGGAAAGCGAAGAGAGCGCCGCGTTAGGATCGAGCCCAAGCTGCGCCAGCACTTCATTAATACGGTTTTCCAGTTGCCACAGGTTGTGGTGGTCGAGCTGTTCCTGCACCCGCGCCATCTCATTGAGATTTTTATCGCTGGGGTCGGTCATCACCAGGCGGGAAATATCGTGGTAACGTTTCAGGTATTCAGCCTGCTCCTCGATCCCTTCCGCAACAAAATCATAAACGCTGCCTTCGACATTACGCGGCGGATCCTGTTGCAGACGCGCGACGATCAGATCCTGCTCATAAATGATGCGTCCATCATCCAGTCCCTGTTCGCGGTTGAGGATCTTCATCAGCGTTGACTTCCCGGCGCCATTACGGCCCACCAGGCACACGCGTTCGTTATCCTCGATATGCAGCTCTGCGTTATCGAGAAGCGGCGCGTCGCTAAACGACAGCCATGCGCCATGCATACTGATTAATGACATTTACTTTTCCTTTCAGGCTGCGGTAATCAGCCAGCAGTTGTGGATCTGACGATTACGGGCAAAGTCCTGAGAAAGCGTTTTTTGCGTAATTTCTTGTGCTTTCAGTCCCAGCGCCGCCAGGCCGTCCAGATCCATACGGAATCCGCGTTTGTTGTTGGAGAACATGATCGTGCCGCCTTTGCGCAGCAGACGTTTCAGATCTTTCATTAACACCAGGTGATCGCGCTGCACATCAAACGACTCGTCCATCCGTTTTGAGTTGGAGAACGTCGGCGGATCGATAAAAATCAGATCGAACTGTTCATTCGCCTCACGCAGCCAGCCCAGGCAATCGGCCTGAATCAGGCGATGCGCACGGCCGCTCAGCCCGTTCAGACGCAGGTTACGTTCAGCCCACTCCAGATAGGTACGCGACATGTCCACCGTAGTGGTGCTGCGTGCGCCGCCCAGCCCAGCATGTACGCTGGCGCTGCCGGTATAGGAGAACAGGTTAAGGAAATCTTTGCCTTTGCTCATCTGACCCAGCATCCGGCGCGCAATACGGTGATCGAGGAACAGACCGGTATCAAGATAGTCGGTCAGGTTAACCCATAAACGCGCGTTATATTCGCTGACTTCAATGAACTCACCTTTCTCGTTCATCTTTTGATACTGGCTTTTGCCTTTCTGCCGCTCACGGGTTTTTAACACCAGTTTATTCGGCGCCATCTCCAGTACCAACAGCGTGGCGGCGATGATGTCGAACAGACGCTGACGCGCTTTCTGCGCATCAACCGTTTTCGGCGGCGCATATTCCTGAATCACCACCCACTCGCCGTAGCGATCGACCGCCACATTGTATTCCGGCAGATCGGCATCATACAGGCGATAGCATTCGATCCCTTCCTGGCGCGCCCATTTCTCCAGCTTCTTAATATTTTTGCGCAGGCGGTTGGCGTAATCTTCCGCCACCGTCGCAGGCTTGCTGTCTGGCGTTTTTTCCGCCAGATGATAGTTTTTCTGCACGCAGTCCAGCGGGCCGTTTTTGGCTTTGAATTGCTTATCCGCGCGCAGTTGCAGGCAGTTCAGCAGATCCGGCGAGGCGCTGAACAGCGACAGGCTCCAGCCGCCGAACTGATTTTTCATGGTGCGCCCCAGCAGGCTGTGCAGCGCAATCAGCGCCGGTTCGCTGTCCAGACGCTCACCATACGGCGGGTTGCTGATTACCGTACCGTACGGCCCTTTCGGCAGCGGGTTGCTCAGTTGGGCGACATCTTTTACCTCGAAGGTAATCAACTCACCGATGCCTGCGCGACGGGCGTTGCTGCGCGCACGTTCAATCACGCGGGCATCGCTGTCAGAACCATAAAAATGCGAGCTATATTCCGCAAGCCCTTTACGGGCGCGGGTTTGCGCTTCTGCTTTGACTTCCTGCCAGATAGCCTCATCATGCTGCGCCCAGCCGCTAAAGCCCCAGTGACCACGATGCAGACCCGGCGCGCGATCGGTCGCCCACATTGCGGCCTCGATCAGCAGCGTACCGGAACCACACATCGGGTCGAGCAGCGGCGTTCCCGGCTGCCAGCCGGAACGCATCACGATGGCCGCCGCCAGCGTCTCTTTAATTGGTGCCAGACCGGTACGATCGCGATAGCCGCGCAGGTGCAGACCATCGCCGCTCAGATCGAGGGCAATGCTGGCAGTGTCTTTGTTCAGCCAGACGTTAACGCGAATATCTGGAGATTCACGATCGACATTAGGACGCGGCAGGTTTTTACGCGTGAACGCATCAACAATCGCATCCTTTACTTTCATTGCACCATACTGGCTGTTGCGAATGGTGTCGTTCAGCCCACTAAAATGTACGGCAAAGGTGGCGTCTGGATTAAAAATCTCTGTCCAGTTGATTGCCTGCACGCCGAGGTACAGGTCTAAATCGCTGTAGACCTTGCACTCTCCCATCGGCAGCATAATGCGCGAGGCCAGGCGGCTCCACATTAAACTCTGGTACACAAGCCGCGTGTCGCCCTGAAAATGGACACCACCCTGAACCACCTGGCAATCCGCAGCGCCCAGGTTTTCAAGTTCAGTTTTTAACAGCTCTTCCAGCCCGCGGGCCGTACTGGCAAACAGAGAATTCATATTGTCACTTTTACTCTAAGAAAATTGCTGCGCATTATACACAAAATCTTTCGCGTTGCCTCGCAGCGACAAGCGTGAAGGATGGGGCTTATATAGCTAATCTGGCGCTCATGTCATAAGATTGAAAGCTTATTTTCGTTCGAGGGCTGTACAGTGGTGACGTTAACCCGGCTTTTTATTCATCCGGTCAAATCGATGCGCGGCATCGGCCTGACGCATGCGCTGGCAGACATCAGTGGCCTGGCTTTCGATCGTATCTTTATGGTTACTGAACCTGATGGCACCTTTATTACCGCCCGCCAGTTTCCGCAAATGGTGCGCTTTACGCCTTCTCCGCTACACGACGGATTACATCTTAGCGCCCCGGATGGCAGCAGCGTGGTGGTACGCTTTGCTGATTTCGCCGCGCAGGATGCGCCAACCGAAGTCTGGGGAAACCATTTTACTGCCCGTATCGCCCCGGACGCGATAAATCAGTGGTTAAGCGGATTCTTTTCCCGTGACGTGCAATTACGCTGGGTCGGCTCCCAACTTACGCGCAGAGTCAAACGCCGCGACGATGTGCCGTTGTCATTTGCCGATGGTTATCCCTTTCTGCTGGCCAACGAGGCCTCACTGCGCGACTTACAGCAGCGTTGCCCGGCTGGCGTGAAAATAGAACAGTTTCGCCCCAATCTGGTCGTTTCCGGCGCGGCGCCCTGGGAAGAAGACACCTGGAAGGTCATTCGTATCGGCGACGTCGTCTTTGATGTCGCAAAACCATGCAGCCGTTGTATTTTCACCACCGTCAGCCCTGAGAAAGGGCAAAAGCACCCAACGGGTGAGCCGCTGGCAACCTTGCAAACCTTTCGCACGGCGCAGGACAACGGCGATGTTGATTTCGGGCAGAACCTGATTGCGCGTAACAGCGGCGTCATTCGCGTAGGCGATGAGGTTGACATTCTCGCAACCGCCCCCGCCAAACCTTATGGCGCCGCAAATTCTGATGATGCGGTGGCGCCGGAAAAACAGCCTGATACAACAGTCACTATCGACTGGCAGGGGCAAACCTTTCGTGGGAATAACCAACAGGTGCTGCTTGAACAACTGGAGAATCAGGGTATCCGCATCCCTTATTCATGTCGGGCCGGGATCTGCGGCAGTTGCCGGATAACGCTGCTGGAAGGCGAAGTGAGTCCGCTGAAAAAATCAGCGATTAACGATGACGGAACGATTCTTAGCTGTAGCTGCGTGCCAAAAACCGCGCTCAGGCTGGGAAATTAAACCGCTTGTTCAAGGCTGAAGCTGGCGAGTCGCTGTTGCGGCTTCAGTCTGTCGTTCATGATCTTAATCGCATCGCCAAGCTGCATAGTGCGTCCAGCCACGACGACACCGGGCTGGGCCAGCAGGCACAGCGCCGCGTTTTCACCCGGCTCAACCACCAGTAAATTCACCTGCTCTTCGGTATCGCTAAGCCACACGCAGGCGGCATCACCCACCGTTGGCGTCCAGATCTCGCCGTGTGCGACAAAATGCCAGCTTTTTGGCATCTGTGGTTTCAGATAACGGATCGCCACCAGCGCATTGAGCACCAGTTCCGCTTTTTGTTCTTTCGATAATTCGAGATCGCGACATTTTTCTTCAAAAGAGAAATAGAGCGCGGCATCATCGACACAAAAACCAGACGGCGAAAATGCATCCGGCGTGAGCATTTTGCGAGCAAAGCGCGAGCGAAATAACATGCCATTGGCTAAATCGAGCATCATTCGGTCATGCTCTTCATCATAATACCAGCGCCAGTTATCGTCAGGTTTAATTCGCATTGTACTCTCTCCCGTTTCCATCACCCTGTTGCAAAAATGTCCTTTTTCACCGCTTCGTTTATTACCTTAATAAGCAAAGCCTAAAATGTTTAAATAAGCAACAATGAAGGAATATAAAACAACCAGGGCCGGAAATAAAGCCCTGGTTGTCTGATAATGAGAGAAAAGAATCAAATATGGGTAACGATTTCTTTAATCAGTTGCGGGCCTTTAAAAATAAAGCCGGAATAAATTTGTACCAGCGTAGCGCCAGCAGCCATCTTCTCACGCGCCGCGATGACAGAATCTATCCCGCCGACGCCAATAATCGGTAACTGTCCTTTCAATTCCTGGGACAGTCGGCGAATAATTTCTGTACTTTTTAACTGTAATGGTCGACCGCTTAAACCACCCGTTTCATCGCAATTTTTCATTCCCTGAACCAGAGAACGATCGAGCGTCGTATTTGTCGCAATCACACCATCAATATTATGGCGAACTAAACTGTCGGCCACCTGGATCAATTCGTCCTCAGAAAGATCCGGGGCGATCTTTACCGCGATCGGAACATATTTATGGTGGATCGTCTGGAGATCATTTTGCTTATTTTTAATTGCCGTCAGCAAATCATCCAGCGCCTCGCCATATTGTAGCGTACGTAACCCTGGGGTATTTGGCGAAGAGATATTAATGGCGATATAACCGGCATATGCATAGATTTTTTCCATACAAATCAGATAGTCATCTTTGCCATTCTCTACCGGCGTATCTTTATTTTTGCCGATATTAATTCCGAGGATACCGTCGAAATGCGCTTTTTTGACATTCTCTACCAGGTTATCAACGCCCAAATTATTAAAGCCCATCCGGTTGATCAACCCTTCGGCATCAACCAGGCGGAAAAGGCGCGGCTTATCGTTACCTGGCTGAGGGCGCGGCGTCACGGTTCCGATCTCAATCGATCCGAATCCCATTGCGCCCAGAGCGTCGATGCACTCTCCGTCCTTATCCAGACCCGCAGCAAGGCCGAGCGGATTCTTAAATGTCAGCCCCATGCAGCTTACTGGCTTCGCAGGGACTTTCTGTCGGACAAGCGCTTCCAGCGGCGTGCCTGTTACACGGCGTAATTGCTGAAACGTAAATTCATGAGCGCGCTCTGGATCGAGCTGAAAAAGGGCTTTACGAACGAAGGGGTAGTACATGAACTCTCCTGGATTCCCGGTGTGCAGACCGGGGGCGTATTATGTGCGATATCCAGCGAAAAGGGAATTGACTTGCGGCAATAAATAGCAATCGTTTTCCTTGTTGTCCTCTTTTTATTCAATTTCCAACTTTTCTATCCCGCATAAATCATTTCGGTAAACAAAATCTCTCTGTCAGACTGCACAAATTGTTATCAATGTTAATGAAAATCGAATAATTGGTTATAAGGGGAGATTGAGATTATGCGCGTCATCACTCTGGCGGGAAGCCCACGCTTTCCCTCTCGTTCCAGTGCGTTACTGGAATATTCCCGGGAAAAACTGAACAGTCTGGACGTCGAAGTCAGCCACTGGAATTTGCATAACTTTGACCCCGAAGACTTGCTATATGCGCGTTTCGACAGCCCGGCGTTAAAAACATTTATAGAACAATTACAGGATGCAGACGGGCTGATCGTCGCAACGCCGGTTTATAAAGCCGCCTATTCCGGGGCGTTAAAAACGTTGCTCGACCTGCTTCCTGAACGAGCGCTGGAAGGCAAAGCCGTATTACCGCTGGCAACCGGCGGTACTGTCGCCCATTTACTGGCCGTTGACTACGCGCTCAAGCCGGTGCTGAGCGCGCTGAAAGCACAAGAGATCCTGCACGGCGTGTTTGCCGACGATTCTCAGGTGATTGATTACCAGCATAAACCGCAGTTCACCCCTAATTTACAACATCGCCTTGACAGCGCGCTTGAAACATTCTGGCAAGCGTTGCACCGCCGCGATGTGCCGGTTCCCGTCATTCATTCACCACGAGGCGTTGCCCATGTTTAAATTTTTCAGACATCGTCCTCAATGGCTGGCGCTGGCCGGATTGCTCTCGCTTTCGGCCTGGTCACACGCGGCAGAGTCAGCGCCTGACGCACTGCGCATCGGCTATCAGAAAGGCAGCATCAGTATGGTGCTGGCGAAAAGCCACCAACTGCTGGAGAAGCGTTACCCGCAAACCAAAATCTCCTGGGTTGAGTTCCCGGCAGGCCCGCAAATGCTGGAGGCATTGAATGTCGGCAGTATCGATCTCGGCAGTACCGGCGATATCCCCCCTATTTTTGCGCAGGCTGCCGGGGCGGACCTGGTTTATGTTGGCGTTGAGCCTCCCAAACCAAAAGCCGAGGTCATTCTCGTCCCTGAAAACAGTCCGATAAAAACCGTCGCGGATCTGAAAGGACACAAAGTCGCCTTCCAGAAAGGTTCCAGTTCGCACAATCTGCTGCTGCGCGCACTGCAACAGGCCGGACTTAAATTTACCGATATCCAGGCCACATACCTGACGCCAGCAGACGCCCGCGCCGCGTTCCAGCAAGGGAATGTCGATGCGTGGGCAATCTGGGACCCTTACTATTCCGCTGCGCTGTTGCAGGGTGGCGTTCGCGTCCTGAAAGACGGGACCGACCTGAAACAAACCGGTTCGTTCTATCTGGCGGCGCGCCCTTATGCCGAAAAGAACGGCAGCTTCATTCAGGGCGTTCTGGACACCTTCAGTCAGGCCGATGCGTTAACGATAAGCCAGCGTGAACAAAGTATCACCCTGCTGGCAAAAACGATGGGATTGCCTGAACCGGTGATTGCCACCTATCTGGATCATCGCCCGCCAACCACCATTACGCCGGTGAGCGCCTCTGTCGCTACCTTGCAGCAGCAAACCGCCGATCTGTTTTACGACAACCGTCTGGTGCCGAAAAAAATTGATATTCGCCAGCGTATCTGGCAGCCCACTCAACAAGAAGGAGCAAAATTATGAGCCTGAATATGTTCTGGTTTTTACCTACCCACGGTGACGGGCATTATCTGGGAACCGAAGCAGGCTCGCGCCCGGTCGATCACAGTTACCTGCAACAAATCGCGCAAACGGCGGACCGCCTGGGCTTTACGGGCGTATTGATCCCAACCGGGCGTTCCTGCGAAGACGCCTGGCTGGTTGCCGCCTCAATGATTCCGGTCACACAGCGACTGAAATTCCTGGTCGCCCTGCGCCCAAGCGTCACGTCGCCAACGGTTGCCGCCCGTCAGGCCGCAACGCTGGACAGACTCTCCAATGGCCGCGCGCTGTTTAATCTGGTTACCGGTAGCGATCCGCAGGAACTGGCCGGTGACGGCGTCTTCCTTGACCACACCGAACGCTATGAAGCCTCATCCGAGTTTACGCAGGTATGGCGACGCCTGCTGCAAGGCGAGACGGTGGACTTCAACGGTAAACATATTCATGTTCGTGGCGCAAAACTGTTCTTCCCTGCCATTCAGCAACCGTATCCACCGCTCTATTTTGGCGGTTCATCGGATGTCGCGCAGGATCTCGCCGCTGAGCAGGTCGATCTCTATCTCACCTGGGGCGAACCGCCTGCGCAGGTAAAAGAGAAAATTGAACAGGTACGCGCCAAAGCGGCGGCTCGCGGGCGTAAAATCCGTTTCGGCATCCGCCTGCACGTCATTGTGCGTGAAACCAATGAAGAGGCCTGGCGTGCGGCCGATCGCCTGATTGCTCACCTGGATGACGATACGATCGCCAAAGCACAGGCCGCATTCGCCAGAACGGATTCTGTCGGTCAGCACCGGATGGCCGCGCTGCATAACGGTAAGCGTGATCAACTGGAGATCAGCCCTAACTTGTGGGCAGGCGTCGGGCTGGTGCGCGGCGGCGCGGGAACCGCCCTGGTGGGTGATGGCCCGACCGTCGCCGCACGTATTAATGAGTACGCGGCGCTGGGTATCGACAGTTTTGTGCTCTCCGGTTATCCGCATCTGGAAGAAGCCTACAACGTGGGCGAACTGCTGTTCCCGCATCTGGACGTCGCCATCCCGGAAATTCCGCAGCCGCAGCCTCTGCATCAGCAAGGCGAAGCGGTTGCCAATGAATTTATCCCCCGTAAAGCCGCGCAGAGTTAAGGAGTACGCCAATGGCAACGCCCACAAACAAATGGTTATTGCGCGTTGCCCCCTGGTTTTTACCGGTGGGCATCGTGGCGGTCTGGCAAATAGCCTCTTCGATGGGCTGGTTGTCAACCCGCATACTCCCCTCTCCTGAAGGGGTGATCGCGGCATTCTGGACACTCTCCGCCAGCGGCGAACTCTGGCAGCATCTGGCCATTAGTTCGTGGCGCGCTTTCATCGGCTTTTCAATTGGCGGTTCTATCGGTCTGACGCTGGGGCTGATCAGCGGTTTGTCACGGTGGGGAGAACGTCTGCTGGATACTTCAGTACAAATGCTGCGTAACGTGCCGCACCTGGCGCTGATCCCGCTGGTGATTTTATGGTTCGGGATCGATGAAAGCGCGAAAATTTTTCTCGTAGCGCTGGGAACGCTGTTTCCGATTTATATCAATACCTGGCATGGGATTCGTAATATCGATCGGGGTCTGGTGGAGATGGCTCGCAGCTATGGCTTATCCGGTTTCCCGCTGTTTGTGCATGTGATCCTCCCCGGCGCCCTGCCCTCTATTATGGTTGGCGTCCGTTTTGCGCTCGGGTTGATGTGGCTGACGCTGATTGTGGCGGAAACCATTTCGGCGAACGCCGGGATCGGCTATCTGGCGATGAACGCCAGGGAATTCCTGCAAACGGACATCGTCGTGGTCGCGATTATTTTGTATGCCCTGCTCGGTAAACTCGCCGACGTCAGCGCGCAGCTGTTAGAGCGCGTCTGGCTGCGCTGGAATCCTGCTTATTACACGAAAGAGGCAACCGTATGAATACCGCTCGTCTTAATCAGGGAACGCCGCTACTGCTCAACGCGGTAACCAAACAATATGCTGACAACACGGTGCTGAACCAGTTGGATCTGCATATTCCCGCCGGGCAATTTGTGGCGGTGGTTGGACGCAGCGGTGGCGGGAAAAGTACGCTGCTGCGTCTGCTGGCCGGTCTGGAATCCCCTACGGCTGGAGAATTGCTTGCCGGAACAACGCCGCTGGCCGAGATCCAGGACGACACGCGTATGATGTTCCAGGATGCGCGCCTGCTGCCGTGGAAGTCGGTGATCGATAATGTTGGATTGGGTCTGAAAGGCGGCTGGCGGGATGCGGCGCGTCAGGCGCTGGCGGCGGTCGGTCTCGAAAACCGGGCGGCGGAGTGGCCTGTGGCGCTGTCCGGCGGGCAGAAACAGCGTGTCGCGCTGGCCCGCGCGCTGATCCACCGGCCGGGATTACTGCTGCTGGATGAACCTCTCGGCGCGCTGGATGCCCTGACCCGGCTGGAAATGCAGGATTTGATCGTCTCGTTATGGCAAGAGCACGGTTTTACAGTGCTGCTGGTCACGCATGACGTCAGCGAGGCCGTGGCAATGGCCGATCGGGTTCTGTTGATCGAGGACGGGAAAATTGGTCTGGACTTGACGGTGGATATCGCGAGGCCGCGCCGTCTGGGGACGGTACGTTTAGCGGAACTGGAAGCGGAAGTGTTGGGTCGGGTGATGCAACGTGGCGAAAATGAGGCTCCGCTACGCAAGCACGGTTAAAAAATGCCGGATGGCGCAGTTGCTTATCCGGCCTACACGTAAATGGTAGGCCGGACGCATCCGGCAATATTATCAGGCTAACGCTTTGGTAATCTTCTCGAACAGATCGCCAGAGAGGTTTTCCAGCCCTTTCAGTTGCTCCAGCGCGGCGCGCATTTTTTCCTGGCGCTTCGCATCGTAACGTTTCAGACGAATCAGCGGTTCAATCAGGCGTGATGCCACCTGTGGGTTACGGCTGTTGAGGTCCGTCAGCATTTCGACCAGGAACTGATAGCCGCTGCCGTCTTCAGCATGAAACGCCGCCGGATTGCTCCCGGCAAATGCGCCAATCAACGAACGAATACGGTTCGGGTTGCTCATACTGAAAGAGCGATGCTTCAGGAGGCCACGCACCGTTTCCAGCACGTTATCCGCCGGGCTGGTGGATTGCAGGATAAACCATTTATCCATGACCAGTCCGTCCTGATGCCACTTATCATCATACTCCTGCATCAACGCGTCACGGCACGGCAATTGCGCCGCGACCGCCGCCGACAGCGCCGCCAGCGCATCGGTCATATTATTGGCTTCATGGTACTGCTTGCTCACCAGCGTATCCGCCAGGTGGGTTTCACCAAAGGCCAGGAAGCGCAGGCAGGCATTGCGTAGCGTACGCTTGCCAATGTCGGCGTGTTCAACGCGGTACTCATCAAGATGATTCGCGTTATAGATTGCCAGGAACTCGTCTGCCAGTTCCGCCGCCAGCGTGCGGGTCAACGCTTCGCGGACTTCGGCAATCGCCAGCGGATCGATGATCTCGAACAGTTCCGCGATCTCATTCACCGAAGGCAACGTCAGAATTTCCGCCGCCAGCGCCGGATCGATTTTCTCATCCAGCAGAACCGCCCGGAAGGCATCCGCCACATGTACCGGCAGCGACAGCGGCTGCCCCTGCTGGTGGCGCGCAACGTTCAGCTTAATATACGTCGCCAACAGGCTTTGCGCCGCGTCCCAACGTGAGAAGTCATTGCGCGAATGACGCATCAGGAACGTCAGTTGCTGATCGCTCCATTTGTACTCCAGTTTCACCGGCGCGGAGAATTCGCACAGCAGTGCTGGCACCGGCTGGAAATACACATTGTCAAAGACAAAGGTTTGCTCCGCCTGGGTTACATTCAACACGGAATTGACCGGATGACCGCCCTTCTGCAACGGAATAACGTTGCCTTCGTTGTCGTACAGCTCAATCGCGAACGGAATATGCAGCGCTTGCTTTTCTGCCTGATCCGCCGTCGCAGGCGTACGCTGACTAATGGTCAACGTGTACTGTTCCGTTTCCGGGTTATAGTCGTCCCGTACGCTGACAACCGGCGTGCCGGACTGGCTGTACCAGCGGCGGAAGTGAGACAAATCGACATTAGACGCATCCTCCATAGCCTGCACAAAGTCATCACAGGTAGCGGCGCTGCCGTCATGACGCTCAAAATAAAGCTGCATCCCTTTCTGGAAATTCGTTTCGCCCAGCAGCGTGTGGATCATACGAATCACTTCCGCGCCCTTCTCGTAGACGGTCAGGGTGTAGAAGTTGTTCATCTCAATGACCTTATCCGGGCGGATAGGATGCGCCATTGGGCTGGCGTCCTCAGCAAATTGCAGACCGCGCATGGTGCGCACGTTGCTGATGCGGTTCACCGCGCGGGAGCCGAGATCGGAACTGAATTCCTGGTCGCGGAAAACGGTCAGGCCTTCTTTCAGACTCAACTGGAACCAGTCGCGGCAGGTAACGCGGTTACCCGTCCAGTTGTGGAAATATTCGTGACCAATAACGCGCTCAATGTCGAGATAATCTTTGTCGGTCGCCGTATCGGTGCGGGCCAGCACATACTTGGAGTTAAAGACGTTCAGACCTTTATTCTCCATCGCGCCCATATTGAAGAAGTCCACCGCCACGATCATGTAGATGTCGAGGTCATACTCCAGGCCGAAACGCTCTTCATCCCATTTCATGGAATTTTTCAGCGAAGTCATCGCCCACGGCGCACGGTCCAGATTGCCGCGATCAACGTACAGTTCCAGCGCCACCTCCCGGCCAGAACGCGTGATGAAGGTATCGCGCAGTACATCGAAATCACCCGCCACCAGCGCAAACAGGTAACAGGGTTTCGGGAACGGGTCCTGCCACTGCACCCAGTGACGGCCATTATCCAGTTCACCCTGCGCAATACGGTTGCCGTTGGAAAGCAGGAACGGATATCTGGATTTATCGGCGATGATTTTGGTGGTAAACCGCGCCAGCACATCCGGGCGGTCGAGATACCAGGTTATGTGGCGGAAACCTTCCGCTTCACACTGCGTACACAGCGCGTCGCCTGACTGGTACAGGCCTTCCAGCGCCGTGTTCGCCGCCGGGCTGATCTCATTCACAATGCGCAGGGTAAAGCGCTCGGGCAGGCTGCCGATCACCAGCTCGCCCTCTTCTTCTTTGTAGTCGGTCCACGGCGCATCGTTTACATGGAGGGATACCAGTCGCAGATCTTCACCGCTCAGGCGAAGGGGCGCATCAGATGCGCCATGACGGACAGCCTGACTCAGTGCTGTAACGACGGTTTTCTCAGCATCCAGGTCAAAGGTCAAATCAATGTCAGTAATCTGGTAATCCGGGGCACGGTAGTCGTGACGGTATTTGGCTTGTGGCTGTTGTGTCATAAAAAACCTTTAGCATCTTTTGTAGAGTCCCGACTCCAGTCTATTCCTGTTGTCGAAATCGCGCTATGCAGAATGTTCATCTTTTCAGACACAAACACTCTTTTTGCTACATTTTTATAACATAAAGGCGTCACGTTTAAAATCACGGAGGCCGTTCAGGCGCCCACCAGCCAAATGAAAACGTCACATCGCCAGTACAATGAGAACCACAGGCTTAAATCTCAAAACTTGATTTATGACCAAGCCTCATTTCAAAGGCATTTCTTAGCGTAGTCGTTACCTTTTCAAAATCGTGTAACTTTTCAGTGTCATTAAAACAGGCCTGCGCGGTGCCATTTGACAGCGTCTTGATGGCCTCGTTTATGTTACTGGACGACAAATTGAAATATACTCCACGCCCTTCCGGGTTCTTAGGATTAAAGTTACCGTGGGCCAGTTGCCAGTACCTGAATAAATACTGCGTTAAACATAATGGCTCTCTGAACCTTTTGCTTGATGATTTTTTCAACAACTCCTCTTCGGCCTGCCATATCTCAGTGAATGTACTTTTCAGGAATGGCTGCGGAAGATGCTTACCGTAGAAGCCTTCAAAATAACTTGCACGGCGGTTCATAAAATTTTTCAACAGACCTTTTTTATAACGTAAGCTATAGTATTTACGTCTGTTTTCTTTGATTATTGTTTTTTTATTAATATGCGTATTTAAAACACTGACATTAAGAAATTCTGACGACCTCATTATGATCTCATCTTTATTTTTAGGTGATTGTTTTTTTATGATGAGGAAGTCATTGGGATAGCCATTATCAAAATAAAAATCTTCCCGCAAAGGAGAGGTAATGAACGTATCGTCATTAAATAAAACAAATTTATTACTGAGATCTTTTATCCGATGAAGATTTAGCTCTATCGTATTAGAGTTGAACGTTGGTAAATATTCCGACGGAATAAACTCATCATGAAAGACAATATTTAATTTTTCATGTTCAACATTGATCCATGACGGAATTTGT
The DNA here is from genome assembly GCF_030333395.1 of Citrobacter sp. CK194. Lineage (NCBI taxonomy): Bacteria > Pseudomonadati > Pseudomonadota > Gammaproteobacteria > Enterobacterales > Enterobacteriaceae > Citrobacter > Citrobacter sp. CK194. The sequence goes on from NZ_JAOWGA010000017.1 coordinate 390,214, forward strand.
CCACAGGTAACCAAATGTACTTTTCTTACCCATGGCGCATATTTTTCGACACATCTGAACCAATATTTAAAGATACCCATATCCCTGAACCGCGCAGGGTGGACAGCTCTCTCACCGTGGCTACCTTTTCCTTTGAACTCAGTAAACTTTTCTTGCCAGGCTACATCGGTTGAATCAACCCATAAAACAACAAAATCAATATCACTCATCGTTTTTATCTCAAATAATCATTGCGCTCATAAAATATAACAAGTCCGAAAGGCTATTTTTAACCCCATCAAGGCAAAGGCAAACAAGATGAGCACGGTTAAATTGCCTGACGATGAACCCGCCGGAGCGGTGAGTCGCGCATAAATAATCAGGTAATAAAAGCATCAGCCGGGCACGTTTTCATACCCTTTAAGCCTTTGAGAATAAAGATTCAATATTGATAAGCCCAGGTAATAGAGGGTTTTCCTGGGTTCGAACAGGCTCTGCGATACTTTATCGCGAAAATGATACATGACGGATTCAGATGAAATCAAGGACAGAAGTCATAGAATCGCCCTGTTATCCGGTAATGCAGAATGATTTTTGAAGAAAAAACAAACGATGAGATGATTCTTACGCGTCGATATTTCACGATCTGATCAATTTGATTATTGGGGGCGGGATGAACATTGTCTCCACCAGCCCCTCAGGGCGCGGCATCGGGGGCTAACAGTGATTAAATTCAAAGAGTTAATAGCATACGTTCTACATTTTCATAACACGCGGCACGAAATGCACTCGACCGCAAAGACAGCTTATGTTGTGATCGGGGTTCAATAAATCGCTAAACAAGGTATACTCCAGCGGTTTTCTTAGTTGTTTATTGTACTAAACGCTCCCGTGAGAGGATGCTACTGCGCACCTATGACACAATTCGCTTCTCCTGTTCTGCACTCGTTGCTGGATACAGACGCTTATAAGTTGCATATGCAGCAAGCCGTTTTTCACCACTACTATGATGTGCATGTAGCGGCTGAATTTCGTTGCCGTGGTGACGACCTGCTCGGTATTTACGCCGACGCTATTCGCGAGCAGGTGAATGCAATGCAACACCTGCAACTTCAGGAGGACGAGTTCCAGTGGCTCTCCGGCCTGCCCTTCTTTAAAGCTGATTATCTCAACTGGTTACGTGACTTCCGCTATAACCCGGAACAGGTCTGCGTGACCAACGATAACGGGAAGCTAAACATCCGCTTAACCGGTCCGTGGCGCGAAGTCATCATGTGGGAAGTCCCGCTGTTGGCGGTGATCAGCGAACTGGTGCACCGTTACCGCTCGCCGGAAATGGGTGTGGCGCAGGCGCTTGATGCGCTGGAAAGTAAACTCGTCGATTTCTCTGCATTAACCGCCGATCTCGATATGTCCCGCTTCCATCTGATGGATTTCGGCACCCGTCGCCGTTTCTCTCGCGAAGTGCAGCAGGCCATCGTCAAACGCCTTCAGCAGGAACCGTGGTTTGTCGGCACCAGTAACTACGATCTCGCCCGTCGGCTGTCGCTTACGCCTATGGGCACACAGGCGCATGAATGGTTCCAGGCACATCAGCAAATCAGCCCGGATCTGGCAACCAGTCAGCGCGCAGCTCTCGCCGCCTGGCTGAATGAATACCCTAACCAGCTCGGTATCGCGCTGACGGACTGCATCACGATGGACGCTTTCTTACGCGACTTCGGCACCGAATTTGCCACGCGTTATCAGGGCTTACGCCACGATTCTGGCGATCCGGTTGAATGGGGTGAAAAAGCCATCGCCCATTACCAGAAGCTGGGCATTGACCCGCTGAGTAAGACGCTGGTCTTCTCAGATAACCTCGATCTGAAGAAAGCGGTCGATCTCTATCGTCACTTCTCTTCACGCGTGCAGTTGAGCTTTGGTATTGGCACCCGTCTGACCTGCGATATCCCGCAGGTGAAGCCGCTCAATATTGTCATCAAACTGGTGGAATGTAACGGCAAACCGGTCGCCAAATTGTCAGACAGCCCGGGGAAAACAATCTGTCATGACAAAGCTTTTGTGCGTGCATTACGTAAAGCTTTTGACCTTCCTCATATAAAGAAAGCCAGTTAATCATTGTTGGCCGGATAACGCGCTTGCGCCGCTATCCGGTCGACAGAAAGCGCGTCTTATCGCGACTTTGCTTCCCTTTTCATGTTTATTTCCGAAATCTTTCGTTCCAGCTGCGAATTCTGCTTGTCTGATTGCAGATGCCAGGTAACATAGGTATCCCCCCAAGCAGGGTGGACAAGTGTTTATTTTTTCCGACTATTAACAGAGAGAATATTATGAGCGTTGTGCCTGTAGCCGACGTACTCCAGGGCCGCGTAGCCGTTGACAGCGAAGTCACCGTGCGCGGATGGGTGCGTACCCGCCGAGATTCAAAAGCTGGCATCTCCTTCCTCGCCGTTTATGACGGTTCCTGCTTTGATCCTGTACAGGCTGTCATTAATAATTCTCTGCCCAATTACAATGAAGACGTATTGCGTCTGACAACCGGCTGCTCGGTTATCGTCACGGGTAAAGTCGTTGCGTCTCCAGGACAAGGGCAAAGTTTTGAAATTCAGGCCACCACGGTTGAAGTAACCGGTTGGGTTGAAGATCCTGATACCTATCCGATGGCGGCGAAACGCCACAGTATCGAATATCTGCGTGAAGTCGCGCACCTGCGTCCGCGCACCAATATGATTGGCGCAGTGGCGCGCGTGCGCCATACGCTGGCGCAAGCGCTGCACCGTTTCTTTGACGAGCAGGGTTTCTTCTGGGTTTCGACGCCGTTGATTACCGCCTCCGATACCGAAGGCGCGGGTGAAATGTTCCGTGTATCAACATTGGATCTGGAAAACCTGCCGCGTAACGACCAGGGCAAAGTCGATTTTGATAAAGACTTCTTCGGTAAAGAGTCCTTCCTGACCGTATCCGGCCAGTTGAACGGCGAAACCTATGCGTGCGCCCTGTCCAAAATCTATACCTTTGGCCCTACATTCCGTGCAGAAAACTCCAACACCAGCCGCCACCTGGCTGAGTTCTGGATGCTGGAGCCGGAAGTCGCCTTTGCCAACCTGAATGACGTAGCTGGCCTTGCCGAAGCGATGCTGAAATACGTCTTCAAAGCCGTACTGGATGAACGCGCGGATGATATGAAATTCTTCGCCGAGCGTGTCGATAAAGATGCGATTTCTCGTCTGGAACATTTTATTGATGCGGACTTCGCCCAGGTTGATTACACCGATGCGGTCACAATTCTGGAAAACTGCGGTAGGAAATTCGAAAACCCGGTTTACTGGGGTGTGGATCTCTCCTCTGAGCACGAACGCTATCTGGCAGAAGAGCACTTTAAAGCGCCAGTGGTAGTGAAAAACTACCCGAAAGACATTAAAGCGTTTTATATGCGCCTTAACGAAGACGGTAAAACCGTGGCGGCAATGGATGTTCTGGCGCCGGGCATTGGTGAAATCATTGGGGGTTCCCAGCGTGAAGAGCGTCTGGACGTACTGGATGCCCGTATGGCGGAAATGGGCCTGAATAAAGAAGATTACTGGTGGTATCGCGATCTGCGCCGCTACGGTACTGTTCCGCATTCAGGTTTCGGTCTCGGCTTCGAGCGTCTGATCGCTTATGTCACCGGCGTGCAAAACGTTCGTGATGTGATTCCGTTCCCGCGTACTCCACGTAACGCCAGTTTCTGATTTTAAAAGGCCAGCTTTGCTGGCCTTTTTCTCTCTCAGAATGTCAAGTTTTATGGATAAGAAGTAAACAAATCTAAAAACAAGCCCCTCAACTCCCCCTTCCTGTTACCTGATATTTCATTGCAACATCTCAGTACAAAAAATAATCCCTCCGATCATTGCGGATTAGTTTTCCCTCACCTGATAGCATAATTTTCAATCAATCGCACGGCATTCCAGACGTCTGAAAAAAGTTATCAATCACACCCGTGTTCAATCACATTTGCAGTAAGTGCTATGTTTAGAAAAATTAAACATAAGGAAATCATATAAATAGAAATAAAAATGGGAAATGGTGGCTGAAATTGGCCCGAAATTTGAAGTCGTTCACAAAGCGCCAAAAATAAAACATTTAGTTACATATTTTTTCTTTTTGAAACTAATTCTTTATCTTTGTAGCACTTTCACGGTAGCGAAACGGTGGTTTGAATGGAAAGATGCTTGTCAGACACATAAAGACACCAAACTCTCATCAATAGTTCCGTAAATTTTTATTGACAGAATTTATTGGCGGCAGTGGCAGGTGTCATATAAAAACCAATGAGGGTAATAAATAATGATGAAGCGTAATATCCTGGCAGTGGTAATCCCTGCCCTGCTGGCAGCTGGCGCCGCAAACGCAGCCGAAGTGTATAACAAAGATGGCAATAAACTGGACCTCTATGGTAAAGCGGTAGGTCTGCACTACTTCTCTAAAGACAACGGCAAAAACAGCTACGGCGGTGATGGCGACCAGACCTATGCACGTCTGGGTTTTAAAGGTGAAACTCAGATTAACGATCAACTGACCGGTTACGGCCAGTGGGAATACCAGTTCAGCGGTAACAGATCCGAAGGTGGTTCTGACTCTCAGAAAGGCAACAAAACCCGTCTGGCATTCGCGGGTCTGAAACTCGGCGATGCGGGTTCTCTGGACTACGGTCGTAACTACGGTATCGTTTACGATGCACTGGGCTACACCGATATGCTGCCAGAATTTGGTGGTGACACCGCATACAGCGATAACTTCTTCGTTGGCCGTGTTGGCGGTGTGGCAACCTACCGTAACTCCAACTTCTTCGGTCTGGTTGACGGCCTGAACTTCGGCGTTCAGTATCTGGGCAAAAACGAGCGCGCAAGCAACTACGTTGTTAACGCAGACGATTCCAGTAACTTCAGCGACGTACAGCGCTCTAACGGCGACGGCTGGGGTGCATCTCTGAGCTATGAATTCGAAGGCTTTGGTATCGTTGGTGCTTACGGTGCCGCTGACCGCACCAACGCTCAGCAAGATTCTCGCCTTGCTGGTCGTGGTAAAACCGCTGAGCAGTGGGCTACTGGTCTGAAATACGACGCCAACAATATCTACCTGGCAGCCAACTACGGTGAAACCCGTAACGCCACGGCTATCGACGGCGGCTTCGCCAACAAAACTCAGGACATCCTGTTAGTTGCTCAGTATCAGTTCGACTTCGGTCTGCGTCCGTCCATCGCTTACACCAAGTCCAAAGCCAAAAACGTTGAAGGCGTGGGTAGCGAAGATCTGGTCAACTACGTAGAAGTTGGCGCGACTTACTACTTCAACAAAAACATGTCCACCTATGTTGACTACATCATCAACCAGATTGATTCTGACAACAAACTGGGCGTAGGCTCTGACGACACGGTTGCTGTAGGTATCGTTTACCAGTTCTAATCAGCAGACCTCTTTGTTAAATGCCTAAAAAACAGGACTTCGGTCCTGTTTTTTTATGTCTGCCAGCAAAATCTGGCGTCTTAAAAAAACACTCAGGCTTTTTGTCACTAACAGTTGGCATTTTGTAAATCTGCCGTTAACCTGATTACGGATTTCCCTTCTGTAACCACAATGGAACCTCGTCATGTTTGAGAACATTACCGCCGCCCCTGCCGACCCTATTCTGGGCCTGGCCGATCTGTTTCGTGTCGATGACCGTCCCGGAAAAATTAACCTTGGTATCGGTGTCTATAAAGATGAGACAGGCAAAACGCCGGTGTTAACCAGCGTTAAAAAAGCCGAGCAGTATTTACTGGAAAATGAAACCACCAAAAACTATCTCGGTATTGATGGTATTCCAGAATTCGGCCGTTGCACGCAGGAATTACTGTTTGGCAAAGGTAGCGCGCTGATCAATGACAAACGCGCTCGCACCGCGCAAACGCCAGGCGGTACTGGCGCGCTCCGTGTTGCCGCGGACTTCCTGGCAAAAAATACGGCGGTAAAACGCGTGTGGGTAAGTAATCCAAGCTGGCCAAACCATAAGGGCGTGTTTAATTCCGCCGGTCTGGAAGTGTGCGAATACGCTTATTACGATGCAGAAAACCACGCGCTTGATTTCGATGCCTTGCTGGCAAGCCTCAATAACGCGCAGGCTGGTGACGTCGTTCTGTTCCATGGCTGCTGCCATAACCCAACCGGTATCGATCCGACGCTGGAACAGTGGCAAACGCTGGCTCAGCTTTCTGTCGAAAAAGGCTGGCTGCCGCTGTTTGACTTCGCCTATCAGGGTTTTGCTCGCGGTCTGGAAGAGGACGCGGAAGGTCTGCGTGCGTTCGCAGCGTTGCATAAAGAGCTGATCGTCGCCAGTTCCTACTCTAAAAACTTTGGCCTGTATAACGAGCGTGTCGGTGCCTGTACGCTGGTTGCCGCAGATGCAGAAACCGTTGATCGCGCATTCAGCCAGATGAAATCCGCCATTCGCGCCAACTACTCTAACCCTCCGGCACACGGCGCATCCGTTGTAGCGACTATCCTGAGCAACGATGCCCTGCGTGCTATCTGGGAACAGGAACTGACCGATATGCGCCAGCGTATTCAGCGCATGCGTCTGTTGTTCGTCAATACGTTGCAGGAAAAAGGCGCAGATCGCGATTTCAGCTTTATCACCAAACAGAATGGCATGTTCTCATTCAGCGGCCTGACGAAAGAGCAGGTACTGCGTCTGCGTGAAGAGTTTGGCGTATATGCGGTGGCTTCTGGTCGCGTCAACGTGGCTGGAATGACGCCGGATAACATGGCTCCGCTGTGCGAAGCCATTGTCGCCGTACTGTAAGTATCATAGCGCCAGGTAGTGCCTGGCGCTTACCCGGCCTACAGTGGTTTCCCATTGCAGACCGGACAAGAATTTACCAGACCGGCATTTCATCTTGCAGGAACGGGTTATGCAGCCGCTCATGGCCAAGCGTCGACATCGGCCCATGACCCGAAATAAACGTCACATCATCGCCCAACGGCAATAATTTACGCTTGATCGAATCAATCAGCTGAGCGTGATCGCCACGCGGGAAATCGCTGCGCCCAACGCCGCCTTTGAAGATCACGTCACCGGAAATCAGTAGCCGTGAAGACTCATCAAAGAAGACGATATGGCCCGGCGTATGCCCAGGACAATGCAACACCTGTAAAGTCACATTCCCTACGCTAATACGATCTCCCTCATTCAGCCAACGGTCAGGCGTCAGCGGCTGACACTCTTCCAGACCAAACATGCGACTTTGCGCCGGTAAACCCTGTAGCCAGAACTCATCTTCTTTTTCCGGGCCGATCACTGGCACGCCATAATGCTTCGCCAGTTCCGCCGCCGCGCCAACATGATCGAGATGACCGTGCGTAAGCAGGATCTGCATCAACGTCACGCCGCTGGCGTCCACTTCCTGTTTGATGGTCTGTGCGTCGCCGCCGGGATCGACCAGCGCGGCCAGACGGGTTTGCTCACACCAGATCAATGAACAGTTCTGGGAGAATGCGGTGACCGGAATAATACGATAGTTCATACTGCTCCTGTTTCGTTAAGTCTGCGGATCACCAGTGCCGTGCCGGCCCGGTGTCAATATGCACAAAGTTACTGCGTGGGTAGTATCCTACACCACCTGCGCGCATAGATAACGCAGCTTTGCGAATATTACTTAACGAAACGCCTTCAATATGGAAATCCATCGCCTGCCCTTTCGTGTGGTAGCTTTTTTTCGCCACTCCACGACTGTGCGCACGCAGTTCGTTATTGGTATCCAGTGAGCGGTAACCCGAGATGAGCTGTACGGGCTTACGGGTGCCTAAAAGGCCTTGCAGGCGGAAGAGCTGATCGAACAATCCTGGGTCGATGGCTTTCACTTTATTCGCGCGAAAATCACGGAAAAAATGGTTTAGTTTTGCTAATTCATCCTGAATATAGGCTCTTCCGTCGAAAAACTCCGCTTTAATTGACTCTCCGGTATGGAGGTTGTTCAGTGTCAAAATACGCGGACGTGGGGTGGAGAGTGTGGCAAATGCTGGCGTAGGCAAGATGGCGGCACCGAGAGCAACGCCACCAAACGCCAGCAACTTGCGGCGATTAGCGTCAAATTTGTCCATGATAATCAGGTCTACAGGTAAATGTTTTCGTTAATATGCACTTCTGGCGCACGAGGGGCACCTTAACTGGCAAAAAAACCGACGTCAAGGTGGCCCATCCCCAGCAACGGCGGGGCTTGCAGCGAATCAGCCCTGCCGATGACCAATATTACGACAACAGATTTATCAGAACTTCTTCATTTACCTGATTAATTGTTCTGCTTTTGACACAATTTGTGCGCTGGATCGCGCAGTCAGATCATAATTGTAAATATCTGTACGATACTGAGTGCGTCCGTCTGCTCCCACAAACGCCGTCAGGTAATACAGATTCACTGGAATATTCTGGCGGATGTTGACGTACCGGGTATCACCTTGCTTCAGCGCATCCGAAATCCGCGTATCGTTCCAGCCAGCATCCTGAAGTAGCATATTTGCCAGCTCAGAGGCCTTATTCACACGCACGCAGCCGGAGCTGAGCGCTCGCGTATCTTTCTGGAACAGATTGTGATTCGGCGTATCGTGCAGATAAATCGCGTCTGAACTTGGCATATTAAATTTGTAACGCCCCAGCGAGTTGTGCGCGCCCGGCGCCTGCTGGAAGCGGAACGGCAGGTTCGATGGCGTAATGGTCGACCAGTCCACCTGCCACGGGTTAATCGTCTCTTTGCTGTTCCAGCCGCGCATAACGGTATAACCGTGGCGTTCCAGATACCCCGGATCATTCCAGACTTTGGGCAGAATATCTTTTCGGGCCAGCGTTGGCGGCACATTCCAGGGCGGATTCACCACCACGTTATTAAGCGCGCTGCTCATCATTGGCGTTTTCCGATCGGGGCGGCCAACAATCACCCGGGAAGCCAACACCTGGTTGCCGTTCTGGTAATAAACCAGCGAATAGGCCGGAATATTGACCATAATGCCCGTTGATAATTCTCCTGGCAGTAAACGCAAACGCTGAATATTCAGCGCCAGCACCCCCGCACGTTGCGCAGGCGTCACATTCAGCCATTCGCGCGTCGCCGGGCCGACAGCGCCATCCGCCCCCAGCCCTTGCCAGGTCTGAAAACGTTTCACCGCATCAACAAGCTCACGATCATAAGCCGCACGGACTGCCGGAGCGGGTTGGCTGCGCTGAGTGGATTGCCGGGCGACAGGTTTCACGGCGGCAGGCTCCACTGCGACGGCGGAAGGGCTGACAACCACATCGGCCGCCACGTCATCCCCCGGGAGCGCTATCTTAGGCCCGCCTTCCAGCATACCGGTACGCTGTAAAATCTCACGCAGCGCAGGCACATCATTGCTCCACTGACCAGGACGCAACGTCGCGGTACTGGTCAACTGTGGCCAGGGACGAGCGTCGCTAACCAGCTTTTTCAGTGAATCATGCAGCGCGGCGTATTGCGGATGCTGTGGCGCAAGGCTGGCGACAAACGTCGTCAGTTGACCGTTGTCCAGCGCAACCTGCCACTGGTTGATCACCGAAAGCGGCGGTGTTGCCAGCGCATAAGGTTTGTCGCTGTACAGCCAGCGCGTCCCTTTTACGGGAATATTGGCGATGAAATGGAGATAGCCCATCATGGCGTCGGATAAAACAGCATCTCGCGCCAGACCGGTGACTGACGGGTCGGTCAGCAGCGCGACCCAGGTGGTAAATTGCGGCTGGAACCCGGCGATGGCCACTTCCGCCAGCTGCTGCTGAAACGCTTTCACCGCATCGCGATTTTCCCACATTGGTTGCATATCGCGGGCGGCATACAGCAGTTCCAGTTGATTCAGATAAACCGGCGTATAACCAGAAGGAAGTTGCGATTGTAATTCAGCCCGGGCTTTCTCCGCAGAGATCCCCTCCGGCAGCGGCTGAATCCCCGCCATTACCGCTGTCGCAGGCGATTGCGCTTGCGGCTGTGACAACGCGGTAGGCTGTTCGCTGACGGTCGCTGAACTGTCGCCAGGAATCATTTCAGGCTCATCGGCCTGCACACTGAACAGTGGAGCAAATGTTACGGCCAGGCATAAACTGATTGCCGACAGCCGACGACTACAAATTTTGTTAAGCAACATCCCTTGCCCCCTGTTTCTTTATCATACTTTGAATAGCCAGGTTGCCCGCTCACATTGGGTAAAAACCTGAAAACGCCAATACCTTCTGAAGTATGACGAGCAAGCCTGCTTACTCGTCAGGCTTACCTTCAGTATATAAACATCAAAAAGGTTTTGCCTAACCTAATGTAAAGAAGTTTAAAGAAAAAGCACCTGGTGTAAGGTGCTTTTCAGACTTCTATTGATCGATTTTATGATGAAAAAAGACGGCGCGAAGGCCGTCTTCATCTTACTTACCCGGCGGCCTGCGACGAGGCATCTTCGGTGCCAGTGCCAGGTAGGGTCTCCGGCAGTTGTGGGGCGAAGCCACGCAGTCCGACCACATGAACGTGTTCGGTATTGTGGAAAACCTTACGCACCAGCTTATAGGTGGTGCCTTTCTCAGGGCTGATGTTTTCCGGCGCTGCGATGATAAGCTGCATTTGCAGACGTTCGCACAGTTCAAACAGCGTCGCGATGGAACGCGCATCCAGACGCGCAGCCTCATCAAGGAACAGCAGGCGGCATGGGGAGATATCTTTTCCGCGCAAGCGGCGGCCTTCGTCTTCCCAGCTTTGTACTACCATCACCAGAATGGACATCCCGGTACCAATCGCTTCACCGGTAGACAGCGCGCCGGACTCCGCACGCAGCCAGCCGTCTGAACCACGGTTGACCTCGACTTCCATCTCCAGATAGTTACGGTAATCCAGCAGCTCCTCGCCAATGGTCTGCGGCGTACGCTGCCCCATATCAATCTGCGGATTCAGGCGCTGATACAGCTTCGCCAGCGCTTCAGAGAAGGTCAGGCGGTTGCTGTTAAACAGATCCTGATGTTGCTCATGCTGTTCGGAAAGAACATCCAGCAAGGTCGCATGCGTTTCCCGCACGTTAACGTTGAGACGCACGCTGTTCACCTGACCGAATGAGACGTTTTGCAGCCCCTGGTTCAGCATACGAATACGGTTTTGTTCGCGCTGAATCGTCTTACGAATAATGTTCGCCACGCTGCGCGAGCTGATCGCCAGCTTCTGTTCGCGGGAGGTTAGCTCTTCCGTCAGGCGACTCAACTCAATTTCCATCTGTTCGATGGCCTCAACCGGGTCATCGGTACGGATGATATCCTGGCGAATACGCTCCCGCAGATGCTGGTAAACCGCCACGAAGAACTGGATCTTACGTTCCGGTCGTTTTGGATCTTCCGACATACGTAATACATCACGCAGGTGTTCATTATCCGCCACCGCCAGACGCAACGCACCCAACGCCTTATCCGACATGGAGCGAAGTTCATCTGCCGACAGATAAGCCAACTCGCGACGATGCAGACGGCGCTCTACCCCGTTATCTTTCACCATCCGCATCACCGCGCACCACCCGGCTTTCGCGGTGACCACCTGCTCGCGCATTTCATGATAATCGCGTTCCAGCTTGCGCAGTCTACGGGTCAGGTTATCCATTTCTGCTTCACAGAAGGTCAGCGCTTTTTCCAGCTGGTTACGACGTGAGCGGTTATTGCTCAGTTGCGTATGCAGTTCGTCACGGCGGATACGCGCGCGCTCTTCCGAACCGCTGTCGGCACGCACGCCGATATCCTGTAATTCACGTTGCAGGTCGCCCAGCAGCTCTTTCTTGGTGTCATACGAGCTTTTCAGTGAGGCCAGAACCTGATTGTACTGGCTGAGTTGCGCGGCATGACCGCGTAACGCTTCACGGGCACGGGTACGCTCGGCTTCCGCCTGTTCCAGACGCTGACGCAGTTTTTCGTTCAGATCGCTGTTGCCGCTCAGCATTTCGGCCGAGTCGGAATAGCTGAAGTGCGCCCGACGCTGTACGACCTCGGTCAGCGCAAAAGCCTGCTGACGCGCATCCCGCTGCGTTTGCTGGGAGTATGCGTAATCTTCTTTCAGTTGCTCAAACTGTTCGGGATCGTTTTGCAGAACCGAGACGATCGGCTCCAGTTTGGCTAACTGATTACCGTGTTGCTGTATAAAACGCGCCGCTTCCTGCGCATCATCCAGACGTTCCTGAATTTCATCCACGCGGTCAGCCAGCGTGTCGTCCGCCAGCAGGTTCAGGCGCGGCAGTAAGCGGTTCAGAGCGGAGACGCCCTCTTTCGCCTGTTCAAACTGAATACGCTGCTGCTGGTTGTCGTTTTCATGCGTAGCCAGCGCGCGTTCCAGTTCAACGCGACGGCCATTCAATTGGCGAATTTCCGCTTCCGGGTCGGCCTCAAACGCGACCGCCAGATGGCTGCCGATAAAACGACTGAACGCCTGATGCAGACGCTGAGTTTTCTGCACGTCGAAGGACAACGTCGCAAAGCGTTCAGACAGCCCTTCGCGCTCAGCATGCAGACTTTCAATACGGTTTTCACGCGCGGCGCGACCAAAGATCGGCACCGTCGGGAAACGGGAATAACGCCACTGACGCTCGGCGGTTTTCACCACCACCGCGTTTTCCAGCTCATCAACGCTGAAGACGCTGTCATCGAACGACTGCGGGTCCCCTTCGATGAAATAGAGATCTTCCGGGCAATCCGTCAGCCCTTCAAGCTGTTCGGCGATCAGCGACAGATCCGGCACCACGATAGCATGACGGGACGGGCCGTACAGCGCGGAGAAGTACGGCGCGTCTTCGAAGCTGACGTCATCATAGATTTCCGACAGCAACACGCCGCCAAAACGCTCCGCCAGCGCGTTCAGACGCGAGTCTTCCGAGCCGCCCGGCTGGCTTAAACGTTCAATCTCTTCGTCAACCGCGTTCTTACGCGCGCCAACTTCGTCACGCTCTACAATCGCTTCACGCTCGCGCTCCAGCAACTGTTGCAGATACTCGGTTACCTCCTGGCTGGAGGTAAACTCTTCACCGCTCTGTTCGCACAGCTGATTCAGACTGTTTTGCGCCGCCAGCCAGATCGGGGCGCGCTGCATTAAGTGCTGAATGCGGGACTGGAGTTGCTCCTGCTCCTGACGCAGCGTCATACGCTGTTCATGGGCGTTAGAAACGCTATCCGACAGGGCGGCGATGCGGGCTTCCAGCTCCTGGTGCAGCGCTTCCAGCTCATCAATGTCGAAATGTTTGCCCTGACGTTTACAGAATTCCGCCAGCAGACGTTCAGCTTCCTGCTGTTCGCGCAAGCGCTGTTCCAGCTCACTCAGACGCATACGCAGCGGCTGAACCTGCTCCGCCAGGTGACGCTGTTCCACGCCTTCGCGCAGCAGGTCACGCGCCACGCTCCAGGCATCATTACGCGCCAGCGGGCCATTAATGGCGGCCACCAGCTGATATGCCTGTTCAAACTGACTGTGCGCGGTTTGCGCCACGCTCATTTTCTGTTCCAGCGAAAGCAGTTTTTCCGTTGCTTCCTGCTCTTTCGCCTGGAACGTTTCCAGCCATTCTGCGGCGCTGTCCGCCGTCAGGTCAGGCAGATGACAAAGCGCTTTGGCGCGGTCGAGCGCCTGGATCGCCTGGTTGTACTGAATCGCGCGCGTCTGCTGCACATCCAGCGCCTGCTGATAGTCCGCCAGTTGGCTTTTCAGTTCATCCACTTCCAGCTCGGCGGCTTCCGCACGGGCTTCGTTCTCTTCCTGCATGTCGGCGGCTTCAGCCACCACTTCATTTTGCTCTTCGAGACGAATTTGCAACTCATCGAGATCCGCTTCATAGCGCTCGATCTTCTCCTGCTGACGCAGCGCGGTCTGCACCAGGTTCAGGTGGTCGCTGGCGGCCTGGTAATCCGCTTCCAGATCCCCTTCCGCACCGTTGTGCTCGCCCAGTTCACGCGCCATGTCGACGTGTTTGTACTGTTCCGCCGCCAGTTGCTTACGCGATGTGTACAGCTCGCGACGAAACTCCAGCGCTTTATCCAGATGAACCCGGCGTTCGTTGGCATGGCGCATGTAGTCCGCCGCCACGTAGTTAGTGGCTTCGCTAATCAAATGCTTGAACAGGTCACGATCCGACTGGGTTACGCGGATCGCTTCCAGCGTCATACGGTTTTCACGCAGCGCGGCTTCCATATCCTGGAACGCTTTACGCACGCCGCTATTTTCCGGCAGCAGGTAGTCACGCAGGGAACGGGTAATCGCGCTGGAGATCCCGCCGTACAGCGAGGCTTCAATCAGACGATAGAACTTGCTGCGATCGGACGCAGAACGCAGACGGCGGGCAATGATGCCCAGATCGAACATCAGTGAGTGATAATCGGTGATCGAGTTAAACTGCTTAAACTGCACGCCTTCCATCGCATCGAGCTTCTCTTTCAGCTCCGCGAGGGTCAACACGCGCGCCTGGCGCTCGTTCAGCGTTTCGGTCACCAGCTGCGTCGGCTGCACCGACATCGGCAAGCCCTGAATGGCAAACGGTTTGATATCAACTTTGCGATCGCGTCCGGCGACCTGCTGCAAACGTACTCCCACCACAACACGCTGATGGCGGGAATTGAGGACGTCGAGCATGGAATAACAGACGCCCGCTTTCAGCTTACCGTGCAGGCCTTTATCGCGCGATCCGCTGGTGGCCCCGGCTTCCGTGGTGTTACGGAAATGCAGTAAGGTTAAGTCCGGGATCAGCGCCGTGACGAACGCCGCCATCGTGGTGGATTTACCGGCGCCGTTCCCGCCGGATAGCGTGGTGACCAGCTCATCGAGGTCAAAGGTGCGGGCAAAAAAGCCGTTCCAGTTAATCAGCGTTAGTGAGCGAAATTTACCGCGTTCAATCATTATTCTTCCTCTCCACTGTCCGGCTGATTCTCTTCGGTCTCATCGTTGAGTTGCAGGTGATTTTCAACCGGCATGGCTTCCCCATCGCGGATTAAGCGACGCTGCGCTTCACGCGGATCGTCACCGGTACGCACATCCGCGCCAAAGCGGAACACCGATTCCGTGATGCGGAATTTGCTGCTGTCATGGCCCATAAACCACACCATCCCTAAGCGACGCAGACGGTTTAACGACGAGCGCACCTTCTCCTGTAGTTTCTGACGATCCACGTCAGACCCCGTTGAGCGGTTGTTGACCAGTTTCAGCAATTTGGCTTCGTCTGTCAGAGCGAGCAGCTCATCGTACAGTTCCTGCTGGGTAAAAATCCCCTCATTCGCCAACCGCTCCGGGCTGAGATAGAGATAGCAGAGGATTTTACCCACCATCATGTCCAGTTCAGACAAGACAGAGCGCGGGATAATCGTCGTGGAACGCGGGCGCAGGTAGAAAAAACCCTCCGGCGCGCGAATCAGTTCGACGTTATAGCGACTGTAAAACTCTTCCAGATACTCCTGGAAATCCATCAGGAAGGCATGATTATCCAGCTCATCCAGACCGATATGTCTGCCGGAGCGTAATGCGCTATCCAGCGCCGGAAATAACGGGTTTGCCAGCGCCTGCGCCAGCTTAACCGGCATCACTTGTTCAATATTTGTCAATGACATGCGCCTGTACCTTGGCTCCGTAATCATTAATCGGCTGCCATTTGGCTGGCAGTCCGGTGAAGTCTGCTTGCGCTACGCCAAGACGTACCGCCTGATCGATAACAATACGCGCCACGTCGAAGTGACGCGCTCGTGGGTATTGCGCCAGATATTCGCGCACTACCAGGCCGAGATCCAGTGGGGCTTGTCTGGATTTATAGATAGCCAGCTGTTCTTCGATGATCGCCGCCAGTTGTTCGCGGATCTCGTTAAATTCTTCATATTCCAGGTCCGGCGGCAGTTCGCCGGTCACCTCTTCATCGCGCAGCGCCATCTCTTCATCGCGCATATCCAGCAGACGATCGGCGTTGGCATAGGTCAGCGCCCACGGCTCATCAAAATAGCTCTGGATGGACTGGCGCAGTCGCTGGGCAAAGACGCGGTTTTTATCCATATCAATCGCGGTACGGATAAATTTGTGTACGTGTCGGTCATAGCCAATCCACAGGTCGATGGATTGCTGACCCCAGCTAATAATGCGATCGAGTTTGCTTTGCAGATCGAACACCAGACGATCCACAAAATGCAGGTCGTCATGCGCCATCGTGGCGTCCTGGATGCGTAACAGATTGGCCTGCAATTTATCGCCAGCTGCTTCGAGCGTATCCTGCAACTCACGCAGCGTGCCGGATGTTTCAGAAAGCAGCAGTTCGCAACTCGAAATCGCCGCGCGCCAGTCTTTGTTCAGCAACTGCGCAATGTCGTCTTTTACCTGCTGCTGCTGCTCATCCATGATGCGCTGGGTCAGGTCGATGCTGTCGAAAATTTCCGCGACCGAATATTTCAGCGGCGCATAAACGTTGCGATGCCAGTGAAATTCGTCGCCGCCCTCATCTGCCGCATCCGCCGCCCGCTTCAGTTCACCCGCGACAATGGATAGCTGCATGGAAAGGCGCAACGTGGAAAACTCACGCTGGCGGATGTAGTAATCGGTAATGCCAATCCCGAGCGGCGTCAGGCGATAAATGGCGTTGCCTTCCGCTTGCTCGCTGGTAAAGCGGTTCAGCAGACGTTGACGTACCATATCGTTGATCGCGTTGTTGGCGCGCACGCCGATGGTTTCGCTGGTTTGCTCAAACGCATCACTGACATGGCGGAACGCATCCACCAGTTCGCCTTCACTCATCTCCCCGTCCAGGCGCTCGCCGTTCAGCGTGGCTACCGCCAGCAGGAACGAAAGTCGGTCTACCGGCAGAGAGATGGAAAAGTCATTTTTTCTGGCCCAGGCAACCAGTTCGGGGACTGTCTGGGAAAATTCACTCATAAGTTATCCTTGCATCTGCGGTTTGCGCGCGGTGACATGAATGTAGCGGCCAAGGCTAATATACGGCTCCTGGCGGCAATAACGCGTTTCTAATTCAACTAACATCTCATAGCAGTCACGCTGTTGATGCTTCTCACGCAGATAATCATGAAATACGCGTACGCCGGTCTTACAGGTAATCTGCCAGCCAATATCTTCCAGCCACTGATAAACCTGCTCGGGTTTACGTGGATAGTCTGGCGAAAGCGTACGCTTTTTGCGTTTTGGCATCCCCACCTGCACATAGTCAAAGTTCCCTGCCACCATGTTATGCATCAACAGGCCGTTAGCATTGTAGAACATTAACGACAGTGCTCCGCCGGGACGCAAAACTGACCAAAGCGTCTCTAACACGCCGACCGGTTCCGCCACCCACTCCAGCACAGCATGAAACAATATCAGATCAGCGGAGGTTTCCAAATGCGAAGCGACATCCTGAACGGCGCATTGTATAAAATGCATGTTTCCGCTCACACCTTTTGCTTCTGCCGCCTGCTGCGCACGCGCGATCATCTCGCCGGACAGATCGCACAATGTAACCTGGTGCCCACGCTCCGCCATTCTGATGGCCGTTTGCCCCTCTCCGCCGCCAGCATCCAGGATGTGCAGTTTTTGCTCGCCGAATTCCGCCAGCAACCGATCAAGATCCTGCCACAGAATCGCCTGTCGCAGCTGTCCTTTGGTGGTTCCGTAGATGTTACGGGAAAACTTTTCAGCAATGTCATCAAAATTGCGGTCCCGCATCGGACTCTCCACAGGCTGGCTCAGGTGTGCTTTTAAAAAGAAGCTATTTTGTCATAGTCGCGGCGATATTTAACCTGTCTGGTGTAATATCCCTGCTGATCCCCTGCTGTATGGTCAAAAAAGGAACCAAAAAGGATGCTTTTTACTCTGAAGAAAGTGACTGGCGGTCTGTTGCTGCCGCTTCCCTTTATGCTGCTCATCATGGGCGTGGGGCTGGCGCTGGTATGGTTTAGCCGCTTTCAGAAAACCGGGAAGGCGTTTATCAGCCTGGGATGGCTGGCAATATTTCTGTTAAGCCTGCAACCTGTTGCTGACCGTTTGCTCAAACCGATTGAAGACAGTTACCCCACCTGGCAGGGAACGCAAAAAGTAGACTATATCGTGGTACTGGGCGGCGGCTACACCTGGAACCCCCAGTGGGCGCCCAGTTCGAATCTGATCAATAACAGCCTCCCACGTCTGAACGAAGGCGTACGCCTCTGGCTGGTCAATCCGGGATCGAAACTGATCTTTACGGGCGCGGCGGCAAAAACCAATCGCGTGAGTACGGCAGAAGCGGGTGCAAGAGTGGCACAATCGCTGGGTGTGCCGCGCAGCGACATCATCACGCTGGATCAGCCAAAAGATACCGAAGAAGAGGCGGAAGCGGTGAAACAGGCCATCGGCGATTCCCCTTTCCTGCTGGTCACTTCCGCCTCCCACTTACCGCGCGCCATGATCTTCTTCCAGAATGTTGGGTTACATCCGCTGCCTGCGCCAGCCAATCAACTGGCGATAGATTCACCGTTAAATCCGTGGGAGCGAGCAATTCCCTCCCCGGTATGGTTGATGCATAGCGATCGCGCCGGTTATGAAACGCTGGGGCGCATCTGGCAGTGGCTGAAAGGCGCGTCAGGCGAGCCAGGGCAGCAGTGATTTTGTCGCGAGGTCAAAGTTGGAGCGGCTAAAACGCCCGGTATTGACCAGCTGCGCGACTTCGTCCCATAACACATAAAGCCAACGCCGCCAGATGAACGATTCCGCCACTGGCGCGTGTTGCAGATAATGCCAGAGCAACCCTTCCGCCAGCGCATTGTCCATCAGCCGAAACAGTTCATACTCTCGTGGCGCCCACAGCATAACGCCAGGCCCCACCATCGCCAGAAGCTGATCGCTGCGGGCGTCTTTCAGCATACTGCGCAGGCTAAAATTGCCGTGGATGAGCACGCAATTATCATTAAATCCTTCAAACAGCGCAGGCAGGCACTCCCGGGTACGAAACAGAATGCGTTTATCCTGCATGGTTAACCCGGTGTTGTTGAACTGGTTTAACGTCGTCCATAGCACTTCAACACGCTGGCGATACCAGGACGGCCAGATATTTTCCTGCGTATGATCCACCGCGCCCACGCAACCCCGGCTGTCCTGTCGATGCCAGGCTAACAAACCTTCTACAATCTGATCCTTCAACTGCTCCCAGCGCTCAGGCGTGCGGGCGGGCGCTTCCACAGAGACGCCACGCAGACGCTCCAGCAGCAGGACATCAGGCCCGGGGTGTTCCTCATGCGTCATCACGCCATAGACAACCGGCATGCGTACCGTGCCGCTACGCGCCAGCATGGTCGTTTTCCATGCCAGTTGCTGCGCCACGCCGGGGGTCGTAAAACTTCTCGCCATCAGCGGCATCGGGTTTCCCTGACTGTCGTACAGCGACCACAAGGCCGTATCCGCCTTTTCACTCACGCACTCTATACGGCTGAGTTTTTCGCCCAGCAGATGACTCAGTTCGGCTCGCAGCTGTTCCATTTCAGATTGCCCTCATAAACGCCACTGCTTTTATAATGAGCGCCGTATGGACAGATGTCACCCGGATGAGATCAATTGATGAAAAGAAAAATGAAGGGAAAATCGTAACGATACGACACTCCTCCCATTTGCGAGAGGAGTGCGATAGCGGATATCAGCGCATTTCGGCGCGAACGCGCTCAAGATCTTCGGCTGTATCAACGCCCGTTCCCGGGACCTCTTTGGCGACGGCGACATGGATTTTTTCGCCATACCACAGCACACGAAGCTGCTCCAGCATCTCAATATGCTCAAGCGGGCTGGGCTGCCAGTTCACGTAGCGGCGAATAAACCCGGCGCGATAGCCGTAAATTCCCAGATGGCGCAGGAACGTGTCGCCCACGGTCTCAAGGCTTTTCGCAAAACGATCGCGATCCCAGGGGATCGTCGCACGCGAGAAATAAAGCGCATAGCCTTCAGCGTCCAGCACAACTTTCACTGCATTAGGATTAAAGGCTTCTTCAGCACCGTGAATCGGCGCCGCCAGCGTCGCCATACCAACCTGGCGCTGCGCCAGGTTTTCCGCCACCTGACGAATAATCACCGCCGGGATCATCGGCTCATCGCCCTGCACGTTCACAATAACGGTATCATCGCTAAAACCGCATTTTTCGACGACTTCCGCCAGACGCTCCGTCCCGGACTGATGGTCAGCGCGCGTCATGCAGACTTCCCCACCCGCCGCTTCTACCGCGCGAGCGACATCTTCATGGTCCGTCGCGACAATAATGCGTTCAGCGCCAGATTCGCGCGCGCGTTCCAGAACATGCACGATCATCGGTTTGCCGTTGATATCCAGTAAAGGCTTACCGGGCAGACGCGTGGACGAAAAACGAGCGGGAATAATGACCACAAAACTCATGATTTACTCTCATCAGCAGTAATGGAACGCGCTTCCGTTTCCAGCAATACCGGAATGCCATCGCGCAATGGGAAAGCCAGGTTATCCAGTTTGCAAATCAGTTCTTGTTTTTCCTGGTTATACCAGAGTTTGCCGTTGCATACCGGGCAGGCAATGATTTCAAGTAGACGATGATCCATAGTTCCTCCAGATGGACCGGATTGTGAATCCATCAATATTAACATAATCGTTTATGAGACCGCGTCTATTTCCCAGCCATGACAATTTTCTGCAAACAAGCCGGATGGGCAGTTCCCTAGCGTGACGCGGCTGGCCTGTTGCCAGCGAGCAAACGCATTAATCGCCTGTAACAACCCTTTTTGCAGCGTCGGGCCCGGTTTAACCCCCTCCTGCAACCAGAGCGATATGACTTCCAGCACGCCCGTTTTGCGATGCATTTTGGCATCCATACGCCCAACCAACTGCCCCCGATGCAGCAGCGGCAAAACAAAATAGCCGTACTGGCGTTTAGGCGCCGGGGTATAGCATTCCAGGCGGTAGCTAAAATCGAACAACTGCTCTGCCCGTTTCCGGTCCCAGACGACGGGATCAAAAGGGGATAAAACCGCGCTATGCGTAGCGGTGAGCTTATTGTTCAGCGCCTGCTCCAGTAGCGGCAACAGATCGGCGTGTAGCCACATTGCCCCCAGCCTGTCGGCCTGAACGGGAACCAGTTGCCCTTGTTCAACGCGGATATCACGCCACGTTTTCACTTCAGGTCGCCGCAGGCGATAGTAATCCGCCAGCCACTGCTCGCGAAAAATCCCCAGACTGCGCGCGCTATTATCCAGCATGGCGATTTCTGCTTCTGCCTGCGACAGTAAATCGCGTTTATCGTCCCAGTGCGGCATCACGCGTTGCGTCAGGTCATACACGCGCTGAAAGTTGCGCCGTTCTACAACCATGACTTTCCCGGCAGTGAACAATCCTTCAAGATGGCGCTTATGCGGCTTCCATTCCCACCATCCACTGGCGCCTTTGCGTGGATGCGCAAAATCCGCTGAGCGCACAGGGCCGTTATGGTGAATATGCTGGATCAACTGCGCGATCTCATCGGCATGTTCCTGCATCCACGATGCTTTGTACTTCCAGCCCATCTTCTCAGGCGCCAGCATACGGTGACGAATTAGCGTAAAGTCGCTACGCGGTAAGAAACAGGCCTCATGCGCCCAGTATTCCATGAGTTCGCCACGCGACAACGAGTCGTCCAGCCACTGTTGCAGGTAGTGGCCCCAGGCGGCTAAACAGCACCAGATAGGGGCTGCGCGCCACAACGTTGATCGTATCGATTTGCAATAAAGACATGCGCGAAATCGTCGCGAGAATATCCGCAGGCAATGCCTGACGGCGGGGCTTTTTCAGCAAACCTTGCGCAGCAAGATGGAGATGACGAACATCCGTAAGAGAGAGATGCGGCAACGACATGTATAACTCCGGGAATCGTTCGCTGCCGCCACATCAATTTGTGCTAGCTAGCCAGCGAGATGAGTTGTTCAAGCAGTGCGTCAGGTTGTTCACCCGACAAACGCGCGTCTACAGGTAAATACCACCAGTTGTCCTCGGCAAATCCCCGGCATTTAACGGCATCTTTTTCCGTCATGACCAGCGTTTGCCCGTCGGTTACTAACGCCTTCACATCGTTAGAGGCGAGAGACTGATGATCGGCCAACGGAACGCATTTCTGTAGCGACGCCCCACACGCTTCGAGCGTAGCAAAGAAACGTGGAGGATGGCCAATCCCCGCCATCGCGACAATGTTACTTAACTCCGCGACATGACGGCGCTCACCGGTGCATAAATTGACCGCCAGCCCTGGCGCCAGCTGCATCGGAATTTCTCCTGGTCTGGCAACGCCGCCGTTGACGATCACCGCATCTACCGATTTAAGCCGACTGGCGCGCTCACGCATCGGCCCTGCGGGCAACCACCAGCCATTGCCAAACCGACGCACGCCGTCGATGACAACGATTTCAATATCGCGCGCCAGACGATAATGCTGTAGCCCGTCATCCGTCACGATAATTTGTACATCGTGACGCGCGAGAATCGCTTTTACTGCGTCTGAGCGAACCGGCGAGACAGCAACAGGCGCGCCGGTTCGTTGATAGATCAGTACCGGCTCATCGCCCGCTTCCGCAGAGGACGTTTGTGGAGTAAGCAACAGCGGATAAGACGCCGCTTTACCGCCATACCCCCGAGAAACAACCCCCACGCGAATGCCGCGCTGTTGCAGTTGCTCGACCAGCCAGATAACGACCGGCGTTTTTCCGTTGCCTCCCGCCGTAAGGTTTCCGACGACAACGACCGGCACCGGCGCACGCCAGGCGCGTTTAATTCCCAGCCGGTAGCACAGGCGAATCCCCCCACTCACCAGGCCATACAGCCAGGAGAGTGGGAGCAACAGACGCCACAGGGGCGATTCACCAGACCAGATGCGGGCGATCATTGGCCAAATTGCATTTTATGCAGTTGCGAATACACACCGCGCTGCTCCAGCAATTCGCGATGGGTTCCACGCTCAACAATAATCCCGTCTTCCACCACGACAATTTCATCAGCTTGTTCAATCGTTGAAAGGCGGTGCGCGATAACCAGCGAAGTACGGTTTTTCTGCAACTCATCCAGCGCGGACTGAATCGCGCGTTCGGATTCGGTGTCCAGCGCAGAGGTGGCTTCATCCAGAATCAGGATTGGGCTGTCACGCAGCAACGCACGGGCAATCGCGATACGCTGACGCTGGCCACCAGAAAGCAGTACGCCGTTCTCGCCGATAACCGTATCCAGACCGTTATCCATCTTGCTGATAAAGTCCATGGCATACGCCATACGCGCCGCTTCTTCAATTTGCTCGCGGCTGTACTCTTCAGTACGCGCATAGGCGATGTTGTTCGCAACCGTATCGTTAAACAGGTGCACATTCTGCGAAACCAGCGCGACCTGATTACGCAATGAAGACAGGGTATATTCACGCAGATCGTGTCCATCCATCAGGATATTCCCTTCATTGATGTCGTAGAAACGCGTGATCAGACTGGCAATGGTTGATTTACCTGAACCGGAACGCCCAACCAGCGCAACCGTCTTACCCGCCGGAATGTGCAGATTGATATTGCGCAGCGCTGGCGTTTCACGCCCCGGATAGGTAAAGGTCACATTGCGGAATTCCAGATCGCCCGTCGAACGTTCAATTACGCGTTTGCCTTCGTCTTTCTCTTGCTCGCTATCCAGAATAGCAAACAGCGTCTGGCACGCCGCCATGCCACGCTGGAACTGCGCATTGACGTTGGTCAGCGATTTCAGAGGACGCATCAGGGCAATCATTGATGAGAATACGACGGTAATCGTACCCGCAGTCAGGCTGTCCATTACGCTCGGGAAGCTAGCCGCATAGAGAACAAAGGCCAGCGCCAGAGACGCGATCAGCTGAATGATCGGATCAGAGATGGATGATGCAGACACCATTTTCATCCCTTGCAGACGCATTTTATTGCTGACTTTGTCAAAACGCTTCGTTTCAACTTCCTGACCGCCAAAGATAAGCACTTCTTTGTGGCCTTTCAGCATCTGCTCTGCACTGGTGGTCACCTGCCCCATCGTGTTTTGCATGTTTTTACTGATGCTACGGAAACGCTTCGATACCACGCGAATCGCAATAGACACAACAGGCGCCAAAATGACCAGAATGATCGACAGTTGCCAGCTGTTATAGAACATCATGATAAACAAAGCGATGATCGATGCACCTTCACGCACGACCGTAATCAACGCCCCGGAAGACGATGACGCAACCTGTTCTGAGTCATAGGTAATACGAGAAAGCAGTGTCCCCGTTGATTGTTTATCAAAGAATGCAACAGGCATCCCCATCATATGACCAAACAGACGACGGCGCATGGTCATCACCACTTTGCCCGATACCCATGAAATACAATAGCTGGAAATATAGCTGGTGATACCACGTAATATCATCAGGCCAATAACCACCAGCGGCATCCAAAGCAGCACCGATCGATCTGTTTTACCAAAACCATCGTCCAGCAATGGTTTGAGGAGCGATAACATAAAAGCATCGCTGGCCGCATTGAGGATCAACGCGACACCCGCCACGATCAGCCCAGTTTTGAAAGGCGCAATGGTAGGCCACAGTCGGCGGAACGTCTGCCACGTAGAGAGATCTTTATCGTTATGCATTCAAAAAACCAGCATTTGTTGAAATAGCCGCATATTCTACCCGTTATCCTCTGACACGCCAAACCACTGATGATACCAACGAGGTAAAATTTGCTCCCGTAAACCTCGTATGCGCCAGCCTTGCGGGGAAAAATCCACCGAAATTTGCCCCTGATGCGGGGTATCCAGCCACTGATAACCTTGCTGTTGATAGCGCTGTTGTACCTTCCAGGAAGGCAGATGCCAGGCGTTGTAGCGCGATGCCGACGCCAGCGCGGCCAGGCCCTCAACCCGTTGAATTAACGCTAATGACGACGATGTATTACTGCCATGATGCGGAACCTGAATGATTGTCGCCTGCAAATGACGCCAATAACGACTTAGCATTTTTTGTTCAGCCGGAGATTCAATATCGCCCGTCAGCAAAATACTCTGCTTTCCGTCATCCACTTTAACCACGCAGGAATGGTTGTTGCCCTTTTCCCTGTTTCCTTTAATCGGCCAGTGTGCGCTGAAGGATAGCCCCTGCCACGTCCACTGCTCCGCACGAAAGCACGGCAGATGGCCCTTCCAGCCTAATGGGCTTCGTATCCAGAGCGAAGGCCACGTCTTCTGTAATGATGACAGGCCACCCCGATGATCCAGATGTTCATGGCTCAGGATAATCCCCTCAGGTTCCAGATTGTGCCAGCGTAGCCAGGGAATGATGAGCTGCTGTGCGCTATCGCCATCCGGCCAGGCGCGTCCCGTATCATAAAGTATCGCTTTCCCGTTATGCGCGATAACCATCGCCAGCCCCTGTCCGACATCCAGCATATGAACCTGCCACGCCTCCGTGCGCGGCGTACGCCATAACGGCCAGCTCAACAGCAACACGCCAGACAAACAGATCACCGGGTAAGTTCGCCAGGCATTCAATCGCCACGCCATAAGCGTTAACCAGGGAGCCAAAGACAAGTATTGCCAGCGATAATCAATATTAATCCACCCTTCCGGCAGACTTTTCAGCGCCCGGAACAACACGTCCAGAGAGGCGTCAGCCAGCGCCCAGAGGCCTTCTTCAGCCATCAGCGGCCCGATCAAATGGCCGATCATTCCCGCCAGTATCAGTGGTACAGAGATAAATGTAACCAAAGGAACAGCAAACAGATTCGCCAGAAAAGAGGTCACACTTACGCCATGAAAAAGCGCTATTTGCACAGGTAAGAGCAGAAGCGTAATGCCCAACTGTAAGTGAACGAGGTCCAACGCGACTTTCCCTGCCCAAGGCAACGCCCAGGCCGGTACAGGAAACCACTGATACCAGAAAATAAGCGCAGCGACGGCAAAGGCCGAAAGCCACAGACTTTGCGACAGAACAGCAATCGGATCGGCAATCACTATTGCCGCCAGACAGCAGAACCAGACCTCCCAACCGCTCCATTGCCGACCGCTCAGCTTCAGTAATCCCCACGATGCCAGCGCCACAACCGTACGCAACGCGGGGGGTTGTAACCCCGTGAGCCAGGCATAAAACGTCGCGCACACAATCCCTCCCACTAACGGCGTTTGCCAATGAATCCACCGGGTGGGAAGTAAAAATTGCGCGCCACGAATCAATCCTCCGGCCAGCAGTGCGGCAAAGGCGATATGCAACCCTGAAATGGCCATCAGGTGCGCTGTACCAGTATCGCGCATAATATTTTTGACCTCTTGCGATACTGATAAACGCTCGCCCATGCCTAATGCCAGGATAACCTGCTGCCAGGGGTAGCGCGCCAGCGTGGTATTGAGGGAGGCAAGATAACGCGCGCGTAAACTACATGACGATTCGATGACCGTCGCATGCAGAAACCGGCCGCTCAGAGGCTGATGTTGCGTGAGCGCATAACGCTGGCTATCAAATCCCCCCTCATTAAGCTGACCATGCACGGCACGGACTTTTAGTTTCATCGCCCAACGTTGACCTGCACACACCTCGCCGGGCAAATATTGTCCATAAAGAACAACGCCCACCGAGGGAAACAGGCGTTTCCCCTGTACATGGGTAATTTGCCCGTAATGTGTGGTGGCATGATCGGTCGCCGTAATTTGCACCACGGCTTCTTGTGTTGCGCCAGGCAAGGTATTACCCGGCCAGACGGCTTGCTTTGCAGCAAGTATTCCCCAGAGAAAAAACAGCAGGGTCAAGCTGGCGTACTGCGTATATTTATATGGAACAAAGGACAGCGCGCAGGCAAAACAAAATATGCCAATGAGACACAACGAACCGGGAAGTACAGGTAAGAATATTAGCGGAAGAATTCCGCATAATGCACACACGCTGACCGTTGTTATTTTCATAGACACCTCCCTGTTACAAGAAGTGTGCAGATTTAGCTAACGTTTGTCTGGCGACAATTTGTGGTTATTCGGCGCAAATTCCGTGGTTTTCACGTTAGGAATGCAAGATGCACATAAAAATGAGAGGGGCTTTCCAGTTACGCCTACGAGAACGCATCTGTAGATCTGATAAGCGTAGCGCCATCAGGCGCTGCTTTATGCCGGATGGCGACGCAAAGCGTCTTATCCGGCCTACTGAGTCACGGGAGCATACCTGTAGTCCTGATAAGCGTAGCGCCATCAGGCGCTGCTTTATGCCGGATGGCGACGCGAAGCGTCTTATCCGGCTACGGAGTCACAGGTACATATCTGTAGGCCTGATAAGCGTAGCGTCTTCAGGCGCTGCTTTGTGCCGGATGGCGACGCAAAGCGTCTTATCCGGCCTACGGGAGTCACAGGTACATATCTGTAGGCCTGATAAGCGTAGCGCCATCAGGCGCTGCTTTGTGCCGGATGGCGACGCAAAGTGTCTTATCCGGCCTACGGAGTCACAGGTACATATCTGTAGGCCTGATAAGCGTAGCGCCATCAGGCATAGGTTTATGCCTGATGGCGGCGTTAAAGTCTCTTTTCCGGTCGGAATGCAGAAATGAAAAAAGCACCATTTAGGTGCTTTTTTCTGGATCAAGTTTTTCGTTAAAACTTAACCGTAAATATTGGCGCGATCGCGCAGTTCTTTACCCGGCTTAAAGTGCGGAACATACTTTCCTTCCAGTTCTACTTTATCGCCAGTCTTCGGGTTACGTCCGGTACGAGGTGCGCGGTAGTGCAAAGAAAAGCTGCCGAAACCGCGGATTTCAATACGCTCGCCCTGCGCAAGAGTCGAGGCCATATGTTCCAGCATCTCTTTTACTGCATCTTCAACCGCTTTCGCGGGAATGTGAGATTGCTGGGTTGCAAGTCTTTCAATCAATTCTGACTTGGTCATGATTCCTCCGGTTCCTGTAAGCAAATTGGCTGCTGCTGTTGTTGCATTGATTAAGGGCGGCCGTAGCCGCCCTTAGTGCTTGATTACAGGACGAATCTTGTAATCTGTCAAGTAAACTCATCAAACTTCGGGATAAAACACCCGAAGTTTCAGAGAATTACTCGCCTTTAGCTGCTTTGAAAGCTTCAGCCATTGCGTTGTTGGAGAAGTTTGCATCTTCCTGTTTGTTAACAGTTGCGATTGCATCTTTCTCGTCAGCTTCGTCTTTCGCACGAACAGACAGGCTGATTGCGCGGTTTTTACGATCAACGCCGGTGAATTTAGCTTCAACTTCGTCGCCAACGCTCAGAACCAGAGTCGCATCTTCAACGCGGTCACGGGATGCTTCAGAAGCACGCAGGTAACCTTCAACGCCGTCAGCCAGTTCTACGGTTGCGCCTTTAGCGTCAACAGCAGTAACTTTACCGGTTACGATAGCGCCTTTCTTGTTCAGAGCAACCCAGTTGTTGAACGGATCTTCTGCGAGCTGTTTAACGCCCAGGGAGATACGCTCACGCTCTGCGTCAACTTGCAGAACAACTGCTGCGATTTCGTCGCCTTTTTTGTATTCACGAACTGCTTCTTCGCCTGCAACGTTCCAGGAGATGTCAGACAGGTGAACCAGGCCGTCGATGCCGCCGTCCAGGCCGATGAAGATACCGAAGTCAGTGATAGACTTGATTTTACCTTCAACACGGTCGCCCTTGTTGTGGGTTTCCGCAAACTGCTGCCACGGGTTGGATTTGCACTGTTTCAGACCCAGGGAGATACGACGACGTTCTTCGTCGATATCCAGAACCATAACTTCCACTACATCGCCAACGTTAACAACTTTGGACGGGTGGATGTTTTTGTTGGTCCAATCCATTTCGGAAACGTGAACCAGGCCTTCAACGCCTTCTTCGATTTCAACGAAGCAGCCGTAGTCGGTCAGGTTGGTCACGCGACCAGTCAGTTTGGTACCTTCTGGATAACGCTTAGCGATAGCTACCCACGGATCTTCGCCCAGCTGTTTCAGGCCCAGAGATACACGAGTACGCTCGCGGTCGAACTTCAGCACTTTAACAGTGATTTCGTCGCCAACGTTTACGATTTCGCTCGGATGCTTAACGCGTTTCCATGCCATGTCGGTGATGTGCAGCAGGCCGTCAACGCCACCCAGATCAACGAATGCACCGTAGTCAGTGAGGTTCTTGACGATACCTTTAACTTCCATGCCTTCTTGCAGGTTTTCCAGCAGCTGATCGCGTTCTGCGCTGTTTTCGGATTCGATAACGGCACGACGGGAAACCACAACGTTGTTGCGCTTCTGATCCAGCTTGATGACTTTGAATTCAAGCTCTTTGCCTTCCAGGTGCAGCGTGTCGCGCACCGGACGAACGTCTACCAGGGAACCTGGCAGGAACGCACGAATACCGTTCAGCTCAACAGTGAAGCCGCCCTTAACTTTGCCGTTGATAACACCGGTAACAGTTTCAGCATCTTCGTAAGCTTTTTCCAGCGTGATCCAGGCTTCGTGACGTTTCGCTTTTTCACGGGACAGCAGGGTTTCGCCGAAGCCGTCTTCTACTGCATCCAGAGCAACGTCAACTTCGTCGCCAACCTGGATTTCCAGTTCGCCCTGGGCGTTTTTGAACTGCTCAGCCGGAATGGCGGATTCAGATTTCAGACCAGCGTCAACCAGTACGATATCTTTATCAATAGCAACAACAACGCCGCGAACGATGGAACCCGGGCGGGTTTCGATTTCTTTTAAGGACTCTTCAAAGAGTTGAGCAAAAGATTCAGTCATGTTTAATCTTCAGGTTTCATATTTAACGTCCACCTGGCTCCATGCCGGATGGGGTTGTTTCACATACCCACTGTCAATCCATTGCAGCGGGGGTACTACAAATTCGGTCGCACTTAAGCGAGTGCCAGTTTTTGGCGCGCGTATTGTAACGCTTTTTCAATCACTTGCTCAATGCTTAATCGGGTAGAATCCAGAACTAAAGCATCGGCAGCAGGAACCAGCGGCGCGACAGCGCGATTACGATCGCGGTCGTCACGTTCCTTTATCTCGGCCAAAAGGCGTTCAAAGTTAACACTAAAGCCCTTCTCCTGCAACTGTAGCATACGGCGGTGAGCGCGTTCTTCAGAAGACGCATCCAGGAAAATTTTTACTGGCGCATCAGGGAATACCACCGTTCCCATGTCGCGGCCATCAGCAATCAACCCTGGCGCATCGCGAAACGCACGCTGGCGGCGCAAAAGCGCTTCGCGCACGCGCGGGAATGCAGCGACCTGAGATGCCGCGTTCGCGACTTCTTGCGTGCGGATTTCCCCGCTCACATCTTCCCCTTCCAGAATGACTTCCAGATTGCCATTGGTTGAGACAAAACGAACATCCAGATGAGACGCAAGCGGTACAAGAGCGTCTTCAGAGGTGACATCAACATGATGATGTAAGGCCGCCAGCGCCAGTACACGATAAATCGCGCCCGAGTCTAGCAGATGCCATTGCAATGCTTCCGCCATTGCCTTGCACAAGGTGCCTTTACCTGCACCACTTGGGCCATCAATGGTAATTACCGGGGCAATTGCCGTCATCTTTTTCTCCTTAAACAGGCATACCGTTAACGTGAACGCCGCGCATTATACGCGCCAACGCTCACAATCGTTATCTTTGTATGCAAAAACCCATTTTGTCTGTCATCAGATGAGGAAGATTTGCGCAATTATAGCGGGCTGGCGAAGAACCAGCCCAAAAGATGACAATGTTTTACTTTTATCAGGCAGGCGTACTAATACGCGCCAGTTGCTCGAAGTAATCCGGGAAGGTTTTGGCGGTACATTTCGGATCGAGAATCGTCACCGGCGTATCCGACAACGCGACCAGCGAGAAACACATCGCCATACGGTGATCGTTATAGGTGCCGATTTCGGCGAACTGCAACTGAGCCGGTGGCGTGATACGAATGAAATCATGCCCCTCTTCTACTTCAGCGCCGACTTTACGCAGTTCCGTCGCCATCGCAAACAGGCGGTCAGTCTCTTTCACACGCCAGTTATAGATATTACGCAGCGTGGTGGTGCCTTTAGCAAACAACGCCGCCGTGGCGATGGTCATCGCCGCATCCGGGATATGGTTCATGTCCATATCCACAGCGTTCAATTCACCGCGCGTACAGGCAATGAAGTCATCGCCCCAGGTGATGGTGGCGCCCATCTTCTCCAGTACGTCGGCAAAGCGGATATCGCCCTGCATACTGTTGCGCCCAATCCCCGTCACTTTTACCGTTCCGCCTTTAATGGCGCCAGCGGCAAGGAAATAAGAAGCGGATGACGCGTCGCCTTCCACCAGATATTGACCCGGTGAACGATACTGCTGCTCCCCTTTCACCACAAAACGCTGGTAATTCTGGTTCTCAACCTCAACGCCGAATGTTTTCATCAGGTTCAGCGTGATGTCGATATACGGTTTGGACACCAGATCGCCTTTAATTGCGATCGTCGTATCCTGCGGCGCAAGCGGCGCAGTCATCAGCAGCGCGGTGAGGAACTGACTGGAGACGCTGCCATCAACCTCAACGTGACCGCCGCTAAAACCGCCGCGCAGACGCAGAGGCGGATAGTTTTCCTGCTCCAGATAATCAATCTTCGCACCGCCCTGACGCAGCGCATCGACCAGATGACCGATCGGGCGCTCTTTCATGCGAGGCTCACCGGTCAGCACGATATCATTTGCCCCCAGGCACAGCGCGGCGGCAAGCGGACGCATCGCCGTTCCCGCATTGCCCAGGAACAGTTCCAGCGCGCCTTCGGCATGTAATACGCCGCCCTGCCCGGTAATTTCACAGCGGGTACGGTCGGCGGAAAGGGTATAACTGACCCCCAACGCACTCAGCGCGTTCAGCATATGGCGAACATCATCGCTGTCCAGCAGGTTTGTCAGAACAGTGGTACCGCTTGCTAATGCCGCCAGCAACAAAGCGCGATTCGAAACACTCTTGGAGCCAGGCAGATTGATGGTGCCATCGACCCGCGCGATGGGTTGTAACGTCAGGGATTCCATGAAACTCAACTCTCAAAAACAGAAATAAAAACCCCACAGGCTGGCTGTGGGGATGAAAAAAGAAAACGAATTAGCCGTGGCGACGCTCGAAATCGACCATGAAATCCGTCAACGCCTTCACGCCTTCAAGCGGCATTGCGTTATAGATAGAGGCGCGCATTCCGCCCACCACACGATGACCTTTCAGCGCATGCAGACCCGCAGCGAAAGACTCCTCCAGGAAGACTTTATCAAGCGCGCTGTCCGCTAGCTGGAAAGGCACATTCATACGTGAACGATTCGATTTCGCCACATCGTTACGGTAGAAATCACTGTTATCAATCACGCCATACAGCAGTTCCGCTTTTTGCTGATTGATTTTGTTCATCGCCGCAACGCCGCCCTGCGCTTTCAGCCATTTGAACACCAGGCCAGAGAGATACCAGGCAAAGGTCGGCGGGGTATTGAACATCGAGTCGTTGTCGTTCAGCACGGTGTAATCAAGGATAGACGGGCAAGCGATGTTCGCTTTACCTAACAGATCTTCACGCACGATCACAATTGTCAGCCCCGCCGGGCCGATGTTTTTCTGCGCCCCGGCGTAGATCACGCCATAACGCGACACATCCAGCGGCGCGGAAAGAATTGTGGATGAGAAATCCGCAGCCACAACGACATCCGAACCAAAATTCGGCGTTTCATCAATTGCGATACCGTCGATAGTCTCGTTCGGACAATAATGAACGTAAGCGGCGTTATCAGAAAGCTGCCACTCGCTCATCGGTTTGACCGCACGCAGACCATCAACCGTGACTTTGGCGTCAATCACGTTTGGCGAACAGTATTTTTTCGCTTCTTTAATGGCGCTGGCCGCCCAGTAACCGGCATCAACGTAATCCGCCGACGTTTTATCGCCCAGAATATTTAACGGAATTGCCGCAAACTGCCCACGGCCGCCGCCGTGGCAGAACAATATTTTGTAGTTGGAGGGGATGCTAAGGAGATCGCGAAAATCCTGTTCCGCTTCCTCTGCGACCTGGATAAATTCTTTGCCGCGGTGGCTAATTTCCATTACTGACGTACCAAGACCGTGCCAGTCACGCAGATCCTGTTGAGCCAGTTTAAGCACTTCCGCCGGTAGCATTGCCGGACCTGAACTAAAATTGAAGACCTGAGCCATTTCCCCTCACCACGTTGCGTTATTATCGCCTCAACACCCGGACGTCTGCGCAAGGCAGGACGACGGATATTGGGTATAAGTTATTCCTGTGGATATCGGTTTTATCATTCAGTGACACGCGCCGCAATGGGTAAAACTCATCAGGCCAAAAATGCGCGCTACGTCACACAACAGAATCTATCGGATTGACGACATAAAACCGATAGATTCGCTGTCAGGTAGCCCGTTTTACCCGGCTGGCCTTCGACCATTCTGGATTTGCGCCGCGCGGGCGTCATTGACGATCCCCGGCATTCACAGGAACGACGCTACTACGCACTTTTATTTACGCTGCCGGGGCGGCGGCGATAGCGCCGTCAACATAAAACCCGTATCATTGCGCGCTTTCCGTACGACAAAAGTGATTTTCATGACGCAAACATTTATCCCCGGCAAAGACGCCGCCCTGGAAGATTCCATCGCTCGCTTCCAGCAAAAACTACTCGACCTCGGTTTTCATATTGAAGAGGCCTCCTGGCTGAATCCGGTGCCTAACGTCTGGTCTGTGCATATTCGCGACAAAGAGTGCGCGTTGTGCTTTACCAACGGCAAAGGCGCAACCAAAAAAGCCGCGCTGGCTTCCGCGCTGGGTGAATATTTTGAGCGTCTGTCCACCAACTATTTCTTCGCCGATTTCTGGCTGGGTGAAACCATCGCCAATGGCCCGTTCGTGCATTATCCGAATGAAAAATGGTTCCCGCTAACCGATGACGACGCCCTGCCGGAAGGGTTACTGGATGACCGTCTGCGCGCGTTCTACGACCCGGAAAACGAGCTGGCTGGAAGCATGCTTATCGACCTGCAATCCGGTAACGAAGATCGCGGTATCTGCGGCCTGCCGTTTACCCGCCAGTCTGATAATCACACCGTGTATATTCCGATGAACATTATCGGCAACCTGTACGTTTCCAACGGAATGTCGGCCGGTAACACCCGCAACGAAGCGCGTGTGCAGGGTTTGTCTGAAGTGTTCGAACGTCATGTTAAAAACCGCATCATCGCCGAAAGCATTAGCCTGCCGGAAATTCCAGCCGATGTGCTGGCACGCTACCCGGCAGTGGTAGAGGCCATCGCTAAACTGGAGGCGGAAGGTTTCCCAATCTTCGCTTATGACGGCTCGCTGGGCGGTCAGTATCCGGTTATCTGCGTCGTCCTGTTCAACCCGGCCAACGGCACCTGCTTCGCCTCCTTCGGCGCGCATCCTGATTTCGGCGTTGCGCTGGAGCGCACCGTCACCGAGCTGTTGCAGGGCCGTGGGCTGAAAGATCTTGATGTCTTTACCCCGCCAACGTTCGACGACGAAGAAGTGGCTGAACACACCAACCTTGAGACGCACTTCATTGACTCCAGCGGTTTGATCTCCTGGGATCTGTTCAAGCAGGATGCCGACTACCCGTTTGCTGACTGGAGTTTCTCCGGCACCACGGAAGAAGAGTTCGCCACGCTGATGGCAATCTTCAATGCGGAAGATAAAGAGGTCTATATTGCCGACTATGAGCACCTCGGCGTTTATGCCTGCCGCATTATTGTGCCGGGCATGTCTGATATTTATCCGGCAGAAGATCTGTGGCTCGCCAACAACAGCATGGGCAGCCATCTGCGCGAAACCCTCCTCGCCCTGCCGGGCAGCGCATGGGAGAAAGAGGCTTACCTCAATCTGATTGAACAATTAGATGAAGAAGGCTTTGATGACTTTACCCGCGTGCGCGAGTTACTTGGTCTGGCGACAGGCCCGGATAATGGCTGGTATACCCTGCGCATCGGTGAGCTTAAAGCAATGCTGGCGCTGGCTGGCGGCGATCTGGAGCAGGCGCTGATCTGGACAGAGTGGACGATGGAATTCAACGCCTCCATCTTTAGCGCTGAACGTGCGAACTACTACCGCTGTCTGCAAACGCTGCTGCTTCTGGCGCAGGAAGAAGACCGCGAACCGCTGCAATACCTGAATGCTTTCGTTCGGATGTATGGCGCCGAAGCTGTTGAAGCGGCCAGCGCGGCACTGAGTGGCGAAGCGGCATTTTATGGGCTGCAAGCGGTTGATAGCGATCTGCATGCTTTCGCCTCACATCAGTCTCTGCTGAAAGCCTATGAGAAATTGCAGCGCGCCAAGGCCGCTCACTGGTCAAAATAGAAGCGAATAACCTACTGTAGGTAGGTTTAAACAATCGACTGAGCTATATTACGGGGCGCTTTATGCGCCCTGTTTTTTTATTTTTTTGGCAAACGAAAATAAATGTAATAACAAGGTTAAATATTGGTAGTTGATATTACAGATATTAATGTGCTGGTGTTACTTTATTTGCCAATTACTCCATTTTAATTAACTGCCATCGGGGAGGCTCAGCGAAAAAATTCAACTCACTTTATAATTTTTAAAATTTATTTTTATTTGGATAATCAAATATTTACACCGCAATCGCGTAAAAACCACGCATCTTGCGGGCCTATAAGCCAGGCGAGATATGATCTATATCAAATTCTCATCTATAATGCTTTGTTAGTATCTCGTCGCCGACTTAATAAAGAGAGAGTTAGTGTGAAAGCTGACAACCCTTTTGATCTATTACTCCCTGCTGCAATGGCCAAAGTGGCCGAAGAGGCAGGTGTCTATAAAGCAACGAAACATCCGCTGAAGACTTTCTATCTGGCGATTACCGCGGGTGTGTTCATTTCCATTGCCTTTGTTTTCTATATCACCGCCACAACCGGTACAGGCACAATGCCTTTTGGTATGGCGAAACTGGTTGGAGGCATCTGCTTCTCGCTGGGGCTGATTCTCTGTGTTATCTGCGGCGCAGATCTTTTCACATCAACAGTGCTGATTGTTGTCGCGAAAGCGAGCGGCCGAATCACATGGGGCCAACTGGCAAAAAACTGGCTCAACGTTTATTTTGGTAACCTGATCGGTTGTCTGCTCTTTGTGTTGTTGATGTGGCTTTCCGGCGAGTATATGACCGCCAACGGCGGATGGGGGCTTAACGTCCTGCAAACCGCCGACCACAAGATGCATCATACTTTTATTGAAGCTGTCTGCCTGGGTATCCTGGCTAACCTGATGGTTTGCCTGGCCGTGTGGATGAGCTACTCGGGTCGTAGCCTGATGGACAAAGCGTTTATCATGGTATTGCCCGTCGCCATGTTTGTTGCCAGCGGTTTTGAGCACAGCATCGCAAACATGTTTATGATTCCGATGGGGATTGTAATCCGTGACTTCGCCACACCGGAATTCTGGGCCGCAGTGGGCTCCAGTCCGGAAAGTTTTTCTCACCTGACCGTGATGAATTTCATCACCGATAACCTGATTCCGGTCACAATCGGTAACATTATCGGCGGCGGTTTATTGGTCGGGTTGACATACTGGGTCATTTACCTGCGTGGCGACGATCATCATTGCTGATGAGCGTTATACGCAGTAAATAAAAAATCCACTTAAGAAGGTAGGTGTTACATGTCCGAGCTTAATGAAAAGTTAGCCACAGCCTGGGAAGGTTTTACCAAAGGTGACTGGCAGAATGAAGTAAACGTCCGTGACTTCATTCAGAAAAACTACACTCCGTACGAGGGTGATGAGTCCTTCCTGGCTGGCGCGACGAATGCGACCACTGCACTGTGGGACAGCGTAATGGAAGGCGTTAAACAGGAAAACCGCACTCACGCGCCTGTTGACTTTGACACCTCCGTTGCTTCTACCATCACTTCTCACGACGCTGGCTACATCAATAAAGCGCTTGAGAAAATCGTTGGTCTGCAAACTGAAGCTCCGCTGAAACGTGCGATCATCCCGTTCGGTGGTATCAAAATGGTTGAAGGTTCCTGCAAAGCGTACAATCGCGAGCTGGACCCGATGCTGAAAAAAATCTTCACCGAATACCGCAAAACCCACAACCAGGGCGTATTCGATGTTTATACCAAAGACATTCTGAACTGCCGTAAATCCGGTGTTCTGACTGGTCTGCCGGATGCGTATGGCCGTGGCCGTATCATCGGTGACTACCGTCGCGTTGCGCTGTACGGTATCGACTTCCTGATGAAAGACAAATACGCCCAGTTCGTCTCTTTGCAGTCTGACCTGGAAAACGGCGTAAACCTGGAAGCGACTATCCGTCTGCGTGAAGAAATTGCTGAACAGCACCGCGCGCTGGGTCAGATCAAAGAGATGGCGGCTAAATACGGCTGCGATATCTCTGGTCCGGCTACCAACGCTCAGGAAGCTATCCAGTGGACCTACTTCGGCTACCTGGCCGCTGTTAAGTCTCAGAACGGCGCAGCAATGTCCTTCGGTCGCGTATCCACCTTCCTGGATGCGTACATCGAACGTGATATCAAAGCAGGCAAAATCACCGAACAAGACGCACAGGAAATGATTGACCACCTGGTCATGAAACTGCGTATGGTTCGCTTCCTGCGTACGCCGGAATACGATGAACTGTTCTCTGGCGACCCGATTTGGGCAACTGAATCTATCGGCGGTATGGGCGTTGACGGCCGTACTCTGGTTACCAAAAACAGCTTCCGCTTCCTGAACACCCTGTACACCATGGGTCCGTCTCCTGAGCCGAACATCACCGTTCTGTGGTCTGAAAAACTGCCGCTGAACTTCAAGAAATTCGCCGCTAAAGTGTCCATCGACACCTCTTCTCTGCAATACGAGAACGATGACCTGATGCGTCCAGACTTCAACAACGATGACTACGCTATCGCTTGCTGCGTAAGCCCGATGGTTGTTGGTAAACAAATGCAGTTCTTCGGTGCGCGTGCAAACCTGGCGAAAACCATGCTGTACGCAATCAACGGCGGCGTTGATGAAAAACTGAAAATGCAGGTTGGTCCTAAATCTGAACCGATCAAAGGCGACGTTCTGAACTTCGACGAAGTGATGGACCGCATGGATCACTTCATGGACTGGCTGGCTAAACAGTATGTCACCGCGCTGAACGTTATCCACTACATGCACGACAAGTACAGCTACGAAGCCTCTCTGATGGCGCTGCACGACCGTGACGTTATCCGCACCATGGCGTGTGGTATCGCAGGTCTGTCCGTTGCTGCTGACTCCCTGTCTGCAATCAAATATGCGAAAGTTAAACCGATTCGTGACGAAGACGGCCTGGCTGTAGACTTCGAAATCGAAGGCGAATACCCGCAGTTTGGTAACAACGACTCTCGCGTTGATGACATGGCGGTTGACCTGGTAGAACGTTTCATGAAGAAAATTCAGAAACTGACCACTTACCGTGGCGCTATCCCGACTCAGTCTGTTCTGACCATCACTTCTAACGTTGTGTATGGTAAGAAAACCGGTAACACCCCAGACGGTCGTCGTGCTGGCGCGCCGTTCGGACCAGGTGCTAACCCAATGCACGGCCGTGACCAGAAAGGTGCTGTTGCCTCTCTGACCTCCGTTGCAAAACTGCCGTTTGCTTACGCTAAAGATGGTATCTCTTACACCTTCTCTATCGTTCCTAACGCACTGGGTAAAGACGACGAAGTACGTAAAACCAACCTGGCGGGTCTGATGGATGGTTACTTCCACCACGAAGCGTCCATCGAAGGTGGTCAGCACCTGAACGTGAACGTGATGAACCGTGAAATGCTGCTGGACGCGATGGAACACCCGGAAAAATATCCGCAGCTGACCATCCGTGTATCAGGTTACGCAGTACGTTTTAACTCCCTGACTAAAGAACAACAGCAGGACGTTATTACTCGTACCTTCACTCAGACCATGTAATTGGGTTTTGACTGAAATCGTACTGTAAAAAGCGTACAATAAAGGCTCCACGTAAGTGGGGCCTTTTTAACAACTAAGTCTCTTTCGCCAGCTATCTATACTCAATGGATGACTGCCAAAACAGACTCGACACAGTTAATAACTGTGCACTAACACGGCCCCGGATGGGCCACATCTGGAGAAACACCGCAATGTCAGTTATTGGTCGCATTCACTCCTTTGAATCCTGTGGCACTGTTGACGGCCCG
Source organism: Citrobacter sp. CK194 (assembly GCF_030333395.1). Lineage (NCBI taxonomy): Bacteria > Pseudomonadati > Pseudomonadota > Gammaproteobacteria > Enterobacterales > Enterobacteriaceae > Citrobacter > Citrobacter sp. CK194. The sequence goes on from NZ_JAOWGA010000017.1 coordinate 429,343, forward strand.
GGCATCCGCTTTATTACGTTCTTCCAGGGCTGTCTGATGCGCTGCCTGTATTGCCATAACCGCGACACCTGGGATACGCATGGCGGCAAAGAAGTTACCGTTGAAGATCTGATGAAAGAGGTCGTCACCTACCGCCACTTTATGAACGCATCCGGCGGCGGCGTAACGGCTTCCGGCGGCGAAGCGATCTTACAGGCAGAGTTTGTTCGCGACTGGTTCCGCGCCTGTAAGAAAGAAAGCATCCATACCTGTCTTGATACCAACGGCTTTGTTCGCCGCTACGATCCGGTCATCGATGAACTGCTGGAAGTCACCGACCTGGTGATGCTTGACCTGAAGCAGATGAATGACGAGATTCATCAGAATCTGGTTGGCGTATCCAACCATCGCACGCTGGAGTTCGCCAAATACATCTCCGCAAAGGGCATTAAGACCTGGATTCGCTACGTTGTGGTGCCGGGCTGGTCTGACGATGACGACTCAGCACACCGTCTGGGCGAATTCACCCGCGATATGGGCAACGTTGAAAAAATCGAACTGCTGCCCTATCACGAGTTAGGCAAACACAAATGGGTCGCAATGGGCGAAGAATACAAGCTTGATGGCGTTAAACCGCCGAAGAAAGAAACCATGGAGCGCGTAAAAGGTATTCTTGAGCAGTACGGTCATAAAGTGATGTACTGAGTTATTTTGTCGGTATCGCCGGATGGTGACGCGAAAACGTCTTATCCGGCCTACAGACGACAGGCCAGATCTCCGTCATTATTCAAGAAGCGAACTACGACATAAAATATTCCGATAGCTTGTTCGCTACGCTCTCAATCGAGAAAATACTCTTCTGATGCGCTTTGCGACATTCCGCATAGCGTTCATCCTGTTCTTCCAGCGCATTAAGCAATTTATCTGCGACCATCATCGCACCGGCAATCTCGGCAAAACCATACTCACCTTCCCCTTTCAGCGCCACGGCGGCTTGTAAGTTCCAGTCAGAAAGACGGCTAAGCGGCGCAAAAGTGCCCCGCGTCAGCGAAAGAATCCGCGCGCTATGTTGTTTTGCCAATGCCAGAGCCTGCATCATATCTGCCGACGTCTGCTCGGTGTGCACCACAATAATTCCCTGGCTCTGCGGTTCAACCATCATGGATGAGGTTGTGAGATAAAAACGATCGACAAAACTCGCAGCTTTGCCCATTTTGATCAGGTTCATCTGCAAAAACAGCGCGACAGGTACCGCCGTACCGACAGCGTAAATCGCCACATTATTGACCTGGTTAAGCCACGCAGCCGCAGCCTGTAGCTCCTGAGTATTAATAATGGCATGACTGTCGCGGATACTCGCCATCACAGAGGATATCTCCTCATTACCTTGTTCTTCAGGGCGCGCGGCCCCCTGCTCCAGCGCCAGTGCAGTTCTGAAATCAGAAAAGCCTTTAAAGCCAAACGCGCGACAAAAGCGCGTAATACTTCCTTCACTGGTTTCAATAGAATCGGCCAACTCAGTAATAGTGTGCCGCATCACAAAGTCAGGATTTTCCGTCACAAAACGGCCCACTTTCTCCAGGATCGGACTGAGCCCGGCAGCTTCATTTCTAATATTTATCAGTAAGTTAGTATTAATTTGGCTCATTTTTCGCCTTTTTGCTCAAAATGCAAACACAATCACATCTTTCTGCTTAGCTTAAGATAATAATTTTTTTCACATTACACGCAATGGAAAATAATTATTTTTACAAAACAGGAGAAAGCAAATGAAAGGTCTTATTGTCTGTCGTACCGGCATGGGCAGTTCCTTGATGCTCAAAATCAAAGCGCAAAAAATCATCGATAAGCATGGCTGGGATATTGAGCTCGAACACGACGTCTTGTCCGGGCTTGCCACCTGGCAAGGAATTGACTTTGTTATCACCATGCGCGACCTCACCGATGAAATTGAAGCTGCCGGATTCAGAGCTATCGGTATAACCGACTTGATGAATAGCGAAGAAATGGAAACCGCGCTCACCAGCGTAATTCAGGACAACTAACCTCTTCCGGAGGCAATATGGATCTCCTCAGGTTTATTGTATTCGACATTCTGGGTGTAACCCCACTTTTAGATTTATTGCATTAATCGGCCTGTTAATTCAACGTAAGCCGATTGAGAAAGTATTATCCGGCACGTTCAAAACCATTGTCGGCTTTCTGGTCTTTGCCGGTGGTGCCGGACTGGCCGTCACCTCTCTGGGAAATTTCCAGACGCTGTTCAGCGACGGATTTGGGCTTAAGGGTGTGATGCCGCTGGCTGAAGCACTAACCGGATTAGCACAAACAAAATTCGCCATGTGTGTTTCACTGATTATGGTTATCGGTTTTGGCTGGAATCTGTTTTTTGCCCGTTTTACACCATTTAAATATATCTTTTTAACCGGTCAGCATAATCTGTACCTCTCCGCTCTGCTTACTGTAACGCTAAAAGCTCTGGGTTACAGTGATGGTACGACGATTATTGTGGGTTCTGTACTGTTAGGGCTGGCTGCCTGCATCTATCCGGCCATCGCCCAACCGTGGATGCGCAAGATCACCGGCAATGATGAAATCGCTATGGGCCACTACGTCACGCTGGCCTACGCCGCTTCGGGATGGATTGGCTCGAAAGTCGGCGACCCTAAAGAGTCAACGGAAAAGTTGAATCTGCCCGGATGGCTGGGGATCTTTAAAGACTACATTGTCTCCGTATCCATTTCGGTCAGCATTTTCTACTACATCGCCGCGCTGGCTGCCGGGAAAACCGCCGTGACGGCCGTAGCAGGCGGAATGCATTGGCTGGTCTATCCGTTATTTCAATCCCTGACTTTTACCGCTTCACTCTACATCATCATTACCGGGGTGCGACTGTTACTGTCTGAGATCGTCCCGGCGTTTCTGGGGATCTCAGAGAAGTTCATTCCAAACGCCAAACCAGCACTCGACTGTCCGGTGGTATTCCCCTATGCACCAACCGCTACCGTCCTCGGCTTTATCTCCTCATTTGTTGGTGGGTTGGTGGTAATGGGCATACTCGCGTTGATTGGTCAGACGGTCATCATCCCCGTCGCCATTCCTTATTTCTTTATTGGGGCAACGGCAGCCGTTTTTGGTAACGCCTCCGGGGGATGGAAAGGTGCCGTGGCGGGCAGCTTTATTACCGGCATTCTCATCGGCATCGGCCCCGCGCTGATCTACCCCATTATGGAATCCGTAGGCCTTTCTGGCACCAGCTTCCCGGAAACCGATTTCGTTGCTCTTGGGCTGGTGGTGTATTACATCGGCAAAATGCTGCCCTGATAAGGAGTGAACATGAACATTGATAAACTGAAGTCTCACGCGCTGGCAGCTCGCCGCGATATTGTGACCATGATTTATGAATCCGGCATTGGGCACCCGGGTGGAGCGCTCTCGATTATTGATATCCTGACCTGGATTTATCATCAGGAAATTGATCTTGATGAGTCTCCTCGCGCTCGGGTGGTAATGAGCAAAGGCCATGCCGTCGCCGCACAGTACGCTCTGTTGTTCCAGAAAGGAAAAATTGACCGCAGCGAATTCAACTCGTTCCGTCAGATCAACTCACGTCTGCAGGGTCATCCCAGTGTGAAATCACTACCTGAAGTTGACGCAACCACCGGGCTGTTAGGCCAGGGGCTCTCGGTCGCATTAGGTATGGCCGCCGCGAAAAAGCACGCTCAGGATCCCCACCGCGTCTTCGCCATCATTGGCGACGGAGAAATGCACGAAGGTCAGATTTGGGAGTCATTGCAGCAAGCGGGACACATGCGAATGGATAACCTGGTCGCGATCGTCGACTACAACGGTTTCTCCTCGCACGATCCTGTTAACGAGGTAATCAACCTTGAACCGCTGGCCGATAAAATCCGCAATTTTGGCTGGCATGTCCTTGAGTTGCAAAATGGCAACGATATGCATCAGGTTGCCGACACGCTGATGCTATCACGCCATCTGAAAGGCAAGCCGGTGGCGATTATTGCCCACACAACCAAAGGCAGTGGCGTCAGCTATATGGAAAATAACGGAGACTGGCATTCAAAAACCCCAGATACAGAGCAATACCAGCAGGCAATGGAGGAATTACAGTAATGAAAGCACCACGCGATGAAATTGGTAATGCGCTGCTTACCCTAAAAGCGAAAGGTTATCCGATTGTCGTGATCGACAGCGATCTGGCCAGTTCCACCCGCACGGATCAATTTCAGAAGGTCTGGCCTGATGCATTCTTTGAAATGGGCATTGCCGAAGGTTCCGCCATGAGTTTTGCCACAGGCCAAGCACTGGAGGGCAATATTCCGTTCTATGTTAACTTCGCGATGTTCGTTACCGGCACCGCATGGACACAGCTTCGCCAGGCATGCTATGCAAAAGCGAATATTAAATTAGTAGGCAGTCATCCTGGCATGGATGACGGTCCGGACGGCGCATCACACCATGCGCTGGAAGATCTGGCCTTAACGCGCGTGCTACCGGGGATCACGATTCTGACGCCTGCCGATGCAGAAGAAGTTGAAGCCGCATTTGAACAGGCAGTAAACATTCATGGCCCCGTCTATATCCGCGTTGCACGGGAACCAATGCCCGTTCGCGATAAATCGGTCGTTCCGCGAGTAACAGACATCGCAGCCGTTGCCGATTCCGGTAATGATTTCGCTATTCTCTACGAAGGCACCGTATTGGAACAGGCGAGCGCGGGTTATGAGCAGTTATGTTCCGAGGGTAAGCGGGGAAAACTGATTCATGTCGCCACGCTGAAGCCATTTAACCGCCAGCGATTCCTGGCGTTAATCGCGGATTGTCCCCATATCGCAACAATTGAAAATCATACGATAAACGGCGGGCTGGGCGGGCAAGTTGCGGAAGTGCTGGCAGAGGAAGCGTCAGGTATACGCCTGACTCGTCTCGGGACGCATGACACATTTACAGAATCGGGTAACAGCCGCCAGCTAAAAGAGAAATATGGAATTTCAGCGTCGGCACTCTGCGACGCACTCAGATAGTCAGTCTGGCAGACCGCGATGCGGTCTGCCTTCTGAGAAAGGAGAAAACAATGGTACATGCACTATTTTCTGCCAGCCAGTTTCATGAACGATGCGACACATGGCAAGAGGCCGTAAAACTGGCCTGCTTACCACTGGAAGAACAAGGGGTGATAACAACTGAATATGCGCAGGCGATAATCCGCGAAACAGAACAACATGGCCCATGGTATATATTAAGCCCTGAGTTTGCATTACCGCATGCCCGCCCGGAAGAAGGCGTTGCCAGTACCAGAACACATCTGTCGCTTTTGTCTCTGAAAGACGCGGTACACTTCCAGGATCACCCGAATGTACGGCTGGTGATCATCCTTGCCGCCGCCGACAGCACGCAACATATAGAAAGGATTCAACAACTGATGTGCTGGCTGGATGAAGCGGAGCGTTTACAACGGTTGACCAGTATTACCCGTCTGGCGCAGCTTCATTCCGCTCTTCATACCTGAGCGTTTCGACCAGCCAGCTTAGCCAGACGAGTCACATAAATTAAACGTGCGCCACAGGAGTCGGCGTATGTCCTGCGTTGCGCAGCAGCATAAGCAAATAAACAAACGAGACGCTGGCAATCATAATAAACAACAGATTATCAGAGTAATTCTGCATCAGCATCGCGGTAAATGACGGCCCAAGCAGGCTGCCTACGGTATAGCTGAGCAGCAACGCCTGGTTCATTGCCACAAGCTGATGACGTTCTACCTTTTCACAAGCCCAGGCCATCGCGACGGGATAGAGCGTAAAGCCTGCCGCCCCCAGAATGAATAAGGCGGGCGCCATCGCAGCCTGAGTCAGCATGGCAATACTGCCGAGGATCACCACAAAGACCTGTACACGCAGCACCAGAAGACGACCAAACTTATCGGCCAGACGACCAATCGGCCATTGGCCTAAAATACCGGCGCTCACCAGCACGGCCATCCAGAAACCGATGCTCGCATTGCTAATCCCCTGATGATTAAGGTACAGCGGCATCAGGCCATACAGCGATCCCAGTACAATCCCGGAAATAATGCACCCGTTTACACCTAACCGCGCCTGACGCAGTCTCAGCATTGACGTAATCGGCGTCGTATCGTGTTCTTCCGACTGCTGGTTCAGGATACGGGTAAAGAGCAGCGGCAAAATGCCCGCCAGAATCATGCCGGTTACCCACGGCAGGACGCTCATTAATTCTGTCGAAACTTTACTGACCAGCAGTTGCCCCAAAAACGTTCCCACGTAATAGACCATCATGTACGCAGCCAGCAACCGCCCACGATTACGGGATGTTCCGCTGCACATCAGAGCGCTTTCCACCACGACCCAAATCATGGCGCAGCCCACGCCGGCAACAAAGCGCCAGGCCAGCCAGCTCCAGAAACCAATCATCATGCCCAGCCCTACGCAACCCGCCGCAAAAATGAGCGAGGCAATATAGTAACTGCGGTTAAAGCCCAGGCGCTTGATTAAATACCCGGTAAGCAACGTCCCAACCAGATTCCCGGTAAAGTAGGACGAACTGACCATACCGACCTGCCAGGTTGCCAGGCTTTCCTGGGCAAGCCACAAGGGGACGAGCGTGTTTAATACTGCGATCGCCAGGGTCAACAAAAGCAGGCCGCACAGCAAAAGCATGACGGGCCGGGTATAGATGGACATGGATAAAAACCGTGAGGAAGTTCAAATTTCATGCGCATCATGCCACCAACAAAAACATTGTCAATCTACCCGAATCGCGGCATTACGCGCTTTCCCGCCCTTCGATTTGAAATACTGATTCATGGCATGAAAGAGCAGCGTCTGATAAACATCATGTTATTGTTTTAATTGACCTAAAACAAAACTGCCGCGTTTCGTTCAGTCGAAAAATTTCATGGTTCCTGCAACATCATTTTTCCGGTCTATGCTTTTGGGGAAGACAACACACCGGAATGGCTTTTGATGTAACGCTAACTCTCATCAGGAGAAGATAATGACTAAGCCTTACGTTCGTCTCGATAAAAATGATGCTGCGGTTCTTTTAGTTGATCACCAGGCGGGGCTACTGTCTCTTGTACGAGACATCGATCCTGACAAATTCAAAAATAACGTTCTCGCACTTGGCGATTTAGCCAAATACTTCAACCTCCCCACCATCCTTACCACCAGTTTCGAAACGGGGCCAAACGGGCCGTTGGTGCCGGAATTGAAAGCACAGTTCCCCGATGCCCCCTACATTGCACGCCCCGGAAACATCAACGCGTGGGACAATGAAGATTTCGTGAAAGCCGTTAAGGCGACAGGTAAGAAGCAGCTCATCATTGCGGGGGTTGTCACGGAAGTGTGCGTGGCCTTCCCCGCCCTCTCTGCGATTGAAGAAGGGTTCGATGTGTTTGTCGTGACCGATGCTTCAGGCACCTTTAATGAAATTACCCGTCACTCCGCCTGGGATCGCATGTCGCAGGCTGGCGCGCAATTAATGACATGGTTTGGCGTGGCGTGTGAGTTACACCGCGACTGGCGTAATGATATCGAAGGTCTGGCGACGCTGTTCTCTAATCACATTCCTGATTATCGCAATCTGATGACCAGCTACGACACGTTAACTAAGCAGAAGTAAAAGACCAGGGACATATTGTCTGATGGCGCTTCGCTTATCAGGCCTACACGATCCGTAGGCCTGATAAGGCGCGAGCCGCCATCCGGCATATTATGGATTAACTCGCCACCGCCATTCCCACGGTCATATGGAGCCCGTAGAATACGCCGCGACCAATCAGTTCCCCCACCAGCAGCAGGATAAACGCCACCGACAGCAGCGGAACCGCAGGTTGATAACCTTTCAACTGCGGCACAATCCAGCAGCACAGCGCCACGACCAGCACCACAATACGCCAGGCCATCAGCGAACCATAATCCGGTACGAGCGCAGAAGCCTGCTGGATGGAGCTATGAATTGTCGCCAGCTCCGCTCCCTGCATCACTGACATAATGGCGCTGACCACCAGTGCGAGGACTGAAATTACGGGCAGCAGACGCATCGCCCAGCCATCGATGCCCGCAATACGCAGCAGCAGATAACCCAGCAACGGCCCCCCCATAAACAGCGTCAGGAAGAAGCCCAGCGGCGTCCAGATGCTGTACCAGGTCGGTACGGTATCAATGCTGTTATACACGCGCACCATCATCCAGACAAAGATAACGCCCAGCACGATCGTCACAACCAGCCAGAGATTACGCAGCGCCGGAGAGAGCTTTTTCAGCACCGCCAGTAACCAGCCGATCCCGCCGACGGCAAAAAAGAGCGAGCCGCTGGCAATTTCATTACTCAATGCCGACGAGCCCACGCGGTTCAGCGAATTGAAGGCGCGCATTGGCGACCCCAGATGCAGCATAGACGCGATGAAGCCAATTCCCATTAGCACCCACAGAGCAAACATGCCGGTCAGCACACGCTGTTGAGATTCGGTACGCAACTCGCCTTTCATCAGTGCCAGAGCCAGAACGATAAAACCGCCGACCACGCACTGGCCAAAAACCGTGAAGATCATCAGCGGCCATTCATGCCATCCACTTCCCATCTTACACCTCCTTCGGATTTGCCAGATAACCCGTGGTATCCCCGGTCGGGCGGCTGTTGGCGTTGGGTTTAATCACAATGTTCGGTCTGGTGAAGTGCGCGCCCGGCAGCGGCGCAACGGCCGCCAGCGTGCCATGTTTCTTCCGCAGTTCTTCTATCGGGCCAAAGTCCAGCGCGCGCAGCGGGCAGGACTCGACGCAGATCGGTTTTTTGCCGTCGGCAACGCGGTCATGACAACCGTCGCATTTGGTCATGTGGCCTTTGGCGGCGTTGTACTGCGGCGCACCGTACGGGCAGGCCATATGGCAGTAGCGACAGCCGATGCAGACATCCTCATCCACCACCACAAAACCGTCCTCGCGTTTGTGCATCGCGCCGCTCGGGCACACTTTCGTGCAGGCCGGGTCTTCGCAGTGGTTGCAGGAGATGGAGAGATAGTAGGCAAAGACGTTCTGGTGCCAGACGCCGTTATCCTCCTGCCAGTCGCCGCCCGCATATTCATAGATGCGGCGGAAGCTGACGTCCGGGGTTAAATCTTTGTAGTCTTTGCAGGCCAGTTCGCAGGTTTTGCAACCGGTGCAACGACTGGAGTCAATAAAAAATCCATATTGGGTTGTCATCGGTTACTCCTTATACCTTCTCAACCTGAACGAGGTTCGTATGGGACGGATTCCCCTTAGCGAGAGGAGAAGGACGCTGGGTCGTCAGGACGTTAATACATCCCCCCTGATCCACGCGTTTTGCATCCGGGTCATACCAGGCGCCTTCGCCCAACGCAACGACGCCCGGCATCATGCGCGGCGTCACTTTCGCCTCAATATGCAACTCGCCGCGACCGTTGAAGATACGCACTTTGTCGCCGTTGCTGATGCCGCGTTTTTGCGCGTCCATCGGGTTAATCCACATCTCCTGGCGGCAGGAAGCTTTCAGAACGTCCACGTTGCCATAGGTAGAGTGCACGCGAGATTTGTAGTGGAAGCCCGTTAATTGCAACGGATAGTCTTTGGTCAACGGATCGCTGTAGTTTTCGAAGCCCGGCGTATAGATCGGCAACGGATCGATCACATCGCCTTCCGGCAGTTCCCAGGTTGCCGCAATCTCTGCCAGCGCCTGCGAATAGATTTCGATTTTGCCCGACGGCGTTGTCAGCGGGTTCGCCTGCGGATCGTCACGGAAGGCTTTATAGGCAACGTGATGACCTTCAGGGTCGCGCTGCTTAAAGATGCCCTGCTTGCGGAATGCTTCAAATGTCGGCAGTTCGGGAATCGCCTGACGCGACTGTTCGTACAGATGACGCATCCACTCTTCTTGCGTACGCCCTTCGGTAAACTGCTGCTCCACGCCGAGACGCTTCGCCAGCTCACTGGTCATCTGATAGATAGTCTTGCACTCAAAGCGCGGTTTAATGGCCTGATCGGTGAAAATAACGTAGGACATGTTCCCGCAGGAGGCATCCAGCGCGAAGTCCATCTGCTCAGAAGCGGTGCAGTCCGGCAGCAGAATATCGGCATATTTCGCTGAAGAGGTCATATGACAGTCGATAACGACGATCATTTCGCACTTCTTGTCATCCTGCAAAATTTCATGCGTACGGTTAATTTCGGAATGCTGGTTAATCAGGCAGTTACCGGCATAGTTCCAGATCATTTTGATGGGAACGTCGAGTTTATCTTTGCCGCGAACCCCGTCACGCAGCGCCGTCATTTCCGGCCCGCGCTCAATGGCATCGGTCCATAAGAACATCGAAATGCTGGTCTCGACCGGGTTTTCCAGCGTTGGCATACGCTCAAACGGCAAATCGTAAGATCCCTCACGCGCACCGCTGTTGCCGCCGTTAATGCCGACGTTGCCGGTCAGGATCGCCAGCATAGAGATTGCGCGAGTAACGATTTCGCCGTTGGCATGACGCTGCGGCCCCCAGCCCTGGCTGATATAAGCGGGTTTGGCGCTACCGATTTCACGCGCCAGTTTTACAATGCGCGCCGCCGGGATACCGGTGATCTGCGACGCCCACTCCGGCGTCTTCGCAATACCGTCTCTACCCTGTCCCAGAATATAGGCTTTGTAGTGACCATTTTTCGGCGCGCTGGCGGGTAAGGTTTTTTCGTCATAACCCACACAGTATTTGTCGAGGAACAGCTGATCGACCATATCTTCGGTGATCATGACGTATGCCAGCGCATTTACCAGCGCCGCATCCGTACCCGGGCGAATCGGAATCCACTCATCCTCACGACCCGCGCCGGTATCGGTATAACGCGGATCGATAATAATCATCCGCGCATTTGATTTTTGCCGTGCCTGCTCGAGGTAATAGGTTACCCCGCCGCCGCTCATACGGGTTTCCCCCGGATTGTTACCAAACAGCACAACCAGCTTACTATTTTCAATGTCGGAAGGACTATTACCGTCCGCCCAGCCGCCGTAGGTGTAATTTAACCCGGCGGCAATTTGCGCGGATGAGTAATCGCCGTAGTGGTTGAGGTAACCGCCGCAGCAGTTCATCAGCCGGGCAACCAGTGTTTTTCCTGGCGGCCAGGAGCGCGTCATCGTGCCGCCAAGCGTACCCGTACCATAGTTTAAATAGATGGATTCATTGCCGTAGTCTTTGATAAGACGCTGCATATTGGTGGTGATAATGTCATAGGCTTCGTCCCAGCTGATGCGCTCAAACTTACCTTCACCACGTTTGCCAACGCGCTTCATTGGATATTTCAGACGATCGGGGTTATAAACCCGGCGGCGCATAGAACGCCCGCGCAGACAGGCGCGAATCTGATGCAGACCGTCATAGTTATCATCGCCCGTATTGTCCGTTTCAACATATTTGATTTCACCGTCCACCACATGCATGCGCAGCGGGCAGCGGCTTCCGCAGTTAACGGTGCAAGCGCTCCAGATAATTTTTTCGCTGGATGCGCTGGGGCTGATAGCGTCAGCCGCATTGGCGATCCGGGTAAATGGCAGAGTCAATGCGCTACTGGCGATTGCCAGCCCGCCTATTGCTGTCGTTTTTACCAGGCCTCGACGAGTTACCTCAGCTGCCAGTACAGCATCGGGGATATTCGTTTTCATGATGACTCACTTTGCTTGCTCACGATTGATAAAAGCCAGACACTTCGTTATGTAGTTATTTATACAGCGAATAAATCGCTATATAGTTTTGTATATAATGAATATGAGAAAAATCAGCGATAAATGCTAATCTTCATTCGAAGGTAGTATTACCCCCAAAGGGGTAACCATTCTTGTCCGGTGTCAAACAGGCATAAAAAAAAGCGCCCGGAGGCGCTTTTTAAGCAGAGAGAAGCGGGGATTAGCCGATATATTCCAGTCCGTTCATATACGGACGTAATACTTCTGGAACTTCGATGCGGCCATCAGCCTGCTGGTAGTTTTCCATCACGGCAACTAAAGTACGCCCAACCGCCAGACCGGAACCGTTCAGAGTATGAACCAGACGGGTTTTCTTGTCGGACTTACTGCGGCAGCGTGCCTGCATACGACGCGCCTGGAAATCCCATACGTTCGAGCAGGAAGAGATTTCACGATAGGTGTTCTGCGCCGGGATCCATACTTCGAGATCGTAGGTTTTACATGCGCCAAAGCCCATGTCACCAGTACACAGAACGATTTTACGGTACGGCAGACCCAGCAACTGAAGCACTTTCTCAGCATGGCCGGTCATCTCTTCCAGCGCATCCATTGACTCTTCTGGACACACAATCTGCACCATCTCAACTTTATCGAACTGGTGCATACGGATCAGACCGCGCGTGTCACGACCGTAAGAACCCGCTTCAGAACGGAAGCATGGCGTATGCGCAGTCATTTTGATCGGCAACGCATCTTCGTCGATGATTTCATCACGCACCAGGTTAGTCAGCGGCACTTCCGCCGTCGGGATCAGCGCATAGTTGCTGCTGTCAGCCTCTTCTTCCAGCGGACGAGTATGGAACAGATCGCCCGCAAATTTCGGCAACTGCCCTGTACCGTACAGCGTGTCGTGGTTCACCAGATACGGCACGTAGTTTTCACTGTAACCATGCTGTTCGGTGTGCAGATCCAGCATGAACTGCGACAGCGCGCGGTGCATACGGGCAATCTGCCCTTTCATTACCACAAAACGAGAACCGGTCAGTTTAACCGCAGCCGCGAAGTCGAGACCGGCGTGCATTTCACCCAGCGTCACATGATCGCGGACGTCGAAATCAAACTCACGCGGGGTTCCCCAACGGCTGACTTCAACGTTGTCGTTTTCATCTTTACCTACCGGTACATCATCAGCCGGTAAGTTAGGAATGGTCAGCGCGATATCGCGAATTTCAGCCTGTAAGCTCTCCAGCTCAGCTTTTGCCGCATCCAGCTCTTCGCCCAGCTTGTTCACTTCCAGACGTAAAGGCTCGATATCTTCCCCGCGCGCTTTCGCCTGGCCGATGGATTTCGATCGAGAGTTACGCTCTGCTTGCAGGTTTTCCGTGTTGACCTGCAAAACTTTACGACGCTCTTCAAGAGCGCGCAGCTTATCTACATCCAGCTTAAAGCCCCGGCGTGCCAGTTTTTCAGCGACTGCGTCTGGCTCATTACGCAGCAGATTGGGATCGAGCATGCTTATCCTGTGCTTATCGAATTAAAATAGGAAACGTGACCACAGCCTGCAGTCACAGGGATACAGTGCCAACATTACCGCAACGATCGCGCTAACGGTAGCGTTTTGTGGGGCTATTTTGATCCTGTTCAGCCAGCCAGGCGAGCTTTTCGCCAATCTTGCCTTCAAGACCCCTGTTTGTGGGATGATAATAGCGTGTTTGCGCTATTTCCGGCGGGAAATAAACCTCGCCTGCGGCGTAGGCGTTTGGCTCATCATGCGCGTAGCGGTATTCCTGGCCATAGCCCATTTCTTTCATCAGTTTCGTCGGCGCATTGCGCAGATGCACAGGCACGTCATAATCCGGGCGTTCACGGGCATCGGCCAGCGCCGCTTTGAACGCGGTATAAACCGCGTTACTTTTCGGCGCACAGGCCAGATAAACAATCGCCTGGGCTATCGCCCGTTCCCCTTCCGCAGGGCCGACGCGGGTAAAGCAATCCCACGCAGAAATCGCCACCTGCATTGCGCGAGGATCGGCATTGCCGACGTCTTCAGAAGCAATCGCCAGGCAACGTCGGGCGACATACAGCGGGTCGCCGCCAGCGGTAATGATCCGGGCATACCAGTAAAGCGCCGCGTCCGGGGCGCTGCCACGCACCGATTTATGCAATGCGGAGATGAGATCGTAAAAGCGGTCGCCTTTATTATCAAAGCGCGCGCTGCGCTCCCCGGCGATTTCGGTCAGTAATGCGGGCAATAATACTCGCTTACCGCTGTCATCCACTTCCGCCATGTCTGCCATCATTTCCAGCGTATTTAACGCCCGACGCGCATCTCCGTTCACCAGTTCGGCGATCGCCCGGCGCGTCTCGTCCGGCAGAACGATATCCTGGCCGCCATAACCACGCGCTTTATCATCCATCGCCTGATTCAGCACCTGCTCAATATCTTCAGTCGTTAAGGATTTGAGGAGATACACGCGGGCGCGTGACAGCAAAGCCGAGTTCAGCTCGAAGGACGGGTTTTCGGTCGTCGCGCCAATAAACGTAATCGTGCCGTCTTCGATATGCGGCAGAAACGCATCCTGCTGGCTCTTGTTGAAGCGATGGACTTCATCGACAAACAGAATAGTGCGGCGCCCGGCATTACGGTTCTGGCGGGCGCGTTCAATGGCTTCACGAATCTCTTTTACGCCAGAAGTCACGGCGGAAATGCGTTCGACGTCAGCATTGGCATAGCGGGCAATCACTTCGGCCAGCGTGGTTTTGCCCGTACCGGGCGGCCCCCACAAAATCATCGAGTGCAGGTGCCCGGCCTCAATTGCACGAGGCAAAGGCTTACCCGCAGCCAGCAGATGCTGCTGACCAATATACTGCGCTAAATTTTCTGGCCGCATACGCGCGGCCAGTGGCTGAAAGGTATTATCAGAAAAATCGAGCGACAGATTGCTCACTCATGCGCCTCTACTTACGTTGGTCGTCTACCGTTACACCTTGCGGCGGAGTAAAGGTAAATTTTGATGCATCGACAGCGCTATTCTGCTGAGATTTCAGCTGATAGCTGCTGCGCTGATCGTCTTGTTCCACTGCGCTGAACTGATGAATAGTCCCGTCACGACCCACATTAATGGTGAACTGCTTCAGGTTACCGCTGCTGCTTTTTGGCGTCAGCACAAAGTCATCGCCATTTTGTTTGATGTTGTACTGCTGCCAGTCGCTGGACTGGTTACGGGCTATCAGCATAAACGGCGTATTGCCCGTCGCATCTTTTAACCAGGTCGCCGTCGCCTGCTCGACAAACGGGTTAAAGAACCATAGCGTTTTCCCGTCAGAGACCAGAATGCTCTCGTCGGGCTGCGTCATATGCCAGTTAAACAGATTAGGACGCTTAACCCATAAGTCGCCCTGGCCTTCCTGAACGGCGGCGCCGCTGCCGTCAGTCACTTTTTGCGTAAAGCTGGCGTGGAAGCTGCTGACTTTATCCAGACGGCTTTTCAGATCGCTGGCGGCATCCGCCCATACGCTGCTCACCACAAAGCCGGAGAGTAATGCGCAGGTGATTGCGATTTTTTTCATCATTATTCCTCAAAATACGTCACTCCCGATGGGGAGTTCCCTCTGCTCTCTATTCCAGGCCAAAAATCAGCATGAGGAAAGAAGAAAATACTGAATTCTTATTTATTTACCGATCTTTGCAATCATTCGAACGGCGGTGGCGCCAGCACCTCGCGGTTCCCGTTATGGCCTTGTTCGCTGACAATGCCCTGGGCTTCCATCTGCTCGACAATGCGCGCCGCACGGTTGTAACCGATACGGAACTGACGCTGAACGCCAGAAATGGACGCTTTGCGTTTTTCGGTCACAAAGCTCACCGCCTGATCGAATAACGGGTCCAGCTCTTCGCCGCCGTCAAAACCGCCGCCGCCCCCTTCGCTTTCGCTATCCGAGGTGATGCCGTCAATGTATTGCGGGCGACCACGCGCTTTCCAGTCCTGCACCACCGCATGCACTTCCTGGTCGCGGACAAACGCGCCATGAACACGTACCGGCATGGTTGAGTTCGGGCCGGAATAAAGCATATCCCCCATCCCCAGCAGGGATTCCGCGCCGCCCTGATCGAGGATCGTGCGTGAGTCGATCTTACTGGATACGGTAAAGGCGATACGCGTCGGAATGTTGGCCTTAATCAGACCGGTAATAACGTCAACCGACGGGCGCTGAGTCGCCAGCACCAGGTGAATACCTGCGGCACGCGCTTTCTGCGCCAGACGCGCAATCAGCTCTTCAACTTTCTTACCGACGGTCATCATCAGATCGGCGAATTCATCGACCAGAACCACGATATACGGCAGTTTTTCCAGCACCGGATGCTGGGCATCCATGCTGTCGCCCGGCTTCCAGTACGGGTCTGGAATCGGACGCCCCATCCGTGCCGCTTCGGCAATTTTCTCGTTATAGCCTGCCAGATTACGCACGCCAAGCGCCGACATCAGCTTATAGCGGCGTTCCATTTCATTAACGCTCCAGCGCAGTGCGTTGGCGGCGTCTTTCATATCGGTAACCACTTCGGTCAGCAGATGTGGAATGCCTTCATAGACCGAAAGTTCCAGCATTTTCGGGTCAATCATGATGAAACGCACGTCTTCCGGCTGCGCTTTATACAGCATGCTGAGGATCATGGCATTGACCCCAACCGATTTACCGGAACCCGTCGTCCCCGCAACCAGCAGATGAGGCATTTTCGCCAGATCGGCCACAACCGGATCGCCAGCGATATCTTTACCCAGCACCACGGTGAGCGGCGACGGATTCTCGCGGAATTTAGCGTTATCCAGCACTTCACGCAGGTAGACGGTCTGACGTTTTTTGTTCGGCAGTTCGAGGCCCACGTAAGGCTTACCAGGGATCACTTCTACCACGCGTACCGCAACGGTTGACAGTGAACGCGCGAGATCGCGTGACAGGTTAGAAATACGCGCGGCTTTCACGCCCGGCGCCAGATTCAGCTCAAAACGGGTAATAACAGGCCCTGGGGAATAGTTCACCACGTCAGCTTTAATGCGGAAATCCGCCAGACGCGCTTCGACCAGGCGCGCCATTTGTTCCAGCGCGAAAGTATCGACCGGTTCCACTGCGCTCGGCGGCGGCGTCAGCAGATCCAGCGACGGCAGCGGCGTGGTAGGTTTCTGCAACGGACGACTGTCGCCATTACGCATCAACAACGGATGGATCAGGCTTTCCTGCGGCTGTGGCGCGGTCGGTTGTTGCGGCTGTTGATACGGTTGCTGCGGCGCGACGGGATGCTGCGGCTGTTGATACTGCTGCTGTGGCGCGACGGGCTGTTGCGGCGCAACAGGCTGCTCAGGCATCACGCCGGGAGTAAACAACGGCTCATGCGGGCCTTCATCCACCAGCGCTTTCATCGGCGAGAATTCAAAATCATCCAGCAAGAACGGATGGGCTCCCGCAGGCTGTTCCCCGGCATAGCGCTGCTGCTGTGAAGAGGCAAACTGGCGAGCCAGTTCAGCTTCTGCTGCATCCTCATCTTCTGCCTGAGGAGCATCATGTTGATATTCGGAACCATAACGATGCTGCTGAGACTGGGCGAACTGACGTGCCAGCTCATCCTGCTGCATCTCATCAATTTCATCATCGGTATACTGCGTTTCGGCATCATACTGATGACGCCCCGCCGCACGCGCTTTCTCTTCCGCGATACGCTGAGACGGTAATTTTATGCCATACGAGGCCAGCTCACGGCGGGTCGGAACGCGAACGCGGTTAGGGCGAGGCAGTTGCGGGCCAATCCCCTCTTTAACCTGTGGGCGTGGCGCACCACCGCTTACCGGGCTAAACGCAGGTGCAGCGGATGCCGCCGCCGCGCCTGCGGCCAGCGTTGCATCTTTGACGCCTGCCGCCAACGGCGCAACCGTGGCAACGGATTCAACAGGCGGCACAGAAGCTGCTGTCGGTGCCGATGGTTTAACCGGCTCCGGCGCTTTCGCTGGCTCAGGAATCGGCTGATACCACGCAGCCAGTTGCTCACGCTCACGCGCGCGTTTCTCTTCCACTTCTTCAAAGTAGTAGAGCGGCGGGCGGGCGGGTTTAATTTCTTCTGCTACAGGCTCAGGCTCCACCGCAGACGGTGGCTCAACAGCAGGCTGCTGCTGGTAATACGTATCCTGAACCGGTTCCTGCGGGTAAGCCGGTTGCGGCTCGAAAGTCGGCTCGTGTTGATAAACAGGCTCTTGCGGATAAACCGGCTCAGGGTGCCAGGGTTGTTCCGCCGCAGGTTCCTGCACCTGCGGCACAGGCTGTTCATACGCGTGTTCAGCGTAATACTGCGCTTGCGGCTCGGTCGGCGCAGGTTGCTGCCACGGTTCATGATGTGGCGCTTGCGGCTGCGCATATTGTGGTTGCGGCGGATAACTTTCCGGCGCGGGCGCAATGACCGGCTCGCCGGTTTGCGGCCCCGGAACAGGCTGCCATTCCACCACCGGTTGCGCAGGCGCGGCTTCAGCACCCGGCACCGACGGTGCAGACATAACTGGATCGACAGGCGCCGCCCAGGCTTGCGTTGCCGTTGTCGCCGCAGCGGCGGAGGCAACAGGCTCCGTGACCGAATGTCCATTCAGCAGAGGATCGTATTCCTCATATTCCGGCTGCGTCGCACGATGGCCGGAGAACAGCACATCATCAGGATCGGCGGCCACGCCACGCGCGCTGTATTCGATATCGTCTTCATCATCCATACGCTTGCCGGAGAAAAGCGCCGCATCCGTGTGTCGCCCACGCGGATTGCTGAACTTCTCTGCCAGCCGCTTACGGCGCGCCAGGGCGCCACGAAGGATGCGCGCACGTCGGGATTCGCGCTGTGCGCCCACCGCTTCATCTTCGTATTCATCATCATCTTCATACTCGTCGTCATCGACCCAGGTGTCATCGCGGCGAGTACGGTTGCTGGCGAAGGTGAGAATATTCAGCAGCCAGCCACCCAGTTTTTCTGCAATGCTCACCCAGGACCAGCCGGTGAAGAGCGTCAGACCGGCTGCCCAGACGCACAGCAGCGTAATCGTTCCCCCGCTGCTGTGCAGCAGAGGCTGAAGCGTGGTGCTTAACAGGCTGCCAATGACGCCGCCGGACGCGAAGTACCAGATATCATCAGCATTAATTGCGGCTAATCCGCAGGAGGTAAGAATCAACGCCAGGACGCCGATAATGCGCAGCGACACGGCAAAATAGTCGATGTAATCGTCGTTGCTCTGGTGCCGCCAGGCAAACCAGCAGCCGCCAACGATAATCACCGGGATGGTGTAGGCCATCACGCCAAAGATAAAGAACAGCGTGTCAGCCAGCCACGCGCCCGGCGCACCACCCAAATTATGGATAGGCTCATGCCATGCGGTTTGCGACCAACTGGGATCTGAAGGGTTAAAGCTAAGTAAGGCTGCCATCAACCAGACGGCAAAAAGGGCAATAAGGATCAGCAACGCTTCCAGAAGTCGGCGCCCGCTGCTTAACTTTTTCAATGTGACTTCTTTGTCTTCAGTGTATTCCTGGCTCAAAAAAGGCTCTCCAGGTTTCGGGCTTTTCCTGCCCGATGCTAAAACGGACAACAGCACCGGGTTGCCCCGGCACTGTTGCTGTATGGATTAACAGGAGTGTAATCAAACTACGTCGATTTTGCACCTGTTCCGTGTTAGCGCGTCTTAATTACCAGACGATTGCTCTGTTTGACTTCTTCCATTACCACGTAAGTACGTGTGTCATTCACGCCAGGCAGACGCAGCAGGGTTTCACCCAGCAGCTTACGGTACGCTGACATATCCGGCACGCGTGTTTTCAACAGGTAGTCGAAATCACCGGAAACTAAATGACACTCTTGAATTTCTTCAAGTTTTTGTACTGCGGCGTTAAATTGTTCAAACACATCTGGAGCGCCACGATTCAGAGTAATCTCAACAAAAACCAGAAGTGATGCATCCAGATAATGCGGGTTTAACAGCGCCGTATAGCCCTGAATAAAACCCTGTCTTTCCAGCCGACGGACACGCTCAAGGCAAGGCGTCGGTGAAAGTCCCACTCGTTTAGAAAGCTCGACGTTAGAAATACGCCCATCCTTTTGCAACTCATTAAGAATGTTACGATCGATACGGTCGAGATCTTTGCCAGGGCGCTTCTTGCTATCTACCATTATTATTGTCTCTCTGTATTCCTTCCCTACTCCTGCCTGACTCTACTAACATCACTGTTCAGAGTCGATGCCCATCACAATAGACCGAACCCAGAGGGATTAACGGCGCGCAATGCCAGGGCCTATGGTGAGAAGACCGTTGCCGGATGGCAGCTATCGACATCACGAATGGCGTCTGTCCACGCCATGCGTAGATTTCACTAGCCCGGTAAACATGGTGCTTATATGCATGATTATGCAGCACACACATAACACTGTTTTTTTCTTCCAGAAGATGTTTTCGCAAAACAGCAGGGGATTGTCAAAGCAAAACATCGATTTTTAGTACAACATGCCAGTTATTCATTAAGAGCGGCGCTAAATCGTCATTTTATCACCTTATAACTGACCGATTTTAAGTAGAAAGCGTTATATCGCAGCCCTAAATCCGCCCATTCATCGGTTCCTGCTATTACACATATTGTTAACAAAATCGCTATACTCTTTTTTTACGTCTGCAAATTCCCTACAATCCTGCCCATTGTCTGCCAACAACTATGGGGATCTCATGGGCACGACCAAACACAGTAAACTGCTTATCCTGGGTTCTGGACCGGCGGGATATACCGCTGCGGTCTACGCTGCGCGCGCAAACCTGCAACCGGTTCTGATTACCGGTATGGAGAAAGGCGGTCAACTGACCACCACGACGGAAGTGGAAAACTGGCCTGGCGATCCGAACGATCTGACCGGGCCGCTGTTGATGGAGCGCATGCACGAACATGCGACGAAATTTGATACTGAAATCATCTTCGATCACATCAATAGCGTGGATCTGCAAAACCGTCCTTTCCGTCTGACCGGCGACAGCGGCGAATACACCTGTGATGCGCTGATCATCGCAACTGGCGCTTCCGCACGCTACCTCGGCCTGCCGTCTGAAGAAGCATTTAAAGGCCGTGGCGTGTCTGCCTGCGCCACCTGCGACGGTTTCTTCTACCGCAACCAGAAGGTCGCGGTCATCGGCGGCGGCAACACGGCGGTTGAAGAAGCGTTATACCTGGCGAACATCGCCGCTGAAGTGCATTTGATTCACCGTCGCGACGGCTTCCGCGCCGAAAAAATTCTGATCAAGCGCCTGATGGATAAAGTGGAAAACGGCAACATCGTGCTGCACACCCACCGCACTCTGGAAGAGGTGACCGGCGATCAGATGGGCGTTACCGGTTTGCGTCTGCGTGATACGCAAAACCCGGACAACATTGAATCCCTTGACGTTGCAGGCCTGTTTGTCGCCATCGGCCACAGCCCGAACACCGCGATTTTTGAAGGTCAGCTCGAACTGGAAAACGGCTATATCAAAGTCCAGTCCGGCATCCACGGTAACGCCACGCAGACCAGCGTTCCCGGCGTGTTCGCCGCAGGCGACGTGATGGACCATATTTATCGTCAGGCAATCACCTCAGCGGGCACAGGTTGCATGGCGGCGCTGGACGCTGAACGCTACCTTGACGGTCTGGCTGACGCGTGCAAATAGTTTTACAAATCAGTAACAAAAGTAAAAAAGGCGACTATAAGTCGCCTTTATTTTTGCCCCGTTGTAACATTGCCGTGCCAAAAATTCCGATAACTCACCTGCTAAGCGTGCAATGAATAAAACCCGTCAAAAAGAATTGACCCGCTGGTTAAAACAGCAAAGTGTAATTTCCCAACGTTGGCTGAACATTTCACGCCTGTTGGGTTTCGTGAGTGGCGTACTGATTGTCGCTCAGGCCTGGATCATGGCTCGCATTCTCCAGCATATGATCATGGACAATATTCCCCGCGAAGCCCTCCTGCTCCCCTTCATCGTACTGATGCTGGTGTTTGTCCTGCGCGCCTGGGTGGTCTGGCTGCGCGAGCGGGTGGGTTTTCATGCCGGGCAGCATATCCGATTTGAGATCCGCCGCCAGGTGCTGGATCGCCTGCAACAGGCAGGGCCAGCCTGGATTCAGGGTAAACCGGCTGGTAGCTGGGCGACGCTGGTGCTGGAGCAGATTGACGATATGCATGATTACTATGCCCGCTATCTGCCGCAAATGGCGCTTGCTGTCTGCGTTCCCTTGTTGATTGTGGCGGCGATTTTCCCGTCAAACTGGGCCGCCGCGCTAATTTTGCTCGGCACCGCACCGCTGATCCCATTATTTATGGCGATGGTGGGAATGGGCGCCGCCGACGCTAACCGCCGTAATTTCCAGGCGCTTGCCCGCCTGAGCGGGCATTTCCTCGACCGCTTACGCGGTATGGAGACGCTGCGCATCTTCGGGCGCGGTGAAGCAGAAACGGAAAGCATTCGTGTCGCTTCACAAGATTTTCGCCAGCGCACAATGGAAGTCCTGCGTCTCGCCTTTTTATCCTCCGGGGTACTGGAGTTCTTCACGTCGCTGTCCATTGCGCTGGTCGCGGTTTATTTCGGTTTCTCCTACCTCGGCGAACTTAATTTCGGCCATTACGGGACGGGCGTCACGCTTGCCGCCGGCTTCCTGGCGCTGATTCTGGCGCCGGAGTTTTTCCAGCCACTGCGCGATCTGGGCACCTTTTACCATGCCAAAGCACAGGCGGTAGGTGCGGCTGACAGCCTGAAAACCTTTATGGAAACGCCTCTCGCTCACCCGGAACGCGGTGATGTCGAACTTTCCGGGAAAGAACCGGTAACCCTTGAAGCGCAGGATCTGATAATTACCTCGCCGGAAGGTAAAACGCTTGCAGGACCGCTGAATTTCACACTGGCCGCAGGTCAGCGCGCCGTACTGGTTGGCCGCAGCGGTTCAGGAAAGAGTTCGCTGTTAAACGCGCTGTCAGGCTTTCTCTCTTATCAGGGTTCCCTGTGCATTAACGGCGTTGAACTTCGTGATTTATCCCCGGAATCCTGGCGAAAACATCTCTCCTGGGTGGGGCAAAACCCACAATTACCGGCTGGCACGCTCCGTGAAAACGTCCTGCTTGCCCGCCCGGATGCCAGTGAACAAGCGCTACAGGCGGCTCTCGACAGCGCCTGGGTCAGTGAGTTTTTACCTCTGTTGCCGCAAGGCGTAGACACGCCGACTGGCGATCACGCTGGTCGCCTTTCCGTCGGTCAGGCGCAGCGGGTTGCGGTTGCCCGCGCCCTGCTGAATCCCTGCAAATTGTTGTTGCTGGATGAACCCGCCGCCAGTCTGGATGCCCACAGCGAGCAGCGTGTAATGCAGGCGCTGAATGCCGCATCAAAACGCCAGACCACGCTGATGGTGACGCATCAGTTAGAAGATCTTGCCGACTGGGACGTGATCTGGGTTATGCAGGACGGGCAGATCATCGAGCAAGGTGATTATACCCAACTCAGCAGCGCCAACGGCGCGTTTGCGACACTATTGGCTCATCGTCAGGAGGACATTTAAATGCGTGCCTTGCTACCGTATCTGACGCTGTATAAACGTCATAAGTGGATGTTAACGCTCGGTATTATCCTGGCCATCGTCACGCTACTGGCCAGTATCGGTTTGCTGACGCTCTCTGGCTGGTTCCTCTCCGCCTCAGCCGTAGTCGGTGTGGCGGGTATCTATAGCTTTAACTACATGCTGCCGGCTGCTGGCGTGCGCGGTGCGGCGATCACCCGTACTGCGGGCCGGTATTTCGAGCGTCTGGTCAGCCATGACGCCACCTTCCGCGTATTGCAACATTTGCGTATTCATACGTTTAGCAAGCTGCTGCCGCTCTCCCCTGCTGGTCTTGCCCGCTATCGTCAGGGCGAGCTGCTGAACCGCGTCGTCGCCGATGTCGATACGCTGGATCACCTCTACCTGCGCGTTATTTCTCCGCTGGTTGGCGCGTTTGTGGTGATTATGGTGGTCACGCTGGGGCTGAGTGTTCTCGATTTCACCCTTGCGATTACGCTGGGCGGCATTATGCTGCTGACGCTGTTTATTATGCCGCCGCTCTTCTATCGCGCCGGAAAAAGCACCGGGCAGAACTTAACCCATTTACGCGGTCAGTATCGCCAGCAGTTAACCGCCTGGCTACAGGGTCAGGCGGAACTGACAATATTTGGCGCCAGCTCGCGCTATCGGGCGCAAATGGAAGCCACGGAATTACAGTGGCATGAAGCCCAGCGACGTCAGTCTGAATTAACGGCGCTATCCCAGGCCTTAATGCTGCTGATTGGCGCACTGGCGGTAATGCTGATGTTATGGATGGCTTCCGGCGGCGTCGGCGATAACAGCCAGCCTGGCGCGCTGATAGCGCTGTTTGTCTTTTGCGCACTGGCGGCATTTGAAGCGCTTGCTCCCGTTACCGGCGCGTTTCAACATCTTGGCCAGGTCATCGCCTCTGCGCTGCGTATTACCGAACTGACCGAGCAGCAGCCTGAAGTGACCTTCCCGGATGGCGAAGCAGCGGCTCCCCGGCAGGTAACGCTGACGCTGCGTGACGTTTCATTCAGTTACCCGGAGCAGCCGCAAAAAGCGCTGGATGCCCTTTCTCTGCAAGTCGCGCCCGGAGAACATATCGCTATTCTCGGACGCACCGGCTGCGGGAAATCGACATTGCTGCAACTGCTCACCCGCGCCTGGGACCCGCAGAGCGGCGATATTCTGCTTAACGATCAACCAATTTCAACGCTGGATGAAGCGGCCCTGCGTCGCACCATTAGCGTGGTGTCGCAGCGAGTACACCTGTTCAGCGCCACATTGCGTGACAACCTGCTGCTGGCAGCGCCAGACGCAAACGACGATACGCTCTCAGAGATGCTGCGCCGTGTCGGGCTGGAAAAGCTGCTGGAGGATGGCGGACTTAACAGCTGGCTAGGCGAAGGCGGACGTCAGCTGTCAGGCGGCGAGCTTCGTCGTCTGGCTATCGCCCGTGCCCTGCTGCACGATGCGCCGCTCATGCTGCTCGATGAACCCACTGAGGGGCTGGACGCGACAACCGAAAGCCAGATGCTTGAATTGCTGACAGAGGTTATGCGCGGGAAAACCGTTTTAATGGTCACGCACCGTCTGCGCGGGCTGTCGCGTTTTGATCAAATAATAGTGATGGACAACGGGCAAATTATTGAGCAAGGTAATCACGCAGATCTGTTAGCCAGGCAGGGTCGTTATTACCAGTTTAAGCAACGTCTGTAAGCTATTATTGAACGATCCGACTTGCGTACTGGAGTTCTGCGGTCATGCGCCTGGTTCAGCTTTCTCGCCACTCAATCGCCTTCCCCTCGCCGGAAGGCGCGTTACGTGAACCCAATGGTTTATTGGCGCTTGGTGGCGATCTCAGCCCTGCCCGCTTATTGATGGCCTATCAGCGGGGTATTTTCCCGTGGTTTTCACCGGGCG
Source organism: Citrobacter sp. CK194 (assembly GCF_030333395.1). Taxonomy (NCBI): domain Bacteria; kingdom Pseudomonadati; phylum Pseudomonadota; class Gammaproteobacteria; order Enterobacterales; family Enterobacteriaceae; genus Citrobacter; species Citrobacter sp. CK194. Next base: position 454,546 of record NZ_JAOWGA010000017.1, read on the forward strand.
ATCCTATTCTTTGGTGGTCACCCGATCCTCGCGCTATTTTGCAGCCTGAAACATTACACATCAGCCGCAGCATGAAGCGTTTTCACAAACGATCGCCCTATCGCGTCACGCTTAATTATGCGTTTGGTCAGGTTATTGAAGGCTGCGCCAACGATCGTGACGAAGGAACCTGGATCACGCGCGATGTGGTGGAAGCGTATCACCGCTTACATGAGCTGGGGCATGCGCATTCCATCGAAGTATGGCGACACAACGCGCTCGTCGGCGGCATGTATGGCGTTTCACAAGGCACCCTGTTTTGCGGCGAATCGATGTTCAGTCGCCAGGAGAACGCCTCCAAAACCGCGCTGCTTGTTTTTTGCGCTGAATTTATTCGTCAGGGTGGAAAATTAATCGACTGCCAGGTGCTGAATAGCCACACGGCATCGCTTGGCGCTGTCGAAATTCCCCGCAGGCAATACCTTGAGCATCTGGGATCATTACGGCAACAGCGATTACCGGGTCATTTCTGGGTGCCACGCACGTTATTTTCGCCTCAGGCGTGAATGTTTTCGGCACATTTTTTGTCAGGGTGTTATAATTGTGCCGCAGAGCAGGTTATGCCCATTACCCCGCCGCCGTTAAGGAACCGTTCGCGTCAGGTAACGCCCATCGTTTATCTCATCGCTCCCTTATACGTTGCGCTTCAAGTGCGGCTTTGCCGTGTTTTTCGGAGTAATGCGCCAAACCTGATTTGCTGCGTTTTAAACGCGCAAATCTTTACTTATTTAAAGAACTTCGGCATTATCTTGCCGGTTCAAATTACGGTAGTGATACCCCAGAGGATTAGATGGCCAAAGAAGACAATATTGAAATGCAGGGTACCGTTCTCGAAACGTTACCTAATACCATGTTCCGCGTAGAATTAGAAAACGGTCACGTGGTTACTGCACACATCTCCGGTAAAATGCGTAAAAACTACATCCGCATCCTGACGGGCGACAAAGTGACTGTTGAACTGACCCCGTACGACCTGAGCAAAGGCCGCATTGTCTTCCGTAGTCGCTGATCGTTTTCACGCCCGGGTGGCGTAAAGATAAAAAAAGGTCGGTTTATCCGGCCTTTTTGTTGTCCCTTTCCTGCATGAATACCGTTGATGCGAATTAACGTTATTTTTATTCCCCGCTGCGTCCCTTCCTTCTACATTAAATACTGAACTGCCTGTACGGCAGTGAACTTTTGTCGATAACGCTACAGACTGGACGTTACTTTCTAAGCTGCCTGTACAGCAGTGAACGTGCTTTCGCACCCAATAGCCAGCTCATAACTTTTCTAAGCTGCCTGTACGGCAGTGAACCGGTCGCCAGCATCACCATTAAGCACACCAGCTTTCTAAGCTGCCTGTACGGCAGTGAACACAAGTGGGATAACGGTCTTGCTCTGCGTGACTTTTCTAAGCTGCCTGTACGGCAGTGAACAACTGCTGCGCCGTCGGTTCAATGATGCTGGTTTTCTAAGCTGCCTGTACGGCAGTGAACGTACGGTGATTGGCATCGTGGTTGCAGTAGCTTTTCTAAGCTGCCTGTACGGCAGTGAACAAACGCCATGGGCTGATTACCTGAATGTGCCTTTTCTAAGCTGCCTGTACGGCAGTGAACCCATCGAAAACATCAGAACGCTGGCGGCGCTGTTTCTAAGCTGCCTGTACGGCAGTGAACTTAGTTTTACTCGAATCGTTTGAGTAGCCCGATTTCTAAGCTGCCTGTACGGCAGTGAACGTAAGGATAATGTCCGCATCAAATGAATGGCTTTTCTAAGCTGCCTGTACGGCAGTGAACAGGAATAATATCAGACAATCACGTTGATTTATTGAAGAAAAACGCAACTTCTTCCTGTCAGACCCTTTTTCACCCAAGTTATATATATACAATAAAATCAATAGGTTAGTAACATAAAATAAAAAAGGGTATATTGCGCTCTGTTTTAATCCTCCACCATCCGCGCATACTCTTCTGTCAAAAAATCCACCAGCGCGCGTACGGACGGCAACAATCCACGGCGGGACGGAAACACCGCATGAATCACCTCTCTTCTGGGTTCCCATCCTTCCAGCAAGGCAACCAACTCCCCCGCAGCCAGTTGGTCTTTCACCATTAAAACAGGTAACTGAACGAGGCCGACGCCCGCAACGGCCGCTTCACGCAGCGCCAGCATGTCTGTGGTGATCAAACGCGGTGTAAAGTGAACTTCAGCGCGCGCGCCCTGCGGACCAAAGAGTTCCCAGCGGTGGATATGTTTACCTGAAGCCAGGCTCAGTCCGGGCCAGTGATGCAGTTCTGCTGGCGAAGAAGGATTTCCCATACGCTGTACCAGCGCCGGGCTGGCAAACAAACGGTGCCCCCTGTCCGCCAGCACGCGCATCACCAGATCGCTGTCTTCAAAAGGACGCGGCCGGACGCGAATTGCAACGTCAATGCCCTCGCCAACCACGTCAACACGGCGGTTGGTTGCTTCAAGTTGTAACGACACATCGGGATAACGCGCCATAAACTTCGCCAGCATTGGGCCGATATGTACATGTAGCAACGTCACTGGACATGTCAGTTTTACAATGCCGCGCGGCTCGACCTGTAAGGCGGCTATCGCATCCTGCGCCGCCTGTGCTTCCACCAGCATTGCCTTACAATGTTCATAAAAGGTCTGCCCGACTTCAGTGACATTAAATTGCCGCGTGGTTCGTTGAATAAGGCGAACGCCCAGCCGTTCCTCCAGTTGCGCAATACGTCGGCTAAGCTTTGACTTTGGTTCATCCAGCGCTCGCCCTGCCGCCGCAAATCCCCCCTCCTCGACGACATGAACAAACCACGCAAAATCATTGAGATCCGGTTTTGTCATTACATTGTCCTGTTTATAGAACGGTAAGGTCTATTTTAGCGACTACTCAGATCATTGTCATAGATATAAGCTTATTTACATCAAAACAACGCCATCGAGGAGACCACCATGAAACAGATTACAGGCGTCTATACCGCACCTCGCCCGCACTGGGTTGGCGATGGATTTCCGGTTCGTTCGCTCTTCTCTTATCAGTCCCATGCAGAGCAGTTAAGCCCGTTCCTGCTGCTGGACTATGCCGGGCCGCATACCTTTGCCCCTGGCGCCGAAAACGAAAAACGTGGAGTGGGAGAACACCCGCATCGCGGCTTTGAAACCGTCACGATTGTTTACAGCGGCGAAGTTGAGCACCGCGATTCAACAGGCCGAGGCGGCGTCATCGGCCCTGGCGATGTGCAGTGGATGACCGCAGGCGCAGGCATTTTGCATGAAGAGTTTCATTCTTCAGCCTTTACCCAACAGGGAGGCGAGCTGGAAATGGTGCAACTGTGGGTGAACCTGCCCGCGAAAGACAAAATGGCGGTGCCGGGTTATCAAAGCATCAGCAGCGATCTCATCCCTGCCGTAACGCTGCCTGACGAAGCCGGAACCGCGCGCATTATTGCGGGCCGCTATCAGGATGTGAAAGGCCCGGCGCATACCTTCTCGCCGTTGAATGTCTGGGATATGCGCCTGCAACGCGATCGTCATCTTACGCTGCCCGTTGCTGAAGGATGGAGCACCGCGCTGGTCGTCCTGAAAGGAAGTATTACGGTGAATGGCACAACACCGGTAAATGAAGCGCAACTGGTGGTGTTAAGCCAGGAAGGTGAAAACCTGTATCTCGAAGCCAGTAGCGATGCCAGCGTTCTGCTGTTGTCGGGCGAGCCGCTGAATGAGCCCATTGTCGGTTACGGCCCATTTGTCATGAACACAAAACAAGAAATCGCAGAAGCCGTACGCGATTTCAACTCCGGCCGTTTTGGCCAAATCTGAAAACATTGAGGAGTACACAATATGTCCAGTCCTGCTAATTTTAATGGTTTGCGCCCGGTAATTGACGTTAACGATTCCGTTATGCTGTTAATCGACCACCAGAGCGGGCTTTTCCAGACCGTTGGCGATATGCCGATGCCTGAATTGCGCGCCCGTGCGGCCGCACTGGCCAAAATGGCAACCTTGTCGAAGATGCCGGTCATTACGACGGCATCTGTACCGCAGGGACCGAACGGCCCGCTGATCCCGGAGATCCACGCCAATGCACCGCACGCGCAGTATATTGCCCGTAAAGGCGAGATCAACGCCTGGGATAACGCTGATTTCGTCCAGGCGGTAAAAGCGACCGGCCGTAAAACGCTGATCATCGCCGGTACGATTACCAGCGTTTGCATGGCATTCCCGGCGATTAGCGCAGTCGCGGAAGGTTATAAAGTGTTTGCTGTCATTGATGCTTCCGGCACCTACAGCAAAATGGCCCAGGAGATCACGCTGGCACGCGTTGTTCAGGCGGGCGTCGTACCGATGGATACCGCCGCAGTGGCTTCCGAGTTGCAGAGCACCTGGAACCGTGAAGACGCAGCAGAGTGGGCTGAGGTCTACACCAAAGTGTTCCCGGCGTATCAGTTGTTGATCGAGAGTTACAGCAAAGCGCAGGAAGTGGTGAAAAACGGTGAGATACTGGATTCACAGCGCTAATCATATTCCCTGCGCCCCCAGGGCAGGGAATATGTTCATTGCGTAACCAAACGATAATTAAAGCGTAAATTCTGCTTGACCGTTTTGGCGCAACTCCCTATAGTAGCGCCCCGTTGCCCCCCAAGCGGTCAGGCAGCAATACAATATGGTGAGGTGTCCGAGTGGCTGAAGGAGCACGCCTGGAAAGTGTGTATACGGCAACGTATCGGGGGTTCGAATCCCCCCCTCACCGCCATATTCAGAAAAAGAGCTCGTACGAAAGTACGGGCTTTTTTTTCGCATGTTGTACGCACTGTGGGGGGATGAGAACCCACGACCGGGGTTCGACAACTGGCGGCAGCCAGTTGGACAGACCGCGAACGCAGAGAGCGGGCTGCCCGCAGGGCGAGCGAAGCGAGTCAATCCCCCCCTCACCGCCATATTCAGAAAAGAGCGCGTACGAAAGTACGGGCTTTTTTTTCACCTGTTGCACATCGCCGGATGGCGGCGCTCGCGCCTTATCCGGCCTACGTTGTCTGATAAACGAAGTGACTCCTCACCGCCATATTCAGAAAAAGAGCTCGTACGAAAGTACGGGCTTTTTTTTCACCTGTTGCACATCGCCGGATGGCGGCGCTCGCGCCTTATCCGGCCTACGAGTGGCGCTCTGTAGGCCTGATAAGCGAAGCGCCATCAGGCTTCTCAGAACCAGGGAATGGTCGCCGTAGAACTTAATCCATAGCTTGTGAATGTCCCGCTAACAGGTTCAGAACGCAGTTCACCGTGGCGAATAAACACCCGAAATTGTTGCTGATTCGACAAGCTCTTAACGTTCAGGTAAGGCAAATCGCTATGCTGTTCGGTTGACTCCACCAGGCGCAGTTGCGCCTGCTCTTCCGTTAACCATCCCTTCCTGACGGAACGCCGCAATAACCGTTGCGGACTGCTTTTCACCTGCACCCGACTCACCGTGCGCCAGCCTTTTACAGCCGGAACAGGCGTTATCGCCATACACTGGCAATAATCATTCAGCCCCTTGCGCCATGAACCGGCCTCAAGTTCCTGTAACGCCGATAACGAACCATGAAGACGCAAGCACGATCCTGGCGTCACGCCAAACTGGGGGAAGCTAACGCCAATATCCCCCTTTCCCCTTGCGCCTAACGCACGATGCAGTTTGGCAAATAACGCCGCCATCAGCATTTCAGTATTAAATTCGGGGTCTGGCAGGATACGGAGATCAAAATAGTGATCCATCATCGCTCCTTATTCGCTTTTCTCACCAAATACGCCGCCGCGAACCAGTACCGCCATCACATAATGCTGCTGAGCGGCATCCGGTTTCATACCCTTAGTGACCCAGTTATCCAGTAAGGTATAAAAATCCATTTTATCCTTCGGCTGGCGACACGCTACGCCACGACTGGTTACTGAGCCATAGGGTTCTACCGCAATCGCGCCCAATTCTTCTACTTTTGGGTGCCACGTATCGACGGTACGCAAAGCGTTGCCGATTTTCTGCGAGTGGATGCCCGCAACACCACTGACCTGGTATAACACCCTGCTTTTACTGCTGTTACTGTCCAGCACCAGTTCCTGCGAAGGAAAAACCTCCTGCCCGGCGCCCAGACGCACCTGCGCTTCGACAGTCAGCATGACCCATTCCTGACCGCTTAATCCTTTTTCGATTATCGCCGCCAGTTGGCTCAGCGAAGCATCTTCCTGCTCAAACTCACGCAGGGAATAGTTGTGACTGTTAAAAATCCATTCCTGCCCACTGACCGCGACATTCACCTGGATCTGCTCAGCGCCAATGCGGTTGCGCCACAGGAAACGTCCGTTTGCCAGATTCGTGGCGTACCTGCGCGCCAGTTCACCAAATCCATACTCATTGATATAGCCATCAATAACCTGCTGAAGCGCATCCTGGTATGCCATATCATTACATACCGATGGCGTAGATAAATTACCCAACACGCGCAGCGTAAACACCACTTTCAAGGTGTCGGCATCTGCCGGTAAGGCCGCAATATCCACACGTTGCAGGTTTGCTTTTTGAATTTCCGCATCCAGCTTCGCCGGATCGCTGGAAATCGCATTTTTCAGCCGATTGGAAATCGTTCCTCGAACCGCCTTTTCCTGAATTTCAATCGGTTGCCAATGATCGCTTTGCCAGTTACCCGCATACATCATCGCATCGGACGTAGCGAGTTTGCGCTCAAATGCCAGTACAGAAGCGGTTTTTACAGATACAGGAGCCTTTGCCATAGTCATGTCCTTATTCTAAATCGTCGTCTTCGTTAAACGTAAAGTCGTCTGCGACAGGCATTGCAGAGCAATAGTAGCCAGTGTCGGTTGTGCGGTAGCGCCAGAGAAGCGGCTGAATATCCGTAACACGATGCAACCCACGCCATTCTCCTACGCCATACACCGCCTCGGTAAACGCAAACGGCGTCGAATTATCGCGCGCACTGGCAACCTCTCCGGGGGAATAAAGCGGAGAAATACGCTGATAGCCGCACATCAGCGGCACCAGATAACCAGGCATCGGCTTAGGCTGATATTCCCATTGGGCGTTGTCCCCCTCTTCCGGTGGTATAGCGAGGTACTGGATTGCGGCAAAATCTAACCAGGCATCCAGTAATGTGCTTTCCGGCTGTTGTTGTCGACGCTGGTGATAATGCGTTGTCAGCCATTCGCTGCGGTCGCAAAGAGCAAAACCCGGCATCAGCCGCCAGAGGATCTGACGGAGCTGTTTTTCATCATCCGGCGCAGAAAATACCTGCGGATCGCGCAGACTGACAATACTTCCGCCCGCCAGCTTTTGACTCTGACACAGCATTTTCAACCGCGAACAAAACGCCTCTTTGCCGTATTCGCCATTCACGATTTCACCCTGGCACTCAATCACCAGGGAGACGGTAAGGTGCATTCTTCCTTCTTCATTGAACGAGGCCGTTTTCCCTTCTTTAGTCAAAGGGTTACGCGTAAGCGCAAACTGATAGTCACGCCCCGAGGAATATGCCTGAACATGAGAATGATGGCTGATCACCGCGCAACCATCAAAATGCACGCCATGCGTGGCGCGCACTTTACGGGAAAGCGCATGCACGTACCCCAGGAAATGGCTTATCGCCGGAAAACCCCAGGTTAACCCGGCAACGGCATTCGCATTCTCAATACGGATATGGGGCAATAAAATCAGATAACGCATTTCAGCGCCTCCCGCAAAATCGCTTCCATTTCCCGCATCCGCTGGCGAAACAGCGATTGCGTCCGCCATTCCCGGCGCTCAACAAGCCCCACATCCAGACGCGCCTTATTAAGCCGATAGTTCAGCCAGCGTGCGAAATCATCCGCAACGCTTATTTGCCAGTCATCTTTGTCATGTTCAAGACGGAAAGTTTCATCCGTCTGGCCGCGCCAGGGATCGAGCCAAAGCTGCTGATGGAGGGGGAGATCGGTATTATTTCGTGTCCAGCCTTGCCAGGACGCCTGCTGGAAAGTGGCGGCATGCATGAAAAGAAGGTCGATAAGCTCATCAACATACGCTGCTCGCGCATTGCGAATAGCGTGATTATTCTTCTCAGTATTTTCTTTCAGCAGAAACACCATACGGGAAATAATACCTGACGCGGCCCGATTAAACGCGCCGCGCAACGCAAAGAGATTGCGCATATTTTGCGGCGCTTTATCCAGATTCAGCCATTGAGGCGGCCGCGACGGCAGCAGCCAGATACGCCCACCGCGCGCGCTGTTCAACGCAGAAATATTCTGTGGCTTGGTACCGCCAAAATGCATTTCAGCCATGTCTGGATAACGAACATCGGGCTGCGGATGCCATTTACCCGCTTTGCGCGCATCGCGTGCCGCTTTCACCTCTTCTCCAAAGCGAGATGCGACGAGTTTTTCATGCAACACCTGCGCCAGCGAGGTAGCAAACAACGGACACAACAGATGGTAATCATTGACTACGGGGAAATAGACCTGTTTAGCGAGTTTATGCGATGTCGGCTGAGTGGGCGTTAACGCACGATTAAACCCTTCCACCCACTGCGTCAGTTGAGCGTCATTCTCAGCAAAGGCGTGAAGCGGTTGATGTTCACCCCGTTTCAGACAAGCCAGCAGCGAGTCACCCTCGACGTCGGTTTGCAACAATTTCGCGACGTCAAGCGCGGCGGCGTTTCCAACGGCATCCGTCGGGAGGCTCTTAAGCGACGCAGTGCTTAAATACCCCTCTTCACCCACGGTATCGCGATATATGCTGCTGCTTTTTGAATCCCCGTGGGTAAATTTAGCCGCATGCGTCACCAGGCTAATTTGCCCTGCTCGCCTTGCCGCATCCGTCAACCAATTTTGCGGTTGATAGCGTGCCTCAAGCGCCTGACGTTCCAGGGCGATGGTACTGGCATCTTCACCCTGCGCCAGTCGCTTTGCAGCCTCTTTTTCAAAGGCTTCCAGCTTTGGCTGCCTTCGCGAGGCAATGTAATCGGTAATAAAATGGGTCAGTGCTTCGGTTGTCATAACTGCTCCCGACGTTCTTAATTAATATCCCTGTAAACACCCAACCACGGGTGGTAACGCCAGTCGCTCGTCACATCCTCTTCATTTACAGGTACGCTGATCTCACCGAAAATTTCACCTACGCGGTTAATCTCAGTCTGTTGGGCATCGGCCAACGCCAGCAACACCTGGCGGTAGTCCGTACATCCCCAACGGTCTGTTCCCTCTGCATACTCAACGTCCTGCAGAACAAATTTATCGGAAGCCTTGATGTTGCCGTTTTCAGTATGAAATGCGAAATAAGGCTCGCTCTCTTCCTCTTCCATATGCAGAAAAAATCTGGCTTCCGGCTGCGACTGACGAAACGGTGTCTTACGCTGTAGCCAGGCATTCCAGGTGAGCGGTTTACGCCACCAGTTTGCGGCAATAATCTGCCGGCTCTTACTGCTGAGTAATTCTTCCCTGAGCCGCATGTGCTCCAGTTCCGCCAGTTTATTTTCACCATTTGCAGGCAAAATACGTGGCAATGCAGTGATCGTCTGATAATCCTGCGGTGGTAATAGTTCACGCAGATCGTGACTGGCTAATGGATGATCCTTATTTTCAAATCCCGGCTTACAAAACGCGGGAGAGCGCTTTCTCAGCGCTTTAATATTACTGCTGAGAATCACCAGGTTTTCGTTCTCTGGAACGACGCGTCGATGGCGCTGTATACGTCCGGCGAACTGAATAATGGCTCGCATAGAGCTGGGTTCGATGATGCCCCAACTGCTGTCCCAGTCCCTGCCAACCTCCATGACGGAAGTCCCTAACACGACAAAAAGGTGATGCTTCTCCGGGCGGAGATTGAGAGCTTTTGCAATATCGGGATGTTGCCAGAGCGTATCGGGGTGATGGCGAGTAAATGCGCTATCCAGACATTTTTCGATGGCTGAACGCACCGCCAGCGGGTGCCGGGCATGGTAGACACAATAATGGATACAGACATCCTGCGGCGAAGGGATCGCCATTAACGCTTTTGCGACAGCGACCAGCGGATCGATATTCGCGAACCTGACTAAACCCAATGACACGGTCTTACCACCGGGATGCGTCTCTTTATGCGCGTGATGTAAAACCTGCATTTCCGTATGCACGGCGCGGGCCACGCAGGTAATGACATCGCTCACCTCTGGCGACGCCGGAGATACGGGCGAAATACGCCCAAAGTGCAGACGAGGTTTTGCCGCCAGCATTGCCGCCCGCTGCTCAACAAATGTTTTATGCGCAATGCTAAAGCTGCGTCCATCCGCGATGTGCTCCACCTTCGCGCCTTTTTCATCGAACCATGCGCAGCAAATATTCATCGGTTTCTCTGACGCGCCGCAGGACGCCTGCCATATTTTGCGCCCGGCAAACCAGGCGGCAAACATGGCCTGGATAAGATCCGGCGGCAGCGTTGCCGACGAGAGCAGCACGCGGGTTCCCAGCATCCCGGCCCAGTTCATCAGGCGGCAAACGGCATGCAGATCGGCAATATCAAAATCATCAGGTTCATCCAGCACCAGATCGCTGGTCAGCAAGCGCAACATCGCCGGTAGCTGCTTCCCGCCACGCACGCCTTCCGTCGCCGAAATCAAATGATCGAGGGTTGTCACTAAAACAGGCGCACTGACTAACGCCGACAATTTCCTGTCGCCGCTCAACCATTTTTCCAGCGCCCCCGTTTGCACACTGCCTTCATAATGAACATATTGCTGTTCTTCAGACAATGCCTTCGCCGAGGCGCTATCCCTGTCTGGTTCCGGTTCTTTTTCCTTCTGCCACAACTGCTTCACCGCACCCGAGCCAATCAGTACCGCCAGGTCGTCGTCGTCCAGCTTCAGTCGATTACGCAACGCATCGCCGGTTTGCAGCGTCAGCGTGCGTAACCCCATTGCCACGGTGAAGCGACAGCCTTCCTGCTCATCTGCCAGCGCATACATTATTCGTGCATTGGCAAACGTCTTCCCGCAGCCCGTCGAAGCCATATTGACGCCGAAAAACCCCTCTTCCCGACTCCTCTCACGCAGCGCGGCAGCTACATCCCAGGCTTTATTTTGCCAGTGATAAAGCGGATTACCCGAACGCTCACGAAAACCTTTATGCCTTGCAATCGCCGGAAGCGACGAACGCACACGCGCCAGTTGTCTCCCCAGAAGCAATGCGTGATGCGCGACACCGGTCAGATGCTCATCAACCCGTTGTTTTAGCGTGCCATTTTTCCGTTCGCTGTTTGCCCATACACAATAATCAGGATCTTGCCACGTTGGGTGAGGATGGCTGGAAGAGTAGAAGTGATCGGCCAGCATCAGACAAAAACGCGCCATATGCAGCGTGAACAGTTGATCCATCTGTCCCCACTGTTTTAATGCCGCGGCATTCTTAGCGCGCCGGGAGATCTGACGTGCTTTCTCCCGCCAGACGCGACTTTGTACAGGCGTACCTGATGGAAAAACCCAGACATTACGAAAATCGACGTCTCGCCACCCTTCTTTTATATGATTCACGGCGTTCCAGTCTGCATTAAGCTGATTTTCAAGCCAGCTCTGACATCCCTCCAGCTCGTTGTCGCCACGCAGGTTTTCAGGAAGACGGTGATGAGACAAAATTAGCCAGGCGACGACGCTGGCAAGCGGTGGAAGCGTACGAAAAGGGCTGTCAGAATAGCAGGGGTTATCCTTGCGCAATCGAGCCAGAAGTTCAGCGTCGTCATCCGCAGACAACTCACCGAGTTTTGCCAGCCACTGTTCATCATGTTGCTCACCGACAAACGCCTGAAACAGGCGTACCGAAACCCATTCATGGCGATAAGGTTGATAACTTTTAGCTGTTTTTTTCGTCAGGCTTTCCTGAAAACAGAATCCTGCCTTACCAAAATCATGAAACAAGCCCGCAATCGCTGCTAACAGCGCAATGCTTTCCGCACATCGCCACCGATGTTCATCGGTGTTCGTGATAAGCGTTTGTGTGGTTCGGTTGGTAGGAACACGCCCTTGCGCATTAAAACGACGTATATTGCCGACAATCCATAGCAATTCCATTTGCCCGTTTTTCTTCAACCAGTGGCAGGCAACCGCAGTATTACGCCTTGCGGTTTTCCGTAATAAACGGCGCAGCGTGTTAACGCCTTCTAAGGTGATGATGGTCTGCCAGGCCGCGTCTCCCGTTCGCTCAGCAAACTGATCGAGTATACGGCAACTCTCCTCGCGAGCGCGTTTGGTGCAGCGAGAGATAATCAGCACATTCATTCGCTATCCTCAGCCAGCTGTCGCGCCGTGTCCTGAAGCGTGGTGATCATTAAATCTAAAGCATCAGATTGCTGAAATCTATTAATACAGCGCTGGCGGAACGCCTGTGCATCCTCCCCCTCCATTGCCGCGATAAACGCTTGCGGCATGACAAGCGCGTCTTTGATAAGATCGGCCAAATCAAAGACCAGGCCGCCGCGACGCGTTTTACCGTGCATAACCGCCAGACCGTGTGGGAGCCCTGTAACCCATGCCGCAACAGCCGCTAATCCGTATGCCAGATAATTACCCTGATCCAGAAACCGATTCGCCATATCCAGACCACCGCCCCGTTTTGCTCGGGTAAAATCGCCATATCCAACGGTCTGGCTCACCAGCTTATACAGCGCTTTTGTTAATTGCGCCTCTTTGAGCATTAAATGAGTATGATCCTCTGCTTGCGCCATAGACTCATCCGCGCGCGTGATAATATCATTTAATCGTTCCCGGTCTGGCTGAAATATTTTCTGTGATGATGGAGCTAACCAATATTTTTCTATTTGCTGCAATCTTATTTTCTGAAACATCTTTGCCGCGATCAGTCTTTTTTCTTCTTTAAACCAGAAAGAGACCCAATGCTGTAAATATTCAGTCGGCCGATATTCACTTTGCGGTGACAACCATGACACATCAATATCAACTTCATTTGCGGAATAAAGCGGCGTACCATCAGTGCCACAGAAGCCAACCATCACGCCAGCCCTTGCAAACTCCCGCATCGCCGCCTGTGACACTGACGTGCCCATACCCAGCATCACCGCCGTAGTATTCGCGACAGGAATATTCCAGTAATATGATTCATTACCTGCACTCGTAATGTATTCAACTCGCCCACCATTTACCTGCACACGACATTTTTCAAGATAATATATATTGGCGCGTTTGGAGTGCAGAATGGTTTTTAAATCCGAAGGCATAATTGAATTTGCAGACATATCTATTTAAACCCCGTCATTTTATGTGTTATCGATAGTACTGATGAGGGTCTGGCAGATGAAATGATAAAAATCAACAAAAGAGCTTTCAAAATAAATAATTACATTTGTGGTGTGGTAGCTGCCTGTACGGCAGTGAACGAACGGGTTGCGTAGTCCAGCGACCTGCAATATTTTCTAAGCTGCCTGTACGGCAGTGAACCCATATTGACACGAGCACTCTCCGCTCCTGTATTTCTAAGCTGCCTGTACGGCAGTGAACGAAATGGCAGTATTCCTGCTGGCGCAGATTCATTTCTAAGCTGCCTGTACGGCAGTGAACTTGAGGCGACATTTATTGTGCCCGACAAATAATTTCTAAGCTGCCTGTACGGCAGTGAACTTACACAGGCCATCCCTTCCTTTATCGAGCGTTTTCTAAGCTGCCTGTACGGCAGTGAACGCCTTACAGCAGGCTTGCTTCAACGCTAACAATTTCTAAGCTGCCTGTACGGCAGTGAACCAGCAAAGATATTGCGCTGGTGGAGACATACGTTTCTAAGCTGCCTGTACGGCAGTGAACCGTAAACTTTTAGCTGCACTGCCAGTTGGAGATTTCTAAGCTGCCTGTACGGCAGTGAACGGAGATCGGCTTCACGTTCGGTGAGCAATGGATTTCTAAGCTGCCTGTACGGCAGTGAACATCGGTGAGTGTGGTAGGGCAGCCTAACGGCTTTTCTAAGCTGCCTGTACGGCAGTGAACATTCATTTATGATGCGGTTAACGTCTCTCACTTTTCTAAGCTGCCTGTACGGCAGTGAACAAGGTGCATTCCCTTATTGGTATGCAGACGCGCTTTCTAAGCTGCCTGTACGGCAGTGAACGAATCCACCAGCACAGCACAGCCACGCCCAAATTTCTAAGCTGCCTGTACGGCAGTGAACATAGTCATATGCCCGACTACATGGCGCGTAAGTTTTCTAAGCTGCCTGTACGGCAGTGAACTAATGATGACGACTACCGCAGCGCAGGCCACCTTTCTAAGCTGCCTGTACGGCAGTGAACCACGCCATCACGGAAACCAGACTTCATTACCCTTTCTAAGCTGCCTGTACGGCAGTGAACGCCACAGAAAAGAAGTTACCAGCGTATCTGCCATTTCTAAGCTGCCTGTACGGCAGTGAACCTGCTGAATGTAACATCACAACTTCAGGTTTCTTTCTAAGCTGCCTGTACGGCAGTGAACCCGGCTCATCAAGTTGGGGTTATTCACGTAATTTTCTAAGCTGCCTGTACGGCAGTGAACAAACCGCCTGGGAAATATTAACCATGCCGTTGTTTCTAAGCTGCCTGTACGGCAGTGAACCAGCAGGTCGCCCGAACCTGGAGTATCAGTGATTTCTAAGCTGCCTGTACGGCAGTGAACATTGCTGTTCCAGTCCCCCATCAGCACAATATTTTCTAAGCTGCCTGTACGGCAGTGAACACGGGAACCAGCGAAAGCGGCTCCGCAGTCTGTTTCTAAGCTGCCTGTACGGCAGTGAACCCGTGCGCCCCCCAGGAATCGTTGATACCTAATTTTCTAAGCTGCCTGTACGGCAGTGAACCTGGAAGTGCAACTGGTGCGTAGCAATGCGCTTTTCTAAGCTGCCTGTACGGCAGTGAACTCCCATTGCTACCACTTCGCCCGGTTCGTCCGGTTTCTAAGCTGCCTGTACGGCAGTGAACGCACATTCTATGGGTACTACGTCAGCGCTGACTTTTCTAAGCTGCCTGTACGGCAGTGAACTTTAAGTTGTGTTCCGGTTACGTCTCCGGAGCTTTCTAAGCTGCCTGTACGGCAGTGAACCCTACGGACACTGGCGGCTATACAATTCGTGATTTCTAAGCTGCCTGTACGGCAGTGAACCACGATGGTAACGAAGACAAGTTGGCGTCAATTTTCTAAGCTGCCTGTACGGCAGTGAACGTTCTGGTGTATCTTGTTGATGGAAGAGTGCATTTCTAAGCTGCCTGTACGGCAGTGAACTGAAGCAGTTCGTCGCTATCATGGTGTTAATAAAGAAAAATATCAACGAAATGATTAAATACCCTTTTATCGCCACCTAATATAAACACATAAAAATCATAGCGTTAAAAAAACACTCAAAAAAAGGGTTTCCAGGTATCCGGGGCATGACGGCAAAAAAAATCCGTAACCTCAAAAGAGATTACGGATTTTAGCGAGTTTATCTGAACGCGACTGGCGTTCAGATTTTACCGGTTACGAGATTAATGCGCGGCTTCCGGTTTGTGCTTTTGCGCACTCTGGAAGCCATACGTCAGCTCATTTTTCTCTTTATCCAGCGCAACGGTCACCTGGCCACCGCCAACCAGTGAACCGAACAGCAGCTCGTTTGCCAACGGTTTTTTCAGGTTGTCCTGGACGACGCGCGTCATTGGACGTGCGCCCATCGCGCGGTCATAGCCTTTCTCTGCCAGCCAGTCACGCGCTTCCTGACTCACTTCCAGGGAGACGCCTTTCTGATCCAGTTGAACCTGCAACTCGACGATAAACTTATCAACAACCTGATGGATCACTTCAGTAGACAGGTGATCGAACCAGATAATGTTGTCGAGACGGTTACGGAACTCCGGCGTAAACACTTTCTTGATTTCACCCATCGCGTCCGTACTGTTGTCCTGATGGATGAGGCCAATCGATTTACGCTCAGTTTCACGCACACCGGCGTTGGTGGTCATCACCAGCACCACGTTGCGGAAATCCGCTTTACGCCCGTTGTTGTCCGTCAGCGTGCCGTTGTCCATCACCTGCAACAGCAGGTTAAAGACATCTGGATGCGCCTTCTCAATTTCATCCAGCAGCAGAACCGCATGCGGATGTTTGATAACCGCATCGGTCAGCAGACCGCCCTGGTCGAAACCGACATATCCTGGAGGCGCGCCGATCAGGCGGCTTACGGTGTGGCGTTCCATATACTCGGACATATCAAACCGCAGCAGCTCAATACCCAGCGCTTTGGAAAGCTGTACCGTTACCTCGGTTTTCCCTACCCCGGTAGGCCCCGCGAACAGGAACGAACCGACAGGTTTATGTTCATGACCGAGACCCGCACGGCTCATTTTGATCGCTTCGGTCAGCGCTTCAATTGCCTTATCCTGCCCGAAGACCAGCATTTTCAGGCGGTCGCCGAGGTTTTTCAGCGTATCGCGATCGCTCTGCGAGACGCTCTTCTCAGGAATACGCGCGATGCGCGCCACCACGGACTCAATATCCGCCACGTTGACGGTTTTCTTGCGCTTGCTGACCGGCATCAGACGAGCACGCGCACCGGCTTCGTCGATGACGTCAATCGCCTTATCCGGCAGATGACGGTCGTTGATGTATTTCACCGCCAGCTCTACCGCCGCACGCACCGCTTTCGCCGTGTAGCGAACATCGTGGTGCGCTTCGTACTTCGGTTTCAGGCCGTTGATGATCTGCACAGTCTCATCCACGGACGGCTCAGTGATATCAATTTTCTGGAAGCGACGCGCTAACGCGCGGTCTTTTTCGAAAATGTTGCTGAATTCCTGATACGTCGTGGAACCAATCACGCGGATCTTACCGCTGGAGAGCAGCGGTTTAATCAGGTTTGCGGCATCCACCTGGCCGCCCGACGCTGCACCCGCACCGATAATGGTGTGGATCTCATCAATAAACAGGATGCTGTTGGTGTCCTGTTCCAGCTGTTTGAGCAGCGCTTTAAAACGTTTTTCGAAATCGCCGCGATACTTGGTGCCCGCCAGCAGCGAGCCGATATCCAGCGAGTAGAGGGTGCAATCCGCCATCACTTCCGGCACATCGCCCTGGACAATACGCCAGGCCAGACCTTCGGCAATCGCCGTCTTACCGACGCCGGACTCACCCACCAGCAGCGGGTTATTTTTCCGGCGGCGACACAGCACCTGAATGGCACGCTCCAGCTCTTTTTCACGGCCAATCAGCGGATCGATTCCGCCCACGCGAGCAAGCTGGTTAAGGTTAGTCGTGAAGTTCTCCATACGTTCCTCCCCGCCAACTTGTTCTTCGCTATTTGGCTGATTGCCGGGGTCAGAAGACTGACTCGGCTCGTCCTTTCGCGTCCCATGAGAAATAAAGTTCACCACGTCGAGGCGGCTGACTTCATGCTTACGCAGCAGATAGGCCGCCTGGGATTCCTGTTCGCTGAAGATAGCCACCAGCACATTCGCGCCAGTTACCTCACTGCGCCCGGAGGACTGAACGTGAAAGACCGCACGTTGCAGCACGCGCTGAAAACTCAACGTCGGCTGTGTGTCGCGCTCTTCTTCGCTGGCAGGCAGTACGGGTGTGGTTTGTTCAATGAAGGCTTCAAGTTCCTGACGGAGCGCCACCAAATCCACGGAGCACGCTTCCAGCGCTTCGCGGGCCGATGGGTTACTGAGCAACGCCAGTAACAAGTGCTCGACGGTCATAAACTCATGTCGGTGCTCGCGCGCTCTGGCGAAAGCCATGTTTAAACTGAGTTCCAGTTCTTGATTGAGCATAGGCACCTCCCCCAATTTTTACGCCTGCATTCAGGCTTTTTCCAGCGTACACAGCAACGGATGCTCGTTCTCCCTCGCATACTTGTTCACCATCGCCACTTTGGTCTCCGCGACCTCGGCGGTAAATACGCCACAGATAGCTTTACCTTGATAGTGAACCGCAAGCATCAGTTGCGTTGCACGTTCTACATCATAAGAAAAGAATTTTTGTAACACGTCAATAACAAACTCCATTGGAGTGTAATCATCATTGACTAATATCACTTTATACATAGATGGCGGTTTTAGCGCGTCGCGCACCTTATCTTCCGCCAGCTGGTCAAAATCCAGCCAATCGTTCGTCTTACCCATTGTCAGTCGTCATCTTCGGTTACGGTTACCGGCAGAACGTACTGCCGCTGACAAGAGCCTATGCACGCAATCAATCTACCCCAATTAATAGATAACTATCATCTATCTCTGTCATCCGCGACATCTGTCACATTACCGGCAATAGCGTTAACTGCTTCAAATTTTTGATTCATTTTTACCCCATCCACCCCGCCTGGCGCTTGACGCCCCGCCTGATTTCTCTAAATTGTAGTTTCGAGAGTTGGCGAGGTTTTGAACAGCCCCCACTCCGCCACCGGTTCATTCCATCTTACTTATATAAGATTTACGAAGGATGTCGAAGCATGGAAACGGGTACTGTAAAGTGGTTCAACAATGCCAAAGGGTTTGGTTTCATCTGCCCTGAAGGCGGCGGCGAAGATATTTTCGCCCATTACTCCACCATTCAAATGGATGGTTACAGAACGCTTAAAGCCGGGCAGTCTGTCCGGTTTGATGTCCACCAGGGGCCAAAAGGCAATCATGCCAGTGTCATCGTGCCCATCGAAGCAGAAGCCGTTGCATAGCTCTTCTGTCTCATTGTGTACATCCCGCAGTCAAAATGCCAGTCCGATCGGCTGGCATTTTTATTTCTGCGCCATTGCTTTTTGCCGAATAGCGACGCTGACGCGCCTTACCCGGCAGACAAACATCCGGCAAGATTCACTCCCGCGCCAGCGCATCTACCGGATCGAGTCGTGCCGCATTACGTGCGGGCAACCAGCCAAACAGTATCCCGGTAAACGTCGAGCACAAGAACGCCGTCAGGAGCGCGACGGGCGAGAAGCCGATTTCCCAGCCGGGTAAAAACATCTGTAGCGTAAAGGCGATCAGCATCGACAGCCCGATCCCCAACGCGCCGCCGACCAGACACACCAGCACCGCTTCAATTAAGAACTGTTGCAGCACATCGCTGGCGCGCGCGCCTACCGCCATACGGATGCCAATCTCCCGGGTTCGTTCAGTGACGGAAACCAGCATAATGTTCATTACGCCAATCCCCCCTACCACCAGTGAGATAACCGCAACCAGCGTCAGGAACAGTTGAAGAGTACGTGTGGTCTTTTCGGCGGTTTTCAAGACGCCGTCCATATTCCAGGTAAAGAAATCCTTCTTCCCGTGGCGCAGCGTCAGCAGGCGGGTAAGCTGCCGCTCAGCCTGCGCGCTGTCAAATCCCTCTTTCACCCGAACGGTGATGGAGTTCAGCCATGACTGCCCCATCACCCGCCCGGACATCGTGCTGTACGGCAGCCAGACGCGGAGGATCTTACTGCTGCCGAACATAGACTGTTTCTCTTCGGCCACGCCGATCACCGTTGCAGGCATATTGCCGACCAGGATCACTTCGCCCACCACTTTCGCTTTATTGGGGAAAAGTTGACGCCGCGTGTTGCTGTCGAGCACCACCACCTGTGCCCGGCCATTCAACTGCTCTCTGTTGAACGTGTTCCCCTCGCTAAAGGTCATGCCGTAGACGTTAAAATAGTCGCCGCTGACGCCATTGGCGCTGGCGGCCACGTCGATGTTGCCATAGCGAAGCCGCAGATTTTGCGATACGGCAGGCGTCGCGGACGTTACCCACGGCTGCTTCTGAATCGCATTCAAATCGTCATATTTCAGCGCCTGCTGATATTGCGGATCGTCGTCGCCGAAGTCTTTACCGGGGTAAATATCGATAGTATTGGTGCCAATGGCGCGAATATCCGCCAGTACCATCTGTTTTGCCGCATCGCCGACCACCACGATCGACACCACCGACGCAATCCCGATAATAATCCCCAGCATGGTGAGTAAGGTGCGCATTTTATTGGCGGCCATCGCCAGCCACGCCATCGTGAGCGCCTCACGAAATCCGCTGACAAACTGGCTCCAGCCGGAGGCCGTTTTGACGACGGGCTCTGCGATGCCTTTCCCCGCTTGCGTTTTCTGCGACGGCGGATTACGCACGATCTCGCCATCGTGGATTTCAATCACCCGTTCAGCCTGGGCGGCAACCTGCGGGTCGTGGGTCACGATAATGACCGTATGCCCCCGATCGCGCAGTTGATGCAGAATCGCCATCACTTCATCGCCGGAATGGCTGTCGAGCGCCCCGGTCGGTTCATCGGCGAGGATCACCTGCCCGCCGTTCATCAGCGCGCGCGCAATACTCACCCGCTGCTGTTGCCCGCCGGAGAGCTGCGAAGGCTGATAATCCACCCGATCGCCCAGCCCCAGCCGTTGCAGCAACTCTTCGGCCCGCTCCAGCCGTCGTTTGCGCTCCGTACCGGCATAAACGGCGGGCACCTCAACGTTTTGCGCCGCCGTCAGATGTGAGAGCAAATGATAACGCTGGAAGATAAAACCAAAATGTTCGCGGCGAAGTTGCGCCAGCGCGTCGCTGTCGAGCGTGGAGACATCCCGCCCCGCAATCCGATAGGTGCCGCTGGTGGGTTTATCCAGACAGCCGAGGATATTCATCAGGGTCGATTTACCGGAACCGGACGCGCCGACAATCGCCACCATCTCTCCGGCATGAATTTGCAGGGAGATGCCCTTCAGCACCTCGACCTGTTCTTCACCTGACGGATAACTGCGGCGAATATTGCTCAGCTCAAGCAATGCCGTCATTGCGCGGCTCCAGGTTTGCTCTCGCTGATCACCACCTCATCGCCCTCTTCCAGTCCCTTGACGATCTCCACGTCGGTATCGTTACGCGCGCCAATCGACACCTCGCGTTCACGGGTTTCGCCGTTACGCAACAGCGTGACTTTGTAGCGGTTGTTGCCGACCGGGTCGCCAAGCGCCGCCAGCGGAATCGTCAGCACGTTTTTAATGTCCGTGAGCTGAATATGCACCTGTGCGGTCATGTCCAGGCGCAAAATCCCTTTCGGGTTAGGAACTTCAAAACGCGCGTAATAGAAAATAGCGTCGTTCACTTTTTCAGGCGTGGGCAGGACATCTTTCAGCGCGCCTTCATAGCGGGTCTGAGGGTCGCCCAGCACGGTAAACCAGGCTTTTTGTCCGGGACGCAGGTGAATAACGTCAGCTTCGGAAACCTGCGCCTTCACCAGCATGGTGCTCATATCCGCCAGCGTCAGGATATTTGGCGCCTGTTGAGCGGCAATCACCGTCTGTCCCTGCAAGGTGGTGATTTGCGTCACCTCGCCTGCCATCGGGGCGACAATGCGGGTGTAATCCAGGTTGGTTTTTGCCGTATCAAGAGAAGCCTGATTACGTTTAATCTGCGCGTCAATCGTGCCGATTTGCGCCTGTTTGACGGCCATTTCCGTCGCGGCCGTATCCAGTTCCTGTCGCGAAATCGCCTGGGTTTTCGCCAGCTGTTGCTGGCGTGACAGGGTGACGCGCGCCAGTTTCCACTCGGCTTCAGCCTGTCGGCGCTGAGCGCGTAATTCCATCAGCGTGGCTTCCACCTCTTTGATCTGGTTTTCCGCCTGTTCAGGATCGATAACGCCAAGCAGCTGATCTTTTTTCACCTTGTCGCCAATTGCGACCGACAGCGTTTTAAGCTGGCCGCTGACCTGCGCCCCGACATCCACTTTGCGCAGCGCATCCAGTTTCCCCGTCGCCAGCACGCTCTGCTGGAGGTCGCCCGGACGGACAATCAGCGTTTGATAGTGGGGTAGCGGCGCATTTAACGTTCGCCAGAGCGTAAACATCGCCACGATGATAATGAGGGCGATAAGAATATAGCGCTTTTTCATTTTTCCCTTGAGCTTCATAACGATCCAACATTCCCCGAGATATCCACCAGAGTGGGAAGATAAACCTTAACGGTAAATAAACAAACACTGAAAAACGCGCCGAATATCGCCGTCGCTATCCATTGCTGGGCTGCATTCCGCCACAGATGTCGCAGCTGTTTCGCCGTTAATCCGCTCTCCCGCGCGCCAGCCAGAGTACGCGGGAGAACATTTTTTTGAACAGCGTCGGCACCGCGTCAACGCCGCGTCGCCCTGCCTCCATCGCCACTTCAATGGCTAAATCAGGCTTTGACGAGCGGTGGATCGCCTTCGAAATAATTTTCCGCATATTCATCGGGACGTTTTCCGGTATTTGCGCCACCCGATGAAAGACATCAGCAAATCCTGACCGATACATAAAATGTTCCATATCCAGAGCAGGCAATGCCGTCAGGTGCTCACGCTCTTCTTCCCGGTCGTTATTCAGCAAACCGCGCACCGTTGCGGCATATTTTTTCCCGGCTTCGTCGCCATCCACCAGCACATGCCACTCAATCCCCATCCGGCGGGCGAATTTTACCAGCGGTCTCAGGCCAGACTGGGCGAATTCGATCACTTTAATCCCTTCGGCATCGAAGTGGTGCCCACACTGGCGCGCCAGTTCGTTGATAACCCAGGTTTCCGTTTCGCCTTCCACCAGCAGCCAGCAGCGGGAAAACAGCGACGAGGCCCGGTTAAAACGAATATGAAAGGCGATGCGGCGACCATCTTCCGCGCTCAGCCCGCCAGGCCCCAGTCGCCAGGCCGCGACCCGTGAAGATTCACGCACCAGACGGACAACGTGCTCCACAGGCGTCAGCGACAGCAGCTCGCCGGAATTGGTCGTTGCCACACGTTGCAGCGGTAAAAGATTCAACAACTGCCATGCCACCGACAGCATAATCGGATGCAGACGCGTTTCCGGGTCTTCAACCAATAATAATGGTCGGGCATCTTTATCCAGCCGCAGCGTCCCTTTTGCCTGTAACAGCGTGGAGAACAGCCCCAGCAGGATCACGCGATGCGTGCGGCCGCCGGGTTTGTCGATCATCCGGTTAATAATGTCCAGATAGCGCCAGCTACGCTGTTCGTTGTTCGAACGGCGACGCATCAACCGATGACGGGATTGCCCCGCGCCTTGCTCGGAAAAGTAATGCTCCAGCAGCTGTACCATCGCCGAAAGCCCCTGGCGGATCTGCCCGTCCGTTAAATTCTGCGGACGGGTCGCCAGCTCTCGCGCCAGAAAGTCCAGCTGGCAGGCGGTAACTTCAACATCGGGAACATCGGGCACCGTACCGTTACGGATGCGTCGCATAAAGCGCGCATCGCGCAGGCGCAGTACCGGCATCAAACGAATGAGATGGTGTGCCTGGCGATTAATATCATCGACCGGCAGCGGGTGGCCGTCGCCATCAAGGAAGCTGCGCAGCGTCATCACGCTGCCATCTGCCGCGCTCTCCCCCTCCAGGCGGTAGAAAATACGGTGAAAGCCATCCTGACAGGGAGACCAGCATGCCTCCAGCGGGCGGTATCGACGCACCCTATGGCGGCCTGGCTGAGATTCACGGAAAGTGAGGATAATATGCAGATGATGTTCACGTCCCTGAATATCTCCGGGGGGAAACCAGAAATCCTCGCGGATGAAATGATACAGTTCCGATTCTGGCGACAGCAGCAGAGTTAAGGCATCCAGCAGGCTGGATTTCCCCCACGCGTTCTCCCCAATCAGCACGTTGTTTTGCTCCAGCATCAACGATAATCGATTGATCCCGCGAAAACCCACAATCTCAACGCGTTCGAGAATCATGTATCCTCCAGAAATGAACAACTTATCCTTTCCGCAGTATAACGACAAAATCCGTTGTGTGGCGTGATAATTGCAGCATTAAGTCCGTGCACTACACTCTTATTAAGACAAATCAGAACAAGGATTCACACCACATTGCCCTAAATCAAACTAACTGAATTTTTTTAACTGGTGATTGGGTGACGTTCGTTCTTAAAATATAGTTTCCTGCATTATGTCGTCACCCTTTTATGACGATAAAAAAACAGCCGCATATTCAATGTGGTTAATTTTATTATTTGAGGTGGTTATGTTTAGAAAATTAGCAGCCGAATGTTTCGGTACATTCTGGCTCGTTTTCGGTGGCTGCGGAAGCGCCGTTCTGGCTGCGGCATTCCCTGAACTGGGAATTGGTTTTGCGGGTGTCGCGCTGGCTTTTGGTCTGACCGTACTGACAATGGCATTCGCCGTAGGTCATATTTCCGGCGGACATTTTAACCCGGCAGTGACATTAGGTTTATGGGCTGGCGGTCGTTTTCCGGCAAAAGAGGTCATTGGCTATATTATCGCTCAGGTTGTCGGCGGTATTATTGCCGCGGCGGTGCTGTATCTGATTGCCAGCGGTAAAGCAGGCTTTGATGCCGCTGCCAGCGGTTTTGCCTCTAACGGTTACGGCGAACATTCCCCTGGCGGTTATTCCATGCTTTCCGCCATCGTCATTGAAATCGTGCTGACCGCCGGTTTCCTGCTGGTCATTCATGGCGCGACGGACAAACACGCCCCGGCGGGTTTTGCCCCGATCGCCATTGGTCTGGCGTTAACCCTGATTCACCTGATCAGTATTCCGGTCACCAACACCTCTGTGAACCCGGCGCGCAGCACCGCGGTTGCGATCTTCCAGGGCGGTTGGGCATTACAACAACTGTGGCTGTTCTGGGTGATGCCGATTATCGGCGGTATTCTGGGTGGCGTGCTGTACCGCACGCTGCTTGAAAAACGCGATTAATTGAGTGAAGTCCGTGGTGTCGGGTGGCGACTACGCCTTACCCGACCTGCGGTACAGTACAATAAGCAGGCCGGGTAAGCATTAGCGCCACCCGGCTTTTTTTTTGCTCCTTTACCTGACCGCCTTTATTGGGTAGTGTCATTGCGCTGTCTCGCATATAAAGGACCCGGTTGTTCATGTTTTCAGGACTTTTAATCATTTTGGTTCCACTGATTGTGGGCTACCTCATTCCGCTTCAGCATCAGGCCGCATTAAAACTGATCAACCGGCTGTTAAGCTGGATTGTCTACGTCATTCTCTTTTTTATGGGGATCAGCCTGGCGTTCCTGGATAATCTCGCCAGTAATTTGCTCGCTATTTTTCATTATTCCGCTGTCAGTATTACCGTTATTTTGCTGTGCAACATCGCGGCATTATTCTGGCTGGAACGTTCGCTACCGTGGCGACACAACCACCAGCAGGAGAAATTACCTTCACGTATCGCGATGGCGCTTGAGTCACTTAAATTATGCGGCGTCGTGGTGCTGGGTTTTCTGCTTGGCCTCAGCGGGCTGGCATTTCTCAAACACGCCACGGAGGCCAGCGAATATACGCTGATCTTCTTATTATTCCTGATCGGCATCCAGTTACGAAACAATGGCATGACCTTAAAACAGATTGTGCTGAATCGCCGGGGGATGATTGTCGCCGTGGTGGTGGTCGCCAGCTCTATGCTCGGCGGAGTCATCAATGCGCTCATTCTCGGCCTGCCGATCAAAACCGCGCTGGCAATGGCATCAGGTTTCGGCTGGTATTCCCTGTCCGGCATTTTATTGACCGAATCGTTCGGCCCGGTAATTGGCAGCGCCGCTTTCTTTAACGATCTGGCGCGCGAGCTGATAGCGATTATGCTGATCCCCGGTCTGGTTCGTCGCAGTCGCTCCACCGCGTTAGGGTTATGCGGCGCCACGTCGATGGACTTCACGTTGCCGGTACTTCAGCGTACAGGCGGTCTGGAGATGGTGCCTGCCGCCATCGTTCACGGTTTTATCCTCAGCCTGCTGGTGCCGATCCTGATGGCCTTTTTCTCAGCCTGATACCTCCCTGGCGGTAGAACCCTGCCGCCAAAATTGCGCTAAATCAATCTCCCTGTAAATTATGTAAGAAATCACTTTTATCCCTTTGCGCGCAGGCATAACCTTAAACATGTATATTAAATATAACTTTAAAAAAGGTGTGACCATGTTTTGTGTGCAATGTGAACAAACCATCCGTACTCCGGCGGGGAACGGCTGCTCCTACGCGCAGGGTATGTGCGGTAAAACAGCGGAAACGTCCGATCTCCAGGATCTGCTGATTGCGTCCCTGCAAGGTCTGTCTGCATGGGCTGCTAAAGCCCGTGAATATGGCATCATCGATCATGACGTTGACAACTTTGCCCCGCGTGCATTTTTCTCCACTCTGACCAACGTTAACTTCGATTCTCCGCGTATCGTCGGCTATGCCCGTGAAGCGATCGCCCTGCGCGAATCGCTGAAAGCGCAGTGCCAGAACATCGATGCAAGCGCCACGGTAAACAACCCGATGGCCGACCTGCAACTGGTCAGCGACGATCTGGGCGATTTGCAACGTCAGGCCGCCGAGTTCACCCCGAACAAAGACAAAGCCGCTATTGGCGAGAACATCCTCGGCCTGCGTCTGCTTTGCCTGTATGGCCTGAAAGGTGCGGCAGCGTACATGGAGCACGCCCACGTTCTGGGTCAGTATGACAATGACATCTACGCGCAGTACCACAAAATCATGGCGTGGCTGGGCACCTGGCCTTCCGATATGAACGCTCTGCTGGAATGTTCTATGGAAATCGGCCAGATGAACTTCAAAGTGATGAGCATCCTGGATGCCGGTGAAACCACCAAATACGGCCACCCGACCCCGACTCAGGTTAACGTGAAAGCGGTTGAAGGTAAGTGCATCCTGATCTCCGGTCACGACCTGAAAGATCTGTACAACCTGCTGGAGCAGACCGAAGGGACTGGCGTGAACGTCTATACCCACGGTGAAATGCTGCCCGCGCACGGTTACCCGGAACTGCGTAAATTCAAACACCTGGTCGGTAACTACGGCAGCGGCTGGCAGAACCAGCAGGTTGAATTCGCCCGCTTCCCTGGCCCTATCGTGATGACCTCTAACTGCATCATCGACCCGACCGTTGGCGCGTATGATGACCGTATCTGGACGCGCAGCATCGTCGGTTGGCCGGGCGTAAATCACCTGGAAGGCGAAGATTTCTCTCCGGTTATCGCCCAGGCGCAGCAGATGGCAGGCTTCCCGTACAGCGAAATCCCGCATCTGATCACCGTTGGTTTCGGTCGCCAGACGCTGCTGGGCGCAGCAGACAGCCTGATCGACCTGGTCAGCCGCGAAAAACTGCGTCACATCTTCCTGGTGGGCGGCTGTGACGGCGCGCGTGGCGAACGTAACTACTTCACCGATTTCGCGACCAGCGTACCGGATGACTGCCTGATTCTGACGCTGGCCTGTGGTAAATACCGCTTCAACAAACTGGAATTCGGCGACATCGAAGGTCTGCCGCGTCTGGTTGACGCCGGTCAGTGTAACGACGCTTACTCCGCCATCATTCTGGCCGTCACGCTGGCAGAAAAACTGGGCTGTGGCGTGAACGACCTGCCGCTGTCTCTGGTGCTCTCCTGGTTCGAACAGAAAGCGATCGTCATCCTGCTGACGCTGTTGTCTCTGGGCGTGAAAAACATCGTGACCGGGCCGACTGCGCCAGGTTTCTTCACCCCGGATCTGCTGGCTGTCCTCAACGAGAAATTTGGCCTGCGTCAGGTCACCACCGTTGAAGAAGATATGCAGCAACTGTTGAGCGCGTAAGGAGTTTTAGAATGACGATGCCAACCACTCAGTGTCCGTGGCGGATGCAGGTACATCACATCCATCAGGAAACCCCGGATGTGTGGACTCTCTCATTACTGTGTCACGATCACTATCCGTACCGTGCCGGTCAGTATGCACTGGTCAGCGTTCGCAACTCTGCGGATACGCTGCGGGCCTACACCATTTCGTCCACGCCGGGCGTGAGCGAGTACATTACGCTGACGATCCGTCGCATTGATGAAGGCGCAGGTTCACAGTGGTTAACCCGCGAGGTGAAACGCGGCGACTATATCTGGCTGTCCGATGCGATGGGCGACTTTATCTGTGAAGACAAAGCCGAAGACAAGTTCCTGATGCTGGCGGCCGGTTGCGGCGTCACGCCAATTATGTCGATGCGTCGCTGGCTGGCAAAATACCGCCCGCAGGCAGATGTGCAGGTGATCTTCAACGTGCGTTCGCCGCAGGATGTGATTTTCGCTGAGGAATGGCGTCAGTACCCGGTCACGCTGGTGGCGGAGAACAATGCGACCCACGGTTTCGTGGCGGGTCGCCTGACCACTGAATTACTGAAAAACGTGCCGGACCTGGCATCGCGCACCGTCATGACCTGCGGCCCGGCGCCGTATATGGACATGGTTGAGCAGGAAGTGAAAGCGCTCGGCGTAACGCGCTTCTTTAAAGAGAAGTTCTTTACACCAGTTGCCGAAGCGGCAACGGAGGGTCTGAAGTTCACCAAACTGCAACCGGCGCAGGAGTTTTACGCGCCTGTCGGCACCACGCTGCTGGACGCGCTGGAAAGCAATAAAGTTCCGGTAACCGTGGCATGTCGTGCTGGCGTGTGCGGCTGCTGCAAAACCAAAGTGGTTTCCGGTGAATATACGGTCAGCAGCACCATGACGCTGACCGATGCGGAAATCGCCGACGGTTATGTGCTGGCCTGCTCCTGCCATCCGCAGGGCGATTTAGTTCTGGCATAAGCTCTCATTGCCGGATGACGCTTCGCTTACCCGGCCTGCCATTTTTCGGCAGGCCGGGTAAGGCATTTACGCCGCCATCCGGCAATTCTTCACCGCCAGGCCGAATTTCCCGCAACAGAGAACCGCCCCGCCCCCAGAAACGCCACCGCCAGCGCGCCAATAAAGAAATAAACTAAACTTTCTATCGCCCATGCGCCGACGGCATCCAGTTGCCAGGTTTTCCCGGTGCCGACCATTAACCACGCCACCACCATCGTCAATGCCAGCACCAGCGCGGCAGGACGCGTAAGAATACCCAGCACAATCAGGCAAGGCGCAATCACCTCGCCCACCAGCACGCCATAGGCGATAAACCCGGGCAATCCTTTTGCAATCAGCATATTGCTAATGCCATCAATACCGTCGAACAGTTTATGCAGGCCGTGAAACAGCATCAGCCCCCCTACCGCGAGGCGTAACAGAAACTTGCCAAAATCTTCATGCGTCAGCATACGGTTCACTGCATTTAATAACGTTGTAACCATCTGAATTGACTCCTGGTTCCGGCTGGTTTGCCATTAAATTACGCGTTCTGTCGGTTGAAATATAGCTGCTGAAAATAAGGGGTGATGACAAAGCGTAACGATTATCTTCATCTAAACTTGTAACCGGTATCACATTACAGGAGATGGAAAACCATGAAACAAACCGTTGCCGCTTACATTGCAAAAACACTTGAACAGGCTGGCGTGAAACGTATCTGGGGCGTGACAGGCGACTCCCTGAACGGCCTGAGCGACAGCCTGAACCGGATGGGGACAATTGACTGGATGTCGACGCGCCATGAAGAGGTCGCCGCCTTTGCCGCTGGCGCGGAAGCGCAACTCACCGGTGAACTGGCGGTGTGCGCGGGTTCATGCGGGCCTGGCAACCTGCATTTGATTAACGGTCTGTTCGATTGCCACCGTAATCACGTCCCGGTTCTGGCTATCGCCGCCCACATTCCTTCCAGCGAAATCGGCAGCGGCTACTTTCAGGAGACCCACCCACAAGAGCTGTTTCGCGAATGCAGCCACTATTGCGAGCTGGTTTCCACCCCGGAGCAGATCCCGCAGGTACTGGCGATCGCCATGCGTAAAGCGGTGCTTAACCGTGGCGTCTCCGTCGTAGTGCTGCCGGGCGACGTTGCGCTGAAACCGGCGCCGGAAAGCGCCAGCACCCACTGGTATCATGCCCCGCTGCCGATCGTGACCCCGGCCGAAGAAGAGCTGAAAAAACTGGCACAGCTATTACGTTACTCCAGCAATATCGCCCTGATGTGCGGCAGTGGCTGCGCGGGCGCGCATAAAGAACTGGTGGAATTCGCCGCCAAAATTAAAGCGCCAATTGTTCATGCGCTGCGCGGCAAAGAGCATGTGGAGTACGACAACCCTTACGATGTGGGCATGACGGGATTGATCGGCTTCTCATCCGGTTTCCATACGATGATGAATGCTGACACCCTGATCCTGCTCGGCACCCAGTTTCCCTATCGCGCCTTTTACCCGACCGACGCCAAAATCATTCAAATCGATATCAACCCGGCAAGCATTGGCGCGCACAGTAAAGTCGATATGGCGCTGGTCGGCGATATTCGCTCCACGCTCGCCGCGTTATTACCAATGCTGGAAGAAAAAACCGATCGTAAATTCCT
The DNA here is from genome assembly GCF_030333395.1 of Citrobacter sp. CK194. NCBI lineage: Bacteria > Pseudomonadati > Pseudomonadota > Gammaproteobacteria > Enterobacterales > Enterobacteriaceae > Citrobacter > Citrobacter sp. CK194. The sequence continues at coordinate 484,755 of NZ_JAOWGA010000017.1, forward strand.
TGATAAAGCGCTGGAGCACTATCGCGACGCGCGCAAAGGGCTGGATGATTTAGCCAAACCGAGCGAGAAAGCGATTCACCCGCAATATCTGGCGCAGCAGATCAGCCGTTTCGCCGCAGATGACGCCATCTTTACCTGCGACGTCGGCACGCCGACCGTATGGGCGGCGCGTTATCTGAAAATGAACGGTAAGCGCCGTCTGCTGGGATCGTTTAACCACGGTTCAATGGCCAATGCCATGCCGCAGGCGTTAGGCGCCCAGGCCACCGAACCGGGCCGTCAGGTGATCGCCATGTGCGGCGACGGGGGATTCAGTATGCTAATGGGCGATTTCCTCTCTGTCGTACAGATGAAGCTGCCGGTAAAAATTGTTGTTTTCAACAACAGCGTGCTGGGCTTTGTGGCAATGGAGATGAAAGCGGGCGGCTACCTCACCGACGGCACCGAACTGCACGACACGAACTTCGCCCGCATTGCTGAAGCCTGCGGCATTACAGGGCTCCGCGTTGAAAAAGCCGCCGACGTCAACGAGGCGCTGCAACGCGCGCTGTCTATCGACGGTCCGGTACTGGTCGATGTGGTCGTGGCGAAAGAAGAACTGGCCATTCCGCCGCAAATCAAACTGGAGCAGGCCAAAGGGTTTAGCCTGTATATGCTGCGCGCGATCATCAGCGGGCGCGGTGATGAAGTGATCGAACTGGCGAAAACCAACTGGCTAAGGTAAAACAATGCACATCGCCTTTTAAACTATAGGGATGTGCAATGATCGATTTACGTAGTGATACCGTTACCCGGCCGAGTCGTGCCATGCTCGAAGAGATGATGGCCGCCCCGGTCGGGGACGACGTGTACGGAGATGACCCAACCGTCAACGCCCTCCAGCAATACGCCGCTGAGCTTTCTGGCAAAGACGCGGCGATTTTTTTACCCACCGGCACTCAGGCTAACCTGGTCGCTCTGCTCAGCCACTGTGAACGCGGCGAAGAGTATATCGCCGGTCAGGGCGCGCATAACTATCTGTACGAGGCAGGCGGCGCGGCGGTGCTGGGCAGCATTCAACCGCAGCCCATTGATGCCGCCGCAGACGGTACGTTGCCGCTGGATAAGGTCGCCGCGAAGATCAAGGCGGATGATATCCATTTTGCCCGCACTCGCTTACTCAGTCTGGAAAACACCCACAACGGTAAAGTGCTGCCGCGCGAATATTTAAAACAGGTGTGGGAATTTACCCGCGAGCGCGGTCTGGCGTTGCACGTTGACGGCGCGCGTATTTTTAACGCGGTCGTCGCCTACGGCTGCGAACTGAAAGACATTACTCAATACTGCGATTCATTCACCATTTGCCTGTCAAAAGGTCTGGGGACGCCGGTAGGCTCACTGTTAGTCGGCAACCAGGACTACATTAAGCGCGCCATCCGCTGGCGCAAAATGACCGGCGGCGGTATGCGTCAGGCGGGCATTCTGGCGGCTGCCGGGCTGTACGCGTTGAAGAATAACGTCGCACGTTTACAGGACGATCACGACAACGCGGCCTGGATGGCGGAGCAACTGCGTGAAGCTGGCGCGGATGTTATGCGTCACGACACCAATATGCTGTTTGTCCGCGTTGGTGAAGAGAACGCGGCGGCGCTGGGCGAATACATGAAGGCACATGACGTGCTGATCAACGCGTCGCCGATCGTGCGTCTGGTGACGCATCTGGACGTATCGCGTGAACAGCTTGCTGAAGTCGCCGCCCACTGGCGCGCCTTTTTAACCCGCTAAGGAGACGGACGTGCCGCAACGTATTTTGGTTCTTGGCGCCAGTGGTTACATTGGTCAACATCTGGTGCGGGCGCTCAGCGCGCAAGGGCATCAGATTCTGGCGGCGGCACGTCGCATCGAACGGCTGGAAAAACAGCAACTGGCTAACGTCAGTTGTCATAAAGTCGATCTCAACTGGCCGGATAATCTGCCCGCGCTGCTCCGCGAAGTCGACACCGTCTATTATCTGGTGCATGGCATGGGCGAAGGCGGCGATTTTATTGCCCATGAGCGCCAGGTTGCGATGAACGTGCGCGATGCGCTGCGTGAAGTACCGGTCAAACAGCTCATATTCCTCAGCTCGTTGCAGGCGCCGAAACATGAGCAGTCTGACCATTTGCGCGCCCGGCAGTTAACTGCGGAGACGCTGCGCGAATCCGGCGTGCCGGTGACTGAACTGCGCGCCGGCATTATCGTCGGCGCAGGTTCAGCCGCCTTCGAAGTGATGCGCGATATGGTCTACAACCTGCCAGTGCTGACGCCGCCTCGCTGGGTGCGCTCCCGAACCACGCCCATCGCGCTGGAAAATTTGCTGCACTATCTGGTGGCGTTGCTGGATCACCCTGCCTGCGAGCACCGGGTTCTCGAAGCCGCCGGGCCGCAGGTCTTAAGCTATCAGGAGCAGTTCAAGCACTTTATGGCCGTCAGCGGCAAACATCGCCTGCTGATCCCCATCCCTTTTCCGACCCGCTGGATTTCAGTCTGGTTTTTAAATGTCATTACGTCCGTTCCGCCGACCACGGCAAAAGCGCTGATCCAGGGGCTGAAACATGACCTGCTGGCCGATGATACCGAACTGCGGACGTTGGTTCCCCAGACGCTTATCACCTTTGACGATGCCGTGCGTCGCACGCTGAAGGAGGAAGAAAAACTGGTCAACTCCAGCGACTGGGGATACGACGCCCAGGCGTTTGCCCGCTGGCGATCAGAGTATGGCTATTTTGCCAAACAGGCCGGATTCACGGTTAAAACCTCCGCCAGCCGGAAAGCCCTGTGGCAGGTGATCAACCGTCTCGGCGGCAAAGAAGGCTATTTCTTTGGCAATATTCTCTGGAAGACGCGTGCGGCAATGGATCTGCTGGTGGGGCATCGACTGGCAAAAGGCCGACCTGAACACGCGCTTCTTCAGACCGGCGACACGGTGGACAGCTGGAAAGTCATCATTGTCGAGCCGGAAAAGCAGCTGACCTTACTGTTTGGCATGAAAGCGCCGGGCCTTGGCCGTCTGAGCTTTACCCTTGAAGATAAAGGCGATCACCGGCAAATTGACGTGCGCGCCTGGTGGCACCCGCACGGGATGCCCGGCCTTTTCTACTGGCTGCTGATGATCCCGGCGCATCTCTTTATTTTCCGGGGTATGGCAAAGCGAATTGCCCGGCTTGCAGAACAAATCACAGATTAATCATAAAAACATACTGTATTCTTTCATGTTTCCCATTGCATACCAACGTAATTCACGGAAGAATGCGCACGAAGTTCTATTAACCACAGTGGATTGATATGAAGGTACTGGTTACCGGCGCCACCAGCGGCTTAGGTCGAAACGCGGTTGAGTTTTTGCGCAATAAAGGCATCAGCGTCAGAGCTACCGGTCGCAATGAAGCGATGGGCAAGCTGCTGCAAAAAATGGGAGCGGAATTTGTCCATGCGGATTTGACCGAGCTGGTCTCTTCGCAGGCAAAAGTGATGCTCGCAGGCATTGATACGCTGTGGCACTGCTCCAGTTTCACCTCGCCGTGGGGAACCCAGGAAGCCTTCGATCTGGCGAACGTCCGCGCCACCCGACGCCTCGGCGAATGGGCCGTCGCCTGGGGCGTACGTAACTTTATTCATATCTCCTCTCCGTCACTCTATTTTGATTATCACCACCATCGCGATATCAAAGAGGATTTTCGTCCGCACCGCTTCGCCAACGAATTTGCACGCAGCAAAGCGGCCGGTGAAGAGGTGATTAACCTGCTGGCGCAGGCCAACCCGCAGACGCGTTTTACCGTCCTGCGCCCGCAAAGTCTGTTTGGCCCACACGATAAAGTCTTTATTCCGCGTCTGGCGCATATGATGCACCACTACGGCAGCGTTCTGTTGCCGCACGGCGGCAGCGCGCTGGTGGATATGACTTATTATGAAAACGCCGTCCATGCGATGTGGCTGGCAAGCCAGGAAAACAGTGACAAGCTGCCTTCTGGTCGGATCTATAACATCACAAACGGTGAACACCGGACGCTGCGCAGCATTGTGCAGAAGCTGATTGATGAATTAAACATTGATTGCCGAATCCGTTCGGTTCCGTATCCGATGCTGGATATGATCGCCCGCAGCATGGAGCGTTTCGGCAATAAATCGGCGAAAGAGCCGACGCTGACGCACTACGGCGTTTCCAAGCTGAATTTCGATTTTACGCTGGACACCACGCGCGCCCAGGAGGAACTGGGCTATCAGCCCATCGTCACGCTGGATGAAGGCATTGAGCGTACCGCCGCCTGGCTGCGCGATCACGGCAAGCTACCGCGCTGACCGGCGCACAGTGAACACAAAAAACGGCAACCATCAGGTTGCCGTCAGATTGTTATTGTACCGGATGGCACAATAGATACGACTCACCCGCCACAGGCCCGATAAGCCTTCGCCATCGGGCATTTCAGGCGTTGTCGTTTTATATTGTCATTACAGCGCGCTCCACGCGTCAGACCATGCCAGACCCGCGCCGGGTTCATAATAGGCCGGCGCCGTATTACACCAGCCGCTATACGGGAATGGTTTGCACTGGAACAGCTTACCGTGGTTATTCACGATATCGCCCGCATTGTACTTGCTGTTCGCGCTCCATGCCGGATACGAACCCGAAGCGCCGTCGTCCTGAGATGGCGTTGCCGCTTTCGCTTTCACGTTGAGCAGATAAGAGGTGCTGCTGCTCAGCTCACCATCACTGACGGTCAGGCTCACCTCGTACTGCTGAGCGGTCGCCGCTTCCGGCGCGGCGAAGGTTACAACCGCTTTGTCTTCGCCAGACACGGTCTGACCATCCTGAGCACGCCAGGTGTAGGTCAGTTTGTTGCCGTCTTCGTCGGTCGACCCCTCCGCGCTCAAAGAGACCTGCGCCCCCGCATCTACCGCGCCAATCGGCCCTGCGATATGGGCTACCGGCGCATGGTTAACGGTGGTCGGCTCTGCTGGCGTTTCATCCGGCACTGGCGCAGGTGCAGGCGTATCATCAGCCGGTGTTGGCGTTACGGGCTCTTCATCCGGTTTAGTCGAAGAACCGTCATCATTAATGATGTTCACATTGTAGAAATGCTGTACACATTTCGTGTAATCCCCCTCTTTAAACGCGCTGAATGGCGTCTGATAACCCACCAGTTGGCAAGCATAGGTTTTGCCGTCCGGCGTATCCGAGCTCCATCCCCAATCTTGTTCCCAGTAGATCTTCAATGCGCCCGCGCCGCCTTCATCGAACTGCTTCATGTTGGCGCAGCCCAGCACTTCATCTGCCGGAACCGGTACTTTCAGGTAGTTAGCGAACTCTTTGTAGTATTTGATACGGTTCTGCGACTGCGCGATTTCCGTCGGGCCGCCGCATTCAACGCCGCCGTTGATAATCTGGGTGGTGACGCCAAAGCCGGGCACCAGACCGTTAGCCTTATCATGCGCGTTCGGCTGCCAGGTGCCATCGATGACCTGCAACATGCTAGGTTTCGGCGGCTGCGGGTAGGCGAAGAAGAAAATAGCGCTCGCCAGGTTCAGCCAGGTATCGGCAACCAGTTCCGGTTTATCCAGTAGCGTGCGAACGTCGCCGTACATCGCTTCAGAGAACGGCCCGTAGTTGTAATTATAGGACAACTGTTTCGCACCGCGGCCAAAGTAACTCAGGAATTCACCATCTTTGTCTTTGCCGCACGGCCAGGTTTGCCCCTGCCAGACGCTCGGGTTACATTCGCCGTTATAGCCGCCTTTCTGCCCTTCGCTCCAGCCCATTTCACGCACATACACCAGCGCCTGACGCCATTCGGCCTCTGGACGCCAGCTCTCATGGCCGCCGGTTTCCTGCGCAAAGTGGGCGAACATCGTTGCCAGCTCTTTGCGGCAAATCGCATCACTGTCGCGACCATCGTTATAGGTCTTACACAGCGCCGGGAATTTGCCGACTGCTTTCAGGAAATTGCTGTAGGTATATTCTTTAGCACGCAGCGGGAAAAGATATTCCCAGTCGCTGGCTTTGATGATTCCCTCAACGCGTTTGACGTTTTCCGGGTTGGCGGCGCGACCGGGTTCAATGAGTTCTACCTGGGCATTATCCAGCGTCTGGATCGTCTCTTTCACCGAAGCCATCAACGGGAAATTTGTCAGCTCCTGCTCCTTTTTCGCCAGATCGCTGGCTTTTATGGTGTAAGGCTCACTGCTGCTGGCCTGCAATGTATTTGCTTGCGCCATAAACGGCACCGTACAGGCACCCGCAATGAGTACACTCAATAATGTCCTTTTGCTCATTTCAATTTTTCCTTTATGTATAATAGTGATTAATTCAAATTCTGCGTTGTCCATTAACAACACGAATAAACAAACGTCAGAACCTGGGGTTTTACTTTTCGAAGAACACCAGCAGGAATTCTTCAAAAAATAAAAGCGGCTGGATTTATTTATATTGCGTGGTCATTTTTATACGCTGGTATGTTTCCCAGACTTTATGCGCGTAAATCATGCGCTGCGGGTAATTCTCTTTTTTAACCCCGGCGTTATATGCGCCTACCGCCTCCCAGTTATAACCATATACTTTGATCATATCGGATAAGATCGACGCGCCGACCATAATAGATGTACAGGGTTCCAGCATCAGTCGATACTCATCAATGCCACGGCGTTTCAGCGCTGAAAAATGCGAGCTATTTATTTGCATCAACCCGACATCCCTCGTTCCGTCGTGATTTCGTCCTACCGCATAGGGATTCATGCCAGACTCGACTTGCGCAATGGCAAATAATAAATAAGGGTCAACATGATAATAATTTGCGGCTCTGTCCCAGCAGTTGGCAAACGCGCTTTGGCTTAACATCAATAACAACAAAATTAAACGTTTCATATTTTTATCCGGTTGTCGGGGTGATCTGCTCCTTGTTCGTTATGCACATTATTTTTTAGAGATGGCCGCCCCCAGACAGGGGCGGCTACCCTTCGCGGATAGATAACGTATCCGCATTATTAAGGTAAGAGGATTATTGACAGTCTGCGGCGGCGCTTTCTTTCACCCACACGTCGCTGTTGCCGGGTTTATCACCCTGCGTCCACCATTTGGCGCGGTATACAGACCCCTGATAGGTGGTAGTCTCACCGCCGTTGTAAACCACATCGGAACGCCAGTTGAATTTCACCTGGCTGACCAGTTCCCACGCGTCCACGCCGAAGCCTGGCTGATTGCCCTGCGTCCAGTACTTCGCTTTCCACACCAGGTGATCAAAACTGACGGTATCGCCATTGTTGTAGATTTTGCTGGCGTCCCATGCCGCGTAGTGGCTGGCATTGGCATCAACCGGGCTGTCGCAACCGCCGGTTGCCGCGCCTTCATCAGACGGCGTCGTCCCTTCGTCGGACGGCACCGGCGCCGCTTTTGGCGTAACGTTAATCTGCACGTTGGACTGCACGCTGGTTTTACCATCGCTGACCACGACGCTGACGGTGTAAGTCGAGGCGGAGCTTACTTCCGGCGCGGTGATGGTCACGCTGGAGGTGTCCGTCCCCGTCGCGTTCATGTCGCCCGGCACGCTCCAGGCGTAGGTCAACGCGTCGCCATCAGGATCGGCAGCCTGCGCATTCAGCGTGTAGGTTGCGCCTGCTTCAAGCGACACCGTTTCCAGCGGATTCACAACCGGGGCCTGGTTCGCTTTTGGCGCTTTGTTCACAACCTGAACGTCAATGGCGTTACTCAGACCTTTCGCATCGGTAACGGTCAGACGGAACGCCAGATTCTGATTGCTGGAGACGGCGGCGACGTTAAAGCTCGCTTTCGCGCTGGTGCTCTTGTTCAGCGTTACGGACGGACCGGAGATCTGCGTCCACTTATAGGTGATCGCATCGCCATCCGGGTCGGTAGAGGCAGAACCGTCCAGCGTGACCGTCGCCGGGCCGGTTACGACCTGGTCAACTGCGGTCGCGACTGGCGCATGGTTGGTCACAACCGGCTCAACCGGCGTAGACCCCCCACCCAGCAAGCTTTCGTTCATCGCGTTCAGAATGTCGCCGTTATCAGAGTCGATAGACCAGGAGAACAGGCCGCCGAGGTTGTTAGCCAGGACGTATTTACCTTTCGCCGCCGCAGAACGGGCGTCTTCATAGGTAATCAGGTCGCCGGTGGATTTATTGAAAATATACGGCGCTTCCGCCGCAGCGTCGTAACGGTATTCCCAGCCTGGTTTGCCTTTGTATTCGTTAACAATCTGACGATAATCAACCACGCCCGGCTCCCAGGTGCCTTTCACCGGGCCGGTAGCCGTACCGGTAAACGGATTGTCGCCGGTATAGCCATGCACGCCAGTCCAGCCGCGGCCATACATCCCCGCGCCCACCACGATCTTGCCTGGCTGCACGCCCTGCGCCAGCAACGCATTGACGCCATTTTCCGTGGTGTATTTGGTGTCCGGTTTCCACTCTGCGCCGTGCAGCGCCGCCTGGTGCCCCAGATCGGTGTTGCTCCAGCCGCCGTAGAAGTCGTAGCTCATCAGGAAGATGTGGTCCATATACTGCTGCGCCTGGGCGTAATCCACGTCTTCAATTTTGTCCTGACCGGAACCGATAGCGGAGGTCAACTCGTAAGTCCGACCGGTTTCGGCAGACAGTTCGTTAAGCATGGTGCGCAGATCGTGCATCAGTGCCGTGTAGGTCGCTTTATCCTGCTGCGGGTTGCCCAGCGTTTCATTCTGACCGCCGCCGCCCGGGAATTCCCAGTCAATATCTACGCCGTCGAAGAATTTCCAGGTCTTCAGGAAATCCTTAACGGAAGCAACAAACCGCGCGCGAATCGCGCTGTCATGCATCTGGAAAAACGGATCGGAAAGCGTCCATCCCCCAACCGATGGCAGGATTTTCAGATCCGGGTGCGCTTTTTTCAGCGCCATCAATTGACCGAAGTTGCCTTTATACGGGTCATCCCAGTTAGAGACGCCAGCCTGCGGTTTTTGCAGCGCCGCCCACGGATCGTGGATCGCCACGGTATAGTCCTGTCGGCCATTACAGGCGCGTTTCAGCGCTTCAAAACTGTTGCCGCCCTCGATGGATTTCAGGCTGTCATTGATGCCGTCGCCGCCGCAAATGGGAATAAAGCCGTACAGGATATGGTTCAGGTTAGCCGCCGGGATTTTATCCACCGGGAAATTACGGCCATACACGCCCCATTCCGGGAAGTACGCGCCCACCACTTTATCGGTATGCTGAGCAAACGTTTTATTGTTTTCCTTCATGGTGGTATTCAGCGGCAGCAGATGGCTACCGTCGGTATCCGCCACAATAATCAGCTTGCTGGCGCTTTTCGTACACCCGCTGGTATTACATAACTCAACCTGCTCCTGATAACGACCGCCTTTTTTGACTTTGAAGGTCGCAGAACCGGCAGCGCTACCTGCGCCAGACCATACGGTCTTACCATCCAACAGCACTTTCGCGGAGGTCGGCGCATCGCCGCTCCAGACGTTCCATTCCACCTTGACGTCCACGCCATCGTTATGAACTTTCACCAGGTTGTTATAATCCTGCGCAGCCTGATCCACTTCCACAATAGCGAATTTATCATTGCCGCTGGTAATAGACGGCGTACCCGGCGCAGCGGCAAAAACCGGACTTGTCGCTGCTGCCACAAAAAGTGCCAGATATTTAGGCTTCATAAATTTCATTATTAATTCCTGATAATTTTATTCGTGAATATTTAACAGCCATGCATTCCTTAGAGCATGGACGAATTGCAAACAGTAATTTATTTAAGACAACGGAAACCAACCCATTATAAAAATGAAATAATCTATTTCGCTTTACGCTCCTCCCTAAAATGGCATAAGCATTAATTCTATTGACTTATGCGACAATGATAATCTGGAAAATAAATAAGTTCCCTTTATTCCCTTGGCGAAAGAATTTAAAAAAACGCTTGACCAACCGCGTCAGAATGTGAATTGCAATGTCTGGAAGATAAACATCACCATTCCCGAAAAGGCCAGACAGGGACCAAAAGGAATTTGCCCCGCTTTATTTACGCCAGAGTAAAAAAGGCCATACAGCACAATACCGCTTAATGCCGCAACCAGAATTAATAACGGTAACGCCTGCCAGCCGCACCACGCCCCCAGCGCCGCCAGTAGCTTAAAATCGCCCTGTCCAAGCCCTTCCCGCCCCGTCAGCAGGCGAAAACTCCAGTACACCAGCCACAAAATGAGATACCCCGCAACGGCGCCATATAACGCGCTCGCCAACGGCATCGTGTGGAAAACGCAATGCAGCAGCAGCCCAGCCCACAGCAGCGGCTGCGTGAGACTATCCGGCAACAGCATATATTTCGCATCAATCATCGTGAGCGGCAGCAGACCGCACCATAAAACCCACAGCGCGATCAGCGTGACAGAGGAAGGGAGCACCGCCGCCGTTGCCGCAAAAAAAAGCGCGCTGGCTAACTCCACCAACAGCAAGCGCAGGGGAATCACAGACTGGCAATAGCGGCAACGACCGCGCAGGCCGCACCAGCTCAGTAACGGAATATTTTCCCACCAGGCCAGTTGATGCCCGCAGTCCGCGCAGTGCGAGGCAGGAAAAAGTAAATTCCCCGCCCCTTCCTTTTCCATCACCATTGCGGGAACGCGCTCGCTGACTACGCCAAGAAAACTGCCGAGGATTCCGCCCAGACAGGCGCTCATTATGCAAAACCCAATCGGCCAGCTTTCCCGAAACAACATGATCGTATTCATGCGTTTTTATTCCAGCTCAGAGTAATATTGGCTTTCACGTCGCTTTGACGATCGACCGGCCGCAAATCCATTTTTTGCAACTGAACGCCGGACGTAACATTCACTTCACGTAGCCAGTTTTTCAGTTCATAAATATTGACCTGTTCAACAACAAAAGAGAGTGAGCGTTCATCCTGACGAATATCAGACAACGCGAGATGGATCTCTTTCGCGCTCTCTTCAATAACTGTTCGCGGGTTGTTCGTTTTTAAGACTTTCGCCTGTAAATGATTTTTATCGATTTCGTCCCGCATCCAGCGCAGCGTCTCTTTTTGCCGCATTAACGTGGATTGACTGTTTTGAATCATATGATCCAGCGGAATAATGCCGCCGTAATAAATTACCGCGCAGCACATCGCCGCCGCACATAGCGTAATAAGACCACGCTCGCGATCGCTGTAGTTTTGATAGCGTGCTTTTAATTGTGCAATTCGCTCTTTCATTTATATTTCCCCGTCACGATCGCCGTATAGGGTGACTGGTTCGAAACCGGTTGTAACGCAAAGTCAAAATGGGGAGTGGCCTGCGTAACGAAATCCTGTAGCGCCTGCGCGTTCGGCGAGGCCGCATTCAGCGTCAACACATTCTGCGCGTTGTCATATTCCACTTCATTTATCTCAATAGCAGGCACAGACTGTTTAACCTGTTCCAGCGCTTCAAGTTGCAGAAAAATACCTTTACTCTGTTTTTTAATATTCTGACCAAAATGGTATTTGATATTGGTTTTCTGCCGCAGACTCGGGAAATAGTGTTGAGCGACCTGGGCAATCTCGGCCTGTACCTGATTTTCCTGCTGAACCAACATCCATGCCATTGCCACGCGCGGGCCAATCAGCAATCCCATCGACAGCAGCGCAGACACCGCCATTGCTGTCCTCAGATGACGAAATCGCCCCACCTCTTTGCCGCAGGCGGCAAATGCGCCATGCAGCATATTGGCGCGACACGCTTTCCATTGCGGCTGAATCAATACCAGCGGATGCTGCCACGGCAGTTGTTCAGTGACATCGATACCCGCAGGCGCTTCGCCGTAGCAGCGCACTTCGCCATCGCCGCCTTGCGCCAGCAACAGCGGCAGCAGCGTAGCATCCGCTTCGCAGGCGCCGAACGGCGGAAAGCGCAGCCACCAGCTTTCGTCACAGGAAACCAGCGTACTGCCGCCTTCGTTTACCGGCAGCAGAATGGCGTCCGGCAATACCTGAATCACCTTCAGTCCGGCCTCTTCGCACAGCGCAAGCCAGCGCTCAAAGCAGGTGGCGTCAATAGCCACGGCATCCACTTCCCGCCCTTTTTTCCGCAATACCGTCCAGTGTAGCGAGTCCACATCGCCGATCAGCGTCTCTTCCGCCAGCCATGAAAACGGTGTGGAGGCCGTCGATAACCCTTTTTTGGGCAGGGTAAAATGACGGAACACCATCTCACTGGCGGGTAACAGCAAACAAACGCGTGTCGCCAGGGGATTTACGGCAAGCGTTCTCAGCGCATCCCGACTTTCCAGCGTTGCCACCTGCTGGCTACCGGAGACGCACCACTCAATTTTCCCGTCCACGTTTGCATCGGGACGAATAAAAAGTACCTGTTTCATAGACTATGACTTTTCTTATTCAATCATTCGGTAACGGCGTTGCCAGGTTCTCACCTCGCCAGAGTCACGATCGACATGAATCTGGCTGACAACGCGCAGCGTTAAATCATCAGTATTACCGGTACTCTCGACCCGGAAATAGTGACTGTTCACCGCAACAAACGCCTGCATCTGCACGAGGATCGCTTTGCTCTGCGGATAGTTTGTTTCGAGCGTTTTACTGAACGCGTCAACCGACGCCCACCCTTCTTCCGGGCGCGAGGCAATCAGCCGTGCTGCGTCATCCTCACTTAACGTCCCCGCAGACAGCGCAGACAACAGCTGCGCCTGCCCGGGCTTCAGGGTATTCACATCCACTTTGCTCTCCGTATCAGGCAGCGCGCACAGCACCTTGCTGACGCGGGGATAAGCCGCCACCGGAAAACCCGGCAACCGTTTTATCTCGCTGATGGTGCGCATCATCTGATTCGCAGGAAGGCGCTGCGGCGTCACGCCCGCCCAGGCATCGCTTTCCAGAGCCTCTTTTGCGGTTGTGTTGTCAGCGTCCAGATAATCCACCAGTTGTTGATAAACCTCTTCCGCCGCTGCCGTACTGATGCCGCTGTCGATCAGCAACTGTTCAACGATCTGCTCTTTCACCGGCTTTGTCGGCTGCGCGGCGGCGCTATCCGCAGGAGGCGCAGGGTCAATGGCCAGCAGACTGTTCACGTTAAAGCAGGTCTGGGCGTCCTCAATCTGGCTCACGACGGTATAGTTCTCACCCTGAGTTTCCAGCGGTTCGTGCCACGCGCCTTCTGGCGATAATCCATTGCTCTCACCGCTGGCGTCGGTTTGCAGACGATCTTTTATCGCCGCAGCCTGGCCTTGCATCGCCCAGCGCAGCTGCTGCTGACTGACCTGATAGCGGGTTTTCTGCAAATTTCGGCAAAACTGCTGACCGATCTTTGCCGCCAGCGCTGACATCATCACCAGCAAAATCAACACCACCAGCAGCGCGACGCCGCGCTGTTTTTGCGCCGATTGCGTGTTCATTGCTGTTCTCCACCGCGTGCTGGCGGAACCGATGCCGTAACGTCAGCAGGCGTGGGTTGTGCAGCCTCAGCGCTTTCGTCTTTCTTTTCTCCCTGGATTTCCGGCATGTCTCCCGGCGTCATAAACACCCAGCGCCAGGTATCCCCGTTTTCCATCGTCAGCGTCAGTTCGGCGCCTTCCGGCTGATGGGCGGTTTCAAGCCATGTCGTCTGCCAGCCCTGTCGCCAGAATCGCCACTTCATCGCTTTAACGTTGCTTAAAATCGGTACTTCTTCTGGACTCACGTCATCTGGACTATCAATGTCAGGCCAGACATCACGCCACAGGCGATGCGCCTCCAGCCGCCAGCGCACGCGTTCCAGCTGAATTTGCCCACTGACGCCGCTTACCGTCGTCAGCTCAACGGCATGTTGATCCAGACGGAACACATCCGTTTCATTGCGCGGCGCGCGCGGCTGGAGCTGAGAGAAATCGCGCTCCAGCAGGTTACAGGCTCGCTGAAGCTGATTAAGCGTCGTCGCCGCAGCATCCGTTGCCGTGGTGGTGCGCATCGCGCCGTCAAGGATTTGCCAGGCAAGGGTGCTGATCACGGCAAAAATCGTCAGCGCAATCATGATCTCCAGCAGCGTAAAACCTTGCTGGCGACGGAGTGGCGTATTCATTTGCGCTCCTTCGGCGGGACAACCCGCAGCGTGATGACCGGCTGGCCCTCTTCGCCTTCGGCATACACCTGGACTTCATCGGCAAACGCCTTGTCATCGGTTTTCACCCGCTGTTTGCGCCAGTTCCAGCTGCGTCCGCCCATCGTTTCACTGCCTTCTTCAGCGACGTCGGGAAAAACGCTTTTTGCAAGCTGCGCTTGCGCGAGCTGGTTTTCCGCAACCCAACTGGCCTGTAGCGTATCGGCAAGACCGTGCGTAAAACGCACATTCAGCGAGACGGAATTCATCAACGCCAGCGCGGCGGTAGAAAAGATCACCAGCGCCACCATGACTTCCAACAGCGTCATGCCCTGTTCTTTCGCTTCCGGTTTAGTCATTGTTCTCTACCAAAACGGGTGAAGCGCCCTGCGACACCACGCGGAAATGGTGCTGTTTGTCATAGCTCTGCAACGTCAGCGTGAATCGGCTAATTTCCCCATCCGGTAAAAAGAGCACCTGCGGGTCGGCATCAGGCGTGGCCGCCAGACGCTGGGGAGCGAGCGAAACATGCATCTCTTCAGGAAACTGTCCGTGGGTGAAAATACGCCCGGCTGTCAGCGGCGCCCAGTGACGCCCGCCGTTTTCCCCGGCCCACTTCACCAGCTGATATTCCGTTGGCGTCATCACCAGCCCGACAATATTTCCGTCCATCACTGCCCGATCAGAACCATATTCAACGAGGGATTGTAATTGCTGGCCTAATATATCTGCGCCGCTGCGTGAGGGTATTGTCGAAACCACCATCATGGCGCAGCTGGCAAAAATAACCAGCGCCAGAATAATTTCCAGCAATGTAAATCCACGTTGCTTATTCATTACTTATCTTTTTTATCTAAAGACCAGTTCGTTATATCATCGGCGGTATTCGCTTCACCATCCGGGCCGGAGGAGAAAACATCTACCGCGCCATGTTCGCCAGGGCTAACCAGAATGTAATCATTTCCCCACGGGTCCTGCGGCAGACGGCGAATATAACCGTCAGCACGATAGCCGTTGGGAATCGGCGCGATCTCCGGCTTCGTCACCAACGCCTGCAACCCCTGTTCGGTGGTTGGGTAGCGATGGTTATCGAGCTTATACATATCCAGCGAGCCTTCCAGGGCGACAATATCGCTGGTCGCTTTTTGCGCATCCGCTTTCTCTTTATTCCCCATCAGATTCGGCACCACCATGCTGGCCAGAACACCAAGAATAACGATGACCACCATTAATTCGAGCAAAGTAAACCCGGCCTGACCTTTCAGGCTATTTTTTTTCACAGACATAATTAACCCACCATATTATTGAGCTGAAGAAGCGGTTGTAATATTGACAGTACGATAAATAAAACCACCGTCGCCATCGTCACCACCAGCGCCGGTTCAAATACCGACAGCGTTAATGTAATGCGATGTTGTAATGCCGACTCCTGGTTTTCGGCGGCGCGATCCATTAATGAACCGAGTTCGCCGCTCTCTTCGCCAGAAGCAATCATATAAAGCATGGTTGGCGGAAATAATCTGGCCTGCTCCAGTGCGTTATATAATGACGCGCCCTGACGCACGGTATCCGCCGCCTGTTCCAGTACCTGACGCGCATACAGATTCTCAATACCGTCCATCGCGATATACATACCTTCCAGCAACGGCACGCTACTGGCCTGTAAAATGCTCAGGGTGCGGATGTAACGGGCGCTGTTTATTGCACAGACCAGTTTTTTCAGCGGCGAACGGTTCACCAGCCAGCGGTGATATGCAAAACGATGACGCTCTTTTTTAAGCCAGGCGTTAAAAGCGATAAACGATCCGACAAGGCCGCCGCCGATAACCATTCCGTAAGCCTGCAAAAAATCGCTGACCGCAATCAGGGTACGGGTGGTGACGGGCAACTGCTGCTTCATATGCACAAACTGTTCGATGACCTGCGGCACCACCGCCACCAGCAGAATGGAGATAACCGCAATCGCCACCACCGTCAGGGTGATGGGATAGACCATCGCCTGCGACAGCTTGCTTTTCATTTTCTGTCGCTGTTCGTTGTATTCAGCCAGCTTTTCCAGCACGCCGCCGAGATGCCCGGTCTTTTCCCCTGCCATCACCAGCGTGCAATAGAGCTTGTCGAAAGTACGCGGAAACTGGCTGAAAGCGTCGAAAAGCGTGTGCCCTTCCACCACTTTATCGCGGATCTCACCGACCATCACCGCCAGCTTTTTGTCTTCCGTCTGCTTAGAAATCGCCTTCAGCGCACTCTCCAGCGGCAGTGCGGCATTAACCAACGTCGACAGCTGGCGGGTAAACATTGAGAGCACCGGTGTCGAAAGTTTTGCGCCTTTCTGAGCCCCCTTTCCGGCGGCGCGCTCGCGGGTGAGCGTAATGCTGATCGGCATCAGCTTCTGTTCGCGCAGCGTCTGGCGCACCTGCTTTGGGCCTTCAGCCTGCAAGGCGCCGCGCCGGGTTTTCCCGGCGGCATCCGTAGCCGTCCATGCGAACCAGGCCATTATTCGTCACCTCCGCGCTCGGCGGTAACACGCATCACTTCCTCCAGCGAGGTGACGCCGGAGATCACCTTCAACAAACCATTTTCCCGCAGGCTGTAGGCCTGCTTAAACAGCTGAGTTTCAATCGACATTTCGTCTTTATCTTCATGAATAGCGCGGCGCATCGCGCTGTCCACCAGCAGAAACTCATGAATACCGGCGCGTCCCTGGTAACCGCTCTGGCGGCACTGTTCACACCCCACGGCGCGATAAATCACGTCGGGGGGGCTCTCCATAAAGCTGAACAGCGGTTTTTCATTATCATCCAGCGGACTGACGGCACGGCAGTGAGGGCACAGCCGACGAACCAGACGCTGGGCAATGACGCCAAGCAGCGATGAACCAATTAAAAACGACTCCAGCCCCATATCGCGCAACCGGGTAATCGCTCCCGCCGCGCTGTTGGTATGCAGCGTAGACATGACCAGATGGCCGGTAAGCGACGCCTGAACCGCAATCTGCGCGGTTTCGCCGTCACGAATTTCACCGATCATCACCACATCCGGGTCCTGACGGAGGATCGCGCGCAGGCCTCGGGCAAACGTCATATCCACTCGCGGGTTAACCTGCGTCTGCCCCACGCCTTCCAGTTCATATTCGATCGGATCTTCAACGGTAAGAATATTGCGTTCATGGCCGTTTAGCGCCGAGAGGATGGCGTAAAGCGTCGTGCTCTTACCGGACCCGGTCGGCCCGGTCACCAGGATAATCCCGTGCGGGCGGCCAATCAGTCCTTTGAGCTGTTCGAGTTCTTCGTCGATCAGCCCCAGTTTATTGATATCCGGCTTCAGGTTGCTTTTATCCAGCAGACGCATGACCACCCGCTCGCCATACTGCGACGGGATGGTTGAGACACGCACATCCACCGCTTTACGCCCAATGCGCAGGGAGATGCGACCGTCCTGCGGCAGGCGTTTTTCGGCGATATCCAGTTTAGACATCACCTTAATCCTCGATACCAGCAGCGGCGCCAGCTTACGCGCGGGCTGCAATACAGGACGCAGCACGCCGTCAACGCGAAAACGGATACTCAGCGTGCGCTCAAAGGTTTCGATATGGATATCCGACGCGCCATCCTTCACCGCCTCGCCAAGAATGGCGTTAATCAGACGGATAACCGGCGAGTTTTCATCGTTATCCAGCAAATCCTCGTTATCGGGGATCTCCTCGGTTAACGCCATCAGATCGATATTGGCATCCATATCATCAACCAGCTGCTGCGAAACACCGCTATTCTGCTGCCAGATTTTAGCCAGCATCTCTTCAAACGCTTCTGGCGTTAATGTTACCGGCGTAAAGGCACGCCCCAGCACGCGACGCATCTCCAGCAGGGCAAACGCGGGCGCATCCTCACGGATATATACGTCGTTGTGATAAAGCAGCACACCGTTGTCTTTTGCGAAGCTGCTGCTGCACAAATTTTTGCTTAATTCATCCACGCGACACCCCCGGCTTACTCTTTAAACGGATTGCGCGACGCCGTGGCTGGCGCAGCAGTGCTGGTTTTTACGGGCGACGGGAACGCGGGCAGAATGGCGTTATCGTCCGGCTCCAGGATGCCCATTTTTTTCTCCTCCATACGCTGCTGCTGGCGCGCGCGCACCTGGTCGTATTTCTCTTTCGACGCGGCGCTGTAGTTATCGTCATCGCGCAGAACGGTGGTATGGATAAAGACCATCAGGTTTCGCTTGGTGGTATCCTGCGAGGTGTAGCGGAACAGTTGCCCCACCAGAGGAATATCGCCAAGCAGCGGCACTTTCGACACATTCTGTTTGGTGACATTTTCGATAAGCCCTCCCAGCACTACCGTCTGCCCGCTGTGAACCATCACCTCGTTATTGATCGTGCGGGTGTTAAAGGTTGGGCCTAAAGACGAATCCTCCGTCGAACTGGCGTCCACGCTGGAAACTTCCTGCTCGATCTTCATGTGGATCATGTCGCCATCATTAATCTGCGGCAGGATCTTCAACTTCGTCCCCACCGTCTTACGCTCAACGGTGTTAAAGACGTTGTCGCCCGTCGTCGTCTGCGAACCAGAAAGCACCGGCACATCCTGACCAACGTTAAACGACGCTTCTTTGTTATCCAGCGTCACCACGCTCGGCGTGGAGAGAATGTCGTTTTTGCCGTTGGTCGACAGCGCCGTCATCAGCGCGCCGAAATCGCCGTTAAAGAAACCTGTCGCCATACCGGTAAAATTCACGCCTTTTATCGTCCCGTTCTTAACCTGGCCGATCGGCAGACCGGTTGCGCCAAACTGTACGCCGCCGTGTTTACTCGTCCACTGCACGCCGAGATCGGTTCCGGCGCCATCCTGCACTTCAGCGATAATGGCTTCCACCAGTACCTGGGGACGGCGAATGTCCAGCTTGTCGATCACCTTCTCAAGCGAGTTCATCACGTTCGGCTGCGCGGTGATCACCAGTGAGTTTGTCGACTCGTCGGCAGTAATATTCAGATCGGTCGCGGCAACCGGCGATTTACTTTTCGCTGCGCCCGGCTTGTCCTTCATCTGCTCTCCAATGCCCGTTAACACCGGCACCACTTTGGCGGCATTGGCATATTTCAGGTAAAAGACGCGGGTATTCCCCTCGTTATTCTGCTCGCGATCAAGCTGCGCTATCAGCGTGCGGGTACGCGCCCGCGCTTCTTCGCTGCCGCTAATGACCAGGCTATTCGTCTCCTCATCCGCCACCACTTTGGTCGCCAGTTGCGGTGCGTTCTGCCCTTTTTGCTCTTCGTTGTTGAGGTTATTCAACATATCCGAAAGTTCTTTCGCAGAGGCGTAGTGCAGCGGAACGATTTCGCGCCGCTGTACGCCGGAACGATCGACGCGCTGAACCAGATCGACCAGGCGGTTCACCACCGAGGCTTTACCGGTGAGCAGCAGGACGTTCGACGGCTCAAAGTGCACCACGTTGCCGATACCGGTCGCATCGTTCAGCTGGCGCAACAGCGGCGCCAGTTCGCGTACCGGTACATTTTCCATCCGCACGACGCGGGTAATAATTTCATCCCCTTTACCGGGATTTTTGCTGTCGGCAATCGGCGTTCCCGCGGTTCTCGCAACGGATGAACGAACCACTTTCACCATGCCGTTATCCATCGGAATCACGGAAAGTCCGTACAAATCCAGCACGCTGAGGAAAAACTGATAGTATTCATCTTCGGTCAAAACGTTATACGTCCGAACCGATACGGTTCCCTGTACCGACGGATCGACCAGAATCGTTTTATTGAGATTACGGCCAACCGTATCAATAAATTCACGAATATCAGTATTTTTAAAACTGGCGCTAAAATTCGCCGCAAAGAGCGAACTGGAATATAACGCCAGAGTTGTCAGCGCCACGCACGCCCACGGAAATTTCTTCATGGCAATTCACTTGTTAGTTGTTTAAAACATTGACCTGAATATTTTCCAGGTGAGCGTGACGTCTTACGACTACCGCCGCTTCTTTCATTTTTGACCAGCCAGCAATGATGCTTTTCGCCTGCTCTTCTTTCGTCATATCGGTACTGTTCACCTTCACAACCACATCGCCCTTCTCCAGCCCACTGTTCTGAAAGAAAGACGAAGCATTGCGCGGGTTGATTTCGTACCCTTCCAGACGACCTTTTTCAATAAACGGTTTTAGCACCAGGACATCATTAAGATGCAGGCTCTCTGCACCGGCATCGTTTGTCGGTTTTTGTAGCGGGCCGCTTTCAACACCGCCTCTGAAATAATCAGGTTTCTTTAATGCCAGTACCTGCGTAGTACCTTCATAATTAACCACCACATTGTCGTTATTGATCTCCTCAATACAGGCGTCACTCACTCCCACGAGGCTTTCGCCTTCGCGATAACTTTGCTGTCCCGCAGGCGTTTTAATAACGGCAAACGATAGCCATTTTTCATCGCTGCTGACGATGCCTTCAATCTCGGCAGAGAGCGGTGATTTAACCGCTGCTGGCGTATTTCGCTGCCAGACGGCAGGTTGAAAAAGCGCAAATGACTTTTCTTTTTCGTCATTTTTACGCACGTTAATTTTTCTGTTATTTAACTTGTTTGTAACCTTATTATAGTTTTTAAAAACGACATACCCTTGATGTCCGCTGAATATCAGTAAAACAAACATCATGCAGGGTGCAATCAATCGGGAGAAAAGCTGCATCCTCATTATTTAAATTCCTTTAATAAAGCTAAATTTTGCAGCACCAGCTGCGCCAATCGGTGCGGCAAATAGTAATGAGCGGCAAGAAAGTCGACCACTCGCTTTCCCGGCAACTTTATTGCAGAAAAACATTGACGATTTCACTTACTGGTGTTAGCGAAAATAATCAGAGTAATTTTCTCCTGTCCGGTATTTGCCCGAATAAACCCGCTCAATTATTTTTAGCGCAACGTTTCCAGAAGCCAGAAAGTACAGCGAGACACCATGTATCAGCATCATTTTAAATTTTCCGCTCAGCCGTTTGGCAAACTCACCCGGCGAACGGGGGAGTTTTTCGTTCATTATCATCAGGACATCTTTTCCCTGTTGCAGGAAAAAACCAACGTGCCCGGCATCATCGGTCTGTTTTCTGACGAACCTGAATTAGACAATGCCTTTGTGGAAAAACTGCGTAACGGCGGCACACCTGCGCTGGCCATTAACGCCTTCCCCAAACTGAGCGCCAGTATGCTGCTCTATAAACTGAACCCTGCCGTTAAAGAGGGTAAAAACAAAATTTATGCCATTGATGCCATTTTGCGCCAATGGCATGAGGAAACGCCTTCGCGTAATAAAAAAGGCAAACTGCTGATCCTCTCCACGGCACAGGCCATGAAAGATAATTGTTGGGATGTTCTGGGTATGTTGCTGACGCGGGCGCAAGAGCTGAACTTCCCGCTCACGATTCTTCTGACCGGCTCTCCCGATCAGAAATCCCGTCTTCTGGATCATTCTGGTTTACAGCCCCGCGTTCATACCTGCCTTGCGCTACGTTCGCTGACCTGCCGTGAATATATCGACTACGTCGGGGCACAGATGGACGAACAAAACGTCGATACCTCGCCACTGACGCCCGCGCGGGTGCGCAGAATGCATGCGCTGACCAAAGGCCGCGTAACCGGACTCAATAAACTGGCGCATCTGGCGCTGCTTGCCGCATGGACCGAGCGGGCGATACAGGTTTCCCCACGCCATTTACGCCTGGCTGCCGGTGAACTCCTGCCGCCCACGCCGCGCGGTAAACGCCTGGCAACCGCAGGGCTGTTTGCCTCCGTCCTGTTCGCCTGCTGCGGCTGGTACTTTTCCGGCGCGATCGCGTCTCGCCTGCCGCAACAAGTGCCGGTTCCGGCCAGTTGGAAAAAGACGCTGCCTGAGGCGACTGCGCCTGTTATGCCCACCATTGAAAATGAGGTGGTTAATCAGTCGGACGCCATGCATCAGCTCTATCTTATGTGGGGTTATGATGCTTCCGCGAACGATGCGCTATGCCAGAACGCAGCGCGAGTGAACCTGATGTGTCGTCAGGGGAATACGTCTTTACAGGCGCTGGAACAGGAAGGTTATCCGTGGGCAGGAGAGATCAAAACGGGTAATCACCTGAATTACGCCGTCGTGGCCCACGTTGATAAACAGTCGCTCGATCTTCTGATCAATAACCGAACCTGGCAGGTAAGCAGACACTGGTTTAATCAACACGCCACCGGAAATTACACGCTTTTGCATCGTTTAACGCCGCAAGGGAAAGATGAGATTAGCGCGACCAGCGGCGATAAAGACCTGGCGTGGCTGGATCAAACGCTAAGCCAGACGTTGAATGAACCGCTGACCCACTCGCGAAGCTGGACGGCTGAACTGGCAAAACGCACCCGTGAATTTCAGGGTAAGGCAGGACTGCATGTCGACGGCATCGCCGGCGAAGAGACGCTGATGCAGTTAATGCGCGCAACCAACAGCGTTCCGGGCGTACTGGCGCAAACACTAAGCCAGAAGCAGGAACATAAAACGCAAGGGAACACGAAATAATGTCCACCATTTGCCTTGCTGCACAGCGCAGTTTCACGACGGGAGAAGCGGTCTATTTTGCCTGGCGCCTTCCGGCGCCCCAAAAAGTGCTGTTCCGCGCCATGATGTGGCTGCTGACCCTCTGCACGTTTATTATTGCCGGACTGTATGCCCATATTTACTGGAACTGTCAGCATCCGACGTCTGAGCCGAAACCGACAAAAGTGGAAAACCCGGATACCCGGCTTTCTGAGATGCACTATGTTTATATTTCGAAGCCATTCCCGCAGCCAGTCCCCAAACCGGCCCCTGCTCCCCAGGCGTTACCCCCATTGCAGGATGAAGCGCCGGTAAGTCAAGACAGCGACTGGCGGCAAGCGCCGGAAGGCGATCTCTCGGATCGGGCATTGCCCGGCGCGGAAGAACAGACGCCATCGTTGAAAGCGCGTTTCCTGCAAGCGTTACAGGAGCAAAAAGAGGACTATCAGCAGGGAAAAATACCGGAACCGCCCGATGATTGATGACGCAAGAAAACATCATTACGCCTTAATGCGCTCCCAAAGGCCTCCGCTTCATTAGCTGAAGAGGAGACGATGGGAAATGTGATTAATATTTTTCTGGCAAGGTCGTCATCGACATTAATCGGCTTTTCTCAATGACGATATAGTTTCCTTTTTTAAGATCAGAGAGAATTTTGATGATCGTACTGCGGGCAAAATTCGTATACTCCTGAATATAGTCGTATACATTGATGTCACGGTTATGATGAATAATCAGCTCATTAATTTCGATTAAAAATTCACGAATAACAGAGTAAGCGCTACGGGCAACCAAAACATCATCACGTTTGCTAAGCAGGCAAATATACCATGACAGCACCCTGGTGAGATCTGGCCATAAACTGTGTTCAGTCAACAGACGCATAAACTCATCTTTTTTGATTGAGCGCACGACGGTATTGGTACGAGCAAGCCCATACATATGCAGAGAACCATAAAATATGGCAGATAACCCAAAGATACACTGCCCTTGCAGGGTAAACATACATAACTCATCGGAGGTACGGCGAAATTCAACGTCACCGCTCACGATAATATGAATATATTCCGAGTCACTGGTGGTGATTTTCTGCCATTTTTTTAAGGTTTTTTCTTTATAACCTGACGTTAAAGAAATAATACGTTCCATTTCATGATGCGGACGAATTTTCTTACCGTAAATGCTTAACATATTATGCCTTTCAAAGAATATTGATTTAAATTTAATGACAAGCGACGAGTGATAACCTCAGCTTAATGTCACTCACTGATTCAACCTGGTTAAAAATAAAATTAAGCAAAAAAAAGATTGTGCGCGCTAAGTTTCACGACTTTTAGCGTATAAGAAATATCTTCCTGATAAAATCAATCATAGATGAGGGGAATTTAAAGTCAATTAACCATAGATTAATTTGATTTTTATCCAAAATGAATTTCGATGAAAATAAACAAGTTAACTGACTTTTATCACGACGCCAGCGCCATTAATTCTGGCCATATTTTTCCAGTAACGCATTAGCAATCGCTTGCGTTTGCGCATCCGCCACCCCGTTCCATAACGCCGGGCGGAAATGCATCTGGAACGCCATGATCACCCGCTGCTGTTCACGCGCGGTCATCTCCGGTTTGACCTCGTAACCATAACGCGAAAGCAAGTCGAGCAATGATGCGGGATCGACTGGCGTATTGGGCGCGCGTCCCGCCAGATAAAACGCCACGCGCTGTTCATCAGGCCAGGCGCCAATGCCCTGCGCCGCCAGATCGCGCCAGGGGAACAGAGGGCCAGGATCGTCCTTACGCTGCGGGGCAATATCCGCATGCGCCACCACGTTTTGCGGCTTAATGTCGTAGCGGGCAATGATCTCTTTCGCCAGTGGGATCAGGGCCTGAATTTGCGCAGGTTCAAACGGGGCGAAGTATTTCATTCCCGCCGACTTTTGCCAGCCGCGATTTTCCAGTTCGATACCAACGGACGTGTCGTTGATGCGCGTTGCGCCACGCCAGAAGCTGATACCCGCGTGCCACGCCAGATCGTGCTCTGGCACCAGTTGCCAGATACGCGGCTTGCCACGGTGAAGCGGCGGTACAGCAGGAATTAAATAGTGCGAGCTGACGTTTTTATCCGTTAACGTCGCCAGAGAGGTATCAAAGTCATCCGCCGTGTAGTGGATGACCAGGATTTTGATGCGCGGGTACGCCGCCTGTGCCTGATGACGGGTATCCAGCTGATACCCGTCTTTATCAATAATCCCTTTCTCGCCCGCGCACCCGGTTAACAGAAGCGCGAACGCGACCAGCCAGAGCAGGTGTCTCATCGGCGCGTTTTTACCGCCGTCCCGCTGACGCTCACCATCAGCATACTGCTGTCTTTGCCTACGGTCTCATAGTCAATGTCGATGCCCACAACCGCATCCGCACCCAGCGCTTTCGCCTGTTCGCCCAGTTCCTGAAAAGCGATTTCACGCGCTTTACGCAACTCTTTTTCATAGGAACCCGAACGTCCGCCGACGATATCGCGAATACCCGCGAAGAAGTCACGGAAAATGTTGGCGCCCAAAATGGCTTCACCCGTTACCACACCGCAATATTCCACGATGTTCTGCCCTTCCAGCGTCGGGGTTGTCGAAAACTGCATAGCCGATCTCCTTGTTTACCTAAGCACTCGATCTCAAACGCATTATCAGACCGATACGCTATCATTGAAAATGATATAATTGATTATCGTAGATCGCTTTTTGGCAGATCGCTTATAAGGAAATCACTATGCGCTACAGCAAACTCTCTCTGCTCGTCCCTTGCGCACTGCTGCTCAGTGCCTGCACAACCGTCACTCCTGCTTATAAAGACAATGGCCCGCGCAGCGGGTCGTGCATAGAAGGCGGGCCGGACAGCGTGGCTCAACAATTTTATGACTACCGCATTCAAAACCGTACTAACGACATTACCGCCCTTCGCCCTTACTTAAGCGACAACCTGGCAAAACTGCTCTCTGACGCCAGCCGTGACAGCGAACACCGCCAGTTGATGAGCAGCGACCCGTTCTCCAGCCGCACCACCTTCCCGGATAGCGCCAGCGTAGCCAGCGCGTCCACCATTCCTAATCGCGACGCCCGCAACATCCCACTGCGCGTGGAGCTGAAGCAAGGCGACCAGACCTGGCGCGACGAAGTGCTGATGATCCATGAAGGTCAGTGCTGGGTTATTGATGATGTGCGTTATCTTGGCGGCAGCGTCCACGCGCCAGCCGGTACGCTGCGCCAGTCCGTCGAAAACCGCTGATCACCCGACAAAACGTCGATAAATCATAAGCCCCACAAATCGTCTGGCATTCTGCATAGAATGCCGACAATTATTCTTGCCGCCTACCGCCCCCGCTATTTTGTGCTATGTTTAGTGAAGAATGCGGTTTGCATTTAACTTTTAACGCATAAATATTGCATAACTATTCTGTCAAAGGTACTATCTGCGGCCTCAACATACACAAAATCATTCATGATGCGTCGAGGCGGCAAGTGACTGGAGTGACAAATCTGTCAGGAACAGATTTGAACGTCGCGAGCAACGGTTCGTAAGGGCGAGTCTCAGGGTGAGACGAGTCACTCAGCAGCCAACAAAGAGGCAGCATGAAGGATGACGTGTACAGTTATCAGACTGCCAGCATACGAGAATCAATGAGTATTCAATTAAACGGCATTAATTGCTTCTACGGCGCGCATCAGGCGCTGTTCGATATCACGCTGGATTGCCCTCAGGGCGAAACGCTGGTGTTACTTGGCCCAAGCGGAGCGGGTAAAAGCTCGCTGCTGCGTGTACTCAATCTGCTTGAGATGCCGCGCTCCGGCACGCTCACTATCGCAGGAAATCATTTCGACTTCACGAAAACGCCTTCTGATAAGGCGATTCGTGAATTGCGCCAGAACGTAGGCATGGTTTTTCAGCAATACAATCTCTGGCCGCATCTCACGGTACAACAAAACCTGATTGAAGCGCCCTGCCGCGTGCTGGGTCTGTCAAAAGACCAGGCGCTGGCGCGTGCCGAGAAGCTGCTGGAACGTCTGCGTCTGAAACCTTACAGCGATCGCTATCCTCTGCATCTTTCCGGCGGTCAGCAACAGCGTGTGGCTATCGCCCGTGCGTTAATGATGGAGCCGCAGGTGCTGCTGTTTGACGAGCCAACCGCCGCGCTGGACCCGGAAATCACCGCGCAAATCGTCAGTATTATTCGTGAACTGGCGGAAACCAAAATTACCCAGGTGATCGTCACTCACGAAGTAGAAGTGGCGCGTAAAACCGCCAGCCGGGTGATCTATATGGAAAACGGTCACATCGTCGAGCAAGGGGATGCGAGCTGCTTTGCGAACCCGCAGACCGATGCATTCAAAAACTATTTATCTCACTAAGATTCGGGACAATGACAATGAAAAAAGTTCTGATTGCCGCGCTAATTGCAGGCTTTAGCCTTTCCGCTACAGCAGCTCAAACCATCCGTTTCGCCACGGAAGCATCCTACCCTCCGTTCGAATCTATGGATGCCAGTAACAAAATCGTCGGCTTTGACGTCGATCTGGCCAATGCGCTGTGTAAAGAGATTGACGCGACCTGCACCTTTACCAACCAGGCGTTTGACAGCCTGATCCCAAGCCTGAAGTTCCGTCGTTTCGACGCGGTGATGGCCGGTATGGACATCACGCCTGAGCGTGAAAAGCAGGTTCTGTTCACCACGCCTTACTATGACAACTCCGCACTGTTCATCGGTCAGCAGGGTAAATACACCAGCATCGACCAGCTGAAAGGCAAAAAAGTGGGCGTACAGAATGGCACTACCCACCAGAAGTTCATCATGGATAAGCACCCGGAAATCACCACCGTGCCTTATGACAGCTACCAGAACGCGAAGCTGGATCTGCAAAATGGTCGTATTGACGGCGTGTTCGGCGACACCGCCGTGGTCACTGAATGGCTGAAAGATAATCCGAAGCTGGCGCCGGTTGGCGATAAAGTGACCGACAAAGATTACTTCGGCACCGGCCTCGGTATCGCGGTACGCCAGGGCAACACGGAACTACAGCAGAAATTCAACACTGCGCTGGAAAAAGTGAAGCAAGATGGCACGTACGAAACCATCTACAACAAATGGTTCCAGAAGTAAGACTTGATGAACGAATTTTTTCCTTTAGCAAGCGCCGCCGGGATGACCGTCGGCCTTGCCGTTTGTGCGCTGATCATCGGCCTCGTCCTCGCTATGATTTTTGCCGTCTGGGAGTCCGTAAAATGGCGCCCGATAGCCTGGACAGGTTCCGCACTGGTCACGATTCTGCGCGGCCTGCCGGAAATTCTGGTGGTGCTGTTTATCTATTTCGGTTCCTCTCAGCTTCTGCTGATGCTGTCTGATGGCTTCACCATCAACCTGGGGTTTGTGCAAATCCCGTTGCAGATGCAGATTGAAGACTTCGACGTCAGCCCGTTCCTGTGCGGCGTCATCGCGCTGTCGTTGCTGTATGCGGCATACGCGTCGCAAACGCTGCGCGGCGCGCTGAAAGCGGTTCCGTCTGGACAGTGGGAATCCGGTCAGGCGTTAGGCTTATCAAAAACCGCGATTTTCTTCCGCCTGGTGATGCCGCAAATGTGGCGTCATGCGCTGCCAGGGCTGGGCAACCAGTGGCTGGTATTGCTGAAAGATACCGCGCTGGTCAGCCTTATCAGCGTGAACGATCTGATGCTGCAAACAAAAAGCATCGCCACGCGCACTCAGGAGCCGTTCACCTGGTACATTGTGGCTGCGGCTATCTATCTGGTGATTACGCTGGTGAGTCAGTA
Source organism: Citrobacter sp. CK194 (assembly GCF_030333395.1). Classification (NCBI taxonomy): domain Bacteria; kingdom Pseudomonadati; phylum Pseudomonadota; class Gammaproteobacteria; order Enterobacterales; family Enterobacteriaceae; genus Citrobacter; species Citrobacter sp. CK194. The sequence goes on from NZ_JAOWGA010000017.1 coordinate 513,199, forward strand.
CATTCTCAAACGCATTGACCTGCGCGCGACACGTTTTGAGCGGAGACCAGGCTGATGTTTGAGTATTTACCTGAACTGATGAAAGGGCTGCACACCAGCCTGACGCTGACGGTTGCGTCTATCATCGTCGCGCTGATCCTGGCGCTGATTTTCACCATCATTCTGACGCTGAAAACGCCGGTGCTGGTATGGCTGGTTCGCGGCTACATTACGCTGTTTACCGGTACGCCGCTGCTGGTGCAAATCTTCCTGATCTACTACGGCCCGGGGCAATTCCCGTCGTTACAGGATTACCCGGTACTCTGGCACCTGCTGTCCGAGCCGTGGCTATGCGCCTTACTTGCCCTGTCGCTCAACAGCGCGGCCTATACCACGCAGCTGTTCTATGGCGCGATTCGCGCGATCCCGGAAGGCCAGTGGCAGTCCTGCGGCGCGCTGGGGATGAGCAAAAAAGATACCCTGGCGATCCTGCTGCCGTACGCGTTTAAACGCGCCCTCTCCTCTTACTCCAATGAGGTGGTGCTGGTCTTCAAAAGCACCTCCCTGGCGTACACCATTACGCTGATGGAAGTGATGGGCCACGGCCAGCTGCTGTACGGTCGTACCTACGATGTGATGGTGTTTGGCGCGGCTGGCGTGATTTATCTGATCGTCAACGGTTTGTTAACCTTGCTGATGCGCCTCATCGAGCGTAAAGCGCTGGCGTTTGAGCGCAGGAATTAAGAACATCATATGTAGGCCTGATAAGATGCGTCAGCGTCGCCATCAGGCAATGGCGCAAGCGCCTTATCCAGCCTACAAAATTATCGACATAAATGCATAAAACGAAATCATAAAGGCGGACAAGCCACTAAGCTGTCCGTCTTTTTTTATAATAACAAAAATACTTAATCATTTTTATTGCATATAAATTCATTAAATGGCATTGTAAACCCATGCCGCAGACACGGTGAATAATCATAAGATTGACAGACGGGAGTTCCACCATGAAAAAGTTAGTTCTGGCCGCATTACTCGCTACTTTCGCCGCTGGCGCCTCAGCTGCCGATAAAATCAATTTCGGCGTTTCCGCTACTTACCCGCCGTTCGAATCACTGGATGCGAGCAATAAAATCGTCGGTTTCGATATCGATCTGGCGACTGCGTTATGCAAACAAATGCAGGCCGACTGTACTTTTACCAACCACGCGTTTGACAGCCTGATCCCGGCGCTGAAATTCAAAAAATATGACGCGGTTATCTCTGGTATGGATATTACCCCTGAGCGTAGCAAACAGGTGACGTTCACCAGCCCTTACTATGCCAACTCTGCGCTGGTGATTGCGAAAAAAGACAGCTATAAAACCTTTGCCGACCTGAAAGGGAAACGTATCGGCATGGAAAACGGCACCACGCACCAGAAATACCTGCAAGATAAGCATCCTGAAGTGAAAACCGTAGCTTATGACAGCTACCAGAATGCGATTATCGACCTGAAAAATGGCCGTATTGATGGCGTATTCGGCGATACCGCCGTGGTGAATGAGTGGCTGAAAACCAATCCGCAACTGGGCGCGGCAACAGAAAAAGTGACCGATCCGCAATACTTCGGCACCGGCCTTGGCATCGCTGTGCGCCCGGATAATAAAGCGCTGCTGGAAAAACTGAACACCGCGCTGGCGGCAATCAAAGCTGATGGCACTTATCAGAAAATCAGCGATCAGTGGTTCCCGCAGTAATCTTCCTTGCCGGATGGCGCTGCGCCATCCGGCAATTCTATAAGGGCACAAAGAACCTAAAGCGCGCGCCACTCACCGAATCCATCAGCCTGATCCCACCGCCGTGCAGTTCCAGCATCCGTCTTACAATCAGCAGCCCTAACCCTCCGCGATCTTCCCGCGACGCCTGATGCCCCAGCACCGATGGTCGCTGGAACAGTTGTTCACGCAACGCTTCGTCGATACCTGGCCCGCTGTCGCTGACCTCTACCTGTAGCTGCGCCTCCTCCTGCCAGACCTTCAGCCGGATAGTGCTCCCCTGCGGCGAATGGCGCACGGCGTTATCCAGCAGATTCGTCACTACCCGCTCTATCATTGAGACGTCAGCATTGATAAGCGGCAGGGAATGCGGCATATCGACCTGCAAATGCAACTGCCGGGTCTCTATTGTCAGATCGAATTTTTGCGCCACATCCTGAATCAGCTCACCAATAGCAAAGCGCTCCAGTTGCGGTTTAATGCTGCCATGCTCAAGCCGCGCCAGCTCGAAAAGCTGCTGCGACAGGTGCCGCACCTTGTGCCCCTGACGCAGCGCGGTGGCGAGATATTGCTGCGTTTCCTGCGGCGTCAGCGTAGCGGATTTAAGCGATAACGTTTCCAGGTAGCCCAGCAATGACGTCAGCGGCGTGCGTAAGTCATGCGAGATATTGGCGATAAACTCCCGGCGCTGCCGGTCGCTGTCGGCCAGTTGATCCCACTGACCGGCGATTTTGCGCGCCAGCTCGATAAAAGTATTGCGCAGCACCGCAACTTCATCACTCACCGTGGTCTCCGGCTGCTGTGCCGCCAGCTGTTTGATGGCGGTAATGCTGTCCTGCTCCAGCCCGGCAACGTCCATCGTCAGGCGTTTTACCGGGCGCGTCACCCAGTACCAGATCAGTAACCCCGCCAGCAGGCCGAACAGCGCCACCCATAGCAGGGACCACAACACCGTACTCCAGAGTGCTTTATGCCAGGCCATTTCTGCCAGCGCATTTGACTCTTCACCTTGCAGGATGATGTACAAATAGCCTTTAAGCTCACCATCCTGACGTAAAGGGGTAACGCTGAAAACCTTCTGACTCTGACTACGCGGATCGTCGCCATAGACGGGCATCGCTGCGCCGCTGAGAAAGGTTTGCAATGGACTAATATCGATCTTTTGCCGCTGGATATGGCCCGGCGGCGCGGCATCGGCCAGCAGTTCGCCGTCAGAAGAGACGACATACAGCTCAACGCTCGGGTTAAAGGTCATCAGGCGGTCAAACAACGGCTTCAGCACGCTGCGGTCAACCCTGCCCTGCGCATCCAGAATGGGTTCACGCTGCACAATCTGTTGCGCCAGCCCGCCGGACAGCCGCTGCACCATCGCGTTGCCGTACTGCATGCTGCTGTAGAGTTGCACCGCGCAGGCAACGGTGGCGCAGAGCATCAGCAGCAGAATGAACAGCAGCGTCAGCCGCTGGCTCAGGCTAAAGCGCCGCATCATGGTTCAGCTCCGCAAATTTGTAACCTTTGCCCCAGACGGTACGAATAATCTCCGGTTCAGCGGCATCTTTTTCAATCTTGATGCGCAGGCGATTAATGTGGGTGTTGACGGTGTGCTCATACCCTTCGTGCTGATAGCCCCAGACCTGTTCCAGCAGCGCCAGACGCGAAAAGACTTCGCCGGGATGACGGGCAAAGAAGTACAGCAGCTCAAATTCACGCGGCGTGAGGTCCACGTCCTGACCGTGCAAGCGCACCGTACGCGCCAGCGGATCAAGCGTCAGGCCATGAGCCTGAATATGCCCGGCAGTCTGTGCCTGCCCCATAGCCTGCTGACGGCGAAACAGCGCTTTGATGCGCGCGATCAGCTCCTGCACCGAGAAGGGTTTTGCCAGGTAATCATCTGCCCCGGTTTCCAGCCCGGTAATGCGGTCCGTTTCGCTGCTGCGGGCGCTGATAATAATCACCGGCAGGTAGCGGGTCATCTGACGGATGCGACGACAAATTTCCAGACCGTCAACGTTGGGGAGCATCAGGTCGAGGATCACGGCATCCCAGGGTTGGGTTTCAAGGCACTGTAACGCCTTGCCCCCATCCGGTTGGTGAGTAATGGCGTAGCCTTCGTCTTCTAAATTGAGGCGCAGGAGCGCCGCGATGTCGTGGTCATCTTCCACCAGCAGGATCTGCTTCATGGGTAAGCCTTCATTCTCTCAATGCCAATAACTTAAGCTTACCCGATTTCACAGGGGGGAAGAGTTCACATTTTGTTGAACTTTGTGCGGACGTTGCGCCAGGCGGCGGCTTCGCTTTACCCGGCCTACCGGTCAGTGTGCTTTGGTCAACAGCGTTAACACTTCATAATGCGCGGTATGCGGGAACATATCGAAAAGTTGAACACGCTCAATACGGTAGCCCGGCAAGTTGGCAATGTCCTTTGCCATCGTCTGCGCGTTGCAACTGGAGTAGATGATGTATTCCGGCGCCATCTGGCTAAGATAGTCGCACAGGGCTTTTCCAATGCCGCGACGCGGCGGGTTCACCAGCACCAGTTCCGGCACCTCTCCTTGCGCGGTCGCGAATTGCGTAGAATCCAGCGCCTGAAAATGAAGATTCGTCAGCCCCAGTTCTGCGGCGGATTGCTTCGCGCAGGCGATTGCCTCTGGTGCGATCTCAATGCCCGTCAACGTCATTTCCGGGGTGGCGCAGTGCAAACCAAATCCCCCGACGCCGCAAAACAGATCCCACATGTGATGAACAGGCAGCTGACGCACCCAGTCACGCGCCGTCGCATACAGACGGCTCGCAACGACCGGGTTGGTCTGGAAAAAGCTCTGCGGACGGATCCACAGCGGCACATCGTTAAAACGTTCTGCCAGCGCCTGCTGCTCCGTCAGGAAGATCTCCGTCTCCCCTTCCATAATCGCCATGTGTACCGGTTGAATATTCGCGGTAATAACCTTCAGCTGCGGTAACTGCGCCTGTAGCCACGGCAGCGCCGCGCGCAGCTGCGCCAGTTTGGTTTCTGAGCGCAGCACGAACCGCAGCATCATGCCGCCATCGAACTGGCTTTCCGTCAGCAGGATGTATTTCAGCTCGCCGCGTTTGCGCGCCACGTTGTAAGGCGTTAACCCGGCACGGGCGATGAACGGCTTCAGCGTGGCGAAAACGGGAGCAAACGTGTCGGGATAGAGCGGACAGTCACTCAAATCCTCCGGGGTGCCATCGCGATGCAACATGCCTAACAGCGGCTTTTCCACGCTGCCGCTGACCACCATTTTGGCTTTATTACGAAAGGCCTGCTCCGGGCCGCTGACCGGCGCACACCACTGTTCAACTGAAAAATCGGCAAGCAGCCCCTTTAGATCGGCGGTTTTGGCGGAGAGTTGATCGCGGATCGGCTGGACTATCCACTGACAGGATCGACAGCGACCGGCGTCGTAGAGTGCGCACTGCATACAAAGACCTTCATATTACCAGGGGCGAGGATTATACACGTTATTGCAAACGGAAGAACCGCCTGCTGCCCGCAGGAATAAAGAGCAGCATCAGAACCAGCATGTCCGGCAATTTCTGCATCACCAGCGTGCGCAAAATTTCGCGTTTCGACTCCCCGGCAATACTGAACAGTTCCGGGTAGCCATAGCCCAACGACGCCGCCCACAGATAACCTGTGGCAATAACCTGCGTGAGCAGGTACACCCAGCGCGCCCAGTTGCGCCCTTTCACCAGCGAAAACGCGCAATATATTTCAGTAAAGACCAGCGCCAGGCTGCCTAAAAACACCAGCGTCAGATTCCAGGTTTGCACGCTGCGATGAATAAACTCCCCCATTCCCCGCATGCCGAGCGTGTTAAAAATCATCAGCAAATCGAGGCAGCGGATCAAAATAATCGCGAGCGCCGCCACCTGCACCAGCGTGGGTACATTTAAACGGGCATGTGATGAGGATGATTTCTTAAAAAATCCCAACGAATCGTCTTCCATGAAAACGTTACCGCGTTTGCCCACGGTAACGTGTTGCCAGGTTGGCAGATTTTAGTTTCTTCAGCCGCGTCTTGCACGTTGGATATCACGCATCCGCTGCTTTTCTGCGCGCGCCATCAGATACCAGGCGATAAAACCGACAATGCCTACCACGCCGAGGATAAGGGTCGCCAGCGCGTTAATCTCCGGGTTAACCCCCATACGCACGCTGGAGAAGACCAGCATCGGCAATGTCGTCGCCCCCGGGCCAGAGACAAAACTGGCGATCACCAGATCGTCCAGCGACAGCGTGAAAGCCAGCAGCCATCCAGAGATCACCGCAGGCATGATCATCGGCAGCGTAATCACAAAGAACACTTTTAACGGCGTCGCGCCAAGATCCATCGCCGCCTCTTCAATCGAGCGATCCAGTTCGCGCAGACGCGATGAAATAACCACCGCCACATAGGCCGTACAGAAGGTAACGTGCGCCAGCCAGATTGTCAGCATTCCGCGATCTGCGGGCCAGCCGATAGCATGGGCCAGGGCCACAAACAGCAGCAACAGCGACAGCCCGGTAATCACATCCGGCATAACCAGCGGCGCGGTGATCATAAACGCAAAGCCATTCGCTCCACGAAAACGGCCAAAACGCACCATTACCACGGCGGCAATCGTCCCCAGAATAGCCGCCATTGTCGCGGCGCAAGCGGCAATCGTGAGGCTCAGGCCGACGGCGCTTATCATCGCGCTATCCCGGAACAGCTCGCCATACCAGCGCGTAGACCACCCCGCCCAGACAGTCACCAGCTTCGAGCTGTTAAACGAATAGATGACCAGCATCAGCATCGGCGCATACAGAAAGGTAAACCCGAGCACCAGAATAACAATTCGCCAGGGCGAACGAACCACCGGTAAAGTATTCATCCGAGTTCCCCCTCGCTTTTTTGCTGATGCTTATGGAACCAGATAATCGGTACAATCAGCAGTAATAACATGATGATAGCCACCGCAGAGGCCACCGGCCAGTCGCGGTTGTTGAAGAACTCCTGCCACAGTACGCGACCGATCATAATGCTGTCTGGCCCGCCGAGCAGTTCCGGGATCACAAATTCCCCCACCGCCGGAATAAACACCAGCATCGATCCGGCAATTATGCCCCCTTTCGTTAACGGCACAATGACGCTAAAGAAGGTTTTCAGCGGACGCGCGCCCAGATCCAGCGAGGCCTCCACCAGCGAATAGTCAATGCGCGTCAGCGCGATATAAATCGGCAGCACCATAAACGGCAGATAGGCGTAGACAATACCGATATACACCGCCAGATTGGTGTGCAAAATCGTCAGGGGATGATCGATAACCCCCAGCCACATCAGGAAGTTGTTCAGCACGCCGTTATTTTTCAGAATCCCCATCCAGGCGTAAACGCGGATCAAAAACGAGGTCCAGGACGGCAGGATCACCAGCAACAGCAGAATATTACGCGTTGACGGCCTGCTGTGCGCCACCGCCCAGGCCAGCGGATACCCCAGCAGCAAACAGCAGAGAGTCGAAACGCCCGCCACCTGCAAAGACTGCAAATAGGCGTCAAAATAGAGCGGATCGTCCGTCAGTTGCAGGAAGTTTCCCAGGTTGAGGGTCAGGGATAGCTGCCCGTCGGCCCACGCCATCAGATCGGTATAGGGCGGGATCGCCCGCGCCATCTCCGCCAGGCTGATTTTAAACACGATCAGAAACGGCAGCAGGAAAAGCAGGATCAGCCAAAGGTACGGCACCGCGATGACCAGCTTACGCCCATGCTTCATTTGCATCCGCGCCAGCCACAGCGTCAGGCCGCCGGGCTTTTTATCGCGAGCCGGAGGTTCAAGTGTACTCATTTTCGCTCCTTAAACCGTCAACACCACACAGCTGTCCGCATCCCAACATAAACGCACTTCATCGCCCCAGGTCGGCAATCCTTTGCGATAGCGATGCGCGTTCTGTAACTGAGCGCTCAACATCTGGCCGCTTTTCAACCGCACATGATAAATCGACAAATCGCCGAGGTAGGCGATATGCACCACTTCACCCACGGCAAAGTTGTAGCCGTCTTCTGGCGGCGCGTCGCACAGCATGATTTTTTCCGGGCGCAGCGCGACATACACCGGAACGTTATCGACAACGGACGCATCCGCATCCACCTTCAGAGGATGCACCAGCCCCGGCGAATCAATGACCAACCCATCATCCTGACGTTCCTTCAGCAAGCCTTCAAAGACATTCACAGAACCGATAAATTCCGCGCTGTAGCGGGTGGTCGGATGTTCATAAATCTCTTCCGGTTCGCCAATCTGCACGAATTTCCCACGGTTCATGATCGCAATTCGCCCGGCCATCGTCATCGCCTCTTCCTGATCGTGCGTTACCATCACGCAGGTCGCGCCAACGCGCTCAAGAATATCGACGACTTCCAGCTGCATCCGGTCGCGCAGCTTTTTATCCAGCGCACCCATTGGTTCGTCGAGCAGCAACAGCTTCGGGCGTTTCGCCAGGCTACGCGCCAGCGCCACACGCTGACGCTGGCCGCCGGAAAGCTGATGAGGCTTACGTTTAGCGAACTCCTGCATATGCACCAGCCCCAGCATTTCGTTCACGCGCGCGGTGATTTCCGCCTTCGACAGCTTGTCCTGCTTCAGCCCAAACGCAATGTTCTGCTCCACCGTCATATGGGGGAACAGCGCATAGGACTGAAACATCATATTGATAGGGCGCAGATAAGGCGGGACATGCGCCAGATCGACGCCATCGAGCATGATTTGCCCGGCGGAGGGTTGTTCAAATCCGGCCAGCATACGCAGCAGCGTGGATTTCCCGCAGCCCGATGCGCCAAGCAGCGCAAATATTTCGCCTTTATAGATGGTGAGGCTGACATCATCCACGGCGTGTTGACCATCAAATGATTTTGTCAGGTTGCGGATTTCAAGAAGCGGCGTCAGCGCTTTACGAGTTTTCGCCTGTGGGCGGGGGGTCGCGTCGTTCACGGGGTGCTCTCCGGCATAAACAAAAATCAGTGCAAACGCACCATAAAAGTGCGCATTGCCCGGAAAACCTCACCGGGCAACGTTCTGATACAGCGGCTTATTTACCGCTTTTCACCTTCGTCCAGGCACGCGTACGCACACGGTCGATCTTCGGTTCCTGCACTTTCAGCGTGAACATTTTCGCTCGCACATCCGCTGGCGGATAAATGCCCGGGTTGTCACGCACTTCAGCGCTGACCAGCGCCGTCGCTTCTTTGTTGGCGTTGGCGTAGAACACATGGTCGGAAATGTGGGCGATCACATCCGGGCGCAGCAGGTAGTTGAGGAACTGATAAGCCTCTTCTTTGTTTTTCGCATCAGCAGGCATCGCGAACACATCAAAGAACGCCATCGCCCCCTCTTTCGGAATGGAGAAGGAGATATTCACGCCGTTTTTCGCTTCTTTCGCGCGGTTAGCCGCCTGCCATACGTCCCCTGCCCAGCCAATCGCCACGCAGGTATCGCCGTTCGCCAGATCGTTTATGTATTGAGACGAGTGGAAATAACGAATGTTCGGGCGCAGCTTCAGCAGCAGATCGGTCGCAGGCCCCGTGTAGTCATCCGCTTTGGTACTGTTGGGATCTTTCCCCAGGTAGTTCAGCACGGTCGCGAACACCTCTTCAGGCGCATCAAGGAAGGAGACGCCGCAGCTTTTAAGTTTTTCCAGATTTTCAGGTTTCAGCACCAGATCCCAGCTATCGACCGGCGCGTCAGCCCCCAGCACCGCTTTGACTTTATCGATGTTATAACCGATACCGGTGGTCGCCCACATATACGGCATCGCATATTTGTTGTCAGGATCGTGCTTCGCTACCAGCTTCAACAGCTCTGGATCGAGGTTTTTCCAGCCAGGTAGTTTGCTTTTATCCAGCGGCTGGAATACGCCCGCAGTGAGCTGGCGTTCCAGAAAACTGGCCGACGGGACAACCAGGTCGAAGCCGGTGCTCCCGGCCATGAGTTTCCCTTCCAGTACCTCGTTGGAGTCGAAGACGTCATAGACCACTTTGATACCGGTCTCTTTTTCAAAGTTCGCGACCGTATCCGGGGCGATATAATCAGACCAGTTATAGATATGCAGTGTTTTTTGTTCAGCGGCGAGCGTGCTGGCAGAGACGGCCATCAGAGCACCCGCAACCAGACCCGATAGCCATTTTTTATTTAAGGCGGTCATAATCTCTTTCCTTCTGAAAGTTCGTTAACAAACGAACCAAAAAAGTTGCATTCTAAGATATGCAAGAAACGTGCATATTTTGTCACTCGACACAGTTACAGAAGAGAGGGCTCTCTCCCTGCCGTCATTGCTCGCCATAAATACACAAAATCATTCAGGAGGTTGTCTGAAGGATGACGTGTAAAAGCTTCGCAAGAATAACTTTAGCCAGGGTTCGAGGCTATAGCTCAGATTAAAAAACGCCTTTTATCAATTTTTTATGCAGGTTTTGTCTATGTGATAAAGCGAAACAGGCGGAAAGGAGGTGAATTATTCTTTAAAGAAAGGTTAAAGGCAGAATAAAAAAATGCAAACAGCAGCCGCTCTGGCAGCGACTGCGTTATACGCGTCATTCTTCAGGTTGCATGTGCGCAGATTTCAGTGAAGAAAATGATTTTCAGCGCTACTTTTTTGCGCGTCTTCTTCTGCGCTGAACAGCAGCTGATGCGCTCCGGCTTCCAGAATCACCATAGAAATCTGCTCTTCGCTCTGACGAACAAACCACTCGAACTGTTCATACGTCACGCCCCGCATAACGGATAAAGACTGGCAAACCACCAGTTTTGGCAGATTATCATCCTGCATATCCAGGAACGCTTTCACCGTTAACGAACTGGCGTTAATTGCCGACAGATCGGCAGCCAGCGGCAGCAGCGCAGAGGGTCTTACCTCCGCCATTGCGGAAAACAGCACCGTGTTATCCACCAGGTCGATTTTCGCATCGTAAATGCCGTCAAAATTTTGCATATGGGGCAAATGCAGCGCCTGACAGGTATCACATTCAAAAAAACTCATGCCCAGGTCGTCGAGCCATTGACGCAACGTATCCAGAGTAGGAACGACCAGTGATGTCATAATAATGTGCTACCTCTTACGATAAAAAATTACCGGCACAGCTTACGCAAAAAGACCGCGTCATACCACGATCGGGAACGATATTGCGATTAACCGCCCGTTTTAAGGCAAAATTCGGGGGTGGCGTGACGCTCGATCCACTGGATCATTCGCCCGGCGATATCCACACCCGTCGTTTTTTCTACCCCTTCCAGACCCGGAGAGGCGTTCACTTCCATGACCAGCGGCCCACGCTCCGCGCGCAGAATATCGACGCCAGCGACATCCAGCCCCATCGTCTGCGCCGCTTTTATCGCGATCTCTCGTTCACGCGGCGTGATACTGGCGATACTCGCCATACCGCCGCGATGAAGGTTGGAGCGAAAATCGCCCTCTTTTGCCCGCCGCTCAATGGCCGCCACCACTTCGTCGCCCACGACCAGACAACGGATGTCACGCCCTCTGGCCTCTTTGATGTACTCCTGCACCAGAATGTGCGCGTTGAGGCCACGAAACGCATCAATCACGCTCTCTGCGGCTTGCCGGGTTTCCGCCAGCACCACGCCAATGCCCTGCGTACCTTCCACCAGTTTTACCACCAGCGGCGCGCCGCCGACCATGTCGATCAGATCGCTGGTGTCATCCGGCGAATGCGCAATGCCAGTAACAGGCAAGTCAATTCCCTGCCGGGCCAGTAACTGTAGCGAACGCAGTTTATCGCGCGCGCGGGTAATCGCCACGGATTCGTTCAGCGGATAGCTACCCAGCATTTCGAACTGACGCAGCGCCGCTGTACCGTAAAACGTGATGGCGGAGCCAATACGGGGGATGACGGCATCAAAATGCGGCAACTGGCGGCCTTTATAGTGAATAGAAGAGGCCGCCGGGCTGATGTTCATATAGCAGGAAAGCGGATCGAGTATTTCGACCAGATGGCCGCGCTTCATCGCCGCTTCGCGCAGGCGTTTACAAGAATAGAGCGTTCCGTCCCGGGACAATATGGCAATTTTCACCCTGCACCTCTCTAAAAGACCTGGTAAAAGCCTGCGTATCATACACCGGGTGTTAGCGCGTCGCCCAACCCTGTTTATGCAAATAGTCCAGAATAAACGGGCGATTCTCTTTGATGATGGTACGACGAATATGGTCGCTCCAGGTATCGCGGCGCGTATTGCTGTCGCGGGTCAGGTAATACTCCGCGATCTGCTCATCATATTGCGCCAGCAGCGCGGCATCCACAGGCTGATAGTGATTTTCATGCACCACCAGTTCTGCGGGCAGGCGCGGCTTAACGCCAGGGTTATCCGCAGGCCAGCCGAGGCACAGCCCAAACAGCGGCAGGACATATTTCGGTAATTTCAGCTGTTCCGTAACCGCTTCAATATGATTGCGGATACCGCCGATGTAGACGCCGCCCAGCCCCAGGGATTCGGCAGCGGTCAGCGCATTTTGCCCCATCATCGCCGTATCGACCGTGCCCAGCAGCAGTTGTTCCGCCAGCCCGAGCTGCGCGTCCGGGCAAATCTGTAAGTGACGATTAAAATCAGCGCAGAAAACCCAGAATTCCGCGGCCTGCGCAACGTGCTTTTGCCCGCCCGTCAGGGGCACCAGCGCTTCGCGCATGGCTTTATCGGTAATGCGGATAATGGAACTGCACTGTAAAAAACTGGAGCTTGAGGTTCCCCGCGCGGCAGCAATAATCGACTCACGCTGCGCATCGGAAATCGGCTCATCGGTGAAATGACGAATAGAACGGTGACCACGGATTAAATCAATGGTTGGAGTCATGCGGTTTTTCTCTTGCTGAACGGGAAGAAGAATCGGGTGAGCGCGTCATCAGTTGCGGCGCAATAAGCTGCGCGATCCGCCACATCAGCGCCACCGCAGCGGGAAGCATAAGCAGGATACCGAGAAATATCATCACCGTTACCGCCAGCGGGCTGTTCATCGGCGCGGGTAATGTGAGGTACTGATTGAGCGACAGCAACGCCGCTGCCAGCAAAACCATACCGAGAATTTCCAGAATCAACACGCTTTTGGGTAAAGCGCCAATCGAGCGCATAAGGGCCTCCCGGATAACGGATGCTCAGTGTAACGCGTTCAGGTTTATCGTGTTTAACAGATATAGCCTATAGGTATCAAAGCAACAGGCGCAACCTGCTTTTCAGACGCGTCGTTTAACGGCATCATAGCCGCCATTCGTCACAAGGCTATGAGTTCGAGGAAAAAACAATGTTTACCGTTATTTTTGGTCGCCCAGGGTGCCCGTATTGCGTGCGTGCGAAAGAGTTAGCAGAAAAACTGAGCACTGAGCGCGATGATTTTAACTATCGCTATATTGATATTCATGCTGAAGGCATTACCAAAGCGGATCTGGAAAAAACCGTGGGTAAACCGGTAGAGACCGTACCGCAGATTTTTGTCGATCAGAAACACATCGGCGGTTACACCGATTTTGAGGTTTGGGCAAAAGAGAATCTGAACCTGTTCGCCTGATCGCTGCTTTACGCCCTCTCCCGGAGGGCGTTATCGGTTCTTTTTACGCCGCTGACTAAACAGGCTGCTGATAAATAAAAAGCAAAGCGCGCCGAGCGCACACCAGAACACCGCACTGAACAACCACGCCAGTTCTTGCCATACGGAGCGCGTAGGCATAAAAACAAATCGCATCAGAACCAGACAACATGGTGCGGCCAGCATGGCGCCGATAAGAGGTTTAATGACTTCTCTGCGATGGGAAAAAAAACTGGCCACCGCGCCAGGTAACGTAAAAAACAACAGCCCAATCTCAGGATGCCCGGCAACCCGAAATGCCCCTTTCATATGCATCGTTAATGAAAGGCACACCACAATAAAGAGTACAAAGCAGCAGATTGCACCCGCCCAACCTTGTTTATGTTTCAATCGTTCCTCCTGACACTATCTCTATCGAACACTTTTTTCGCCCGAAGGCGTCCAGTCAGATAAAGTCGTTCGGCATTCCATGCCAAAAACACACCCACACGATTCTTATAGCCGTTGATACGTAATGAGATTAAACTAGCGAATTAAATTGTTGTGCTGCTTTTATTTGAGCGCCGATACGATGCCGACGCCTCATAATTTCTGGCAAAAACATTAGCGTAAATTGTCATTTCTTTCAACAGCTTACTGGTAAACAAGAAGTTAGTCTCCGTGAATATAAACGTCGCAGATTTGTTAAATGGGAATTACATCCTGTTATTATTTGTGGTCCTGGCTCTCGGGCTATGTCTGGGTAAGTTACGCCTGGGTTCAGTCCAACTCGGTAATTCCATTGGCGTTTTAGTGGTCTCCCTATTATTAGGGCAGCAGCACTTTAGTATTAACACCGATGCACTAAATCTGGGCTTTATGCTGTTTATTTTTTGTGTCGGCGTCGAAGCTGGCCCCAACTTTTTTTCTATTTTTTTTCGCGACGGCAAAAATTACCTGATGCTTGCTCTGGTCATGGTCGGTAGCGCGATGCTGATCGCATTAGGGCTGGGTAAGCTCTTTGGCTGGGATATCGGCCTGACCGCCGGTATGCTGGCGGGCTCCATGACCTCGACCCCTGTGCTGGTCGGCGCAGGCGACACGTTACGCCATTCCGGTATGGAGAGTTCGCAGCTCTCGGTCGCGCTGGACAACCTGAGCCTGGGCTACGCGCTGACCTACCTCATCGGCCTGGTCAGCCTGATTGTCGGCGCACGTTACCTGCCGAAACTGCAACATCAGGATCTGCAAACCAGCGCCCAGCAGATTGCCCGCGAGCGCGGCCTGGATACCGATGCCAACCGCAAGGTCTATCTGCCGGTCATCCGCGCTTATCGCGTTGGCCCGGAACTGGTGGCCTGGGCCGACGGGAAAAATCTGCGCGAGCTGGGCATCTATCGTCAGACCGGTTGCTACATTGAGCGCATCCGCCGTAACGGTATTCTGGCAAACCCGGATGGCGACGCGGTATTGCAGATGGGCGATGAGATTGCCCTGGTCGGTTACCCGGATGCACATGCCCGGCTGGACCCCAGCTTCCGTAACGGCAAAGAAGTCTTCGACCGCGACCTGCTCGACATGCGCATCGTGACCGAAGAGATCGTCGTGAAAAACCACAATGCCGTAGGCCGCCGTCTCGCCCAGTTGAAGCTGACCGACCACGGCTGCTTCCTTAACCGCGTGATCCGCAGCCAGATTGAAATGCCGATCGACGACAACGTGGTGCTGAATAAAGGCGACGTCTTGCAGGTGAGCGGCGATGCGCGTCGCGTGAAAACCGTCGCGGACCGTATCGGCTTTATCTCGATTCACAGTCAGGTAACCGATCTGCTGGCCTTCTGCGCCTTCTTTATCATCGGCCTGATGATCGGGATGATCACCTTCCAGTTCAGTAATTTCAGCTTTGGCATCGGCAACGCCGCCGGACTGCTGTTCGCCGGGATCATGCTCGGTTTCCTGCGAGCTAACCACCCCACCTTCGGGTACATCCCGCAGGGCGCGCTGAACATGGTGAAAGAGTTTGGTCTGATGGTCTTTATGGCCGGCGTCGGCCTGAGCGCGGGCAGCGGCATCGGGAACGGGCTTGGCGCGGTCGGCGGGCAAATGTTGATTGCCGGTCTTGTGGTGAGCCTGGTGCCGGTCATTATCTGCTTCCTGTTCGGCGCTTATGTATTACGTATGAACCGCGCCCTGCTCTTCGGCGCCATGATGGGCGCGCGCACCTGTGCTCCGGCGATGGAGATCATCAGCGACACGGCGCGCAGCAACATTCCGGCATTAGGCTATGCGGGAACCTATGCGATAGCCAACGTTCTGTTAACGCTGGCGGGGACACTTATTGTCATCATCTGGCCGGGCTTAGGATAAAACTGAAGTTTGCCTTTAAGTGAAAAATTTTTGCAGGTAAGCAGAACTTTTCTTCAAGGCGTCAGTCATAACTAGTGCCACTGCTTTTCTTTGATGTCCCCAATTTGTGGAGCCCATCAACCCCGCCATTTTGGTTCAAGGTTGATGGGTTTTTTGTTGCCTGAATTTCACGCCTGCCCGGCAATACGCTTCACCATGACCAGAATATCGTCCCGCGTTAAAGGCGCTCTGTCGGTGACGAAATGGAGGGTCATGCCTTCGATAAACGCGTCCAGCGCGCGGGCGGTCACCGGTTCAAACCACTGCTCCAGCGTTTGCTGACTGCGCTGCATCCAGTTCTGCATCACCGTTTTCAGCGCCGGTTTTCGGCTGGCGAAGGCATACAGCTGGTACATCAGCTCCATATTATCTGGCGTGGTCACCAGCGAGCTGTAGATCATGTCGGTAATGGCGTGACAGGCTTCCTGAACGTTCGTGACATCGGCAAAGAATGACTGAAACTGGTGCGACATTGTTTCTGTAAACCGGCTTAACGCCTCGATCAGCAACTCATCGATTCCCGAAAAATAATAGGTCATCGACCCGAGCGGCACCTGCGCTATCGCCGCGATTTTGCGGTGCGTAACGCCGTGAATGCCATGCGTTATTATCGCTTCCTGCGTGGCCTGAACGATTTTGTCTCGCCGCAGGGGATCGTTAGCTCGTCGCACTGCTTTTCCTCTCATCACGTTTGTGTACAAATGTACACAAACTTGCTAGTGTTGTCCTCTGTATTCTCTTTTTTCAGTTTGAATCAATGACCGCCATCTCATCACGTAAAGCCTTAAGACGCCGGACCTGGGCGCTTTTTATGTTCTTCTTCTTGCCAGGGCTGTTGATGGCCTCATGGGCAACCCGCACCCCCGCCATTCGCGATATCCTCTCGGTCTCAACGGCAGAAATGGGGGCGGTGCTGTTTGGGCTTTCCATCGGTTCGATGAGCGGTATTCTGTGCTCCGCCTGGCTGGTAAAGCGATTTGGCACGCGCAACGTCATTCAGACCACCATGTCCTGCGCCGTTGCGGGGATGGTTATCCTCAGCATTGCGCTGTGGTTCGCTTCTCCGCTGGTTTTTGCGCTTGGCTTAGGCGTATTCGGCGCCAGCTTTGGCGCCGCCGAAGTCGCTATCAACGTCGAAGGGGCGGCGGTTGAACGTGAAATGAATAAAACCGTCCTGCCGATGATGCACGGTTTTTACAGCTTCGGTACGCTGGCTGGCGCTGGCGTCGGCATGGCGCTAACCGCCTTTAACGTCCCTGCCAACGCTCATATCCTGCTGGCGGCTCTCGTCGCGATCGTCCCCATTTTTATTGCTATTCGCGCCATTCCCGACGGCACGGGGAAAAACGCCGCCGACGGCGCCCACACAACGGAAAAAGGCGTACCTTTTTATCGCGATGTCCAGCTACTGTTGATCGGCGTGGTGGTACTGGCAATGGCTTTCGCTGAAGGGTCCGCCAACGACTGGCTGCCGCTTCTGATGGTGGATGGTCACGGCTTCAGCCCAACGTCTGGCTCGCTGATTTATGCGGGCTTTACGCTCGGTATGACCGTCGGGCGCTTTACCGGCGGCTGGTTTATCGACCGTTATAGCCGCGTGGCGGTAGTCCGCGCCAGCGCGCTAATGGGGGCGCTCGGTATTGGTCTGATTATCTTCGTCGACAGCGCCTGGGTCGCGGGCGTTTCCGTTATTCTCTGGGGGCTTGGGGCGTCGCTTGGCTTCCCGCTAACGATTTCAGCGGCCAGCGATACCGGCCCGGACGCGCCAACCCGCGTCAGCGTGGTGGCGACAACCGGTTATCTGGCCTTCCTGGTGGGGCCACCGCTGCTGGGCTATCTTGGCGAACATTATGGTTTGCGCAGCGCAATGCTGGTTGTGCTGGCGCTGGTCATCCTGGCCGCTCTTGTCGCAAAGGCTGTCGCCAAACCAACATCAAACACTCAATCTGTTATGGAGAATAGTTAATGGGTATCAAGCTAATTGCGGTAGACATGGACGGCACCTTTTTGAGCGATCAAAAAACCTATAATCGCGACCGGTTTATGGCGCAGTATCGGCTAATGAAGCAGAAAGGCATCCGTTTTGTGGTCGCCAGCGGTAATCAGTATTACCAGTTAATCTCTTTCTTTCCAGAGATCGCCCACGAAATCGCCTTTGTCGCTGAAAACGGCGGCTGGGTGGTCAGCGAGGGCGAAGACGTGTTCAACGGCGAACTGGCGAAAGAGGATTTTGCTGCCGTTGTCGATCATCTGCTGACCCGCGCGGATATTGAAATCATCGCCTGCGGTAAAAACAGCGCCTATACCCTGAAACAGTACAACGATGAACTGAAACAGGTTGCGGCGATGTACTACCATCGCCTTGAGTTCGTGGACAGCTTCGACAACATCAATGACGTGTTCTTTAAATTCGGCCTCAACATTACTGATGACCGTATTCCCCAGGTTCAGACGGCGCTGCATGATGCGATTGGCGATATCATGGTGCCGGTTCACACCGGTTACGGCAGCATCGATTTGATCATTCCCGGCGTACACAAAGCGAACGGCTTGCGTCTGCTGCAACAACGCTGGGGGATTAACAATGATGAGGTCGTGACGTTTGGCGACGGCGGCAATGATATTGAGATGCTGCGTCAGGCCGGCTTCAGTTTTGCGATGGAAAACGCCGGAGCGGCGGTGGCCTCTGCGGCGAAATATCGGGCGGGCTCGAATAACGCGGAAGGCGTGCTGGACGTTATCGACCGCGTGCTGAAAAACGAAGCCCCGTTCAGTGGGTAATGCCTCTTTGAGGCCTGATGGCGCTGCGCCGGAGGGCCTCACCCTTCCCGTGAATCCCCTACCCGTTTGTCTTTCAGGAAGATAACCATCAGCAGCAGCCAGAGAATGCCGTTCGCCAGGTTGAAGAGGCTGAATAAGCCGTTGCCGCCGCTCAGATAAGCATGCTTGCTCACTTCAATACCCACGGTAAAGATCAGCATCTGCAACATCCCCATCGCCGCAGAAACCGTGCCTTTGCTCATATCGCTGGCGAACAGGGTCAGACGCACCAGCCCCGCGTTCGCCACGCCGATGCCAAAGGCGTAGACGCTCAGACCCGCCGTCATCCATAAATATGCATGGGAAGAGACCACCGTCGCGGCTGCGGCGATCAGCAATCCCGCCACAATCGGCCAGCCGCCCATGATAATCAATGCGCGCACCGTTCGCCGGGAGGTCAACCGCGCCAGCACCAGATTCCCGGCAATCAACGCGCCAAAGACAGGAACCTGCAACAAGCCATATTCATAGCTGCTGAGCTGCTCACCGCTGATGATAATAATCGGCGACTGGGCAATCCACGCCAGCAGCGGCAGGCTGACGAACCCCAGCGCCAGCGCGCCGGCAACAAACCGCACGTTTTTCAGCACCAGCTTGTAATCCCGCCCCAGTTCTTTAAGCGACAGCTTCTCGCCGAGGCGGGTCGCGGTCTCCGGCATCGCGCGCTGTAAGCCGACAAAAGCAATCGCCGCCAGTACGGCAAACAGAACAAACATCCCTTCCCACGGCAGAACATGCACCCAGGCGGCGCCCACCAGCGGCCCCAGCAGCGGCGCAATCAGGGCAACGTTAGCCATTAACGCCGTAATTTTGATACACACCGCTTCTTCAAAGGATTCCTGAATGGCGGCGTACCCCACGGCGCCAATAAAGCACAGGCTTACCCCCTGCAAAAAACGCAGCAGGGTGAACTGCTCAATGTTTTGCGCCAGCAGTGTGGCAAGGCAGGTGACGATAAACCAGATCACGCCCGCTAACATCACCGGGCGGCGTCCAATACGATCCGACAGCGGCCCTAACAGCCACTGCAAAAACATCCCACCCGCCAGGTAGGCGGTCATCGAGGTCGGAACCCAGTCGATCCCGGCCTGATACTGTTCCACCACCGCCAGCATCCCCGGCTGGATCATATCGTTGCCGATATACGTAGAAAATTCGTAAAGCACCAGACAGAGAGGGAAAAGCAGTGCCTGACGTCCGAGCCGGACGCCTGTTTGTGAAAGGTTTTGCATGCAATCTCTTCGCAAATAAAAAATCGCGCAAAGTGTAATGAAAGTACGTTACCTGAGATAGCGAATTATGTGATTTAAAAACAAAATGCGCACATTTTTACATAATCATCCTTCGTGACCTTTTGCTTTAAGGTTAATTTAAGTTGCTGGCGCTATCATGGCGAATAAGCTCGCGCCATTGTCTTAAATCTCCTCATTTTACAGATAAATAAGACAATACCGCTTTCCCCCCGTTGCGGCACTTTGTATTCTCGCCCTTACCCGGAGCACGTAGGGTCGTTTCGTTTAATCACTGCACTGAGTCTGGATGTTATGCTGGAAAACCTTAACAACTCGCTGTTTTACTTAATCAATGCCACCCCCGACTCCGCACAGTGGATGATCGCTCTGGCCATTTTCATTGCCAGAGATTTGATTAACATCGTGCCGCTGCTGGCCGTTGTGCTTTGGTTATGGGGGCCGCGCGATCGGGTCTGCGCTCAACGCCAGCTGGTGATTAAAATGGGTATCGCGCTGCTCATCAGCCTGACGATCTCCTGGATAATGGGGCATCTTTTCCCGCACGATCGCCCTTTTGTCGATCGTATCGGCTATAACTTCCTGCATCACGCGCCCGATGACTCCTTCCCGAGCGACCACGGCACCGTTGTCTTTACCTTTGCGCTGGCGTTTTTATTCTGGCACCGCGTCTGGTCTGGCGTACTGCTCATGGCGCTGGCCGTGACGGTTGCCTGGTCACGCGTTTACCTCGGCGTTCACTGGCCGCTGGATATGCTCGGCGGTTTGCTGGTCGGGATGATCGGCTGCCTGAGCACGCAAATGCTGTGGCAAAAATATGGGGTTGCTCTCTACCACGGCCTACAAACGTGCTACCGCGTCTGCTTCGCGCTGCCCATTCGTAAAGGCTGGGTACGTGACTAACCTGGTGAAAAAAGAGTAGTATTAAGCGCTCTGTACTGTGCAGAGTGCTTATTCAACTGTCCAGGGGAATTATGGAAACACGACGCGACGAGCGTATTGGTCAATTGCTGCAAGCGCTAAAACGCAGCGATAAATTACACCTGAAAGAAGCCGCGACTCTGCTGGGCGTATCGGAGATGACCATTCGTCGCGACCTGAATAATAAAAGCGCGCCCGTCGTGTTACTGGGCGGGTATATTGTTCTGGAACCCCGCAGCGCCAGCCATTATTTATTGAGCGATCAAAAATCCCGTCTGGTTGAAGAGAAGCGCCGCGCCGCGCAGCTGGCCGCCGGTCTGGTACAGGCGCATCAGACGATTTTTTTTGACTGCGGCACCACTACGCCGTGGATCATTGAAGCCATTGATAACGAATTGCCTTTCACCGCCGTCTGTTATTCCCTGAATACGTTTCTGGCGCTCCAGGAAAAACCGCTGTGCCGGGCGATTCTGTGCGGCGGGGAATTTCACGCCAGCAACGCCATTTTCAAACCGCTCGATTTTCAGGAAACCCTGAATAATATCTGCCCTGATATCGCCTTTTATTCCGCCGCAGGCGTTCATATCAGCAAAGGGGCAACCTGTTTTAACCTCGAAGAACTGCCGGTGAAACACTGGGCCATGTCGATGGCGCAATACCATGTCCTGGTGGTGGATCACAGTAAATTCGGCAAGGTGCGACCCGCGCGGATGGGCGAATTAACGCGTTTTGATGCGGTAGTGAGCGACTGCCGCCCCGACGATGAGTTTGTCGATTATGCCAAAGCGCAGCGCATTACGTTGATGTATTGATGTAGGGTTTGCCGGATGGCGGCGCTGCCGCGCCTTATCCGGCCTACAAATATGCACGTATCGTAGGCCGGATAAGCGTTAACGCCATCCGGCACCGTCACCGCGATTAAGAGAACCAGCCGCCAAACCACTGGTGGAATTTCATCAGGACGAAGTCCCATATCCGCCCAAAGAAGCCGCCCTCTTCCACGTTTTCCATCACCATCAGCGGACGCTGTTCAATGGACTTTCCGTTGAGCTGGAAGTCGATAGTGCCGACAACCTGGCCTTTCTTCAACGGCGCGGTTAGCTGCGGTTCCGTCAGCGTAAAGCTGGCCTTCAGGTTTTTCAGCTGTCCGCGTGGAATCGTCACGGAACCCGCCTCTCCCGCGCCCAGATTCACCTCGCTCTTATCCCCAAACCAGACGCGCTGAGTCACGAACGTCGCGTCAGGTTTAATGGGTGTCACCGTTTCAAAGAAGCGGAAGCCCCAGGTCAACAATTTCTCTGACTCATTAAAACGGATGCGATCGGTTTTCGTCCCCAGCACGACGGAGATCAAACGCATATCTCCCTGAGTCGCAGAGGCCACCAGATTGTATCCGGCGCCTGCCGTTGTCCCGGTTTTCATGCCATCAACGTTCAGATTAGAACTCCACAGCAGGCGGTTACGGTTCGGCTGGCGAATCTTGTTGAAAGTGAACTCTTTTTCTTTGTGAATGGCGTACTCTTCCGGCACATCATGGATCAGCGCTTTGCCCAGCAGCGCCATATCACGCGCGGTACTAAACTGCCCCGGCGCATCCAGGCCGTGAACCGTCTGGAACGTTGTGTTGGTCAGCCCCAGTTTTTTCGCGTAACCATTCATCAAACCAATGAACGACTCCTGGCTCCCGGCAACATAATCCGCAAGCGCAATACAGGCGTCGTTACCCGACTGAATAATCACACCCTTGTTGAGATCGGATACCGAGACCTGATCTCCGGGTTTAAGGAACATGACCGACGAACCGCGCAGAGCCGGGTTGCCCGTGGCCCAGGCGTCTTTTCCTACCGTCACCATATCCGTGAGCTGAATTTTTCCGGCCTTCAGCGCCTGCCCGACGACGTAACTGGTCATAATTTTGGTCAGGCTGGCGGGGTCCAGTTTCTCGTCGGCGTTGCCTTCCGCCAGCACCTTGCCGCTGGAATAGTCCATTAAAATCCACGCGCGCGCATCAACGCTCGGCGGCGCCGTTGTCTGCTCAGCCGCCTGTAACGTCGGCGCAAAAAGGAATAAGAGTGCTGAACCCGCAGCAAGACTACGAAGGGAAGAAGAGTATTGCGTCATAAATGCCACCCGAGTATCCATTCCAAAAAAACACGCCATACCACCGTGTTATAAGTGCGGTGAGTAATAACGCACTAACGAACTTAAAGAAACCGTAAGTTGGTAAAGTTTTTAAAGTTTATGCAATAACGCCACGCTGCGCTGCCTCCGTGAGGATTTTTTTGCAAGCTGTTGCGTAAATGTTAGCTTTATCCCACCATGGGACGAGTCGGATACCGATTGCAGAACAATTTGAGGGGTAACTATGATTACGCTGTGGGGACGGAATAACTCAACCAACGTCAAAAAAGTGCGATGGACGCTCGATGAACTGGAGCTGCCTTATACGCAAATTCTGGCAGGCGGGCAGTTCGGGCTGAATCATGACGCTGACTATCTGGCGATGAACCCGAATGGCCTGGTGCCGCTGCTGCGCGATGATGAAACGGACGTTTTGCTCTGGGAGTCCAATACCATCGTCCGCTATCTGGCGGCGCAGTATGGGCAAAAACGTCTGTGGGTAGACTCTCCGGCGCGACGGGCAGAAGGGGAAAAGTGGATGGACTGGGCAAACCAGACGTTAAGCCCGGCGCATCGCGTGATCCTGATGGGTTTAGTCCGCACCCCGCCGGAGCAGCGCGACCAGGCGGCGATCGACGCCGGCGCCAACGTCTGCGACGGCCTGTTTGGCATTCTTGATGAGGCGCTGGCCAGCCAGACCTGGTTCTCCGGCGCGGAGTTCGGCACGGCGGATATCGCGATCGCCCCCTTCGTCTACAACCTGTTTAACGTTGGCCTGAGCTGGACGCCGCGCCCTCACCTTGAGCGCTGGTATCAGCAACTTACCGAACGCCCGGCGTTTCGTAAAACGGTGATGATCCCGGTCAGCTAAGCGCGTGGGCTGACTTTCAGCAGTTCTCCGTCGGACTCGTCGGTTAAGACATATAAATAACCGTCGGGTCCTGTGCGCACATCGCGAATACGTTTCCCTCTGTCGCCCAGAATCCGTCCGTCCTCCGTCACCTTATCGCCGTTAACGCTCAGGACAATCACATCCTGCTCTTTCAGCGCGCCTATAAACAGTTTCTGCTTCCATTGAGGGAACGTGTCGCTGTTATAAAACGCCATGCCGCTGACCGCTGGCGATTTTTTCCAGTAGAAGATCGGCTGCTCCGTTCCCTCGACAATTTCACCTTTCGCTTCCGGGATTTTAAAGCCGCTGTAGTTGATGCCCCAGGTTGCCAGCGGCCAGCCATAATTTTTACCTTTTTCGGGAATATTGATTTCATCGCCGCCGCGCGGGCCATGCTCATTCAACCACAGCGCACCGCTCCACGGGTTTATCGCCATACCCTGCGGGTTACGTATGCCGTACGACCAGATCTCAGGGCGCGCGCCGGTCTGATTCACAAAGGGATTATCCGGCGGCACGCTCCCCTGGTCGGTCAGGCGCACCACTTTGCCCTGCAACTTGTCCAGATCCTGTGCGGTAGGGCGCTGATTATTTTCGCCAAGCCCGATAAACAGATGGCCTTTGCCATCAAATACCAGTCGTCCGCCGAAATGATTACCGGTTGAGAGTTTCGGCATCTGACGAAAAACAGTCTGGAATTCTTCCAGATGTTTCAGGTCATCGCTGAGTCGCCCGAAGCCAACCGCCGTTCCGGCTTTCCCCTCGCGATCGGCCTCAGAAAAACTGAGCCAGACGCGGCGAGACTGCTCAAAATCAGGCGCGAGCGCCACGTCCAGTAATCCCCCCTGCCCGTTCGCCCAGACCTTCGGCACGCCCGTTATCGGATCGGAAAGCCCTTTATCCGCCTGCCAGTGACGAAGCTGGCCGCCTCTGAGAGTTATCAACATACCGCGATTATCCGGCAGAAAAGCCAGCGCCCAGGGGTGATCAAGTTTGGTCTGCAAAACCTCCACCTTCACCGCCGGGGTTTCTGCATTCACGAAGGGAGAAAACAGTGCCAATAAGGCAACAGAGAAAAGTGTCCGACGCATACCGCCTCCTGTATGACCCTGCGTTAAAGCGTAGTCAGCAAGGGACAGCGCGGAATGATTTTTACAAAAACTTAACGAAAAGGGGGAGTCGCCTCCCCCTGACTTAGACCTGTTCAAGCGGTGATTGCGCTTTCAGGCTCTGGATACTCAGCGTCAATGTTGTCAGACAGTTTTCAAGTTTCTCTGCGTTGACGGCGATAAACGTCGGACAGTCATGGTGTCCGCTCATGAGACATACTGCGGCGGCTGCCAGTGCGCCTTCAGCACGATGTAAAGCATTCCATTCTTCCTGATCCAGATGCAGACCTTGCAGCAGTGATTTATCGTGAAGTCCACGATTCAGTTCAAAAAAGTTGTCACGCAGATGATCACTTTCGCTGACTGACATATAGCCTTTCGCCTTTCTTAACTGCAAATAAGCGGCGAGATCGATTCGGGCGTTTATCAGCTTGTTAAGTAGCTCGGTTCTTAGTCTGTCAACGACCATACCTTGTTCCTCCTCTTTCCAACCATACTGCAACTTAATAGTATGGTCATTTTTTGAACAAAGTGCTGC
This sequence comes from Citrobacter sp. CK194, assembly GCF_030333395.1. Taxonomy (NCBI): domain Bacteria; kingdom Pseudomonadati; phylum Pseudomonadota; class Gammaproteobacteria; order Enterobacterales; family Enterobacteriaceae; genus Citrobacter; species Citrobacter sp. CK194. Next base: position 538,539 of record NZ_JAOWGA010000017.1, read on the forward strand.
CTGAGATCAATAATTCACTCGGTATTAACATACTTTACATATTTGCTATAAACCCCGTGGCGCGCTTACCCGCACAGGCGATGAGATAGCGATACATTTTTTGCCCGGATCTCTGTAGAATCCCTGCCCTGACCATTCCAATAACTGAACAATTTTTAAGCTATGAGCAATGTAACCCGCCAGCCGAAAATCGGCTTCGTTTCCCTGGGCTGCCCTAACAATCAAGAAATAAAGTAAGAGACAAAACAACCAATCAACATAATGCACTGAAATAATACAAAAAAATCATAAATTCTCTCCATCATAATCAACAATCACGCTCTCACAGATTACCTTCGTACCATTCCATTCGTCCTTGTAAATGCTCGTATCGATCCCTACCCCTGGGTGGAACGTATACCCGGTATCCTTAACGAACTTACTGTACTTCTGCGATTCCCTGCGTTCATAACAATGCACCCCACTGTAAACAAACCCTGCGGAACCCTGCGGTACTATCCATGCACCATAGGATGAAAACTTAGAAGCGTGTTCAATCACTTTGTACTCAAATTCTGAGCCTGTATAACGACCTGTAAACGCCTCTGACGTCTTAATCTTACCAAATGGTGGATTGCCATAAGCAACACGATAGAAACGGTCTGGTGTGTATTGAAGGGCATCCCCGGTGATCCATTCGGCTTCTGGTAACACTCTCTTCCCGATCATTACGTACTCTGGATTGAGTTCTACGCATGTAATGTGTGTTGGTTTATTACGTAGAAATTGATAGTAGCTAAGACGACCAATACCCGCACATAGTTCGATACAGTCACCAGTACAACCAGCATCAAGTATGAAATCCCATGCCAACATTTCGGGGGTGAAGAAGGCACCAGTGGCACCAATACCATCCCCCCTATAATTGGTGAATATGAATTCCTTATCATCTTGTGTTAATTGCTTATCTGAATGAACTAAATCCATTACTTGTATGTGTAATGCTGATTCCCTTTTTGTAATTCTTGCCATAAAATACCCTTGTACAGTTGTTGTACGGGTATTTAGGAAAATAATAATTATTAGGGGTCTGTATGGAACGTAACTTAAAGCCACTGATAGTGCTTGCATTATTTGTTTTTATTTTCTTTGGTTTGCTTGACTTTTTTTGGAAAACACCAATGCTGGCTTTCGGAGCTATATCTCTAATATTAACAGTATTGGCTGGTACTAATTATGTGGCTATTAATTTGCAAAAGTTAGTATGGAAGAAAGGCAAAGAGCCTATTGATATATGGACTATTTGTAGTGTGACAATATCTGTAGTCGCTATTCCCTTTGCTTATGTATATGGAGGAGCATCAGGTTTAGAGACTGTAATATATGGGATACTGGTTGTTTGTTTAAGTATAATAGTATGCTGGGATACAAAAAACGGAAAAAACAACAACAATGAAATAAAGAAATACATAGAAATTTCAGAGATAAATGAATCGGAAAAAGAGATTGTTGTTACAACAAGGATAAGAAAACAAAAAGCCCCATAAGGGGCTTTCTTAGCTTCCACCAACCATAATCAATAACACCTGTAAGAGTTGTCCTAATGGAACCTGAATTACTACTATTCCAAAAGCATCCAGTACTGGAACGATAATCCAGTTATAAAGGATGATAAGAGTAAGTACAAATCCAAGAAAGTTACGCCAGTGAAAAGTGTTCTTTGTAATCTCTTCTTTGTTTACTTCAATTTGCCCTTCTGCATTCGTTTTCTGTACTTCCTGATCAATGGTTTTCTTCTTAATGAAAAAATCCATTCCAGATTTAAGTAGTTCAATTATTATACTAACCATATTATTCCTCTATAATTCCAACAACAACCATCCATACATATGTACCTTTGACAAAGGCTTTTTCATGACAAAGTACAACTACATTTAGATCAATGCCACGTAACGACCAGTCAACGATATCACCAATGTTTAAATCCTGTGGTTTCTGGAATGCAATATTCATTATGTTTTGTACATTGTCGTTAGCTGAATGCTCGCGTAGTACCTTCTTTAGTTTTTTATTTCCCATATACCCACGTGGAAAAGGTAGGCTGTTCATCAATGGCGTTACGTTGTCTACTAATATATATGATGTTTGTTCCTCATAGTGTAGACTCATTTGATCTATCATTTTGGATTCCTTATACTATATTGTCCTTGTATATTGTTTATGACTTTAATAATTCTGGTGTCCGCTTCCTTATAAAAATCAAATATAATCTTACGTGCTTTATTTTCTTTACGGGCAATAACACGCTTATCTTTCTTACGGGTATCAATGATTCGTTTTACATCCTTATGTTCTACTACTTTATATTTACCACTCTTAAGGTTGGCTTTTAGTCCCGTAATATTACCTTGCTTAGTTAGTTTCGCGTCAGTTGTAGGAATAAACTTATCAATATTCTCACGCTCTATAATCGAACCATATAAGTACTGTGCCTGTATATCCTTAACCTGAATAGTACAGGTAACACCAGTCGCCCGTTTATTGAAGAAATATAACATTGCATTTCCTGTGAACGGTACTACACCACCATCTGCGGCATTATTAATTCCAAGTTGTAATTCTCGTGAAACCTCTCTCATTTTAGTAATCATTTCATTACGAAACTCATTATTAAAATTCTTACCTTCTTTATTGATATAGGATTGTACTTGCTTAGTACCCTTTATCTTTACTAAATTATTCTTTGCCATTAATTTAACCACCCTTCAATAGTTTGAATAATCCCCCTCATTTTTCGTTGCTGTTCACCTTTAGGCAATCGGCATTTACTCATCATCGCCATATTGAGAATATTGTAATCAAGGGAATGAATCATGATTAACATTGCCTCGGCGTAGTTTGCTTCTGTCATTGTGGGGAACGCCCATAGAATAGTACGGGTATAGTTCATTCCTGAATCAATCATATCCTGTACTCTCTTACTACTTGTTTTGTACTCACGCCATCCATTTTCTATTGAAGATTCCTTTATCTTTTTAGCATCTTTGATGCCTTTATAAATTTGTTTCACCCCAATATATTTTTCTTCTGTATCAGGAAAGAAGAATACATAAACAAATCCTGCATATCTGCCACAAGTAATATCATCTTCACTCCAGTCCGGTGAATAAAGCCAGTCAACCATAAATACCTCATATTATTATTGTTATAAGGTATTTATAAAATGGACTTAAAAGATAGATTAATCATTTATGAAGGTACTAAAGAGTATCAAATGACTCGCGGTTACTATAAGAACGGTAAATTCTGGATGTATAAAGATTCAGAAGGATATGACACTATCGGGTATGGTCATTTAGTACTGAATAGTGAAAGAGAAAAGTTTAAGAATGGTATTACGCCAATGGACGCCGATTTACTATTGGCGTGGGATATTGACCGTACCAAACGTGATGTAGCTACATTAGGTCTTTCACTACCAAAAGACTGGGAAGATTTCATGATTATCATGACGTTTCAACTTGGTTTAGGTGGAGTTAAAAAGTTTAAAAAGATGATTGCAGCACTTAAAGCACAAAACTGGAAAGAAGCAATTAATCAGGCTAAAGATTCTCTCTGGTATCGACAGACACCAAATCGCCTGAATGATATGATTAAGCAACTGGAAAACAAATAGCAAAGGGGCATTAAGCCCCTTTTTGTTTTTCGAGAATTGTCAGAATACGTTCTATTTTCAGGTCCATTTTATGAATCTGATCTTGTAGACTGCGTAGACTATCTTCTAATTCATCCTGCCCTTTCTCAAGCCTGGATATTTCTGTACTATGAGTTTCTACTTTACTTTCAAGTACAGTAATACGCTCATTAATATCATCAACATCCTGTGATTTATCACGAAACACTGTCCATAAAAAACCCGCTCCAGCAATGATAATAGCAAGTGTTTCTATTCCCATCTTATTATTTCCTTAGCTGTTATTTAGTAACCAGTAAAACTTGCAAGGGCTATTTGTAATCCATTATTACCCATTGCCTGTGTATAAGTTTTCTGATTTTTATTAATGTACTGTAATGTGAATGATGTACTACTATTACGTTTAATAAGTACACCACTCATACCTGTTACCACGCCATCATCAGAAACGTTTCCGGGACACTGACTAATGCAAATCCACGGATCTGCAAATGCAGTAGTTAGCGTAATTGCCGTTCCCAGATTATGACCACTTGGTACAGTAAAGAAATCACGTATACGGGGCATTGTACCAGCACTTGCCGCCGACCATATCAGTTTACCACTCGCATCAAAAACATCACAAAACCCACTCTGTAATGTTGTAGTGTTACTGGAAAACATAAATCTTCCCGTACCTGCCTCATAGAGATTCGCACCAGGGAAACAATATCTTCCATTGGATTGTAGCTGGAACCATCGCAAGCCGGGAGTACTCCCCCAAAAAGCATAGTTGAGGAAACCGAGTGTAGAACCATTACCAATACTGTTTGATGGTAACAGATAGTATCCCACATCGGTTAATGTACCCATCGCCTTTACGGTTGACATAACTATAGATTTATTATTTGAATCGATCGTTAGAGCACCATGTGAATTATAAGCCTGAAAACCTGACATAGAAAAACCTTATGTAAATGTGTATATATCAATTGTTATTGTCCTTCCTGTTACACCCTCTGTGGGGAGGAAATTAACGCTAAATGAGTTAGTACCACATACACAATAAAATATTTGTGCGGAGTCGGCCATACGAGGAATAGCTAACCATCCTGTAGGCCGAATACCATTATAAGCAACATTCCATGATGTAGTAGTACCTGACTGTATTGTAAGTGTAGTTGTACCAACAAATCGCATATTATAATCCGTTAAGTCAGATACAAGTACACCACTGGCATTCCATGCCTGTATACCACCTGGCATTCGTCCCTCCTTACCATAATCCCATACGTACACGGAGTACATTGTTATTGTCATAAACCTGAATCAAGTTATTACTAATAACCATACGCCCCGTACCTCCAGAACCATTAATATAGAATGTACCAGATTTATTTATCTGCCAGCCTGTACTATTAGCTACATAGTTATTACTTTGAATGGTATTTCCAATTTTTGCATTGGTAATACTACCATCTACAATTTTAGCGGTATTAACAGAGAGGTTAGCTATCTTGGCGTTGGTTATTGCAGCATCGGCTATATAAGCTGTACCTAAGCTACCCTGCTGTATCATGGCAGTTTTGATATAAGTATTACCATTAACTATTGCAAATGGTGCTGTGCCACCTACAGTGGCTGTATCAGTACCACTAACAATAAATTTATTCGCCGAAAAATAGATTGCTGAATTATTACTACTACCCTGACTTGCAACTAAACGCATACCCGCTACAGTACCGTTTGCATTCACACTCAACGTATATTGACTATCTACAGTATTCTTATCTGCTTTAGTACTCATGGACTGGTTAACAGTAGCAATCTGTGAATCTGTTTGAGATCTCAACTGTAAGATTGCCTGTGTTTGTGCAGAATCATTATCCGCTACAGTCTGTGTAAGCGTTGTGATTTTTGCTGTGTTCCCGTCTACCGTGTTCTTTAATGTATCTATACGCGTATTTGTATACTCATTAGATTCATTCACTGCATTATTTAGTGTATCTTCCAGTTTCTGATCAAGGTCAAGAATAGTATTAATTTCTTCCGCATCTTCCTCTGTGAATTGGTACTTAGAGTTAATACTAATAGTTTGTTCTGCCGTATATTGAATGTTATCCATCCCGAATACGTCAAAGAAACCCATCTTAACTTTATATTCCCCATCGGGAACATTTGGAATTGAATCAAATTCCGGCTTATTACTAATATATTGTTTATTAACTACAGTACTGGATAGTTGGATAACTGCCCCGGCATAGTCACGCTCTGTACTTTCATCCCAGCTACAGAAAAGATTTCCAAATCCACCACCAATAGTAAAACCTGTTGCCAGTTTACATTGCCTGTTCTCAACAGTAATACTTACCCCCTGCGAATACGTGCCTGTACTGTATCCCTGAGCAATGATCTCAAATGTAGGCTTACGTATCTTTTGTTCATTTAATGCGAGTGTTAAATTGAATGAATTAGTGGATGAAGTATAAGACTTGATAAATGTACTGCCATTATAGAGATTAATAGTGTAGTACTTTAAATATTCCTTGAATGGTCTGCCATTAACAACTAAGTTGCTTTGATCATCCCATACAATATTAAAATCCGGTGCATCAGTGACATACGCCGATTCTGTACTATTCGCGAGGCGTACTCCCGTTACGGATGGCAAAGCAAAATCATACTGTGGGATAATCCCATTTACAGTTACTTTAGCACTTACAAATCCAAGATTGTTATAGGCGGCTACCGCGAAATCATAGCTTTCATCTGGTGACAGACTATATAAGGCAAAACCAGTTTCATACTTGGTTGTAGTACCCGCAAATGTCCATTGGTTTATACCATTTTTTCGGTAGTACACATAATAACCACGCAGATTCCCATCAGGTGATGCTATCCATGACAAATCAACAATGTTACCGCTGACAACATTACCACGACGAACAACTTCAAGGTCACCAGGCGGTAATACACCAATCACAGTATTAATACTACCATCTGGAGTCCATACACCCGGATCTACACCATCATAGATACCATCATTTGTCTCAACACATGTAAGATTGATGTATCCCAATGAATCCTGTGATGTGGCGATATCCTTAGCAACAATTCGGTACTTACCATTAATATCAAATTCATCAACCTGAATAGTAACACAGTCCCATACCTGTAATTCCCATGCATCGGGAGTAGTGAAAGTAATGGTTTTTTGTGCGTACTTCATTTTAAGTAATTCACGATTAGCAAGATGTGCTAAATGCTCTTTATCATAAATCCATGTAAAATCTAATGCCTTAGTTATTACCCGCCCATCACTACGGATAACATCATCTGTACTAATATCACTCGGGAAACGTACTACATCCTGTCCATAGTTATTACCTACTGAAGTATATTTCGCATCAATGGTATTACAGTAATCAGTATTACCACTGGTTGTAACTTTCAATGATCCAACAATATTGGACTCATTAAATGTGTGTACTGTTAATGATTTTCGATCAATACCACAACAAATTTTACCCGCATTAATATAGAGTAATCCACTGAACGTCTGTAGAATAGCCTCAACCGTTTGTTTATATGTATCGTTATATGACATTGATCCATTAGAGTAATACTCCATATCTTCACAATATTGTGCTGCTGTACGGAAACTCGGTAAATCAATCAATGCGGGATCTAATCCCATCCCCCAGATAGCATTAGTCAATACTTCATAGATTTGTGAAGGTGGGTTACTACTTGCTTTCATTGTCATATCTGAAAGGGAACGAATAATTAATCCCTTCATTTCCACTTTCATTACGTAGTTATCATTTATTAGAATACTATCTTCAAGTGAATCCTGCGTTTTCTTGATTACAGTACTGATACTTACTACACCATCACCACGGAAATTATTATTCCAGCGAGATCCGGCATATTCTAATGGAAGGGATTTACTGTTCGTATAATTACCACCGAATCGTACTTCCAACTGTAGATATGGTTGATATTTAGCAACGATATTTTCTTTTAGTACTTTGCCATCTGATTTAATGGGTACAGCTAAAACAGGTTCATCATCAATATATATTTGTTCAATGTGCTTTTCAGTACCGCCCATCGCTACTACATGTTCGGTGAATAGATATTGAGATTCACTATCTTTGATGTTGTACCACGGGACTACTGTACCGCATTGAATAAACGATCCACCACTAACACCGTTTTTATGTGGTAGTTCTCCACCAAGCAATACAGGTAAACCCGTTACTGGCGATGTAGAGCGGGATAATGATGTGGCGGCATCGTCATAACCAGTAGTACCAAGTTGTGCCATAGCACTTGATGCCACGAATGATAGTGCTCCTGCTGCTGCCCCCCATGCGGCTGCGGCTGCGAGTGATGCCCCGCCCGTCCATGCTGCCAAAGCGACGGCAACGGCGGTTATTACCGCTCCAAGAATTCCATTTCCTGAAGATCCCATTTTACTTTCCTTATTCTGTAATACTTCCCATCATTCCTTAATGGGTTTAATTGAAATTTTGTATGCTCCTCATTTACACCTAAAAGACGGCTACTAAACACAATTCCCATTAGTAATGGATTATCTGAATCCATCCAGATATCACCATCGATTGGGAATTGAGTTTCATCTGCATACTGTAAGATTATTTCTTGTGTACTTTTAAAGCCCAATTCATTTAGTTGTTTCACCCCTGCAATAACAGAATCGTACTGAGCAATATCAGCCCATTCAGTACTGCAAAATAAATCAATAGCACGTAGACAAATAATATTGCAGTCGTTATGACCGAATTTATACTCTGTAGATAGTGCGTTATTGCATATGTCGTATAGTTGGTTACTCTTCTTAAAACTCATTACTTATACTTCCATGTCTGACCACTGTTTACCACACCAAGTAAACTCATAATCTCATCGCCGGGATAATAGCTTTGATATACTGAATTAGCACAAAGTGTACGGGTCTGTAGATCTAATTGTTTATATACGGAATTTAGCTGTACAGTTAATTCATTCTTCTCATTCATTGGATCGGCTTCTGCTTCAATATAGTCAATAAAGCCCGAATACATGAGATCATAATCAAGTACTTCACCTGTAGCCGGGTTAAGTAATGTAAGATAGATATTTACTTTCGCATCTTTAAAAGCACCACCAAGTGCAAGTATTCGTGTCGTGTTCGATACATTACTAATCTTGAAATTGATATTTGTATTAGTGATTTGTTTTTCCTCCGTGAATGAAGGTAATGAATCACTGATTAAATCGGGAAATGGTACATAAAGAGTACCACCTAAATTAACCTCACCAAGTCCATCATTCCAGTGAATTGCATCAATTTGTTTTGGAATAACATCGATGCACTTAACATGAATCCCCATACTTAACACTTCCATTAGTGTCAGTTTTGTTTTATTACCGCCTCTAAAAAGATTCCAGTACTCAAGAAGATCGGGATTTGTAAAAACACCTGTATTCATTATCTGACTACCTCCGTACACTTAAACTGTACTGCAACTAAATTCGTCACTGGTAGTTGATAGTCATTATCCACATCTAAAACTGCCTCAATAACAAGGCCGTTATAGAATACAGTTTCACTGGCTTGTATATTGGCCTGTAATGCAGGGAAAATTGATACATCATTTCCAGTATTTGCAACAATCTGATAGAGCTTTTTATGATTAGTGAACTGAATCATCGTACCCACTTCTAAATGCTGAGTAGTATTAGTAGTGAACTTATATACGCCACGATTAACAGAGTTTTTTACACTTACTGCACCTGTTTGTGTTCCCGTGTATTGGGACATATGACCTAATGGCACACGGAAAGGTTTACCCTGTGAATGTTCGGCAATAAATGCGAGAACTTCACCGCGATCACGCTGATTGAAGTTTAATGTGAAATTAAATGTGTACCACTGTACACCCGTACTACGTTGAATTCTTGCCCCTGTCCATGACTGATTACTATATTGGGGTGACTGGCTTGATAAAGTAAAATCTGAAAGTTTGATCTTACTACTGAATGTAATATTTTCCATTATAAAACCTCTTATTGATTTACTTTATTTATGGCAAATAAAAAAAGGGGCAATAGTAATTACCCCTGTTGGTTATGTACTTCTTTTTTGTGCGTCCCGTACTGCCTGATTAACGGATTGACTATGTTTCTTCAACATTTCATTGAATTTCTTATCATCCCCCCCATCTACATTCCCCTGAATTATTAACGGTGCATTGACAATCGTTTCACCCGTATTACTGGAGTTACTACTATTGTTATCAAGGAATTGCTGTAGTTGTTGGTTTTGATCACGACTGACGACACGTTCACCTGCCTGTAGAATCCACGTAGAATCTTTACCTAATGATCCCGGTACTTCTTCAATACCACTATGTGCCTGTCCCTGAATGTTGATACCCTTAGCTGCACCAATGAGCTGTGCTCCCATACTGGCAACCTGTGCATAATTGGCAATATTTGCCGGGAATGGTGTAGCCATAGCCTCACTTAAGGCGACCTGAATGTTCATCATGATTTTAGCCATATTGATACCACGCTGAACGGCGAAAGCGGCTGCGGCGACTTTATTACCTTCCCCAAATACACCTTCCAGAATAGTACCCATATCACCCGCCGCACCTGCCAGTACTGACATTTGAGCCTGAGTATTTTGCTGTGCAATACTCATCGCCTGTGCTGCGTAACGTGTCTGGATTTCCTGCTTACGCTTTTCAAATTCCTCAGTACTTTGTAGTAGCTTTTCATTGATTTGTAATTCAAGTTGCTCACGTTGCGAGTTTTCATCTAATAGTTGTTGTGTATTGTCCGTTGCAAATGGGTTATTGCCTAAACGCTGGTTTTGCTGATTGGCAAGAAAGTTACTTTGTTCCTGATTGATCCCCATACCTGCAATATTATTCGCATCAATTAAGTCCTGATTTGGATTTGAATACCCAATCATGGAATTGATCAATTCATCACGGGCACGTTTACCAGCCTGTTTAGCCCGTTCTAACATTGCTTCAATCTCTGCGGTACTCTTACCGAGGGTTTTAGCAGTATCCTGAATAGTTTTGAGTAGTTCCTTTTGCTGACGATCAAACACCTGTAGGCGTTGCTCCCCTGCGTTCTCTGCGACTTGTGATAATGCCACTTCTAACGCTCGTTCGGCCTGTATACGCTTTGCTGCTGCTTTAGCGGCTTCTGCTTCTGCCTTACGTGCTGCGGCTTGCTGTGCCTTTAGTACTTTCTCTGCTTCTTTTGGATCTACCCAGCCTCTGCGAGTTGGTACACTTATATTAGCTTTTGACTTAAAGCGGTCTTTATTTGCTTCATATCCTGCTCTGGATGCGTTAACAAAATCATTTTCAACCGATCCAGAAATGAAAGCAGAATCTAATGAATCTTTACCCATCATTTTCTTTAGTGTATCGGGAATAAATCCCTTACCACCCATTAGAAAGTTATCGGCACCACGATATAACATCTGCATGAAATCACTACCCGTCCAGTCCTTATTGACTAAATCATATAGATCATTCATTTCCTCAATTACTGGTGTAATAAAGTCATAGAGAAAGGTTTGACCAGTAGTAGACATTGAATCTAAATTCTTATCAAATTGCAAAAATGCAGCGGCTGTATCATCCGTAACGGCTGCGGTCTGTGATTGCATATCATTGAGTACTGCGGCGGCACTTCCCAATTCCTGATAGCGAGTATAAAGGCGGGAGGCATCACTACCTATTGCCTCTAATGCAAATGTAATTTCACTGGATGATTTACCGGCTTTAGTCATTGCATCCATTAGATGTAATGTCGCTTCAATACCGCCATTAGGTTTATTGAGGTACTGCGTGTATTCTTCTAAATTGCCGCCAATCTCTTTAATAGTTGTAGCGAATTCACCGCCACCTGTGGCGAATCCCTCTCCCATCTTATCTTTTACATCCTGGTTAATGTCCAATAGCTTTTCCATACCTAATCCACTTTCGCGAAAGGTCTTATTTAGCTTCTGTATGTCGGATACAGTCATACCGGACTGTTTAGAAAGTTGGTTTAGTTCTCTTACGCTGTCATTCAGTTTTAATGCCAGTCCTGTAATAGCAGTAGTGGCAATACCAGCTATACCTACTAAACCAGTAAAACCACCACTGATACGCCCGATACCAGAACTAATCGAACTTGCGGCATTACCCATACTGCCACCAGCTTTTTTACCAAACTTACCAATACTATCTTCGGCCTGATTTAATTTTTTCTGTAAACCAGTAGTATCGCCATCAACCTCTACTACGATCTTCTTATTTTTTGCCATTTTTACCCGCCTGTTTCTTAATCATGTCTCCAATAGCTTTAATATTATTTCTATTGTTCTCCCGTTCTTCTTCTTCCCTTTTTAATGCTTTCTCACGCACAGTTAACGAACTATCACTAAGAAGATCCAGAAAGTCCCAATCTTTTACCTTTGCTTTCTTACGTCCTTCTGTACTGATAGATTGAGAAGTCATTAGAATCAGGTTGCATAGATTGGCATGTTTAATCATATCAATTTGTGCACCATTAGGTTCTATAACGGTGTCATAGATATACAAGGCATTGAAAAGGTCGGGATCAATATTGCTTAAATCTTCAAGGGAAAGACCACGCTTGTGTAGCATCTTTAAACTAAAGCGTAGCTGTGAGTCCGTTCTTATTTTTTTTCAATAGATTCTGCTTCATCTTCAACTGTGATTAGTCCAAGTACTTTAATGTAGATTTCATTAGCTACTACTTGATCGATTTCATTAACGTTAATGAGTTCTTCTTCATCTTCAAATGTGAAAATAGTTTTACCATTCTCATCTTTTACACAATAAACTAATACCGCCTCAATACTTGTACACTTATTAGCATCTTTAATAGTGGGTCGGTGAATATAAACTGTAATACCATCAATCACAGTTTCATGCAGTTTTGGTTGTAATGCTTTTTTTAATGCTGAAAGATTCATTATAATATCCCTATAAAAATGGGGGAGTACTAAGTAATCCCCCTCCGTATTAATTTTATTTATTCACCTTCTGGTGTAATAATCTCAGTTGCGATTGGTCCACCATCAACAGATAGTACAAAATCGCGTTTTACTACTTCGTCTTTATCGCCACTGGTAACAGACGAAGATACGAAAGCAACGTAAGTTATACTATATGCGTTAGTATGTGTGGCATTTTCATAATAAGTAATTTTGAATTGTGCACGAGTTTGTGATTCTTCAAGTTGCAATAACTTTTGGTGTACTGCATTATCTGGTTGATAGTTAACACTTAGAGTAATGTCTGGTACAGATTTGGTTCCAAGTAGTTTACGGTTATATGCGTTATTATATGTAACAACGTCAATTACTACGTTTTCAGCCCCTACTGTTGGAAATGCAGCAATCTCCGGGATTACAACAAAATCAGTAGCTGGAGTAGTAGAGCCAGGCGTATGAGTACCTACTTCTACCTGAAGGTTGGCACCAGAAAAAATATCAAATGCGGCCATTTTTATATCCTTATATAAGTTAATTCATACGGGTAAAATCCATTTACCCGCTTTGTATTTATTTATTCATTATCCTGATAACCTTGTTCGTTATCTTTTGTCTTTTGATTCCAGATTGAATCTACAGGCATTTCCACTCGCAAATCTATCCAGCGATCTGTTGGAATATCTATAGCTTCACCCGCAACAATCATTGCAGTTTCATAATCAAATTTACGTGTATAAGTATTAATCACTAAAATATCATCTTCTTCATCATAATCAGTACTAACAAAACATAGACGATTACCATTAATATCTTGTGGGATTTCAATAGTCCATCCGTCGGTGTTTAATCCTTTTGTACCGTAAACATGATATGTACCCGTATCAATACGTTCGCTGGTAACACCTTCCGATTCATCATTGAGTACTGAAGAACCATCACTATATAATTTGACAATTGGTGATGCATTTTTAATAAATCCATTACTATCTACGGTAGTATTTCTATTTGTCCATACCCTTACCCAGTTTTTCCATACAGTAGAATATCTTTGTCTAAAATATAAATTTGCACCATCATCAGGGATATAGATTTGAGTTCTACCAGCAGATGTTCCGTGATTGAAACATAACAATGAACCCCAACCATATGCTTTAGAGTTATTAGGATTTAGAGGCCAACCAGTAACACTATTAGAGTCGGTAGGGATAGCAACGGAATATGTTTCACCGCCAGAATTATCACCCGGCCCCGTTAAGGTATCCATATTTCCATTGGTAAGATTGAAATGAGAACCGAATTTTCCATAATAGCTTAGATTGATGGATGCGTCAGTTGAATTACCAGCACCCGTGCCACCCTGCGGAATTCCAAGAGGAACCCAGCCGTTACCGGCATCATTCAACAACCCCCAATTGCCACTTGATTGATAAAAACCTAATCTTTTAAATCCGGTTTCTGTATTACCAATAAATGTACTGCCATCACCAGAAGGAATTAATCTATCTATTTGTAAGTTGATACGAGCATTTGTAAGACTTGTAGCCCCAGTACCGCCACGATCTATTGAAAGTGGAATATACACCCCATTTTCAAGATCATAATTCCCCCATAGCCCATTATCGAATAGTCTAAATGCATACTTACTGTTAGCACTTAAAATGCTTGTTTCAGTTGTTCCCTGTCGATAACGTTCTAATTGTAGATTACTGCGGGCTGTTGCAATGTTACCTAAATCGGATAGATTACTGGCAATCTTCAATTGAGCATCATTAGTAACATTACCTAATCCAACATCAGATTTAATTAGCGTAATATTCCCTGTTAGCGGTTTCCCGTTCACGGTAGTAGTTTTTAGTACCACATTAACAAAACGCGTATCTACTGAATCAGATAACTGATCAAGTGTTGAATTAATATTTTCTATAACTTCATTATTGATTGTAATGTAATTATCTACTTGAGTTTTATTAGCATTAACTACATCAACTAAATCACTAATATCAGAACTTATGCCATCTACAGTATCAGATAGACCATCAACCTGATTTTTATTGACAATGATAATTGTATTAATACTGTCAATGGTTTCATTATTGCTTGTAATATAGGTATCTAAATTAGTTTGTACTGAATCAGCAAGGCTATCAGTTTCACTTTTTGAGTACACATCAAGATTAGTTCTTGCTTCTTCTGTATCTGTAATTTCTGAAAGGTTGTCTTTACCTTCCATAAACTTATCATCTGCCTCAGTCTTACTATATAAATCTAAATTACTGCGTGCTAATACAAAGTCGCTTAAATCAGAAAGGTTATTTGTTTTAATTAAGTAGCGTGTATCTGCTTCATTACTGGTATACAGGCGTGTCCATGCTGTAGAAGCGTTACGGGCATACATACGTAAATCACCCGTTGTAGTCATCATGATATTGGTGTTTTCTGGTTTACCATCTACCAGCTCAATACCCATCATATCGACGGAAGTTGGGTTATCACTACTTCCTGCTGAGATTTTTACAAATGCGTTGCCTGTGGCCTTGTCCGGTTCGTATTGTGGATAGTCCACTGTACCATCACTACCCACTCCATAATCACCACGATGTAAGGTTACTGGTATAGCTCTTGGGGCATAGCTCACAAGCTCCGTAGGTGCAAAACTATATGACATTGTTACTACCGCATCCTTCCCCCCAGAAATGGTACGACTGGCAAGTACACCATTAACCATTACACTCTCAAGGCGACCGGCTTCCAGATCTTCGTTATAGAAAATGGTGATTTGAAATTCCTGTCCATTGTCATATGCTGCATCAAGGAATTGATGTGTTGTATCTGTTGGTACGTAATTAACTACAATTTCGATTTCGTCAACGGTCTGTTGTCCAGTAATCGCATTTGCGTATTCATCATTGTACGTTTCAATCTTTGCTACTTCATTTCCCATACTGAAAGATGGATACTGTGCGAGCTGCGAGATTTCAATATTACCTGCTGTGACTACTGCCCTGTTTCCGGTATCGACGTTATAATAAATCTTAACGTGTTTACCACTAAAAATATCTGCCATAATTCATCCTTAAATTCTTTTCTCTATCGCTTCAATATTTATTGTGAAAACAATAGAACTACTCCCTGTAGTTTTATCTGTTATTAATGTACTGCTACCGTAGTTAACCCATAGTACATTTATGTTATTTCCAATGAATACGGGTAGATAATTATCATCAAAGTACTTTACGATTTCGTCATAACCGGATAATGGCTGTTTATTACCGGGCATAGGACTAACAAGAAACTCCATATTAAATTGTCCTTTTAATCTGGTGTTTCCTGAATAGTTTGCGGCCTCTAATTGGTAGTCAAAGGTAACTAATGAAAAAACATCCCTGCCGCGTCCAGTACTTAAACTATTAGTTACAGGTTGAATATTATTAAGTACATAAAGGGTACTCACCTTTACATTTTCGGTTAGGTTCATAATCTTACTCCATGCGGAAGTAATAATTAATCATCCCGCTTAAATCATTTTCAATATTATAAATTGTGTAGGTATTTAGTTGACTTGGTACAACTTCAGCCTCTGAATCATCAATAACTAATGAAACCTGTGTACCTAATACTATTTCTTCATACTTCTTTGCGGCAAAATATAGCTCTGTACTTTCAATTAATCCTTCAGTACCTTCAATGACAATGGGGCGAGATTCCACGATCCCGCGAAATGTCGCCCCATTAGAGATTATAATATTTTGACCGAAAGCATTTAGAAAAGTATCTATTTGATTTTCATTAAATGCTCTCATAACTTATTATGCTTTTAATTTGATTTGTACAAATGATTCTTCATGTGCAATCGCAGTATCCAAATACTGGAAGGAACGAATAGCGATAGTTTGTGCTGAACGATATGTAGTATCGTCAAAATCCAATTCTTGTCCGTCATTCCAGTTTGCGAAAATTAGCTCTGAGAAGTCGCCAATTAGTACGGTATCCTGGTCAACAAAAGTAGACTCAATTACTTTGACTTCATCACATAGCCACATTTCATAGCGATGACCAGCGACAGCACTAACGGCTGCGGTGTTACCAAGTACAGCGTACTGGCGTAGTTTTGCTAACATTGCCGGATGTACGATAGCCACACAACGGTTTACATCCACGTTAGCAGTACCCAATACTTCAATTGCCGCTTGTACGTCTGCTTCGGTAATGACACCTACCTCTTCAGTTTCAACTACAGGAACGGTAGTAGATAGTTGTGCGAATACTGCTTTTTCAAGGCCATCAGCACACTGGCGTAGTAGTTCATCGGTAACATAACGTTCGGTGGCAGCGTTGCTTAGTAGCATTGCTTTAGTGATCTTGATACCCGCTGCAAACATTTTTGGTTTTAGGGTGATTTTGGTGAATGATTCGAAACCATCTTCCACTGCTTCATCTTCACCATAGAAACGTGCTCCGGGAGTCATACCGTTAGCAACTGGAATAGAGAAGTTGCCAAGACCTGCAAGACCACCAAATACGGTAACGGGTAGCTGACCAAGTACAGTACGTGCCAATAGTTCGCGAATATATGAATCAGATAGTTGTTCTTTAACAAGACCTGCTGCGGTAACAGTAGATGTAGTATTAGCAGTAGAACGCACCATTTCATTCATATTGGCGTTATAACCACGAGTTCCCTTTTCGAAAGAATCTAATTCATTCACTTCACCTTTTAGTGAGCGTAGTCCCTGCTCAATTAGAGATTTTTGAGTCATTTTGATATCCTTATCAATTGATTGTGTTTCTTTATTTAGTGAGCGTTTAAATTCCTCTACGCTTACACCGTTTTTAATTGCTTCTTCGGTGTTAATCCCTAACACACCCGAAATAGACTGAAGCTCGCGTACACGATTTTCTTCCACATCTTTATTTAGTGATTCTTTTACAGCATCAACAATTGTTTCAATTGATAGTGAACGCTCGGCTTCTGTATCAACGTCTTTTACTTCCTGAGTAATTACTTCTTCTTCAATCGCTTCTGGTTGTTCTTCCACGATTTCTTTATTTTCTTGTTCTTCCATGAACTGGTGATCCTCTAAATTTATTTCATTATTACTATTTAGTGATCTGCCAATTCCCACACTAATATCTGCTGGAGTACTTACTGAACTAATTTCATAAGGTTCCCATCGGGTAACAATTAAGTTATTACCTTCGAAATAATAATCACGAATGTTATAGCCAACTGAGATCTTAGGTCTGATACCTTCTACAATCATTCCAAAGATAGTTTGAGCACTACCCAAAGTACTAAATCGAACTGTTGCCCGGCATACCTTATCCATATCTACGCGAGCATTTTCTACAATTCCAACCTGCCGCAATGGGTCATGTTCAACGAGAACGGGAGAGCCATCATTCAGACGGCTTAAAACTACATTCTCTGGATTACATAGAAGGATCTCATTATATAGAGTTCCATTAATTTCACGTTCTACGGGAGTTTCTGAGGCAAAGGAAAGTTCTACTGTTCGGGATGATTCATCAATAGCATTACTTAAGTTGATCGCCCTCACTTGTTGAGTTTGTTTCAATTCCATTTTCCATTTTTTCCTTTTCTATTTCTTCCATGACTACCGCCGGGTCATAACCCATTTCACTAATAACCATTGCTTTACTCTTAATTCCGTTTTGAATTGCCAAAACTTCTGTTTGAAGATCTTTATATGGATCTAAAGAAATTTGACGAGTTGGTACATATTGGGCGTGTGTAAGTTTGTCAAAGTCACTAAAATTTAAATTGCTTAATGCACTATTATTTATCATTGCAGCCTTTAACCACTTAATATAAAGAGGTTTAAGTACAGAAACGATTAACGCATTAGTACGAGTTTTAAATGTCGATTGTTGTAATTTATCTACTAACTTTGCAGCACTAAAAGAGGCATTACTTGTATCACTGGTTAGAGATTGCTTAGTAATATCAAGCCCCATTGCGATCATCATTAATTGATTATCTACAAATTCGTTGATACCATCAGTAGTCTGAGTGGGGTTGACAGTTTTTATGTCCTGACCAGCCTGTAGTTCTACAATAGCTGCTGGATTCAAATAATCCTGTTCATAATATGAAATATCATCACCCTTAACTAAATCTATATCATCAGAATCTGGATTTGTAATAAATGCCATTGCTGACGCAGCCACTTTACGGGAAGTAATTGCAGCACTCATAAATTCCTCAAGTTCTTTGAGTTTATCAGTCCCTGCGTGTACATCTGGAATACCACGCTGTTGTGTCGGGTAGTCCTGCTGGAATAGATGTAGTATCTCATCTGCTGGTACTCGTTCACGTTCACCGATTAAGTACTGATATGTAATTGGGTTATATTTAGTAATCCAGTATGCAACCGGGCGATTACTACCAACATCATATTCAATTCCATTACTGATAAAGTTACCTGACGGTAATAACTGGTTGTCATATGTAGCAATACGCATTGAATCAATGATCTCTACTTGCGGCATACCATCGTTACCACTATGAATTCTTACAAAGCAATCACCATCTATACTACGTGTACGTTCAACCAGACGTTGGAAAGTACTGATATCTAATGTACCGCAACGTGAAAACGCTTTTGGATCTTCAGCCCATTTATAAAACGCATCTTCTAATTGCTTATTAATTTCCTGATTAACTGCATCATCATCAGAACTGTGAGAACAAGGGCGTATGTACAAGCCATCAGCACCCGTTACACCTGCTGAATTAGTAGCAACATACTTTTTAACAATACCGTTTTTAATTGATAGCTCTCGGCTTGCCGCTACCATTATCGGGAGAGTGCGATTGATGATTGCATTAATGTTGCCAGCCTGATTACCAGCACTAAAACCAAATGAAATTACAGGACTATTTGAACCCATGTTTAGGGAAGTCATAGCACGTTTCATTGGGTTGTTTTTCATTAGTGGTGTTTTTTCAACTTTTAGTTTTTCTTTTACTGGTTTCTTTTCTTTGTTCCATCCGAACATTAACGCCCCCTGTTAAATGTAGTAATTGATT
Organism: Citrobacter sp. CK194; assembly: GCF_030333395.1. Classification (NCBI taxonomy): domain Bacteria; kingdom Pseudomonadati; phylum Pseudomonadota; class Gammaproteobacteria; order Enterobacterales; family Enterobacteriaceae; genus Citrobacter; species Citrobacter sp. CK194. The sequence goes on from NZ_JAOWGA010000017.1 coordinate 558,282, forward strand.
TAATAGGGCTACCTGCGTTTAGTCCTTTCATATCTGTAATTAAATCATTGGCACGTTTTACATAGATTGAGCGTAGACGTAATAGCACTTCACTACTTTCATATGTTAACGATTTATTTTGAATTGTTTGACTAATGACACCATTACCCTTAATACGGTCTAATGTTATTTGGTCAATATCTTTTATGATCTGAATGAGATCATTATATTCTGAGGCTTTTGCGGTCGGATCGGTTACTTCAAACTGCTGTACACCATATACATTAGGACTTTCAATAATTGCCGTCCATATACCAGGCAACCACGTATTAGTATCAATATCGGGGAAGGGATAGGTGTATGATGTTTTTGTACCTTCTGGACTGATAATATCGATATCAGTACCAACCGGATAGTTAAAAGTAATCGTCTCGCCTTTGATAATATCGCCTTTCAAATCAACTTTGCGAACAATTGCCATTGTATTTCTTCCTTATTTAAAAAATCCCCCACTGCGTCTACTTGGTCTTACTACACGCTGTTTAGTAAGTGGTCTGGATTCTTCCTTATTTATGTCTGTATTTATGGCTTTTGCTTTTTGTTTTGCATTAAATTCACGTAATTGTCTGAATGGCTGATTACCAAGTTTAGATAGATACCACTGAAAGCAAATCAAAGAGTAATTTAAACAATCCAATGCTTCATTTCTCTGACTCGATACCTTCTTAACCCACATCCAATTACCACCTTTAATGATGCGTTTTTCACTTGATAATTGAATAAAATAGTCATCATTTAATGAATGTGAGAAATGTAGTTGTACTTCCTTAGAATTATCACTATCGGATACAGCCCTGTTTAGTAGCTGGCGTATGTTACTTTTACCTAAGTTAACGTTTAGGTTAATTAGCGTGTGACCACCAGCAGTTGATTGTTTGAATAGTGGGGCGGTAGAACTGGCAGCCCCCTTAATAGGTCTAAAGATAGGCGACGCACCACAATAGCGGTATACTGTATTCGTTGCATTACCGTTAGAACTGTCAACGAAACCTGCCAGTACTTTAAGTGGTTTACCGGATACGGTTTTGAATGCAGTTTGTGAAAATGCAGTTAATTTACTCCATGCGGGTGCTTCAATTTTAGTGCAGTCGATACTATGAATACTACGGTTATCTAACACATATAGATTTTTTTCACCTATCCCTAGTGTAGTTACCTCAAGGCGATCTAATTGCTGATCCACACCAAGTACGATACCCAATACATCATCAGGAATATTATCAATATCAATTGATGAATCACGTAGATTTTCAAGTAGTACCAAATCGTGATCGATATTCTCTTTATCAATATAAGGAAGTCCAAGTACGTTATTGTAAAAGCTGGCAAGATCGAAAGTATAATGTGCTTCGGCAAAGTCCTGTACTATTGAACGAATTGAGTTAATCGGTGAGTATAAGCGGCTAATGTGATAGCCCATGATATCCGTTACTTCTGGATTAGTTATTATCCAATGTCCTTTTTTTATCATCCGTACACGTTGAGCTTCACTAATTTCATTGCTACATTTCGGACATAGTAATTTTGCTGTTTCTGCGTCTGGTATGCGACGGCGACCGCCATCAATAACTTTCCAGTCAAATTTTACGCTTTCAAAAACTAACTCATGTGAATGCTCACAATGGGGACAAGGCACATAAAACTTCTGTTTATTACTCTGTTCGTACTGCTGAGTGATTAGGTCATTTTCATCCAGTGGCGTAGAACAAATCATGATTAACGGTGTACTGAATGCCTTTGTACGCTGCTCTGCGAGTTTGAGCGGATTACCTTCCCCCCCTTCTGCATCAACATTACTGACTTCATCTAAGAACACTCTGGGGGCTGTAAGGCCACGTAGTTGTGCACTACTACCAAGAGTGAGAAAGTAGGTAAACGTACCATCTAAGTTTTGTTGTGTTTTATCGTTATTCGTATAGTTCTTATCATTCTTATTACTAACGAGATTCTTCAGTACTGGACACGCTTCAATAACTGATTGCCATTTACCCGTCCTGAATTTACTTGTAGTTCCTGCCGTTGCCCCGGCAAAGATCTGATTACTCGGATCATTGGCAAGGAAGTAGTACATCGAATTTTGTAGTACTGTGGTTTTTAATAACTGAGCACTGCTCATGAGTACAATCTTTCGTACTCTTGGATTAACAATGTCGTTGATTGGTTTCTTTTGAAATTCGAATAGTTTTACTTTCTGGCCTTGTAACTCACCATCGGGGAATACTAAATTATTCTCCACCCAATCGGCGGGTTTCTGTTTCTTCGGAGGTAATAACGATTTCGCCGCTTTCGTTAGTACCTTCATCATCTTCTGGTAGCTGTTCCTCACTATACGTTCCTTCGTATTCGTATGATCCTATCTCCTCTAATTGGGAATCGATCTTGTCCTGTAATTTCATTTTTAATTCCAATGCGTCTTGTGATTCGAAAAGTTCTACATAGCTACTTGCCGGGATACTTCTTAGTACCTGACGTAGTTGATAAAAATATTGAGATAATGTTTGCTGTACTACTGCTACTGGAATTAATTCGCCAGACTGTTGGCGTAGTTCCAATTCCTTTATATCCGCTTCTGCTTCTAATTTACGTAGAGTTGCCTTCTGTATTTGTCCTTTTGTATCACCGTTGCGTAGTGGTTCGATCACGTTTGCTAATAGCCAATCATCCACCAACTTTTTAGGCCAATTTATATCAAGCCCTTTACCTGACCAGATACGAGAGACTGTAGAATTCTCTACGCCGAAACGGTCGGCTATTTCCTGCCATGTATAGCGGGTTCCATCATCTTTTACTTTTGCCATTATTTAACACCATGTTTAATAAATTGAACTGTAGTTTTCATTCGATAGTATTTATCTTTCATCTTGTTTGTTTTGATTAAAAAACCTCACGGATTTTCAAAAGGATTCGCGGCGGAAACTCGAATTCTTTGATTTCACAGGGAGAACCTGATAATAATTCTCACTTAAGCGATTTTTTGTTTAACTTACTAAACAACAAGATAGATATTTTGGGGTAGGTTCAAAGCCGTAAGTATTGGCCTGAATATGTGGTGTGTAATGCTTGAAAATTTCCATATAAAATACCCCATAGAATAAAAACCATGAGGTATTTAGATTTTACTTGGGAGGTTTACATTTCATGTCGTTATATATTACCTTCTGGAACACTATATAACTGTCCATAACGACGATCAATGCTAATAAATGAATTTTATTTATATAAACTTATCCTATAGCCATGCGGCTATAGGATAAAGTGATAACGAATTTAATCTTGTTCACAGTTAGATGCAAAGAACACTCGCTTGGTCGCTTCATTCGTTAATCTATAAGTTAATGAGTTATCACTCAACTCTCTAACACGGCTAAAAGAAAAATCACCAGAATTCGCTGATAAGACAATCATTTCATCATTATCAAAATTATACATAAGAGCTGGTGAATCAACATTGTAGATACTCGCATTAATACTAAAGCTTTTCCCATGATCAACAACTACAGCTTCTTTTTCGAATGTATCTTCATACACTACTTTACCGCCTACAATATTAAAGGTGGATAGATCGCAATGTTTAACACCAATTTCACTCTCTGTTGGACTTGCTTTTTCCTTCAACTTTGTAAGTTCGGTTTCATTTGCTATCGTTGCAAACGGAATAAAAATTAATGCACTTAAGATAAAATTTCTCATAATAGATTGTCCGGTCTATGTGTTCATCATACCCTCTATCCCATCATGAGCAGTATCGGCCTTATTGGGAATTTCTTTACTTATATGCTCTATAAGGGTGTAGATCAGCAATACGAGATTCCCGAATCAAGCATCCCGTACTGCCATTGTCCATCTGGTAAATCTTGTCATAGACCTTCCCACAATCACTGTGAAACTGCGGACGGTACATCTTTACACTATTAAGCTCACCTGCTGGAAACATGACAATGGCCTGACCTTCAACATAACCAATCATCGCCTTGTCCATGAAACTGTGTGTGGTCGTACAACCAGTACTGAGAGCTAACAGTACTGCGATAAGGGTTTTCTTTAACATTGCATTCTATCCTTTTATTCTTATAACCTACTGATTATTGATCATTTTTTACATTAACTCAATTAATAACGATCAATTATCAATATTTAATAGACAAAAACGATCATTATAACTTAATGATATTTATAGTTTTTTAATTTTTAAGTGAGTCGAGATGCTTTTTTTACGAGATACTGTACATATACACAGCGTAAGGGGTATGAGGTAAGTTGATCCGGCAATCAGGCGGGGTATACAGAGATTTGAGCATTCAGACCAGTGGGTATTTAAAGGGTTTACGTGGGTTCGTCCATACACGATACAGACGATAGAGAGTGATGGCTTCTACTTCACCGCTTGGTTCTGTACTGGATGGAACGATTGAGGACATTGGTAATTAGGGAGAATTACCATTTTAGTTGATATATTCTCCCCCTGTTGCCAATCCTCTTATTTCTTTCTCATTCTTTTTTTAAGTTCGTCGATTCGTAGGGTCTCAGTACCAATATGAAGCATCGCATGACAATTCGCACATACAGGTACAAGTTCGTTTTTTGGATCAATCTTGTATTTTTTCTTGATTGTCGCAATAGGGTTAATGTGATGTACATGAATGTACTCTTTCCCCATATCACCATACACTTTCTCAAAATTGAAATCGCAGACTTTGCAACTATAACCGTGATGTTCAAGGCACTCTCTACGTGCTTTTGGATTTCGTTCGTAATATGTACTCCACTTTTCCTTTTTATCACCTTCAAAGTATTCTTCTTCTACTTCTGGTGTATAGCTATATTGCTCTTGTTCAGTGGCATACCAACATTTACCATCCCGTACCAGATACTTTAATTCGACTCTTGATACAAATGATTCGATCTTAGCGGGTTTCCTCTCGTCGTTGTTCTTTTTACGTTTTTGCCGGAATGTATAAAGTTGATAACCTTCAAACATAACTTTATTTAAATGCTCACGAGCCTGAACGTAACCTAAGTTAGCTCGACCATGTTCATTCTCACTCCAATCATCAGATAATATAAGTGCCTTTGTACCATCTTCAGTTCTAAGATCATCCCATGCCCCAAAGATCACCTTTTTGTTTACTTCATCAATAAAAGACCAGCTCCATGTCCAGTTTTTACATGTTGCCCCTAATGACTTAATGAAATTTGTACGTGACATAATAGAATCCTTTTCTATGCTGTGATAGTCGCTTACCCCCACCATAGCCCAAAACAAACCAACCCTTTTATAGTAGGGGTAAGCATCATAAGTGTACTTCACAATTGACTTTATGGTAAAGTGCTGGCACTTTTCGTTTTCTAGTGTCGGACAACAGATCGATGAACTTTAAGAAATTAAATCATTCTTTAGTAATCACTGTCATAGTACTGTTATGGATAACAATTTTAGTTTTAGTTAAAGTACTTTTTTCTGATTATAACGGATTTGAATGGGGAAGCGTGTCTGACTGGATAAGTACAGGTGCCAATATAGTAATGGCTATAGCCGCTTATAAAGGTTTTGTAATTGCCAGAGATTATTTTACCGATATAATTAAAAAGGATGGTTATGATCTAGTGAAAAGGCTTCAGTTGGATTTAATCCCTAACTTTAAGAAAAATTTAGACTTAAACTCAATAAATTTACTTGATCATGATGTCCAATCATATGTCAATGGTGGTATAGGTATTCTTCAACTAGAAGGGGAAAAAAGCAATCTCAATATGACCTTAACTCGCCGTCTAAACACTCTAAAAACCCAGCTACATGAGCATAATAAACTCTACCGTGAAATAAGAAATGCCATAGAAGATATTTCAACTTATGGCTGGGAACTACTACCATTAAAAAAAGAACAACTCATAATGGCACTTGATCAAAGTCATATACTATTCACCTGCATTCACAATATCGTTATTTATCTTGATGAAATACTAAAGAGAAATGCACCCAATTTTGAGCCTATCGAAAATGATATTTTCCCAAGTTATTCACCTGATAAAAAACCACCAGCTTTCCAAGATATAAACAATTTAGTAAATGGTTTAATTAGATATCAACAGCGGCTTTACTGTTCTGAGGACGTTACATCGCCATACACAGATACTATTCACGCTGTTAATTCATATTTAAGAGGTGGAAAACATCTTAAGAATTATTTTGAATACAAAAAACCTTGAGCTTAATTTTACATGTACGCCTCGAATAGGGTCTTAGAGAAATTCATTACCCTAAAAAATGATTTATGTCCTATTACGTTTCTTTTATACTTCACATCATCCGTCATATTGCTATATCTTTATTTTCTGGTTTCACAAATAAGAACTACGAATAGTATCATAATGTAGACATTCAGATACAAACCAATTCCTAACTAGGATATCGTTGCTTTTACTATGTATCTTTTTATCTAAGATAGATTTTATTTTTATTGTTTTATTACCTTCGCTATCACAGGAAAGCAATAGAGCCTCACTTCCATTTGTACTAATTATTATTTCATCTTCACCTGTATATATGTGGTTGAAAACATTTGGCGTATAATTACCTATATAAAAAGCCAGAAAGAAATAAGTTATTAAAGTCCACACTGTCCATTTTGAAAAAAATGATCTTGATTTTTTTTGGAATGTTTTTTTAAGACAACTATTTAGTAAGAATATTGATACAAATAAAATCAAGTTTATGATAAAGAATTTCCACTCTAATAATATGTCACCCAATATTAGCATAGGTGCCATCATTCCAGCACTAATTACAGTAATATTATGAAATAGAGTATTCGAACTTCTATATGCATTTCTTAACAACAAAAAAACTGCAATTATTATAATTGCATTCTGCACAAGGGTTAATACTAACGAATTGAAATCTATCCATATTAAACTTATTGGATATCCATAATAAACAGAGTTGCCAAGTTTATAAAATACATATGTCGCATATGACAGAAATGTGATCAATGTTATTATTGATATATTATTTTCTAACTTATATGCAGCACTTTGCATAACCTTACCTTTTTTATAAACATTCCATACTTAATTTATTGTACTAATATCACCTATCTTTAGAAAACCTCGATATAAGCTCATAAGAGTTAGGTATTTCATGCTCTTTCCCTTCAATATCTAATATAGTAATATTCTCTAGCTGATAGACTTCACCCTCATCATCCGAAAGGATTAAATCACGATATTCTAGTTGAAATTTTTCTCTTTGCTTCTCTTTGATAACAATACCTTCTTTTTCATAGCTATGTCGTGTTCTACCACGTTCATAGTGGCATAGAATTCCTTCCAACACAGCATCACGTCTGCCAACATTAAGAACTGTCACTTCAATTTTATATGCCTTTTCGTAAACCGGTTCGTATACAACTCGTCCTGTTATTTTTAACCTCGATCTATCATGCCATGCTGTCCTGCCTGAAAAAAACAAGGACGTACATGCGATGATAAATGAAAGTACTGAAAAACTTATAGTTAATACATCTTTGTACTTTGTTGCTAAAGACGCCAAACTCATTGTTTCCCCCAATTAGATAATCAGTGATAGCCAAAGCCACTGCATCAATCACTGACATGTTAGATGCATGCATTGTGCTCCTTTTTCATGCAGTTAAGCAATACAACTGAGTGCTGAGTTTAAGTAAAATCACTACTATAAGTAGTAGATAGATATGAGTACTTTTTCCCTCAAGTAAGGGCTTAAACAGCCCGATCCCCCGACAAGGAGCAAGGCGACGCGTAGTTACTCACGAAGACTTTAGGTACGCAGTACCGACCACAATCACTTTCAGTACTATCATCTGTCGAGCAAAGCGAGTAGTTAACGCCTTGCGTGTTTTCGAGTACTCGCGAGAAAAACGCAACGTTACGATCTAATATTTGGTTTTTATAGAGACTAACGAGCAAAGCGAAGATAGGCTCTTTAGAGACTGAATATCAGTAAGACACTTATACTTTAAAGTTAATATTAATATAAGTTACGGTTATTCACTCACACTGCATAAAACACTATATATTGTCATTTTTACGCACCACAACCACTATATATTGAATGATTATGCACTTAAAAAAATAATAACCGTATTTTCTCATTTTATGTTACGGTTATAGTTATGGTTATTAATTTTAATAAAAACAATTACTTAATGATATCCATATTCCCATAGTTACGGTTATACAATGGTTTGTAGATACGCTATCAACTCTTTAGCAGACTTCCTGTTATTCAATAGTTCCAGTACCGTACTCTGCTGTTCGTCGGTTAATGGCTTACCTGGTAGAGCTTTCTTGAGTCCACATAAAATACCACCTTCTTCTACGAACTTATCCAGTGCTTTAGCTACTTCAGTACAGGCCATCTTGTACTTCTCGATAGACGATACACTTGCTGTTGTCTTCTTCATCTGATCTGCACGGGTTAGGCTTAGATAATGCTCTACTTGTGCTTTAGAAAGCTCTGTAGCGTGTTTGACGATGTAGAACACATCTTTAACAGGTAACTTGTACTTACCAAGAGACTTACACTCTTGAATAGTTTGATTGATAATAATCGTTGCTTCTGATGTTAGACCACTATAAGTAACACGTTTTAGTGCTGCCTCTAACTTAGTATTGTTATAAATCTTTTCTTTTTTAGCCATGATAAATAATCCTGTAAACTGTTTTAATTAATCATTGGCCTGTAGTGATTCCACCCACTACAGGCCATTTTATTATTTTGATAGTTTGAATAGTACAGAGCTAAGTTTAGTAAAGTTACTGTACTTCATCGCAAGTTGTCCAATGTACTGTTTACGACCTACTACATATGCGTAGTGTGCCTCTTCAATAGTTGGATATGTACCAAATTTATATAACTGTTTATTAAAACGGCCTTGTGCCTGATAACCATTACCATTTTTAACTACACCAGTGTTATATTTTGTTTTGACATTACGGAATAGTTGATTTACTTCCTGCGGTACAAATAAACAAGTATCAGGACTATATATGTTCCCTCCCATTATATCTTTATCTAAATGCCAACCTTCATTGTATTCAGTACTTTCCATCCAATGATAGAAGTTACTAAATTTGTACCATTCATCACAGATTGATACATTGCCATAGTGACTTTTATTTCTCACTCTATCATGCATAGCGTTCCAGTACGTATATGCTTCTTTATATAAAGATAGTTCGTTGTGTTTTCCTTTTAGGTCATTTACCTTTTCCATTTTAAATTCCTTTTTAATAATGTACTATCATCCGTGTTTAGTACACCTGCGTTACTTTTGCTAAAGTGAAGTAACTAAACCTTTCTTTTTATTTCCCTCCTAAGATCACTTGTTGATTGATTAAGTACTGAATGGCACCTGAGATTGTTGAAGCCCTGCCTTCGCTGATTAGCTTTTGTAGATATGCTTCCTGTGTAGGACTTAACCTTACTCCTACACTAATCGTTTTCTTTTCTTTCATAACAATGTCCTTTTGTTAAACTTTTTCCAATTTTTTCCACACAAAAAGTACCCCAATGGATTGGGGTAAATTATTGGAGGAATTATAATGATATTATATCATATTTATTTTTGGCGTTTCATTTTTGTCATTACATATCTATTTATAGCTGGAACCTTCAATGGCAGTAGCAATACTACTAAAACCATAAAAAGCGAATGTAGTACAATCCAACATGGGAATAGTACACATATATAAAGTATCGTTGCGAGTACATTACCAAACCAAGTCATAATCAATCCTCCTATTCTTGTAGTCTTATTTATAGTGGCTAACAAAAATAGGAGTTGATATAACGGAGGCACCACATAATGCCTCGTGTTCTACTTATTTATAGAAGGCAGTGACGTCTAATCCATACAATGAGATCAAACGCATAATTTCTGTAAACGTATCGAAATCCAATGGTAGATCACATTTGAACATGAACTGAAAGAACGCATCCTCTGAATAGGCTAACGATAGCTGAGTCGCTTCACAGGTGTTCACATCACAACTTGTGTAGCGTATTTCATCACCATGAATAGCAAATGTATAGATTATTGGTTCTGGTTCATTTGGCAACTCACGAAATACACTAAAGTAGGCAACGCTTTCAGACTTCTTCCACTTCATGCTTACAGTGTAGCTTTCCCCCATGCGACTGAACTGTTCTTGTACGGCTTCTTTGATTGTTTTTGGCACACGGCCACTTTTTGATACGGTCATATAGACCCCCTTTTCTTTGCTAAATTAAAAGTCATCTCATGGGCTACCTCCTGTGATCTGTTGTTTTACTCGTGTCTTGAAGCCATTTGGTGCTGACAGTTGCTATAGTAAGAGCTGAGAACGCCTTAGTCAAAAAGCTACTTAAATGAAATCAAACAAGATTTTGACAAGTTACGTTCTAAAGTGGTAATATGAATTATAGAAAAAATCAAACCCACCGGGTGCGAAATTGTAATTTCCAATATTGATTTTTTATTAATTTTGTGCTACCATCACCTATTGATTATCATTTTTTATTTGCTTGAACCTATTGTTTTTTTTCCTCTTTTTTTAATCGATTTTCAGTTGATTATCCTAAAAAGCACACAAGTAGTTGAATCAAAGATATTATCTCTCTTTTCCTCATAACCTATTTGCCTTCTACAGCAGCAAGTGTATAGCTTAGGCACAGTCTTCACTTACTTAAGTGAAACTTCACGATGTCTCCTGTAACGCTCAGTACGCGTCTGATCTCTTCAGGCACGGAAATGTATTCCCTTATACAAAAAAACCTCACACAGAGTGTCTGGTGAGGTCAAAATGTAGTTTTAAATAAGGAATCTACCTTTCTAAATCCTTTCTGTACTATTCAAAGTTATAGATACAACAAAACCCCGTAAGGGGTTTCTATCATCTAAAGATATTCAATACTGAATAAACCGTTGCAATGATGAACCCATACTAGAAAAGTAAGACCAAATTCTAAGGAGTATCACTTACCCTCTTTCAGTACTAGTCAATCCATTCAATCATATCTTCGTTAAGCACATAATCAAATCCTTCTGGTTCTCTTCCAACCATCATCATATTCATGTAATGTAGTAGCTCATCAATGGTTTTCTTTCTACTCGCATGTAATGACCATGCAATACCATTTGATTCTACTTTGAATACTGTATTACCATCTTCTTGTACTCTGTATGCACGTTCATTAAGCGACTTTGTATTTTCCAATAAACTGTTCACGGTTGAGGCCAGATTCGACAATCGCTTGTTTGGTAGCATAGCTGACGTTACCAACTACCGGAATTATGTATTCTGTACTATTGTACACACACTTGATACGTTGATTTGGTGCAGTGCTAACAAGAGCGGAAGAACCTCTGCCCTTAACCTGCCCTGCCCTCATGAGAGTTATTTCAGGCGGGATACCTTTCTCTGCCAGAGTTTCAATCACGTCTCTGATTAATTTCCGTTTTTCTTCTACTGCTGCATCCTTTTCTAAATTTTTTTGCTCTTTAGCTTTCATAAACTTTACCCCACAAATAATTGAGAATTTAAAAAACTGTTAATTTAAATGATATATTCTATATCTTCATAATCCACTTTGACCTTTTTATACTTACCTTTTCTCGGCCTTGCAAACCTTAAAACGTGCTATAAAGTCTTTACGTGATAATCCAGTGGCTTCCAATGCTGAGGCTATGACCTTCGGAACCCGACCATTTAACGCAATGCTATACGTAACACCTTCATACTCAACATTCACCCGTTCATATTGTCCAGTATTAGGCCAGAATGAAGACCCACGAATTTCACTATAACCGACTACACCTAACATAGTATTGGCAGTCTCAAACAAATTTAGATAACTCTGTTCTATACTATCCAGTTGTTCTACTGCTTTCTGAAATAGCGGATTACTAATAAAGTCAGAAGAGTTTTTGCCTTCGATACCCATTTCATCATCAGTAGAATACTCTACAGTAAAAGCCCAATAAGGTTTTCTGTTCACTCCACCAAACACTAACCATTCGTCTTTATGATAATACTTTATCTTTATAGTTATACATCCATCTGTTTTGTCAACCACAACACTTTCAATAATAGAACTGATAATCTTTCTTATCTTATTCCTGTCAGTATCTTCCATGTTTGTAAACACAGCCCATTGAATAAGTACCAGAAACTCAGTTACATCTACACCGAAAGATCCTTTTCCTTTCAATGAATGTAAGCGTTCTTTCAACTTATCAACTTCTAGGATAGTGTTTTTACGTTCCATATCAAACGCATTCAGTTGAACCGCTAACGCACTAACATCTGGAGCAATAGCTATTGCTTGAGCCGTGTTTGCTATGCGAGATTCAAGATCACTTATCAATGTTTCTTTTCTACTAATGTCTACTTCTATCGCAGTAGTATCAATACCATCCTTGTGACTCTTGTCCATGTAAGCGATCAGTAGTGAAATCATTGTACAATGTTCAACTAATTGAGCTGATATAGACCAGCCAGAACAGTTTTTCTGTAAGTGAACCCCATTCGTACAGATGTAGCGAGCACTACCATGATTCATGAAGGAATGCATCGTTCCTCCACACTTGCTACACCGCAACACCTGTAGCCCTGACAGCAACTTGATTTCTTCTACTTTGTCTTTCTTACCCTTGTAGTTGTTTTGCTGCTTACGTTCAGCCAGGGTTAAAAACTCTGCTTCATCTTTACATAGCCACGGATAGTAGTTATCAAGTTTGTAAGTAGCACCAGCGACATTGATAGTCCTTTCCCCAATCAACGCACGATTATCACGCATTTTCTTTAATACCTGATAATCCCACTCCTTCCCCTTCAAACCATTTGGATATTTCTGATCAAGGTATCTCTTTACTGTGTATATACCATCCCCTGCCAAAAACATGTCTATAGCTTCACGAGCAATACTCCAGTAAACAGGATGTTCTTTGACAGCTTCATATTGCGAACCAGAATCATCTATCCAAAAAGGATGGCGACCAACTGATTTAATGTTTACTGGCAGCCCTTTTTTGTGACGTTCGACCAAAGCAACAACATTGCCTACTGTCCTGTTAGACTTCGTCTCTGACTCTTCATTGCCTCGGATGAACATCAGAATAGAAATCATCAGATCAGTAGGGTTTTGTCTGATGGATTCCCTGTTATAGACCTTCCGATCCATTCCTGTGACAATCGTTAGCCCTAAACCTATCAACTCAAGGAATAAACGAAGTGCTTCATCTACCTGATCGCGTGATAGACGGTCGAGGTTTTCGCAGTAAAGCCAAGAGTCAGACGGTATAGCATTATTTTTTACGGCGTCTATAAAGTCGCCCAACTTACCCGCCCTATTTTTTCCACGAAAAGCACTTACTCCAGGCTCAATAATTTCAACCATTTCAAGGCCAGCCTCATCAGCATAGGCTTTTGCCGCCGCCACCTGCCTATTTCTGGTTGTCCCTTTCTCTTGGCGATCACTTGACCACCTGATGTAGCTATAAAGTTGCGGCATCTATATAATCCCCGGCATTGTGAGCAAATAATTGTACAAAAAAATGTCTAAGATTGGTTTTATATCATTAGGATGCCCGAAAAACCTGGTTGATTCGGAGCGAATCCTGACTGAACTGCGTACCGAAGGCTATGACGTCGTACCGAGCTACGACGACGCCGACATGGTGATCGTCAATACCTGTGGCTTTATCGACAGCGCCGTACAGGAGTCTCTGGAAGCGATTGGTGAAGCGCTGACTGAAAATGGCAAGGTGATCGTCACCGGCTGCCTGGGCGCGAAAGTCGATCAGATCCGTGAAGTGCACCCTAAAGTGCTGGAAATCACCGGGCCGCATAGCTATGAGCAGGTTCTGGAACACGTTCACCATTACGTACCAAAACCAAAGCACAACCCGTTCCTGAGCCTGGTGCCGGAACAGGGCGTTAAGCTGACCCCGCGTCACTACGCCTACCTGAAGATTTCTGAAGGCTGCAACCATCGCTGCACCTTCTGCATTATTCCGTCCATGCGCGGCGATCTGGTCAGCCGTCCGATTGGCGAAGTGTTAAGCGAGGCCAAACGTCTGGTCGATGCGGGCGTGAAAGAGATCCTCGTCATCTCCCAGGATACCTCCGCTTACGGCGTGGATGTGAAGCACCGCACCGGTTTCCACAACGGCGAGCCGGTAAAAACGAGCATGGTCGACCTTTGCGAGCAGTTGTCAAAACTGGGCATCTGGACGCGCCTGCACTACGTCTACCCTTATCCACACGTTGATGACGTGATCCCGCTGATGGCGGAAGGCAAAATCCTGCCGTATCTGGATATCCCCCTGCAACATGCCAGCCCGCGCATTCTCAAACTGATGAAGCGTCCGGGCGCTGTCGATCGCCAACTGGCGCGCATCAAACAGTGGCGTGAGATTTGCCCGGAACTGACCCTGCGTTCGACCTTTATCGTCGGTTTCCCTGGCGAGACGGAAGACGATTTCCAGATGCTGCTCGACTTCCTCAAAGAGGCGCGCCTGGATCGCGTCGGCTGCTTCAAGTACAGCCCGATCGAAGGCGCTGGCGCGAACGCGCTGCCGGATCAGGTGCCGGAAGAGGTGAAAGAAGAGCGCTGGAACCGCTTTATGCAGCTGCAACAGCAGATCTCCGCAGAACGTCTGCAAGAGAAAGTGGGTCGCGAAATCCTGGTCATTATCGACGAGGTTGACAAAGAAGGCGCGATTGGCCGCAGCATGGCCGACGCACCGGAAATCGACGGCGCGGTCTACCTCAACGGTGAAACCAACGTTAAACCCGGCGACGTTATCCGCGTAAAAGTTGATAACGCCGACGAATATGACCTGTGGGGCAGCCGCGTTTAATTCGCCCAAATTATCGTAAAACCCGTAGGCGGATAAGGCATTTATGCCGCAATTCGGAGCAATGCCTGATGGCGACGCTGAAGCGTCTTATCAGGCCTACATGCTTATCAGGCCTACGGTTCCACATTCACCCCTTAATCTTCGGGTCCAGCGCGTCGCGCAGCCCGTCGCCCAGCAGGTTAAACGCCAGCACCGTCAGGAAAATCGCCACCGCCGGAAAAATCGCCACATGCGGCGCGATGACCATATCCGCCCGCGCTTCATTGAGCATCGCCCCCCACTCCGGCGTTGGCGGCTGCGCGCCTAACCCCAGAAACGACAGGCTTGCCGCAGAAATAATCGACGTCCCGATGCGCATAGTGAAAAAGACCACGATCGACGAGACCGTGCCGGGCAAAATATGGTTGAACAAAATCGTCGCATCGCTGGCGCCAATACTGCGCGCCGACTCAATAAACGTCTGCTGTTTCAGCACTAATGTGTTTCCGCGCACCAGACGGGCAAACGCGGGGATAGAAAAGATAGCGACGGCGATAATCACATTCGCAATACCGCTACCGAGCACCGCCACGACCGCAATCGCTAACAGAATGCCCGGAAACGCGAACAGTACATCGCAAATACGCATAATCAGCCGGTCCCACCAGCCTTCGTAATAGCCCGCGACCAGCCCAAGCACCGTGCCGAGCGCCGCGCCGATAAAGACGGCGAAAACGCCTGCCGCCAGCGAAATTTGCGCCCCGACCAGGACGCGGCTGAAAATATCCCGCCCCAGCGAGTCCACGCCAAACCAGTGCGCCGCCGAAGGACCGTCATTCAGGCGATCGTAATCAAAGTAATTTTCCGCATCGAAAGGCGTTAGCCAGCGGGCGAATATCGCCACCAGGATCAGCAACAGCACAAATATCCCTGCGATCATCGCCACATGCTGACGGCGAAAACGCCGCCAGAATTCATGCCACGGCGTACGCACCCGGTCGGGTTTGACCAGCGGCATGGCATCTAAAACCGCCTGACGGCGCCAGTTAAATAATCGCATCCTTACTTGTACCTGATAGCCGGGTTAATGGCGGCATAGAGCACATCCACCACTAAATTGATAAGAATAAACTCCAGGGAAAACAGCAGCACTTCAGCCTGAATCACCGGGTAGTCGCGCATTTCCACTGAATCAACCAGCAACCGCCCCAGTCCGGGCCAGTTAAAGACCTTCTCGACGACAATCGAACCGCCGAGCAGAAAGCCAAACTGCAACCCCATCATGGTCACAACCGGGATCATGGCGTTACGCAGACCGTGTTTCAGCACCACCCAGGTTTCGCTGACCCCTTTCGCGCGCGCGGTGCGCATATAGTCTTCACTGAGGACATCCACAAACGACGCTCGGGTAAAGCGCGCCATCACGGCCGCAACGGCGGCGCCAAGCGTGATGGAGGGAAGAATATAGTGCTGCCAGCTATCTGCGCCCACGGTCGGCAACCACCCCAGCTCAACGGAGAATATCTGCATCAGCAGCATCCCCAGCGCGAACGCCGGGAACGAAATCCCGGTTACCGCCAGCGTCATGCTGAGTCTGTCCGGCCAGCGATTACGCCAGACGGCGGCGATAATTCCGGCGGTCATCCCGAACAGTACCGCCCATACCATACTGGTGATGGTCAACCACAGCGTCGGCATAAAGCGGCTGGCAATCTCTGCCGATACCGGACGCCGAGACACCATCGACGTGCCGAAATCACCCTGCAACACGTTAGTCATGTAATGCCAGAACTGGACATGCAACGGCCGATCGAGACCAAGCTGCTGGCGCACCAGTTCAATCACCTGCGCGTCAGCCTCCGGCCCGGCAATCAGCCGCGCCGGATCGCCAGGCAACAGATGAACAAATAAAAACACCAGCACCGCCACAATAAACAGAGTCGGAATCAACCCCAGCAGGCGCTTAAGCACATAATTAAGCATCAGGCTCCCTTTACAAACCTTTTGCCGGATGGCGACGTAAATCCCTTATCCGACCTGCAACGAACTGCATCTGCAAGCCGGATAAAACCATCGGGCGCGCGTTGCTTACTGCAAATCCGCGTCATCAAAACTGAAGCCAGTGTCCGGCATGATCCAGAAACCCGTCAAATTTTTACTGTGGGCTGAGACCAGTTTCTCCACCACCAGCGGAATCCAGGGGGACTCTTTCCAGAGGGTGTCCTGCGCCTCTTTATACAGGCGCGCTTTCTCCTGCGGATCGTTGGTTTTCAGCGCTGCCGCTAAGTCGTCATCAACCTGCTTGTTGCTGTAGAACGCAGTATTGAACAGCGTTGGCGGCCAGTTTTGCGAGGCAAACAGCGGTGACAACGCCCAGTCCGCCTCCCCCGTGGAAGCCGACCAGCCGGTGTAGAACATCCTCACACCACTCTCTTTCTGCCCCTTGCCTTCCACTTCTGCCGCACGCTGCCCGGCGTCCATCGCCGTTACCTGCGCCTTAATACCGACCTGCGCCAGCTGCTGTTGCGTAAATTGCAGCACTTTCTGCGCGGTGCTGTGGTTATGAGACGACCACAGCGTGGTGCTAAACCCATTCGGATAGCCCGCCTCTTTCAGCAGTTCGCGCGCTTTCGCCGGATCGTAAGGCCACGGCGCGTAGCTCTGCGCATACGCAATGGCTGGCGGCACCACGCCCGTGGCAGGCGTCGCATAACCGGCAAAGGCCACTTTGACCAGCGCCTGACGGTTGATGGCGTAGTTCAGCGCTTCCCGCACCTTCGGATTATCGAACGGTTTTTGCGTCACGTTCATGCTGATGTAACGCTGCATGATCGACGGGCTGGCAACCAACTGTAGATTTTTGTTTTTCTCCAGAATTGTCGCCTGCTCGTATGGGATCGGGAACGCAAATTGCGCTTCCCCGGTTTGCAGCATTGCCGCGC
Organism: Citrobacter sp. CK194; assembly: GCF_030333395.1. Taxonomy (NCBI): domain Bacteria; kingdom Pseudomonadati; phylum Pseudomonadota; class Gammaproteobacteria; order Enterobacterales; family Enterobacteriaceae; genus Citrobacter; species Citrobacter sp. CK194. The sequence continues at coordinate 576,124 of NZ_JAOWGA010000017.1, forward strand.
GGGTGTTGTTGTCCGTTACCGGACGCCAGGTGATCGTATCCAGTTTAGGTAAACCTTTCTGCCAGTAATCCGCAAATTTCTTCACTTTCACGAAATCAGTCTGGTTCCAGGTATCCAGCTGATACGGCCCGGTGCCGACCGGATGGAAGCCAATGTCCTTACCGTATTTTTCCAGCGCGGCCGGAGAGATCATCGCCGTCGCCGGGTGCGCCAGAATATTGATAAACGCCGAGAACGGTTGTTTCAGCGTAATTTTTACCGTAGTCGGATCGACCGCTTCGGTTTTATCGATGTTTTTATACAGGTTGTAGCGTTTGAGATGGTTTTCTGGATCGCTCGCGCGATCGAGGTTGGCCTTCACCGCCGCCGCGTTAAAGTCGGTGCCGTCCTGGAATTTTACCCCCTGGCGCAGCTTCAGGGTGTAGATCAGGCCATCGTCGGAAACGGTGTAGCTTTCAGCCAGCACATTTTTTAGCTTCATGTCTTTATCAAGACCAAACAGCCCCTGATAAAACGACTTCGCCACCGCCTGCGATAAAGTGTCGTTCGCATCGTACGGATCGAGCGTGGTGAAATTAGAGCCTACCGCTACCACCACATCTTTAGCAGCAAACGCCGGAGATGCCGCCAGTGCAGAAGCGACGCCCAGCGCAACCAGCCAATTACGGGTTACAAATGTTGTCATATTATTCTCCTGAACCCTGCCTGTTTTATGAGATGTTATAAACGCGATAACGCATTTTCTGCCTGCGGGCGCGCGACATAATGCCCCGGCCCGACTAACTGCAATGGAGCGGGCGCGATCTCCTCCCCACGTTTACGGATGTTGCTGGGGATATCGTCCGACAGCAGCACACGCTGCGGCCTGTGCCGGGAAGGATCGGCCACCGGTACTGCCGCCATTAATTTACGGGTATAGGGATGCTGCGGATTTTCAAACACCGCCCGGCGGGGGCCGATTTCCACAATCTGCCCCAGATACATCACCGCCACGCGATGGCTGATGCGCTCCACCACCGCCATATCGTGTGAAATAAACAGATACGCGATGCCCATTTCCCGCTGCAAATCGAGCAACAGATTAATGATCTGCCCGCGAATCGAGACATCCAGCGCGGAAACTGACTCATCGGCGATAATCACTTTTGGATTCAGCGCCAGCGCGCGGGCGATGCAGATACGCTGACGCTGGCCGCCAGAAAACTCATGCGGATAGCGCCACGCATGTTCCGGGCGCAATCCTACACGCTCAAGCAACCACGCCACCCGCGACGCGGCCGCCTCGCCTTCCAGCAAACCATGCACCCGCAATGGTTCCATTATGGAGTAACCCACCGTCTGGCGCGGGTCGAGCGAAGCGTAAGGGTCCTGAAAAATAAACTGAATATCTCGCCGTAGCGGCTGTAACTTACCGGCAGGAAGCGTGTCGATCCGCCGCCCGTTGAAGGTAATTTCGCCAGCCTGCGACTCCACCAGCCGCAGCAGCGCCCGCCCGGTGGTCGATTTACCGCAGCCGGATTCCCCCACCAGCGAGAGCGTTTCGCCAGGCCAGAGATCAAAGCTGACGTTTTCCACCGCATGCACTTCACGGGTCACGCGGTTAAGAATGCCGCTGCGCAGCGGGAAACGCGTCACCAGGTTGCGCACTTGCAGGATCGGATCGCCTGCCACCACCGTGTTCTGCTCGGTTTGCGGCTCCACACGATCGGGATCGTTCAGTGAAATCAGCGGAAAGCGGCGCGGCAGATCGTGTCCGCTCATCTCACCTAACTGCGGCACGGCGGCCAGCAGCGCTTTGGTATAAGGGTGCTGCGGCGCGTGGAAAATTTGCTCAACGCTGCCGGTCTCCACCGCTTCGCCCTGATACATCACCAGGACGCGATCGGCAATATCGGCCACCACGCCCATGTCATGGGTGATAAAAATCACCCCCATCGACATATCCTGTTGCAGCACTTTGATCAGTTGCAGGATCTGCGCCTGAATCGTGACGTCCAGCGCGGTGGTCGGTTCATCGGCAATCAGCACCGCCGGGCGGCACGACAACGCCATCGCGATCATCACCCGCTGGCGCATCCCGCCGGAAAGCTGATGCGGGTAACGCGATAAGATGGCCTGCGACTCAGGAATGCGCACCTGGTCAAGCATCCGTTTCGCTTCCGCCATTGCCTCTTCGCGGCTCGCCCCCTGATGCAGACGAATGGACTCGGCAATCTGCTCGCCCACGGTAAATACCGGGTTAAGCGAGGTCATCGGCTCCTGAAAGATCATGGCGATATCCGCGCCGCGCACGCGCTGCATCTGCGCATCGCTTTGCTCTCCCAGTTCAATGACCTGGCGATTACGCCGCCGAAGCAGCATCTGATCGCAGTGAACGTCGCCGCCCGCCTGCTCGATCAGGCGCATCAACGATAACGCCGTAACGGATTTCCCCGATCCCGATTCGCCGACAATCGCCAGCGTTTCGCCTCGCTGAAGCCGAAACGACACATTGCGCACCGCGCTGACGCGTTGCTGCTCCTGCTCGAACGCAATGTTCAAATTTTTGACCGCCAGTACGTCGCTGGCGTCTAATTCGTGACTGTGTGGCACCTGTTGCTCCTCACTCCCGGTAGATCCCCGTCGTTGGCGTATCTCCGGCATATCCCCAGGCGCGATACATGCCTTCGCTGTTAAAAGGTAGGGCGACGTTGCCTTCGTGATCGACGGCAATCAGCCCACCGCTGCCGCCCAGCGCAGGCAATTTCTCCATGACCACACGCTCGCAGGCTTCCGCCAGGCTGAGTCCGCCGTAGTCCATCAGCGCGGCGATATCGTAGGCCGCCAATGCGCGGATAAACACCTCGCCCGTTCCGGTACAGGAAACCGCCGCGCTGGCATTGTTGGCGTAACACCCAGCCCCGACCAGCGGGCTGTCGCCTACGCGACCAGGCAGTTTATTCGTCATGCCGCCCGTCGACGTGGCCGCCGCCAGATTACCAAACCGATCCCGCGCCACCGCGCCCACGGTGCCCATTTTGGTGGTTTCATCCAACGGCGCGCCGCTATGGTCGAGCACCGTTTCTCCGACGTCACGCGCCGCCAGCAGTTGCGCATAGCGCTCAGGCGTGGAGAAAAGATCGGCAGAAACGCGCTCCATCCCCCGGGAAGCCGCAAACGCTTCCGCCCCGTCCCCCACCATCAGCACATGCGGGCTTTGCTCCATCACCAGCCTGGCGGCCAGCACCGGGTTGCGTAAATGGCGAACGCCAGCGACAGCGCCTGCGTTAAGCGTATTGCCGTCCATGACGCAGGCATCCAGCTCGTGGGTGGCGTCGCGCGTGTAAACCGCGCCGATCCCGGCATTAAATAATGGGCACTCTTCCAGCAAACGCACCGCTTCCGTCACCACATCCAGCGCACTTTCGCCCGCCTCCAGCATTTTCTGTCCTGTTTCGACGATGTCCGACAGCGCCTGAATATAGCGCTGTTCCTGCTCCTGGCTCATCTGTGCGCGCGTAATTGCGCCTGCGCCGCCGTGAATAGCAATGACTGCTTTGCCCATTATTTGTCGTCCGTTAGCGGTGGCACACAACTTTCCCTATAAATATCAGAATTGTTGTGAGTTATTGATTCGATTTTTGAATATAGAAAGATGCAGGCGGCATGTAAAGGTAAAGGGCCAGCCCCTAAGTCTGAGGTGGCATACAGCCTGCCCGCATTTTCTGACATAATAGACGGATTCGATTTTGCCTCGCAGGAGTGTTTTCATGGAATTTACCGCCGGACTGATGCCGCTTGAAACGGCGCTCACCCAGATGTTGTCGCGCATTACGCCACTCACGGCATTCGAAACCCTGCCGCTGGTTCACTGTTTTGGCCGCATCCTGGCAAACGATGTGGTCTCCCCGCTGGACGTTCCGGGATTCGATAACGCCGCAATGGACGGTTACGCGGTGCGTTTGGCGGATCTGACCGCTGGTCAACCGCTGCCGGTGGCGGGGAAAGCCTTTGCCGGGCAACCTTTCCAGGGGGAATGGCCTGCTGGCGCCTGTATCCGCATTATGACCGGCGCGCCGGTGCCTGCGGGGTGTGAGGCGGTGGTCATGCAGGAACAGACGGAGCAAACCGACGAGGGCATCCGTTTTACCGCTGACGTTCGTAACGGACAAAACATCCGCCGCCGTGGGGAAGACATCACCCATGACGCCGTGGTTTTCCCGGCGGGGACTCGCCTGACCACCGCAGAACTGCCGGTACTGGCTTCGCTGGGCATCGCCGAAGCGCAGGTCGTGCGCAAAGTGCGCGTGGCGCTGTTCTCCACCGGCGATGAACTGCAATTGCCGGGTCAGCCGCTGGGCGACGGACAAATTTATGACACCAACCGCTTAACCGTACACTTGATGCTTGAACAGTTAGGCTGCGAGGTGATCAATCTCGGGATCATTCGCGATAACCCGCAGCAGCTACGCGCCGCCTTTATCGAAGCCGACAGCCAGGCCGATGTGGTTATCAGCTCTGGCGGCGTTTCAGTGGGCGAGGCGGATTACACCAAAACGATCCTCGAAGAGCTGGGGGAAATCGCGTTCTGGAAACTGGCGATTAAACCGGGCAAACCGTTCGCCTTCGGTAAACTGAGCAACAGCTGGTTCTGCGGTCTGCCGGGCAACCCGGTCTCTGCGGCGCTGACGTTCTATCAGCTCGTGCAGCCGTTGCTGGCGAAACTTAGCGGCAATATCGCCAGCGGTCTGCCAGCGCGTCAGCGCGTGCGTACCGCTTCACGGCTGAAGAAAACGCCGGGTCGTCTTGATTTTCAGCGCGGCATTCTGCAACGCACGGCTGACGGCGAACTGGAAGTCACCACCACGGGACACCAGGGTTCGCATATTTTCAGCTCCTTTAGCATGGGTAACTGTTTTATTGTGCTGGAACGCGATCGCGGTAACGTTGACGCGGGCGAATGGGTGGAAGTCGAGCCGTTTAACGCGCTATTTGGAGGCCTGTAATGGCGGAACTCAGCGACCAGGAGATGATGCGCTACAACCGGCAAATCATTCTGCGAGGGTTCGATTTTGAAGGACAGGAAGCGCTAAAGGATGCGCGGGTGCTGGTCGTTGGCCTGGGTGGACTCGGGTGTGCGGCAACGCAGTACCTCGCGGGCGCGGGCGTTGGGCAGCTCACGCTGCTCGATTTTGACACCGTTTCAGTGTCGAACCTGCAACGCCAGACGCTGCACAGCGATGCCACCGTCGGGCAGCCGAAGGTGGATTCGGCGCGAGAGGCGCTGGCGCGCATCAACCCTTATATCACCCTTACACCGATCAACGCCCTGCTGGACGAACCGGCGCTGAATGCGCTTATCGCCGGGCACGATCTGGTGTTGGACTGTACTGACAATGTTGCCATCCGTAATCAGCTTAATGCCGGATGTTTCGCCGCCAAAGTGCCGCTGGTTTCCGGCGCCGCCATCCGTATGGAAGGACAGATCACCGTCTTTACCTGGCAGGAAGGCGAACCCTGCTACCGCTGTCTGAGCCGTCTGTTTGGCGAGAACGCCCTCACCTGCGTGGAAGCGGGCGTCATGGCGCCGCTGATAGGGGTGATCGGTTCATTGCAGGCGATGGAAGCCATCAAATTGCTGGCGCATTACGGTCAACCCGCATCCGGCAAAATTGTGATGTACGACGCGATGACCTGTCAGTTCCGCGAAATGAAATTAATGCGCAATCCGGGTTGCGAGGTGTGCGGAGCACAGGTGCCGGCCTGATAAGACGCAAACGCGTCGCCATCAGGCATTTACGGGTGCCGGATGGCGGCTGACGCCTTATCCGGCCTACGATGGTTTGTAGGCCCGGCAAGCGCAGCGCCCCGGGCATGTTGCCGGATGGCGTCTACGCGTCGCTCAAAGTGACGTTCGTCCGAACGCGCCCTGCCAGTCGTGCTCAAACTTCGCTACTGCGGCATCGACAGCCGGGTAACTGATAAGCTGCTGCGCGACATCCAGCGGCAGGGTGATGGATTCACACCCGGCCAACAGGCAGTCCAGCGCCTGACGCGGCGTTTTAAAACTGGCCGCCAGCACTTTGGCGTGCGGGGCGTGCATTTTCAGTAGCTGCTGCAAATCATTAACCGTCTGAATACCGTTCCCGCCCTGTGCGTCCACGCGGTTAACGTAAGGCGCCACGTAGTCGGCACCCGCCAGCGCGGATAACAACCCCTGCGCCGCGCCGTAAACCGCCGTCCCCAGCGTCGGAATACCTTCCGCTTTCAACAATTTAATCGCTGCCAGTCCTTCGGCTGTAACCGGCACTTTTACCACGATATCAGGAATAATCGCCCGCAGTTTACGCGCATCGCTGACCATTCCTTGCGCCGTGCTCGCCATTACCTGAGCGAATAAACGCCCCTGCCCGCCCATCGCGTCGTGCAATTCCGGGAGTAACACCTCCAACGGTTTTTTACCTGCCGCCACGATACTGGGATTCGTCGTCACTCCTGCCAGCGGGAATATACGCGCCAGCGATTTCACGGCCTCAACGTCAGACGTATCCAGATAGAGTTCCATAACCATTCCTCAAACTGTGAGATTTTGCATAGTTTAAGACTATCACGACAAAACCTCTCTGAGAGTTGACCTGCGTCAACATAACTTTCATTCGAAAGTTATTTAATCTTTATACGAAAGAAAGAGAGGCCGTTTATGATTTTCAATATTCAGCGCTATTCTACCCATGATGGCCCCGGCATTCGCACCGTTGTCTTCCTGAAAGGCTGCTCGCTGGGCTGCCGCTGGTGCCAGAACCCGGAAAGCCGCGCACGCGCCAGAGATCTCTTATACGATGCGCGCCTGTGCCTTGACGGGTGCACGCTGTGCGCGCAAGCCGCGCCAGAGGTGATCGAACGCGCGCTGAACGGCCTGCTTATTCATCGCGAAAAACTGACCGATGCGCATATGGACGCCCTCACCCACTGCTGCCCCACTCAGGCGTTAACCGTCTGCGGCGAAACAAAGCGCGTGGAAGAGATCATGGACACCGTACTGCGCGACAAGCCGTTTTACGATCGCAGCGGCGGCGGTATAACGCTCTCCGGCGGCGAGCCCTTTATGCAGCCGGAACTGGCCGCCGCGTTGTTCAAAGCCAGCCATGATGCGGGTATCCATACCGCAGTCGAAACCTGTCTGCACGTACCGTGGAAATATATCGAACCGTCCCTGCCGAATGTCGATCTGTTCCTCGCCGATTTAAAACACGTTGCTGAGGCGCCGTTTAAGCAGTGGACCGATGGCAGCGCTTCTCGCGTACTGGAAAACCTGAAAAAGCTCGCTGCCGCCGGTAAAAAAATGATCATCCGCGTGCCGCTCATTCAGGGTTTTAACGCCGATGAAGAGGCGATCAAAGCCATTACCGATTTTGCCGCCGACGAACTGCACGTCGGTGAGATCCATTTTCTGCCCTATCACACGCTGGGCATCAATAAATACCACTTACTCAGTCAGCCCTACTATGCCCCGGACAAACCACTTGATGCGCCCGCGTTGCTTGATTTTGCGCAGCAGTACGCCAGCAGCAAAGGTTTAACCACGACTTTACGAGGATAATCCCATGACCACACTGAAACTGGATACGCTCAGCGACCGCATCAAAGCGCATAAAACCGCGCTGGTGCACATTGTGAAGCCGCCCGTATGTACGGAGCGCGCGCAGCACTACACCGAGATGTATCAGCAACATCTGGATAAGCCGATTCCGGTTCGTCGCGCGCTGGCGCTGGCGCACCATCTGGCGGAACGCACTATCTGGATCAAACATGACGAACTGATTATCGGCAACCAGGCAAGCGAAGTGCGCGCCGCGCCGATCTTCCCGGAATACACCGTCTCGTGGATTGAAAAAGAGATCGACGATCTGGCCGATCGCCCTGGCGCCGGTTTTGCGGTCAGCGAAGAGAACAAACGCGTTTTACACGCCGTGTGCCCGTGGTGGCGTGGTCAGACGGTACAGGACCGCTGCTACGGCATGTTTACCGATGAGCAAAAAGGTCTGCTGGAAACCGGCATCATTAAAGCCGAGGGCAACATGACCTCCGGCGACGCGCATCTGGCGGTAAACTTCCCGCTGCTGCTGGAAAAAGGTCTTGATGGTCTGCGTGACAAGGTGGCAGAACGCCGCTCGCGCATTAACCTGACCGTACTGGAAGACCTGCACGGCGAGCAGTTCCTGAAAGCGATTGATATCGTACTGGAGGCGGTCAGCCTGCACATCAAACGTTTTGCCGACCTGGCGCGTCAGATGGCGGCGACAGAAAGCCGTGAAAGCCGCCGTGACGAACTGCTGGCGATGGCGGAGAACTGCGATCTCATCGCCCATCAGCCGCCGCAGACGTTCTGGCAGGCGCTGCAACTGTGCTATTTCATCCAGCTGATTTTGCAAATCGAGTCTAACGGCCACTCCGTCTCGTTTGGACGTATGGACCAGTATCTCTGGTCGTATTACCGTCGTGATGTGGAGCAAAACCAGACGCTGGATCGCGAACACGCGATTGAACTGCTGCACAGCTGCTGGCTGAAGCTGCTGGAAGTGAACAAGATCCGCTCCGGCTCTCACTCCAAAGCCTCAGCGGGCAGCCCGCTGTATCAGAACGTCACCATTGGCGGTCAGAGTCTGGTCAACGGTCAGCCGGTGGATGCGGTCAATCCGCTCTCTTACGCCATTCTGGAGTCCTGCGGCCGCCTGCGTTCCACCCAGCCGAACCTCAGCGTGCGCTATCACGCCGGAATGAGCAACGACTTCCTCGATGCCTGCGTGCAGGTTATTCGCTGCGGCTTTGGGATGCCCGCGTTCAACAACGACGAAATCGTTATCCCGGAATTTATTAAACTCGGTATCGACCCACAAGACGCTTACGACTACGCGGCCATCGGCTGTATCGAAACCGCCGTGGGTGGCAAATGGGGCTACCGCTGCACCGGCATGAGCTTCATTAACTTTGCCCGCGTGATGCTGGCAGCGCTGGAAGGCGGTCGCGACGCCACCAGCGGTAAAGTCTTCCTGCCGCAGGAAAAGGCGCTCTCCGCCGGTAACTTCACCAGCTTCGATGAAGTGATGGACGCCTGGGATACGCAGATTCGCTACTACACGCGCAAATCGATCGAAATCGAGTACGTGGTTGACACCATGCTGGAAGAGAACGTCCATGACATTCTCTGCTCGGCGCTGGTGGATGATTGCATCGAACGCGCGAAGAGCATCAAGCAAGGCGGCGCGAAATATGACTGGGTTTCCGGTTTGCAGGTCGGTATCGCTAACCTCGGCAACAGCCTGGCGGCGGTGAAAAAACTGGTCTTTGAACAGGGGGCTATCGGCCAACAGCAGCTTGCCGCCGCACTGGCCGATGACTTTGAAGGCCTCACTCATGAACAGTTACGCCAGCGACTGATCAACGGCGCGCCAAAATACGGTAACGACGATGACACCGTCGATACCCTGCTGGCCCGCGCTTATCAGACCTATATCGACGAGCTGAAGCAGTATCACAACCCGCGTTACGGTCGCGGCCCGACGGGCGGCAACTATTACGCCGGAACCTCGTCCATCTCTGCAAACGTACCGTTTGGCGCGGCAACGATGGCGACGCCGGATGGCCGTAAAGCGCATACCCCGCTGGCGGAAGGGGCAAGCCCGGCTTCCGGTACTGACCATCTCGGTCCAACGGCGGTTATTGGCTCCGTCGGCAAACTGCCTACCGGCTCAATTCTCGGCGGCGTGTTGCTCAACCAGAAGCTGAACCCGGCGACGCTGGAGAACGAATCCGACAAGCAGAAGCTGATGGTACTGCTGCGCACTTTCTTCGAAGTGCATAAAGGCTGGCATATTCAGTACAACATCGTGTCGCGCGAAACGCTGCTGGACGCGAAAAAGCACCCGGATCAGTATCGCGATCTGGTGGTCAGGGTGGCCGGTTATTCCGCCTTCTTTACCGCGCTGTCGCCGGATGCGCAGGACGATATCATCGCCCGTACTGAGCATATGTTGTAAAAATACGCCCGGTGGCGCTTCGCTTACCCGGCCTACATATTCCCCCGTAGGCCGGATAAGGCGAAGCCGCCACCCGGCTTTCTGACTTTCATTCGAAATTAAATTTGTGCTCCCCGTCACCTTGTTATTAGAATGTTTCTGGTCGCAGTTTTGAGCCAGGAGCAATGTATGACCGTTAAAGTTATCGTCACTGATATGGACGGAACTTTTCTCGACGACGCCAAAAAGTACGATCACGCACGATTTATGGCGCAGTATCAGGAACTAAAAAAACGCGGCATCGAATTTGTCGTCGCCAGCGGCAATCAGTATTACCAACTTATTTCCTTTTTCCCCGAGCTGAAAGACGAAATTTCCTTCGTCGCGGAAAATGGCGCGCTGGTTTATGAGCATGGCAAGCAGCTGTTTCATGGCGAACTGACCCGGCATGAATCCCGTATTGTGATTGGCGAGCTGTTAAAAGATAAGCAGCTTAATTTTGTCGCCTGCGGCCTGAAAAGCGCTTATGTCAGCGAACATGCGCCGGAATCTTTTGTGGCGCTGATGTCGAAGCACTACCACCGCCTGCAACCTGTGAAGGATTACCAGGACATTGACGATGTTCTGTTTAAGTTTTCACTGAACCTGCCAGACCAGCAGATCCCCTTCGTGGTTGATGCGCTGCATACGTCGCTGGACGGCATTATGAAACCCGTGACCAGCGGCTTCGGCTTCATCGACTTAATCATACCGGGATTACACAAAGCGAACGGCATCAGCCGTCTGTTGAAACGCTGGGATCTTTCGCCGCAAAATGTGGTGGCGATTGGCGACAGCGACAACGATGCGGAAATGCTGAAAATGGCGCGGTATGCTTTCGCGATGGCGAACGCCGCAGACAACATCAAAGCCCTCAGCCGTTATCATACCGATGATAACAACCATCAGGGAGCGTTAAACGTGATTCAGGCCGTACTGGATAACGCCCCGCCTTTTAACATCTGATTCCAGATACCGGAGCGCTGCTCCGGTTTCCTCCTGCTTTTCCATTCTGCGTACCGCATCAAGTTTTTAAACTTGCATTAACTTATTTATAACTTATATTGTCATTTGTAATTAATTTAAGTTTCGAATGAAAGTCAATGCGAGGTGGTTATGGCTTTAACCTTCACAAGCGATACATTACCGGCCGATCATAAAGCGGCGATCCGGCAGATGAAGCAGGCGTTGCGGGCGCAGCTCGGTGATGTGCAGGGCGTTTTTGACAGGCTCAGCGAGGTGATTGCCACACGCGTGGCGGAAATCAATACGCTCAAAGCGCAGGGCGATGCCGTCTGGCCTGCGCTGTCTTACGCGGATATCCAGTCCGGCGCCATCACGGCAGCGCAGCGTGAACAGATCAAGCGGCGCGGATGCGCGGTCATTAAGGGCCATTTCCCGCGGGAACAGGCGCTGGCATGGGATCAATCTATGCTGGATTATCTGGATCGCAACCATTTTGATGAGGTGTACAAAGGTCCCGGCGATAACTTCTTCGGCACATTAACCGCCTCCCGCCCTGAAATTTATCCGATTTACTGGTCGCAGGCGCAGATGCAGGCTCGTCAGAGCGAAGAGATGGCGAACGTTCAGTCTTTCCTTAATCGGCTGTGGACATTTGAAAGCGACGGCAGACAGTGGTTCAACCCGGATATCAGCGTGATCTACCCGGATCGCATCCGCCGCCGCCCGCCCGGCACCACCTCAAAAGGTCTGGGGGCGCATACCGATTCCGGCGCGCTGGAACGCTGGCTGCTGCCCGCCTATCAACGGGTTTTCGCCAGTATCTTTAACGGCGAGCTGGAGAAGTACGATCCCTGGCATGCCGCCTACCGTACCGAAGTCGAAGAGTATACGGTCGATAACACCACCAAATGCTCGGTTTTCCGCACCTTCCAGGGGTGGACGGCGCTGTCAGATATGCTGCCCGGCCAGGGCTTGCTGCATGTGGTGCCGATTCCAGAAGCGATGGCGTATATCCTGTTACGCCCCCTGCTGGATGACGTTCCTGAAGATGAACTGTGCGGCGTTGCGCCAGGCCGGGTGCTGCCGGTTTCGCAACAATGGCATCCGCTGCTGATTGAGGCATTGACCAGTATTCCGCAACTGGAGGCCGGGGACTCCGTCTGGTGGCATTGCGATGTGATCCACTCCGTCGCGCCGGTGGAAAATCAGCAAGGCTGGGGGAACGTGATGTACATCCCCGCCGCGCCGATGTGTGAGAAAAACCTGGCTTACGCGCACAAGGTCAAAGCCGCGCTGGAAACGGGCGCATCGCCAGGCGATTTCCCGCGTGAAGATTACGAAACAAACTGGGAAGGCCGTTTTACGCTGAGCGATCTGAACGTTCACGGAAAACGCGCGCTGGGCATGAGCTAAGCGTCATACAGCCCTTCCCGCTCTACGGCGGTGCGTCGTTTCCCTGGACGTATCCGCCGCACCGACTCCCGCACCGTCAACGTGCCGTTCAGCAACAGCGTACCGATTGGCGCATTCGGACGAACCAGACGTTGTTGCAGCATATGTACCGCCTCCGTCCCCAGCTCATCGCGCGGCACATGCACTGCTGTTAACGGTACATCCTGAATTTCCGCCAGATTAAAGCCGTCAATACTCATCACCGACACATCCTGCGGCACGCGAAGGCCGCGCTTTTGCAACGCGCTGATGACGCCCGCCGCCATAAAATCACCGCCGACCAAAAACGCCGTCGGCAACGCCTTATCCGGCGTATTCGCCAGCCATTCGCTGACCCGCTGCTCCGCCTCTTTCGCACTGAAACTCGGCGATACCAGTAAATCCCGCTTATCGTTAAATTTCAGATTATGGGTTTGCCAAGCGTCGCGAATGCCGGCCAGACGCAGCTCCATCGTGTAGCGACGCAGGCAGAGCACCGTCATCACGTCGCGATGCCCCATTGAAAAAAGATAATCAGCGGCAAGTTCGCCAATGGCGCGGTGATCGGGCGAAACGGCTGGCAAACGCATTCGCTGGTCGCGGCAATTAATCAGTACGCAGGGTTTCCCCACGTCCACCGCCAAATCGTGAATATGCGGATCGTCAATCCCTAACAAAATCGCCGCCTGCGTTTCCGCTTCGTTCATCCGCGCGAGGAAAAGCTGCGCGTCACTGTCCAGCTCCTCAAGCGCGCAATAACGCAGCCGTACTTCATACGCCGTCAGTCCTTTACTCACGTTCTGAATCACGCGGTAGTAAAAGATGTCGGACCGCTCATCAAACGCCCGCTGCGGCGCAAAGACCACCAGACTATTCAGCAACAGCCTGCCTGCCGCCATCCCGTCCATGACGCCCAGCTCCCGCGCGCACTCCAGCACTTTGTTGCGCGCTTTTTCACTGGTATTTGCCTTCCCCGCCAGCACGCGGGAAACGGTGCTGACGGAAAGCTGCGTCCGCGCGGCAATTTCGCTGATTTTGAGCCTTTTATCCATTTTGTGATCTTGCTCCATTTGCTAAATGAAAAAATTTTCATAACGCACAAACAGGGAAATAACTGGCTTAACGCCCATCTTGCCAGAGCGATACCGTTAGTAATGAGAAAACTTGCACAAAATCCGCTATTGCCCGCCCATTTTCTCACTTAACCTGAACTTGTCACACAACTTACATACTAGTTGTATAGCAACTAAGAATAAATAAAAAGATAACTTTCAATGAGATAACAATATTTGTGTGACACCCAAACGTTTATTTCCCCTACCGTCCGTCTTGTGGAGAAAAGAAATGAGTCAGGACATCAATAACACTGTCGCCGCGAGTAAAACCCGCCGCGTCATCAAAAATTTGCGCTGGTATGTGCTGGTGCTGTTCTTACTGGGTGTGACCGTTAACTACATCACGCGTAACTCGCTGGGTATCCTGGCGCCGGAGCTAAAAGAGAGTCTGGGGATCACCACCGAGCAATACTCCTGGATTGTCGGCGCGTTCCAGATTGCCTACACCATTTTCCAGCCCCTGTGCGGCTGGCTGATCGATGTGATTGGCCTGAAGATTGGCTTTATGGTCTGCGCCGGGATCTGGGCGCTGATGTGTATCTTCCACGCGGGCGCCGGAAGCTGGCTGCATCTGGCAATTTTGCGCTTCTTTATGGGCGCATCTGAAGCGGCCGCTACGCCAGCCAACGCCAAAACCATCGGCGAATGGTTCCCGAAATCAGAGCGTCCGGTCGCTGCGGGCTGGGCGGGCGTCGGCTTCTCAATTGGCGCCATGCTGGCGCCGCCAATCATCTACTTCGCGCACGCCTCATTCGGCTGGCAGGGCGCATTTATGTTTACCGGCGTGCTGGCGCTGCTGTGGGTGATCCTGTGGTGGGCGTTCTACCATAACCCGGAACAGCACCCGAACCTGAGTGGAGAGGAGCTGGAGTATATCAAGCAGGATAACGAGCCTCCGGCCGTGAAACTGCCCTTCCTGACCGCGCTGAAAACCGTGTCGAAAAATAAACGTTTCTACGGTATCGCGATCCCGGCCTTTATGGCAGAACCGGCCTGGGCGGTGCTGAGCTTCTGGGTACCGCTGTATCTGGCGAAGGAACACGGCATGGACTTGAAGCAGATCGCCATGTTTGCCTGGCTGCCGTTCCTCGCCGCCGATCTCGGCAGCGTGGCGAGCGGCTATCTCACCCGCCTGTATACCCGTCTGTTTGGCTGCTCTCGCGTTAACTCCGTGGTGGCAAGCTCCGTGACCGGCGCGTTTCTGATGATTTCTCTCGGCATCGTGGCCATTACCCGCGATCCGTATATCACCATCGTGCTGATCTCCATCGGCGGCTTCGGTCATCAGATCATCTCCTGCATGCTGAGCGCGCTGGTCGTGGAGTCGTTTGATAAAGGCCAGATGGCGACCGTCAACGGAATGCGCGGCTCTGCGGCGTGGATCGCCAGCTTCCTCTTCTCTCTGTTAATTGGCGTTACCGCCGACAAAATCGGCTTTAACCCGCTCTTTATCGCCATGGGGTTCTTTGACCTGATTGGCGCTGTTTTCCTGGTGGCATTTATTGCTGAACGTCGCGCCAAGCGCGCCTGATAGTGGATGTATTGCGTATGAAAACCCTGAAAAACTGGATTGTAGAGAAACAGTCGGCCCATCATCTGGAACTGCTGGTCGATGGTCAACACCATCTGTGCCTGTACGTACTGGAAGAAAATCTGTTTCGCGTGCTGATCAAACGTAAAGGCGAACTGGCATTAGACAGAACCTGGAGTATCGCCCCGGCGCAGGATGTGCCGTGGGAAGGCCGCAGCCGCGAAGATGTAAGCGGCTTTAGCTGCCCGGCCTGGCAACTGACGCAGCAGGATGGCGCGCTGATTGTCGCTACTGAGCAACTGCGCGTGACCGTCCACCAGCCGCTGTGGCTGGAGTGGCACTATCGCGATGAAACGGGCGACTGGCAGCCGCTGGTCAACGACCGCCCCACCAGCGCCTATCTGCTGAACGCTCACGGCGACGGCGTAGCGCACTATTTAAGCCGCCGTAAAGATGAACGTTTTTACGGTCTGGGCGAGAAAGCGGGCGACCTGCAACGCAACGGCCAACGCTATGAGATGCGCAACCTTGACGCGATGGGCTATAACGCGGTCAGCACCGATCCGCTGTACAAACATATTCCATTCACCATCGCCCGCCGCGATGACGTCAGCTACGGTCTGTTTTACGACAACCTGAGCAGCTGCTGGCTGGATCTGGGCAATGAAATCGACAACTATCACACTGCCTATCGCCGCTGGCAGGCGGAAGCGGGCGATATCGATTACTACATCTTTACCGGCAAGCGCGTGCTGGATGTCACCAAAGCCTTTGTGCGCCTGACGGGGAAAACCCTGTTCGGGCCGAAGTGGAGCCTGGGTTACAGCGGCTCGACCATGCATTACACCGATGCGCCGGACGCGCAAAACCAGCTGATGAACTTTATCCGTCTGTGCAATGAACACGCGATTCCGTGCGATTCGTTCCAGCTTTCATCTGGCTACACCTCCATTAACGGCAAACGCTACGTCTTTAACTGGAACTACGACAAGGTGCCGCAGCCGAAAGTGATGACCCAGGCATTCCACGATGCGGGGTTGAAGCTGGCGGCCAACATTAAACCGTGTCTGTTGCAGGATCACCCGCGCTACAACGAAGTCGCGGAAAGAGGGCTGTTCATTCGGGATTCGGAAACCGACGCGCCGGAACGTTCAAGTTTCTGGGATGACGAAGGTTCTAACCTTGATTTCACCAATCCGCAAACCGTCGCCTGGTGGCAGGAAGGCGTCACCACACAGTTGCTGGAGATGGGGATCGACTCCACCTGGAACGACAACAACGAGTTTGAAGTGTGGGATGGCGAAGCCCGCTGCCACGGCTTTGGCCGCGAAATCGCCATCAAACATATTCGCCCGGTCATGCCGCTGTTGATGATGCGCGCCTCGCTGGAAGCGCAGCAGCGCTTTGCGCCGGAAAAACGCCCGTACCTGATCTCCCGTTCCGGCTGCGCCGGGATGCAGCGTTACGTGCAAACCTGGAGCGGCGATAACCGCACCAGCTGGGATACCCTGCGCTACAACACCCGCATGGGGCTGGGGATGAGTTTGTCCGGGCTGTATAACGTGGGTCACGACGTCGGCGGTTTCTCTGGCGATAAACCGGATGCGGAGCTGTTCGTGCGCTGGGTACAGAACGGCGTGATGCACCCTCGCTTTACCATCCACTCATGGAATGACGATCATACGGTGAATGAGCCGTGGATGTACCCAGGCGTGACGCCGGCGATTCGTAGCGCGATTGAGCTACGTTACCGTCTGCTGCCCTACTTCTACACGCTGCTGTGGCAGGCGCACGCCGACGACGAGCCGATGCTGCGCCCCACTTTCCTCGACCACGAGCACGACGCGCAAACCTTCGCAGAGTGCGACGACTTCCTGCTTGGCCGCGATATTCTGGTGGCAAGCGTGGTGGAACCCGGTCAACGTGAACGCCGCGTCTGGCTGCCGGATAACGAAACCGGCTGGTACGATTTCGATAGCCACGAATGGTTCTCTGGCGGCCAGTGGATCACGCTGAACGCGCCGCTGGAAAAACTGCCGTTGCTGGTACGCGCCGGTGCAGGCCTGCCGCTGAGCGAACGGATCACCCATGTCAGCGCTGAACGCGACGATACCCGCGAGCTGAAACTGTTCCCGGTCAAAGGCGTGGGGACAACGTCCGGTCTGCTGTTTGAAGACGATGGCGAAAGCTGGGGTTATCAGACGGGCAATGCCTTGTGGGTGGAATGGGAGATGGTGTGCGATGGGGCGACCGTCAACCTGAAGATCAACGCGCGTGGCGACTATCGTCCGGCATGGAACATGTTGAAGGTATCGTTACCGGTAGGGGAAAAACGTACGCTGCGGGTGAACGACGTTGAAGGGAGTGAGTGGGTGCTCTGAAAACTGCCGGGGGGCGGCTTCGCCTTACCCGGCCTACAAACTGTAGCGTAGGCCCGGTAAGCGTAGCGCCACCGGGCTTTTTTTTAGCCGTCGATCCCTTTACTACGCAGATAATCTTCGTAGTTGCCGCTGAAGTCCACCACGCGCTGCGGCGTAATTTCCAGCACGCGCGTCGCCAGCGAGCTAACAAACTCACGGTCGTGAGAAACGAAAATCAGGGTGCCCTGATACATCTCCAGCGCCATGTTCAGCGATTCGATCGATTCCATATCCAGGTGGTTGGTCGGTTCGTCCATCACCAGGATATTCGGTTTCTGCATCATCAGCTTACCGAACAACATACGCCCTTTTTCACCACCGGAGAGCACCTTCGCCGGTTTTCTGATATCGTCCTGGCTGAACAACAGACGGCCAAGAATGCTGCGTACAGCCTGCTCGTCATCGCCTTCCTGCTTCCACTGACTCATCCATTCAAACACCGTCAGGTCATTTTCGAACTCATATTCGTGATCCTGCGCGTAATACCCAATGCGCGCGTTCTCTGACCATTTCACGGTGCCGTTATCCGGCGCCAGATCGCCCACCAGCGTTTTCAGCAACGTGGATTTACCCACGCCGTTAGTCCCGAGTACCGCAAGCTTTTCGCCCACTTCCAGCAACAGATTAACGCCCTTGAACAGCGGGCCGTTATCAAAGCCTTTCGCGAGCGCTTCCACTTCCAGCGCGTTACGGAACAGCTTCTTATCCTGTTCAAAACGGATGAACGGGTTCTGACGGCTGGAGGCCTTCACCTCATCAAGCTTAATTTTATCAATCTGACGGGCACGAGACGTTGCCTGGCGAGACTTAGACGCGTTAGCGCTAAAGCGGCTGACGAAAGATTGCAGATCTGCAATCTGCGCCTTTTTCTTGGCGTTATCGGCCAGCAGACGTTCACGCGCCTGGGTGGCGGCAGTCATATACTCGTCGTAGTTACCCGGGTAAATGCGCAGTTCGCCGTAATCCAGATCCGCCATATGCGTACACACCATATTCAGGAAGTGACGGTCGTGCGAAATGATGATCATGGTGCTGTCACGTTCGTTCAGTACCTGCTCCAGCCAACGGATCGTGTCGATGTCGAGGTTGTTGGTCGGTTCATCAAGCAGCAGGATATCGGGGTCGGAAAACAGCGCCTGCGCCAACAGGACACGCAGCTTCCAGCCTGGCGCGACTTCGCTCATCGGGCCGTAGTGCTGCTCAACCGGAATCCCCACGCCCAGCAGCAGTTCGCCCGCGCGCGCTTCGGCAGAGTAACCATCCATTTCGCCGTATTTCACTTCCAGATCGGCCACTTTATAGCCATCTTCTTCGCTCATTTCCGGCAGCGCGTAGATGCGGTCGCGTTCCTGTTTCACTTCCCACAGTTCAACATGCCCCATGATCACCGTGTCGAGTACGCTGAACTCTTCGAAGGCAAATTGATCCTGGCGCAGCTTACCGATACGCTCGTTCGGATCGAGAGAGACGTTGCCCAGCGTCGGTTCGAGATCGCCGCCGAGGATTTTCATAAAGGTGGATTTACCGCTACCGTTGGCGCCAATCAGGCCGTAACGGTTGCCGCCGCCAAATTTGACGGAAATATTTTCAAACAGCGGCTTGCTGCCGAACTGCATGGTGACGTTGCTGGAAACTAACACTGGCGTATCCTGAAAAATATGTGACAAACCGCTTATTATGCCACAAGTCTTAAATAAGATCGCGCCTCACGGTAAGCCGCTAAAATTGTCCTCACGGGAAAAAAATGTGATTTCGTACACATCTGAATTCCCACTTAACGGGAATGCACATATAATGCGCTCCCAACATGACAGAATTCTCAACCCAATAGCCTGCCAGGCACTGAATCTCGCATAACATGAATATGAAATTAACAACGTTTTTCGCGGCGGCCCTCGCTGTAGTTGGCTTTTGCAGCACCGCCTCAGCGGTGACTTATCCTTTACCGACCGATGGCAGTCGCGTCGTTGGTCAAAACCAGGTGATCACTATCCCGGAAGGCAATACCCAACCGCTGGAGTATTTTGCGGCTGAATATCAGATGGGGCTGTCTAACATGCTGGAAGCGAACCCGGGTGTTGATACCTTCCTGCCAAAAGGCGGTACGGTGCTGAACATTCCTCAGCAGCTGATCCTGCCGGACACCGTGCATGAAGGCATTGTCATTAACAGTGCGGAAATGCGTCTGTACTACTACCCGAAAGGCACCAACACGGTGATCGTCCTGCCGATTGGTATCGGTCAATTAGGGAAAGACACGCCAATCAACTGGACAACGAAAGTTGAGCGTAAGAAAGCAGGCCCGACCTGGACGCCGACGGCGAAAATGCATGCCGAATACCGCGCGGCGGGCGAACCGCTGCCTGCCGTCGTGCCGGCTGGCCCGGATAACCCGATGGGTCTGTACGCGCTGTACATTGGTCGTCTGTATGCGATTCATGGCACCAACGCCAACTTCGGTATCGGCCTGCGCGTCAGCCACGGCTGCGTCCGTCTGCGTAACGACGACATCAAGTTCCTGTTTGAAAATGTGCCGGTCGGCACCCGCGTACAGTTTATCGACGAGCCGGTGAAAGCGACCACTGAGCCAGATGGCAGCCGTTACATTGAAGTCCATAACCCTCTGTCTACCACGGAAGCGCAGTTCGAAGGCGGCGAGATCGTACCGATTAACCTGAACAAAAGCGTTCAGAGCGTCACCAGCCAGCCTGATGTCGATCAGTCTGTGGTTGAGCAGGCCGTTCAGAACCGTTCCGGTATGCCGGTTCGTCTGAACTGATCAGAGCCATGTGCCGGGTGGCGACTCTCGCCTTACCCGGCCTACCGCATCGGCCCGATAAGCGTAGCGCCATCGGGCCATCACTTCAGCAGCAACAATCCATATCCCACCAGCGCCGCCCAGAGCAGCATCGGCAACGAATACCAATGAAACCGCCACCAGATACGCCGATCATTTGCCATCCGCAATGCAATCAGATTCGCCAGCGATCCCGGTAGCAAACCAAAACCACCGATATTAACCGCCCAGGCCAGCAACGCGGTCGGTGGAACGTAGTTGAGCAATAAAATCGTGGCGGGCACATTGCTGATAAACTGCGACAGACCGAGCGCAGTCAGCCAAAGCCCCGGCGCAGAGAGCGTTTCAACATGGCGCAGTACGCCCTGTAACACCGGTAGCTGTATCAATAAATGCACGTCGATAAACATCGCCATAAACACCAGCAGCAACGTCCAGTCGACGCTCAATACCACGCGGCGCGCCAGGACGATGAACCCTGCCGCCACAATCGCCAGCCCCCAGAGTTCCTGCTTCAGTTCAAGCGCGGTCAGAAACACGATATACAACCCAGAACAGCTCCACACCAGGCGCGGTTGCCACTCAGGGGCGCGCGTACCGGTATGGTATTGCAACGCCTTCCCCGGAAAACAAAGGCTGCACAGCACCAACAGCGTCAGCATCATCACGGCGGCAAGCGGCGCCATCTGCCAGACAAAAGCCGCAAATGAGAGACCGGAACGCCCCCACAACAAAATATTTTGCGGATTGCCAATCGGCGTGAGCAGCGAACCGGCATTGACCGCCAGCGCCTCAAAGATAATCAGCCGGTTTACCGGAATCGCACACAGTCTTTTCAGGGTAATAGTCAGCGGAACGACGATAAACAGCGCCACATCGTTGGTCAGGAACGTTGACAGCACCGCCGCCGCCAGCACCATAAACATTGCCAGACGGCGTTCCGTTTTAAAACGACGAACCATTCTGCGGCCCAGCACATCAAAATATCCGCTCAGCTCAACGCCTTTGGTCAGCAGCATCAAACCGCTCAGCGTAATAATGGTGTGCCAGTCAATTGCACCCGGCCAGGTGCGGGGAGTAAACGGGACGAACAGACTGAGTCCGGCCCCGACAAGGAGTAATAACAGCAGGAAACGATCGCGTCTTAATGCCCGCAGAAAAGGAAAACTCATTCAGAAGGCGTTCCGTGCTTTTGCGTAAACAGGCGGAAAGCCTCAAGCGTTTCCTGGCTTACATGGTGCTCCATCCCTTCCGCATCGCGGCGTGCGATTTCCGGGCTGACGCCCAGCACCAGTAAAAAGTTTTCCACGATCTGGTGGCGTTCACGGCTTTCCTGCGCCAGCTTCTCGCCTTCTGCGGTCAGGAATACCCCGCGCCAGGGGATCATTTCGATAAGCCCTACCGACGCCAGACGCTTGAGCATCTTGGCGACCGTCGGCTGGGAAACGCCAAGTCGCGCCGCCATATCAACCTGACGCGCTTCACCGACCTCGATAATTAAATCAGAAATCAGCTCAACGTAGTCATCAATCAGTTCACGGCGATGCGCTTCCCTGACCTGGCGGAACCCTTCGACGTGTTCTTCGACATTCACTAATTGCGTCACTTTTTTTGTTGTTGGCATACCTGCGCGACGACTCATTCTGCTTCCTCGTTACTGTGACGCGTTAATTGCATCTGGCTGGAGTGGGCCCATTGTAAACCAGAGTTGCACAGGCTCAAAAATTTAACGTTTTAGCAATAGCTATATAATATAACTTTCGTAACACATGAAAATCCTTATAAATAGGCGCATTAAAGGTAATAACAACTGCCAAGTGTCGCAAAAATGTCGCACAACTTCCTTTACCACTATCCACAACAGTATTTATCAATGGCCATTTGTTCCTTGTAAGCATACGGTTTAGCTGGTTATCATCTAGCTGCTTAATTAATAAGGAATTGTTTATGGCACTCACTAAATGCAAAGAATGCAAAAAAGAAGTATCAACCTCTGCAAAGACTTGCCCACACTGTGGCGTAAAAGATCCGGGCTTTGGTGCTAAGCAGAAACTTAGCGGCTGTCTGATACTGATTATTATTGTGGGAATAATCATGTATTTCGTTGGTAGTGGTGACGATGAAAAAGCAGCTGAAACTCCAAAGGTATGTTCTAACACTGACACCCAGTGCAACTTTGATAAGAACCTGGTAGATGCTGTGACCAAATGCAAACCATTGGTTGAGCGTTCCGCGAAGTATGAATTTGAATGGACTGACGGAATGTTAGATCCAATGTTTTCTCATGGCAGGATTGACAGCAAAAAGAACCAGTTAACCTTCATCGGTGATAAGGTCAAATTTACAAACGGCTTCAACGCAAAAATGAACATGACCTATGCCTGTACACTGGATCTGAAAACCAAAGAAGTCGTGGATTTCAATATTTCGGAAGGGAAACTTTAACCGCTGTTTTTCAGTTTTAAAAATTGCAAACTGAACACCGTAGCCCGCGCCATTCCTAGAATCGCGGGCTTTTTGCCGTCTATAGCACACGGAGTAATTAGATCCCCAAAAGCCACATAAAATTTATTTTTCCCTTATTTATCTGTAAGTTAACAATTTCATCAAATCCACTACTGATCCTTTTTACTGAAAAAAAGTGAAATTCTTTTCAACGTTTTCAGTTTAGTGTTTCCCGCAATCCGCCAGCGCTGGCGCGGTCTGGCGGTCTGATTTGAAGAAAAATAAAACTGAAAAATTTCTACGATCCAAAAACCGCAGGCGGGTGCGGTGTAGCGCCGTTTTTGTCTGCGAAAGATTTATTTTGTCAGCGTGTAGCGCCGCCAGCGTAACGTGACAGCACAGATCCTTTTACGGTGTTGCGCGGTAGTGGTCAGATAAAAGAGGCGCTTAGAATGCGTCTGGTGAAGCCTGAGAGTGAGTACAAAAAAGCCCGCAATATGCGCGGGCTGATTGGATGGTCAGGCGATTATGCTCTGGTATTTGCTGCGGGTCTGTCCGGCTTTCGCTGCCGTCTGGGCAAATGCTCCGGCATTGGTTGGCGTACCAACACTGGGGTGCGAATGGCTCGCACATTGCTGCGCCAGTTCTGCCAGTAAATCAATGGTGTCCAGCATCATGGTCAGGGCGTTGATACTCTCACTGCCAATATGAACGGTTGCCCCCATAACCTGCTGACCGCCAGCGGCTACAGATTTACGCAGTGCGGCAATTTTTTCTGTCAGGGATTCCCCCACTTCAATATCCACGGCTCCGCCCACTTTGGTGGACTGCCGTCCTGTTATGTCCGTTTCTTCGTTCCCTTCAATACTGGCCAGCCTGTTACCTTTTACTGCCTGGCTGTAATCACCGGCGCTTACCTGCTGGATAGCCCCAGCCAGCAGCGTGGCGGTTCCCAGTACCGTGGTTTTATCCGTGGCCTTTACCGTGGTTTCACGGCTGACCAGTTCGCGCTGTTCTGTATCAGCTTTAACGCTTCGCACCATCGAATTTTCACTGATAGTCTGATCGGTCTGCCGTACCCAGTCGCCAGCCTGAGTAACCCGCTGTGACACTTCTTCGCGCTGCTGCTGTAATTGTTCGCCAGGCTTAACATCGGGCAAACTGGTTCCATCCGGTAGCGTCTGCCGGATGAAAGGCTTATCCGGCCTCCCGCCAGTAAATGCCACTTCAACCAGCGTCCCTTCAGGCGGAAACTGAAACATGCCCGAATCATTACCGGCCATAGGAACCGGCAGCGGCACAGCAGAATAAACCGGCGTCTTGTTGTCCGGGTTTCCGTCTGCGTCAAGCAGTTGCACATCCACGGCATAGCGCGGCCGGAACGGATCGGCAAAATTACCACTTTTCACGGCTTCACTGTGTGCCACCACTCTGGCCTGTTTTGGCAGATGCAGCCCGGAAGCTAGTTCCGGGTAATGGCTTTCAATCTGACGCTGTGCCGGTGTTTTCTGTAATGGCTGACCTGTTGCGCGGTTTCTGGGTGTCCAGGTGATGGCCATTGTGTCATTGGTCAGATGAACTTTGGTCACGCGTTCCCCGTTCATCTCCACACCCGGACGCAGACTCTGGATCACTGGCAACGTCATGGAATTACCGCCCGCAGCCCCCTGACTGAACTCAGCCGGGATATCTACCGGGCGATCAGCAAACATCGCTTTTTCCGCGCCGCCCACATACAGGGAACCATCAGGCAACTGATACCAGATGTAATCCGGGATACTGAACGCCCTACCCAGATTATTCAGCAGCTGATAGCCCGTGCCGTTATGGGTGAAGTGCGGGATCGGCTTATCGCTGTAAGGGGCATCCGACACACTGACAGCAATTCCACTGTTTTCCTCCAGCCAGCTGGCGATCTGGCGTAAAGTTGGGTGCTGAAACGAACATGGCCACATTCTCTCAAATATGCCAACCAGCTCGCGTACAAACAGACGCTGAAAACCATTTTCGGCAGGTTGTGAGCGTTCCACATAGCCGGTAAACCAGCGCAAAAGCAGATCGGAATACCCCACATCCAGCCGCACCAGTTTCCCTGTGTAATCGTTTGTCGTCTCAGCAGTAATAAAACCTCGTCCGCAACTGCTCAACTCCAGAACCAGACTTGCATCAGTCAGATGCACTTCATCCGTTGAAAGGTAAAGGCGTTTTACTGGTTTCATCATTACCCCAGCGCATCATTTACGGGCTTCAGCACTTTACGCTCAAACCACGTCAGTTTTTCTTCATCCTCACCGGCATTCTGACCGCCTGGCTTCCCGGCGCTTCCGGCAGTCTGTTTTTTCGCCGTTGTTTTGCCCGTCGCCCTCGCTTCCCGCTTTTCCTGCACGCTGATATGTTCCGCCAGCGTGAATGTCACCAGCCAGGCCATTTTCCCATCCTGCTGCGGGGCATCAAGCGTGCCTGTAAATGTGGCTTCACGAAAATTCACCGCCCTGGCAACCTCATGCGCAACGCGGTATTTCTGGCGCTTACCGCCGCTGTCGGTGGCGCTGGCCAGCTCAAAGATGCGTTTAAGGATCTCCGGGTTTTTAAAGGGGATCTCTCCACTAATGCGCAGCTCTTTACCCTTTGCGCCCTGCTCTGATTTGGACGTCGCACTGGTCTGGCCGGACTGGTCTTTGTCCTGAAACTGCTGTGAAACAGTCACGCGCATATTTTTTAGCTGTATCGCCTCGCCGTTAAGCGCCAGTGTTGGGATCGAAGTCATGAATCATTCCCTTTATTCCATCAAGATTATCGCCAACCAGCATCATCGCCGCCGTGTAAACAGCGGACTGCTGCGGAATCCCTTTTACCAGTTCCAGCAACATGGTGGCGGTGTCTCCACTGGCTGTAAAAACCCACGCTCTGGCACTTTTTCCCTGCAATTCATTCAGTCCGCTGGCCACATCACCGATCAGTTTGTCGCGCAGCTGCGTGAACTCTCCCAGTTGTTGCTTTAATTCACTTATATCAAATCCGGCACCAGCCGCCTGTTGCGCCGCACTGATTGCAGCAGCTGATAACGCCATCCTGCTGGTAGGAACAGACAACGGAACAGGTGCAGGTAAACCCGCAGTTGATTTTGCCGGGATCTGCATTTTTTCAATGGCCAGATCCGCCGCTGATTGCGCCAGCCTCTTTACCTGTGTGAATGCCGGGGCGGGGAATACATCTACCAGGCCACCAAGACTGGCCATAAAATTTTCATGTGTCTGCCCGGTCACCATGAAGATCACTACATCAGCCACACCACCAGTTCCGGCCAGTTTTTCAGCAAGGTAAGATACTGCGTTAACGGGACTCAAATATGCCCCGCTTTCAGTCAGTTGACCCAGTCCATAAACCCACGGATGCGCCGGAACGATGGAGCAATTCAGCGCCGCAACCGAATCATCAAATGCCAGACGCGCTTCACGCCACATGTTCTGGCACCTCCGGCCAGTTAATATCTGGCGCATCAGCTGGCTTAATGCGATTAAGCAGAACCCGGTACTTTTTCCACTCAAGTAAAAGCGCGGACTCTTCTTCGGTTGCCTCACCAATATCTACCGCGTCCTGCAACGGCGCGATTGCAGCTGCTGCGGCTGACAATAACTCAGCTTTCTTTGCCTCCGCCTGTTCAACTAATTCATTTTGCGAATACTGGCGTGGCTGGATTTTTCCGTCTTTAAATACCCATTCCCCTGAAATATCCGCCATTTTATTTTTTGCCGTGGCTTTAACTTCCACGATACTAAAATCTCGCGGATAAATAGCTGTCACATCATTGCTGATACAACGAATAATTCCAGCGCCGTCATATGCCACTTTCAGTGTGTCCGACATAAAGTCGGTCTGCGACTCGTACCAGTCCCGCCCGTCCTCAGACATAAAAAACTCTGCGCCATGCTCATCCACTAAGAACAATTTATATGCATCGTCTGGAGTATATTTCTTTAAATTTTTAAGATGCTGCATTTTATTCTCCCTGATTACGTAGCTACATTTACCCAGGTGCCGTTAATATTCCGCTGGAGATACCTGACAAGCAGAGAACCAACGTTTGAACTTCCACCCACCATAGCGATTGCGGTTGCAAATGCCGCGTCATTCGATGAGTATCCGCCGCCGTCACGGAATTCCCTGACTTGCGTTGCACTTACGCGAATCCCCTGCAAATAGCGTGCATCAGACTGCGATTTTGTGTAATACCTGCCATCGCTTTCCGCTTTTGTATAAGCCTGACCTGCTGGCGTGTAATTTCCTTTTGCCTGGTAACGCGTATCAAAGTTTGACCAGTCCCCCGGTTGAATCGCAAAGGGCGTGACAATACGGCCATGAATTGTAATTGTTGTTGTATTATTCGAACCACCACCGGAAGCAGTAGAACCTTTCGAAATATCGGAAATATCAACAGTGAAGATATTAGAGCGAATACTGCTGTTTGCCTTACTACGCGCATACAGTTCCCAGCGATAATCCAGAGTATCGGTCGCATACGTTCCCGTTAATCCCTCGGCTTTATTTTTATAAGCTGACTCAGGAAAGAAAAGGATTCCGCGATGAAGCGACAGACCGCCAGTAAGTTGACCGCCTGAAATAGATAAAGCGCCGATATCGTCGGGAGTCGGTTTATTTGCTGTATTGTAATCAATAACCCACAAAACATCAGTGGTTGGCTCAACATTCCATTCCTGACGTTTCGCATTTACGCCATGATGACTGTAATAGTGCTGAATCCATGAATTACCTGTCTTTTCAACAAACAAATAACCATAGCCGTATAAGTAGGTTCCATTCGGATATTTCGGAAAATCAGAAACCGTTGAAGGATTCGGAACCGCAACCTGCCACCATCCTGGCTTATTTGCTGATGCCATTGTCTGGCTATTACGAATAATGCCGTGAACTTCGACGGGAATTGCACCAACATCATTAAACGATAAATCAATATCACCAGATAACGAATAGCCATTAATTTTTGTTGTTTTCGGGACTCCACCGATATTTGATAAAGACTTTGCCTTATCGTTAATATCAGAAAGATTCTTGTCTTTACGGACAAAATCACTATTTGCCTGTTGTTCCCCCAGGGTACCTTTTGGTCGCAAATCTGTAATAACGCCATTCGCATCAATAGAAGCCACTGCAAATACGTAATGCTGTACGCCATTCTGTACATAATCAGCCAGATTTGCAGCTACCGTAATCTTGCTCTGAACTCCCCATGCGCTTGTCAGCGTCCCAGTCCAGCACACATCAAGCCAGATTTTTACTGGCTTAGTTGTCACAGTAATATTCTGATTTTCGGCCAGTGATGCGCGTAATCCGGCAACATAACCGGTGCCTTTGGTGACAAAAAACTGATTGCCGGTTTTCGCTACCAGATAACCGTCACCGAAGAACGCAGCCGCACCGTAAAGATCAATATTTTCCAGGCGCTGACGCTCATCAATCCCCGCCATGCGGGCAGTGAAATCAATCTGCCAGGTTTCCGCAGGCGTATTAATCCCTGTCTCAGCCTGTGCGCCGTTGTATTCCATTAGGAATGAGCGCGTCAGCACGTTGCCCTGCTGTCCTTCCGCTGTTTTCAGCTTTTGCTGTTCCGGGGCATGTACGATCATAGCCAGCGTGCCACTAGCTTTGTTAATGAGTCCAATCCAGTTAAACGAGAAATCACCAACATCTGCACCCAAAACAACGGAATGCACCACCGCATTTTCACTCACAACACCTTTACGGCTTACAGCCTGTCGGTGAACAATCTGCGCCACAGGCGGCAATGTCTCGCTACGGTCAATCGGCAGGGCAGGATCAAGCCCTGGTACATTCGCAAAAACAAACTCATCCAGCAGTACGGGTTCACCCGTCACGGCCTGGCTGGCTTTCCACGTCTCAAACGCCAGCGTGATAACTGTCTGTGACATACTTACTCCCTATAAACTCGCGCTGAATGTTGCGCCGTTGTTTTCCGCATCGACCAGCCGTGCCGGATAAACAACGTATTCCCCCTGATCCCATCCTGCCCGGATAACCAGGCTTTCAGACGTAATCACTTCAAACTGATAACGACGACATGTACGGCCGTACTGCCGGATAATCTGGATCAACAGCTGCGTGTTGTCCGCTATCTGACTGTCTGTGACGCGAACAAGAATCACGTCCCAGTCAATATCCGGCTGACGCTCCTGTAACTCCACATACCCAATCCCCAGCCGCTCAAAAATATTGATGAATCCCTCTACAGAACCGGCATCACGGGCATTAACAAAGGCATACGCCACGCGCTTACGAAACAGCGCCAGCGGTTCCCCGTCAAAACGGGTTATATCGCGGTCATATGCCAGCAGGTTCAGTAATGCTGGTGTACACGTCAGCGGATCAAACTGATTCAACGGCCATGTGATCCAGCCGTAAACTTCCGTCCAGTACCGGCGAGCAACTTTAAGCAGCTTTGCGGGTTCACCTTTATTCATCCATGACGGAAGCACCATCCCCGCCAGCTTTTTCAGGAACTCATTCATTTTCTATGCTCACAACCAGTGATTTCAGACGCGGAACACTCAGATCACTGGTAATGTCACCCAGAGAAAACGTCAGTGATTCCGTCAGCGAAAATGTTTTGTGGATCTCCCGCCCAAGCTGGGAAAACGAAAAACGCGAATACGGCCACGTCTTTCTGACGTCGAAATCAGCATTTTCACGAAATGCGCAGCGAATCATGTTTTCAACGCCATCCTTCAGCGTTTTTATTTCGTCATCGCTTAAATTGCTCAGGTTTTTGACGTAAACAGTGACGGACAGATCGTGAAGCGTTTCCGGCATTGCGTAGCACTGCATATCATCACCGTGGCCGTGGTGTCCCTGGCTATTGATATAGTCATTGACGGCATCAACGAACGGCGCAGATGCCACCCCGCTATCAAGCAGCAGATACGCATTGGCGGTTCCCGGCCCCCTCGGTGCTTCATGCTCAAAGAAAATCCGATCAATACTCAGCCCAGCAACTCCGGCAATCATTGACCGGTATACGGCATCAGTATGGTAATTCCCCACAAGGTTGAACTGATTCCGGCAGCGTTCACGCAATTCATCATCACTTTCCTCATCCGCCCCCGGTACAGTCAGCCAGTCCTCTTCACTGGCGGCGTGGCTGATACCATCAACAGCAACTGGCAGAATACGGTAATACCCTGGCGCAAGGTTATAGGCTCCCCCGGTTCCGGTGGCTTTCACAGGCAGCAATGCGCTGGCCGTGCCAGATGGGATCACCACATCGCCCGTGGTCGCCAGTTCGTACACCCTGCCGTTGATGCGTTCAGTCTGGATAACCGTCCCGGCCTTCACCGTCACAACAGCTCTGGCATCTTCCTTAAAGAAGCGGATCACGCCCTGCGCAGCGCTGGCGGGTTTCGCCGTCACGTTCACCGCCCAGGCCAGCAGACGCAACATGCTCCCGCTGGCCGTGGCCACAAACATATTGGCCAGCACCGCGGACACCAGAACCTCTTTCAGCCAAATCACCGGCGCAGTCACAATGGCCGTAATTAACCGCCAGAACGGTGACATGCGGGATGTGTTGGTGATCATTCCCTCATCAGCCGCAATCGCATTAAAGCGATCCCGTACTTCAGATTCCGTCACCGGCATTCCGCTGGCTTTCACCACCTCTTCAAAATCAACCTGTGGTTTTTCCGTCATAAATCCACCTGCGCAGAAATTCCGCCAAAATCATATGTGCTGGCAGTGATCCATAATCGTTTCTGACTTTCCTCACTGATTTCTACCGTTCCAGGCACAATACGCTCATCATCTTCAATCAGTAATTCCATGCGAGTAAAAATATCAGCCCGCATAGTTGGGCTACGTTCAGCAATTAGTTCCGTTGCTAATCCACTTTCGATAATAGAATGAGTAATATCCTGCCCTATACTTTGACGGTTATTACACAACTCAGGTTCGCGGCCAGTATTCAGAACAAAATCACCATTCTGAATAAGTAAATCAATATAAAGACTCTCATTCATGCTCCAAGCTCCTGAAACTCCATTAACTGACCAGGCGTTACCATTTCTTTTGGATAAACATTCACCACACCAATTTTCCGGCTGTTATCAGTCACAGATTTTGAATTACTGCTGATGGTTTTATTAATGCCGCCCCTGTCAACTCCCTTTAAATCTCCACCAGTAGAAAGAGTGTTACCTGTCAAAGATGGCGCGGTATCTGTCGCCAATGATATATCCACTCCGGGAATTTTATTTATTTTCTCTATAATCCAGTTCCATGATTTCAAAAAACCGTTTTTAACGGATAGCCAGACATTATCAAACAGCGACACGATACCCGTGGCCAGCCCACTTAATGCCTGAGAAGGAGAAAAACTGGTCAACAATGAAATAAAACTATTCCAGCCCTCACTGATAAACTGCCAGGCTGAAGCAAACACCCCTGCAAGCCACTCAACAACCTCCGCACATGCCTGAAATGCGTCAGTATTCATCACTGCGGCTTTAACCGCATCCCAGTGCTTAATCAACAGATAACAACCAGCAGCAAGCAGAGCTATCGCACCAATCACAAGCAGAATCGGCCAGCTCATCAGATTGATACCAATCCCGGCCATCATTGCCGCCATACGAACCGCCAGCAACGCACCGCGCAGAAATTTCAGCGTAGCGTTCCAGGCAATCACGGCCATATTAGCCAGCCATACCGTGGCGGTATATACCTTCGTAACAGCCGTCAGCGCAGACCAGATCCCACGTAAACCCATCATGATAAATTTGGATACACCCATCACGATATTTGCCACAGCCCCCACTGCGGCAAAGCTGAGTAAGGCCATTGCTGCATAACCAACGACACGCGCAATGTTGGGAAACAGTTGCATCCAGCGGGCAAAAGTCTGTCCCATATCCGCCAGGCGGTTGAGCAACGGATACAGCACCGGGATCAGCGTCAGTCCAATGACAGTCTGGATGGCTTTAAGGATTTCGACAAAGCGATCCCACGGCTTAACCATTTTCTGCGCCATTTCCTGGGTACGCTTCAGCCCGTCCGCCCCTCCCAGTTCTGTGATATTCCGCTGTAGCAACGCTACATTGCCGTAAAGGTGCTTCACCACGGCTGAACTGTCACCAAATGCCGCATCAAGCTCCGCCTGTGCTTTCAGGTTTCCTTCCAGGCTTTTCCCGTATTTGCCCTGCAACTTGATCAGCATTTCCGGCATCGAGAGCATTTTTCCGGTTGAGTCAGTGAAGGACAGCCCCAACTTTTTAGCCCCGTCAATAGCGCCTGTCATAAAGCCCTCGTAAGCGCTACTTGCCTCCGTACCCAGCGTACGGTTTAACTGACCCAGTACGGCCAGCTGTTCATCCAGCCCCACGCCGTAGTTAGTCCCGACTCCGCGAGCACCTTCCATCAAGTCTTTGATAGTGGCCATTTCTGTGCCAAAGGTTTTACGCATGTACACCATTTTCCCGGCAAGTTGTTCAGCAAATTCAACCTTGCCCAGCCTTTGAGCATCGGCGGAAAAGTTACCGAACATTTGCCCCATAAACTCCGCTGTATCCGCAGCGGTAGACTTCAGCGCAAAAGCCAGAATATTGGCGACTTTCGTCACTTTCGGCAGCTCATTGCCCGTCAGCCCGGCAATAGAGGCGTTAATATTTTCAGTGGACTTAACAAACTCCACCGAGCTGGCACCGTATGTTGTACTGAAGCGCAGCGCATCACGCTGAACAGTTTTAAGCGCAGAATCATCAATCCCTTTTGCAGCCGCATCATTCAGCGCGTCATACATTTCAATGGCGGGCATCAGCGCACCTTTAATGGCCATACCTGTACCCGCCAGCGCCAGCCCACCGCCACCAATTTGCATAAAGGCTGCTTTTGATTTTTCAGCAAAGCCCGTTACGTTGCCCTGCGCCTGTTTTAACGGGCGGGACAATTTATCAATCAGGCTTAATGTAAAATCTAATTGCTTCATTCTGTGCCTTTAAATGCTTTAGCCACGCCATTAGCCACGGCTATTCCCGTATATTCCCAGTGACGGTTATCCAGCCATATAGCTGCGGCAATATCGTCAATGGAATCCTGACCATGTGGCAAATAATGACGACGGAGAATTAAATACTGTTCGAGTCCATTTCGTTCAATATCATGGACTCGCTTTGTCAGTTTTTTACTTCAATCTCCAGTTCTGGCGCGTAAATATCATTTACTTTACTGACCAGTTGAAGTGCGGCGCCCGGTCGTTTCAATACTTCCGTAAGCGCATCTTTACTTTCAGTCGAAACAATACGCGTCAGATAATTATGCGCAGGGGCAATTTTATTATCCATTGCCATTTCATTAATAAATTTATTGTATGCGGTCTGGTTCGGTTCAAAAACAATATCCACACCACAAACACACAATTTAATTTTTTCCATAGTTAATATTCTCTCTTAAATTAATTTCGTCTACTAACTGATTATGACGCGCGGCACACTGGCCATAAATTTCAAGATAAATCGTCAGTAATTCTGCTGCGTCTTTACCTGTTGCACCATTCAGGCGTGGTAGCTGCGTGGCACATTTAGTTTTCAGGTTTTCCTGATAGCGCACGTTCGGTACTGGCTGCAGCGCTGTTGTACATGCTGACAAACTCATCAGACAGACAAACATTGGTAAACACAGGCTTAAGCACCTCAGTGCGAATTTCGCGCGGTTGCGCATCTTTCAACGCCTCCAGTTTATCTTCCAGCGTTCTGGCGGAATCACTGGCAACATCCTGCATCACCTTCCGCGATTTATCGCCCGCCACCTGTGCAGCCGTGTTGATTGCCAGCTCCAGACTGTCGCGCCGCCAGTCCGCAGTCAGCCAGCCCCAGACAAACGCCAGCGCCACCACAACCAGCCACTGCCCGCTGCTCATCAGCGCACCCCGTTATGTTCCAGGCTGAAATGATTACCATCCGGCCTTGATTTGAAGCGCCCGCCCCAGCTGCCGCCTAAAGATTCCCAATATTCCCCCAGCGGCAGATAATCTTCAGTACGGGTTTTGTATTCCCCTTTCACGAACAGATTAAAATCTACAGCCAGACGCAGGGTGTGCAGACTGTTTGAAATACCGCTGCCTTTCTTCGCATTCAGCGCAGCTTGTTCTGGTGTGCGGTACGCTTCACCAAACGTCAACCACATGCCATTCGCATTTGCATACTGAATTAACAACGCAATCATCGACGTAAAACGTTGTTGTTTTTCACTTAGTGTCATCTTCCTGCCCCTTTATCAAAAATCCCTGAAAAACCACGCTTGCGCAGCCATGCCTCAACCACGTTCTGGCCGAGAATACCCAAAGCAGAACCAAAACCGGCAATTGCCAGAGGATGGATATCCGGGACAAAATACAACGCTACCCCGGCGATCAACGTCAACCCGCTGCCGACAATAACGCGCCCGGCAACCAGGCGAAAAGTGATCGGCTCGTCACTATTGAGCAACTTACCCAGTGCAATCACCGCCCCCATTACTACCAGTGCAATGAACCCCTTTTCATACTCCTGCATTATGGCTTCCTTATCCGATCAGATTTTCCGTGGCTTCCGCTTCCAGATACGGCACGCCGTTGATGCTCACGAACTTGGGGCTGGTCACAAAATATTTGATTTTGTGCGTCGCCACACCGCCACCCTTCGGATCAATATCCAGAAGATTACTTAGCTGGAGTTTGTTGCCGAACGATTCCACTTTCATTTCCTCGCTGCCCGCTTTGGCATAGAAAAGAAAATCCAGTGGTTCAATACCACGCCACGAACCTGCGGCGCGGGCTTTAGCCGTCAGTACGCCCAGAACCTTTGAACTGACCTCAATTTCTCCCTCTGCGGCCACATCACCATCAACATGACCATCCGGCACACCACGGGTCTGGGCGGCGGTGCTGTTATCCGTGATATCAAGTGTGATTTTCTCGATATGGATCAGATCACCGTCAAGGTAGGTATCAAATGACATGCCCGAAATACGTCTACTCATGCAGCGGCCTCCAGACTGGCATCAAGTAACAGACTGATAGTGATTTGCAGCGGAACTTCCCAGGTGCGCACCACCAGATAAATATCCACCGTCTTTTTGTTCTTCCAGACAATGGTCACATCACCATCCTGCGGCGGCTTCACTTCCCCCGGAAATGACACCCCATTAATACTGGCGGCAGTAGACATTTCACGCAGCGGACGTGCAAACAGCGTCTGGTGTGCAGCAATGCTGCCCGGCGTGCTGTTCAGTGAACGATCTGCGATTTTGCTGATAGCCAGCAAACGCACACGACGCGCCGCTTTATCGGCAACACGCAGGGTTTCAATTGACTGGTAATCACCCCCTTCCACATCAAGCGTGCGCCCGTCAGACCAATAAAAGCCGTCATAGTCCGGGTACCACATCGGCACACTAAAGCGCTGCGCTTCCAGTGCCTGAAGTGTGGCCAGTTCCATCACAGCTCCGGCACCATCAACCGGCATTTCATCACTGCCCAGGTTCAGCAGCGCCCCGGTTTTCACACGGGCTGGACTGTCTGCGATAGTCACTGCACGGCTACACAGACGCCCCGCCAGCACACCCGGTTCATTCCCCCACAGACGCGGAACCAGCTGTACTGACTTTTCGGCAATACCATCCTGAAGGGTGGCCATGCGTACCAGATAATCCGCCTGTGCTTCTTCGTTCTGCATCCCCTGCGCGGCCAGAATGAACCACACCCAGCGGCCATACTTTGAAATCAGCGTGGATCGTAACGTCACGGCCTGATTTACCTGCGCTTTAGTGGCTACATCATCAGACAACACCACGCCTTCCACAGAGCACACCACCTGCGCGGCCAGAACCGCTTTAACCCAGGCGCCCTCCTCCGCTTCAGCTGACAGGACGTGAATGAATCCCCACCAGTTCTGGCCAGCATTCGCCAGCGCAGCCAGAACATCATTTTTCAGCGGGCTGGCCTCCTCACCCAGCAGTGAATCAAAATCACTCTGGGCATTCACCGCCAGCGTTTTCCCTACATTTTTGGTACCCGTACCGATAAACAGCAGCGTGCGTTCCACTTCATTGGTTTCGCCCAGAAGCTGATTTACCTGGTTCACTGTCACATTTGGCCAGGTCATGTTTTCCCCTTAATATCCTGCGCCTTAACATTCCAGCCAAAGCCAATGGCCTGAAGCTGACGCGCCAGCGCTTTATCAAATTCATCGTCATTCATGCCCAGGAATACACGGGCAGGAAGTTCCACTGTCCAGCTGGTTTTCACCGCTTTACCGCTTAACTTCCGAATCAACAGCCCCGCCTGGTTGTAAGGCATCGTCTGCGTAATCTCACCCAGTGTGGGCTTTTTCCAGCGCTTGCCAGTACGTACCCGATAGCCCAGCGCCCTCAGTTTTTTGGCCTGTGCTGGCGTGGCCATTTTCCCGGCCTCTGCCTTCCGTGACTGATTGCGACGACTGACGGTCACGCGCATTCCGTTTTGCTGTGCGTAACCGACTGTCCCGGCCGGAACCGGTGTTTCCCCGTTCCGGTAGCCACCACCCTGCAAATAGATCCGCACAGCCTGAATTTCTGGCATTTCACGGATATGCAGCAGCTTTGGCAGGTTACGCAGCATCTTCCCTTTGCGTTTTGTCTTACGCCCTGGCCACTTCTGGCCATCCGGTGATTCCTGATTGCGCACATGCCGTTTCGCCGCAGCGATCACGCCATATTTGGCCAGACGCCAGATCAGACGCTGCCGTTTTCTCGGCGGCAGATCCATGCTGGCCAGCGCCTTGCGCAATTCGGCCAGCTGCTTTTTATTCAGCTCGCCACCGACAATCATTCCCCCTCACCTACCGGCGCACCAGCCTCATCCACGCTGTAAATGCTGGCAGTCAGCGCCGTCCAGATTTCAGGCTCAACCAGTGACCAGCGCTCCCCCTGCCACGGAATAGCCCCGTTATCGTCCCGCCTGATCACCAGTTCTTCCACCATCGGCACGGTCAGCACAACAGTGGCCGTTTCCTCATCCTCTACCGATACATCCCAGTCTGGTTCCGCCTCACTCAGCCCCACTTCATCCAGTAGTTCCCTGTCCGCATCATCCAGCCACGCCGCCAGTAAGGACATAAGCAGCTGCGGAGGACACAGGCGATAAGGGAAACGCCCCCAGCTCAGCACCGCGTCATACCGGATCACAGCCTGGCGGTATTGTCCCAACCCGTAATCCTTCGCCGCAGGAATGAACTTCATCTCATCCAGCACGCTGTCAAACGACTGCATCGCGCGGGGCGGGACGTTCTCTTTAAAAAATTCGGTCAGGCTTTGAATCTGCGTCTGGCTCATACTTTTTTCACCGTTGCCCTTTTCAGCCCTTTCATACGGCGGATCACAACTGAAGCCTCAGCAAGTAATCCGGCGCGGGTTTCCTGGCTTTCCTGTCCAGGATGAGAATCACGCCGCCCGATTGTGGCAAACTCCCCCAGCAGATCCGCTTTTGCCCTGGCAAATACAGCTTTCATGTACTGGGCGCACAGACTGTTAAGCCCGCCCATTTTTACGCCCGGCACATCCGCAGCCAGCACATATCCTTTTGTTTTCCAGATGGCTTCCACATTCTCCAGCTCCGCATTGACCTCCGCTACAGCTGCAAGCAGCGCCTGGCTGATTGTGTCCGCGTCAATATCTGGCGGCAGTGACCGCTGCGCCTGAAAGTCTTTCAGGTTCAGATCCGGCCAGAAGCCGTTATTTGTCAGCGGCTCATCCTGATAATCCAGCGGCTTTCCGCTAAACATAATTCCCCCGAAAAAGGCGGACTGACCGGTTTCCACGGCGCAGTTACACACAAGGTGTTCTGCCCTCCACCGCGTCCGCCTGGCTTGCGGTAGTCGTTTTTATTTCGTCAGACTGCGAATGCGTGCCGCAATCTGTGCTCGCATAGTAGTTACACCTATGCGCTTATAGAGATTTTCAGCACAGGCCAGCAGTTCATTGGCCTTTAACAACGTGTCAACATCTTCCACTGCCGTAGCGCGTGGCTGGCCGTTGTCGTCGCGTAACAGCATCAATCCGGCAAATTTAAACCACTTGGCGGTAATCTCTTCATGAAGCCGCCAGCGCTGAGTCACTTTCTCAAAAACCTGTGAAAAATATGGCTCGACACTTTCCCCCGCTGCTGCCGTGCTTTCCGCCCACTCCATCACCGTATCAGCGACAAATACCGGAAAGCGGCTCTTAATGTTCTCCGGCGTTGGCTGTTGCTGCTCAATCGCGATATCAGCCAGGCGCAACGCCTCATCAAGCTCACCAACATCGAACATCCACACAACGAACCAGGCAAAGACCGGGTTTTCATACACGCTTTCACCTGTCAGATATTCATCAACAGTCGGCTTCCAGCGTGGAATCAGCTCATCGCGCTTGTATGTCACACGATCTGCAATCGTCGGGAGTCCACGTAAAAACGCGATATCCTGATTCAGGATCTGGATTTGCACATGCAGACTCTCCAGCGTTTCAATCGCCCGACGCTTTTTCAGTTGCTGTTCAGCCAGAATGCGCTGGCTATGACGCTGTGCGGGAGAAAGTGCCATTTATCAACCCTCCGCTGGTTCAGATACTGCGCCGATGGTCACCGCCGATTCATCAATGGCTGCATACAGTTCCGGCACTTCAATGGCGTAACCTTCGTTGCGCAGGTAACTGTTTTCGTATTGTTTGCGATCATCCTCAAAGCGGGCTTTACGCTGGCGCGTATTACGCTGGGTATAGATGTGCAGGTTACTCAGTGGCGTAACCACCATACGTTTACCCGGCATGAATGGCGGAATAATCGCTTTGCGCCCGGCAATGGTGCTACCCAGCATCTGCGCTGCAATTTTCTCTGTTGGACGGTCAGCTGCCTGATACAACCGATACTGTTCAGCAGCAACCAGGTCTGCACCAACCAGCACAACCAGACGCGGATCATTACGGTACTGCGCCGGAATTTTGGCGTTAATCAAATCCTGCGCCATAGCATCCAGTGATTTGTAGTCACCGGCCTGATCCAGTACGACTTCATCATTCATAATCTGATTACCGTCGAGCAGTGTTTTCATGCGTTCATGCCAACCGATGTTCACATCCTCACCGTTTGGGTTGGCTTCAGCATCGGTAGTGGCCGCACGATGCGTACCGTTGAAACCAATGCGCAACATGTCCAGAGCGAAAATCTGGGTTGAAAAGGATTGCACCAGATTGAAGAACTCATTTTCTTCTTTACCGGCGTTAGCCCATACGGAAAGCAAATCCCAGCGCAACGCGGCGCAGCTGTCCGTTTCAACCAGATCGTAGGTATTACCATCCACACCAACCTGACGAACAAAGCGCCCTGCTGCATTACGGCCAGTATGAAGCCGCGATGCGCCCACAGAAATCACCTGGCCAGAAAGCTGGTCTACGTCAAGACAGGTAATCATTTCCAGAAATTCAACTGATTCCAGCATGGCCAGACGCAGCGCATTTTCCTGCGGGTCATTTAGTGAGAAAAAGCGGCTTGGATCACGAGTACCCATTTGCTCGGCCATTCCCACCGAATATTTATCGAGTAAATCCCGCGCACGATTATTAAGGTGCATAAAACTCCCTCGCAATTAAGCGATAATAAAAATTAACCTGCGTTATTCAGCGTTAAAGCGGATTACAGAAAATTAAACTTCCCGGCTCTTTCCGAAATTTTACGCCCAGGTGAACGGGTTGATTTACTACCTAAATCGTTAAAACGTTTAACGATATCTTTCGCATTATCACGAATAGCGGCAAATTCTTCCGTGTCAACCACTTCGGAAATGGTATCAACATCATCCTGAACGTCATTAATCTGACTTTCAATTTTTGCGACACGTGCTTCCAGATCGTTTACCACATTAGCAAGCGCCTGTAACTTATCATCATCCGGCGCAGGATTATCCTGCGTGGTTTCATCTTCAAATTTCGGCTTGATACCAAACAATTTTTGCCAGTTCTTCATTTTTCCTTCCTGTTTTATTTTTCCGTCACGGGAAATTACACAGCTGTAATAGCCCTGTTCAGATAATTTTTTACGCCGACTACTAAAGCGCAGCCGTGTGGTGCCAATACTGGCTGGCGTGTCTGTTACCGCCAGCCCTTTCAGGTAAGTCCGTCCGCTACCGCGCCAGTTCTCTTCCGGCTCAATGGAGAAAAATAAAAGCTGATCTTCATGGTTGGCGAAAATCAGGCGCATATTCGGGCAAAGGCTGACATATAACCGCGCCAGACCATCATCACCATCACTCCAGGTGGCTTCCAGCACCTCACCGAAATTACCGCAATCGTCCTCATGTTCTGGCCAGATTAAAGCAACCCAGTGGTTATAGTCATAGGTTTCACCCATATCTATAATCCACTGCCGTTTAATTACTCTGCCATCAACGGTATCACCTTCGGTAGCAACACACAGCCAGTCAGTTTTTAAATGTGACATATCCCCCCTGCTCCACTCCCTGACGCTGCAAATCAATTATTGCCAATAAATACCGCCACCGCATTACGCTTTATTCTGTTCAGTTCGGTTATAACGCTTTACCGAACAGACACGAATTAACACCACCGTTTTTTCATTACAGCCACGGCATAATTATCCGCATGGCTAAATACTCTGAAGAATTAAAAGGCGTTGTCCGCGCACTTTATCTGCGCCGCTATACGCCAAAGGAAATTGCATCTGAATTAAATCTGCCGAATGCGCGGATCGTTTACTACTGGGCGGAGAAATATAGCTGGGCGGATTTGCTCAGTTTTGAAAGCACAGAGGAAGCAATTGAACGCCGTTACCAGCTGCTGGCCAGCCGCGACAACAAAACCGATCTCGACCTGAAAGAAATGGACATGCTTATCGCACATGCCACGAAACTGCGTGCGCAAAGTAATAAGCATAAAGAGAAGATGGCCAACAGCCAGGGGGGAAATCAGAACAGCGAACAAACAGGGGAATACGCTGTTCACGACGAAAGCCGGAAAGGGAAACGCAAATACAAGAAAAATGATATCTCATCGCTGACGCAGGAGGACTTTGACGCATGGGCTGATGAACATCTTTTTGAATATCAGAAACACCTGCGCAATAACATTGGCCAGCAAGTCAGGAACATACTGAAAAGCCGTCAGATCGGTGCGACCTGGTATTTTGCGTTTGAAGCGTTTGAAAACGCGGTGATGACCGGCGATCCGCAAATATTTCTGTCCGCATCAAAGGCTCAGGCTGAAGTGTTCCGGTCTTACATCGTGAACATTGCAGAGCAGTATTTCGGTATCACGCTGACCGGCAACCCGATCCGTTTAAGCAACGGCGCAGAACTGCGCTTTCTGTCCACCAACAAAAACACTGCACAGTCCTACAGCGGCCACCTGTACTGCGATGAATATTTTTGGGTGCCAAACTTCGCCAGACTTAACGAAGTGGCCAGCGCAATGGCCACACATGACAAGTGGCGTACCACCTATTTTTCAACACCGTCAGCAAAGACACACCAGGCGTACCCGTTCTGGACAGGCGATGAATGGAAACAGGGCAGCAAGAAACGTGCGGCCATTAAGTTCCCGTCCTTTGACGAAATGCGTGATGGCGGGCGACTCTGCCCGGATGGACAGTGGCGCTATGTCATTACGATGGAGGATGCCATTGCGGGCGGCTTCAACCTGGCCAACATAGAGAAACTGCGCAACCGCTACAACACCGCCACATTCAACATGCTCTACATGTGCGTGTTCGTTGACAGCAAGGATTCCGTTTTCAGCTTTTCCGACCTGGAAGCCTGCGGCGTGGAGGTGGACACCTGGCAGGATCACAACCCCGATGCGGCGCGGCCATTCGGTGATCGCCCGGTATGGGGAGGTTTTGACCCGGCACGCAGCGGGGATTTGTCCTGTTTTGTGATTATCGCTCCGCCACTGCTCGCCGTGGAGAAATTCCGCGTTCTGAGAGTTATTTACTGGAAGGGCATGAACTTCCGATACCAGGCAAAGCAGATAGAAAAACTGTTCAGCCAGTACAACTTTTCTTATCTGGGCGTTGACGTGACCGGCATTGGCCAGGGTGTTTTTGACAACATCCAGCACTTTGCCATGCGCGTGGCCGTCGCAATTCGTTACGACCTGAACACCAAAAATAAGCTGGTACTGAAAGCAGCGGACGTGGTGGAAAGCCAGCGTATCGAATGGGACAAAAACCTTAAGGAGATCCCGGCCAGCTTCATGGCCGTGCGCCGTACAACAACCCAAAGCGGTAACGCGATGACATTTGTCGCTGACCGCAGTCAGGATACCGGACATGCGGAAGCATTCTGGGCAATTACCCACGCGCTACATAACGAACCTCTTAACTATGAAAACAAACCGCAGTCCCGCTGGGGCGTAAGGAAAAAGGCAGCATGAGTAAAAAGAAACGCTTCATTAAGCGCGACCAGCGCGGCGATAAGTCCAAAAAAATGAGCATTATCACATTCGGCAAGCCTGAACCGGTACTGACTACCGGCACAGACTACCGTGATATCTGGTACGACAACGCCGCCGATCATTTCACACAACCGATTGACCGGCTGGCGCTGGCACAGCTGATTAACCTTAACGGGCAGCATGGCGGCATCATCCACGCCCGCAAGAATATGATTATCTCCGACTACAAAGGAGGTGGCCTGATTCATGACCAGCTTGAGGCGGCAGCATTCGACTATATAACGTTTGGTGATATCGCAATTGGTAAAATCCGCAATGGCTGGGGAGACGTGATCGGCCTTGAACCTCTCCCCGGACTGTATATCCGTCGCCGGAAGGTCAGGGACAATGCCACGGATCAGCCTGGCGATTACGTGGTATTACAGGAAGGGGAACCGGAGGTATGGCCGCAGGAAGATATTATTTTCATTAAGATGTACGACCCGCAACAGCACATCTACGGGCTACCGGATTACATCGGCGGTGTGCATTCTGCGTTACTCAACAGTGAAGCTGTCATTTTCCGGCGCCGTTATTACCACAACGGTGCGCACACGGGCGGTATTCTAT
Organism: Citrobacter sp. CK194; assembly: GCF_030333395.1. Lineage (NCBI taxonomy): Bacteria > Pseudomonadati > Pseudomonadota > Gammaproteobacteria > Enterobacterales > Enterobacteriaceae > Citrobacter > Citrobacter sp. CK194. The sequence goes on from NZ_JAOWGA010000017.1 coordinate 618,954, forward strand.
ACACCCGCGACCCCAGCATGACGGACGAAATGGAAGAAGAGATTGAACAGCAGCTGCGTGACAGTAAAGGGATCGGCAACTTCTCCACCATTCTGGTAAATATTCCTGGTGGCGACGGTGACGCTATCAAGTTCATTGAAATGGGTGATATTTCCGCAAAGGATGAGTTTGCAAACGTCAAGAATATCAGCGCCCAGGACATTCTGAATGCACACCGCTTTCCTGCTGGCCTTTCCGGAATCGTTCCGCAGAACACTGCCGGACTGGGCGACGTTGAAAAGGTTGAACGTATTTACAAGAAAAGCGAAGTTGCGCCCATTCAGCGCCGGTTCATGCTGGCCGTTAACAACGATCCCGAAATACCGGAAAGACTGCACCTTAACTTTGATTTAAGTTACGCAGAATCAACAGATAAGGATGCGGTATGAGACGAAAAAGGCTAAAATCCAGGCATTATTTAACAGCTGGAGCATGGAATATGCGAGTTCTGAAAATCGAATGCCCGGAATGCGGCTCAAAGGCTGTTATTCGTAAAACAAACCGGAAACACCGACAGATTGCCGATATTTACTGCGCCTGTTCAGATGTGGAGTGTGGTCATACGTTTGTCATGAATCTGACGTTCTCCCACACTCTCAGCCCCAGCGCTAAAACGGGTGATGCAATGGTGCAAAAAATACTGGGTGCACTTTCACCCGATCAGCGTCAGATGGCATTAGACCTACTGAAAGCGACACCCGCCGCTTAAGCCCCCTGACTGGGGGCTTTTCACTTCTTTCCTGACCATTTCCCGCATTTCTCCCGCGATTTCACCAATCCAGGCCAAAGCGATCGTTTTCTCTCTCTGGTCACTTTCGTAAACATGGGCAATTTTGGCCAATAACTCAATGCGCTCCAGCTGTGCCGACGCTTCCAAAAGATCCATTTAGCCCCCAAAAACATAAAATAACTGGATATACATACAGTACACCTTTAAGCACAAATTGTGAAATTTAATTTCCTGCTATCTACCGACAAAAAGAAGGTGTTTCACAGACTTACAACACTATACCCATCCCGGCCATAACTCCTGGACTGGCTCTTTTCGCGCTTCCTGCAACCTGCCATTACGATAAATCAGGGCTGTATGGCCAAACCTTAAACCACTCCCCCGCGTCAGTATGGTGATTTCCTCATCAGAACCATCAAAACCACGACTGCGTAACTCCAGTTTTAACCGTCTGCGGGTTCCCCCCTCAGTACAGTTATTGACAGAACTCCAAGGGTGTTTAAGGTCAAGGTCAAAACCCGCCTCCGCTGACGCTTCGGCCAACTTCGTAACCTTCTGCCACTTCACCAGACGCGTACATACCTCAGAATCTGGAATATGTGGCGAGTAGATGCCCTGTACGCGCTGCACGTCCTCTGCGTATTCGTTACCCTGCTCAGTTACCTCATACGCCAGGCGGACGGTCAGATCCTTACGCATAACAAACGCGCCCCCCTGGCACTCGGTATAAGCTCGCCAGTCGCCCACGTCTGCTGCAAAACGCACGTTATCCATATCTTCAGTTGGTAAAATCTGTCCATCACCTGGCAGACGGCGCAACTCACGCCATACCGTCACCGGCGCACCGCCTATCTGCTGGAACTGTCTAATGCGCCAGCGTGATGCCCATGCTGAAACGGCTTTAGCCATATCGCGCAGGTTTTCCCCGGTCTCATCATCTTTTTCGCCATCGAGCGAAAAGCCATCAATATTTTTTGATATGTATTTAGCGATATAGCCAGTGGCCGACCCCTTTTTAGGATCGATAGGCTCAACATGAAAACGCGCCTTAAGCGCGTGGGGTGTTTGTAGTTCTTCAGAATCAGTGATACGTGCGTGATAGCAAAGAATATCGCGTACCGTGTCCACATCCTGTGGGCGCATAAAAAGCAACATATGCCAGTGGGGAGTCCCATCATGGTGAGGCTCTACAACCCGAAACCCGAAGACATGGATACCAGCGCGGGAGAGCGCTGCACGGGCTTTTGCCCATACACCACATAGATAGCGCTGGGTATCCTGCGGCGTGTATCCATTCCATTGAGAAACAAAGCCGCCTTTACTGTGCACTGCATGGAAACGTGATGGTGCGGTGATGGTATAAAACTCACCGGCCAGCCGTTCGTCATTGGCAATATCTTCAAATCCGCGCATACGAACCATCAATTCACAACGACGTATCGCAGGATTGGCCACGCTACCATGAACCATATCAGCCAGCGCTACGCGATCCCCATGCTCATTTATCAGGTCGAATTTTTTAAAAAACTCAGCGTTGCGCTTTTTCTGTTCTATCCATTCGCCCAGCGTTTTACGGGACACATAAGCACTGGCTGCTTTCTGTACCTGCCCCACAGCTATAGCCAGATGCTCACGCTGTACATCACGCGCACGCTTAAGGCGCTGATACCACCACTCTGGCGCCATCATGCGCAGAATGCCGGATTCAGCCTTGCGTGTTTCCAGTTGGCCGTCACTGGCTTCATGTTCCGCCCAGTACGGAGGCTGATTATTCAGCATCAGTGAACAGGCGCACAAATGGCGATAAGACTCCAGCGTACGGCGGCGCAGCTCTGCGGCATCTTCAGTGCTGCCCATAAACTGATCGGTGAAGTCATACAGTGACTGGGAGATCCAGCCAGATATCTGTCCAGACAGTTTTTTAAGATCTGGACGGTCAAGTGATGGCAGTCGCTCCAGCGACTTACCAAAAGGAAGATCAAGTGCATCAGCGGCCAGCTTGTAACGTGCGGCCACTTTGCGCAGACGTGGCAATACATTCCCGCCGATAGTCTGACGCAGAAATGTATTGGCACGGCGACGCCCGTCACGACCAGCCAGCAGCTTTTCATAACGGTTGCCAAAATACCCAGCTAACCAGTCGGGTATCTCATGCAGGTACTGGGAGCGCCATTCATAATCCTCTGGATTAACAGCCCATAAACGGCGCTCTGTGATAGTGGCATCTGCTGGCGTTCCCGGCGCAAAGGTTTCACGCCGCCAGGCATCGACGGCGTGATGTTGGCCAATATCCAGCATATCAGCCACGATTAACCCATTTTTTCCAGAAATCAATCAGGAATGCCACCAGCACGGCCGCGACCAGTGGTAGCCAGAAAACTGCACTTAAAGTGATCAGCAAAAAGTCATCAACATCATGACTGAAGTCATCCTGCTGTTCATCCCATAAGAGAAAAACAAAGGTAATACAGGCAAATAAGGCATAAACGCCGATCAGGATTTCCATCATCATGCCCCCACCACCTGAACATCGTTCGTTACGTTGATGGGGGACTTAATAATCAATTCAGCTGCTGATTTCTGACTTGCAGCTGCTGCACCAACACTGCGCGGCGCATTAATACGCACTGATTTAAAACCGGCGTAAAGGTAATGCACCATTTCAAGATCGCTATTTGATGCGACGACACTAACACCCTTCATCGCCAGCTTTCGCAACTTACGCGCCAGCCGACCATGATCCATATGCGAAAAACCACGCTCATGGTAAGCCGTGAAATTATCGGCATCGGTCAGATATGGCGGATCGCAATACACCACATCGCCAGGCCGCACCAAATCAAGCGTTTCTGAATAATTGGCAGTGATAAACGTTGCTCGTTTGGCTTTATCTGCAAACGCGCGGATCTCATCAACTGGGAAATAGGGCTTTTTATACTTCCCAAACGGGACATTAAACTGGCCACGGCGATTGTATCGGCACAGGCCATTGAAGCAGTGCCGGTTCAGGAACAGGAAACGCGCAGCAGCTTCCACAGATTCAGAACCAAAGGATTTGCCGGACTGGTTGAAGGCATCACGCACCGCGTAATAGAAAATTGCCCGGCTTTCTTCATCGCCTAGTGAACCGGCAGAAAATAAACCCTCCAGCTCAATGAGCAACGCATCAGTGTGATAAGCCATCGTCTTATACAGATTAACCAGATCAGGATTTACATCAGCGATCAGATACTCGTCATAATCCGTATTCATCATGACGGCGCACGAACCAGCGAACGGCTCAACCAGACGCTTTCCCTTTGGTAAATGAGGACGTAGCTTTGGCATAAGGCGGGCTTTACTGCCCACCCATTTAAGCGGAGTTTTAATGGCCATATTCAACCCCGTTTAAAAGCAGCCCTGATACGCCGTTAGAAATGATGTACTCCATCACTTCAAGCGGTGACATTGAACGAATGGACAGAACTACCCAGCGGTCTACACCAGCGATAATTTCATTCACCGGCAAAACATGAGTGATAACCGCCGCCCACTCTCGCCCAGTGTATTTCCCGTGCTTCCACTCACACAGCGAAAGAACATCACCTGTTTTATAGTTACGATCATTCCTACGCAGCTCCGCCCTTTTCTGGCCAGCTACAACAGCATTGAGATATTTAGGGGCAACCTTTACCGCATGAATTTTCACTGCCATGCTGCACCCCCTTTGCTGCAAATAGCTGCGGCCTCTTCGCGGATTAACTCAACGATTTCCGTTGCACTTAAACCTTCACTGGCTGCATGGGTGGCCAGCTTTTCCAGACGAGTGGAACACAGATCAGCAGCTGCGGCTTTACCTTCCTGCGTGGCTTTGGTGAGCATGGCCAGCAGGTCAGCGCCTGATTTTGTTGCAGGTAAATCCTGACGTGTCATGTGCATTTTGGTTTCCTTAAGGCAAAAGAATCCCCGGCCACTTGAGCTGTGGCCAAAAATTTCTGGTAGTTAATTAGTGAAAAATGGGTTGAACAGTGACGGCTGAATAGTTCGGCGCAGGAACCTGGTGCAACTCGTAAGTGTGTCGCCACCACTCCTGGATCAGCGCCTTAATTTCGCCAACGCCCAACGCACCAGCTGCATAGAAAAGTGCACGGATTCCGGCCAGTGCTTCAATCTGCGCTTCTTTGTTTTCCGCCTCGCGGTAAACGCAGCACCAGAAAGCCGCATTAATGGCCAGCCAGTGGCGCGGACTTGTCATGTGTTCTGTGTCGTTAAAGAAGAACGGATGCAACGCGATACGCCCATCTTTCGCAGTGCTTTTCGCTGCAAAGGTAACAGCGTAATTATGTGGGACACCCCACGCGGCCAGCTCCGCCCCCAACATTTTTCCTTCAACTGAAATAATGGTCATTAGTGATTCCCCTGTTGCTGTAACTTATTAACGATGTGAGGAGCAATAATCATCTGCACCCCGTTACGACTGCTGATCGGGTGTGCCTTTTTGATTGGACGGCTTGCTGACCGGGTGGAAAAATCGCTGTCACGCAACGACCCAAAACCATCAAGCGTAAGACGCGCGCGGGCTATGCCCTGACGCAGTTGGATCATTGCTCTGTAGTCCAGGCGTTCAAAAAGCTCTCGCCAGCAGCATTTACTTAAGTGGGCTTTAAACACCCCAGTTCCAGAAGTCACTGCGGCTGCATGAAGAACAACACCCCGCCATTCAGGAGTTAATTTGTCCCACCAGTCAGCGGCTTCGCTGCTATTGCTGAAATATTTGCGGCGAATCTGTTTTAAATGTTCCAGTCCGCGCTTTTGTTGTTCCTGGCTAATCGCCATAGCGCCCCCCTATACACCCAACCAGGCGACGGGCTTTTGTAGACAAGAAACGTAAAACCACCCCGCCTTTCATTCGAACAGGCTCATGCGCATTGAATTTATACGTGTGGCCAGGGTTCCAGCGCTGACCGTTCGGCAGTTCTATCCAGCCCGTTGAACCGCTTGGCCGTTGCATGGCGGGTGATTCTTTTTTCAGGTAAGTAACAAATGCTTTCATGTTGTTCCTCACATCATGCCTGTGGCGCTGGTTGTCACCAGATCCACCGCAGCGGCCAGAACCGGCGCAGAGTGAATGCGGGTTTCAACGGTATAAGCCAGCACAGAAAGGCTACGGATAGCATCGCGGGCGCGATCAAGAATTTGTGTACGGCGGGCGGCGGTCATATGGCCAGTTGATACGGCTTCCCCAGCAATCGCGCCCACACACGCAGTGGCGCTAAGCGCACACAGTTGCATATTGGCTTCAGTGGCATTGTTCACCGGCACGGATGGAAGGCAGTTAATCTGACCTAACATCCCATCAAGTAAACGCGCATCTTCGGTGTAATCCGTGATAGCCAAAAGCTCATCACAGGTTAGGCGGTGCGGTTGCGCTGGGTTCAGTTTGTTGCGCAGGATCTGCGACCTCATACCAACGGCAGCGGCCACATCTTCAAGATTGTGCTCAATTGCAAATGCTCGGCAAGCCGCATCAAAGTGCGCATGTTTAGAGGTCTGGTAATCAAACATTGTTTGCCTCTCCCTAATCCGTAGGATGGATTACGCGTTAAGCGAAATATCACATTCGCTTAACGCCTGAACGGTGAGCGCTGCCATATTGACTTCGACCAGACCTTTCTTTTGCTTACCCTTCGGCTTGATAGGTAATTTCCCGTATTCGATCAGGTTCCTGGCGGTTTCTTTGTTGGTGCCAGTACGGCGGCAATACTCGTCTAAAGGCAGGTATGGTTCTGGGATGATGATTGTAATGTTTGGACGCATAAGGCAAACTCCACAAGTTAACCTGTACGGCAATACAGGTCTAAAAACGTCAATATTCGTAAAAAACTACAACACCGGAGAGGCTATATCGCAAAAAGCGACAAATCAAGTTTTTTTTCGCATTTTACGAGTCGCCATTGATGTAATGAGCAAATTCCCTTTAGAACAAATCGGACATAGCAGTGAAGTTTTAGACCGGGTCATTGAGGCATATGGTTTTACTTCGAAATTGATGCTCGCAGACCATTTTGATATGGCCTCCAGCAGTTTGGCGGGAAGGTACAAACGCGGCGGCTTTCCTGCGGATATGGTTGTGAGATGTGTCGCTGAAACCGGTGTTAACCTGGAGTGGCTAGCAACCGGCAACGGGCGCAAGTATAACGACGAAGAATTAGACATATTAAAGATTCCACGCCGTAAAATAGTGGATGGGCAACTGTACGAATCAGGAATACTCCTGTTAGACAAGGTTACTTTTTTACCGGGAAAACCATTACCGCAAAATCCTATCTGCGTTATTGATAACGCCACGCAATTCATTGTCGAACAAAATTTCACTGAAATTTATGATGATGATTGGCTGGTTAATGTTGAGGGCAAGCACAGCATCAGAACCCTTACGCGTATACCTGTACGGAAAGTTAGAGTTAGCGGCGTAGGAATGGCTTTTGATTGTGGAATTGACGATATAACCGTTATTGGCCGAGTGGTACTTAAAATTAAATAATTAATTTAAAGGAATATCACTACAATGGAAAAAAAAACAATTCTAAACAGTACTGTCATTTCAGCATATCTCTTAATGTTGAGTACCGCCTATCTATGGGGATTCTGGGGACATTTTGATATTAACATCCTTAATTACATTGGTGTGTCAGATATAATAAAATCTGCTATATGGCCAATGATAATAGCTATTGTGATGTATCTTACGCAAGTTGCCTTAAATATATTCAATGGCCCCAAAGCTAACTCTACTGAAAATTTCTCTTCAAAAACAAAAGGTGAGAAAATTGATATAATAATTCGTTTTAGCTACATATTACTAATGGCTGCTATAACTATTGGTGCTATTCTATACAATTTTATTACTGGCAGTAAAATGCAAAGGTACGTTTCCTTTGGCTGGGCGCTATCCACTATTTTTTATTTTACAACCAGTAGAAACAGTGCCTTGATGGAGTATATTCCGTTCAAAAACAAATCCCTTTCTTATAGCATAATCTGTGTTCTTCCTATACTTTTTCTTTCACGCGGTGTATTCGAAGGAGAGAGAATCAAGTCGGGGAAGGACACCTTTTTAATAGAGTCCAACTCCATATGTAGCAGCAGCGCTAATAACAATTACAGATATATTGACGCTTTTGCAGACAAAGCATTTGCCCTATCATTGAAAGATCATTCAATATGTATTTTCAAATATGAATATCTTAAATTAATAAAAGAAAATCAGACAACCAACAATAAATAATTATTTCGTGGGAAAAATATGTCAGTACGAAAAACTCCCAATGGACAGTGGATCGCCGACTTCTACACCGTCAACCGTAGTAATGGTAAGAGCGGGAAGCGTATACGTAAAAAATTTGCCACGAAGGGGGAAGCCCTGGCATTTGAGAATCACACGCTTCAAAAGGTAGATAGTGCGCCGTGGTTAGGTGAAGGGAAAGATAAACGAACTTTAATCGACCTGATTACAATGTGGTACGAGCGCCACGGCGTTGCCCTGCGCAATGGTGAAAAGCGTAAAGACGCAATGACCTGGGCAGCGGAGTGTATGGGTTTTCCGCTGGCCACTGAGTTTAATGCCCAGCTGTTTACAGCATACCGCGCCAAAAGGCTTGAAGGGCATTATGCCCGTACTAACCGTGTTTCTAAGGTTTCACCTAAAACAATGAACCTTGAACACGCTTATTTCCTAGCTATGTTCAATGAGCTGAAACGGATCGGTGAGTGGTCAGCACCTAACCCACTGGAGAACGTCAGACAATACCGCACAGATGAAACCGAAATGGCTTTCCTCACAGCTGAAGAAATTGATCGGCTTTTGCTGGAATGCAAACGAAGCAAAGTAAAATACTTAGAGCTAGTCGTGAAAATCTGTCTTGCTACCGGCGCAAGATGGAATGAAGCGGCAACGCTTAAAAGCTCTCAGATCGCTGGCGGTAAAGTCACATTCGTCAAAACCAAAGGGAAGCGTAACAGAACGATCCCCCTTGATGATGAACTTCTATCCGAATTGCCTGAAACGAAAGGAGCTCTGTTCCCTAAGCCCTGCTATAACGCGTTCCGCTCTGCGCTGGAACGCGCAAGCATTGAACTCCCCTCCGGCCAGCTTACTCATGTACTGCGCCATACATTTGCAAGCCACTTTATGATGAACGGTGGGAATATACTCGTCCTGCAAAAAATACTCGGTCATGCCGATATCACTATGACGATGCGTTATGCGCATTTCGCCCCAAGCCACCTTGAAGATGCCGTGCGGCTTAACCCACTAAAATGTCGCAAAATTGTCGCGACAACTTAGAAATACTGCCGAATAATGACGAACATTAACTAACGTAACCTATTGATAAAACTCTAAGTTATTGTTTTTCGTAGATAGTTGATGCTTTATAATATAGCCTGTGCTATATCTGTATGTAATGCAGGCATCCTTCACGGATCGATGGGATCGTAAAGTCAGGAGGTTTCTATGAACGAATTTAAGAGGTGTATGCGCGTGTTTAGCCACTCTCCCTTTAAAGTACGGTTAATGCTGCTGTCCATGCTGTGTGACATGATCAACGGCAAACCCGAGCAGGATCAGCCCTCGTCAAAATAACGCGGCGTCGCGGTACGCCGCTCCATTTTGACGCCATCTTCTCGCATCAAGGTGCGCTCGAGCTGTGTTTTATCTCAATACCCTTTCTTTTTGTCGGTTTTGCTGCCCCCTTCGCAAAACATTTTCCTTGTAGTAGTTGACCTTCTTATACACACGCTCTATCGTTGCGCAGCCCTGCATATATTGCGGCTCGCAGATGCGGACCCCATCCCCTCTTCACGCACTTTCCGGCAGGTATTGACCCTTAACGCCAGGGTGAGCACATGGCGTTTTTGCAATAGTGGCATATGAATTTAACCCTCAAAGACTCGCTTATTGCCCGCAGCAGGGCCATTAGCCCGTGGACTGGCTTCTACTTTTTACAGTCGCTGCTGATTAACCTCGCGTCGGGCTACCCGTTTAGCCTGTTCTATACAGCGGCCTTTACCTGCCTATTGCTGTTGCTCTGGCGCACCTCGCCGCGCGCGCAAAAGGTGTTGATCGGGCTATGCTCGCTGATCGCCGCCATGTATTTCCCGTTCGGCCAGGCCTACGGCTCGCCAAACTTTAATACGCTGCTGGCGCTGCATTCGACCAATGTGGAAGAGTCCACCGAAATCCTGACCATCTTCCCGTGGTACAACTATCTGGTAGGCCTCTTTATCTTTGCGCTGGGCGTGATTGCCGTTCGCCGTAAGCAAGAGGCGGAGAAAAAAGCCTGGCGCATTGTGGACAGCGTGTGTCTGCTGTTCAGCGTCATCGCCTTTTTTGTCGCGCCGGTGCAAAACCTGGCGTGGGGCGGCGTGTTTAAATTAAAAGACACCGGCTACCCGGTTTTTCGCTTCGTGAAGGATGTCATCGTCAACAACAATGAGGTGATTGAGGAGCAAGAGCGGATGGCGAAGCTATCCGGGATGAAGGATACCTGGACGGTCACTGCGGTTAAGCCCCAATACCATACCTACGTGGTGGTGATCGGTGAAAGCGCGCGGCGTGACGCAATGGGCGCATTCGGCGGTCACTGGGATAACACCCCGTTCGCCAGTACCGCCAACGGTTATTTTTTCATGGATTACGTTGCCGCCAGCGGCTCAACGCAAAAATCGCTCGGTTTAACGCTCAACCGCGTGGTCGACAACAAGCCGCAATTCCAGGATAACTTTGTGACGCTGGCCAACCGTGCCGGTTTCCAGACCTGGTGGTTCTCGAATCAGGGGCAAATCGGCGAATACGATACGGCTATCGCCAGCATCGCGAAACGTGCCGATGAAGCGCACTTCCTGAAAAGCGGAGACTTCGAAGCCGACAAGAATACGCGTGACGATGCGCTGTTAAAAATGACCGCTCAGGTACTGGAGACAGAACGCACGCAGCCGCAGTTAATTGTGCTGCACCTGATGGGCTCGCACCCGCAGGCCTGCGATCGCACGCAGGGAAAATACGACGTTTTCGTGCAGTCGAAAGAGACCTCTTGCTACCTGTACACCATGACCCAAACGGACGCGCTGCTGGGAAAACTGTACGCGCAGTTGCGTAACAGCGGCGACAGCTTCTCTATGGTCTACTTCTCGGATCATGGTCTCGCATTTAAAGAGCGCGGGAAAGAGGTGCAGTATCTGGCGCATGACGACAGGTATCAGCAGAATTTTCAGGTGCCGTTTATGGTGCTTTCCAGCGATGACAAAGCGCATCACGTGATTAAAGCGCGCCGCTCGGCAAATGATTTCTTAGGCTTTTTCTCGCAATGGACGGGGATCAGCGCGAAAGAGATTAAAACCAAATACCGTTTTATCTCTGAGCAGAAAGCCGGACCGGTCTTCATCACCAACTTCAAGTTGCAGAAGGTGGATTACAACCATCTGGGTACGGATATTTTTAGTACCAAACAGCGCTAACCTGTAGTCCTGATAATGTTGTAGGCCTGATAAGACGCCTCAGCGTCGCCATCAGGCATTGCCGGATGGCGGCATAAATACCTTATCCGGCCTACACATCAGACAAAAAAAATCCGCCCCTCGGGGCGGATTTTTCATATCACCGAAGTGATTAGAAGCGGTAACCAACACCGGCGATCCAGGTGCCGACGTCCACGTTACGGATACGGCTCTGCTCATAAGAGAAGTCCAGCGCAACGTTTTCGATCGGGTTGAACTGCAAACCGGCACCGTAGGAGAAACCGTAGTCGCTGGTGTCGTGTTTGTCAGCCGGGGTGGCAGCAGTCTGGAATTTACCGTAACCCACACCAACAACACCGTAGATGCTTGCCCAGTCGTTCAGACGGTAAGCAGGACCGGCGGTGAGGCCGTAGTACTGAGTTTTGTTGTAATCGCCAGCACCGTTAGTACGATCTTTTTCTGTGTAGGTGAAGGAACCGATTACGCCCAGCGGGTTGTTGTCCTGCTCGTAGCGATACTTCAGGTTAAAACCGTTCATTTTGTTCGCTGCGCCCTGAGCATCGCTCTGAGCGTAACCACCCGTAACGGTAGAAGTAGCAGCTACAGCAGTACCTGCGGAAATAGCCAGAACAGCGGCCAGTGCTGAAAGACATGCAATTTTTTTCATAACCACCTCAAATGTGCTTCAAGTAAATCCTAAGTTATAAATATATCAAAAATTGATGAGAAACTCTTTGCGATTCGCGATGTCTAACGGGTCTTTTCGTGTAACAGAACATTTCCATAACCCGCTATCTCTTTCAAATAACATCACTTTTCCGGTGAAGCGCACCATTATTACGCGCACAATATGGTACATTCATCCAGATAATTCCTAATTACGCAGTTTATTAATCCATCAATTCATCGATATTTTACGGATTCTCCGGGATTTTTTTTCAACGAATACTCAACCGTCAGAGGTTATTTCTATTACACTGCCTTTTTTACTTCTATTGACATTAATTGACAGGAGAAAGGATGCCGGGGTCGTCACGTAAGCCAGTCTGGCTGCCTATTTTGGTTTTGCTCATTGCGATGTCCTCTATTCAGAGCGGAGCCTCGCTGGCGAAATCGCTGTTCCCTCTCGTCGGGGCGCCGGGCGTTACCGCACTGCGTCTGGCACTAGGCACGCTAATCCTGATTGCGTTCTTTAAGCCCTGGCGTCTGCGCTTTGCCAGAGAACAGCGGCTGCCGCTCCTGTTTTACGGTCTGTCGCTTGGCGGGATGAACTACCTGTTTTACCTGTCGATTCAGACGGTGCCGCTCGGCATCGCCGTTGCGCTGGAGTTCACCGGGCCGCTGGCGGTCGCGCTGTTCTCGTCCAGACGGCCTGTCGATTTCATCTGGGTTGTGCTGGCCGTGCTTGGACTCTGGTTCCTGTTGCCGCTTGGTCAGGGCGTATCGCATGTTGATTTAACGGGTGCCGCGCTGGCGCTCGGCGCAGGCGCCTGCTGGGCTATCTATATTCTGACCGGGCAGCGGGCGGGTGAAGAACACGGCCCCGCGACCGTGGCGGTAGGCTCGCTCATTGCGGCGATCGTTTTCGTTCCGGTTGGCGCGCTACAGGCGGGAGAGGCATTATGGCACTGGTCGATTCTCCCACTGGGTCTGGCTGTCGCCGTGCTGTCAACGGCGCTGCCCTACTCGCTGGAAATGATCGCGCTGACGCGACTGCCCACGCGAACGTTTGGGACGCTGATGAGCATGGAGCCCGCGCTGGCTGCCGTTTCGGGGATGATTTTCCTGGGAGAAACGCTGACGCTGGTGCAGCTTCTGGCCCTGGCCGCCATCATTGCCGCCTCGATGGGGTCCACGCTCACCATCCGGCGGGAAACGAAAATTCAGCAAGTCGACATTAATTAACGTTACAATTCTGCATGATTTGCATAATCATGCAGAATATTGCTTTCATCCTTCTCATTATTATTATCTCCGCTATTTTTCTGCTGCCTGCAAACCTATTTATGTTTATCGCTCACAGTGAATGAGAATTATTAACATGCTGACACTTAATTTAATAACACATTGATTTTTAATCATTTTCAATATTAAACACTTTCTGCACTATTAAAGTGATAGGCACAGACAGAAAAGCAAAATGAAAAACCGGTGCTATACTTAGTTTCGTTAATTACCTGGGACACAAAACATCAAGAGGATATGAGATTATGAGTACCGCTAAACTGGTAAAAACGAAAGCGTCTAATCTGCTTTATACCCGCAACGATGTATCAGACAGCGATAAGAAAGCGACGGTTGAGTTGCTGAATCGTCAGGTGATCCAGTTCATTGACCTGTCACTGATCACTAAGCAGGCTCACTGGAATATGCGCGGTGCTAACTTTATTGCCGTACATGAGATGCTGGATGGCTTCCGTACAGCGCTGACCGACCACCTTGATACCATGGCAGAACGTGCCGTACAGCTGGGTGGCGTGGCATTAGGGACAACGCAAGTGATTAACAGCAAAACACCGCTGAAAAGCTACCCGCTGGATATCCATAGCGTTCAGGATCACCTGAAAGAGCTGGCGGATCGTTACTCTGTTGTCGCCAATGATGTTCGTAAAGCCATCAGCGAAGCCAAAGACGAAGACACTGCTGATATCTTTACCGCTGCTTCCCGCGACCTCGATAAATTCCTGTGGTTCATCGAAGCCAACATCGAATAAGCAGCATGATAAGTAAGACCTATGAACCCTCGCTTCGGCGGGGGTTTTGCACTTTTATAGTGCATCAAATTTCTTCCGCCCTGCCGTAAAGTAAAATATTTGTAATAATCACCTCACACAATCGTTAACGAGAGATTGTTTTAGCAACAATTTTTGCGCTAAATAGTCATACCGTTTGCACCCGATTCGGTCTGCACTAAATCAGTGCCCCAAAACGGTGCAATCCGTCAGTTTTGCCACGCTTATTGTGCATTAAAATGAAACGCCTTCTTTTTAAAACAATGAGTTGCATAATTGGCACGATTCTTTCATTACGCCATATGTTCTCGCAGGGGATCGCCCCGTGGATATAAAAGGAAATGCTATGAAGTCTGTATTAAAAGTTTCACTGGCTGCACTTACCCTGGCTTTTGCGGTGTCTTCTCACGCCGCGGATAAGAAACTCGTCGTGGCAACCGACACGGCGTTCGTTCCGTTTGAATTCAAACAGGGCGACAAATACGTTGGCTTTGATGTGGATCTGTGGGCCGCTGTCGCGAAAGAGCTGAATCTGGACTACACCCTGAAACCGATGGATTTCAGCGGCATCATCCCGGCGCTGCAAACCAAAAACGTCGACCTGGCGCTGGCAGGCATCACGATCACCGACGAACGTAAAAAAGCGATCGACTTCTCTGACGGCTATTACAAAAGCGGTCTGTTGGTCATGGTGAAAGCCAATAACAACGATGTGAAAAGCGTGAAAGACCTCGACGGCAAAGTGGTTGCGGTGAAGAGCGGCACCGGTTCTGTCGATTACGCGAAAGCAAACATCAAAACCAAAGATCTGCGTCAGTTCCCGAACATCGATAACGCCTACATGGAACTGGGCACCAACCGCGCAGACGCCGTTCTGCACGATACGCCAAACATCCTCTATTTCATCAAAACCGCGGGCAATGGTCAGTTTAAAGCGGTAGGTGAGTCTCTGGAAGCGCAGCAATACGGCATCGCCTTCCCGAAAGGCAGCGACGAACTGCGTGAGAAAGTGAACGGCGCGCTGAAAACGCTGCGTGAAAACGGCACCTATAACGAAATCTACAAAAAATGGTTCGGTACTGAACCTAAATAATAACGCTGTATTTTAGCTTGTTACGCCCGGTGGCGCTTGCGCTTACCGGGCGTACAGGCCTTTGAGTATTTTCACCACGGTAACAGGAACAATTTATGGAGTTTGACTGGAGTGCCATCTGGCCCGCCATCCCGCTATTGATTGAAGGCGCCAAAATGACCCTGTGGATTTCAATCCTTGGTCTGGCTGGCGGCCTGGTCATCGGGCTGCTTGCGGGTTTTGCGCGCACCTTTGGTGGTTGGATCGCCAACCACGTTGCGCTGGTCTTTATCGAAGTGATTCGCGGTACGCCTATCGTTGTGCAGGTGATGTTTATCTACTTCGCGTTGCCGATGGCGTTTAACGATCTGCGAATTGATCCCTTCAGCGCCGCCGTTGTCACCATCATGATTAACTCGGGCGCGTACATTGCAGAAATCACGCGCGGTGCGGTGCTGTCTATCCACAAAGGTTTTCGCGAAGCGGGCCTGGCGTTAGGGCTGTCTCGCGGCGAAACCATTCGCCACGTTATTTTACCGCTCGCGCTGCGCCGTATGCTGCCGCCGCTCGGTAATCAGTGGATTATCAGCATCAAAGATACCTCGCTGTTTATTGTTATCGGCGTCGCTGAACTGACTCGTCAGGGGCAGGAAATCATCGCCGGTAACTTCCGCGCGCTGGAAATCTGGAGTGCCGTTGCGGTGTTCTATCTGATCATTACGCTGGTGCTGAGCTTCATTCTGCGTCGTCTGGAAAGAAGGATGAAAATCCTGTGATTGAATTTAAAAACGTCTCCAAGCATTTTGGGCCAACCCAGGTGCTGCACAATATTGATCTGAACATCAAACAGGGTGAAGTGGTGGTCATCATCGGGCCATCCGGCTCCGGGAAGTCCACTCTGCTGCGCTGCATCAACAAACTGGAAGAGATCACGTCCGGCGAGTTGATTGTTGATGGTCTGAAAGTGAACGATCCGAAGGTGGATGAGCGGTTAATCCGTCAGGAAGCCGGCATGGTGTTCCAGCAGTTCTATCTCTTCCCGCATCTGACGGCGCTGGAAAACGTCATGTTCGGGCCGCTGCGCGTGCGCGGCGCGAAGAAAGAAGATGCCGAAAAGCAGGCCAAAGAGTTATTAGCGAAAGTCGGGCTGGCAGAGCGCGCGCATCACTACCCTTCCGAACTTTCCGGCGGTCAGCAGCAGCGTGTGGCGATTGCCCGCGCGCTGGCGGTGAAGCCGAAAATGATGCTGTTTGACGAACCGACCTCCGCGCTGGACCCGGAACTGCGTCACGAAGTGCTGAAAGTCATGCAGGATCTGGCGGAAGAAGGGATGACAATGGTCATTGTGACCCACGAAATCGGCTTTGCCGAGAAAGTGGCCTCCCGTCTGATTTTCATCGATAAAGGGCGCATTGCGGAAGACGGTAATCCGCAAACCCTGATTGAAAATCCGCCCAGCCAGCGTTTGCAGGAGTTCTTGCAGCACGTTTCCTGAGGCACGCCCCTCCCTTCCGCCCGGAAGGGAGGGTTTCCCCGGAATCCTCCCATTTCAAATCCCTCCTCTTTAAGCATCTATACTTATCTTTTTGCTTATATTTCTCACAGGAGGAGTCATGCGGCGGATCCTGTTCATCCTCTTTTTACTGCTGGGCGCCCCCGCGCATGCGGTCGCGATCCCCGGCGTCACAACGGACGCCTCAGGCAGTCAGGAGGCCGCGCCTGCGGCTGAACCCGATGTCGAACAAAAGAAAGCCGCCTACGCAGCGCTGGCGGATGTGCTGGAAAACGAGACCTCTCGCAAGGAGCTCATCGACCAGCTACGAAAAGTCGCCGCCACGCCGCCGCCAGAGCCCGTCCCCACGATAACACCGCCCACGGTTACGGAAGAAAAAACGGTACTGGAGAAAGTAACCGACATCAGCCGGCGTTACGGAGAAGCCCTCTCCGGGCGCTTTGCCCAGCTTTATCGTAACATCACCGACTCGCCGCATAAGCCGTTTAACACGCAGACATTTACCAATGCCCTGACCCACTTCCTGATGCTGGCAGCTTCGGTATTTGTCTTTTACTGGCTGATACGGCTTTGCGCGCTGCCGCTGTATCGCAAAATGGGTCAGTGGGCGCGCAAAAAAAATCGCGACCGCAGCAACTGGCTACAGCTTCCCGCAATGATTATCGGCGCATTTATCATCGATCTGCTCCTGCTGGCGCTGACCCTGTTTGTCGGGCAGATACTGAGCGACAGAATGAACGCCGGCAGCCGAACCATCGCCTTTCAACAAAGTCTGTTCCTGAACGCGTTTGCCCTGATTGAGTTTTTCAAAGCCATTCTGCGCCTGATCTTTTGCCCTAACGTAGCGGAGTTGCGTCCGTTCACGATTCAGGACGCCAGCGCACGCTACTGGAATCGCCGTCTGAGTTCGCTCAGTAGCCTGATCGGCTATGGTCTGATCGTCGCCGTGCCGATTATCTCCAACCAGGTCAACGTCCAGGTCGGCGCGATGGCAAACGTCATCATCATGCTGTGCATTACGCTGTGGGCGCTGTATCTGATCTTCAAAAACAAAAAAGAGATCACCCAACATCTGCTGAATCTCGCGGAACGGTCGCTGGCCTTTTTCAGTCTGTTTATTCGCGCCTTCGCGCTGGTGTGGCACTGGCTGGCCAGCGCCTATTTTATCGTGCTGTTTTTCTTCTCATTGTTCGACCCGGGCAACAGCCTGAAGTTTATGATGGGCGCGACGGTACGCAGCCTGCTCATTATCGGTGTCGCCGCGTTTGTTTCCGGCATGTTCTCACGCTGGATAGCCAAAACCATTACGCTGTCGCCCCCTACGCAGCGCAACTATCCTGAGCTGCAAAAACGGCTGAACGGCTGGCTGTCAACCGCCCTGAAAGCCGCGCGAATCTTGACGGTTTGCGTGGCGATCATGCTGTTGCTCAACGCCTGGGGGTTATTCGACTTCTGGAACTGGCTGCACAACGGCGCGGGAGAAAAAACCGTCGATATTCTGATCCGCATTGCGCTGATCCTCTTTTTCTCTGCGGTCGGATGGACCATCCTCGCCAGCCTGATTGAGAACCGCCTGGCGTCAGATATTCACGGCCGCCCCTTGCCCAGCGCGCGTACCCGAACCCTGCTTACGCTGTTTCGTAACGCCCTGGCGGTGATCATCAGTACAATCACTATCATGATCGTGCTGTCAGAGATTGGCGTGAACATTGCCCCCTTACTGGCCGGCGCCGGGGCGCTGGGGCTGGCGATTTCGTTCGGTTCGCAAACGCTGGTGAAAGATATAATTACCGGCGTATTCATCCAGTTTGAAAATGGGATGAATACCGGCGATCTGGTGACTATCGGCCCGCTGACCGGTACGGTGGAACGAATGTCGATTCGCTCGGTAGGCGTGCGTCAGGATACCGGGGCGTACCACATTATTCCGTGGTCTTCGATTACCACCTTCGCGAACTTTGTGCGCGGCATTGGTTCGGTCGTGGCTAACTATGACGTGGATCGCCATGAAGATGCGGATAAAGCCAATCAGGCATTGAAGGACGCGGTGGCTGCGGTGATGGAGACGGAAGATATTCGCGGGTTGATTATCGGAGAACCGTCATTCTCCGGGATCGTCGGGCTGACCAATACCGCTTTTACGCTGCGGGTCTCCTTTACCACCTTGCCCTTAAAACAGTGGACGGTACGCTTCGCGCTCGACAGCCAGGTGAAAAAACATTTCGATCTGGCAGGCGTTCGCGCGCCGGTGCAAACGTATCAGGTACTGCCCGCACCGACGATCGGTCAGGCGCCAGCGACAGACCCCCTGCCGCCGAGCGAACCCACGCTTTAGCGCTTACGCGCCATAAAACGGCGACGCTGATCGTCATCCATAAAGGTCCAGGCAATAAAGCGGCTCTGCTTTTGCCCCTGGGCCATCTCCTTTTTGACCACTTTTACCGCCCCGACGTCCGTCAGCGCGCGGTACAGCGGCGGCAAATTTTCGCCGCGCGACACTAACGTGGTGAACCACATCACCTGGCGGCCAAAGGCCTGGCTTTCCGCGATCATCGTTTTGATAAACGCCACTTCCCCACCTTCGCACCAGAGTTCCTGCTGCTGGCCGCCAAAATTCAGGGCATCGTTTTTATCCTGCCCCAGATTGCGACGTTTGCGCTCGCTTCCCGCACGGGCAGAAGCTGCCGAATCGTGGAACGGCGGATTGCACAGCGTAGCGTCATACTGTTCATTCTTATGAATGATGCCGTTGAAGATTGCCGCAGGATCTTTCTGCCGACGCAGACGAATCGATCGGGTTAATCCTGGGTTGCCGCTGATGATCGTCTGGGCGCTGGCCAGCGCCTGCGCATGGACTTCGCTGCCGGTAAAGCGCCAGCCGTATTCATGCACGCCGATAAGCGGGTAAATGCAGTTCGCTCCTGTCCCCACATCCAGCACGCTCGCATCCGCCGGAATCGCGCCTGTGGTTTCGCCCAGCAGATCCGCCAGATGGTGAATATAATCGGCGCGGCCTGGCACCGGCGGGCACAGAAAGCCTTCGGGAATATCCCAGTTTGCCACCTGATAGAAATACGCCAGCAGCGCTTTATTGAGCGCCTTGACTGCCAGAGGATTCGCGAAATCAACGCTTTGCTCACCCGCAGGCGTACGGGTAAGAAATTGCGCCAGTTCTGGCGTGACCTGGCATAACGTCGCGAGATCGTAACGATGATGATGGCGATTACGTGGGTGCAATCCCGGTTTCTGGGCAGACATGGCATTCTCCTTTTAGCAGCGGCGTAAGATACTCGCATAACGCAACGCGGTAAACAAACCTGACGGAGAAAGCCCGCTTATACCGCAAACGAACACGGGTCGCTCCGCAGCGCTTAGCGACAAAATCCTGGAAAATCAATAATCTGTATGTCATTGATTTGTCAATATTCGTCAAAAAATATCGTTCAAAAAACAAGCACATCATAATCAATTTTTTGCGTTAATTTTGCGTCATCAACGTCCTAAACTTATGAGGCACCACCTGTTGTTTCTAAGAGGATGCCGTTATGAAAAAATGCCTCACCGTACTGGCTGCTGCTCTGCTCACTGGCATGAGTTTTAGTGCATTCGCCGCGCAGCCGCTTAGCAGCTCAGAAGCAGGCCAGCTCAGACCCGCCGGAACCGTCTCGGCGACGGGCGCGACGACGCTGAGCGAACTTGAAAATAAACTGGCAGAAAAAGCGCGTGAACAAGGCGCCAAAGGTTTTGTCGTCAATTCTGCCGGTGGCGATAACCAAATGTATGGCACTGCCACTATCTACAAATAACCCCCTACCAGGTAACTGCATTCCCACCGAATGCAGTTTTCCTTAGCATGGAAAACTTCCCCCGTCTCTTTCATTCGCTGATGTTTTTCGCTGACTGATATACCGGCCTGCTTCTGCGCTATTGACTGTACGATTTTTGACCCCATATTCACTACACTTACCGTGTGGAATAAAGGGGGAGGAACCGGTATATGGCATCCGGGTGGGCGAACGACGACGCCGTTAATGAACAAATCAACAATACCATTGAAGATGCTGTCGCCCGCGCTCGCGGCGAAATTCCTCAAGGCGAAAGCCTGTATGAATGTGAAGAGTGCGGCGATCCTATCCCGGAAGCGCGGCGTAAAGCCGTTCCGGGAGTAAGGCTATGCATTGCCTGCCAGCAGGAGAAAGATTTACATAACGCAACATTCTCAGGATATAATCGCAGAGGATCGAAAGATAGCCAGTTACGCTAACTTTTCTTTACGTAAAACAACAGCGTAAGCATGTTCTTTTACTCTCATGCTTTTTCACCTTCTGCGTGGCAAAATGTGCCGTTACTCTCTCTTCTGTAAAGTGAAACGGCAAGAAGCGTAAATCCATGTTTTGAATTTATTAATAATCAATAAGTTATTTGTCATTCAAATTATTTGATGGATGACGTCAATTCTATTCGATTTTATCTCCCGCAAAAAACCGTGATACTTATCACATCGACGGAACAACGTCTTACTACACAAGAATAACCTGCGAGAGATTAATCATGAAAAATATCAAATATGCTGTTGCTGCTATCGCTCTGTCTACCCTGTCATTTGGCGTTTTCGCTGCCGAGCCGGTAACGGCTTCCCAGGCGCAAAGCATGAATAAAATCGGTGTTGTTTCTGCGGAAGGCGCCACCACTCTGGATGGCCTGGAAGCGAAACTGGCTGAGAAAGCGGCAGCTGCCGGCGCAACCGGTTATAGCATCACTTCCGCAACCAACAACAACAAAATGAGCGGCACTGCTGTTATCTACAAATAATTTCACACGTTTCTGTTATACCCGTCTGTTTGCCGACAGACACACTGCTCCAACCCTCATTGAACCTGTGTTACCCTTGTTCGCCCGTCCGCCACTGGACGGGCTTTTTTTTGCCTGACGTTTAAAAATGCTGCGCTACCCGCGCAAGCCCTTCCGTTAACGTCGCCGCTTCTCCCGTAGCCACCAGACAGCACGCCATCTGAATTTTCAGGGAAGCCGGGATCGGCTCGCTTCCCGCCAGGCAGCGCTCAATCCAGCGAGCGGTGGTTTCCGGGTCTTTTGCCGCAGGCAGCGGCACCGGCTCGTCGGGCATCTCGCTCTGGCGATCCTGAAGCACCTGCACGCCGGAACGGTCGATCAGGCTGATTTGCGGGCAACGCTGTGGATTGGCATACACCTCCCCTTCCGTGCCGTGCATCAGCAAACCGCGCCCGCCGATGTCGGCAAAAAATTTCGCGACGCGCGGAACGTACTCCGGGTGCGAGACGCTGGACAACCGCAAGGCGGCATCTTCCGCAAACGGCGTCGCTAACTTCGCCAGCGTGTGCGCGCTGTTACGCACGCCCAGCCGCCAGCGCATTGCCAGCTGTTTTTCCAGCGGTGGGCACAGCGTACCAACAGGAATAAACACCGGCTCGTGCCCATCCAGTTTCGCCTGAGCCTGACCGGCGTGCAGCGTCGGCGCAATCCCCATCAGTTCGAAAATGGTCTCCGTCAGTACGCGCGTCGGATCTTCGCTTACGCCATGTACCACCACCGGAAAGCCCAGTTTATGCAGCAGAATCGCCAGCAACGGCGTCAGGTTCGCCTGTTTGCGCGCCCCGTTGTAGCTGGGGATGACAATCGGCATCGGTTTGGCGACCGGCGGCGTAAGCGTAATCGTGTGGTTCTGCATGGCTTCATAAAAGCCCAGCATCTCCGCTTCGCCTTCCCCTTTAATACGCAACGCGATCAACACGCCGCCCATTTCCAGTTCGGGCACATCGCCATTCAACATATGGGTATACAGGCCGCGCGCGGTATCCTGATCCAGGTCGCGGGCGTGATTTTTACCTCGACCGACCTCTTTGATGATTTTGCGATAATCCATGACATTCTCCACTGCGACATTTTTTTAACAATATAGCCCCTCTGGAGACCCGGCCGTTAGTTTTTTATCTCAGTCATCAATCACCTGTTTTTGTAGTAATTATTAAAACGCAAGCATTAGTTCAAATATTTGTGATTTTTATACACGATTCTAATCCGTAAACAATCTGATTAAATATCCGGCGAAGAGTTATTGAGGGTCCACGGTGAAAACGTTCAGGCTGGTTTTCACCACTTATACACCAGGATTTATGATGAACAAGGTTGCTTTAGGTTTATTCATCGCTGCAACAGTAGGATGTTCCGCATCCGCATTTGCGGCAACAAATGGCGAAGGTCAGATTAACTTTACGGGTGAAATCATTGACTCCGCTTGTCAGGTCGTTAATGGGTTAAGTAACCCGCTAAATGTCGAGTTGGGCAGAGTGTCTAAAACCGTATTTTCTGGCGCAGGCTCTACCAGCACACCAACGAAATTCGATATTCAGTTAAAAGACTGCCCGGAAACGGTGACCTCTGCCGCCATTAATTTTGGCGGTACGCCGGATACGGATAACAGCACGACCCTGGCATTAACGCCAGACACGGAGACGGACCGGTGTGGCAATTCAGTTGCTCGACTCGTCAGAGCAACCCGTCAGCTTATATACCCCTTCCCGTCAATATCCACTGACGGCAGGAAGCACGGTAAACGATCTGGAATTTGCAGCGCGTTATATTCAGACTCAGGCTGCCGTTACGGCCGGCCCGGCAAATTCCGTATCTACCTTTACCGTTATCTATAACTGATATTATCCATCCGAAGATATTAGCCCTTTCTTCAGGGCTAATATCTTTTATTCATGCTGAGAAATATTTATGCGTCACGGTTATTTACTGGGCACTCTTTTTCTGGTAGCAGCGACAGCGCATGCTGGCGTTATTATTAACGGCACCCGTCTTGTTTACCAGGGAGACAAAAAGGAATCCTCGCTTGGTCTTTCAAACCCAGATTCAACGGACTATCTGGTACAATCCTGGGTCGATTCCGGCAGTAAAAATCCGGGCAACACCCCCTTTCTGATTACGCCGCCGCTGTTTCGCCTGAATGCGAAAGAAGACAACGTTCTGCGGGTTATTCGCACAGGCGGCAATCTGCCCGAGGATCGTGAATCGCTGTACTGGCTGAATATCAAGGCTATTCCATCTTCAAAACACGTTGAGGGGGTAAATACCCTGCAAATCGCGATCAACACGCGTATTAAATTATTGTATCGCCCATCCTCCGTGAAAGGTAAGCCAGAAGAGGTTGCTGACAAACTGGAATGGCATCGTGAAGGTCACGATCTGGTCGTCAATAACCCGACGCCGTTTTATATGAATTTCCAGAGCGTGATGATTAATGGTCATAAAATCAGTAAAGCGACCTGGGCAGTACCTGAAACGGCAACCCACATGGCTCTGCCCACCAATACTGACGGTAACACCGTGACCTATTCCATTATTACTGATTACGGCAGCATCAGCCGAACCTGGTCTAAGCCTGTCCATTAAGATAACGGCGCACAGGCAACTAAAATAATCATGTACCGCGATAAAAAGCCATTTTCCTGCAAATTATTCACACTGCTGCCCCTGTTATGTGGCCTGGCAGTGTTCTGTTTTGCGCAGCAAACGCGGGCAGATGATTATTTTAACCCGGCGCTCCTGGATATTGATAATCCCCGACAGGAAAAAACCGATTTATCGGTATATGAAAAAGGTCCAGGACAAGCACCAGGAAAATACCAGGTATCAATCTTTATTGATAATAATAAAGTCGACACCCGCGATGTCACATTTAAATTACAGAAAGATGTTAAGGGCAACCGTTCACTCCAGCCCTGTTTCAGCCTGGATGATTTAAAGAGTCTCGGCATTAAAACGAAGGCGTTTCCGAAGCTCATGGCACTAGGAAAATGTGCAGATTTAAGCGTCATTCCCGCCGCCTCCGCCACGTTCCGCGTGCGCAACCAGCAGCTATTGCTCAGTATTCCCCAGTCAGCACTGGGCCAGATTCCGCGCGGTTATATCGACCCAAAAACGTTCGATGAAGGCATTACCGCCGGTCTACTGAACTACAGCGCCAACGCCAGTCAGAGCGACGCCCGCCGGCAGGGTGAACAGGATAACAGCAGCCAGTATGTCAACCTGCGTCCCGGGTTCAACATCGGCGCCTGGCGCGTGCGCAATTACTCAACCTGGAATCGTAACGTCACGGGCCATGACGAACAGCAGAAATTCTCGTCGGTTTATACCTACGCGCAGCGCGATATCGTGGCGATGAAAAGCGATCTCACGGTAGGGCAAAGCGCCTCTCCGGCGGACGTGTTCGACAGCGTGCCTTATACCGGCGTACAACTCAATTCCGACAGCGACATGCTGCCGGATAGCGAAAAAGGCTATGCGCCGATTATCCGTGGCACCGCACACAGTAACGCCCTGGTGATGGTTCGTCAGAACGGCTACGTCATTTATCAGAACACCGTAGCGCCAGGCGCATTTGAAATTAACGATCTCTACCCGACGGGCAGCAGCGGCGACTTGCAGGTCACCGTCAAAGAGACGGACGGTAGCGAAAGCCATTTCGTGGTGCCCTACGCCTCCGTACCCGTGTTGCAGCGTGAAAAAAATCTGCGCTACAGCGTGACTGCCGGTCGCTATCGCGCCTATGACAAAGACGTCGAGCAAACTCCATTTGCTCAGGGGAGCGCAATCTACGGTCTACCTTATGGTTTTACCGCCTATGGCGGCGTACAGCAAAGCCGCCATTACCAGTCGCAGGCGATCGGCACCGGGAAAAACCTGGGGGATTTAGGCGCGTTTTCTGTCGACGTCACGCGGGCCAAAGCATTGCTGAAACAGCAGCAGGCCAGCACGGGGCAGTCATGGCGCGTGCGTTACAGCAAAGATTTTGCAGGCGCAGGCACCAACTTTTCCCTGGCCGGGTATCGCTATAACAGTAAGGGGTTTTACACCCTGGAAGACACAATGGAGTCCTATACCCGCGCCAGCGACTGGTCCGCCCCGCAGCAGCGCCGCGCGCGTACCGAAGCCACTGTCGATCAGACGCTCGGCGAAAGCTGGGGGTCTTTTACGCTGAGTCTGGTCAAAGAGACCTACTGGAGCCAGCGCCAGGATATGACCTCCATGAGCCTCAGCTACAACAACAGCTGGCATGGCGTGAGCTATAGCCTGAGTTACAGCATGAACAAAAACACCAGCGACAGCGATGAAAACGGTGAGTCCGTTACCCATGACAACCAGTTCGCGCTGAGCGTTTCGGTTCCACTCGACCACTGGATGCACAACACCTGGGCGACGTACAACCTGAACAACAGTCAAGACGGCACCACGCAAAACATTGGCCTTAACGGTACTGCTCTGGCCGAAGACAACCTGAACTGGAATATCCAGGAAGGCGTGAGCAATACCGGAAGCGGCAACTCAACCAGTATGAATGCCGATTACAAAGGAACCTATGGCGAAGTGAGCGGCGGCGTCAGCCAGGACAGCCATCAACGGAGCGTTAATGTGGGTCTGCAAGGCGGCGTTGTGGCGCACGCCAACGGCATCACTCTGACGCAACCGCTCGGTGAAACCATCGCGCTGGTGAAAGCACCGGGAACACATGGCACGCATATTACCAATCAGACCGGCGTCAAAACCGATTTTCGCGGCTATACCGTTGTGCCATTTGTATCAGCCTACCGCCACAACACGATTGCCCTGGACACAGAAACACTGCCAGACGATGCCGACGTAACCCATGCAGCGCGAATAGTAACCCCAACGCGCGGCGCGGTAGTCCGCGCCAGTTTTAACACCCGCGTGGGCAGCAGGGTTTTAATGATGCTCACGCAAAACGGTAAGCCGTTGCCCTTTGGCGCAACCGTCACCACCGACGATAAAGACAGCGAGTTTATTGTTGGCAACGGCGGTCAGACTTATCTCTCCGGTTTACCTCAGCACGGAACGCTCTTCGTGTCGTGGGGTCAGGATGCCAGCGAACACTGCGTCGCAGAGTACACGCTAACGGATGAGAAACATAAAACCAGCATCATTAACGCTGCCGCGCAGTGTCATTGATTCACCATGCAGACTCAACATTATGCAAATGATTAAACAGTGTTTTTTCCTCCTGATTTTGGCCAGCGCAGCCTTGTTTATGCCGCATGCAAAGGCGGCCTGCACAACGCCGGATATGCCCAAAATGATCAACGTGGCATCTGTTTCCGTACCGACGACGCTGGCGATTGGTGAGACCATTCCAGGAACAGAGCAAACCGTACACGTTGCCGGACAGTGCGATCAAAGTATTGATAGCGGTCTGGAAATTGTCTCCTGCTATTACGGAACAGGCGCTGAGATACCAGGCCTGAGAGGGGTGTACGACTCCGGGGTGCCCGGCGTTGGCATCGCGCTGATGAACGAGCAAGGCCAGCGGATCAGCGGCGCAGGCGGCGTACAGTGCGATTCACGCGGCACGCCGATCGGTTATGTATCCAGCGATGGGCAGCAGTCATTTAACTTCAACGTCACGCTTGAGCTGGTGAAAACCGGCAGTGACGTGACCTCCGGTACACTGGCGCAGGCGCAAACAGAGTTTGGGATTGGCGTGTTTGGTCACGAAGGTATCGGGAGTCCTAACCACATTGCCTATGCCGGCAATGTGGATCTTGAAACCGTAACCTGCTCCGTGTTACCGAAAAACCTGACCGTCAATCTGGGCGACTTTCCGATCAGTGATTTTATGGGAGTAGGCACCCTCTCGATGCCAGCACAGAATTTTAACGTTACGGTCAATTGTAATTCCACCGTACAGCCTGAAGTGAAGATCACCAGTGCGAATGGCTACGAATCGGGTTTTGCCGGCGTGATGAAACTGACTCAGCAAAGCGGGATGGCGACCGGCGTCGGCGTCAGAATGCTGTTTGATGGCAATATCGCCACCTTCGACAACTACGTCAACACGCAAAGCGAGGCAAAAGCCAACGAAACGCTGGATATTCCGTTCCAGGTCCGCTATGAGCAAATCAGCGACGACGTTACGCCAGGCCCGGCAAATACCGTCGCCACGATTACGCTGGCCTATAAGTGATCGCGATGAAAAAAATTATTTTCTTACTCACCGCAGGTCTGATGACGTATGCCTGCGCAGATGATATCCAGGTGCAAATGGTGGGTAACATCTATGCCAACACCTGCTCCGTGGACAGCGCCAGTAAAGATTTAACCGTCGATTTAGGGCAGGCGTCATCCAGTGATTTCAAAGACGTAGGCGATACCGGCGAATGGAAAGCGTTTTCCCTGGAAGTAACGCATTGCCCAAAAACACTCACACTGGCCAACGCGTTTTTTTACGGACAGGCCGATAGCGTACACCCGACCAAATTTGCCAACAGCGGCAGCGCGAAAGGGCTTGCGCTGGAGCTGGCCGATCGGCAGGACAATATTCTCATCGCCCCGCAGGCAAGTTTTAACGTGCTGATCAACCAAAGCGATCACACGGCCACTTTCCCGTTAGCCGCCCGCTATTACGCCACGTCCATGCCCGTCAGCGCGGGCTCGTTCGATAGCGTTATACAGGTCACGTTTACCTATCAGTAGGAGCGCGCCCCTTCGCACGGATGCTTTTTTTACGCCCGGCAACCACTTTTGTCGGGCGTTTTTTTACCTCCGGCACTTCCGGGCGTTCAATCGGAAATACCGGGAGCGCATTCAGCAAACGCTGCCCGTAGCTTTTGGTTAACAGACGCTTGTCGTAAATCACCACCTCTCCCCAGCAGCCGTGGCTACGAATCAAACGGCCCACCTGCTGGATCAGGTTAAACGACGCGCTTGGCAGGCTCTGCACTTCAAACGGGTAGCGATTCAGGCTTTTCAGCCACTCGCCTTCGGTGATCACCACCGGGCTGTCGATGGGAGGAAACGCAATCTTGTGAATATGCACCTGAGTCAGCAGGTCGCCTTTCAGATCCAACCCCTCGGCAAAAGATTGCAGGCCAATCAGCACGCTGCGCTCGCCGTTCGCCACCCGCTTACGGTGCAGTTCCACCAGGCGATAGCGCGGCTGATCGCCCTGAACCAGCAGCAAAAGACGCAAATCGGTCACATGCTCCAGAAAGCGCTGCATCGCCCGTCCGCTGGCAAACAAAACCAACATGCCGTGGTGTTTTTTGCTTTCCAGCGCCTGACGGAAATAGGCCGCCATCTCCGCAATATGCTGCTCTTCGTTATCAATCAACGGCTCATAGCGCATCTGCGGAATGACAATTTTACCCTGCTCCACATGATTAAAGGGGGAGTCCAGCGCCACAAAGCGATCGCCCGCTTTCTCCTTCAGGCCGCTCATCTCCTGCAAGCGCGAGAAGCTGTTAAGCGAACGCAGGGTCGCCGACGTTACAATAATATGCGGCACGCTGCGCCAGAGCAGCCTTTCAAGCTGATCGCTGACGCGAATGCCCACACAGTGGAACCAGACGTGTATCTGCCCATCGCGCGCCTCCCGCGTGGCCCACTTCGAGACCGGCGCACCGGAAGACTGCGCCAGCGACGCCAGCCGCCAGAGCTTGCTTTGCGCCTCAAACATGCCCAGCGCGCGGTTCATCTGCAAAATCACCCGGTGCAGGCGCACAATATCGTGCGAGCCGGTTTTCTCGCTGAGATCGTTAAGGAACAGCTCCGCCAGCCCACGCAGCATTTCCGTCAGCTTCGCCAGTCGCTGGCAGATCGCCATGATCTCATCCGGTAACTCGCCCATCGCAAAGCGGTGCTCAGCGTCCTGCGTCGCGGGCATATACAGATTCAGGATGTTGTTGAGCGAGGCAATCAGCTCGTACAACTCTTCGCAGTGCGCATTCAGGCGCTCAGGATTCGCCAGCGGCGGCGTGGTTTTCGGGCGGAACTGTTCCAGGCAGGTCGCCACCAGCTTAGTGAACAGATCCAGTTGCAGGCGATACCAGGGGGCGGAGATCTCAGCGCTCATCTCCAGCGCGTCGCGCGCGACATCCGGCAGATGGTGGCCTTCGTCCAGCACCAGCAGAAGATTTTTCGGCTCCGGCAGCACCGCTTCGCTCTCCATCGCCGCCATCACCAGCGCATGGTTCGCCACCACCACTTCAGCTTCCTGAATTTCCCGTCGGGCGACAAAAAAAGGGCATTCGCGGTAGTAATGGCAATTGCGGTTCAGGCAGCTGGCTTTATCGGTGCTCAGGCGCTTCCAGAGCGCGTCGTCAATGGCGATATCGGTATGATCGCGCAACCCGTCCCACTTGTAGCTGTCAAGATCGCCCTTTAGCCTGGCGCAGCGCTTTTGCTCTTCCTGATTATTCGGCGTCAGTTCGTCATCCAGAAACGCGAGCAGATCCTGTTGATTCGGTTCGCTGCTGGCCAGCGCCGCCAGATTACGCGGGCAAACGTAGCGCCCACGACCAAACGCGGCGGTAAACCGCAAGTCAGGAATGATTTTGCGCAGCAGCGGGAGATCTTTGCTGTAGATCTGATCCTGCAACGCCACGTTGGCGGTGCTCACCACCAGCGTTTTTTGTTCTTCGCGGGCGATGGCGATACCGGGAATAAGGTAAGAGAGGGTTTTCCCGACCCCGGTCGGCGCCTCAATCGCCAGATGACGCCCTTCTTCACCCGCCAGCGTTTTGGCGACATCGGCAATCATCTGCCGCTGCGGCGCACGGGGGATAAAGTCGGGGATCTGCTCCTGAAGCGCCTTATACCAGGCGGCGATTTGCGCTTTAAGCGCAGCGGTCAATGCCATGAGAAAACCTGAAATACTGTATAAACAGCCACTATTGTGGCACTTTCTGGCGCGGGTCGCAAAAAGAAAAGCCCGACCTTTCGGCCGGGCTCGCAATTAATCCGCCAGTCTGCGCGGGCGGCGCGGCGGACGCGGTTTATCGCCGCCTGGCTTACCTTCTCCGCTGCGCGGTTTGGCTTTCGGCGCCCCGCCATCATTGCGACGCGGTTGCTGGGCACGGCCTGCTCCGCCCTGTCCCTGTCCCTGGCCTCGGCCGCGACCACCGCCGCTACGCTGCTGCTGGCGACCGTTCTGAATCGGCTCCGCTTTAATTGACGGGTCCGGTTCATAACCCGGCGTGGTGATGCGCGGGATCTCTTTTTTCAGCAGCTTCTCGATATCACGCAGCAGTTTGTGTTCATCAACGCAGACCAGCGATAACGCTTCGCCGGTCGCGGCGGCACGGCCGGTACGGCCGATACGGTGCACGTAATCTTCCGGGACGTTTGGCAGCTCATAGTTCACCACATGCGGCAGCTCTTCGATATCCAGCCCGCGCGCCGCGATGTCGGTCGCCACCAGGACGCGGATATCGCCGGATTTGAAATCAGCCAGTGCGCGGGTACGCGCGCCCTGAGATTTATTACCGTGGATCGCCGCACTGCGAATGCCGTCTTTATTCAGCTGTTCCGCCAGATGGTTAGCGCCGTGTTTGGTACGGGTAAAGACCAGCACCTGCTGCCAGTTGCCTTTGCCAATCATCTGCGACAACAGTTCACGCTTGCGTTTTTTATCCACGAAATGAACGTGCTGGGTCACCTGCTCAGAAGCGGTATTACGGCGCGCCACTTCAATTTCCAGCGGGTTATGCAACAGCTTCTCAGCAAGCGCTTTAATGTCATCGGAGAATGTGGCGGAGAACAGCAGGTTCTGGCGTTTCGGCGGCAGTTTTGCCAGCACGCGGCGAATATCGTGGATAAAGCCCATGTCGAGCATACGGTCAGCTTCATCCAGCACCAGAATCTCAATCTGATCCAGCTTCACCGCGTTTTGATGTTCCAGGTCGAGCAAACGCCCCGGCGTTGCCACCAGCACGTCAACGCCGCCGCGCAGTTTCATCATCTGCGGGTTAATGCTGACGCCGCCAAACACGACCAGAGAGCGAATGTTCAGGTATTTACTGTAATCCCGGACGTTTTCGCCAATTTGCGCCGCCAGCTCACGGGTCGGCGTCAGAATCAACGCGCGTACCGGGCGACGGCCCTTCGCGTGCGGCTGCTGCGTGATCAGATGTTGTAACAGCGGCAGCGTAAAACCGGCTGTTTTACCCGTCCCCGTCTGGGCGCTGGCCATCAGGTCGCGGCCTTCCAGCACCGCAGGGATCGCCTGCTGCTGAATAGGGGTAGGTTCACGGTAACCCTGCTCGGCAATCGCGCGCAAAATATCAGGATTCAACCCAAGGGAATCAAAAGACATAACTACTCCGAACCGCCCCGACCGTTACCGGTGTAGTTTTCAGGGAGATACTCACAAGAGGGATGACAAAAACCACAATGTCATGAAGGGGCGGAGTGTAGCAGTTTTTGTGACATACCGCATAAATTATCCCCGTGACTGGAAAAAACAAAATAAACCACCACACTGGACAAGAACAATTATCGGTCATAATCTTAATCAATCGATTGATTAAGAATTGGGTTGCGCGATGAATACCCCAACCATGACGACGAAAGGCGAACAGGCCAAAAGCCAGCTTATCGCCGCTGCGCTGGCGCAGTTTGGCGAATACGGCCTCCATGCCACCACGCGCGACATTGCCGCCCAGGCCGGACAAAATATCGCCGCCATCACTTACTACTTTGGCTCCAAAGAGGATTTATACCTCGCCTGCGCCCAGTGGATAGCCGATTTCATCGGCGCCCAGTTTCGCCCTCATGCCGAGGAAGCGGAACGACTGTTCGCCCGGCCGCAGCCCGATCGCGCCGCAATGCGCGAGCTGATCCTGCGCGCCTGCAAAAATATGATCATGCTGTTAACCCAGGACGACACGGTCAACCTGAGCAAATTTATTTCGCGCGAACAGCTCTCCCCGACGGCGGCCTATCAACGGGTACACGATCAGGTTCTCAACCCCCTTCACACGCATCTGACGCGCCTGATTGCGGGGTATACCGGCCGCGATCCGGGAGATACGCAAACCATTCTCCACACGCACGCGCTGCTGGGCGAAGTGCTGGCTTTCCGCCTGGGGAAAGAAACCATTTTGCTGCGTACCGGCTGGTCAACGTTTGATGAAGAGAAAACAGAACAGATTTACCAGACGATCACCTGTCATATCGATCTCATTCTGCAAGGCTTAACGCAAAGGAGTCAGGAGCAATGAAAAAACCTGTCGTTATCGCACTGGCTGTCGCGGCGCTGGCCGCCGTGCTTGCCGGAGGTACATGGTGGTATCAGAGTCGGCAGGATAACGGGCTGACGCTCTACGGCAATGTGGATATTCGCACCGTCAATATGAGTTTTCGCGTCGGAGGCCGGCTGGCTTCGCTGGCCGTTGACGAAGGCGACGCCATTACGTCCGGGCAGGTATTGGGCGTGCTGGATAAAGCCCCGTACGAGAACGCGTTGATGCAGGCTAAAGCAGGCGTCTCCGTCGCCCAGGCGCAGTATGATCTGATGCTCGCAGGGTATCGCGATGAAGAGATAGCCCAGGCCGCTGCCGCCGTGAAACAGGCGCAGGCCGCATTTGACTATGCGCAGAACTTTTATCAGCGCCAGCAGGGATTGTGGAAAAGCCGCACGATTTCCGCCAACGACCTGGAAAACGCTCGCTCATCCCGCGATCAGGCGCAGGCGCAGCTGAAATCCGCACAGGACAAATTGAGCCAGTACCGTACCGGTAACCGCCAGCAGGATATCGCCCAGGCAAAAGCCAGCCTCGAACAGGCGCAGGCGCAGCTGGCGCAATCAGAACTCGATTTACAGGATACAACGCTGATCGCCCCCTCTGACGGTACGCTGTTAACCCGCGCGGTAGAGCCCGGCAGTATGCTCAACGCAGGCAGCACCGTGCTGACGCTGTCGCTGACTCGTCCGGTATGGGTTCGCGCCTACGTGGATGAACGCAACCTCAGCCAGGCGCAGCCCGGCCGCGAAATTTTACTCTACACCGATGGCCGCCCTGACAAGCCTTACCACGGTAAAATCGGCTTCGTATCGCCGACCGCTGAATTCACCCCGAAAACCGTTGAAACGCCGGATCTGCGCACAGACCTGGTCTATCGACTGCGCATTGTGGTGACTGACGCAGACGATGCGCTGCGCCAGGGAATGCCGGTGACGCTGACGTTCAGCGACGAGGCGCGGCATGAATGACGCCGTCATTACGTTAAACGGCCTGGTGAAGCGCTTCGCCGGAATGGAAAAACCGGCGGTCGCCCCGCTCGACTGTACAATTCACGCCGGTTATGTCACGGGTCTGGTCGGGCCGGATGGCGCAGGTAAAACCACGCTGATGCGGATGCTGGCAGGGCTGCTCAAGCCCGATAGCGGCAGCGCGTCGGTGATCGGGTTCGATCCGATCAAAAACGACAGTGAATTGCATGCGGTACTTGGTTACATGCCGCAAAAATTTGGTCTGTATGAAGATCTGACCGTGATGGAGAATCTCAATCTCTATGCGGACTTACGCAGCGTAACGGGCGAAGAACGGCAAAAAACGTTTGCCCGTCTGCTGGAATTTACCGCCCTCGGCCCCTTCACCAAACGGCTGGCAGGCAAGCTCTCGGGCGGGATGAAACAAAAACTCGGGCTGGCCTGTACGCTGGTCGGCGAACCGAAAGTGCTGCTGCTTGACGAACCGGGCGTCGGCGTTGACCCCATCTCCCGTCGCGAGCTGTGGCAAATGGTGCATGAACTGGCGGGTGACGGCATGCTTATCCTGTGGAGTACGTCATACCTGGACGAAGCCGAACAGTGTCGCGACGTGCTGCTGATGAACGAAGGAGAGCTGCTGTATCAGGGCGAACCGACTAAGCTAACGCAGACCATGGCAGGACGCAGTTTCTTAATGAGCAGCCCGCAGGAGAATAACCGCAAGCTCCTGCAACGCGCGTTGAAACTGCCGCAGGTCAGCGACGGTATGATTCAGGGGAAATCGGTACGGCTGATCCTGAAAAAAGAGGCTACCGCAGAGGATATCCGCCGGGCCGAAGGGATGCCGGAGATAACGATTAACGACACCACGCCGCGCTTTGAAGATGCCTTTATCGACCTGCTTGGCGGCGCGGGTACGTCGGAGTCTCCGCTCGGCGCGATCCTGCATACCGTTGACGGCACGCCGGGTGAGACGGTCATTGAGGCCAAAGAACTGACCAAAAAATTCGGCGACTTCGCCGCCACCGACCACGTTAACTTCGCCGTTGAGCGCGGAGAAATCTTCGGTCTGCTCGGCCCCAACGGCGCGGGGAAATCCACCACGTTCAAGATGATGTGCGGTTTGCTGGTGCCAACTTCCGGCAAAGCGCTGGTGCTGGATATGGATTTGAAAGTCAGCTCCGGCAAGGCGCGCCAGCATTTAGGGTATATGGCGCAAAAATTTTCCCTGTACGGCAACCTGACGGTAGAGCAAAACCTGCGTTTTTTTTCCGGGGTTTATGGCCTGCGAGGCCGGGCGCAAAACGAAAAAATCACCCGCATGAGCGAAGCCTTCGGCCTGAAAAGCATCGCCTCTCATGCGACGGATGCGCTGCCGCTCGGTTTTAAACAGCGTCTGGCGCTGGCCTGTTCGCTGATGCATGAACCCGACATTCTGTTTCTCGATGAACCTACCTCCGGCGTCGATCCCCTCACCCGCCGTGAGTTCTGGCTGCACATCAACAGCATGGTAGAAAAAGGGGTCACGGTGATGGTCACCACCCACTTTATGGACGAAGCGGAATACTGCGACCGTATCGGGCTGGTTTATCGCGGCAAGCTGATCGCCAGCGGGACGCCGGACGATCTGAAAGCGCAGGCGGCAGACGACGACACGCCGGACCCGACGATGGAGCAGGCCTTCATCACGCTCATTCACGACTGGGATAAGGAGCATGCTCATGAGTAACGCCCTGCTCTCCTGGCGGCGCGTACGCGCGCTGTGCGTGAAAGAGACGCGTCAGATTATCCGCGATCCCAGTAGCTGGCTGATCGCCGTGGTGATCCCGCTGCTGTTGCTGTTTATTTTTGGCTACGGGATTAACCTCGACTCCAGCAAGCTGCGGGTCGGCATTCTGCTCGAACAACAGAGCGAGGAGGCGCTGGATTTCACCCACGCTATGACCGGTTCGCCGTATATCGACGCCACCATCAGCGATAGCCGCCATGAGCTTATTGAGAAAATGCAGGCCGGGCGCATTCGCGGGCTGGTGGTGATCCCGGTCGATTTTGCGCAAAAGATGGCGCGAGAGAATGACACCGCGCCGATACAGGTTATCACCGACGGCAGCGAACCGAACACCGCCAACTTCGTGCAGGGTTACGTGGAGGGGGTCTGGCAGATCTGGCAAATGCAGCGGGCTGAAGATCGTGGGGAAGAATTTGAACCGCTGATCGACGTGCAGACCCGCTACTGGTTTAACCCGGCGGCCATCAGCCAGCACTTTATCATTCCCGGCGCGGTCACCATTATCATGACGGTGATTGGCGCCATTCTCACTTCGCTGGTGGTTGCACGAGAGTGGGAGCGCGGGACGATGGAGGCCCTGCTCTCGACCGAGGTGACGCGCGCAGAGTTGTTGCTGTGCAAACTGATCCCCTACTACTTCCTCGGCATGCTGGCGATGCTGCTGTGTATGCTGGTGTCGGTGTTTATTCTTGGCGTGCCCTGGCGCGGCTCGCTGGTGATTCTGTTTCTTATCACCAGCCTGTTTCTGCTCAGTACGCTGGGAATGGGGCTGCTGATTTCCACCATTACCCGTAACCAGTTTAACGCCGCGCAGGTCGCGCTGAACGCCGCTTTTTTACCGTCGATTATGCTGTCAGGCTTTATTTTCCAGATAGACAGTATGCCTGCCGTCATCCGCGCGGTGACTTACATTATTCCGGCGCGCTATTTCGTCAGCACCCTGCAAAGCCTGTTTCTGGCGGGGAACATCCCCATTGTGTTGATCGTTAATACGTTATTTTTAATCGCTTCGGCAGCCATGTTTATCGGCCTGACGTGGATGAAGACCAAACGCCGGTTGGATTAAGTTTTCTGCCTGATGGCGCTTCGCTTATCAGGCCTACGACCACATATTTTGTAGGCCGGATAAGGCGTTTACGCCGCCATCCGACAAAGACATTAAATTTGTAGGCCGGATAAGGCATTTACGCCGCCATCCGACAAAGACATTAAGTTTGTAGGCCGGATAAGGCGTTTACGCCGCCATCCGGCAAAGACGTTAAGTTTGTAGGCCGGATAAGGCGCAGCCGCCATCCGGCATGGCATGCATAAGGGAGAGAAACATGTTTCATCGCCTGTGGACATTAATCCGCAAAGAGCTGCAATCGCTGTTACGCGAGCCGCAGACCCGCGCGATCCTGATCTTACCGGTGCTGATCCAGGTGCTGCTGTTTCCCTTTGCCGCCACGCTGGAAGTGACCAATGCCACCATTGCCATTTATAACGAAGATAATGGCAAACATGCCGTCGAGCTGACGCAACGGTTCGCGCGCGCCAAAGCGTTTACCCATATCCTGCTGCTGAAAAACCCGCAGGAAATCCAGCCGACGATCGACACGCAAAAAGCATTGTTGCTGGTGCGCTTTCCGGCCGATTTTTCCCGTCAGCTGGATAACCTCCAGCCCGCGCCGCTACAGCTCATTCTTGATGGCCGTAACTCCAACAGCGCGCAAATCGCCGCCAATTATCTCCAGCAGATCGTCAAGGATTATCAGCAGGAGCTGATAGAGGGCAAACCCAAGCCCAACAACAGCGAGCTGGTGGTGCGCAACTGGTACAACCCGAATCTGGACTATAAGTGGTTTGTGGTACCGTCTCTGATCGCCATGATCACCACGATAGGCGTCATGATCGTCACCTCGCTTTCCGTTGCCCGCGAGCGCGAACAGGGTACGCTGGATCAACTGCTGGTTTCCCCTCTCACCACCTGGCAAATTTTCATCGGTAAAGCGGTGCCCGCGCTGATTGTCGCCACTTTTCAGGCCACGATCGTACTGGCTATTGGCATCTGGGCGTACCACATCCCCTTTGCCGGTTCGCTGGCGCTGTTCTACTTCACAATGGTGATTTACGGGCTGTCGCTGGTTGGATTTGGCTTGTTAATCTCGTCGCTCTGCTCCACCCAACAGCAGGCTTTCATCGGCGTATTCGTCTTTATGATGCCTGCTATCCTGCTATCGGGATACGTTTCTCCGGTCGAGAACATGCCGGTATGGCTACAAAATCTGACGTGGATAAACCCTATCCGCCATTTTACGGACATCACCAAGCAGATTTATTTGAAAGATGCGAGTCTGAAGATCGTCTGGGGGAGTTTGTGGCCGCTACTGGTGATCACGGCCACAACGGGGTCAGCGGCGTATGCGATGTTTAGACGCAAAGTGATGTAGCTTTTTCTCCTTCGCCAGCAGCGAAACCACAGCAGGCCCGGCAAGGATCGCCAGCCCAGCCAGCGCCAGCAGCAGGTTGTTGTGCAGTACGCGGGACAGCAGCCACAGGGCAATCATCGCGGCGCCGAAATACCAGGTGGTCGTCAGCTCTTCCAGCACATCCGCAACGTCGCGCCAGCGCTGTTCGTGGTGGCGTTGTAACGCCAGCATCAGCAGCACCGTCACGCCATAAAGCACGCATAATCCCAGGCCGACGCGGACTAAAGCGCCGCTCATCCAGCCCATTACCAGCAGCGCCACTACCAGTAAATGCAACATTATCTGCCAGCAACTAAGACCCGTTGCGACACGAACACGTTGTTGCCACCTCATGGCTTTTTCTCCTGAAGGATTTTTATCTAATTATTCAGAGTACCGAACTTTACGGAAAATTCCGTAAGACCGCATCTTTTTGTGACGACGACTACACTATTTCAATCAGGATAGTGACGCGGACAGGAAGAAAATGATCCAACAAACGCGAAATTTTTCATTCAAAGTGCTCACAATTAACACGCATAAGGGTTTTACCGCCTTTAATAAGCGCTTTATTCTGCCGGAGCTGCGCGACGCCGTCAGAACCGTCAGCGCGGATATTGTCTGCCTACAGGAAGTGATGGGCGCGCATGAAGTTCATCCGCTGCACGTCGAGAACTGGCCTGATACCACCCATTACGAATTTCTTGCCGACACCATGTGGAGCGATTTTGCCTATGGTCGTAATGCCGTCTACCCGGAAGGGCATCACGGCAACGCGGTACTGTCGCGCTATCCGATTGAACACTATGAAAATCGCGATGTCTCCGTCGGCGGCAGTGAAAAACGCGGCGTGCTGTATTGCCGTATTGTTCCGCCGATGCTGGCTCAGCCAATTCATGTGATGTGCGTACATCTCGGCTTACGGGAAGGCCACCGCCAGGCGCAGTTGGATATGCTGGTTGAATGGGTTAACGCCCTTCCCGAATCCGAACCCGTGGTGGTCGCCGGGGATTTCAACGACTGGCGGCAGAAAGCCAACTATCCGTTAAAAGCGTCTGCGGGGCTGGAGGAGATTTTCACCCGCGCACATGGCCGCCCGGCGCGCACCTTTCCGGTCAGGCTACCGATACTGCGACTCGATCGTATATACGTCAAGAATGCCAATGCCAGCTCTCCTGCGGCGTTGCCGTTGCGTAACTGGCGACATTTATCTGACCATGCCCCTCTTAGCGCGGAGATACATCTATGAAATGTGGATGGCGTGAAGGCAATCAGATTCAGCTACTGGAAAACGGCGACCAGTTCTATCCCGCCGTGTTTGACGCCATCGCGCAGGCACAGCAGAGGATCATCCTGGAAACCTTCATCTGGTTTGAAGATGACGTAGGTAAGCAGCTACACGCGGCGCTGCTTAAAGCGGCCAGACGCGGCGTAAAAGCGGAAGTGCTGTTAGACGGCTACGGCTCACCTGACCTCAGCGAGGCGTTTGTCGGGGAGCTGACCGCAGCAGGGATAATCTTCCGCTATTACGATCCGCGTCCTCCCCTGTTCGGCATGCGCACCAACCTCTTTCGCCGTATGCACCGTAAAATCGTGGTTATTGACGATCGGGTCGCGTTTGTCGGCGGGCTGAATTACTCCGCAGAACATATGTCCGATTACGGCCCGGAAGCCAAACAGGATTACGCCGTTCGCGTCGAAGGGCCGGTCGTGGAGGATATTTTGCAGTTTGAGCTGGAAAACCTGCCGGGGCAAAGCGCCGCGCGCCGCTGGTGGCGACGCCATCATCGCGCCGAAGAAAACCGGAAACCCGGCGAAGCGCAGGTGCTGTTTATCTGGCGCGATAATGATGAACATCGCAACGATATTGAACGTCACTATCTGAAGATGCTTACGCAGGCGAAACGTGAAGTGATTATCGCCAATGCCTATTTCTTTCCCGGCTATCGCCTGCTGCATGCCATGCGCAAAGCCGCCCGACGCGGCGTGCGGGTAAAACTGGTAATCCAGGGGGAACCCGATATGCCCATCGTCAAAGTCGGCGCGCGTCTGCTGTACAACTATCTGGTGAAAGGCGGCGTCCATGTCTATGAATATCGCCGTCGCCCGCTGCACGGCAAAGTGGCGTTGATGGACGATCACTGGGCGACCGTCGGCTCCAGCAACCTCGATCCGCTCAGTCTGTCGCTTAACCTTGAAGCAAACGTCATTATTCATGACCGCACGTTTAACCAGACGCTGCGCGACAACCTGAACGCCATTATCGCCAATGATTGCAAGCAGGTGGACGAGTCTATGCTGCCGAAGCGCACCTGGTGGAATCTGAGCAAAAGCGTGCTGGCGTTCCACTTCCTGCGCCACTTCCCGGCGCTGGTCGGTTGGCTGCCGGCGCACACGCCGCATCTGGCGCAGGTTGAACCACCCGCTCAACCGACGATGGAAACGCAGGATCGGGTCGAAGCGGAAAACACGGGGGTGAAGCCCTGATGTCAACATCACACCCGCGATGGCGGCTGGCGAAAAAGATCCTCACCTGGCTGTTTTTTATCGCGGTGATTGTCCTGCTGGTCATTTATGCCGGAAAGGTCAACTGGGAAGATGTCTGGACGGTGATCCGGGATTACAACCGGATTGCGCTGTTAAGCGCGGTTGGGCTGGTGGTTGTCAGCTACCTTCTTTACGGCTGCTACGATCTGCTGGGACGTTTTTACTGCGGCCACAAGCTGGCGAAGCGGCAGGTCATGCTGGTGTCGTTTATCTGTTACGCCTTCAATCTGACGTTAAGCACCTGGGTCGGCGGAATCGGTATGCGCTACCGTCTGTACTCCCGCCTCGGCTTACCGGGGAGCACCATCACGCGTATTTTTTCGCTGAGCATTACCACCAACTGGCTGGGCTATATTCTGCTGGGCGGAATTATTTTTACCTTCGGCGTCGTGCAACTCCCGGCCCACTGGTATATCGATGAAAATACGCTGCGCATTCTCGGTATTGTGTTGTTGCTGGTGATTGCCGTCTACCTGTGGTTTTGCGCCTTTGCAAAACGGCGTCATATCACGATCAAAGGCCAAAAGCTGATGCTTCCGTCATGGAAATTCGCCCTCGCGCAGATGGGGATTTCCAGCGCTAACTGGATGGTGATGGGCGCCATTATCTGGCTGCTGATGGGGCAAGACGTTAATTATTTCTTTGTACTTGGCGTGCTGCTGGTGAGCAGTATTGCCGGAGTGATCGTGCATATCCCGGCCGGGATCGGCGTTCTGGAGGCTGTGTTTATGGCGCTGCTGGCGGGTGAGCATACGTCGCAAGGCACCATTATCGCCGCCCTGCTCGCCTGGCGTGTGCTCTATTATTTTATTCCGCTATTGCTGGCGTTGATTTGCTATCTGCTGCTGGAAAGTCGGGCAAAGAAGCTGCGGGCGAAAAACGAGAAAGCCTTAGCGAAGTGACGGGTTATTTGCTGCTTATCAG
This sequence comes from Citrobacter sp. CK194, assembly GCF_030333395.1. Lineage (NCBI taxonomy): Bacteria > Pseudomonadati > Pseudomonadota > Gammaproteobacteria > Enterobacterales > Enterobacteriaceae > Citrobacter > Citrobacter sp. CK194. The sequence goes on from NZ_JAOWGA010000017.1 coordinate 660,291, forward strand.
GTGTATTACCGGCCTAACCTGTAGGCCGGATACAGCGTTCACGCCGCCCGCTGGCGCAACGCCAATTAACGGCGATTACCGAAAATACGCAGCAGCATCAGGAACAGGTTGATGAAGTCCAGATACAGCGTTAACGCGCCGAGAATCGCGTATTTCCGCAGCGTCGAGCTGTCACGAACATCAATCTGCTCGCCAATGTTTTTCAGCTTCTGCGTGTCATAGGCGGTCAGGCCGACAAAGACAACCACCCCGATATAGGTCACCGCCCACATCAACGCTTCGCTTTTGAGCCAGAAGTTGACCAACGATGCCAGAATGATACCAATCAGCGCCATAAACAGCATGCTGCCCCAGCCGCTGAGATCGCGTTTCGTGGTGTAGCCATACAGGCTCATCACGCCAAACATCCCGCCGGTCACGACAAACGTGCTGGCGATAGACGAATAGGTATAAACGATAAAAATGCTCGACAGCGTCAGGCCCGTCAGCGCCGAATAGAGCATAAACAGCGTGGTCGCCATCCCGGCGCTAAGTTTTTGCACCATTGCCGACAGCGCAATAACCAGCGCAAGCTGGGCGATAATCAAGCCAAAGAAGGTGATTTTGCTGGAAAAGACAAACATCATCACCGCAGGCGTATTCGCCGCATACCAGGCGATAAATGCGGTCAGCAGCAGCCCAACCGTCATCCAGCCATATACCTGCGCCATATACGTTTGCAGGCCGGAACGGGTCTGTACGATAGAATCGGATCGTGGGAATCGGTCCATGATGATCTCCTGATTAAAAGTGATACCCCTGAATAAGGGTATCACATTCTGCTACCAGCGTTTTGCCGCCTGCCGATCGCTATCGCGCGCTTCCACCCAGCGGTCGCCTTCCGGCGTCGCTTCACGCTTCCAGAACGGCGCGCGGGTTTTCAGATAATCCATAATGAATTGCCCGGCCTCGAACGCGCTGCTGCGGTGCGCGCTGGTTACGCCGACAAAGACAATCTCATCGCCCGGCCACAGTTCACCAATACGATGGATCACCGTCACGCGCCCCAGCGGCCAGCGCGAGCGCGCCTCGTCCACGATATCCGCCAGCGCTTTTTCCGTCATCCCCGGGTAATGTTCCAGCGTCAGCGCTTTAACGCTGTCGCCCAGATTATGATTGCGGACTTTACCGGTAAAGGTCACGACTGCGCCATCTTCATCACGCTCCGCCAGCCAGGGGTACTCCTCCCCGACGCTGAACGGCGCATGGCCAACGATCACTCGCGTTTCAGCCATATCAGCCTCCTGTCACCGGTGGGAAAAAGGCCACTTCATCACCCGCCGTCAGCGGATGTTCAAAACTGACCAGCGTCTGATTGACGGCGGCCAGCAGCTTGCCGTCTTCCAGCGCCAGCGCCCAGCGATCGCTTTGCGCCGCCAGATGCTGACGCAGCGCTTCTACGGTTGGGAAATCGGCGGCGACCTCTAACGCATCCGTTCCCACCAGTTCACGCACCTGAGCGAAAAACAGAACCTTAATCATGCGCATCCACCTTAAAATCGCCAGACTTACCGCCGCTTTTCGCCAGCAAACGCACCGGGCCAATCACCATATCCTTTTGCACCGCTTTGCACATGTCGTAGATCGTCAATGCCGCCACGGAAGCGGCAGTCAGCGCTTCCATCTCCACGCCGGTTTTCCCCGTCAAGCGACACAACGATTCAATGCGTACCCGGTTGTGTTCAGGTTCCGCCTGCAATTGCACTTCGACCTTACTCAACAACAGCGGATGGCACAGCGGGATCAGCTCCCAGGTACGTTTAGCCGCCTGAATCCCGGCGATACGCGCGGTCGCGAAAACATCGCCCTTATGGTGGCTACCGTCGATAATCATCGCCAGCGTTTCACTGCGCATCGTCACAAACGCTTCGGCGCGCGCCTCACGTACGGTTTCCGCTTTGGCGGAGACGTCCACCATGTGCGCTTCGCCAGCGGCATTAATATGGGTCAGTTGCGACATACTTATTTCTTCAAATGTGGGTGGAAGTTACACGGGCGTGTGCGAGCATCAAGCTGCGGCGCGATGATGTTGTCCCAGGCGGTGCGGCACGCTTTTGTGGAGCCCGGCATCGCAAAAATCAGCGTCTTGTTGGCAACGCCGGCCACCGCGCGAGATTGCAGGGTCGATGTGCCAATCTCTTCAAACGACAACATGCGGAACACTTCGCCAAACCCTTCGACTTCGCGATCAAAGAGCGGCAGTAACGCTTCCGGCACCTGATCGCCATCGGTCAGCCCGGTGCCGCCGGTGATGAGCACCACCTGAACGTCATCGCTGGCGATCCACGCGGAAACCTGCGCGCGAATGGCGTAGCGGTTCTCTTTAACGATGGCTTTGTCCACGACCTGATGCCCCGCTTCCAGCGCGGCGTCGCGCAGAAAATGACCGGAAGTGTCGTCTTCTTCGCCGCGACGACTGGAAACCGTAAGAATAGCAATGCGGGTAGGGATAAACTCAGCGCTTACCTGACTCATAAAAACTCCTTGTCCGTTAAGGCGTTAACCGCCTATGTACGATAGATTTTGCGTAATACCGGTATTGTTCTGGTGCAGGAAGTGGGTCTGCTTTTTCTCCAGCAGCGCGGCTGAAATGCGTTCTTCCAGCGCATGTTGCTGTGCATCGTCTTCCAGCAGGTCGCGCAGGCTTACGCCGCCTTCGCCAAACAGGCAAAGATGGAGTTTACCGACCGAGGAAACGCGCAGACGGTTGCAGGTGGCGCAGAAATCTTTTTCATACGGCATGATGAGACCGATTTCACCGGCATAGTCAGGATGACAAAAAACCTGCGCCGGGCCGTCGCTGCGCTGGCGCAGCTGATGAATCCAACCGCGACGCAGCAGTTCATCACGCAGCACCTGTCCAGAAATATGGTGTTTACGAAAGAGTTCGCTCCCCTCTCCCGTCTCCATCAGTTCAATGAAGCGCAGTTGAATGGGGCGTGCCTGAATCCAGGCGAGAAAGGTGTCCAGTTGATGATGGTTCACATCGCGCATCAACACGGTATTCACTTTGACCTTTGCGAAACCGGCGTCAAACGCGGCGTCAATGCCCGCCATCACCTGCTGGAATTTATCCTGCCCGGTAATGGCGTGAAACTGGCGGGCGTCGAGGCTATCGACGCTGACGTTGATGCCCGTCAGACCCGCGTCGCGCCAGTTCGCCGCATCACGCGCCAGACGATACCCATTAGTGGTCACCGCAATCTGGCGAATCGCGTCGTTTTCACGCACGGCGGCAATGATGTCGGTAAAGTCGCGACGCAGCGACGGTTCACCGCCGGTAAGGCGCACTTTTTCGGTGCCCAGACTGGCAAACGCGCGCGTCACACGGCGAATTTCATCGACGGTCAGAAAGCCGTTATTGGTGACACCGCCAGGCTTGTAGCCATCCGGCAGGCAGTATGTGCAACGAAAGTTACACACATCAGTAATCGACAGACGTAAGTAATAAAACTTACGTGCGAAAGCATCGGTAAGTTGTGAGGCCATGTACACCTTTCCAAATACGGGAGGCGGAGTCATTTCTTCCTGCGCCCTGGTGGCAAACTCTTTCGAGGCTTGTCACGGCCAAAACACCATATCAATTTGACACAGGCGTAGAGGCTAGAGTGTCTTTTTAAGCATCGCTTAAAAAGGTGGTTATGCCGATACTAGCGTGTAAATAGCATTTTTGCCATTCCCACTTTACGCTATATAATCATGTATATAGCGTCATGATCGTGCTATTTCGCTACAGAATAAGCAAAAATCACACTTTTGCATTGATATACATCAGTTAGCCATCAGGCTAACCCTATCCGAAAGAGGTAGAGGGGATGGATTTATTTTCCATCGTTGTTCGTTGGCTAATTGCTGAAAAGGCGCTATTTGCGCTACTGTAGCGCAGTACCTCTGATATTAGGAATTTGTATGCGCAATCGTACGCTGGCAGACCTGGATCGTGTTGTCGCTCTCGGCGGAGGGCATGGATTAGGACGCGTTCTCTCTTCACTCTCTTCATTAGGCTCACGCCTGACCGGTATTGTCACCACCACCGATAACGGGGGTTCCACAGGCCGTATTCGCCGCTCTGAAGGGGGCATCGCCTGGGGCGATATGCGCAACTGTCTGAACCAGTTAATTACCGAACCCAGCGTCGCGTCGGCGATGTTTGAGTACCGTTTTGGCGGTAATGGTGAACTTTCCGGCCATAACCTCGGAAATCTGATGTTAAAGGCGCTGGATCACCTGAGCGTGCGGCCTCTCGAAGCGATAAATTTAATTCGCAACTTATTGAAGGTGGATGCGCATTTAATCCCTATGTCGGAGCTGCCGGTAGACCTGATGGCCATCGACGATCAGGGGCATGAAGTATACGGCGAAGTGAATATCGATCAACTGGCGACGCCGCCGCAGGAGCTGATGCTGTCACCGAAAGTCCCCACCACCCGGGAAGCGGTGCAGGCCATTAGCGAAGCCGATTTGATTCTGATTGGCCCCGGAAGTTTCTACACCAGTTTGATGCCGATTCTGCTGCTTGATGAGCTGGCGCAGGCGCTGCGCCGTACTCCGGCGCCGATGGTCTATATCGGTAATCTGGGGCGCGAATTGAGTCTGCCCGCCGCCAGCTTAACGCTTGTCGACAAACTGGCGATTATGGAGCAATACGTCGGGAAACAGGTTATCGACGCCATTGTGGTTGGCCCGAAAGTGGATGCCTCGGCGGTGACGGGCCGGATTGTGATTCAGGAAGTGCTGGAAGCCAGCGATATTCCGTATCGCCATGACCGACAGCTGCTGCATAACGCGCTGGAGAAAGCGATACAGGCGTTGGGGTAAGCGTTCAGATTTGCCCGGTGGCGCTTCGCTTACCGGGCCTACACACAACAGGCGGCACAACCGTAGGCCGGATAAGACGCTTTGCGTCGCCATCCGGCATCGTCAGGACGCCGCGATAAACAGCTCACGTAGCTGATGCAACTGGTCGCGGATCTCTGCGGCTTCTTCAAACTCCAGGTTTTGCGCATGCTGCATCATCTGGCCTTCCAGCTCATGAATTTTCTGCTGCAACGCTTTCGGCGTCATATCCAACTCAACCACACCCGATTTCGCCGCTGCGCGGGACTTCCCTTTGCCCTTCGCTTTGGTTTTCGCGATGTTCTGACCCAGCGCCAGAATATCGACCACTTTCTTATTCAGCCCCTGCGGAACGATACCGTGCTCTTCGTTGTATAACTGCTGTTTCTCGCGACGACGTTCGGTTTCGCCTATCGCTTTCGCCATCGACGGGGTGATCTTATCGCCATAGAGGATCGCCTTCCCGTTGACGTTACGCGCCGCACGGCCAATGGTCTGAATCAGCGAACGCTCTGAACGCAGGAACCCTTCTTTGTCTGCGTCCAGAATCGCCACCAGCGAGACCTCAGGCATGTCCAGCCCTTCTCGCAACAGGTTGATCCCCACCAGCACGTCAAACTCGCCCAGACGCAAATCACGAATGATTTCCATACGCTCAACGGTATCGATGTCCGAGTGCAGGTAACGTACGCGCTCGCCGTGTTCTTCGAGATATTCGGTAAGATCTTCCGCCATTCGCTTGGTCAGCGTCGTCACCAGCACACGTTCGTTAATCGCCGCCCGCAGGCGGATCTCAGAGAGCAGATCATCAACCTGCGTCGCCACCGGCCGAACTTCAATGATCGGGTCCAGCAGCCCGGTGGGACGCACCACCTGATCCACCACCTCGCCGCCGGATTTCTCCAGCTCATAGTTGCCCGGCGTGGCGGAAACGTAGATGGTTTGCGGGGCCAGCGCTTCAAACTCTTCAAATTTTAGCGGACGGTTATCCAGCGCTGACGGCAGACGGAAACCGTACTCCACCAGCGTCTCTTTGCGCGCCCTGTCCCCACGAAACATCCCGCCGATTTGCGGAATCGTGACGTGAGATTCATCCACGACTAACAGGCCATCGGCTGGCAGATAATCAAACAGCGTCGGCGGCGGCTCGCCAGGCCCGCGCCCGGAAAGGTAGCGGGAGTAGTTTTCAATCCCCGAGCAATATCCCAGCTCGTTCATCATTTCCAGATCGAACTGCGTACGCTGGGTTAAGCGCTGTTCTTCCAGCAACTTATTGTTTTCCAGCATGATCCTGCGTCTGTCCACCAGTTCGTCTTTGATCTCCTCCATCGCCTGTACGATGCGCTCGCGCGGCGTAACGTAGTGCGTTTTCGGGTAGATGGTGTAGCGCTGGATAGTCGATTCAACCTGCCCGGTCAGCGGGTCAAACAGCGACAGACGTTCAACCTCTTCGTCAAACAGCTCAACCCGCAGCGCAATATCGTCAGACTCCGCCGGGAAGATGTCGATGACCTCGCCGCGTACGCGGAAAGTGCCGCGCTGGAAGGCCTGATCGTTGCGGGTATATTGCAACTCCGCCAGGCGGCGCAGGATAGCGCGCTGATCGATGATCATCCCCACCGTCAGGTGCAGCATCATCTTCAGGTATAAATCGGGATCGCCCAGACCGTAGATAGCGGAAACCGAAGCCACGACCACAACGTCCCGCCGCTCAAGCAGCGCCTTGGTCGCCGACAGTCGCATCTGTTCTATGTGTTCGTTCACCGACGCATCTTTTTCGATAAAGGTGTCGGAGCTGGGCACATACGCCTCTGGCTGATAGTAGTCATAGTAAGAGACGAAATATTCCACCGCGTTGTCAGGGAAGAACTCTTTCATTTCGCCGTATAACTGGGCCGCCAGCGTTTTATTGGGCGCAAGCACCATCGTCGGGCGCTGTAAATCGGCAATCACATTGGCGATGGTGAACGTTTTCCCTGACCCCGTTACGCCCAACAGCGTCTGGTGCGCCAGACCATCTTCAAGACCTTCCTCCAGACGACGTATCGCCTCCGGCTGATCGCCTGAGGGTTTAAAAGCGGAATTCAGTTTGAACGGTTTACTCATGGGCAGCTACCTGAAGGAATGGGCGGGCAGGACACTAATTTTACCCGGAGCCGCTAATATTGCCAGCAAAATATACTGGATGAAAAAACAGTGGCGACTTAAGGTATTACTCAAATAAGGGATAACACCCGGCATTGCGACGTAAAATGTAGACCCTGACGAGATAAAAAACCAGTGAGATGCGGTTATCCCCAAACCAAAGACTTTTTTAACACTTGTCAAGATGTGTGATGAAAGATTTGTGGCAACCCGTGACACTTTCCTTACAGCCATTGCTTTTATCTAACAAATTGTTTCATAAGCACTATTTACTTAAGACGCCTTTCGCATCAATTTAGTCGCAGGCCGCGTCTTCTCTCGCTTACGTTGTGTTTTCTAACTCTAATACACAAGGTTATCCACAGGAATGGTGGATAACTGCGTCCAGCCCGTATGGACTGCCGCCTGGCAAAATCGCGCGGATGCCCTTTGATGAGGGGCTAAAAAAAAATTATCGCTTTTTTTTGATTTTTATCAGCTAACGAAACGCGGTCGGCAGGCGAGATCCTGCTCGCATTTTCACCCGTTTTACACCGCCTTCAGGCGCGTCAGGTCGAGATATTGTCCTGTCGATGCGCTTTCCGCCTTCCCGGAAAGCCAGGGGATTTCGCCCAGCAGAGGAGCCGTAATCACCCGCGTTAGCGTCACCATGTATTCCGCATGGCGCTTTCCGGGCGGCGTCACGTCATTGGCTACCCACCCGGCAAGCGTCAGCCCGGCTTGCTGCACGGCCTGCGCCGTCAGCATGGCATGATTGATACACCCAAGCTTCACGCCCACCACCAGAATCACCGGCAGGTGCTCCGCCGCAACCCAGTCGGCAAACGTCAGCGTTTCGCCAAGCGGAGTAAACCAGCCGCCCGCCCCTTCCACTAACACCCAGTCGGCCTGCCGTTCCAGCGTGCGTAAACCGGCGGACATCACCGAGGCCTGAACGGGTCTCCCCTCCTCTGCGCTCACAATGTGCGGCGAGGTCGGTTCCGCAAAGGTGTAGGGATTGATCGCTTCATAGGCCAGCGTCAGCGTACTGTTGCGCTGTAGCGCCAGGGCATCGCTATTGCGCAGCCCCTGCGCCGTCATCTCGCTGCCCGACGCCACGGGCTTGTAGCCTGCCGTCCGAAAGCCGCTCTGCGCGGCAGCCTGTAACAGGGCGCAACTGGCGACCGTTTTTCCAACTTCAGTGTCCGTCCCGGTGACAAAATACCGTTTAATCACGTTCAATGACTCCCAAAAAAAGCTGATACGTCAGCGGATATTTCCCCTGCTGCTGCGGCCAGGCCAACTGCAACTGCCGCAACTGCGAACGCGTTAACACGCGCGGTTCACGCCCCTCGTGCAGATGCGTCGCCCCAATACCTTTAAGCGAACGCATCGCGCTGAGCGCATCATCAAACCACAGAGTGATCGCCTGGATCTGCTGACGGACGCGCCAGCCGTGCATCGCATTGCCGATCGTCTCCGGCGACAAAAAATGGTTGGCATGCCCCCGGTTATCTACCGCCTGCCAGGCCTGACGCAGTTCCGGCAGCGATCCGTGCGCCAGCGAGGTAAACGCCACCACGCCGCCAGGACGCACCACGCGATACAGTTCGCTTAGCGCGCCGCGCAAGTCGCCGCACCACTGCACCGCCAGGTTGCTCCATGCCAAATCAAACCGCGCCGCCGCCAGCGGGATGGCTTCGATATCCGCCGCAAGGTAATGGTGAGCAGCCTGCTGACGACGCGCCTCATCCAGCATTTGCGCCGAGAGATCGAGCGCCGTGACCTCGTATCCCTGCTCTCGCCAGAAGCGACTCATCCGCCCTGGCCCGCAGCCAGCGTCCAGAACGTGCGCACATTCGCGCCCTGCCAGCAGCGCCAGCAACGCGTCCGCACTCCGGCGTTGCAGTTCAGCGTGCTGCTCATAATGCGACGCGGCGCGCCCAAACGCGGCCGCAATCGCCTGCTTATCAACCTGCGCCATCCAGCACCTCCAGTAAGCGATCAATATCCTGCGCTTCATGCGCCTGAGTGAGCGTCAGGCGCAACCGGGCAGTACCGGCCGGAACGGTAGGCGGTCGGATCGCGCTCACCCAGCATCCCTGCTCCCGCAGAGTATCCGCCAGCCGTAACGCGCGCGCATTGTCTCCGACAATCAGCGGCTGAATCGCACTGTGCGAATTTGCCAGCGTAAAATCGCTGGCCTTAACGCCCGAACGGAAGCGCTGAATTAACGCAGCCAGTTTATCCCGGCGATCTGCGCCTTCCGGGCTTCGGATCACCGCCAGCGCCGCGCTCAGCGCCTGCGCCTGGGCCGGCGGCATACTGGTGCTGTAGATCAGATGGCGGGCAAACTGCAACAGATAATCCGCAACGCTTTCAGAGCAGAGAATCGCCGCCCCGCTGACGCCAAAACCTTTGCCAAACGTCACAATCAGCAGCTCAGGTTTGACCTGCTGTCGCCAGCAGCTTCCGCGCCCCTCATCGCCCGTAACGCCAATACCGTGCGCATCATCCACCAGCAGCCAGGCGTTACGCTGCCGTGCGACACGGTGGATCTCCGCCAGCGGCGCGCCATCGCCGTCCATACTGAATATGCCCTCTGTCACCACCAGTTGCTGCCCGCCGCACGGGGCGTCCAGCAGGCGCGCCAGGTGCTGAGGATCGTTGTGGGTAAAGCGGCGAAGCGTCGCCGGGCTGAGGTTTGCCGCTTCCAGCAATGAGGCGTGGCTGAGACGGTCCGCGACAATCCGATCGTCTTTCGCCATCAGCGCGGCGATAACCGCCTGATTCGCCGCAAAGCCAGAGATAAACAGCAGCGCCCGCGAATAGCCAAGCCAGCCTGCCAGCGCCTCCTCAAGCGCCTGATGCGCCACGGAGTAGCCGCTGACGTGGCCGGAGCCACCGCTGCCGACGCCAAAGCGCTCCGCACCCTGTTGCCAGGCGCGAATAATCTGCGGATGGTGACTTAAACCGAGGTAGTCATTGCTGGAGAAATTCAGATACTGGCGTTCGTTAGCCACCAGCCAACGCCCTGCCCCCTGCGCCACCGCATAGCGGCGACGCAACGCATCGGCAGAACGACGCGCCGTAAGCGCATCGTCGATTTTTTGCTGCCAGGTCATACTGCTGCCGCGTTGTAATAGTCGTCGGTATCCGGGGTCATCAGCGCCTGTTCCAGACGCTGTTGCTGTTCGTTGTCGCCAGCCAGCACCGACGTTTGCTGCGGATTCAGCCCCAGTTTGCGGAACAGCTGGAGATCTTTGTCTTCTTCCGGGTTCGGCGTGGTCAGCAGCTTACAGCCGTAGAAGATGGAGTTCGCCCCCGCCATAAAGCACATCGCCTGCGTCTGCTCGTTCATCTGTTCGCGACCCGCAGAAAGACGCACGTAGGAGGTTGGCATCATAATGCGCGCGACAGCGATCGTGCGGATGAAATCAAACGCATCCACATCCTCATTATCCGCCAGCGGCGTACCTTTGACCTTCACCAGCATGTTGATCGGCACGCTTTCCGGCGGGGTCGGCAAATTCGCCAGTTGCAACAGCAGCCCGGCGCGATCTTTAACCGTTTCGCCTAAGCCAACGATACCGCCAGAGCAGACTTTAATCCCCGCTTCACGCACTTTGTCCAGCGTATCAAGACGTTCCTGATACGAGCGGGTCGTGATGATGTTGCCGTAAAATTCCGGGGAGGTATCCAGGTTGTGGTTGTAGTAGTCCAGCCCGGCGTTGGCGAGGCGCTGCGCCTGAGATTCATTGAGCGTGCCGAGGGTCATACAGGCTTCCAGCCCCATCGCCTTCACACCCTGCACCATCTGTTCCAGATACGGCATATCGCGCTCGTGCGGGTTTTTCCATGCCGCGCCCATGCAGAAACGGGTTGAACCGGCGTTCTTCGCTTTGCGCGCGGAGTCCAGCACCTGCTCCACTTCCATCAGACGTTCCGCTTCCAGCCCCGTCTTATAGCGGGAACTCTGCGGGCAATATTTGCAGTCTTCCGGGCAGGCGCCGGTTTTAATCGACAGCAGCGTGCTGACCTGCACCTGTTGCGGATCGAAATGCTGACGATGGATCTGCTGCGCGTCAAACAGCAGATCCAGCAGCGGTTTATTAAATAATTCGGTAACTTGCGACAATGTCCAGCGTGGGTGGTGAGCCATAGGGCCTCTCCAAAGGGTGTTGTTAATTCTTGATTCGGTGTAGACTCGTAAACCTAAATGTTTTTAATTTGGTTTACAAGTCGATTATGACAACGGACGATCTTGCCTTTGACCAACGCCATATCTGGCATCCCTATACCTCCATGACCTCCCCGCTCCCGGTTTATCCGGTTGCGCGCGCCGAGGGTTGCGAACTGATTTTGGCCAACGGCGACCGTCTGATCGACGGCATGTCGTCATGGTGGGCGGCGATCCACGGTTACAACCATCCACAGCTCAACGCCGCGATGAAAACGCAAATTGACGCCATGTCGCATGTGATGTTTGGCGGCATTACCCATGCCCCTGCGGTCAACCTGTGTCGCAAGCTGGTGGCGATGACGCCGCAAGCGCTGGAGTGCGTGTTCCTGGCGGACTCCGGTTCGGTGGCGGTGGAAGTGGCGATGAAAATGGCGCTGCAATACTGGCAGGCGAAAGGCGAGTCTCGTCAGCGTTTTCTGACCTTTCGCAACGGCTATCACGGGGACACCTTCGGCGCGATGTCGGTATGCGATCCAGATAACTCAATGCACAGCCTGTGGAAGGGCTATCTGCCGGAAAACCTCTTTGCCCCCGCCCCGCAAAGCCGGATGGATGGCGAATGGGACGAGCGGGATATGGTGGCCTTTGCCCGCCTGATGGCGGCGCACCGGCATGAGATTGCGGCGGTGATTCTGGAGCCCATTGTCCAGGGCGCAGGCGGGATGCGGATGTACCACCCGGAGTGGCTTCGCCGCATCCGTAAGATGTGCGATCGCGAAGGGATTCTGCTGATTGCCGATGAGATCGCCACCGGATTTGGCCGCACAGGTAAACTGTTTGCCTGTGAACATGCGGACATTACACCGGATATCTTGTGTCTCGGTAAGGCCATCACCGGCGGCACGATGACGCTTTCCGCCACGTTAACCACCCGTCGGGTCGCTGAAACCATCAGCAACAGCGAAGCCGGTTGCTTTATGCATGGCCCGACCTTTATGGGCAATCCGCTGGCGTGCGCCGTAGCTTGCGCCAGTCTTTCCCTGCTGGAAACAGGCGAGTGGCAGCAGCAGGTGGCGGCGATTGACGCGCAGTTACGCCAGGAATTAGCGCCCGCGCGCGCATCGTCCTGGGTTGCTGACGTGCGCGTACTCGGCGCCATCGGCGTCGTGGAAACCACGCACCCGGTCAATATGGCGGCATTGCAGCGTTTCTTTGTCGGGCAAGGCGTCTGGGTGCGCCCGTTCGGTAAACTGATCTACCTGATGCCGCCCTATATCATCCAGCCGGAACAATTGCATCGTCTGACGCAGGCGGTGAACGACGCTGTGCGCAATGAAACATTTTTTATCCATTAATCAGCGGTAAGCTGTAGCGGTTCTGGCTACACTTCCTTGCTAATCAGTAGATTAATGGAGGCGGTATGAAACTTATCAGCAACGACCTGCGCGACGGGGAAAAACTGCCCCATCGCCATGTGTTTAACGGCATGGGCTATGACGGGGACAACATCTCCCCGCATCTGGCCTGGGACGAGGTGCCCGCCGGTACGAAAAGCTTTGTCGTGACCTGCTACGATCCCGATGCGCCAACCGGCTCAGGCTGGTGGCACTGGATTGTCGCCAACCTGCCAGCCGATACCCGCGTACTGCCGCAAGGGTTTGGTTCCGGCCTGGTGGCGATGCCGGAAGGGACTCTCCAGACGCGCACCGATTTTGGTAAAGCAGGCTACGGCGGCGCAGCTCCGCCGAAAGGGGAAACGCACCGCTACATCTTTACCGTTCACGCGCTGGATGTGGAGCGCATTGATGTCGATGCAGGCGCCAGCGGCGCGATGGTGGGCTTTAACGTCCATTTCCATTCGCTCGCCAGCGCGTCGATTACCGCAATGTTCAGCTAAGTGCCGTAGGCCGGATAAGCGTCAGCGTCATCCGGCATTTTTTTACAAGAAATCAGGTAATAAGCGGAACAAGTCCCCGCGCGCCAGCAGTTCGGTCGCGCACTCAATATCCGGCGCGAAGAAACGGTCCTGAGTATAATGCGGCACCTGCTCGCGCAGCGCTTTTCGCGCCTGCTCCAGCAGCGGACTTGAGGTTAATCCTTCCCGGAGGTCGATCCCCTGACAGGCCGCCAGCCACTCTACCGCAATGACCCCACGCGTGTTTGCCGCCATTTCCCATAGTCGCCGACCCGCAGCGGGCGCCATCGACACATGATCTTCCTGATTGGCCGACGTCGGCAGGCTGTCCACGCTGTGCGGATGCGCCAGCGCTTTGTTCTCGCTGGCCAGCGCCGCAGCAGTCACCTGCGCAATCATAAAACCGGAGTTGACGCCGCCGTTTTTCACCAGGAAAGGCGGCAACTGCGACATATGTTTATCCATCATCAGCGCGATACGCCTTTCCGACAGCGCGCCGATTTCCGCAATCGCCAACGCCAGATTATCCGCCGCCATCGCCACCGGTTCGGCATGGAAGTTACCGCCGGAAATCACATCCCCCTCTTCGGCAAACACCAGTGGGTTATCCGAAACGGCGTTGGCTTCAACGAGCAGCACCTCCATCGCCTGACGCAGTTGTGTGAGGCACGCGCCCATCACCTGCGGCTGACAGCGCAGCGAGTACGGGTCCTGCACCTTTTCACAGTTATGGTGCGACTGTGCTATCGCGCTGGTCTCCGTCAGAACGTGGCGGAACAGCCCGGCGGCGTCGATCTGCCCACGCTGACCGCGCGCGGCATGAATGCGCGCATCAAACGGTCGGCGCGACCCCAGAACGGCTTCGGTGGTTAACGCCCCGCAGACCACCGCAGAGGCGAACAGCGTCTGCGCTTCGAACAGCCCACGCAGCGCAAAGGCGGTGGAGGCCTGGGTGCCATTCAGCAGCGCCAGTCCCTCTTTCGCCGCCAGCGTGATCGGTTCCAGTCCGGCCTTTTTCAACGCCTCTTTCGCCGGAAGCCACTCCCCCTGCCAGCGGGCTTTCCCTTCGCCAAGCAGCGTCAACGACATATGCGCCAGCGGCGCCAGATCGCCCGATGCCCCTACAGAACCTTTCGCCGGGATCAGCGGCCAGACCTCTGCGTTGACCAGCGCAATCAGCGCTTCAATCACGCTCAGGCGGATGCCCGAGAAACCACGCGCCAGGCTATTGATTTTCAGCACCATGATCAGACGCACCATCGCGTCGTCCAGCGGCTCGCCAATACCCGCCGCGTGGGAGAGCACCAGCGAACGTTGCAGGTTTTGCAGATCCTCCGTGGCGATGCGCGTCTGCGCCAGCAGACCAAAACCGGTATTGATACCGTAGGCCGTGCGCCCCTCGGCGACGATATTGTTCACGCAGTCGACGCTGGCATTAATACCGTCAACCGCGCTGCTATCAAGACGCAGTTGCACTGGCTGCTGCCAGACGGCGCGAAGCTGCGCAAAACTCAGATGACCCGGCGTTAACGTAAGCGTATTCATATCAGCGTTTTCCTTGAGTAGCCGCGATCATCGGCAAGTTCAGCCCTTGTTCTGCGGCGCATTCAACCGCAATCTCATACCCGGCGTCAGCATGGCGCATCACGCCTGTCGCCGGATCGTTATGCAGCACTCTGGCGATACGCGCCGCCGCCTCGTCGGTGCCGTCGCAGACAATCACCATTCCGGCATGTTGCGAGAACCCCATGCCGACGCCGCCGCCATGATGCAGCGAAACCCAGGTCGCACCGCTGGCGGTATTGAGCAGCGCGTTCAGTAACGGCCAGTCGGATACCGCATCAGAGCCGTCGCGCATCGCTTCCGTCTCCCGGTTTGGACTGGCGACGGAGCCGGAATCCAGATGGTCGCGGCCAATGACGATCGGCGCGGAGACCTCTCCACGGCGTACCATTTCGTTAAACGCCAGACCCAGCTTTTGCCGCCACGCCAGCCCCACCCAGCAAATACGCGCCGGTAAGCCCTGGAAGTTAATACGTTCGCGCGCCATATCCAGCCAGTGATGCAGATGTTTGTCATCCGCCACAACCTCTTTGACTTTGGCATCGGTTTTATAAATATCTTCTGGATCGCCGGAAAGCGCCACCCAACGGAATGGGCCGATCCCCCGACAGAAAAGCGGGCGGATATAGGCCGGTACGAACCCAGGAAAATCAAAGGCGTTCTCTACGCCCATCTCTTTCGCCATCTGGCGGATATTGTTGCCGTAATCGAAGGTCGGGACGCCCATTTCACTGAACGCCAGCATCGCCTGTACGTGCTTCGCCATTGAGCGTTTCGCCGCCTGTACCGTGCCCTGTGGATCTGACGCTGCTTTCGCCTGATACTCCTCCCAACGCCAGCCAGAGGGCAGATAACCGTGCAGCGGATCGTGCGCGCTGGTCTGGTCGGTCACCAGATCCGGGCGAACGCCGCGTTTTACCAGTTCCGGCACGACGTCCGCCGCGTTGGCGCACAGCGCAACGGAGACGGCTTTACCTTCGCGGGTATATTTTTCAATTCGCGCCAGCGCGTCGTCCAGCGAGGTGGCCTGTTCATCGACGTAGCGGGTACGCAGACGGAAATCGATACGGCTTTGCTGGCATTCGATATTCAGCGAGCACGCCCCCGCCAGCGTCGCGGCCAGCGGCTGTGCGCCGCCCATACCGCCAAGCCCGGCGGTCAGCACCCAGCGCCCGGACAAATTCCCCTGATAGTGCTGCCGTCCTGCTTCAACGAAGGTTTCATAGGTACCCTGCACGATGCCCTGACTGCCAATGTAGATCCAGCTTCCGGCGGTCATCTGGCCGTACATCGCCAGCCCTTTGGCGTCCAGCTCATTGAAATGTTCCCAGGTCGCCCAGTGCGGCACCAGGTTGGAGTTAGCGATCAGGACACGTGGCGCGTTTTCGTGGGTCTTAAACACGCCGACCGGTTTACCGGACTGCACCAGCAGGGTTTCATCGGCCTCCAGTTTGGTCAACGCATTGATGATGGCGTCATAGCACTCCCAGTCGCGCGCCGCGCGGCCAATGCCGCCATAAACCACCAGTTCATGCGGATTCTCGGCAACATCGGGATCGAGGTTGTTCATTAACATGCGCAGCGGCGCTTCGGTTAACCAGCTTTTTGCCGTCAGGGTTGTTCCCCTCGGGGCGCGGATATCCTGCTGACGATACTTGCTTTGAGGCATGACACCAGACTCCTTACGATGATCGGACAGATAAGTAACATATACTTGTCTATACAACTTGTCGCAAGGCTGATTTTAACAACTTAGATACATTTTTGTTATATTGCGTCAGCAATCACGCTTTTTATCGCGCCGTCATTCAGGACATAAAATGGCCCTGCAACCGGTAGCGAGAACCGGGAAAAAGCAGGCGAGCGTGAGAAACAATGTGCGACGCAGACCAGGTGCGCCGATGAATTAACAGGCAGGGATCGTGCTCCTTAATGTTCAGCAGCGCGCACTCTTCCGCCGTGGCGCGCACGGCTTCCACAATGTGCTCCCCTTCCGTTAGCGGGGCGATCAGCGACAGGTATGCATGAGGCGTGGTCTGGCTGTAATCCTGCGCCAGATAATCCGGTACAACGCCGGCATTCACACAGCGATCCTCAATCTGCACCGGCAGATCGTTTTCATAGTGCACCATCACCGAATGAAAAATCAGCGTGCCTTCACGCACATTCAGGGCCGTGGCCTGAAGCGCATTCGCCTGCGTCTGTTCCAGCGTCAGCACCTCACAGCGGTGCTGATGGTGACGGGCGGCGATTTCATCGGCAATGCTGCGAATTTCAAACAGTGCGGACTGCCCTTTCGGTTCCGCCACAAATGTGCCGACGCCCTGTAAACGCACCAGCAGCCCTTCATCCGTTAATTCCCGCAACGCCCGGTTGATTGTCATCCGGCTGAAGCCAAATTGCGCCACCAGTTCCGCTTCCGAGGGAATACGGTCATGCGGGCGCCAGACGCCGCTGGCGATGTTGTCGCTGATCGTCTGTTTGACCTTTTCATAGAAAGGCACAGGGGCAGAACGGGATGGGAGCATGCGTAAGCCTTCCTTAAGCGTATGATTTTATTTGCCGGATGGCATTATCCGGCCTGTAACGCGATTTCGGGCCGGACAAACATCGCGATTAACGCCACCCGTGTGCGATTTGCCAGCCGAGGCGTGCCGCAACACGCGCGGCGTTGCCATCATCGTCAAAGCGCGGATTAAATTCAACCATATCCACCGCCTGTAACTTACCGCTGCGACAAACGGCATCGACAAGCCGCATCACCGTCGCCAACGGCACACCGAGCGCTGCGGGCGCAGACACTGCGGGCATCTCCCAGGCGGGCAGCACATCAAGATCGATGGTCAGGTAGATCTTATCCACGCTGTCGATAACCTGCGCCAACGGCGCCTGAGCGGTATCACAATCCACGTCTTCTACGATGGTCACTCCGCGTTGTTGCGCCTCATCCCATAACGCCTGCGTATTTGCCGCCCGACTGACGCCAAAGCAGGCGTAATGAAACTCACGCTGCTGTTCATCGCATAATTGCGCCAACTGGCGAAACGGCGTACCGGAGGTGGCGTGGTCAGCCCGACGCAGATCCAGATGCGCATCAAGATTAATAATGCCGACTCTGGCATGCGGGAACGCATCGAGCAGTCCCGCGCCATGCCCAAACGCCGTTTCATGTCCGCCGCCTAGCACAAACGTGCGCATATCCGCCTGCTGGCAGCGCCGTACCGCATCGCGAAGCGCCTGCTGCGCGCCTTCCAGATCGGGGGCTTGCGCAATAATGTTACCTAAATCCACCAGCCGATCGTGGCCGTGGTGAGAGGCCAGGTTCGCCAGCGCCCGGCGCAGGGCATCCGGCGCGCCAGCAGCGCCAGGCCGCCCCTGGTTTCGCTTCACGCCTTCGTCACAGGCAAAGCCGAGTAAGGCAATTTTTTCACGATACATTTCGGGAGAAAACGTCGGGCTGCGCGTCACCGTCTGAAAGAGACGCAGCGCGTTAGCCGCCTCGGCGCTGTCATCACGCCCCTGCCAGAGCGTGGGGGATGCGGGTTGCCATTGCGTCATGTTACTTCTCCTCTGAATACACGGTGACAGAGCGGGTTACGCCCCGGTTCATAAAGGATTTCAACCGGAAGCTCAGCGTCCCATACGGCAAAGTCAGCGACATATCCCGCTTTCAATTGCCCATGCGTCGTCTGCCGCCCCAGCGCGCGCGCAGCATGCCGCGTCACGCCCGCCCACGCCTCTTCCGGCGTTAAGCCAAACTGTACGCAGGCCATGTTCATCGCCAGATGCAAACTGATAAACGGACTGGTGCCGGGGTTAAAGTCCGTTGCAACCGCCATTGGCACGCCATAGTGGCGGAGCAACGCCACCGGCGGGCGCTGCGTCTCTTTGAGGAAATAAAACGCCCCCGGCAGCAGAACGCCCACGGTGCCGCTGCGACTCATCGCCGCCACGCCAGCCTCATCCAGATACTCAATATGGTCAGCGGATAACCCCTGATAACGACCCACCAGTTGTGCGCCCCCCAGCAAGGAGAGCTGCTCAACGTGCCCTTTTACCGGAATGCCCAACGCCTGAGCGGCCTGAAATACCCGCTCACTCTGCGCCAGGTTAAACCCCACGCTTTCACAGAAAAGATCCACCGACTCAAACAGCCCTTTTGCCCATAATCCGGGCAGAATACTTTCGCAAACCAGCGTGATATAGCCGTCGGGATCGTCGCGGTATTCTGCTGGCGTCGCATGTGCCGCCAGCAGGGTAGGACTGATTTCCACCCTGTTTTCATGCGCCAGCGCAGCGGCAACGCGCAACATTTTCTCTTCCGTGGCGAAATTCAGGCCATAGCCGGATTTCACCTCCAGCAACGTAACGCCTTCTTGCAGCAATCGCGCCATCCGCGCGCGTGCAACGGTTAAAAGTTCATCTTCAGAGGCCGTCCGGGTCGCGGCGACGGTCGCGTTGATACCGCCGCCCTGCGCGCTGATCTGCTGGTACGACACGCCGTTAAGCCGCTGCTCCCACTCCCCGGCGCGCGTGCCGCCAAAAATCAGGTGGGTGTGACAGTCAATCAGTCCGGGCGTGACCAGTCGGCCTTGCAGATCCACGGTATTGCGGTGCGCGGCGTTGAGCGACGACGCAGGCACAATATCCAGTATCCGGCCCTGGCGGACGACAAGCGCATGATCGTCCACCATCCCATAAGGGCTACCGCGTTCAGGGTCCATCGTCGCCAGTCGGCCATTCCGCCAGATCGTGTCATCAGGTAAAAGTTGCGCCATTGGGTTCATCACTTGTCATGGGTTGTCTATACATTTATTTTTTATTCTGCCGGGGTTGTCAATCTTACAGGCCATGAATGTTATTTATTTGTGATGTACTTGCCTGGAACATCGGGTGCGCGGCGTCTAAAAAAGAACTTTTTACCTTTTCACCTTCCCGTTTCGCTCAACTTAGTATAAAAAAGCAGGCTTCAATGGAATTAATTTAACTTTCAAAGCCCGGAGCAACCTGTGAACACATTTTCGGTTTCCCGTCTGGCGCTGGCACTGGCTTTTGGCGTGACGCTGACCGCCTGTAGCTCTACGCCGCCCGATCAAATCCCATCCGATCAGACCGCGCCAGGCACCTCCTCGCGTCCGATCCTGTCGGCGAACGAAGCGCAGAATTTCGTTGCTGCACACTATTTCTCGTCACTGACGCCGAATACGGCGCCGTGGACGCCTTCCGCCATTACGCTGCCTGCGCAACCTGACTTCGTTGTCGGCCCGGCTGGCACGCCAGGCGTGACGCACACCAGCATTCAGGCGGCGGTAGATGCAGCAATTACGCAGCGCAGCAGCAAGCGTCTGTACATCGCCATTATGCCGGGCGAGTATCAGGGAACCGTGTATATCCCGGCGGCGCCTGGCAGCCTGACGCTGTACGGTACGGGCGAGAACGCGATTGATGTGAAAATCGGCCAGGCGATTGACGGCGAAATGAGCACGACCGACTGGCGTCGTTCAGTGAACCCGGGCGGTAAATACATGCCGGGCAAACCTGCGTGGTATATGTTTGATAACTGCCAGAGCAAACGCGGCGCCAGCATTGGCGTGATGTGTTCTGCGGTGGTCTGGTCACAGAATGACGGCTTGCAGTTACAAAATCTGACCATCGAAAACAATCTCGGTGACAGCGTTGACGCCGGCAACCATCCGGCAGTGGCCTTACGCACTGACGGCGACAAAGTGCAGATTAATAAAGTGAACATTCTGGGTCGCCAGAATACCTTCTTCGTGACCAACAGCGGCGTGCAGAACCGCCTGCAAAACGATCGCCAACCACGCACGCTGGTGACGAACAGTTACATTGAAGGGGATGTGGATATGGTTTCCGGTCGCGGCGCAGTGGTGTTCGATAACACCGATTTCCGCGTGGTGAACTCCCGTACCCAGCAGGAAGCGTATGTTTTCGCTCCGGCAACGCTGTCGAATATTTATTACGGTTTCCTCGCCACCAACAGCCGCTTTACCGCCGCAGGTGATGGCGTCGCGCAACTAGGTCGTTCGCTGGATGTGGATGCCAACACCAACGGTCAGGTCGTTATCCGCGATAGCGTGATTAACGAAGGGTTCAATATGGCGAAACCGTGGGCTGACGCCGTTATCTCCAAACGTCCTTTTGCCGGGAATACTGGCGCGAAGGATGATAAAGACGAGGTACAGCGTAACCTGAACGACACGAACTTTAACCGGATGTGGGAATACAACAACCGGGGTTTAGGCAGTAAAGTGGTTGCCGAACCGAAGCAATAATATCTGCTGACGATTATTCTTCAGGCCAGATAAAAGAGAAAAGGTCGTCACGCCGGGCGTGACGACCTTTTTTTACATCTGACGGTTTTTATTGAAATTAATCAGACTTCCCGCTTTGATAATTTCACGTTCCTCGGCGGTCAGGCTTTCCAGATACAGACTGATTTCCGTGATTTCATCGTCATGAATCACATAGCCTTTTAAGGTGGTTGCGCATTGATCCAGCGCCGTACGGACGCCAGGAATGTAAATATAATCCCCGACGTCAAACCCAGGCTCACCCGCCATTTGCAGCGGCAACATTCCCCAGTTGATCACATTCGAACGGTAGCGTTTCGTCGCATACTCCTGAGCTATATTCGCCAGACCGCCAATCACGCGCTGACAGCTTGCCGCCTGTTCACGCGCGGAACCGTCTCCCGGCTTAACGGCATAAATCATGCTGCCAATCCCGGTGGCTAACGGATCGGTGTTTTCCTGGCCCGCAATTGTGCGAATACGGGCAAAGACCGGCTCCAGCTCGCTCACCTCGCCTGCCAGACGCTGTTTTTCCAGCGTCGCGGTTGCTTTGCTTCGGCCAACATAGTCTGGATCGCGGCGTGACAGGGTGAACTCCGCCAGACCAACCGGGTTTGAGCGAAAAGACGAGGTCTCCCCGGACGGGATCAGCTCATCCGTCGTTGTGACTTCATCAAGAATTTTTGACGCCACCTTGAGCAGAATATTTTCCGTCAGCGCCCCCAGCGCCGGCCAGTCTTTGATATTCGGGCCATAGATGAGCGATTGCTGCGTCGCCCCTTTAACAAAACCCTGATAGACACGGTTTTTGTACGGAGTGGGATCAAACGCATAGTCAGGAACGTTTTCCCAGCAGTCCAGTTCAGCGGCGGAGGTCAAATAGCCCCCATTTATTGCCGTCGCCGCAATAGAACGCGCATCCATCAGCGCAACCGCGGACATTTGACCATTACCCGGTTTCGAACCCTCACGGTTCGGGAAGTTACGGGTGGTGTGGCGAATGCTCAGCCCGTTGTTAACGGGCGTATCGCCAGCGCCAAAGCATGGGCCGCAGAAAGCGGTTCTGATGATTGCGCCCGCGCCAGTTAAATCGGCCACCACGCCTTTTTTCGCCAGATCCATAAATACAGGCTGTGAAGAGGGGTAAACCGCGAGTGAGAACGTCTCGTTACCACACGATTTACCGCGCAACGCATTCGCCGCCGCAATGACGTTCTCATAGTTACCGCCTGAGCATCCGGCAATAATTCCCTGCTGAACCTTTAATCTTCCCTTCTCAACTTTATCCAGCAGTGAGATTTTGGCTTTCCCACGGGCAATGCACGCAGACTCAATTTCTACCTGGTGCAGAATATCCGTCAAATTCTCATTTAATGTGTCGATTTCATACACATTGCTCGGATGGAAAGGTAGCGCGATCATCGGTTTAATTGTGTTCAAATCAACATAAATACAGCCATCGTACCAGGCCATTGGCTGCGGATTCAGCTGTCGATAGTCCGGTTCACGGCCATGTAACGCCAGCCAGCTACGGGTTTCATCATCCGTTTGCCACACCGAACTCAGGCAGGTCGTCTCCGTGGTCATGACATCAACACTGTTACGGAAGTCCGTGGACATTGCGCTAATGCCCGGCCCCACAAATTCCATGACCTTATTTTTGACATAGCCATTTTTAAATACGGCGCCAATGATGGCTAACGCCACATCCTGCGGGCCAACGCCTGGCGCCGGTTTTCCCGTCAGATATACCGCCACGACGCCTGGATAATCGATATCCCAGCTATCATTCAACAGTTGTTTGACGAGTTCACCTCCGCCCTCCCCTACGGCCATCGTCCCCAGCGCACCGTAGCGCGTGTGGCTGTCTGAGCCTAAAATCATTTTTCCACCACCCGCCATCATCTCGCGCATATATTGGTGGATGACCGCAATATGGGGCGGCACATAAATACCGCCATAGCGCTGCGCGGCGGAAAGTCCAAAAAGATGATCATCGCCATTAATGGTTCCACCAACGGCGCATAATGAGTTATGACAGTTTGTGAGAACATAAGGTAATGGAAAACGCGCCATCCCGGACGCTTTCGCGGTCTGAATTATGCCTACATAGGTAATATCGTGGGAGGTTAACGAATCAAACTTGATTTTAAGTTTATCCATATTTCCTGACGTATTATGAGACGCAAGAATGGACCATGCGATGGTGCCTTTTTTGGCTTCCTCTTTTTGTACATTACCGCAATACTGTTCTTCTGCAATTATCTCATTGTTACCGGAGAGATAAATCCCTTTGTCATATAACTTAATCATTCATTACTCCACATTGCCGTGCATGTTTCCATGCACGGACAACAGACAATGTCATTAATAATAAAAATGAACGCTGACGGTTGATTACAGCATGTTCCAGTCAATCAACATGTTCCACCACCAGATACCAATCGTGATATGTACCAGGAACGTTAAGATGGTCAGAACCGCGCCGACGAGCCACCAGGACTTTATATCGTTATAACCGACCCCGAAAATAACCGGGCCAGCGGCACCGCCATAGTGCGTGACCATTCCGCCATAAGAGTTGGAGAATAATAAGGCCAGCGCGGTTAGCATTAATGGCGCGCCAGAGACATTCGCCAGCATGGCAAATACCGGCATCATCGCCACAATATAAGCGCTACCGGAGGCAAAGAAATAACGGACAATAATACTCAGGAACAAAATGACGAAGAACGCCACGTTACCATGATTATCAAAAGAGAGGTTGTTTTTAAACAGTTCAGCCAGCCAGTCAAAAAACTTCACTTTCGATAATAAAGAGCTTAAGCCAATGATACCGCCGTACCAGATTAATGTATTCCAGCCGCCCTTATTTTTAACGACATCATCCCAGCTCACCACGCCCAGTAACAACATCGCGCCCATCACCACAATCGCAACGGTTGATTCATCCACGCCAAGTTGTTTACTGAAAATCCAGCCTGACAGCGCGAGGACAAAAATACCCAGCAGTAATTTCTCACGGCCTTTCATTGGCCCGAGATCCTGAAGCCCGGCTTTCGCGATCGTCTTATTATCAACCTTTTTAATTTCCGGTGGGTACATGGTATAAATCACCAGCGGCGTCACCAGTAACATAATGATACCCGGCACCATTGCTGCCAGCGCCCATCCTCCCCAGCTTAATTGCAGATGGCAAATATCGTTGATCATTTTCAGCGCCAGTATGTTCCCTGCCATTGCGGTAAAAAACATATAACTGGTCGTTTTCGTGACCATATACACGGACATCATTAAGTAATGACCGACACGACGGGGGCTTTTTTCAGGCTCAGAACCCAGCGCGACGGCCACACTGTTGATAATAGGTAAAACAATGCCGCCTGCGCGCGCCGTGTTTGACGGCGTTGCCGGAGAGAGAACCAGATCGAGAAAAACCGTGACGTAGCCCAGCCCCAGCGTGGTATTCCCAATCTTACCAATCAGAATATACGCAATGCGTTTGCCCAGACCGGTAGTGACAAACGCGGCGCTTAACGTAAACGCAGAAAATACCAACCACGTCGTTCCAGAGGCATAACCGCTGAGCACGCTGGTCGTTTTAAACGCCCCTTCACTTAAATTTCCGACCACGACCATCGATGCCGCAACGGCAATCAATAATACAACGGGTTCGGGAAACGGTTTTATCACCAGCCCCACGATTGCCGCAAGATAGATGCCAAAGAGAACCCAGGCGAGTTCACTCAGACCGGCTGGCGCAGGAATTAAGCCAATAATACACGGGATCGCTAATATAATAATTAGCTTCCATATAGATTTTTTATTCATTTTTTTGCACCCTGATTTATCTGTATTCGTTATACAGAAAAGGCATTGTTTTATTTTCCTTAATCACAGCGAAATGAGATCAACATCATTCAGGAATATAAACTTCACCTGCAAAAATCTTTCTTGCTGTGCGAATAACAGAAGCACGTATTGAAGAAGGCTCATTACCTTCATTTGTTAAATGAATATCAAGGCACCCGCTCGGGTGTTCGATATTTATATCGCCATAGTCCGTCAATTGCGTCATCCGGTGGGCGACCGTCCCTTCTGTCGCACAACTACTGGCAAGCGCGATAGCACCAGTAATCGCCAGCGCCTTATGGCAGGAGTGCGGCATAAAATAGCGCACATTGATCGTCCCGCCCCGTCTGGCCGGGGAAATAAGCATCGGTTTAGGAATAACCATATTGCTGACGTCGCCTAACCCCATCGCTTTACCCGCCTGCAAACGGATGGATTCAATGCGGCGCAATAATTCAGTATCGGCATCGAGTTCCGCAGGGGATTCATAACCCGTTTTACCGACATCTTCGGCAGCGATAATGACCACCGGCATCGCCATATCAATACAGGTGACGGCAACGGAATTAAAATGATCGACACGATGACCGGTCGGAAAAATTTGCCCGGTTTTGGCGCCAGCAGCGTTCAAAAACGTGAGTGCCACGGGCGCGGCCGTTCCCGGTACGCCATCGATTTTTGCCTGGCCTTCGTACTCAACGGCGCCGTCCGGCGTCTGCACGTCCGCTTCGATATACGTATTTGTATTTACATTACGTATACGCACGCGCGTGACGGGCGGCGTAGTCTCAATTAAGCCATGTTCAATCGCAAATGCGCCTACCGCGGAAAGCATATTTCCACAGTTCGGCGTGGTATCAACGCGGTGTTCATGTACCAGAACCTGAGCAAATAAATAGTCGATATCTGCTTTTGAGTCATCCGAACGACGGATAATGGCCACTTTACTGGTCAACGGATTACCGCCGCCAATGCCATCTATTTCCAGCTCATTCCCCGATCCCATAATTGCCATCAATATGGCATCGCGCCGCTGTCTCTCCTCAGGAAGGTGTTCTGCTAATAAAAACGCCCCTCTGGATGTTCCCCCTCGCATCAACGTGCAGGGAATTTTTTTCATAACATTGCCCTCAATTAAAAAACATTAGCGTTAATGAGGACATGGTTGCACGCGCAGAATAGAGAGGCTAATGACTTTAAATTTATGATTGATAATTTATTTGCATTAATCAAGACGGATAATTTACATATAAACTACGTTTTTCTCTCCTGGGGCAGCAAATCAGGGAATCCCTGGATTCTATTTTCTGGAGTTATGATGAAACACGAATTATCAAGTATGAAGGCATTTGTCACACTGGCAGAGGCAGGATCATTTAACAAAGCCGCTAAATTACTTAACATTACGCAACCTGCATTAACTCGCAGAATAAAAAAGATGGAAGATGATTTACATACCCTGCTTTTTGAGAGAACAACACGTAAAGTAGAATTAACAAAAGCGGGGAGGATGCTGTTACCGGAAGCCAGAGAATTAATAAGAAAACTGGATGAAGCTCTTTTTAATGTTCGCGAAATGAATGCTTATCACCACGGCACGATCACATTGTCCTGTATTCCGACCGCTGTTTTCTATTTTCTACCCCTTGCTATCGGAAAATTTAATGAGTTGTACCCCAATATCAAAATACGAATTCTTGAAAAAGGTACGAACAACTGCATGGAATCGGTGTTGGGTAACGAAGCTGATTTCGGCATAAATATGAACAGCATCACAAATTCTGCTATTGACTTCACCCCGCTGGTGAATGAACCGTTTGTTCTGGCCTGTCGACGAAACCATCCCTTAGCCAGTAAGCAACTGGTCGAATGGCAGGAGTTGGTGGGCTACAAATTGATTGGCGTGCGGTCATCCAGCGGTAACAGGCTGCTTATTGAGCACAATCTGGCAGATAAACCCTGGAAGCTGGACTGGTTTTACGAGGTTCGTCATTTATCGACCTCGCTTGGCCTGGTTGAGGCCGGGCTGGGTATTTCTGCGCTGCCGGGGCTGGCAATGCCTCAGACAGTGCATCCCACGCTTATCGGGATCCCGTTGATCGAACCCGTTATCAGACGCACGTTAGGGATTATCCGGCGCAAAGACGCCGTTCTCTCTCCTCCGGCAGAGCGTTTTTTCTCTCTACTTTTGAATGTCTGGGCCGATGATAAAGACACGCTGTGGACGCCCTTTGCTGAACCACAGCGGCAACAATAACGCCGTATCCGGCCGACGGCCCGGTAAGCGAGCGCCACCGGGCACAACGTCACGGAATATTAATACGCGTTAACCACGACCCACATTGGCCCCTGGCCTACCGCATAACGGCCTTTCTCCGTCAGCAGCCCCTGCTCACCGGCAATGGCATACACCGCAATATGGTGTGACTTCTGCCCGGCGGCAATCAGGTAATTACCGCTATGATCGACGTTAAAGCCGCGCGGCTGCGTTTCAGTCGGCTGGAAGCCCTCTTTCGTCAGTACGCTGCCGTCTTCAGAAACGCTAAAAACGGTAATCAGGCTGGCGGTACGGTCGCAGGCATACAGATGACGGCCATCCGGCGTAATATGGATATCCGCCGCCCAACGCGTGTCAGAAAAATCGGCAGGCATCATATCCAGCGTCTGCACGCATTCAATATTGCCGTGCGGATCTTTCAGCTCCCAGACATCAACAGAGCTGTTCAGTTCATTCACACAGTAGGCATATTGCTGGTTCGGGTGGAACGCCATATGGCGCGGCCCGGCCCCTTCAACGGTGGTGACTTCCGCCGGTTCCTGGGCGACCAGTTTGCCGTCGTCACTGAGCGTAAACAGGCAAATGCGATCCTGCTTCAGCGCAGGCACCCACAGCGTCCGGTTATCCGGTGAGATATTCGCTGAGTGGCACCCTTCCAGCCCTTCAACGACATCCACCACGCCAGCCGGCAGGCCATCATCCAGACGGGTCACGCTGACGTTACCGGCATTGTACGAGCCAACAAACACAAAACGGCCCTGATGATCGGTAGAGATATGGGTTGGGCTACCCGGCAGAGCGGACTCCGCCGCGAAGGTCAGCGCGCCGTCATCCGGCGCAATACGGTAAGCCAGCACGCGGAACTCAGGACGGACGCCAACATAGAGATAGCGCTTATCAGGGCTGACCACCATCGGCTGAACCTGCCCCGGAACATCAACCACCTGCACCAGCTTCAGCGAGCCGTCATGATTCAGGCTCCAGACGTGAATTTGCTGGCTCTCAGGGCTGGCGGTATAAACGGTTTGCTTCATGACTACTCCTTCCTTATGGCAACTGTCTGCAATTGCGGAATACAGCTTAACGTAGACGCTTTTAACGGTGAATGCTGAATTAACGCTCAGAATTTTGTCCGGCCAACCGTCTCGGTGTACCATTCCCGCAGGCAAAATTCTCAACCTTAATCTGGAACTCCCTATGACCGCTCGTGTGATTGCCCTGGATTTAGACGGCACCTTACTGACGCCGAAAAAAACATTGCTCCCCTCCTCGCTTGAGGCGCTTTCTCGCGCCAGAGAGGCAGGCTACCAACTTATCATCGTCACTGGCCGTCATCACGTTGCGATTCATCCTTTTTATCAGGCACTGGCGCTGGATACACCTGCAATTTGCTGTAACGGCACTTACTTGTATGATTATCAAGCAAAAAATGTTCTTGAAGCCGATCCGCTGCCTGTCGATCAGGCATTGCAATTGATTGATCTGCTGGATGCGCATCAGATTCACGGTCTGATGTACGTTGATGACGCGATGGTTTATGAACGCCCGACCGGCCATGTGATCCGTACCGCTAACTGGGCGCAGACGCTGCCGCCGGAACAGCGCCCGACCTTTACTCAGGTGCCGTCGCTGGCGCAGTCGGCACGCGACGTCAACGCCGTCTGGAAATTCGCGCTGACCGATGAAAATCTGCCAAAACTGCAACAGTTCGTGCAGCAGGTTGAGCATCAGCTGGGTCTGGAATGCGAATGGTCCTGGCACGATCAGGTGGATATCGCGCGTAAAGGGAACAGCAAAGGGAAGCGCCTTACCCAGTGGATTGAAGCGCAGGGCTGGTCGATGGAGAATGTGGTGGCGTTTGGCGATAACTACAATGATATCAGTATGCTGGAAGCGGCAGGCACCGGCGTCGCGATGGGCAATGCTGACGACGCGGTGAAAACGCAGGCGAATATCGTGATCGGCGATAACACCACGGACAGCATTGCGAAGTTTATTTATACCCACCTGCTGTAATCAGGCGGTAATTGAAACACTCTTGATTTGCGCGTACAGCCACAGGCCAGGTTTGATGCCCAGCTCATCCCTGGCCCACGGGCTGATTCTCGCCCACAGCGTTTTCCCGCCGACTTCAAGCTGGACTTCCACCTGCCCGTTATCGTCATAACAGTTTGCCACTTTTGCCCGCAGGATATTACGGATACTGGTTTGCATCGGTGGCTGTAATACCAGCGACACGTCCGAGGCCTGAATACGAATACGCAGCACGGTTTGCAGCGGCTCTTCCAGTTTGTTGACCCACAGGTGCTGATCGCCCAGCGCCAGCGCGGTCATTGCATAATGCGGATGATGCTCCAGCACGCTCACTTTCAGGATGCTGCTCTGCTGCTCTTTCGGCAGCCACGGGTGCATCACACTGCTGCCCCAGACCTCTTCCAGCGCGCCAAACGCTTTCACCTGCCCGTTTTCCAGCACCATGACTCTGTCTGCCAGATGTAAAATCTCGTCCAGCGAGTGGCTGACGTACAGCAGGGGGATATTAATTTCGCGCGCCAGGCGTTGCAGATACGGCAGCAGTTCGCGTTTGCGCGGAATATCCAGCGAAGCCAGCGGCTCATCAAGCAACAGTAGCTCCGGCGCGGTCAGCAACGCGCGGCCAATCGCCACACGCTGTTTTTCCCCGCCGGAAAGGCTGCCAGGCAAACGCTCCAGCAAAGGTTCGATACCGAGCAGATCCACCAGCTTGTCGAACTGTCCGGCCATGCTTTTCGCCATGCCATAGCGCAGATTGCCGCGCACTTTGTAATGCGGAAACAGTCGGGCATCCTGGAACACATAACCGACGCGCCGTTTTTCCGGCGTCAGGCAGATGCCATTTTCAACATCATTAAGCACGCGACCATTGAGCACAATGCGCCCTTTTTGCGGGCGCGTCAGTCCGCTGATGGCATTGATCAGCGATGTTTTCCCAGCGCCGGAAACGCCAAAAATAGCGGTGATCCCATTGGCAGGTAGCGTTTCATTGAGCGTCAGACAGTGGGTGCCCAGCGTCTGGGAGAAATTGAGTTCCAGCATGTTTATCTCCCCGCGCGCTCACGGCTGATACGCGCCAGCCATTCCGAAATCAACAATGAGATCAGCGCCAGCACAATAGAAATAATGCACAATCTCGCCGCCGCGCTTTCGCCGCCAGGGGTCTGGATCAGGGTATACATCGCGGAAGGAATGGTGCGGGTTTCACCCGGAATGTTAGACACGAAAGTGATGGTAGCGCCGAACTCGCCGAGCGAACGGGCAAACGCCAGCACGGTTCCGACGATGATGCCAGGCAATGTCAGCGGTAGCGTAATGGTGAGGAAAACACGCCAGCGTCCTGCGCCCAGCGTTCTGGCGGCCTGCTCCAGCTTAATGTCGACCCCTTCAAGCGCCAGACGAATAGCGCGAACCATTAACGGGAAAGACATCACCGCCGCCGCCAGCACGGCGCCTCGCCAGCTAAAGGCAAAGGTAATGCCGAACCAGTCATAAAGCCACTGACCAATAAATCCGCGTCGGCCCATCGCGACAAGCAGCAGATAACCGACCACCACGGGCGGTAAAACCAGCGGCAGATGCAGTACGCTGTCGAGCAACGCTTTGCCTGGAAACTTGCATCGCACAAGTAACCAGGCAAAAAAGATCCCAAACGGCAGACTAAACAACACGGCCAGGGAAGAAACTTTCAGGCTCAGTAGAACGGCCTGCCATTCTGGATCAGTCAGTATCATTACTTCGTCGTAAATCCATAACGTTTAAAGATTTCGGAAGCCTGCGGTCCTTTCAGGTAGTCATAGAACGCGCTGACCGTTGCGTTTTTGTGTCCATCAACAATCGCGATCGGGTATTCCACTTTCTTATGGGAATCTTCCGGGAACGTGCCAACCACTTTCACGCCTTTGCTGGCAACGGCATCAGAACCGTAAACGATGCCCAGCGGTGCTTCGCTACGCTCCACCAGCGCCAGTGCGCCACGCACGTCTTCCGCAGGAGCCAGTTTCGGCGCCAGGGTATCCCATGCGCCCAGTTTTTGCAGCGCTTCTTTTGCATAAATGCCAGCCGGAACGTGTTCCGGGTCGCCCACCGCCAGACGACCGCCATTCAGCAGAGTCGTCCAGTTGGTTTTGCTGTCGATGGTGATGTCTTTCTGTTCACTGGCTTTTGGCGCGACCACAACCAGGCTGTTGCCAAGCAGCGTTTCACGCGTTGCGGTATCAATCGCTTTTTTGTCTACCGCGTAGTCCATCCATTTCTGGTCAGCAGAGATAAACAGATCCGCTGGTGCTCCCGCTTCAATCTGGCGAGCCAGCGTAGAAGAAGAGGCAAATGAAGAGACAACGTCAACGTTCTTCTCTTTTTTGTATTCAACCGCAATATCCTGCATTGCGTTGGTCAGCGAAGCCGCCGCGAATACGGTGATTTTCCCTTCATCCGCCAGCGCATGTCCGGCAACAGTCAGAGATAATGTTGCCCCAGCAAACAGGCGTAACCATGTACGTGCCATCTGTAACTCCTTTGAGTGTCGTTATGTAGGCGCAAATATAGCGAGAAAATAAGGTTTTTCCCAGAAGTTATTGATACCCAATTGAGGTTACGCAAAGAAAATATCGGCAGGAAAAGCAG
The DNA here is from genome assembly GCF_030333395.1 of Citrobacter sp. CK194. Taxonomy (NCBI): domain Bacteria; kingdom Pseudomonadati; phylum Pseudomonadota; class Gammaproteobacteria; order Enterobacterales; family Enterobacteriaceae; genus Citrobacter; species Citrobacter sp. CK194. Next base: position 692,051 of record NZ_JAOWGA010000017.1, read on the forward strand.
GATCTTGAGGGGCGCTACCCAATGGATTTCGGGTTGCGCTGAGACTCACAGGCACAGCCAACAAAAATGCGGCCTGAAAGTCGAAGAAAGTAAAACGCCCGACTGAGCGGGCGTTTAAAAATCAATGGTTCTGTCTGGACTGGTCTTTCTGACCGATACCGGAGAAAATGTTGAACACTTCACCCAGACCGTAAATCAGCCCCAGAATGATGGCCATGACCACCGGAACCATGACTACGGCGAATACCAGACTTTTCAATAACTCTAACATGGTCAACTCCAGATAGGATTCTTTTGATATTCTAACTGCATAAATGAGAAAAGCACTCCCCTTTTGTGCGGTCGACTTTGCGCGGAAGCGGTTTTCCGTCACAATAACCCTTTTGCCAGGATCTTGTTATGCAGGCCGAAATCCTCCTTACACTCAAACTTCAACAAAAATTGTTTGCGGACCCCCGCCGCATTTCGCTGCTCAAGCATATCGCGCTTTCCGGCTCCATCAGCCAGGGGGCGAAAGATGCGGGCATCAGCTACAAAAGCGCCTGGGATGCCATTAACGAGATGAACCAACTCAGCGAGCAGACGCTCGTCGAGCGCGCAACGGGCGGCAAAGGCGGCGGCGGCGCGATACTGACCCGCTACGGTCAGCGTCTGATCCAGCTTTACGATTTGCTCGCCCAGATTCAGCAAAAAGCGTTCGACGTGCTGAGCGACGACGACGCCCTGCCGCTCGACAGCCTGCTGGCCGCCATTTCCCGTTTCTCTTTGCAAACCAGCGCCCGTAACCAGTGGTTCGGCACCATTACCGCACGCGATCACGATCAGGTTCAACAGCATGTCGATGTGCTGCTGGCCGACGGCGAAACGCGACTGAAGGTCGCCATCACTGCGCAAAGCGGCGAGCGTCTTGGCCTTGATGAAGGTAAAGAAGTCCTGATCCTGCTGAAAGCGCCGTGGGTTGGCATTACCCAGGACGAGGCGATTGCCCGGGCTGCCGACAACCAGCTTCAGGGAACCATCAGCCATATTGAACGCGGCGCCGAGCAGTGCGAAGTCCTCATGACATTACCTGACGGCCAGACGTTGTGCGCCACCCTGCCCGTTGAAGAGACCGCCACGCTGGAAGAAGGTGCTAACGTGACGGCATATTTTAATGCTGACAGAGTGATTATCGCTACGTTGTGCTAAGTGCATTGACATCTGTTCTTTGAACACGTATCCCTGTCATTCATCGCTGCAAAAAATGGGATACAAAATGTCATCATTGCATATTTCGCAAGGTACGTTTCGCCTGAGCGACACAAAAACACTTCAGTTAAGTGCGCTGACGTTGCAGGCGGGGGAGAGCTGGGCTTTTGTCGGCACCAATGGAAGCGGGAAATCGGCGCTGGCCCGCGCGCTGGCGGGAGAACTGACGCTACTGAAAGGCGAGCGCCAGTCTCAGTTCGCGCGCGTCACCCGCCTCTCATTCGAACAGTTGCAAAAACTGGTCAGCGATGAATGGCAGCGCAATAACACCGACCTGCTCAGCCCTGGCGAAGACGACACCGGACGTACTACGGCAGAAATCATTCAGGATGAGGTGAGCGATCCCGCCCGCTGTGCCGAACTGGCGCAGCAGTTTGGCATTTCTTCTCTGCTCGACAGACGTTTTAAATACCTTTCTACGGGCGAAACGCGCAAAACGCTGCTTTGTCAGGCGCTGATGTCAGAACCGGATTTATTAATCCTCGATGAACCGTTTGACGGGCTGGATGTCGCCTCCCGCCAGCAACTGGCGAATCTTCTCGCCACGCTGCACCAGTCGGGCTACACGCTGGTGCTGGTGTTAAACCGCTTCGATGAGATCCCCGAATTCGTTCAGTATGCGGGAGTCCTTGCCGACTGCACGTTAACGGAAACGGGGGAAAAAGCGGATTTGCTCCAGCGAGCGCTGATTGCCCAACTCGCGCATAGCGAACGACTGGAAGGCGTACAGTTGCCCGAACCGGATGAACCTTCTGCCCGTCACGCCCTGCCGGACGGCGCGGCGCGCATTATTCTCAACGATGGCGTCGTCTCCTATAACGATCGCCCTATTCTTAATCATCTGAGCTGGCAGGTGAATCCGGGTGAACACTGGCAGATTGTCGGGCCTAACGGCGCGGGAAAATCCACCCTGCTAAGTTTAATCACCGGCGACCATCCGCAGGGATACAGCAACGACCTGACGCTGTTTGGCCGCCGTCGCGGGAGTGGTGAAACAATCTGGGATATCAAAAAACATATCGGCTATGTCAGCAGCAGCCTGCATCTGGATTACCGCGTCAGCACCACGGTGCGTAATGTCATTCTCTCCGGTTACTTTGACTCGATTGGCATCTACCAGGCGGTTTCCGACAGGCAGCACAAGCTGGCGCAGCAATGGCTGGATATTCTGGGAATAGACAAACGCACTGCGGATGCGCCTTTCCACAGCCTGTCCTGGGGGCAACAACGACTGGCGCTGATTGCCCGTGCGCTGGTCAAACACCCTACGCTGCTGATTCTTGATGAGCCCTTACAAGGCCTGGACCCGCTGAATCGTCAGCTCGTTCGCCGCTTTGTCGATGTACTGATTAGCGAGGGAGAAACGCAGTTGCTGTTTGTCTCCCATCACGCGGAAGACGCCCCAGGCTGCATTACCCATCGGCTGGAGTTTGTACCGGAAGGCGAGAGTTACCGCTACCAACAGACGACGCTGCGTTAGCGGTTCACTGGGGGCGTGCGGCCACGCCCCTTTTTTCACTGCTTTTTCAGATAAAAGGCGCAATCATTCTTAAAGCATATGATTTATCATTAAATAACAGTCGTCGGCGGGTGAAAAAACCGAAGTGTAAACGATTCCACTAATATATTCCATGTCACACTTTTCGCATCTTTGTTATGCTATGGTTATTCCATACCATAGGCTTAACGGAGCGAATTATGAGAGTACTGGTCACCGGTGGTAGCGGTTACATTGGAAGTCATACTTGTGTACAGTTACTGAAAAACGGTCACGATGTCATCATCCTTGATAACCTCTGCAACAGTAAGCGCAGCGTACTGCCTGTTATCGAGCGATTAAGTGGTAAGCACCCAACTTTCGTTGAAGGCGATATTCGTAACGAAGCGCTGATGACTGAAATTCTGCATGACCACGCGATTGACGCCGTCATTCACTTTGCCGGTCTGAAAGCCGTGGGCGAATCTGTCGCCAAACCGCTGGAATACTATGACAACAACGTCAACGGTACGCTGCGTTTAATCAGCGCCATGCGCGCCGCCAATGTCAAAAACTTCATCTTCAGCTCCTCCGCCACCGTCTACGGCGATCAGCCCAAAATTCCTTATGTCGAAAGTTTCCCGACCGGCACGCCGCAGAGCCCATATGGCAAAAGTAAACTGATGGTCGAACAGATCCTGACCGACCTGCAAAAAGCGCAGCCGGACTGGAGCATCGCCCTGCTGCGCTACTTCAACCCGGTCGGCGCGCATCCGTCAGGTGATATGGGCGAAGATCCGCAGGGCATTCCTAACAACCTGATGCCGTACATCGCCCAGGTCGCCGTTGGCCGTCGCGAATCACTCGCGGTCTTTGGCAACGACTACCCTACCGAAGACGGCACCGGTGTGCGTGATTACATCCATGTGATGGATCTTGCCGACGGCCACGTAACCGCGATGGAAAAACTGGCTGGCAAACAAGGCGTGCATATTTACAACCTTGGCGCCGGTGTTGGCAACAGCGTGCTGGATGTGGTTAACGCTTTCAGTAAAGCCTGCGGTAAACCCGTTGCTTATCATTTTGCCCCACGCCGTGAAGGCGACCTTCCGGCCTACTGGGCGGACGCCAGCAAAGCCGACCGCGAACTGGACTGGCGCGTAACCCGCACACTTGACGAAATGGCACAGGACACCTGGCGTTGGCAGTCACGCCATCCGCAGGGATATCCAGACTAAGGACATGTCATGACGCAATTTAATCCTGTCGATCATCCACATCGCCGTTTTAACCCGCTAACCGGACAGTGGATTCTGGTTTCACCGCATCGCGCAAAGCGCCCCTGGCAGGGGGCGCAGGAAACGCCATCTCAGCAGGCGCTTCCCGCCCATGACCCGGACTGCTTCCTGTGCGCGGGCAATACGCGCGTAACCGGAGATAAAAACCCGGATTACACCGGCACCTATGTCTTTACAAATGACTTTGCCGCGCTGATGTCTGACACCCCGGACGCGCCAGACAGCCATGACCCGTTGATGCGTTGCCAGAGCGCCCGCGGCACCAGCCGCGTGATCTGCTTTTCTCCCGATCACAGCAAGACGCTGCCGGAACTGAGCCTCCCCGCGCTGACGGACATCATCAAAACCTGGCAAGAACAGACTGCCGATCTGGGAAAAACCTACCCCTGGGTGCAGGTTTTTGAGAATAAAGGCGCGGCGATGGGCTGCTCCAACCCGCATCCGCACGGCCAGATTTGGGCCAACAGCTTCCTGCCGAACGAAGCCGAGCGTGAAGATCGTTTGCAAAAAGCCTACTTCGCCGAACAGCACTCCCCAATGCTGGTGGATTATGTGCAGCGCGAACTGGCGGACGGCAGCCGTACGGTGGTTGAAACCGAGCACTGGCTGGCGGTCGTGCCTTACTGGGCGGCCTGGCCGTTTGAAACGCTGCTGCTGCCCAAAGCGCATGTGCTGCGCATTACCGATTTGACCGACGATCAGCGCGACTCCCTGGCGCTGGCGCTGAAAAAGCTGACCAGTCGTTATGACAACCTGTTCCAGTGCTCCTTCCCCTACTCCATGGGCTGGCACGGCGCGCCGTTTAACGGTGAAGAGAACGGGCACTGGCAACTGCACGCGCACTTTTATCCACCGCTGCTACGTTCCGCGACCGTCCGTAAATTTATGGTCGGTTATGAAATGCTGGCGGAGACCCAGCGCGATCTGACGGCAGAACAAGCGGCGGAGCGTCTGCGCGCGGTCAGCGACATTCATTTTCGCGAATCAGGAGTTTAAATAATGAGTCTGAAAGAGAAAACACAATCTCTGTTTGCAGAAATTTTCGGCTACCCTGCTACCCACACCATTCAGGCGCCTGGTCGCGTCAATCTGATCGGCGAGCACACCGATTACAACGACGGCTTCGTGCTGCCTTGCGCTATCGACTACCAGACGGTGATTAGCTGCGCCACGCGTGACGATCGCAAAGTGCGCGTGATTGCGGCTGACTACGACAACCAGGTTGATGAATTCTCCCTTGATGCGCCGATCGTTACCCACGACAGCCAGCAGTGGTCAAACTACGTGCGCGGCGTGGTGAAGCATCTGCAAAAACGAAATAACGCATTTGGCGGCGCGGATCTGGTTATCAGCGGCAACGTGCCGCAGGGCGCGGGACTCAGTTCTTCTGCGTCGCTGGAAGTCGCGGTCGGCACCGTATTCCAGCAGTTGTACCACCTGCCGCTGGATGGCGCGCAAATCGCGCTCAACGGCCAGGAAGCGGAGAATCAGTTCGTCGGCTGCAACTGCGGCATTATGGATCAGCTGATCTCCGCGCTGGGTAAAAAAGATCATGCCCTGCTGATTGACTGCCGCACGCTGGGTACGAAAGCGGTTTCCATGCCGGAAGGCGTGGCGGTGGTGATCATCAACAGTAACTTTAAACGTACGCTGGTGGGCAGCGAGTACAATACCCGCCGCGAGCAGTGTGAAACGGGCGCGCGTTTCTTCCAGCAACCGGCGTTGCGCGATGTCAGCCTTGCGGCGTTCAACGCGGTGGCCAGCGAGCTGGACCCGATTGTCGCCAAACGTGTTCGCCACGTACTGACCGAAAACGCCCGTACCGTTGAAGCCGCCAGCGCGCTGGAGAAAGGCGACCTGAAACGCATGGGTGAATTGATGGCGGAATCTCACGCCTCAATGCGCGATGACTTCGAAATCACCGTCCCGCAGATCGACACGCTGGTCGAAATTGTGAAAGCGACCATCGGCGATAAAGGCGGCGTACGCATGACCGGCGGCGGCTTCGGCGGCTGCGTCGTCGCGTTGATCCCGGAAGCGCTGGTTCCTGCCGTACAGCAGGCCGTGGCCACGCAGTATGAAGCGAAAACCGGAATCAAAGAAACGTTTTACGTATGCAAACCCTCACAAGGAGCCGGACAGTGCTAAACGAAACGCCCGCACTGGCGCCAGATGGTCAGCCGTACCGCCTGCTCACCCTGCGCAACGATGCAGGGATGGTGGTCACGCTGATGGACTGGGGCGCCACACTACTTTCCGCCCGTATCCCGCTAACCGATGGCAGCGTCCGTGAAGCGTTGCTGGGGTGCGCCAGCCCGGAATATTACCAGGATCAGGCCGCCTTTCTTGGCGCATCGATTGGCCGCTACGCCAATCGCATTGCCAACAGCCGTTACACCTGGGCGGGTGAAACCGTCAGTCTGCTGCCGAGTCAGGGGGAAAACCAGCTGCACGGCGGGCCGGACGGCTTTGACAAACGTCGCTGGCAGATAGTCAACCAGAACGATCGTCAGGTGCTGTTCGCACTGACGTCTGACGATGGCGATCAGGGCTTCCCCGGCCATCTCTGCGCCACCGCGCAGTATCGTCTCACCAACGATAACCGAATCTCCATTACCTATCGAGCGACGGTAGATAAGCCCTGCCCGGTGAACCTGACCAATCACGTCTACTTTAACCTGGACGGCGAGCAGTCAGACGTACGCCAGCACAAGCTACAGATTCTGGCTGATACGTACCTGCCGGTTGATGAAAGCGGTATTCCACGCGACGGGCTGAAATCCGTTGCCGGAACCTCGTTCGACTTCCGCAGCGCAAAAACCATCGCCAGCGCGTTTCTTGCCGATGACGATCAGCGCAAGGTAAAAGGTTACGATCACGCCTTCTTATTGCAGACCAAAGGCGATGCCAGCCAGCCAGCCGCGCACCTGTGGTCGCAGGATGAGAAATTGCAGATGAAGGTTTATACCTCCGCTCCGGCGCTGCAATTCTATTCCGGCAACTATCTGGGCGGCACGCCGTCGCGCGGGCCTGAACCTTATGCCGACTGGCAAGGCCTGGCGCTGGAAAGCGAATTTCTGCCAGACAGCCCGAACCACCCGGAATGGCCGCAACCTGACTGCGTGTTGCATCCCGGCGACGAGTACGCCAGCCTGACGGAATATCAGTTTATTCCGGCCTGACGATGAGCCATAACAGGCCCGATGGTGCCAGCTATCGGGCCTGTGGCGCGTCGCTTTGCTCAAATCCCCACCACTCAAAGACAAAATCGCAACTCCGGGTTCACAAGAACCTTACACTGCGTCACTATTTTCGCTATGGTTATGCGTAAGCGTTGCCGCTGACCTGTCACGGCAATATAATGAGAATTATTATCATTCAATAAAGCTTGAGGAGTGAGAGTATGGCTGTAACTAAGCTGGTTCTGGTACGTCACGGCGAAAGTCAGTGGAACAACGAAAACCGTTTCACCGGTTGGTACGATGTTGACCTGTCCGAGAAAGGCGTGGGTGAAGCAAAAGCGGCAGGTAAACTGCTGAAAGAGGAAGGCTATAGCTTCGATTTTGCTTATACCTCCGTGCTGAAACGTGCCATCCACACGCTGTGGAACGTCCTGGACGAACTGGATCAGGCCTGGCTGCCGGTTGAGAAATCCTGGAAGCTGAACGAACGTCACTACGGCGCACTACAGGGTCTGAACAAAGCGGAAACCGCTGAAAAATACGGTGATGAGCAGGTTAAACAGTGGCGTCGCGGTTTTGCCGTAACCCCGCCGGAGCTGACCAAAGATGACGAGCGTTACCCGAGCCACGATCCGCGTTATGCGCAACTGACCGAGAAAGAGCTACCGCTGACTGAAAGCCTGGCGCTGACTATCGATCGCGTGATCCCTTACTGGAACGAAACCATTCTGCCGCGCATGAAAAGCGGTGAGCGCATCATCATCGCCGCTCACGGTAACTCTCTGCGTGCGCTGGTGAAATACCTGGATAACATGAGCGAAGAAGAGATTCTCGAACTGAACATCCCGACCGGTGTACCGCTGGTGTACGAGTTCGACGAAAACTTCAAACCGATCAAACATTACTATCTGGGTAACGCTGACGAGATCGCGGCAAAAGCGGCGGCCGTAGCGAACCAGGGTAAAGCGAAGTAATCTGATTTGCCTGATGGCGCTTCGCTTATCGGGCCTACGGGTTGGCAATATGCGTCCTGTAGGCCGGATAAGGCGTAAGCCGCCATCCGGCAATACATGCACTTAAACCCCGATAACCCCGTCGAGCACCACCTGCGCCCTGCCCTGTGAACAACGTTCCACACGACCCCGAACGTTATACACTTCCGCCAGGCTTTCTGCGGTAATAACCGCTTCCGGCGCGCCGCTGGCCACCAGCCTGCCCTCCTTCAGCATCAGCACATGTTCGCTGTGGCGTAGCGCGATATTAATGTCATGCACCACCACAACCGTCACCATATTGCGCGCCCGCGTTTCCCGCGCGATCAGATCCATAACGTGAAACTGATAGTTCAGATCCAGCGCGCTAAGCGGCTCGTCCAGCAACAAAAGTTCCGGGTAGCGAATCAACGACTGCGCCAGCCCCACCAGTTGCCGCTGGCCGCCGGAAAGCTGGTCAAGATAGTGCAGCGCCAGATGCGCAATGCCGAGTTGATCCAGGATTGCCAGCACCTGCGAGTGGCTGTTCGCGCCATCCCGCCCGCCGGACGCCCGCTGCGCCACGATAATTGACTCCAGCACATGCAGATGTACGCCCTGCGGCAGCGACTGAGGTAAAAACACCACCTTTTCCGCACGCCGGGCAAACGGCAGCGACATCAGGTTCTCACCGTCCAGCATGACCTCGCCACGGGCTTTATTCAGCCCGGCCAGCGCGCGTAATAACGTTGATTTCCCGCAGCCGTTCGGCCCCAGCAGAACGGTAATTTTACCGCGCGGCAGCTCAGGCACGCTGAGATCGCGAATAACCGGATGTTTCGGATAACCGGCGCTTATTCCCTTGAGGATCAACCCGCTCATGACATGCTCCCCCGGTGGCGCAAAATAATGCTCAGGAAGAATGGCACACCCACCAGCGACGTTACGATGCCTACCGGGATGATCACCCCAGGAACAATATTCTTCGACGCGATCGAGGCCAGCGACAGCACCAGCCCCCCCGTCAACACGCTGCCCGGCAGATAGAACCGGTGATCTTCACCAAACAGCATTCGCGCAATGTGTGGCGCGACCAGACCGATAAAACCGATTGGCCCGACAAACGCCACCGACAGCGCCGATAGCAGGCTGATGCGCAGCAGCGATGACAGGCGCAGGCGCCGCACGTCAATGCCAAAACTCATCGCCCGATCTTCCCCCAACCGCAGCGCCGTCAATTGCCAGGCGCTACGCATCGACCACGGCAGCACAATGGCAAACACCAACGCCAGCACGCCGAGCTTTTCCCACGACGCGCGCGCCAGGCTGCCCATCGTCCAGAACACCAGCCCCTGTAGCGTGTCCTCATCGGCAACGAACTGCATCATCGACACCAGCGCATTAAAGGTAAACACCAGCGCGATACCGAACAGCACCACGCCAGAGGTCGCCACGCGCGTCCAGCGAGTAATCCCGTCCAGCAGCAGGGCGGACAGCAGCGCAAAAGCAAAGGCATTCGCGGGAATAAACCAGGCGGCAGGAACGCCGGGAATGCCGATACCCAACACGATCGCCAGCGCAGCGCCAAAGGCTGCTGCGGAAGAAACGCCCAGCGTGAACGGACTCGCCAGCGGGTTGTTCAGGATCGTCTGCATTTCGGCGCCCGCCAACCCCAAAGCCATTCCCACCAGTAACGCCATCAGCGCATAGGGTAAACGGATATCCCAGACGATAACGCGCGTCCCCGCATTAACGCTTGCCGGGTGCAGCAGCGTTTGCCAGAGCTCGCCGAGCGACAGACCAGACGGGCCAAGCGTAGAGTCCAGCACCAGCGAGGCGACTATCGCCGCAATAATCAGCAGCGCCAGCATCAACCGCTTGCGTACCACAAGACGGTAGCGATCGTCGATCGACGGAGCATTAGCGGATAGCGACATAACGTTCCTTACCTGTAGAGTCATTTCGGCGGATTGAGCACATCGCTAATCTGCGCGTCGCTGAGTGTAATGCCAAAGAAGTCCTGGTAAAAGCGGCGGGTCTCCTTGCGCATATCCACATCGGCAAAGCGCTGCGGGTAGAGCGTTTTTGCCAGCCAGAGGAATTGTAACGCCTCTTCGCTGGTCTCCCGACACCACCAGAACATCCCTTTCGGGTTCACATACACGCGATGATGAATCACGGCATCCACCTGCGCCCACTGGGGAGAAGTCAGGATGGCATCCGCATCCCGCTTATTCATGGCGACAATCACCGCCGGATTTGCCGCGACAATCTGCTCAAGAGCAACTTCCCCCGTCCGGTTTTGCTTGTGGCTAAACCAGCGCTCGGCGACGTTTTTTGCACCGGCCAGATCCATCCAGTCCTGATTAAGCGACGGCCTGCCGGAAGTGGTCAGCGGATTGCCCATGCTGTGATAGAGGGTCATTCGCTGATCTTCAGGAAGATCGCTTAAGCGCGCCTTTACCCGCTCCACATTGCGGTCAAAATACTGCTGATACCGCTGCGCTTTATCCTGCGCATCCGGCCCCAGCACCTCCGCTGTTTTATGCACCCGGGCGGTCAGCGCCTGCATGGAGTTCGCCTCAAACGCCAGTACGCGCACCCCCGCCTGCTGGAGCAGCGACGCCCTCGGCACCGTCATCGATTTTGGCACAAACAGCAGTTGCGTACCGAGCGAGATGATCTGCTCCGGGTCCAGTTCGTGACCGCTGTTGACGCTGACAACGGCGACATTCTCAATACGCGGCAGACTCTGGCGAAAAAGCGGAATCGTCTTTGCAATCATCGACGTGCCAACAATATTATCGCCATACCCCAGCATGGTGATGATGGTGTTTTGCGCCGGCCACGGCGAAGCGATGCGCACATCGTTGTGCGGCTGCGCGGCAAACAGGCTCCCCGCCACCAGCCAGGCCAGCGCGGGGAAAATGCGGGTTAGCGTCATGACTCCATCCTTTAAAAATCAAACGTGACGGAGGCGCGAACTTCACGCCCGCTGCCGATAAAGGCGCTGGGTGAACCGTTATCGCCATCGGTGCCTGACGGGAAGATTGATGCCCAGTAGTGTTTATCGAACACGTTGTTAACCACCACGCGGAAGGTGGTCGGCACGTTGCTGATTTTCGTGGTGTAGCGGGTGCCCAGGTCCCAGGTGGTGTAGCTGCTGGCCCATGCGGTGTTGGTATCGTTGGCGGCACGCTTGCCGGTATAGTGAACGTTAGCGCTGTATACCCATTCCGGCATCGACGGTAAGCTGTACTCCGCCAGCATGTTCGCCTGCACTTTCGGTACGCCTACCACCCGTTTATCGCTGGTGGTATCGCTCACCGTATCTTTCAGTTTCGGATCGAGGAGCGTCACGCCGCTGTAGATATTCAGCCCTTGCCAGACATTACCGGAGGCCGTCAGCTCCAGACCGTTATTGACCTGGTTCCCCTGTTCCTTATAGACGTTGTCGCCGGGATCGACATAGGCAAATGGACGCTCAAGACGGAACAGCGCCGCCCCCAGATTCATCCCGGAGACATCGGCTTTTAGCCCCATCTCATATTGTTTGCTGCGATACGGGTCGAGGGTTTGCCCGGCATTTTTCACGTCGCTATTGGTTGGCGCCGTCCCGCCCTGTTCCAGCGACTCCGCATAGCTGACGTAGGCCATCACATTCGGGGTGATTTTATACATCAACGCCGCATTTGGGCTTAAACCGTTCTCATCAATCTGGCCGGTTTTATGACCGCTTTTATTGTAGTTCTGCGACTGAATCCAGCTCTGGCTCAAGTAGAACATCGCCGACCATTTCGGCGTGAAAGTCACGGTATCCCCAAGGGTAATGCTCTGTTGCGTGTTGACGCTGGATTTATAACGATCCCCACCGGTTATGATTTTGCCATCGCCCTTTTCGTACATCTCAGAGGGGTGGTACATATTGGTGGTGTCCCAGCTATAAGACGACCCCGTCCCTTTCGCACTGTACAGAGACCAGACATAACCGGTGGTCGAGAGCGCAATATCATGCCCGACAGAACCGGTATCAACATGACCGTTAAGCGTGGCGGTATTGCTCAGTACGCGAAAACGTCCTGCGGCAGTAGAGTCTTTCAGCGAACGGCTGATATCGCCCTGGTTATTGATAATTTTGCTGGATACGTTACGCATCGCACGATCCGCCTGCTGCCAGCCAACGCCTGCCGTTACGGACCAGTCATCATTGAGATAATGAATAAGACGCGTGCTCACCGTGTCGGTTGTCAGATCGTTCCCGGCCGTGCTGAGCGCCAGATTTTTATCTTTGGGATCGGGTGCGGAAGGTAATTTAATGTTCGGGCCATAGCTGAAGCTTCCCGGATAGCCTTTTTGAATAAACTCATAGTGGCTGGCATCCAGCTGTAATTGCGTTCCTGGCTGAATATTCCAGTCCAGCGCCACGGAAAGCAACTTACGGCGCAGCGTACTGTCATCCAGATTCCCTTCACCTTCCTGATTCAGCACATTCACGCGATAGCCAAAACGGTTGTCATCATCAATGTGTCCGCCCAAATCAACATGCCCGGTGAAGGCGCTCCGGCTTTGATAACCCAGAGTGACTTTGCGCAGCGTCTCTTCCGTTGGGCGTTTGGCGACAAAATTAAACTGCCCGGCCGGACTTGCCGGGCCGTACAGCGCGCCGGTCAGGCTGTTGAGCACATCCAGGCGTTCCAGCATCTCAACGGGGAAAGCGGTGGTTGAGACGATGTTCAACCCATCCAGGCGGCTGTTGGCAACCACGCTGCCCTGCATCCCCCGGCTCTGCGGTCTGCCGACATCCATGCCGCCGCGCGCCTGCATTTGTGTGCTGGGCGAGTATTTCAGCAGTTCGCTCACGCTTTGCGCCTGCTGGTTCTCAATCATCTCTTTGGTGACGGTCGTGGTCGAATACGGTGTATCAACCCAGGCTTTATTGCCCAGCGGCCCGACATCGATATCATTGGTTTTGAATCCAGCGCCGGAAGCGGCATGCGTGGTATCGGCAGAAGGCTGGCTGGTGACGATAATTTCATCTTCAGAGGTGTTTGCCGCATGTGCGCTGTGCGGCGCCAGGGAAATGAGAAGAGGCAACAGCGTTGCCAGTTGAGTGGGCTTATTCATTTGTATTATCAATCGTTATGTAAAAATTTATATTACGACCGATATAAGTGTAAAAAGTTGATCACGATCACATCAAAACTTTTAAACAAAGAACTAACTCTTTTGGATTACAAACAGTTAGTAGAAAAAAACCGGCCTGATTTGCCGGTTTTTCAATTGCGCAACGTGCGTTGGCAGGAGGAATTATCCGCGACGGGCTTTCACCGCATTCGACAACTGACGCAGCAGCGCATCCGTATCTTCCCAGCCGATGCAGGCATCGGTAACGCTCTTACCGTAGGTCAGCGGTTCGCCGCTTTCCAGGCTCTGATTACCTTCCACCAGATGGCTTTCCACCATCACGCCAATGATCGCGTTTTCGCCACGCGCAATCTGCTGGCAAACATCCGCACAAACGTCCATCTGCTTTTTAAACTGTTTGGAGGAGTTCGCATGGCTGAAATCGATCATAACCTGCGGCGCAAGCCCCGCTTTAGCAAGACCTTCTTTTACTTCTGCCACATGTTGCGCGCTGTAGTTTGGCTCTTTGCCTCCACGCAGAATAATGTGGCAGTCGCCGTTGCCGCTGGTATTCACAATGGCGGAGTGCCCCCACTTAGTGACGGAGAGGAAGCAGTGAGGCGCACCGGCGGCATTGATGGCGTCAATCGCCACTTTGATGGTGCCGTCGGTGCCATTTTTAAAGCCGACCGGGCAGGAAAGACCGGAGGCCAGCTCGCGGTGAACCTGAGACTCCGTGGTACGTGCGCCAATCGCGCCCCAGCTCATCAGATCCGCCAGATATTGCGGGGTGATCATATCAAGGAACTCACCCGCAGCAGGTAATCCGCTGTCGTTAATGTCGAGCAATAGCTTGCGAGCAATACGCAGGCCATCGTTAATCTGGAAGCTGTTATCCATATGCGGATCGTTGATCAGCCCTTTCCAGCCCACCGTGGTGCGCGGTTTTTCAAAATAGACGCGCATGACAATTTCAAGCTCGCCTTTTAGCTCTTCACGCAGCGTCATTAAACGAGCGGCATACTCTTTGGCGGCAACCGGATCATGAATTGAGCACGGCCCAATCACCACCAGCAGGCGATCGTCATTCCCTTTCAGGATTTTATGAATCGCTTTGCGGGCATGGGCAACGGTGTTTGCTGCATTCTCTGTAGCGGGAAATTTTTCAAGGAGTGCGACTGGCGGTAATAACTCGTTGATCTCTTTAATACGTAAATCGTCGTTCTGATAATTCATGATTATTCCAGTGTTGCCATACTTATCTAATTAAATGCAATCCCTTCAATCTATCTCTTTGGCTAAAAAGTGTAAACTGACTTTTACACTTCGAACGGACTAATCCTGGAATTAGAGAAAAAAACGCCAGAAAGTAGCGAAAAACGAGATCTAACCTACAATTTTTAACTGCAAACACTCTTTTTGTGAGTTTTTTCAAGATTCTCTGCTGGGCTAAATCGCCAGTGCGGGATCTTTAACCCCTCTCTGAGATTTTACTGGCACATGCACTGTTGGAAGAGTTATCCGACATATCGACCATAACAGGAGCATCTTATGAAAATGACAAAACTGGCCACACTTTTTCTTACTGCCATACTCAGCCTTGCCAGTGGCGCAGCGTTGGCCGCTGACGCGAATACGCAGTCCAACAACGGACAGGCAAACTCTTCGGCGGATGCCGGACAGGTCGCCCCTGACGCCCGCGAAAACGTCGCGCCAAACAATGTGGACAACAGTCAGATTAATTCCGGCGGCACCATGCTTCACCCGGATGGCTCATCAATGAACCACGACGGCATGACCTCCGATGAAGTGCATAAAAACACCATGTGTAAGGACGGCCGCTGCCCGGACGTGAATAAGAAAGTGGAGACCGGCGACGGCATCAACAACGACGTTGATACTAAAACCGATGGCACCACGCAGTAAGCCTGAAAAAAGGCCTGGTAACGGGAGAGCTGACGCTCTCCTTTTTATTTTGTCAGCCCAAAACTTGTATGATGTCATACAGTAATAATGAAAATAACAAAGGGATGACACGATGGCACATTCACACTCTCATACTGCTTCGCATCTGCCGGAAGATAAGAACGCCCGTCGGTTGCTGTTCGCATTTTGTGTCACCTCCGGATTTATGCTGGTTGAAGTGGTGGGCGGCATTCTTTCAGGATCGCTGGCGCTGCTGGCCGATGCCGGGCATATGCTTACCGATGCCGCAGCCCTGTTGTTCGCTCTGATGGCCGTACAGTTTTCCCGTCGTCCTCCAACCATTCGCCACACTTTCGGCTGGCTGAGACTGACAACGCTGGCCGCGTTTGTTAACGCCATCGCATTAGTGGTGATTACCCTTTTAATCGTCTGGGAAGCCATTCAGCGCTTCTATACGCCACGCCCTGTCGCAGGCGGCATGATGATGACTATCGCAGTGGCGGGTTTGCTCGCCAACGTGTTCGCGTTCTGGCTCCTGCACCGGGGGAATGAAGAAAAAAACCTCAATGTGCGTGCCGCCGCGCTGCATGTGATGGGGGATTTACTGGGATCGGTCGGCGCCATTTTTGCCGCACTGATTATCATCTGGACAGGCTGGACGCCAGCGGATCCGATTCTCTCGATCCTGGTTTCCATACTGGTGTTACGCAGCGCCTGGCGTCTGTTAAAAGACAGCGTAAATGAATTACTGGAAGGCGCGCCGGTTTCGCTGGATATCGCGGCGTTGCGTCGCCATCTCAGCCGGGATATTCCCGAAGTACGCAATGTGCATCATGTCCATGTCTGGATGATAGGAGAAAAACCCGTGATGACGTTGCATGTGCAGGTGATCCCGCCGCACGATCATGACGCGTTGCTGGCGCGCATCCAGCATTTCCTGATTCACCATTACCAGATTGAGCACGCCACCATTCAGATGGAATATCAGCCGTGCAACGGGCCGGACTGCCATCTGAATCAGGGGCTATCCGGCCATTCGCACCATCACCACTAACTGGAAAGCGCGTGTGAGCCTCGTTCGCGCGCGCTGTTGATCCACATCCGGCTGCCATTCAGAGCGATGAAGGTCAGGATCAGATACTCCAGCGACATCGCATAGACGCCTTGCAGTGCGAAGATCACCACGCTTATCACGTTGATAATCACCCACAGCAGCCAGTTTTCGACATACTTGCGCGTCATCAGGATCATCGCCACAATCGACAGCACCATCATGCAGGAGTCCCAGAACGGGAAGGCATCAGGCTGCAATTCCGGCACGGCGACCGCCAATCCCAGCGCCTGCATCAGGTTGACGGCGACGCGAGTCAGGAAAGAAAATACCGGATCGATATACGCGGTCATCAGGCCAATCGCCACCACGCATACCGCCAGCCAGGCCAGCGCTTTTGGCAGCGGCAGCCAGCGAATTTTCAATTCAATCTCATGCTGGCTTGTTTTGCGGGACCAGGCATACCAGCCGTAAATATTGGCGGCAAAGAAAAATACCTGAAGCAACAGGCTGGCGTAGAGTTGGATCTGAAAAAAGATGATCGCGAATAGCGTCACGTTAATCAGACCGAAAAAATAGTTGCTGATCTTTTCCAGGCTGGCAAGCCCGATACACAGCAAACCCGCAACGGTGCCGACAGCTTCAATCCATGACAGGTCGTAACCGCCAGCGCCAATTGGAATATGAACCAGAATGTTCTGTGTGCTAAAAAAATCCATCTTTCCCCCAGAGCGTTTTATGTTTTACGCTCGTAGTGTAGCCGCAAATTCCAGCATACGGTTGAGCGGCAGCAGCGCCCCTTCTCGCAACGCCTGGTCAACGTGAATCTCATGGGCCTGCCCGCCCTGCTCTAACCCCTCAGCAATTGCCTTAAGGCCGTTCATCGCCATCCACGGACAATGCGCGCAGCTACGGCAGGTCGCCCCTTCTCCGGCTGTCGGCGCTTCAAGCAACTCTTTATCAGGCACCGCCTGCTGCATTTTATAGAAAATGCCCCGGTCGGTCGCCACAATAAGCTGCTTATGCGGCAGCGTGCGGGCGGCATTAATCAGCTGGCTGGTAGACCCGACGGCATCCGCCATATCGACAATCGATTGTGGCGACTCAGGATGCACCAGCACGGCGGCATCCGGGTACAAACCTTTCATCCGGGTCAACGCCTGGGTTTTAAATTCATCATGAACGATACAGGCCCCCTGCCAGCAGAGCACATCCGCGCCGGTCTGCTTTTGCACGTAATTTCCCAGGTGACGATCCGGCGCCCAGATAATTTTCTCGCCCAGACTGTCCAGATGTTCAATCAGTTCAACGGCGATACTGGAGGTAACAACCCAGTCAGCGCGGGCTTTGACGGCAGCAGACGTGTTGGCGTAAACCACTACCGTGCGATCCGGGTGGGCGTCGCAAAACGCGCTAAATTCGTCAATCGGACAGCCCAAATCCAGCGAGCATTCCGCCTGTAGAGTCGGCATCAGGATGGTTTTTTCCGGGCTGAGAATTTTGGCCGTCTCGCCCATAAAACGGACGCCAGCGACCAGCAACGTGGAGGCAGGATGTTTCGCGCCAAATCGCGCCATCTCCAGCGAGTCGGAAATGCATCCTCCGGTTTCTTCAGCCAGTTGCTGAATTTCGGGATCGGTGTAATAGTGCGCCACCATGACGGCATCGCGCGCTTTCAGCAGACGTTTGATTTTCTCGCGGTAGAATTGCTTTTCATCCACGCTTAGCGGGGTCGGTTTCGGCGGAAACGGATAGATTGCGGCTTCCGGGTCAAACATTACGCTCATCATGCTTTCTCGTTTTACTGGCTTAACGAAATAACCGATATAAAGCGTAACCCACGCCACAATCGGTTAAATTTGTTTTATATGCTAAACAAGATAGCCGATTGGCTGGCAAAAGTCACAACAATTGCGCTTGATAATGTCGGATGGCGGCGCAAGCGCCTTATCCGGCCTACGGGTCGCCGACTGACGTCTTATCCGACCTGAACGAGTGTATCGCTGTAGGCCTGATAAGCGCAGCGCCATCAGGCACAAATTCTGCGCATAGCAAAAAGGCGCCTTTAGGGCGCCTTTTTACATTGGTGGGTCGTGCAGGATGACTCGGCTTCGCCTCGCCCTTCGGGCCGTTGCTGACGCAACGTTATCCTTCACGTTTAACATCTGAGTGCAATGTTAAAATTGGTGGGTCGTGCAGGATTCGAACCTGCGACCAATTGATTAAAAGTCAACTGCTCTACCAACTGAGCTAACGACCCCTTGCGGGATTTTACTGCTTAATCATTCAGGATGGTGGGTCGTGCAGGATGACTCGGCTTCGCCTCGCCCTTCGGGCCGTTGCTGACGCAACGTTATCCTTCACGTTCTCTACCAGTAACCACCTTTAAAACTGGTGGGTCGTGCAGGATTCGAACCTGCGACCAATTGATTAAAAGTCAACTGCTCTACCAACTGAGCTAACGAC